>JBOGLG010000057.1:0-40525 GCA_050745985.1 Terriglobales bacterium | reverse complement strand
TTGACGCTTTTGCTCGGTTTGCTCGTCAATGCGGTGGTCCTTCAGTTGGATCAGATTCATCTCCGCTTTTTCCTGCCCGCCGTTCAGTTCAGCGCCAAATCTAAAAATGAATGTGAGTGGCGTGGATACTTACAGACGTGTGTCTGACTGTGTGACAAACGGCCCCTCCAGAAAGAAAACACTTTAAATGACTACTTTTTCAGAACTGCCCCTGTCTGCTGCCTTGCAGCAGAAGCTGGCGGCAGCTCAATTCGTAACCCCCACCCCGGTACAGGCGCAGGCGCTTCCGCCCGCCCTCGAAGGGAAAGATGTACTGGCCACGGCGCAGACAGGAACCGGCAAGACGCTCGCCTTCCTGATCCCGATCATCGAAATGCTGATGCGCGAACCTGCCCGCCAGGTGAATGCGCTGGTGCTGCTGCCGACGCGCGAACTGGCTATGCAGGTCCACGAACAGTACGAAGCTTTGCGCAACAAGAACACGCCTAAAGCCGCGCTGGTAATCGGCGGCGTCAATGAGAAGGCGCAGATTCAGGGCATCCGCGTGGGCGCGGGCCTGGTGATTGCCACTCCCGGCCGGCTGCAGGATTTCATCAGCCGCAACCTGGTTGACCTGCGCCAGATCAAGATTCTCGTTCTCGACGAAGCCGACCGCATGCTGGATATGGGCTTTCTGCCTGCCATTCAGCGTATTGTCGCAATCCTTCCGCGGCGCCGTCAGACGCTGTGCTTCTCGGCGACGCTCGAGCAGTCGGTAGCCCGGCTGGTTCACGACTACATGCGCCAACCGGTGCGGGTGGAGTTGGGCTCCGTGCTCAAGCCCGCGGAAAGCGTGGCGCTGAAAGCTTACGAGGTCCGTCCCGGTGAAAAGCCGGACCTTCTGCGCCATCTGCTGTACGAGGAGAAAGGCCAGACTCTGGTCTTCACCCGCACCAAACGCGGCGCGCAACGCCTTGCCAGGGAACTGGCGCGAGAGGGATTCAATGCCGCCATGATTCACGGCGACCGCTCGCAATCGCAGCGCAATGAAGCCCTCAGCGGATTCCAGGAAGGCCGCTTTCAAGTGCTGGTCGCGACAGACATCGCGTCCCGCGGCTTGCATGTGGATGACGTGGCCCACGTCATCAACTACGATCTGCCGAAAATGGCCGAAGACTTCATTCACCGCGTAGGCCGCACCGGCCGCGCCGGCTCGCAAGGCCGCGCGTCTTCGATTGTGAGCGGTGTCGAAGTCATCGAGCTGCGCAATATTGAACGCACGCTGAAGTTGCGAATGCAGCGCATGCAAATCGATCCGTCGGCTTCCGATCGGCCCAAGCGCGTAATCCAAAACACTCTGGCCTCCCGAACCCTGACCCGCCTGCCGGGCGAGGTGTTCGTCTAGGTTATGACCGCGTGGCGCGGACCCTCTTGTCCGCGCCTTTTAAACTCAGTCCTCCCGGCGTTAGGGATGGTTCGGGATCAGCCGTTCAACCTGTGCCGCGATCACCTGTTTCGTTTTGAGGTCGATCTGTGGAGTTCGACGAAACCGCAGGCTAGTTCGCGCCCGCGATGAGGCTCGCTGCGGGTTCGCGAGCATCCAGGATCTGCCGGATGCGGGTGGACAATTCATTCAGCGGATACGGCTTTTGCAGAATCACTGCGGGCGGGCCGGCAGTTTTTTCAGGCGAGGCGGCGTGTTCGGGATATCCCGAAGTGAACAGAATCTTGATGCGCGGCCGCATGCCCTTGATTTGTTGCGCCAGTTCGTGACCTCCGAGCTGCGGCATCACCACATCGGTCAACAGCAGGTGGATCGAGCCTTTGTAGCGCAACGCCACTTCCAGCGCTTCGCTGCCGTTGTTGGCCGCAACGACGGTGTAGCCTTTGCGCTCCAAATAATCCCGGACCATGTCCCGGATTTCATCCTCGTCTTCGACCACCAAAATGGTCTCCGTGACTTTGGCTTCCCGCACCGAACTGGGTTGCGTGGCCGGAAATGCCGACTCACCACCGGCTTCGGGCAGGTAGATGCTGAAGCTGCTGCCGTGTCCCAGTTGGCTGTGAAAAGAAACCCACCCGCCACTCTGCTGCACTACTCCATAGACGCTGGCCAGGCCCAAGCCGGTTCCTTTGCCCAACTCCTTGGTAGTGAAGAAAGGCTCAAAGACGTGGCTTTGAGTTTCGGCGTCCATGCCGATTCCGGTATCGCTCACCGTCAGCACGACGTATTTTCCCGGGCGGACTGGCGTGGAATCCGTGCCCTGCCTGGCTTGCATCTGTGGGGTGCTGATTTCATCGTTGCGAGTGGCGATAGTGAGCTTGCCTCCGTGGGGCATCGCGTCCCGGGCATTGAGCGTCAGGTTGAGAATGGCTTGTTCCAATTGCCGCTCATCGACCTTCGCCTGCCACAAATCCGGGGCCAATTCCAGGCTTAACTCGATGTTCTCGCCGATCAGCGGCTCCAGCATCTTGCCGACCTCGCCCGCCACGGTATTCATGTTGAGCAGGTTGGGTTGCAGTACCTGCTTGCGGCTGAAAGCCAGCAACTGGTGAGTCAGACAGCCGGCACGGCTGACCGCCTCTTTGATTCCATGCGCGTCGGGATACAACAGGTCGTCGGGATTCAGGTGGCGCTGCAATCTCTCAAGATGGCCCTGCATGATCATCAGCAGGTTGTTAAAGTCGTGCGCCACTCCTCCCGCCAGCTTGCCGACGGCTTCCATCTTTTGCGACTGACGGAGCTGATCTTCCAGATGCTTGTGCTCGCTGATGTTGTAAAGCACGCCTTGCATCAGCGGAGTACGTCCTGCACCGTCGTCCAGGGTCACTGCCTCATCACGAAACCATAAAACCTTGCCTTCGCGGCTCAGCATGCGATATTCGGTGCTCAGACTACCCCCGTTCGCGATGAACTGAGCGTCGAACGTCAAGGCCTGCGAACGGTCGTCAGGATGAATCTGATTGACCCAAATCGAAGCGTCGCGCTTCCACTCCTCGGGAGAGAATCCCAGAATCGATTGGATCTGTGGACTGACATAGTGCCAGGGGCCCAAGACGCCGACCTCGGCGATGTATGTAATGGCCGGCAGCCGCTCCACCAAGGTGCGATACCGGGTCTCAGCGGCCCGCAGCTTGGCATCCGAGCGCTCGCGTTCAATGGCGATCCCCGCCAGATGAGTGGCGCATTCCACCATCCGCCAGTGTTGCGGATCGGGTTCGCGCGCCTCGCGATAATAAACCGCAAACGTTCCCAGCACTTTCTCTGAACGCGAAAAAATCGGGGTCGACCAGCACGCCTTCAGGCCGTGAGACGATGCCAACTGCCGGTAATCCTTCCAGTGAATGTCGCTGTCGATGTTGCTCGCCACCACCGGCCTCCCGGTATACGCCGCCGTACCGCACGACCCCGCGCCGGCACCAATGGAGACTCCGTCGATTGCCTTGCAGTATGCGATCGGAAGACTGGGAGCAGCTCCGTGACGCAGGGTTTTACCTTCGGAATCAAGCAGCAACACCGAACACAGCATCCCGGGAAATTGCTGCTCCATGAATCGGCACAACCCCTCCAAGACCTGCGGAAGCGATGCCTGCGAGGAGATCATTTCCAGGACGTGCTTATAGAGCCGGGCTAAAGCGCCAGACTGGCCGTCGTCTTCGCTTCTGGCTTGTCGGACCCGGTGTCCATAGGTGGGTTTGCGGTTGCTGCGATTCCACGGCCGTCGTCCGGGGGTGACAACAGGTGAGGAGTACATAACTCTCACGGCCTGCAACGTCATTATGAATGAGATGCGACGTTACCGGAACATTACCAGAGTAACGAGGGAGAGTTCGATTGCGGGACTAGGACAGGGCGCCGCCGAAAAATATCTCGGTGAATTGCGCCGCGATCTGCTGGCTGTTTAAGGTGCCTTCGGGTTTGTACCACTGGTAAATCCAGTTGATCATTCCCAGCAGGGCCAGGGTCGCGGCGCGCGGGCTTACGGTTCGTTTCCACTGCCGCGCCTGCTGCACTTCAGACACCAGCCGTTCCACGAAGTGAACGTATTCTTTTTTTCTGGCATTCACGCGCTTGCGCAGCGACGGAGGCAGCGGGTGATTCTCGTGCAGCAAAACCGTGATCTCACGGTCGCGAACACTAAGAATGACGTCAACGTGTAAACGAATCAGCATGCGCAACCGCTCTTCCGGATCGGCGATGCCGCGCACCCGGTCCACCACCCGCTCCTGAGTGATGTCGAGCGCGTGATTCATCAACTCGAACAGAATCTCATCTTTGCTCTGGAAGTGATGGTACAGGCCGGCCTTGCTCACCTTGAGGGCGGTGGCCACGTCGTTCATTGACGTGGCATCGTAGCCCTGCTGCTGGAACAGCCGGGCCGCCATCCGCAGAATCTCCTGGCGGGAGTCAACCAGCATCTCGCGAGTCATTGCTGAACAGGATATTACAGCCGGCCGCTATTTGTTTAGCCGCCAGACGGCTACGCCGCCACCGCCAATGTTCGCTGAGGCGCCGCCCTTGGTTTCAAGATCGACGCGACTACCAGCCCCGCCACCAGGTAGCCGGCTAATTGAATGCCCATGTACGCCGCAGTGTAGTTGGTGGGAAACCCATACCAATTCCAGTAAGGAATATTGGTCGTAATGGAGGCCATGATCGCGGCCGCGATCACAAATCCCATCCGCGAGGCCAAGGTTGCCATACTGGTTTGCGCCAGCAGCCCGGCCAGCAACAGAGCCTCGGCCAGCTCCGTCAGAAATTCGGTCATCAGCTGAGCCGGCGTCAATGCCTTCGCCCCGGGTGGATGATAGATCAACAGTCCCGACGGGTTCGCAGCCAGCTTCTGTTCATACTGCTGCATGGCGGCATTCTCTTCTTGCCGCGTGGGGTTTGGTCCAAGACCCATCCCCGGAAAAAGGTAGAGCCCGGACGCTGCGCCCATTTGAGTTTGCATCCCGGCCAGAACACTCTGCTCGTTCGGAATCTCCTTGACTCCGGTGTTTCCGAGCGACAACGCGACGTGGGCAATCGACGACCAAACGAACATCGCGATGCCCCCCAGCACACCTGCCAACAGAACGCGCTTCATCATAAGAATCGACCTCCTGTCGGTTGGCTATTATCAAGCAGCAGTGGGCTATGTCAATCGAAAAAAAGGGCGGGAGTGGCTTCAGGCCCTAGATCGGCAGGCTCTGTTTCCGCGTCCGCGCCTGCTGCCGCCGCCGGCTCCACTCCTCGGAAGAGAAAATCTTGGGCCCAGCTTCAATCAACCGTGGGAGCATCTTGAACACCGACACCGGATTCCACTTCGAGCCCTCTCGCGTCGCCAACCCACGGCGGTTGAGTTCCTGCGCAATCGACGAATACGGCCCATCCTGAATCATCAGCTCCATCATGGTCACCAAAACCCTGGCCTCGTCGGGATTCTCCTCCAAGCTCAAACAGTCATCGCCGACGCGCAAACCATAGGGAGGTTCCTCGACTGCCGGCGTCGTCTCGGAGCCCGGCACATCGCGCTGCCACTCGATGGCTGTCGCCGTCCATCCCAGTTTTTGAAACTTCTCAATATCTTCCAGACTCAGTGGACCAGAAACCGTTTGACGGATGCGTTCAGTTTGCATACCAAGAAGCCTCCTGGCGCGCGGAGACGCCCAGACTATCAGGTACCTCGTTGCAAGAATCCGGCCAAGCCGCCTAGTCGCTAAATGTCTTCTTTCGATAGGTGTTCGACCCAGCAACCGCAGGCTCCATGTTCGTTAGCGGGATTTAACGTCCGAAACCGAGCCTCACCACCACCACATTGACATTTGTTAAGTGCCGCTCTATGTTGACCCACCGAGGCATGAATATCGTCAAAGCAACCCGCCGCTATGAAGCCTGGCTGGGTCAGCAAACCACCCTGGTGAGGCCCGACCTTCGCCTGAAGCATCAGCACATGGCGGAGTCGCCTTTCCCATTTTTCCGTGCCACCTTCTATCGCTGGATGCAGGTCTGGCCGGAGGTTTGTTCCGATCTCGCCAAAGCACCCCGGGTGCTCGCAGTCGGCGACCTCCATGTAGAGAACTTCGGGACTTGGCGCGACATCGAGGGCCGGCTGGTTTGGGGCGTCAACGATTTTGACGAAGCCGGAATCCTTCCCTATACCAACGACCTGGTACGGCTGGCGGCCAGTGCGATCTTGGCTGCGAAGGAAGGCCATCTTCGCCTTCAAACGAAGGAGGCATGTTCCGCGCTTCTCGACGGCTACCGCGAATCACTGGTAGAAAACGGACGTCCCTTCGTTCTGGAAGAAGAGCATAAGTGGTTGCGCTTGCTTGCCCTCGGCGAACTGCGTGACCCGGTCCACTTCTGGGCAAAGATGGACGCGCTGCCGAGAGTACCTGGAAAGCTGCCTCGCAAGCTGCGGGAAGCACTCGATCGCCTGATGCCGGAGCCCGGTCTTGATTACCGGACTGTGCGACGGGTCGCGGGTTTGGGAAGCTTGGGCCACGTGCGCGTCGTGGCCCTCGCGCTATGTCACGGTGCCCGGGTTGCACGCGAGGCCAAGGCTCTGGCGCCTTCCGCCATTGGCTGGGCTGGCGGAAAGGAGGGAAAGATCGCCTACCAGACCATCCTCGACCGCGCCGTGCGCGATCCTGATCCGTTTGTCGAGCTTCGTGGTTCCTGGATCGTTCGCCGGCTCTCGCCGCACTGCTCGCGCATCGAGCTGGCAGTTTTGCCACGCAATCGGGACGAGATTCGGCTGCTTTTTGCCATGGGATGGGAGACCGCCAACATCCACCTGGGAACCAGCGGAGCGCGCCGGAGTATCAGCCGCCACCTTGATGGGATGAAGCCGGTGGAACTTTTGTCCGCCGCCAAAAACATGGCGGGATCCGTCACCAGAGATTGGCGTGCATGGAAAGAAGCTCAGAAGGCTTCGTCGTTGCCTACGGCGATTTGATTGCGCCTCTGAAACTTATTCCGCCGCCGGATCGTAACTATTCCCCAGGAGGTTGACATGCATGACACAAAGGAGCGGTTGTCTCTATTCTGGATCTTCGCGTTGTTAAACTACCTGTATGCGGACGTGCTTGCCCTGTACGCTTTCGTTGGCTCGCCGAATTCAGCCCCACACCTTCCACAATGGGCTCTGCTGGGTTCAGCGGTCTTGATGGAAATACCCATCGCCATGATTCCGGCCTGTCGACTGCTTCCGTTTAGAGCCAACCGGCTGGCGAATATCATCGCGGGCGGCATTCTGACCCTTGTAAACGGTTTGCTGACCTTCGTTCTGCCTCTGACTAACGGCGACTTTCGGAACCCCACTTTTCCAGCGTACGTGTTCTTCGCCACGATCGAGACTGTGTGCACCTCGGTTATCATCTGGCAGGCGTGGACTTGGTCAGGGGGCGAAGACGCAGTTAGTTCGGAGCGGGTCCTCCTCCAACCGGAAGCTGGGATCACTTCTTCTTAACTCCGGGATTGCTCAAGAACGCCCAACCGATGCATGCCTTTGGAGGCCACATGCGACCCGCGGACGGCAGAGGTCGATGAGCGTTATCGCCGGTTGAGGAAAGTTGATTGTGTGGTTTGAGTATCTCCACGCGATGGATCAGCAGCGCCTTTGCAGATTTTGTTCTTTTATTCCTGTGTGCTACCTTGTGGATCCTCCGCGTGAGAGGCTGCCGGGCTCGCGACAAAATTCGCTCAAATGAGGTCAATGTGAAAAGAGAACGCCTGACACAGATCGTCCTGGTGATCGTGGGGCTGTTGAATCTGGCCATAATTTATTTTCTATATATGGACCTGCGGCATTCCAGCTGGCTTTTGGAGGGGAAGAACGAGGTCGAGCCGATGTTTCTGAGCTTCTTTATTCCGGTCGGGGTCTTTCTACTCATGGCCGCAAGGAGACCATCTGAGCATCGCTCCATGATTGCTCTGGTAGCCTGGTGGAACATCTCCCATGGCGGGGTGATGGCTATTCAAACCGTGGAAGCCTGGATTCACGCAGTCCACAGGAATTTTACCGATGTGATCTTATTCCTTGTGATCGGAGGCGTCCTGTTAGCGCTTCTGCCAGCAAAACGAGAGGCAGTCGCGCAAGAAGTTGCGTGAGCGAGCGCAGCCCCCACACTCTGCGCGGATAACCAATTCTTCTCGCGTCCTTTTCGCGATCTTGCCGAGGGGATGACGGAATACTCACTAGCGGAGAACGTCGCTTCTCCGGCAACGCCGGGAAAAGCTCCGGATCCAATGCACACAGCGCATTACGCCGGCCGCAGAATCCCAGACACGGCGTTCTCCCCCGACTGGAATCGAGCATCGCTCCGGCTCTCGCGCTCTAATGCCCGGGTCAGTTCGTCGAGAATAAGTTGCAGCGAATCGGGGTTCTCGCTGAGCAGGCGCGCCATGCTTTCGCGATGCACCGCCAGTTCGCCAACTTGGCGCGCTCCGCGAACATCCGGCTCTCCGGTCAGGGGCGGAAAAGACAGGGGAACTCGGAGCCTCACCCTGGCTGGACTGGCGGTGGTTGCAAAGGGAAAATCGAGGCTGCCGGTGGTCATCCAGTGGATCACTAGTTCCTCGACATGGGCTGGGCAGCAGGCCCCGTATATTCCTTCCCGCTCGGCGATTTCGTCATGCCATTGCAAAATGATCAGCTTGTCTTCCCAGCGGTTCTCCGTGACTAGAAACCACACCTCGGTGGACAGCTTTTCGTCACCGCAAATGGTGCATGCCGGAATGCGCGCCGCGTACCGTGGGGCCTGACGTCTCATTCGATGCTCCCAAGTGCAGCCTGTGGCCGGTGCCGGTTTGAGGGAGTGGCTACAACCTCACCCGTGCGTGCCAGAGCTGCCAGCCTGCGTCCGATGGGCCGGGCCAGCGGCACCGCCGCCACACCTCGCCCAGCTTCAAACGATAACGTCAACACCAGCGCGCAGAGATCGCACAGCCAGTAATATTGCAGTTGAGGGAGGCCCCCGCCTTCGCCGGCCGTCCGGGGGGTAGGCGAGGCTTCAACTTCCACTAGAAACAGCTTCCCATCTTCCAGCCTGCGAAAGGGTTTGTCGCATCCCGGGTTGGCGCATTTCTTCAGCATGATGGCTGGTTCGGTTCGCTGTGTGATTGCATGTCTTGGGCCAGGGTTCCGGCAAAGGAAAAGCGTGCAAGCCGTTGCGAATCTTGCAGGGTAGAAGACAGATGGGTCCGCACCAGCCAGCGCCGTGACGAAACCATCCAAGAACTGCCGAAACCTCGGCAGCGTTACCCCGCATAGCAATCTGAACCCATCAACCGCTATCATCTTTACTTCTATACTTCTATGTCCAAGACGGTCCTAATGTGCAGGGCGACGTTTTTCGATGTGCGCGAGATCAAAAACCCGCACATGGGACGGCCTATCGATCGCCAGAAGGCCCATCAGCAATGGCAAGACCTGCGGCGCGCTTTGGAGAACTCGGGGCTCAAGGTAGAACTCATAGATCCCGTCAAAGATCTTGAAGACATGGTCTTTGCCGCCAACCCCATGTTCGTCGGCCAGGCCAGGAACGGGGAGCCATTTGTCGTGCCCAGCCATATGCGCTACCCCTCGCGCCAGCAGGAAGTGAGATTCTATGTGGACTGGTTTCGCGCCCGCGGATACCGCGTCATCGATCTGGCTCTGGGCGAAGATTATCTCGAAGGCCACGGCGACCTGCTATGGCATCCTGACCATTCCCGCATCTGGGCGGCTTACGGACTTCGTTCCACCCGCGGCGGAGTCGACAAGTTTTCCGTTGCCATGTCGCCCATGGGATTTCCCGTCACTGCGCTCAAACTCATCGACGAATACTGCTACCACCTCGACACCTGTCTCTGCCCCCTGAATAATGATGCTGCCCTCATCTATCCTGGCGCCTTCTCGCCGCCTTCGCTGCTTTCGATTCGCAGTGGCTTCTCCCGCGTCCATGAGATTTCGCGCGCCGAGGCGGTGCAGTTCATGGGCAACGGCATCGTCGTCAACGGACGCTACCTCACTCCCCGCCTGAATGAAAACCTGTCAAAGATTCTCGCCCAAGAAGGCCTGAGTCCGATTGTGGTGGAAACTTCCGAATTCGAGAAATCCGGCGGCAGCGTTTTCTGCATGAAGGCGTTTCTAGATTAGAGAAATTCTTCTATGATGGAGTTGAGGCAATCCTATGGCAGAACCGACTTATGAAGAATTGAAAGCCCGCCTGGCGGAACTCGAAAAGAGTCCACGCCGCACCGGCAGCCTGGAATTCCGCGTCGGCGAAAAAGGCGGAGTCAGCGTCTACGGCCTCGGCCGTTTCCCGGTCACTCTTTATTATGAGCAGTGGCAGCGCCTGCTCGACGCATCCGAGAAACTCCGCGAGTTTCTGGAAGAGAACAAATCCAAACTCAAGCTTAAAGAATAGCAACTGAGAACAGGGAACTGACAGGCAATTTGACCAAAGATCCGACTCGCCGTGATGCCCTGCGTCTCCTGAGCCTTGCGCTCAGCCTCCCGGTCTCTTCGTTCGCCCGCTCATTCGCCATGTCCTCTTCCGAGTCAATTCTTACTCAGCCGCCGCCTCCAGCCGACGCTCGCGTAGCCTACGGCGCCGACCCCAATCAGTTCGGCGACCTTCGCCTGCCCAAGGGCAAAGGACCGTTCCCGATCGTCATCAACATCCATGGCGGCTTTTGGAGAGCCAAGTACGACCTCGCCCACGCCGGCCACCTGTGCGCCGCGCTCACCGCGAAAGGCCTCGCCACCTGGAACCTGGAATATCGCCGTGTCGGCAACCCCGGCGGTGGATGGCCCGGCACCTTCGAAGACATACGCAGCGCCTATCGCTTCTTGCCCGAACTCAGCAAGCGCCGCGGCCTGGACCCGAACAAAGTAGTTGTGATGGGACATTCCGCTGGAGGCCAACTGGCGCTCTGTCTGGCGGCGCACGAAAGCTCGCTCAAAAGAGTCGTCTCGCTGGCCGGAGTGGTTGACCTGCGTCAGGGCCGGGAGCTGCACCTCAGCGACGACGCAGTCGTCCAATTTCTCGGCGGCACGCCCAGCCAGGTCACTGATCGCTACCGCGACGCCGATCCCATGGAGCTCTCTATTGCGCACTCCACCACGCAGTGGCTTATCCACGGCGCCGCCGACGACGTCGTCCCTTCCTACCTGAGCCGCAACTACGCTCAACAAAAGAAACAGAAGGGAGAAGACGTCCACTATCTGGAGATTTCGACCGCCGGTCATTATGACCTGATCGACCCCCATTCCCAGGCCTGGCCCAGGGTCGAAGGCACCGTACTGCACCTGATAAGCTCCTAGAACCGCGCCCTGCCGGCTGCTCCACACCCGTGACCTTGGTAATCTTCTCGCCCCTGCCCTGCGCCGACATAATAAAGTGGCCATGGCCGCCGAGCAGCGCAAAGCCAAACGGACCAAGATGGTCCTCCCCGTAAAGGTGTCGATTTCCGGCGCCACTCATCTCGCCCACACCTTCGACCTTACTTATGTTGGCGCCCGCATCGGCGGCCTGCGCACCGAACTCAAGACCGGCGAGACCATCTCTTTGCAGCGCGGCTCCAAGAAGGCCAACTTTAAAGTGGTCTGGGTGCAGCGAATGAACCCCAATGAAGTTCAGGCCGGAATTCAGGCGGTCGATATGCAAAGCAATTTCTGGGGAGTTGACCTCGCCGACCAGGAACGCGCCGGAGGAAACGTCGACGCTCTCATGTCACTCATGGCCGCTAAGAAAGCCTAGCAGCCGGAACACCGGCCCCGTTTACGCCACATTCCTAAGCACCAGGGCTGAATTCTTCGATCCAAAGGCAATGCAATTACAAACAGCGTGCTCGATCGCCTGCTTCCGCCCCGCCGTCGGCACATAATCCAAATCGCATTCGGGGTCGGGTGTCTCCAGATTGATCGTCGGGGGAAGCTGTCCGTTGCGCATGGCCACAATCGTCGCCGCCACTCCCGCCGCCCCACATGCTCCCTGCGGATGCCCAATCTGCGACTTCAACGCTGACATGGGAACGTTCTTTGCTTCCTCTCCCAGCACCAGCTTCAGCGCCCGCGTCTCGATGCGGTCATTTAGCTGAGTTGAGGTGCCATGCAGGTTCACGTAATCCACATCGTCCGCCGCGATTCCCGCCTCTTTCATCGCCAAGCCAATCGCCCGTGCCGGTTCCTCGCCACATTCCTGCAACCGCACCCGATGAAAGGCCTCGCAAGTCGAACCGTATCCGCAGACCTCAGCCAGCACCCTGGCCCCGCGCGCTCGCGCATGTTCGAAGTCTTCCAACACAAACATCCAAGCCCCCTCCGCCAGCACAAAGCCGTCGCGATCCACCGAAAACGGCCGCGAACCGCGCTCCGGCGTCTGGTTCCAGGAGTCGGTCAAAATCTTCATGAGAAGAAAACCCTTCACGATGCCGAGAGCGATGGGCGCGTCCGCGCCGCCGCTTAGGACCATGTCGAGCCGCCCGGACTGAATCTGGCGCATGGAATAGCCGAACGCATCGGTCGATGAGGTGCATCCCGTGGTGATGATATGGCTGGCGCCGCGCAACCCGAAGCGCACATTCAGTTCGCTCGAAAGCGATCCCATTACGCCGGTGGGCACACAGAACAGGCTCATCTGCTTATATTGCTGATGAAAAAACAGGCGGTATTGTTCCTCGGTAAATTCCTGTGATCCGCCGCCCGAGCCCATGATCACGCCAAAGCGCTGTCTTTCCTCGAGGGGCAGGGAAGCGGTGTCAAGGCCGGCGTCGCTCAAAGCTTCCGTAGCCGCCGCAATTGCCAGCGGCAGCACTCGCGAAACATGCTTGCGGTCGCGCCTTTCCACCCACGCCAGTTCGTCGAAGTCACGGACTTCTCCGGCAATCTGCACCGCAATCTCCGAGGGATCAAAGCGCGATATCCGCCGCACTCCGCTCTCGCCCGCCAGCACCGCGCGCGAGAACGCGGCGTTGCCCACGCCGTTGGGGCTGACCGCGCCCATGCCGGTAATGACCACTCGCCGTTTCATGCTGATCAGATGCAGTGTAGCAGGCTGGCGTCCCGGACGCTCATGGGCCCGTGTCAAAAGTTTGTCATCTTTATTAGGAAAAAACATTAACGCAGAGGGCGCAGAGGAACGCCGCGGAGGCCGCGGAGAAGAGCAGGGTTGACTTGCGGTATTCGTATTCATCCGTGGGCTGGTTTTCTCCGCGCCCTCTGCGGTTTTCTTTGCGCCCTCTGCGTTTATGCGTTTTCATTGCCTTATCCATGTTCATCCGTGCCAATCCGTGGCCCGTGGTTTAGAATCTCGTCTTCCGGAGGATTCTTGGCCTACGACGACTTACGCGACTGGATCCGCGCTCTCGAACGCGCCGGCGAACTGAAAACAATCCGCACTGAAGTTGACCCTATTCTCGAAGTCACCGAAATCGCCGACCGGGTCTCGAAGAGCAAGCACGCGGGCGGGGGCGCCCGCGCTACACAGTCAGCGCCCGGCGGTCCGGCTCTTCTTTTCCAGAACCTCAAAGGCCATCCCGGCGCGCAGTTGCTCATCAATCAATTCGGCTCCGCCCGCCGCATGAACCTGGCGCTTGAAGTCGATAAGCTCGACGAAGTCGCCGAGCGCATTCGCGCCTTCATGGACGTGAAATCCCCGCAAGGCTTCCTCGACAAAGTAAAAATGCTGCCCATGCTGGCCGAGATGGGCAAATTCTTTCCCAAGACGGTCGCCACCGGCCCCTGCAAAGAAGTCATCAAGCGCGACAACTTCTCGCTCGACGAATTTCCAATTCTCAAATGCTGGCCGAAAGACGCCGGCCGCTTCATCACTTTGCCGTGCGTCGTTACTCGCGATCCGAAAACCGGCAAGCGCAACGTCGGCTGCTACCGCATGCAGGTGTATGACGGCCACACCACCGGCATGCACTGGCAACGCCAGAAAATAGGTGCCGAGCATTACCGCGAAGCGCTGCGCGCGAGTGTAGGCGCGGGCGCCCCCGCCCGTGCGGGAGCGAGCACACCCGGGACAAGCGGCATGAACGCGGGCGGCGGTGGCACGAGCGGGACGCTCGCGCCTACATCTGCGGTCGATCTCATGGCTCGCTCTTCCGGCGGATCGGTCCTCGTCGAGGGCCAGCCCCACGGCAAGATGGAAGTCGCCGTGGCCATCGGCACCGACCCAGCTCTTACTTTCGCCGCCATCGTTCCCGCGCCGCCCGACGTCGAAGAATATTTGATCGCCGGTTTCCTGCGCCAGAAGCCCGTAGAACTCGTCAAGTGCGAGACTGTCGATCTCGAAGTTCCTGCCTCCGCCGAAATCATTCTCGAGGGCCACGTTCACCTCGACGAACTCCGCAGCGAGGGCCCCTTCGGCGACCATACCGGTTTCTACTCGCTCGAAGATCTATATCCCGTCTTCCACATCAGTTGCATCACGCACCGCAAAGACCCCATCTACTCGACCACCATCGTCGGCAAGCCGCCGATGGAAGATGGCTGGATGGGCAAAGCCGTCGAGCGCATCTTCCTTCCGTTAATGCGGCTTACTATTCCCGAGCTGGTTGATATTAATCTGCCGATCGAGGGCGTCTTTCACAACCTGATGATCGTGTCGATCAAGAAGTCTTATCCTGGCCAGGCGCGCAAAGTCATGAACGCAGTCTGGTCGCTCGGCCAGGCGATGTTTACAAAATGCGTCATCGTGGTGGATGAAGACGTCAACGTGCAGGATATCGGCGAAGTCACGCTGAAGGCGCTCAATCACATCGATCCCGAGCGCGACATACAATTCACTCTAGGCCCGGTCGATTCGCTCGACCACGCCTCGCGCCTGCCCAATTACGGATCGAAAATGGGCATCGACGCGACGCGTAAATGGCCCAGCGAAGGCTTCACCCGCCCCTGGCCAGACGAGATCCTCATGGACGAAAAGACCAAGGCGCTGGTGGATAGGAAGTGGAAGGAGTTGGGTCTGGATTGATGTAGGCGCGCGCGTCCTCGCGCGTGCAGCCGAGCGAAGCTCGGCAGGTTCTTTGAGTCTGACATTCCGAATTTTAAAATCTCTTGTCATTCCGAACCATCCGCAGCCGCGAAGCGGCGAGGATGGGAGAGGAATCTGCTTTTGCATTTGACTTAATGGAAGACGGGCGTTCCCGCTCGTCGATGCCGAGCGCTGATTGCTGAATGCGCCTCTTGACTCCCCTCGACCCCCGGAGTATGTTTTTGTCTCCCCCAGCAGTCGGGTTTCGGGAGTATCCCCAGGAAATCAAGGTTTCTATGCCTACGACGCGCAAGGATGCGCTCCAAAGCTTGAATTTCGGTCAACGGGTGGCCGAGGAAGAGGTTAGAGACCTCGCCAAGTATTTCGTAGAAACGGAGCAATGGAGGCGGATTTCGTCGGGCGAGATCGATGTGGTGTACGGACCCAAAGGATCGGGGAAGAGCGCCCTGTACGCCCTGCTTCTCGAGAGAGCGGATTCCTTCTTTGACCGGAACATCGTGATGGTGTCGGGAGAGAATCCTCGGGGCGCGACAGTCTTCAAGGACCTTGTTCAGGATCCACCGACCTCCGAGAGCGAGTTTGTAAACCTTTGGAAGCTGTACTTCTTGACCCTCGTTGGAAGCATTCTCCGCGACTACTCTCCTAGGGATCCATCGGCGAGGGAAGTGATCGATGCGCTGGTCGGGGCCCACCTCCTGAACCCGAGCAAGGGACTGGAAGCGCTACTGCGGGCTGTCAAAGAGTATGTGCGTCGGCCCCCGACAGCCTTGGAAGGAGATGTGAAAGTTGATCCGGTTACTGGATCCCCAATTGGTTTTGGGGGAAAGATAACATTCCACGAGCCAGCAGCAGAAGACGCCATGAGAGGGCACGTCTCGGTCGACTCGCTTTTCGAGCGGGCCAATGGTGCACTATCGCAGCTGAACTTAACAGTATGGATTCTGATGGATCGTCTCGACGTCGCTTTCGCCGAGTCAGTAAGCCTCGAGGCGAACGCTTTGCGAGCGCTCTTCAAGGTGTATTTGGACCTGCTCGGACGCGACCACATCAAGCTAAAGATATTCCTTCGAACTGACATCTGGCGTCGCATAACAGTCGAGCAAGGATTCAGGGAAGCGAGCCACATAACGCGGCACATAACCATCAAATGGGATAAGCCTTCTCTGATGAATCTGGCCGTGAGGCGTGCAGCACAATCGTCCCAGCTACTCGACTACGTGAGCATGGGTCGCGATGCCGTCTTGAGAGAAGGCCAGAACCTTTTTTTGGAGAAACTTCTCCCTGACCAGGTTGAGGTCGGCCCAAACAAACCCAAGACTGCTTTTGATTGGATACTGGGCCGCACCAGCGACGGTACCCGCGAGAACGCACCCAGAGAACTTATTCACTTTCTGAATGCCACGCGGGACGAAGAGATAAAGCGCGTGGAGCTCGGGAACGTTGACGCGGAATCCCAGACCCTTTTTTCGCGACCTGCCATCAAGAACGCCCTCCCAGAAGTGTCCAAAGTGCGACTCGAACAGACCCTCTTCGCCGAGTATCCCGACCTACGGCGGTATGTCATCAAACTTGAGGGAGAAAAGACGCTCCAGCGGCTACAATCTCTCGCCTCAGTCTGGGGCATCAGCGAACAGCAAACCGCCGACATCGCCGAGCAGCTTGTGGAAGTGGGGTTCTTTGAGAGACGCGGATCAAAAGAGGCGCCGGAATTCTGGGTTCCCTTCATCTACAGACCGTCGTTGACCATGGTACAGGGCGCTGCGGACTGACGGACGGGCCGGTGGCCCCTTCAAGCCCGCTTTTGGCCTGGTGTCCCAGGTTCCGCGTAGCGCAAGCGAGCTAACCTGCGTGCCCCCCTGCGGCGTTGGTCAGGGGCTTCGGGCTGCGGAGCTTCCCTCCGCCAGACAGCCGAGGGCGGCTGTCCCCACGTGGTTCGTGCCGGGTTCAGGCGGTGCAGGAATCCATTCGACTCCGCGCCGGCTTCGCTTCGCGAAGCGTCCGCTGCCCCCAAGGACGACGGACAAAAAACTAAAGGCGACCTCACGGTCGCCTTTCAAACTCTCCCGAGCAAAGAGCCCAGGCTCGCACCTTACAGTTGCAGTCTCTCTCCCGCGCAGTCTAGTGTCAAGGGCAAACGTACCTTCGTAACGTGAAACCAGGGTGTGGCCCCGGTGAGATTCGAACTCACGACCTCCGAGGTGCGAGCCTGGTGCTCTATCCAGCTGAGCTACGGGGCCGCTACCTGTTTCGCTCGCTGGAAGCCGCTTCGCTCCTCTGTGCCGAACCCACCACAGATCCCACGTGATTGTTGCAGAATCCTCGCTCAGGGGATGTGTGAAGAATGAGAGGGGCACCCGCTGACAAGCACGCGGGGTCCCGCCCCTTCGCAAAGAACGCGAAGGAGCAGGGCACCCACTCGCACCCACTCGCTGCTGTCGAGTGCTCGGGAGAGAACTCCCTGCGGTGCCGGTGGCGGGTTTCGGGGTGCGGAACCTCGCTCTACCCAGACAACCTAGCGATGTCTCCCGCCATCGAAAATCACGCAACAGAACGAAGTCAATCCCGATGTTCAAGTCCTTCATGATCCTTTTTCTTGGTGCAGTATTGAGTGCCGCGTCCGCTTCCGCGCAGGCTTTGCCGTCGTCAGATTCACAAGCCGATCTGCCTGGCACGCCGGTGGCGTATGTTTATGTATCCAGCAGCCCGGGAAATG
The DNA here is from genome assembly GCA_050745985.1 of Terriglobales bacterium. Classification (GTDB taxonomy): domain Bacteria; phylum Acidobacteriota; class Terriglobia; order Terriglobales; family Acidobacteriaceae; genus JABCZH01. Next base: position 22,857 of record JBOGLG010000057.1, on the reverse strand, counting down.
GAGAGCCGAACGTTATCTTCGGATATTCGGCGAGCGCGAACGGCGCGCTCACTCCCATCTCCGGCTCACCCTTCGCGGAGAACGCCGACTCCATGGCGGTGAACGGAAAATACCTTATGGCGGTGAACAATTCGGCCCCTCCGATTATTGATACCTTGCAGATCGGGCCGGATGGCGCGTTGAGCTACGTAACTTCAACCCCGTGCTCGCAGCCGGATCACACCTGCCTGGGAATGTTCAACTTGTTCTTTGACCACACTGGCAGCGACCTTTACGAGATGGATGAGGACGATGACACCAATGACACTACGGCCTCTTTCGCCGTGGACAATTCTTCCGGGGCCCTCAACTATCTGGGCGATACCGTCACCGGTGCATTTCCCGGCGATTACGCGGGGACATTTTTTATCGGCGATAACGTCTACGCATATTCGGTCGACCAGTCGGCCTGCATGTACCCCGGCTTTTACGGATTTCAGCGCGAGAACAGCGGACTTCTCAGCCTCATCAACATGCAATTCGATGTGCCGAAGCCTCCGCCTGGAGTACGGGTTTATTATCCAGACCTGACGGTGGCGGATCCCAACAACAATCTTGCGTTTCTCGAGCAACCCGCCAACCCGCCCGGCTGCGCCCCAGGGCCTTTGCAGATTGCGGTTTACACTGCCGACGCGAACGGCAACATCCATACGAAGAACACCTATAAAAATATGCCGGCGACCATGATCAAGAGCCCTTACGACATGAAAATGTCGCCTTCGGGCCAACTGCTCGTCGTGGCGGGCCATGAGGGGCTGCAGGTTTTTCATTTCAACGGTGCAAATCCTGTCACACACTACACCGGCCTGCTGACGAAAGATCCGATCTACCAGATGTTTTGGGACAACGCCAATCATCTCTATGCAATCAGCGGTAGCAAACTCTACGTGGGCACGATTACTCCGACGAAGCTGGCAATGGCTCCGGGGTCGCCATATTCGATCACGAATCCGCGGACTGTGATCGTCCAACCCTTGACGCACTGAGGGCGTGAGGGCGGCCGGCCGGGTGTCCCGTTGCGCAAGAGAACTCGACTGGGAGAGGGGGCTGCCCCGTTTTCTCGCGCTTGCCGGCTGCCGGCAGGTGTATGCACCATAATGGTGTATACTGGTGCCATCCATGCCAACCGCAAAGAGAGCACGAGGAAAAGTGGCTCTCGTAAAGCACGTCCGACGAAGTGTGACCTTACCGCCGAAGATCGCCAGGCAGGTCGAGATTTTGGCGCGGCAGCGCGCACTCAGCGACAACCGGGTGCTAGTCGAACTCATCGAGCAGGGAATCGAAGCCCAACAGCAAAAAGAGAAAGCCTTTTTCCAGTTGGCGGAGAGATTCCGTGCCGCCAGCGACCCCGAGCAGGTCAAGCAGTTGGGAGACGAGTTGGGCCGCCTTGTCTTCGGCGAATAGTCGTCGGATTGGATTGAATGAAGATCGAGACCTGGTCGCGGCTCCCCGCCGCCGTTCGTGACCATCTGGCCGAGCGCATGCACGACCGCAACATCAGCCTAGAGGACCTCGATCACCTGCGACTCTGGATGGAATCAAAGCCCGATGTCCCGGAGGGCCCTTGGTGCAAGGAATTTGCCTCGTTCAAGCTTTGCGGCGAAGGTAAGTATCCCAAAACGTTCCTTTTACCGGGTCAGTTGGCCAAGGGAGAGAAGCTTTAGCGGTCGCTTCGCTTGGCGAGCCGGTTATGCTCGCGATGCCCGATCTCTGAATCAAACGCATTTTCGGCCTGCCACGGGAAACACGCGCGATATTGGTCGTTCACTAGAAACTTTATTGCCTTGTACCTGCTCCACAAAGCGGTTGAGCGCAGCTCCGTCACTTGCCGACTCGATGTAACCTTTCCCCGCCTCTACCAGTAAGCGTATACAGGAAGGCAAATGGAACAGCCCCCGGAGCTGTTGCAACGGTTCGCGCATGGAGACCTCGATGCTTTCGAGACTCTGTTCCGCCAGCATCAAGGGGAAGTCTTTCGCTGGATCGCGCGCGTGGTGCGAGACCGCGGGGCCGCCGAGGATCTGACCATTGAGACTTTCTGGCGGATTCACCGGGCGCGGGCGCGTTTTGATCCGCGGCGCAGTTTCACAGCCTGGGCGCGGCGGATTGCGACCAATGCGGCGATCGATCATTTGAAGCGGATGCGGCGGGAGGAGCCGCTTCCGGAAGATGTGCCGGCGGCGGAGTTGCCGGACGCGGGCCTGCAGCGAGATGTGCGGGAGCGGGTTAATCGCGCATTTCGACAGTTGCCGCCCAAGTTGCGGGTCGCAGCCACGCTGGCCTTGATTGAAGAAGAACCGTACCAGGAAATTGCCGAAGCGTTGGGCATTTCGGTGGGTGCGGTGAAACTGCGAGTGTTTCGAGCAGTGCGAGTCTTGCGGGAGCAACTGAGATGAAGTTGTGACAAGCCGTTCCCTTTGAGAGCTAATACGCCGGAGCCTAAACCTGATGAATGACGACGACAAAATTCGTGATCTGCTGAAGCAGAGCCTTGGCCAAACGAGCCACGACCTCGAACGCGACCTCTGGCCGCAAATGCTTCGCCGTCTGGACGAGCAGCGGGCCGCGGTCCCCTGGTTCGACTGGGCGTTGTTGGTCGCGGTTGGGCTTGGGTTGTTCTGGATTCCAAGCGCGATTCCGCTGTTGCTCTATCACTTGTAGGAGGTTTTATGAACACTCATCCGTATCTGCGCGCATACATGGCGGGCGTGGCCGTTCCGAGCCTGGTCCTGCTGCTGGTGGTCACGGCATATTTTTTGGCCCGCTTTGTTTATCAGGTTGCGATTCCGATTGAGCGCGCCATTGTGTTTCCCATGGCGCTGGTTCCCAGCCTGTTTGGCGTATGGAACATGTTTTATCTGTGGCTGCGGCCGCGCCGGCATTTGCCCATCGGTTTGCATGGAGCGTTGCTGCCGTTTGTGTTGGCCCCGATCGGGGTAATGCTGGCAACCGCACTGGGTTTTCTCCACCTGGGGCCGGATAGTGCAATATGGTTCGAGCACTTCGCGATTCCTTACCATGAAGTAGCCATCGCCTTTGGTATCGGATTAATGGTCTATTACCTGGTTTGGAAGTACCTGGTGGCATTCCTGAATCAAGTGATCGGCATTGGTTGAGTACCCCGGTTACTCTCGGCGCGCCGGCCGCTTCCGGTATACTGGTTAGGCATGGAAGTGCTCAAGAACATCGCGGCCATCGCCAAGGGCATGAGCATCACCTTCATGGAGATGTTCCAGCCGACGACGGTAGAAAACTACCCTGACGGCAAAGGCCCGCTGAAGGGCGCCAAGTTCCAGGACCGCTTTCGCGGAGTGCACGTACTGCAACGCGACGAAAACGGCCTGGAAAAATGCGTCGCCTGTTTCTTGTGTGCCGCTGCGTGCCCCTCGAATTGCATCTACATCGAGGCTGCCGAAAACACAGCCGAACACCGGGTAAGCGGCGCCGAGCGCTACGCCCGCGTCTATAACATAGACTACAATCGGTGTATTTTTTGCGGGTATTGTGTGGAAGCTTGCCCTACGGATGCGATTACGCACGGGCATGGCTTTGAAGTTGCTTCGTTTAATGTCAGTGGGTTGGTATATCGCAAAGAGCAGATGCTGGCCCCGAAACCGGCCCATATGGGAGCCAACGCGGTGTTTAATCAAGCTGAGGTGGCCAGCGGAGAATTGGGAGTTCGATAAGACACTTTTGATTTGACCACGCGCCGGCCCCTCAACGGGCCGGCTTTTATGCATAGGAGCTGATGTCTGATTTTCTACAAAGCGTGAAGGAGCGCGTCGTCATTTATGACGGCGCCATGGGCACCAGCATTCAGGCGCGCAATCCCAGTGTGGATGATTTCTGGGGCAAAGAAGGGTGCAACGAACTGCTGGTGTTGAGCCGGCCGGACATTATTAAGGACATTCACGCCAGCTTCTTCGCGGCAGGTTGCGACGTGGTGGAGACGGACACGTTCGGCGGAGCGCGCGTGGTACTAGCTGAGTACGACCTGCAAGACAAAGTTGCAGAGATCAATATTGCCGCGGCCAGGATCGCGAAAGAAGTTGCCCAGCAGTTCTCGACCAAGGACCGCCCGCGGTTCGTGGCGGGATCGATGGGGCCAACGACCAAGCTACCTTCGCTCGGGCATATTAAGTTCGACGACATGGTTGCCGGCTATGTTGAGCAGGCGAGCGCGCTGATTGAAGGTGGGGTGGACGTTCTGCTGATTGAAACGTCCCAGGACCTCCTGCAAGCCAAAGCCGCCCTCGCGGGCGTGTTCGACGCGATGCAGAAAACCGGCAAGCGCCTGCCAGTTACGATTCAGGTGACGCTCGAGGCGACGGGAACGATGTTGCTCGGCACCGAGATCGGCGCTGCCCTTACCGCGCTCGAACCGTTCGATGTCGACATCATCGGGTTGAACTGCGCCACGGGGCCGGCGGAGATGAACGACGGCGTGCGCTTTCTGGCCGCGAATTCCACCAAGTACGTGTCGGTGTTGCCCAATGCAGGGCTTCCACAGAATGTCGGCGGGCATGCGGTTTATAGGCTTAAGCCCGAGGAACTGGCTCAGTACCACAAACATTTTGTGCAGGATTACGGGGTACGGATCGTAGGTGGTTGCTGCGGGACCACGCCGGAGCACTTGAAGGCGGTAGTGGATGCAGTCTCCGGCATCGAGCCTGCGAAGCGTGAAATCAAGCCGGCGGCGGCAGCTTCGAGCGCATACACTTCGGTCCCACTTGATCTTGAGCCGAAGCCCCTGATCGTTGCCGAGGAGATGAACACCACCACGCGAGTGGAGCATTTCCGCAACCTGGTGCGCGGCAAGAAGTACGATGACATTCTGGCGCTGGCGAAGAAATTGGTGAACGAAGGCTCGCACATGCTGGATTTGTGCTGTGCGATCGTGGGTGAGGATGAGAAGGGATACATCACTGCGATCCTGGAAAAGGTGGCGACTCGCGTGCCCGCGCCGATCCTTGTCGATTCGACGGAAGCCGATGTGGTGGAAGAGGCGCTGAAGCGGATTCCGGGAAAGGCGATCATCAACTCCATCAATCTGGAGGACGGGGAGAAACGGACTTCGAAAGTTCTGCCGATGGCGAAGCGCTATGGCGCTGCGGTGATTGCGCTGACCATTGACGAAGACGGGATGGCGTTGACGGCGGAGAAAAAGGCCGCCATCGCCAAGCGCATCTACAAGCTGGCGACTGAGAAGTACGGCATTCGTCCGGTAGACATAATTTTTGACGCGCTGACTTTGCCGATTTCGACCGGGCAGGATGAATATCGCACGGCGGGGATGGAGACTTTGAACGCGATCCGGCAGATCAAGAAAGAATTGCCGGATGTGAAGACCATTCTAGGGGTCAGCAATATTTCGTTCGGCTTGGATGCTTATCCGCGGCGGGTTTTGAACTCGGTTTTCATGCATGAGGCGGTTGACAACGGTCTCGACATGGCGATTGTTAATTACACCAAAATCTACCCGTTGTACAAAATTCCTCATGAAGAGGTTGAGCTAGCGCGCAAGCTGATTCATCGTGACTATGCGGACGGCGATCCGCTGCAAAAGTATATGCAGCACTTCGCAGGAAGCAAAGGCAAGGCACAAGCTTCCACAACGGCGCACGTCGAAACCCTGTCAGTCGATGACAAGCTGAAGTTTGCCATCATCAACGGCGAGAAATCAGTGGGAGATGGGGCGCACAAGAAGTCCCTGGAACTGTTGCTGGAAGACGCGCTACACGAATACACGCCGCTCGAGTTGATCAACACGGTGCTGCTGGACGGAATGAGGACGGTGGGCGAACTCTTCGGCGCGCGCAAGATGCAACTGCCGTCGGTGCTTGATTCCGCCGGAGTGATGAAGGCGGCGGTGGCTTACCTCGAGCCGAAGATGGAAAAGGTGGAGGGTTCGCAGAAGGGAACCATCGTGCTGGCCACAGTCAAGGGGGATGTCCACGATATTGGCAAGAACCTGGTGGACATTATTCTTACCAACAACGGTTTTCGGGTGGTGAACCTGGGGATTAAGCAGCCAGGAGACACGATTATCAAGTCGGCGCTGGAGCACAAAGCCGATGCCATAGGGCTGAGCGGATTGCTGGTGAAGTCAACGCTGGAGATGAAATACGTGATCCAGGACTTGCAGCGGCAGAACCTGGGCATTCCCGTCATCTGCGGTGGAGCGGCGCTTACGCGCAAGTATGTGGAGGATGATTTGCGGCGCGAGTATTCGAATGCGGTGTTCTATGCGGACGACGCTTTCGCGGGATTGCACATCATGGAGGATTTGTCAGCGCCCAATGGCAACCGTGAAGGCCGGCTCAAGGAAGGACGTACGGTCAAGGAGTACACGAAAGCCGTGGCCGTGGATGAAGAGAGCGGGCCGGCGTTTGCGGAACGCAGCCCGGTGGTGAGTGATGCGCCGGATATTCCGGCGCCTCCTTTCTGGGGGGTACGCGTCAAGAAAGACTGGGACTTGCGCGAAGTGTTTCAGTACATCAACGATACGGCGCTGTTCAAGAACCAGTGGCAGTTGAAGACGGCTTCGCAGGAGGATTACTTGCGGCTGGTGGACCAGAAGTTCCGGCCGATCAAAAAACAACTGGAAGAAGAGGTGATCGCTGCAGGATGGTTTGATCCCAAGGTGGTTTATGGATATTTTCCGGCGCAGAGCGATGGCAATGATGTAATTGTGTATGAGCCGGAAGAAGACAAGCACAGGGAACACGGGGAGTCACAGAGGGAAATCTTAAGATTTACTTTTCCCCGGCAACGGGAAGGGCGCCGGCTAAGCATTTCGGATTTCTTCGCTCCCAAGAGCGCTGGGAAGATGGACGTGATTGGGTTGTCGCTGGTTACGATTGGGTCGAGGGCATCGGAAGAGACTCAGCGCCTGTTCGAGGGTGGGGAATATACCAAGTATCTGTACTTGCACGGGCTGAGCGTGGAGACTGCCGAGGCGCTGGCGGAATATTTGCATAAGAAGATGAGGGAAGAGATGGGGATTGCCGGGGAGGATTCACCTCATATCCGTGACTTGTTCCATCAGAAGTATCGGGGATCGCGGTATTCGTTTGGCTATCCGGCGTGTCCGAATTTGGAAGATCAGACGAAGTTGTTCACGCTGCTCAAGCCGGAGGAGAATGTTGGAGTACGGCTGACCACGGGGTTCTTACTGGAGCCGGAGCAGAGTACTTCGGCGATTGTGGTGCATCATCCGGGGGCGAAGTATTTCGTGGTCTAAAGGCAGTAATCGCTGCTCCACTTTAATTCATGAAGTCTTTGCGCATACGCCTGCTGACGTCGGTATTGCTCGTGGCCGCCATGGCCTACGCGGGAGACTGGGCGTGCCTTCGCTACCGGAACTGGAAGCGCGGAGACGCGTTTGACAGTGTTACCGTGACCCCGGTTTATGTGATCCACGAAAAGAACGGTAAGACTGAGTACCAATACGATCCCCCGCAGGAGCAGGCGTGCGTGCGATCGTTGTTTCCACATTTCGGATATAGCCCGTGCTGGTATGTACGACGGCATCCGGAGAAGCAGATTGAGATTTGAATGTTCTTCGCGCCGGCGCCGGCGCTACTGCTTAGGCGTGCCATCTTGCTGGTTGACACTGGCGTAACCCCTGGAACCTTGGCTTGTATTGTGGCGGGTGGAATGCCGTGTTATTTTGCAGTTTCCATCCTATGCCGGACGAGAACACCGCTCCGCAGCACGAATCCCCGCTGGTGGTCAGAGCTCTTGTTTGCGCCCTTCTGGTTGCGATTGCGGTAGAGGGGGTTCTGCATCTTGATTTCAAGCAGCCCTTCATCGGCTATGGGCTGGGTGGAGCGTTCCTGCTTTTTCTGGCGGCGCGGCCGGGGTGGTCGCGGGCTGCTCTTGTCAGTGGAATCGGAATGATTGGCGTGGTGACCACGGTGTGGGGTCACTACCAGGGAATCCCTACGCTGCTGGTGCAGCTTATGGGCCCGTTGGGTTTGGCGAGTCTGGTGGTGATGAGTTGCGCGCTTCTGTGGCGCGGCCGCGAGCTTGAACCGGCATCTTACCGCGCGCTTTTGCCGGGAGCGGCGCTGACTTTCTTGACGCTGGGGGCCCAGTACTCGCTCAACATGGCGTCGCTAATCCACGCGAAGACGTTGGATTTGTACGCGTATGCATTCGATGGCTCGCTCGGCTTTCAGCCCAGCTTTGTGCTGGGACGTTTTTTGAATACTCATGCCTGGCTGTTTCCCGCCGTGAAAGTCAGCTATGAGGGAATCGTGCTGGCCATGGCAGCGCTCTATGCAGGATTCATGGCGCGCCGGGAGAAGCCGCTATGGGAGTTAATTGAGTTGTTGTTCGCTCCGGCGATGGTGGGATATTTATTCTTCAGCGTGTTTCCGGTGTGCGGCCCGCACTATGCTTTCGCCGTCGATTTTCCGAACGCGTATTTGCCGTATCCCATGATGCACCGCCTGGCGCTGGAGAGTATCCCGGTACTGCCGGCATTTCCGCGCAATGCGGTGCCTTCGCTGCACCTGACCTGGGCGCTGCTGATCTGGCTGAACACGCGCGGATTGCCACGGTGGGCACAGGGCCTGGCGGGCGCTCTGGTTGTGGCCACTGTTTTCGACACGCTGGCCACGGGTGAGCACTATTTGTTCGACCTGATCGTTTCGCTGCCGTTCACTTTATGGATGCAAGCGTGCATGGTGCGCACGGTGAAGTTTAACGCGCGTGAACGCTGGCTGCCGGCGCTGACGGGCTGCGGGATGTTTCTGGCATGGCTGGCGATTGGACGCTTTGGTTTTCACTGGATGCTGCTCAGCCGCTACCTGGTATGGGGGCTGGCGGCGGTGTCGTCGGCGGTCTCACTGGTTTGGACGGTAAAGCTCCCGGCGATGATCCCGGAGATGATGGTGCAGCCTGGTCCGGCGGGCGGGATCAAGACGATGACGGCGGCCGTGGGGTAGGGAACTTCGTCTGAAAAAGTATGGCGGAGAGGGTGGGATTTGAACCCACGATACCCGTTAAGGTATGTCCGCTTTCGAGGCGGATCGTTTCAACCACTCACGCACCTCTCCGCGTGGAACAAATTGCCGTTGGCTGCCTTTCCACGACGCTCTCAAAGCCGATCAAGTACGACGGCTGCGGAAAAACTCTTGTAATAGTTCAGCGCTGCGGCCGGCCAACACTCCTGAGCGCACCTCCATTTGATGATTCAGGCTGGGGTGGTTTAGCACCTGCATCACCGAGCGGACCGCACCGGCTTTGGGGTCGTCAGCTCCGTAAATCAGGCGCTTCAACCGGGCGTGTACCAGAGCGCCGGCGCACATGGCGCACGGCTCAATTGTAACAAACAGCTCGCAGTCTCCCAGGCGGTGGTTACCGAGGTTTCTGCCGGCCTCGCGCAGCGCGATAATCTCGGCGTGTGCGGTAGGGTCGGTGTCGGCCAAATTGCGATTCCATCCGCGGCCGACGATTTGGCCGTCATGGACCACGACCGCTCCGATGGGGACGTCTCCGGTTTCGAGTGCGCGCTGGGCGGCGCGGAGGGCTTCTTCCATCCAGAGTTCGTCGCTGGTCGTCGCTCGTTCGTGGTTCGGCATGGGAGGCTAAGTGCACTCCAGTGTAGTGCGTCGGAACTAGTGATCGGTTAAATATTGCGACCTCGATCTGCCTGATCCGTACTACCGGGCGAGGCAGTCAAAGGCTTTAACCACTGGGGGGCACAGAGGATCACAGGAGAAACCGGCGACCTGTAAATGTCGGTCTGTTTGACGCACCACACTAGCCGGAAGCGAGACAGATACGGCGCGCGCGACCGCGTTCACTCGTAGCGCAGGGCCACTACTGGATCCAGGCGCGTAGCCCGGCGGGCGGGGATGTAGCAAGCTAGAAGCGCTACTGCTCCCAAGAGCGCGGCGGCGGCGCAGAACGAGAGCGGGTCGGTGGCGCGGGTCCCAAATAATAAGGTGATGAGTAAACGCGTGCAGGCAAATGACGCGGCCACTCCAATGCCAACACCCAGCAACGTCAAACCCATGCCGTGTCCGACGATCAGGCTCAAGATGTGGCGAGGTTGCGCTCCCAGCGCGAGGCGAATCCCCATCTCCTGGCGGCGCTGGTTTACAGAATATGCTATGACGGCGTAGATACCCACGGCCGCCAGCAGCAGGGCAAGTCCCGCGAAGATTCCGACGAATTGCATGATCAGGCGCGGTTGCGCGACGGATTCTGAAATTACCTGGCTCATGCTAAGCACGCCCGAGACCGGCATGGTCGAATCCAATTTCGCGAACTGTTGGCGTACCGCGCTCACGACGGCCGTGGGGTCGGTTTCTGAGCGGACCACCAGCGTTGCCTCCGGCCATCCGGTTTGCAGAATCGGCAGGAAGACTTGCGGGAAGTCGATCGCGGTCAGTGAACTGAATTTCACATTGGCGACCACGCCCACCACTTGGCGCGGAACTTTATCGCGCGAGTTCATGAGGGATTTGCCGATGGGATTCTGGCCGGGCCAGTAGCGGTCGGCCAGGGCCTGGTTTACGATCACCACGTTGTTGCTGCCTGGGGCGTCTTGCGGGTTGAAGAATCGGCCTTGGAGCAGCGGCGTGCCCATGGCTCGAAAATAATCCGGGCTGGCGTATGCGCGAGCGATCACCGGATCTTTGCCCAGACCCTGGCAGGCCATACCCTCGGGACAGAAAAAGATATAGGGAGTGACTGCGCCCAAGGGCAGGGTGCTGGCCAGGCCGGCGGATTGTACGCCTGGCAGAGCCTTTACCTGCTCGAGTAGTTGGCGGTAAAACTGGTTCTGCTGCTCGGGGGTGGTGTAGCGGACCTGCGGAAGGGTGATGGGGAAGGCCATCAGGTTGCGGGACTCGAATCCCGGATTCACCGCCATGAGGCGGGCGAAACTTTGGATAAGCAATCCGGCACCGGTCATCAAGACCAGGGCCACGGCGATTTCCGCTACAACCAGGACCGAGCGGAAGCGATTGCGAGCGCCGCCGTCGGAAAAGCCGCGGCCGCCTTCTTTCAATGTGTCGTGCAGTTCGCGGCCGGAAATCTGGAAGGCGGGAAGAATACCTGACGCCAAACCTGCGAGCAGACAGATACCCAAAGTGAAGAGCAGCACGACGCCGTCAACGGAAGCTTGCTCCAGGCGGGGGACGGTGCCTGGGGAGATGAGACGCAGAAGCGGCACCAGTCCGGTGGCCAGGGCTATGCCCAGAACGCCGCCGAGCAGTGAGAGCAGCAGGCTCTCGCTGAGCAATTGCCGTATCAGGCGCCAGCGCGAGGCTCCGAGGGCTTTGCGAATGGCGATTTCCCTTTGCCGCCCGGCGGCGCGGACCAGCAGAAGACTGGCAACGTTGGCGCAGGCGATCAGCAGCACAAAGCCGACTGCGGCCAACAGCACCAGCAACGACGGTCGCACCGGGCCCACCAGGCTTTCATCGAGAGAGACTGCCCGCATGTTGAATTTCTGATCGGCGTTGCCGGCGAATTGCTGTCGATAATTGGCATTGATAACCTCGAGGTCAGCTTGCATGCCAGCCAGACTTACTTGAGGCCGCAACCTTCCGATCAAGGCCAAATAGCCTGCGCCGGAATGGACTTGTTGCTGGGTGAGGTCGCTTTTCTCGAAAATACGTGGCAGCCAGACTTCGGGCTCGGGAAATTGGAGGGGGAAACGAAACTTGGGTGGCAGGATTCCTACTACAGTGACGCTCTTTCCGTCGAGCGTGAGGGGTTTGCCCACCACGCTGGGATCGCCGCCGAAATGGCTGTGCCAGAAACCGTCGCTAATGACCGCGACATCGCGGCTGCCGGGTTGATCTTCTTCGGCGAGGAAACCGCGTCCTAATACCGGGCCTATACCCAGGGTTTGGAAAAAGTCCAGCGAGGCGCGCGCCGCAGGGATAGCCTCGGGTTCGTTCCTGCCCACCAGGCTGACAGTCAGCGGGTAGTAGGCGGCGACGCTCGTGAAGGCATGATTTTGGTCGTGAATGGCGCTGACCTTGGAAAAAGAGACCGAGATGCTGTCAATCGCGGGGTTTGTGGGATCGACCTCGGTTAGATTGAGCAGTTGCTGCGAATTTGGGAAGGGAAGCGGCCGCAGCAGTACGGCGTCGATCACACTGAAAATGACGGTATTCGCGCCGATTCCGAGGGTCAGCGTCAGCAGGGCGGCCAGGGTGAAGGCTGGAGTCTTGCGGAGAGTCCGGATTCCGTAGCGGATGTCCTGCCAGAGATTTCCCATATTTTCTTCCTACCGGAGTTCGACGGAGAAACGAGCGTCCGGTGAGCAAAAGGGGTGGCTAATGATATCCTTATTCCGTTATGTCGCTGCCCAACTTGCTTCGGAAAATGTTTTTCATTGACCTGCTTAAGGGACTGAGCGTGACGTTCCGCTATCAGGATCCCAAGGAGATTTATACCGAGCAATATCCGCTGGAACGGCCGCAGGTAGCGGAACGGTATCGCGGGGCACCGCGGCTGAATGTGAATCCGGACACAAACGAGACCATGTGCATTGCGTGCGACCTGTGCGCGCTGGCTTGTCCCGAGCATTTGATCATGGTTACCAGTGAGCGTAATGAGAAGACGCGGCGCAAGGAACTGACGAACTTCACATATGACCTGAGCCGTTGCATGTTTTGCGGTTTGTGCGAGGACGCTTGTCCCACTGACGCACTGGAACTGACTCAGGACTTCGAGTTGGCCAGCTACACTCGCGACGGCGCCATCTGGAACCGCGAGATGCTGGAAAAAGGCCCGCAGCCGACGCAGTACCGGCGGTAAGAGCAATAACCACAAAGGACACGAAGGGGCACAAAGGGGATTCTGATTTCTGTTCCTTTGTGAGACTTTGTGTCCTTTGTGGTGATCGCGTTTACTACTAGTAGAGCTGGCTACCAAGGAGCGATATGGGAACATCCGGAGAACTAATTCGCCTGATCAATTACGTGGATGATATTGTGACCACGCTGCGGCGCATACAGGCCTTTGTGCCCGGCATGGAAGGGGAGGAATCGAAGCGATTGGCAGAGAGTTTACGGACCGCCGGCGCCAACCTGAATGCCATCGTGGCGCAGTTGGAGAAGGGGGCGAAGTAGTGCCGCCGGTCAAAACCATTGCCGTGATTGGGGCTGGGACCATGGGGCGTGGCATTGCTCATGTGGCTGCGCTCGGCGGGTATCGGACAATTCTGGAAGACTTGCTTCCCAACGCGCTGCGGAAGGCGGAGACGGAAATCCGCGGCAATCTCGATAAGGCGGTGGAGTTGGGCAAGGTTTCCGCCGCGGATGCCGACGCGGCGTTTGGCCGACTGGAATACGCGGGCGGGGTGGAGGAGGCGGCGCGCGAAGCTGATCTGGTCATTGAAGCCGTCCCGGAGGAAATGGAGTCGAAGATTGAAATCTTCACTTTGCTGGACAAGATTTGCCGTCCGGACACGATTCTGGCTTCAAATACGTCCTCGCTCAGCGTGACCGAGATTGCCAGCGTCACCTATCGCGCGAAGAAGTGCATCGGGATGCACTTCTTTAATCCCGTACATAAGATGAAGCTGCTTGAAGTGGTGCGGGCGCTCGAGACGGACGAAGACACGCTGTCCACGGTGGCCGAGGTCGGGCGGCGCATGGGGAAAGAAGTTGTCGTGATCAAGGAATCGCCTGGGTTCATCACCAGCCGTGTCAACGCTATGATTGGGAACGAAGCGTTTTACATGTTGCAGGAAGGGATTGCGTCCGCAGCAGACATCGACAAAGCCTTAAAGTTGGGCTTGAACCACCCCATGGGGCCGTTTGAGTTGGTGGATTTGGTGGGGCTGGATACGCGGCTCAGCATTCTAGAGTACCTGCACAAGTCGTTGGGGGAGAAATATCGGCCTGCACCACTTTTGGTGCAGTATGTGAAGGCGGGCCGGTTGGGGCGAAAGGCTGGGCGCGGCGTGTATGAATATCCGGAGCAGAAGGCGGAGAAGCAGGTCGCCAAAGCTGGTGATTGAGGAACGAGAGGGGCTGCTGAGTTCGCGGAAAAGAGCTCAACCAGAGGGGGCACGGGGGCGGCACGGAGGAAAGGCATGTCGAGTCTGAAGGAATTTCAGTGCGAGATTTGCGGTATCGTGAGCCAGAACCCGATCCGCTGGTTTGTGATTGAGTGCGGAGATCAGAAGCTGGCGGTTGTTAAGTGGGATCTGAACGCCGCCAACAGCCCCACGGCGCGGCATTTCTGTGGGGAGGCACACGCCCAGGTTTACATCAGCCGCTGGTTCGAATCCATCTGCTCGCCGCCCAAGGTGGCTTTCAAAGCTTCGTAGCTCGCTTCGCCGTGCGCCCCGGTGTGCGGACTTTAGTGCGCCGGATAACGGGCTCGCGGGACCGGAACGCGTCACTCTCTGAAAGGCGCCAACCCAGGCATCCCCATGCCCTTTGGCAGCGCTAACCCAGCCGATAAAGATGCTCCGACGCGAGCACTCACTAGGCTGCCAGGCTAGCGTCGATCGAGGCCGCCGCCTCAATCACGAAATCCGCCACCTGCTGGGGATGCGAAAGCATGGGCAAGTGGCTGGAAGCCAGGGTCAAGGTCTTTGCACCCATTCTCTTAGCCGTGCTGATTTCCTGTTCGGGGGAGATCGCTCGATCATTGGAGGCGATCACAAACCAGCTGGGTTTGGAGTGCCATGCGGCCGCCTTGATCGGGGTTCCGAGGATAGCAGCTTGAGTGGCCCCTTGTGTCGCGAGTATGAGGTTCTGTTCCTCAGGGGGCAGGTCCTGCGCGAAGTCTTCCTTCACACCTTTGGGAGTCAGCATGATATAGCCATCGGCAACCGGCTGAATCTCGCCGAAGAGCGGCGACGGAGGAAACCCTTGCGCCAGTCCAGCCAGTGTTTCACCCTCATCGGGAGCGAAAGCAGCCACGTAAAGCAACCCCGCCACTTTGGGATTGTTGCCGGCTTCCGTGATGACAGCGCCGCCGTAGGAATGGCCAACCAGCAACACCGGGCCCTCCTGCGCGTCAATAAGGCGCTTGGTGGACGCGACATCGTCAGCAATGGAGCTGAGGGGATTCTGAACCGCGACGGCATGCAGTCCCTTGACGTGTAGAAGCGGGATAATCTTGGACCAGCTCGAGCCATCGGCCCACGCACCATGAACCAGGACTACGTTTTTTATTCCTTGCATCGCACTCTCCTTGGAGGTGACAGCCTAACACGAAAGCGGTCGCGATTGAACCGCTTGCTCTGACCGCTTTCCTGAAGCGACAGTCATTCACCACGAACCCCGCCCTGTCTCTCCAAAGAGGCAGAGACAAGGTCGGGGCATCCCGCTAACCTCAAATTAGTTCTTGTTGATGTCCTGTTTGGCCTCGAGCTTCTTGACCAGCGGCTGGATGAATACTTTCTGATTGTCAGGCGCGCCCGCCAGGGAAAGCCTGGCCTCCTTGAGTGCATTCGCGAAGTCACCCTGGGCAGAATAGATTCTGGCAGAGCCGTCATGCGCCAGCCAATCGTTGGGATCTCTCTTTGCCGCTTGGCGAAACAGATCGAAAGCCTGCTCTTGTTTGCCTTGCAGTTGCAACTGGCGGCCGTATCCGTACAGCTGAGCGGCCGTTGCCCGGGCGAGAGCCAGTTTCTTGGCGGTTTCGGCATCATCTTTTCGGCCCATCGCTTCCAGAATCTGCGATTTGGTCATCAAATTATCGAAGCGAGGTTCGGTGCCAATGGAAGTTTCTTCATACTTCAGAGCCTCGTCCAAGTCGTACTTTTCGGCGAGCAGATAGTTGGCAGCATCGTCCCAGCCTTCCCAGGTATATTGGGCCAGGCCCTGAAGTTGGTTGCGCAGGCTGGCTTGCACGATTTCATGGACGTTGACGCTTATCGTAAACGGCACCGCCAGCTTTTCCCAGGCGAGCGTCGCAACCGCGGAATCCGCCTTTACATCGCTAAAATCATAGGTCAGAGCTTCATGGAAATCCGCGGGTTGGGGTTTCACGGTCACTCGCAGCGCGTCCGTGTCCTCACTGTAGGTGAAGCTGCCCCAGGCGGTGTGAACATTGGAAAAAATGACGGTCCAGTCGTTCTCGTTCGGAATCATGTGGAGGCCGTAGATACCCTTGGCGAGAGGTTTGCCCTCGATGGTCACGGGATCACTAAACGAGATGGTGGTGTTTTCATTGGCGCCCGCTCGCCACACTTGGCCATAAGGCACCAGCTTGCCCCAGATTTCGCGTTTGTTGACCAGGGGGCGGTGGTAGCTGATGGTGATGTCGGTAATCCCCACGCGCTGGCTAACCACGGCGTGCTGGCTGGGCCGGGGTAAATTCAACAGGGCCGACTGAGCCTGAGAAGAGGAAATTCCAAACAACATAGTGAAGGTCACTACTAGACCGGCAATTGAATGCTTCAACATAGCGCACACCTCCGCTTCTAAATTGTCTTGCTTGCTGATAATCCGAAGTTCGGCTGAAAGAACGACGGTATAGACGGAAAGACAAATGTCCGGATAGCGGATTGTAAAAAGGGAAGTGCCCTGGGGGCCGGCGCTGTGTGATGGCTATCTTTACCGCCTTGAGGCCGTCTAACTCGCGATCGGCGATCCGCTGGACTGCTGCCGTCGGGGCATTGCTCACTGTAGGCCGCGAGAATGGAGCGGTAGTAGTCGATGGTTGACTCAGGCCCGATGCCGCCGATTATGCCCAGGGTTTTCGTTTCGTCGCTCTAGTCTGCCGGGCCGATCGGCTTTAAAGACGGCCAGTTGGTTCTTTACAACTCCGTTAGAATCATTCTGTGAGCGAATCCTCCGACACTCGTCTTGACCGAGTGCTCCGCCAGTTGCGACTCTATGAGCACCCTTTGCTTGACTTTTCTGCTCGCGGCAAGGGAGAAGCGGTCGAGGTCATTATCAAATTCAAGAATTCTGAAATCCCGGTGCACACCTACTATTTCGAGCTTCATCCGCGGGACCTGGACCATCCTCAGTTCGAATGGACCTTTCAGCGCCAGCTGTTTGACTGCCTGCACGATTACCTCATCGAAATGTTCACGCGAACGCCCCAGAACCGGATCGAACGCCAGCAGGAAGGCACGTGAGCCTGCGCGACAAAATCATTGCAGAGATTCGTTCGAATGGGCCGATTCCGTTTTCGCGATATATGGAGTTATGCCTGTACGACCCTGAGCATGGGTACTACTCTCGGAACGCGGAACAGTTTGGCAAGGGGGGAGATTTTTATACTTCGAGTGACGTGCATGCCGTCTTTGGGCGGTTGTTGGCGCGGCAGTTCGAGGAGATGTGGCGGGCCCTCGGTTCACCCGAGAAGATTGAGATTCTGGAATTGGGGCCGGGCCGGGGATTGTTTGCGAGGGATGTGCTCGATTGGTCAGAGAAGAAGTTTCCCGAGTTTTTCGGGGCGGTGCACTATTCGTTGAGCGAGAGGTCGGCGACGCTGCGGGAAGGGTTGCAGGTGAGCTTGGAGCCGCATTTCGCTCGCAGCAAGGCCTCGCTTGCCAAGCCGCGAAATCCGTTGTCTATTCGAGCCTTGGCTCCTGAGGTTCCGCTCATCCTCTTCGCCAATGAGTTCTTCGACGCCTTGCCTGTCGAAGTGCTAAGTCAGCAGGGCGAACTACGAATCACAGAACAAAATGGGCGGTTCGCGGAATCCTGGGTGCCGGCCTCGGCGGAGAATCTCGAATACCTCGAATGCTACAGCGTCCATCCTGAAGGCGGAGAACGGATCGAAACCGCGCGTATGGCGACAAAATATATGTCTGAAGCGACGGCGGAGATCCAAAATGGGTTTCTCGTCGCTATCGATTATGGCTACACTCGCCCTGAGCAACTTGCCGGACGTTACCGTGGCACGGTGACTGCCTATCGTCAACATTCTGTTTCTGCGGATCCCTACGAAGCGCCAGGTGCGCAAGACATCACTGCACACGTCAACTTCACGGCTCTGGCCGCAGCCGCCGCACAACAGGGTTTGGATGCGCAGCCACTGTTGACGCAATCTCAATTTTTGATGGGGATTGGCCAGGCCAATCAATTTGCCGACGCGTTCGAGGACTGCCGCCTGCCGCAGGAGCGCGCGAAGGTCGCGCTTCAACTAAAGCATCTGGTGACTCCGGCGGGGCTGGGAGAAAGCTTCCACGTTCTGGTGGCCAGTAAAGGCGTGGCCGCCGATCAGGTGGCCGGGCTCAGCGGATTGTCGTTTGCGGCGACGACTTCTTGGCCTCTGGCAAGATCAACACCTTGAATCGCGGAGGCCGCAGAGAACCGCCTGAGGGCGCTGAGAAGTGCAACACTGGACTGAGGCAATAACAAGACGTTCTGGCTCTTATAAAATTCTTTCATAGCCAAAACCTGGTTCCCCGGCGGCGGCGAAGTCATCTACTGGCCATGGACACCGACGCACGTCCTGCTTCATGGAAGATCCTGCTGGCTTTTGCGGTTATTTATTTCGTCTGGGGATCGACTTTCCTGGCGATCCGGGTGGGCGTGCGTGAGGTGCCGCCATTTCTTCTGGCTGGGTTGCGCTTTGTGCTGGCAGGGGTTTTCCTCTATGGCTGGATGCGTCTCAAGCGCGTCCCGAATCCCAGCCGGCGCGAATGGGCGGGAATCGCCCTGCAAGGCACGCTAATTTTTCTGATTGACTACGGCTGCGTATTCTGGGCGGAACAGCGGGTGCCTTCGGGGATTGCGGCGGTGGTGTTGGCCACTATCGCGATATTTATCACCTTGCTGGAAATCGCCATCCTGCGGACACAGCGGCTGACGGTCCGGCTTTGTGTTGCCCTGCTGGCCGGCATCGGCGGTGTGGCGGTGCTGATGAACCGGTCTTTTTCGCTCGGGGAAGCTCCGGTCGACCGAGCGGGCGCGCTGGCCCTGCTGGTGGCGGCGTTCACCTGGTCGGTGGCCACAATTCTGACCCGCCGGCTGGCGCTGCCCGCGTCCAAGCCCATGAGCGCGGGAGCGCAAATGCTGGTGGGCGGGGTGCAACTGCTGGTTCTGGCCGGGCTGACCGGGGAGTTCACCGGTTTTCGGTTTGAGGCGGTCTCCGGGGAGGCATGGCTGGCTTTGCTGTATCTCATCGTCGCCGGATCAATTGTAGGTTTCACAGCCTACATTTGGCTGCTGCACTACGAATCGCCGACCAAGGTGGGCACCTATGCGTATGTGAATCCCGTAATCGCAGTATTGGTAGGATACTTTGCCGGCGACGAGAGCATTGGACTGCGGACGGTCTTTGGAAGTGTGCTGGTGTTGGTGAGCGTCATCACGATTTCCACCATGCCGAAAAAGGCAGCGGAGAACGTGCCGCTGACGGCAGAGGTGGCTCCGGCACCGGCGGAGTGAGGCGGTTTGGTCAGTTCATCTGCTTGTTCTCGGCCTGGGGAGCTTGGTCCGGAAGAGTCCGTCCTTGTCTCATCCGCAGAGCGGAAAAGACAAGGACGGGAATAAGCAGATTCAGGTTACGGCCGGGCTTCGTAAACGATGTTGAAGGGGGTTTCGGTCGCGCGCCGGAAGCGGTTGAATCCGGCCGACGTCACCACCTCGCGAATCCGTGACTCGCCGGCCTGCGCGCCCAGGCACAGTCCGACTTCCTGGGACCGCGAGCAGGGCGTGCACAGCAGGGTCGAGAACGAATAGTAGACCCGGCCTATGGGATTCAGATTGTCCTTCAACTGGTCATTGGCGAAGGGCTCGACGATCATCCAGGTGCCATCTTTGGCCAGTGACTGGCGGACGTGCGCTGCCGCTCCGACCGGATCGCCCATATCATGCAGGCAATCGAAAACGGCGACGAAGTCGTAGTCTTTCCCGGGGAAGTCTTTGGCCTTGGCCACTTCGAAAGTGACGCGGTCAGCCATGCCGTCGCGCTTGGCGGACTCGCGTGCCCCTTCAATCGACTTGTCGTGGTAGTCGAACCCAAAAAAGCGAGACTTGGGGAAGGCCTTTGCCATCAGCAAAGTGGAAGCACCTTTCCCGCAGCCGACGTCGGCGACACGCGCCCCCGCCTCGAGCTTGGCTTTGACATCGTGCAAGGCTGGAATCCATGAGCTTACAAGATTGGCGGCGTAGCCTGGGCGAAAGAACTTCTCACATCCGTGGAAAACGCCATCCACGTGCTCATGCCAACCCATGCCGGCGCCGGTGCGGAAGGAGTCAGCAATCCGTGGCACCGCCGCAAGCGATCCCAAAGCCAGTTCAAAGGCCCCGGGCAGGTATGCGGGACTGTCTTCGGCGGCCAGGGTGAAGGCCTGTTCCTGACTCAGGCTGAACTTGCCGGTCTTGTCATCGTAGGTGATATAGCCGCCAGCGGCCTGTGATGCCAGCCATTCCCGCAAATAACGCTCATCGGTCTGAGTCTTAGCGGCGAGTTGCGCGGGAGTCATGGGGCCGGCGGCGAGGGCCTTGTAGAGTCCCAGCTTTTCTCCGATCACAACCATGCCGGTATGGACGGCGGCGCCGAGGTCGGTTACGAATTGTCCTATGAAAGCGTTCAGTTTGTTCATGTCGAGCGCTGGAACCTGTGCTGTGCTCATTGTGGTTGCTCTCCTTTGCGGAGTTAACTAGCATCCTCCGCTGTTATGACTGGCGGCTGCCGCGGCAGCCGTCCGTGGTTCGACTAGGGATCGACCAGGTCCGGTCGTAGCTCAGGCCTGGTCGTAGAACTTCAGCGCCATAGCGCCGTGAGTGGCCGCGCCTCCGGCGCGCAAGGCCGCCGCGATCAACGAGCTTTCGGTGACCTCTTCGCGGGACGCCCCGGCAACCTTGGCCGCCTTGGTGTGCACTTCAATGCAATACGGACATTGAGTCGTGAAGGCAACTCCCAGAGCGATCAGTTCGCGATACTTTCTGGGAATGGCTCCCCCGTCCCGTCCTACAATCTTGTCGAGGTTCAGCCAGGCGTTGAATTCCGTAGGCGCGAGTTTGCCCATTTCCTTCAGAAACCGCAGATCACCGACGTCATGGTAGTGTTCGCTCACGTTGGGCCTCCCTGGCCAGTTGTTCGGGTACTTTCGATGGATCGAGAGTAGCTCGAACCGAGGCTTGAAACAAGATGGCAGATATGCCATTGTAGGTGGGCACATAGGCCATTTTGTCAGGAGTTGGTATGAAAGATGTCACGATTTTGTTTCTTGAGGACACGCTTTCCTCGACCGCCGTGGGACCGATGGAGGTGTTTCGCCATGCGGGCATGTTGTGGAACATGTTGACGGGCGCGCGGCAGTCTCCGCGTTTTCGCGTGACCACGGCCTCGGTGGACGGGCGCGCCGTCCGCTGTGACGGGCCGATCCACGTCCAGCCTCAAGCTTCGATTCACGAGGTTCGCCGGACCGACCTCATCTTTATTCCAACCACCGGCTTGAGTTTGGACGATGTGGTGGAGCGCAACGCGCCGGTTGCCCCATGGTTGCGGCGCTGGCAAAAGCGGGGCGCAGCTGTTGCAAGCGTGTGCTCGGGGGTGGGCCTGGTGGCGGCGACCGGCATGCTGGATGGCAAACGGGCCACTACGCATTGGGGCTTGGCAGATATTTTCCGCCAGAAATATCCACGGGTGCGGTGGATGCCGGAGTTGATGGTGACGGAGGACCGGGGATTTTACTGCGGCGGCGGTGTGAATGCGGCACTTGATCTCAGCCTCTACCTGGTGGAGAAATTCTGCGGGCATGAGGTTGCCATGCAAAGCGCAAAAGCCATGCTGATTGAGACGCCGCGGGCATGGCAGGCGGGGTTCGGCATCGTTCCGCTGAAGACCGAACATACGGACGACGCGATCTCTAGCGCGCAAGAATGGTTGCACGAAAACTTTCACCGTAACTTTCCGCTCGACGCACCCGCTGGGCGGGTGGCCATGAGTCTGCGCAATTTCGTCCGGCGCTTTAAGCAGGCCACGGGAGACAGCCCGCTGATCTACTTACAGAAGCTGCGGGTGGCGGCGGCCAAGCGGTTGCTGGAGAACGATCATCGCAGCGTGCAGGAGATCAGTGACGCGGTGGGCTATCAGGATGTCGCGTTCTTCCGTCAGCTGTTTCAGCGGCACACCGGGGTTTCGCCGAGTGCCTATCGGGACCGCTTTGGGGTGTAGGTTGGACTTATCTTATGTCCAGCAAAACGCAGATGTGGGCGCGAACCGTGAGTGGTAACGACGAAATTCACCCACGCGATAGCTCCGGGTTCGGGAACGTAAGGGTTCACTATTCAACAGTCTCTTTGCCCTGGTCCGGTCCCAATCAGTCTTCTGGTAGCTTGTGCTTTTGGCAGGGAGCCTCTTGTTGACTCGGTGTTACGGTCTGGTCATCTTTTCCGGTTTCATTAATTGATCGAATTCTTCGCCAGTGAGGTGACCCAACTTCAGCGCGGCTTCGCGCAGGCTGCTGTGGTCCACATGGGCGGTGTGGGCGATCTGGGCGGCTTTGTCGTAGCCGACTTTGGGGGCGAGCGCAGTCACCAGCATGAGGGAGTTCTTCACGTACCAGTCAACTTTTGCGCGATCCACTTTTATCCCCTTGATCATGTATTCGACATAGCCGTGGCATGCATCGGCGATCAGGGTGACCGATTGCAGGAAGTTATAGATGATGACCTGCTTGACAACGTTCAGTTCGAAGTTGCCCTGGGAGCCGGCAAATCCTACCGCGGCAGTCGCGCCATGAACCTGCACGCAAACCATGGTCATGGCCTCGCATTGGGTGGGGTTGACTTTGCCTGGCATGATGGAAGATCCAGGCTCGTTCTCCGGAATGGAAATTTCTCCTAAGCCGCAGCGCGGGCCCGAAGCCAGCCAGCGAATGTCGTTTGAGATCTTCATGAATGATGCTGCCAG
>JBOGLG010000056.1:0-135464 GCA_050745985.1 Terriglobales bacterium | reverse complement strand
GTTCTCGGCCTTGGCCGCTGTAATGGCGGTGCGCAGGCGCGGATTCATATCCGGATCGCCGCCGCTCTTGGCGGCAATGCTGATTTCCTTGATCAGGCGCGTGAAAATCTTTCCCCGCTTAGCGTCCAGCGCGCCCTTCTTATGCTTGATTGTGGCCCATTTTGAATGCCCGGACATGGCTTTACCTCATCCCAATGACGTTGATTGCGGCGATTCTAGCGCGCTGGATTCGCCCGTAGAGTAAATCACGGATTTGCCTCGAACCTTATGCAGGCGAAGGGAAATTATAGCACGGGGACACTTCAAACCGACGTGCGCTGCGTTGAAAACCACACGCGGCGATGCCGCCCACGGCCAACCTGTTCGACGATCTTGACCCTTTCAGTGGTCTTTCCAAGGGCGTCCTGAATGGCCCAACGCATCGTTCTTATAACGTGGCTCTTTGGCGCGTCACCCCGCTCGCCACACTCTCCTGAAAAGGCATTCTCCAAAAAGGGATACAGGTCGGCATGCTCAAGGACTGATTGATGGGCAATGCTTCAATCCAGGCGTATGCAGCTTCCCTAAGTTCTGTTCTCTTTAGCACTTCACCCTCCTTACTGTGTTCGACCCACGGCGGATCATTTGTCGATATTGCGGCGCCTATGCTCCGCCGCCGATCAATCGAAATATCTAAAACCCGTTTGCCCTATGGCAAGGCCTTTTGGCACCCTTTTGCCTAAGTAAGTTTCTTGGGCGGTCTCGCCTGCTTCTTTCCCAACGAAACCCAAGCGGGTACCTTTGTGCGTGGCAACGAATCCTGGGAAGTTTTTGCTAGTCGGCTCGCCAGGGGATGCGTCCAACCAATGCGACGCGACAAAGACACCTCTCACCACTCCCTTTTCGCAACCAAGCACCAAGTCCACCGCCTCTGCTCTGCGGCGGTTTACAGGCCATGCGTAACGAGTGGCGTCGTATGCTGTGAGCCTTCCGATAGTCTTGGCGATTGAGACTAGGAGTAGGCGATCTCTCGGAACAAACGTGGCAACGTCTTCAGTCATGGGCGCTTATATATCTTAGACCCCTTTGCTGCTTCTAAGAAAAGTTCTCGCCCCATGCTAAACTTTCCTTATCCCCTCCACGAGGAAAAGCCGATGAAATTTGGGGTCATCATCTTCCCCGGTTCGAACTGCGATCACGACGCCCATTGGACCATCGGCCACGTCGCTCATCAGCCCGTTACATTCCTGTGGCACGATTCTCACGACTTGCAGGGTTGCGACGTCATCATCGTCCCCGGAGGTTTCGCCTACGGCGACTATCTCCGCACCGGCGCCATCGCCAAGTTTTCGCCAGTCATGGAATCAGTCCGCAAATTTGCTGACGGCGGCGGCCTGGTGCTCGGCATCTGCAACGGCTTTCAGATTCTCTGCGAGGCAGGACTACTCCCCGGCGCGCTAACCCGCAACGCAGGCTTGAAATATGTCTGCAAGCCGGTACACGTGCGCGTCGAAGCCACCGATACGCCTTTCACCAACGCCTGCCGCGAAGGCGAAGTTCTCACCATCCCCATCGGCCACATGGACGGCAACTATTTCTGCGATGACGCCACCCTCGCCGAACTCCGCCGCGACCGCCGCATAGTCTTTCGCTACACCACGCCCGACGGCAAGATCGCCCCTGAAGCCAATCCCAACGGCTCGCTCGATAACATAGCCGGCATCTGCAGCCCCGGCCGCAACGTTGTGGGAATGATGCCGCATCCCGAGCGCTTCAGCGAGCCCGAACTGGGCGGCACCGACGGTTTCAAGATTTTCGAATCCCTGGTCGGCGCCATGGCGGAGAAATAGTCCGCACTACCCGCGACTACCCCCCTCTGCAAACTCCGCGGATGTTCTCAGCGATCTCCGCGTTTTAAGGTTTTGATCTGCAAAAAAAACAAAGCCTCAAATCGCTGAGGCCGCAGAGAAACGACCGTGGCGAGCCATTTCTCCATCCAGCCCAATAAAGCCAGACCCCTTGGCAACCTGCTATAGTAGCCTGTCCTCAAACCAAGAGACCCTGACGGACATTTACACTTTCATACGAATGACTATCCGATTCGCACTGCTCCGCAAGACAGCGCTTTGCTTGTTTCTGTTCCTGGTGCCGGGCTTCGCGGCCGCGCAGGTGGCTCCGCGGTGGGAAGTCTTTGGAGGATATTCCTACCTGCGGCTCGATAGCCCCTCGTTCGGCTTCGCCCATGCCACCAACATGAATGGCTGGAATGCCGCCGGTACATTTAACATCAACCTGAAATGGAGCGTGACCCTCGACTTAAGCGGCCACTACGGATCGCAGTTGAGCGACTTAAACTACATGGCTGGCCCCCAGTACACCTGGCGTCGCGACAAGTCCAAATTCTTTGTACACGGATTGGTCGGCAAGGGCCAGACCCGGGTCAACGTCACCAGCGGAACCCAGACGTATTTCGAAAGCGTCGGCCGCGCGTTTGCCGGCGGGGGCGGTTTTGACTGGGATTGGAGCCCGCGCTTCACTTTTCGCGTAGTGCAGGCGGATTACTTGAACACCAACACCTTCAACAAGACGCAGAATGACGTCCGGGTTTCCACTGGTGTGATCTTCCATTTTGGACAGATCGGTCATCATCCCAAGCTGTGAACAGAAACGGAGCTGGCGTGCAACATCGATTTTGCCGAAGGCCGTCACCGCCATTGCGCGTAGCCGCGTTGGTATACTTGCTGACCTTGCTCGCCGGATTGCCTGGCTGCGGCGGCTCCGGTTCCAGCTCAGGCTCGGGTTCCGGCTCCGGCTCCAGCCATCTCGCCTACGTAAGTCTTCCCGCAGATAATGGCATCTTCGCGTTCCGCATCAACAACAGCTCGGGCAGCTTCACCAGCATCGTGGGCTCTCCCTTTCCGGCGGGAAATTCCCCCGGCGCCATGCTGATGGGCCCTTCCGGAAAGTTTCTCTACGTGGTAAATCGATCGGAGAATACCGTTTCCCAGTTCAAGATCGACCCGGAGTCGGGATCGATCACCGAGCTTACGCCGCGCGCTCCCACCGGCGTGACCCCAATGGCCATGGCCATGACCTCCGCGGGAGACATGCTATTCGTACTCAACCAAATCTCTGGCAACATCTCCGTCTTCACCATCGACTCCAGCAGTGGCAAGCTGGCAGCGGTGGCGGGATCGCCGTTTCCCACCGCCTCCAACCCGGTTGCCCTGGCGTTGACTCCTTCGGGAAAGTTCCTTTATGTAGTGAACAGTAACCTGGCGCTGGTCTTCGCCTATACCGTCTCCGGCGCCGGAGTCTTGCAGCAAGTAGGCGTCCCCGATTCCGTCGGCGCCGGGCCGTTCGCGATTGCCGTTGATCCCAAAGAAAAATTTGTGTACGTAGCCAACCTCATAGACGACACTGTCTCAATCCTTTCCATCGACGCCGCTACCGGCGCCCTTAGCGCGGTCGCGGGATCGCCCTTCGATACCGGAGTCGCCGGCACCACTACCAGCCCCATCTCCATCGTGGTCTCGTCCTCTGGTCAGTACATTTACATCGCGAACCACGCCAGCAGCAACATAGCTGCCTTTTCCATTGATGCAACCACTGGGTTCCCCACCCTGCTTGCGGGATCGCCTTTCAGCGCCAGCGGTTCGCCGGTGTTGCTCATCAATGACCCCAACGGCAACTTCATATACGAACTCAACCAGGACCTGACTTTCGTCTCCGAACTTTCCGTCGCCTCCAGCACCGGCGTGATTTCCTCGACTTCTCAGCAGTCGCCGTCAACCACCACGGTCCCCGTGGGGATGGCCGTCGGCCCATAGCCTGCTCAGATCGGGAGCTGCGAGTATCACGGTCGCATGATTAATTTTGGCATCATCGGTTTCGGATTGCATGCCGCCAAGCGGCTGATGCCCGGCTTTCTGCCTGCCAGGAATTGCCGGGTTGTCGCCCTCTCCCGGCGCAGCCTGGAGAAAGCCCGGGAATCGGCGCGCCAATACAACATTCCTCTCGCATTTGATTCCGCCGAAGCCCTCTGCCAGTCCTCGCAAGTGGACGCAGTGTTCGTGGCCACTCCCAATGCCTTCCATCTGCAAGATGTGCTCTTGGCCATCAAGCACGGCAAGCCGGTGTTGTGTGAAAAACCAATGGCGATCAATGCCGGGCAATGCCGCCAGATGGTTGAGGCGGCCGCCCAGGCCAACCTGCTGCTGGGGGTGGCCCACGTCTTCCGCTTCGAAGATAGTACCGCCCAATTTCGTGATCGGCTGGCGGCGGGGCAAATCGGCAAAGTGATCTTTGCGCGCTCGGAGTTCTCATTTCCCGCCGTCAGCGGCCATCCTCGCACCTGGATCCGCGATCTTGCGGTTTCGGGTGGCGGCCCCATCGCCGATGTCGGTGTGCATTGCATCGACGCCCTGCGCTTCGTGCTACAGGATGAAGTGGTGCGCGTCAGCGCCCGTGGTTTCTCCGACTCCCAGTCAGGTGAAGTCGAAGCCGGAGCTGCCATGATTCTGGAGTTTTCCCGGGGCCCTTTGGCGGTCGTCAGCGTGTCCTTCCGCACCGAATACCGCACTCCCTTCGAACTGGTTGGCGAAACCGGAGTCCTGCGGGCGGACTACGCTTTCAACGTGGAACGTCCCATCCAGTTGGAACTGCGGCGCGGTTGGGAGATCGCGGAAACTCAAACCGTAAACAATCAGGCCGCCTACACCCGCCAGGTGGAAGCTTTCGCCGCTGCGGTTGAGGGCAAGGCCGGCTTTCCCGTGCCCGGCGTAGAAGGCTGGCGCAACCAGGAGGTCTTGGATGCCGCGTACCGCAGCATCAAGACCGGCAAGGCGGAGAATGTACTCCCGGTCTCCCCTGCCGCAAGCCGCTACTGAGGTACGTCAAGCTGACCTACATTTATAAGTCGCCGGTTTCCTGTGATCCTCTGTGCCCCCTGTGGTTAAGTCTTTGACCTCCTAGCCCGGTACCCCGGATCACGCAGCCCTCTCCGCTCAATACAGAATCAAAACCACCCAGTAGGCGCCGCTCGGATAAGTGGCAGTCCGCGCATCACAAACGCCAACCGCGAACCCCTGAATTTGCGGATCCTTGATCACACCCCGTACGCTATTCGGTAAATCCTGCGGTCGCATGGTGGTGTAACGCAGAAGAGTATGGCCCTGCGGCCCCGGGACATCGATGGAGTCGGCCTTTGCCATCGCGCACGCCGTCGATTCAGTCGCAGCATTGTCAATCCGCCGCAATGCCGTCGCCACTGCGTCGCGCCGCATGCGTGCGATGCTTTCAGCGACCGCTTTTTCCGCATCGCCGACAGAATACGTGGGCAGGCTCCGTCCGAAATCCTCCGTCACATACAACATAGTTCCGCTCCACATGGCTCCGATTCCCACCATGTTGTAGGCAGGGTGAAGCAGATTTTCGCGGTGCGGAGGCGAGTGCATGAAACCTTCGTGACCCTGCACGGGGCTGCTCGAAACCCCCACGTTTTCTCCTGCCTGGTCAAGGTGCAGGCTGCTGCTCGCCATCAAGCGCTGCATGAGAGCTGGCTCCCCTGGAAACTGATGCGATAGGCCTTGTTGCCTGATCATCACTGCGGTGTGCGCTCTCGCCGCCCGCGTCATGCCGGCATCCATCTGCAAAGCCTCCAGGCCGGCTTCCGCCCGTGCCGCATTCGCCAGCCGCAAGAACTCGCGTTCCGCATCGGCGTCGGGGACGGAAGCATCCGCCGCTGCTGGTTGAGATGTTGCCGCCACGGTTTCCCTGGGTGTGATCGCATGGGCATTTTTGACCAGAACCGGGGTTCCCATCAAAAGCACGGCCAACGAACTCATCAGAAACCGAAACATTTTTCAGCCTGCTGCTCAGGAATTGAACTTGCTGCTTTGCTTCTTAGATGATACCCACTAGAATCCCGCTAGAGACATTTCTTCGGAGCGATAGCGAAATTGGCTCTTTCTTTACCAGTCGTCTTTCTCATCATCCTTGAAGTGGTGATCCTCGTCCTGCTGGCCTTGCTGTTTCAGCGAAGGTTTGGAAGTTCGCTGCAAGTTGAAGCGTTGAAACGTCTTATATCTCAGACCGAGGCGCTATCCGGACAGTTCTCCGCCACCATCGGAGATATGGCGCAGCGGCTGGAGCAAACCAAAGGCGATCTTCGCCAGCAGGTCGCCGACCGGCTGGGCGAGGGCTTCAACCTGATGCGTAATGCCGTCGAGGACCAGATGCTTGCCGGCCGCCGCGAACAGTCCCAAAAGCTCGCCGAATCCCGCACCGAGATGACCGCCTCCCTGGCGCTTACGACCTCCCAACTCAAGACCGAGTTCGACAATTTGAATCAGAAAACGGCGCAGAGTCTGGACTCGATCCGCGACCGCGTTGACGCCAAGCTCCTAGCCATGACCGACCAGGTCCAGCAGAAGCTCGACCAAAATATTAAGGAAGGCTTTGCCCAGTTCGAAAAAGTGCAGCATCACTTGAAGGCGGCGGAAGAACAACTGCGCGAAGTCGGCGCCATCGGACACTCCATTAACGACCTGAATAACTTGCTCAAGCTGCCGCATCTCCGCGGCACCTTCGGTGAAGCCAGCCTGGAACGCCTGCTCGCTGACTTTCTTCCCGACCACATGTTCGAGATCCAGGCTACCCTGCCCGATGGCGGCGGACGCCCCGACGCCGTCATCAACTTCCCCGACCGCCGCTTGCCCATTGACGCCAAGTTTCCTCGCGAACAAGTCCTGGCGCTATTTGAGAGCACCGTCGAAGCCGAAATCGAAGCAGCCCGCCACGAATTTGTTCGCGTGATGAAGGCCGAAGCTAAACGTGTCAAGGCCTACATCCAGCCGGAAAACGGCACCACCGACATCGCTCTCCTCTATCTCCCCAGCGAGACTCTGTATATGGAGGCCATCCGCAACCGGGAACTCGCCGACTGGCTCAATCAGCAGCACGTATTCCCAGTTTCACCAAACACCTTGCTGATGACCCTCAAGACCATCTCGCTGGTCCACAAGTGGTACGAAATGGCAGGCCGCTTCGAGAAAAGCCGCGTCGAACTGGCCAAGGCCCAAAAGTCATTCGACTTCTTCCAGAACCAGTTCGACAACGTCGGCAAGAGTCTGAACAAGGCCCAGGAAGCCTTTGAAACCGCGCAGCGCCATTTGAAAACCTATCGCGGCCGCGTGACTGTGCTCAGCGGACAGGAGCAGCTCGAGCTCGATACCGCCGCCCCGAAGACCGACGAAGAACCTCTGCCCCTGATCGATAAAGCCAGCGCGTGACCTGTCTATTAAAATAAGTCCCTTGCCCCCTCCTCCCGAACTCGACCGTCTCACCGTCGTCCTGGTCTCCACCCGCAATCCTCTCAACATTGGCGCCGCCGCCCGTGCCATGAGCAACTTCGGATTCTCTCACCTGCGCGTGGTCAATCCCTACGCTCCGGCGTTTCGCGACGCCCGTTCCGCGGTGGGCGCAGCCGGCGTGCTAGCCATGGCCGAAGAATTCAAGAACGTCGCCGATGCGGTCGCCGACTGCACCCTCGTGGTTGCCACCAGCGCGGTCAAGAGTCGAAGAGTGGAACATCCACTGCAACGCCTGGAGCAAGGCGCCCGCCGGATTCGCAAGCATCTGCGTTCCGGCAAGGTCGCAATTCTCTTCGGCTCCGAGAAAATCGGCTTAACCGCAAAACAGATGAGCCACGCGACTTTTCTGATGCACATTCCCACCAGCGAGAAGAATTTTTCCATGAACCTGGGCCAGGCCGTCGCCGTCTGTCTATACGAAATCGTGCGCGACGCCAGGGCTATGCCGATCCAAAAAGACTCCACCCTCGCCTCCGCCGAAGAACTCGAGCGCATCACCATGAAGCTGCTCGAAGCCATGCGCGGCAGCGGCTACCTCGCGCGCCGCCCCATCGCCGACGTCGAAGAGCGCATGCGCCGCCTCGTCCGCCGCCTCAAACTGCCCGCGCGTGACGCCATCGTCTGGTTCGGCATTCTCCGCCAAATCGTCTGGAAACAGCGCCAGGCCGCAAAACCAGCCCCAACCCCATAGCCCCCGCCGGCAACCACCCCCTGTCTCGGGTACGCCCAGCCCCCGCTTCTACCCCAAACCAGTGCTGTTTTTCCACTTCTTCCGTCTAACCGAACCAGCCGACTTTCCACGGAGGACCCAACATGAACAGACTGTTTTTGTCAGCGCTTCTTGCGATCTGCTTGAGCCCCGCCTCTTGGGCGCAAACCGCCGCTCCCGAAGATCACACTGCCCCCTCGTACGATATGAAGGCGCAGTCTCTTCAAGACCTTGGAGTCGTGCAGAAAAAATTTGTCGACCTGGTCAACGCCATCCCCGCCGACAAACTCACCTGGCGTCCCACACCCGATTCGCGCTCCTTCGCCGAAGTCTTTCTGCACGTGTCCGGCGAACGCTATCAGATCCTTCACCTCATGGGAACCGATCTGCCGGCGGGATTCGATGGCAAGACTAACGAGAAATCCACCACTGACCGCGCTCAAATCGTGGCCGAATTGAACAAGTCTTGGGAGTACGCCCAGAAAGCAATCAATGGCATGACCAACGCCGACTTCGCTAAACTTCTCCCCGCGCTCGGCCCGCAGGCCAACGCCGGCGACGTGATCTACATCCTGGTCGCCGATGCTCATGAGCACCTCGGCCAGTCGGTGGCCTATGCCAGAGAGAATGGCATCGTTCCCCCCTGGACGGTAGAGCAGCAGAAGAAAGCCGCGGCAGCCAAGGCCGCCAAGAACTAGTTTGGTTTCCCCCCACCTTTGCGCGTTCTGTGCGTAAAGGTGGGGAACCGCCGCTCGCAAAAAATAGACCTTCCTATCAAGGCTCGGCCTTCACCCGCACAACCCTCCAGGCCCGACGGAAAAGTAGGCTCTAGCCGCCGGGGCGCAGCGTTCAAGATAATCCTTGACATCAGCTATACAGCTACCACTAAACTATAGCTTCAGGACAATTAAACGAATCTTGGGCGCCCCACTTTGCGCGTTCTCTGCGCAACAATTGGGAGAGCATAACCGCCCCTTACGAGAAAGGCCCCGATGTCATCTCCCGATTCCCTTCCCTCATTCCTCAACTGCAACGTCGGAGATATGTTCGCCGAGGCCGACCTCAGCGGAGAGGACCTGATCCGCACCCGCTCCGTCAAAGACCTTGGCGAACTGGCGGAACTCGCCTTCTCCTACAAGGCCGCCAGCCTGGGCTTTGGCATATCCAAACCTCTGGGCGAGAACCAGCCCTTTGACTTCATCCTCAACGCCGGCCACCGTCTCTGGAAGGTGCAGGTCAAGTCCACCTTCCGTCGCAGTCGCTGGGACGCCTACGCTTTCCGCACTCTTCGCGCCAACGTCGCCGGAGGAGCCCGCGCCTACTCCGCCGACGACATCGACGTCCTCGCCGCCTGGGCCATGCCCCTCGATATCTGGTACATCATCCCCGTAATGGCCTTCATCCCGCGCAAAGGCTTCACCGTGTACCCCCACCGCAAAACGGGGATCGGCCAGTTCGAGCCTTTCCGCGAAGCCTGGTGCCAGTTGGCATGTTCGCAGGAAGGCGCGTCGGACAACCGCATATCGCTCGAGCCCTGCCCCGCGAGTCAGACCGTAAGAAGCGCATCCGGACTGAATTCGCCCTGTCCCTTAAAGAAGGTACTCGCGATGTTACAAGCTCAGGCTCCGGGAAAGACGGTGCGCAGGCGATGACTACACCTGAGGCTAAGTAGAAGCCCTTGGCGGGCAGACGGGCGGCCAGTATCGAGTACCGCCTGAATCTTGCAGACCTTGATGGTATACTCCCGGCGTCTGGGGGGCCGCAATCGCCCGCCACAATTATGCTGCCTACAACAGGGACAAGGGTAAATAGGCACGGGCTAATGGCGTTTACATGCGTGTTACTGCTGGCGTCAGCCTCACATGCGGCGACCACTTATAAAGTACTGCACCATTTCGGCTCAAACCAGGATGGGTCAGCTCCATTGAACGGGTTGGCGTCTGATGCGCACGGCAATTTTTACGGGACAACCAGTAGAGGGGGAGGCAGCGGCCTAGGCACCGTTTTCGAATTGAACTGGTCCCCACATGGCGTCTGGAGTGAGACTCTCTTGCATAGTTTCACTCACAGCGAAGGGGACGACCCGGAGGCGGGCGTGGCGGTTGACAGCGATGGGAACCTGTACGGCGCTACTACTGACGGTGGTCCGACGGACTTTGGGATGGTTTATGAGTTGTCGCCAACTGACGGCGGGTGGTCGCTCGAGATGCTGTACGATTTTGGCGTGCTTGCGAATGTCTCATTGGATGGTGTGGGGAACGTCTACGGGGCGATAGGGGCGGGAAAATACGATTATGGCGCGGTTGGGGAACTGTCACACAGCCCTGAAGGTTGGATTTATGCCGCTCTCTACAGCTTTTGTTCGCAACCGCCGAATTGCGGCGATGCGTCACTTCCTTCGGCGCCGCTGGTCTTCGACTCTATTTGGAACCTCTACGGCACGACTCTTTACGGAGGAGACGGGCAACCGTACTGCACGAACAATCCCCAGGGCTGTGGCGTGGCCTTCGAACTAACACCCAATCGCGACGGTACCTGGACTTACCACCTGGTCCATGCCTTCGCCGCCTTCGCCAACGATGCGCAGCTTGCGTCTGGAGGATTGCTGGTGGATCGCAACGGCGGCCTTTACGGAACCGCCCCTTATGGTGGCCCCGAATTTAATAGTGGCATGGTATTCAAGTTCACCCCGTCAATTACAGGCACGGCTTGGAAAGAATCCGCGGTTCACACCTTTCCAGACTGTACGCAGGGTTGCGGCCCTTATGACGGTGTAGCGATGGACAAGGCCGGAAATCTATACGGAACGACCGCCGGTGGCACCCCGGCTTGCGGCGGTTTTTCATGCGGCATCGTCTACCGGTTGTCGCCACTACGAAATGGCACTTGGAAATACACCAAGTTGCACGAATTCAGCGGCCCCGACGGAATGTTCCCGAACGCGGTCATAGTGGGCCGCGATGGAAACATCTACGGAACGACCCAAGCTGGTGGCCAATACAACCTCGGCGTCGCCTTCGAAATCACCCCGTAGTACGTCGCCCTGCACTGAAATCATGGACACTCGCTCCTACCCGTGGGAAACTCGGGGCCGCGCTTGTGGCCCCGTTCTAGTACTGCCCCGGATTGACGAAGGAGGTTTGCGCATGAACGCGAATCCCGTTGGCACGCCCCTCATCTTCGTCCTCGCGTCGATCGCGATCATTCTTACCACGGCTTTGTCAGGGCAGGCCGCGACCTACAAGGTGGTGCACCATTTTACCGGCGGTGCCGACGGTCTTTCTCCCAGCTGGGGTGCCATCCAAGATTCTGAAGGCAATCTGTTTGGCACCACCTATGGAGGCGGAGAGTTCCAGGGGGGAGTGGTGTTCAAGTTCTCTCCCAGCAATGACGGCACTTGGAGTGAAACGGTAATCTATGACTTCGACTTCAACAGCAACATCGGCGGTGGCCCGGCTTCTGGTGTCACATTGGACCACACCGGAAACTTGTTTGGTGGCACAGTTAGCGGCGGGCCGAACGACTCGGGCACTGCTTTCGAGTTGAGTCCGGCTGGAAACGGCTGGGCAATCACTCCGATCTATACGAAGAACGGTGCCGGAAATATGATTCTGGACCGAGCTGGCAATCTCTTCTCACCCCTGGGACCCGGCGACAACATGGGCGGCGCAATCGGCGAGTTGTCACCTGCACCAGGTCTGTGGACCTACTCCCTCCTTCACAGCTTTTGCCAGATTCCTGGCTGCAAAGACGGAATACTACCTCAGGGACCGCTCGCGTGGGATAGCGCAGGGAATCTCTATGGCAACACGATTAACGGTGGAATTTACAAATATCCCACTCCCTGTCCTGACGACGAGGGCTGCGGCCTGGTATTTCAGATGCGGCCCCGCCCTGGCGGCGCCTGGTCGTTTCGAATTTTGTACTGGTTCGGTGCCTTCGTCGGCGACGGCTTGTTGCTCAACGGCGGGCTGGTGGTCGATGGCAAAGGCAATGTGTTCGGCAGCACTGAGGTTGGCGGCCCGACCGGCACGGGCACGGTATTTGAGCTGAGCCCGGAGCCTCAGGGGCGCAAAGGATCGAGCACGCTATATGCAGAGACGCAGCTTTACACGTTTCCGGACTGCTCGTTGGGCTGCGGGCCGTTCGGGGTGCTCACCCGCGACCGTGCCGGCAACCTGTACGGTGCCGGAGGCGGGGGCAGCCAGTCGTGTGGCGGCTACTGCGGGGTGGTGTACAAGCTGTCGCCGCAGCAAAACGGCACTTGGAAATACACGCTGCTGCACGCGTTCAACGGTAGCGATGGTGCCGGGCCCTACGGGGTTACGGTAGGAGCTGATGGAAATCTCTACGGCACTACGATCGCTGGCGGGCAGTTCAACCACGGCGTGGCTTTCGAAATCACCCCGTAGTTTCTAGTCGCATCGAATTGGTCAATCCCGGGGGCGGAACTTCGAAACCGCCCCTCGGTTTCTCATCCGGAATGTGTCGGTAATCCGTTCGGAAAATAATCACCAACATTGTGCGAACAGTCGGTTTTGTCTGGGTTCTCGATGTCGGCCGACACCTGGCATGCTAGCCGCCCAGGCCCCGATTTTCACCCCACCTTCACCGCATGCACGCCGTCGAAGTTAACAAAGAAGCACACCACCGCAAGTTCCGGAAAATTCGCTTTCACCAGTTCCGCCGCCCGTTGTAGTTCCTGCTGGTGATGGCTGGCTTCCCTGCCCCGGTCCCCCTCAAAAGCCGCCAGGCCGCCGTAGGTGGCGCAGTCGGAGTGGCTCATCAGCAGCATCCGCTGGGTCTTGTGCAGGCGGACCGACATGCGCACCTGCTCGAGGATGAAGTCGCGCTCGAAGTCATTGCGCGGCGAGGCCAGGGTTTTCGCCCCGCCGGCAACAATGATCATGTCCGGCCGCAGAATTCCCTGGCGCTGCAAGAACTTGCTCACCGCCAGGCGGATGCGCTGATCGAAACAGCACAGCACCGCGGCGTCGGCGCTATAGGCCTCCGCGGGAGAATCGAAATGAAAGACTTTCTCCATTTATCAACTGTCAGCGTCGTCGGTCGATCTCATCGCGGGAGTCGCACCCACAACCAGTATGGCATAGGGAGCGAAGCCATCACCGGGCGCGGGTGCCCCTTCATTGCATTCTGCGCAACCGGCTCGGCATCCGCCCATACTGCACAAACAAAGTTATGCCCCCCGGCGAGATTTCAGGTCGGCCAGCAGTTGCTCGATTTTGTCTTCTTTCTCGAGCGCGGCGAGGCGGCCTTCCACGTCGTCGGCGGCTAGTTCTGACTTGGCCTGGCTGAGCGCGTCTGCGTGCGCCACTTTCCTCTTCATGCGGTCGAACGCAGCCCCAGCGCCGTTGCCTCCCGCCATTTTCGCGTCGCTGGCTTTGCCCACGGCGCGGGCGCGGCGATGCTGCGCGATCAGCAGATCGGCCTTGGCCTCGGCTTCCGTAAGTTTCTGCTCCAGCTGCCGCAGCGCCGTCTTCAGGTTCTCCACCTGCGCCTTCTGGTCGATCACCTGCTGCGCGAAGCCTTCGGTCAGCTCGCGGTAGCTTTCGGTGCGTTCCAGCGCGACCCGGGCCAGGTCGTCCTGCTTCTTGTCCACGGCAAGTTCGGCCTTGCGCATCCATTCCGCCACTTTATCCTCATTCTCCTTGCGCTTCTTCTCCAGCAGGTGCTGGTCGGCAATGGCAATCGCCACCTGCGTCTTCACCTGCAACAGCTGATTGTGCATGTCGGTGATGACTTGCTTGATCATTTTTTCCGGGTGCTCGGCCTTGTCGATCAGGTCGTTGAGATTCGCCCGGACTAACGTTGAAACACGCTCTAGTAATGCCATAGAAAACTCCCTCTAGTTTTTGGCTGTTGGCTGTTGGCTCTTGCTGGTGGCTTGCATGCAGTTTCGCCGGTCACGGATGCGGACTCCAAGGGCCAGGCCGATACCGACTCCTAAAGCCAGCCACATTCCCATGTGGTGGGTGGCGCTGCCCATGGCAGCGCCCACCCCGGCTCCGATTGTGACTGCGTATGCAAGCGCTGATTGGCTTTTCATGTTGATCTCTCCTCACTTTGCCGGAGCGGCTGGCGGCAAAACATCCGTTTTCACTGCCTTGTCGCCGATCAGCCGCACTTTCGAAAGCAACTCAGTCATGCTCATGCCGGAAAGGGTTTCGAACAGCGCCGGCACCTGCGCCGCCATCTTCGTGATGTCTCCGGTGATTTTGTTCATGCCCGAAGCGTCGCCGTTGCCGGTCGAGACCACGGTGATTTTGTCCACGTTGGCCAGTGGCGCGGACAGCGCCCGGACGATCTCCGGCATGGTGGTAAACAGCTTGTCGATGACCGCCGCCTGGTTGTACTCCTGATAAGCCTCGGCCTTAACGCTCATGGCCTTGGCTTCCGACTCGCCCTTCTTGAAAATGATTTCCGCCTCAGCCTCGCCCTGCGCGCGGATCGAAGACGCGTGCCCTTCGGCTTCGGCGATGAGGCGCTGCTTTTCCGCGGCGGCCAGAGTTTCAATCCGCTGCCGCTCGATCTCGGCCTGCTTCAAAACGGTCGCGATCAACTCTTTCTCGCGGCGGTTGATTTCCGCTTCCTGCACTTTCACCTGCTGTTCTTTTTCAACCTGCTGCACCTTCACCTGCTCCGCCACCACCTGCTGCTGCATGATGTTGGTCTGAATGTCATAGGCTTTATCCGCCTGCGCCTGTTGGCGCTTGGTCACCTCCAGGAATTGGGCTTTCTTGACCTCCAGGTCCCGCGTAGCTTCAGCCTGCTTGGCCATCGAAAGCGTCTGCGCCAGCACCGTTTCCTGATCAGCCTGCGCCCTGGCCACCGCCGACTCGCGCGAGGCCAGTGCCCGCTTGATGGCGGTGTCCCGGTCCGCTTCCGCGGCCGCCACATCGGCGTCGCGCTTGATGCGCGCCACATCCGGCCGCCCCATGTTGGTGATGTACTCGTTCTTGTCCCGCACCTCCTTAATCGTGAAAGAAATAACCTCCAACCCCATCTTGTTCATGTCCGATGCGCAGGTCGAGCGCATGCGGTCGGAGACCATTTCTGGTTGTTTGACGATCTCTTCGACAGTCAGTTGGCCGATGATGCCGCGCAGGTGGCCTTCCATCACCAGGCGGATCAGGCCTTCGCGTTCCTGCGGGGTCTTGGTGAGGAATTGCTCGGATGCGGTGAGGATGGATTCGGTGTCGGACTTGACCTTGATTTGCGCGACGGCTTCGACAGTTACCGCGACGCCCTGCTTGGTGTAGAGGTCCTGCTGCGGGGCGACGTCGAATGACATCAGTTCGAGCGAGAGGCCGCGGCAGTTTTCGATCATGGGAAAAATGACGGTGCCGTGGCCTTTCACTACCCGAGTGCCGCGAAAACCGTAGACTACGAGCGCTTCATGAGGGCCCGCTTTGCGATACAGACTTGCCAGCATGCTCATGAGCGCCATGAGCACCAGCACCATGAGGCCGACGATGATCCAGATTTCTACCCAGCCCATTCCAAACATACCTGCCTCCTTAGTTGAAAAGCGTTCAGCACCGGGGACACAGAGGGTTCACAGAGGTGAGCTGCCTAGTGACACCTGTTGCTCCCGGTGGTGCGTGATCATGTCGAGATCGCGCATGATTCGTTCGGGCTCGTTGTGGCCGAGAAATATTTCGCCTTGCGGGGTCCTGACATGAACGACCTTATTGCCCCAGACATAAGCGCGTGAGCGGCCGACGCCGCGGATGCCGTAGCCGCGCAGAAGGTTCCAGCCCTCGACGGCGTAGCTGGTGATCTGGGCGGCGGGAACGGAGCGTAGACGAAAGCCGAGGGCGCGAATCTCCAGGCCGGCGGGGCCAAAGTAATAATGGAACCCGCTCCAAGCGAAGACTGCGACCACGGAAAAAAAGATGCACATAAGAGCAACCGCGAGCCGGACGGCTGCCGATGGCATGGTGGAAAGGATCCAGAACTCAAGAAGCAGAGGGAAAAGAAAGACCATGGCGAAGAACGGCGAGGCGTGAGTTTCCTCCGCCATCCACTGTTGAGCAGGCAGCGGCTGGCCGCGCCGGGCCCTCAGGAAAACTGCGAGCAAGCCGATTACAGCCAGAGGAATCAATAACAGCGCGGGCCCCAGCTGCACAGGAGCCCGGTACAGGTTGTGCCGAACCACCAGTTCGTTGCCGTAAACCACGAAGCCAATGACGAAATAGAAAAAGACGAGCAGCGCCCAGGACGCCGTGTCCGACGCTTTTTGGGAGTGAATGACGAGGAGGGCCGCGGTAAAGATGACCAGGAGGAATGCGGTGATACCGAGCGCGAACCACAGAGAGACATCACGCGTCATCCAGCCGTTGGCACGGCCATTGATGTCGAAGTGGGTGGCCATGCGGAACGGCAGCCGGTCCCAAGCCTGCCAGTAGCGCAGGGCGATGAGCGGCAAGGCGAGCCACATTAACCAGGTGAAACTTTGGAAGGCGCGGCGGTTCATGATTGCGATTGCTCCTCGGGATGGCCGGATTGTTCTTCGGCCATCTGCTCCCAGGTGCGGACGTAGGCGATGCCGTGTTCGTAGCGTGTGACCACGATTTCAATTCCCCTGGCGATTGCGCTGCCATCTTCGGAGCGGGCGCCGCAGCTGTGCCGGGTACCGGCCTGGGAATAAATAATCTCTCCGGTTCCACCCTGGCGAATGGGCATGGAGGTTTGGCCTAGGACCCCGGCCATGACGTAATCCTCGGGGTCGAGGTTTTCTTCTTCCGACATCAGCACGCGGCTAAGGAAGAGATATATGGCGCCGGCCCCGGCCAGTCCTCCAAGTAAAGAAACGGCCAGGGCCAGGGTCAATCCCAGGGCGGAATAGCGCGTGAGCAGGTAACCGACTCCGCCGAACCAGGCGAGAAAGGCGGCAAGCGTGGCGGGGTTCAGAAACGCGCCGCCGCGGCCGGGGTGAGCGCGCAGACCGGCGTGGGGATGCGATCCCAAGGCATGCGGCAAATGCCAATGCAAACCTCCGGCCAGAAAAGAAAATACGCTGAAGGCGAAGCCCAGAGCGAAACAGAGAAGATAGAAATTGGGCCAAGTCATTGCGCGCACCTTTCTCCCGGGGTGCGATCCGCCGGGGTACGGGGACGGGTGGAGTTTGGCTTCAAGGCCTGGAGCAAGCGCTCGGCTAGGCCGGGAGTATCGAGAATTGCGCCCAGCAGGACAAAGCATTGCCGGGTGTCTTTTTCGCGCGCGGCCTTGATCATTACGTCGGCAACTTCGGGATCGCCGGCAAAACGTTCGGAGCCCTGCAAGAGCCAGAGGTCGAGCTTGCCTTCGGTGGTGCGCAGGTCGGAAACCAGGTCGGTGTGGTAGCCCTCGGGGTCGTCAACCAGGAAACCGGGGTGAACCTTGAAGAATTTCGCCAGCAGAGCGCGAGTGGATTGGGTCATGTGGGGACGTGCGCCGTTTTCGATTTGCGAAATATAGGACTGGCTGATGGTGCTGCGGGTTTCTCTTTTGACGGCTTTGACCAGTTCCTGTTGGGTCATGGGGCGGCCGAGATCGCGGAGCGAGCCTTCGACTTCGCGCAGGTAACGAATTTTATCGCCCAATGTCATATTGCAATTAGAGATATTAATATCGCATATCGCAATGTTAGTCAAGGAATGGATATGCTGCGGGGACAATGAGTTACGGGCGAGGGAGCGGGTACCGCGGGTCTCTAAGGAGACCAATTGCAGGGCCGAAGGCCCTCGGGGGATCAGTGGCGATCAAGAACTAGGGATGGACAGCACTTCATAGTGCAGCACGCGCGGGCCGCGCTCGATGAGAAACTTGTCGTCTTCGGGATAGAACACGGCGATTTCGGGATCGGCTCCTGCGAAAGCCTTGATAGCTTCCATTGAGTCCCACAGCGAGATCAGAGTAAATTCGCACTTCCCTTCTGCGACGCGTCGTAGCGTCCAGACGCCGCGATTTCCCCGGACAGCGGCGTATTCCTTGAGACCGGTTCCTTGCAGGTAGGTAAAGTAGGTGTCTTTGTCGGATTCTCGGGTGACGCCTCGCCAGATGCGCGCGATCATGGTTGCTCCCTCGCGAGATTGGATGACGGGGCGTGACAAATGATTCTTGAGCACGCGCGGGTGGGCCGCGAGTTTCTTTCGCCCCTGCGGGTTCGATTGTTTTCCCATTAGACCCAGGGCTTGCGCCCTGGGCTGCATTCTTGGGCCGCTGCGCGGCTGGATTCGGTTCGGGGGGGTTCGTGCGGCTTGTGATGGCGGCGCAAGACATAACGAGCTGCGTTTCTACCGGTTCACGGATTCACCGTCGGGCGGATGCGATCACAGACCGGCTTCGATGCGGGAGCGTGGGTCGAGGTAGTCGCGCAGGGCGTCGCCGATGAAGTTGAACGAAAGCACGGCGAGCATTACGGCGGCTGCTGGAAACAAGACGAGATGAGGGGCGTCAAACAAGTGGGCGCGACCGTCGTTCAACATGGTTCCCCAGCTGGCAGTTGGGGGTGGGACGCCGAGACCGAGAAAGCTCATGGTGGCCTCGGCGAGGATGGCGCCGGCCATGCCGATGGCGGCCTGGACGACAACGGGCTGAATAATGTTGGGAAGAATGTGGCGGGCGATCACGCGCAGGTCGCTGGCGCCGAGGGCTCGTGCGGCTTCGACATACTCTTTTTCACGAGCGGCCAGAACCTGGGCGCGGACGAGGCGGGCGTATCCGACCCAACCGCCCAGCGACAATGCCAGCACAAGATTAAAGATGCCGGGGCCGCGGAAGGCCACAAAGGCGATGGCCAGGAGGATGCCGGGGAATGACATGAATGCGTTCATCAGGACAATATTGATGAAACGGTCGAGGCGCCCGCCATAGTAGCCGGCCAGCGAGCCTATCAAGAGGCCCAGGCTGAGCGAAGTGGCGACCACCGAACCGCCCACCAGCATGGAAATACGGGAGCCGTAGATGAGGCGGGAGAGGATGTCGCGGCCAAGTTCGTCGGTGCCGCACCAGTGC
Organism: Terriglobales bacterium; assembly: GCA_050745985.1. Taxonomy (GTDB): domain Bacteria; phylum Acidobacteriota; class Terriglobia; order Terriglobales; family Acidobacteriaceae; genus JABCZH01. The sequence continues at coordinate 116,384 of JBOGLG010000056.1, read as the reverse complement.
GCGGAAGACGGCGGTTGCAGACGCGCGGGAAGATCGATATGGGCAGGGTCTTGGGGCGCGATCCAGGGGGAGAAGATGGCGAGAATTATGAAGATTGTGACGAGTACGGCGCCGGTGGTGGCCAGGGCGTTGTGGCGGGCGGCGCGGGGGAACGAGATGGAGAAGGTGGACATGTCTGAGCTACCAAATCTCCAGGTAGAACTTACGGTACTTTCTGATTAATTCAAAGTCATCGCGATCGGATGTTACCAGACGCGCCCCGTGAGAGCGTGCTGTCAGCGCAATCAGCACGTCGAAATGGAGAGTGCGCAACTTTTCTGCGGTTAAGCCATGATCGGCGCGGATTTGTGCCAGGATCTGCCCTGAATCGATCCAGTTATTTCTCGTGGGTTCAAGAACCGGGTGGTTCCGTTCCAGCGCCCGCAAAAAGTCTTTCTCCGCCGCCTTGGTAGCTCCCCGCCACAATTCTGCCAGCACAACAGCGGCAGTTCGAATGAGGCCGGCAACGGACTGAATCTTGGGTTGATGACGCCGACCGCGCAGGTTATCGATCAGGATCGACGTATCGAACATTACGATGTCACTCACGATAGGCGTCGAACGTCAGTTTGCCGGCGTTCTTTTTCATCAGCTCTTTGAAACGCTTTAGGGCAACCACTTCGCGAAGCGCGAGGTGAATGGCCTCGGTGCGCGACTTTACGCCGAGCACTTTGACGGCTTCGTCGGCCAAATCAGTATCGAGGCGGATGGAGGTCAGGTTCGCAGACATAGTATGTAGTACATTTTACACGGTATGTATATATCAGTCAAGCCCCCAGGCCGGGCCGGGAACTGGGGGACACCGGCTCTTCTCGTGGTGTCCCGACGTTCGACCAGTTTGATCCGTGCATTCCGCCAATTGTTGGCCTGTCGATTTGTCTCTGAGTTCCGACCACTCTCCGAGGAGGGCTGCGGGCGCGAATTTGGATCGTAATACTCGAGCCGTTTCTCCAGTTCAGTTTCTTTCAAGTTTTCGATCATCTGCCGTTCATGAAAGGTCGCGAGCATCACGATTTGTTCATACCCACTCCGATGCCTGCCGTCGGTTTTTCAGCTGAGCATGTCATTGGCGAATTCTCGGATTGACCACGGTGTACAGCAAATCGGTCAAGAGATTTACGGCAACGTAGGTGAGGCCGATAGCCAGAATGCAGCCTTGCACCAAGTAATAGTCGCGGTTGCCGATGGCTTGAATGGTCAGGCGGCCGATGCCGGGCCAGGAAAATATTGTTTCGGTGACGATGGCTCCGGCCAGCAGAGCGCCGAATTGAAGGCCGAGGACGGTGATCACGGGAATCAAGGCATTGCGCAGGGCATGGCGATAGACGACGGTGCGCTCGGGCAGACCTTTGGCGCGGGCGGTGCGGATGTAGTCCTGGCCTAACTCTTCGAGCATGGAGGTGCGCACCATGCGGGTGAGGATCGCGGCCAGGGCTCCGCCCATGGTGATGGCAGGAAGGATCAAGTGGGCGATGGATCCGGAACCGGAGACGGGGAGCCATCCGAGCTTGATGGAGAACAGGAGGATCAGGATGGGGCCGAGGGCGAAGTTGGGGAAGGATAGGCCGAAGAGGCTTACAACGCTGAGCAAGCGGTCGTCCCAGTGATTTCGGCGGCGGGCGGAGCGGACGCCGGCGGGAATCGAAAGCAGCATGGCCACGAGTAGAGCTGCCAGGGTCAATTGCAGGGTGTAGGGATATCTCTGAGTGATGAGGCTGGTGACGCTTTGGTTGAAACGCAGAGATGGACCCAAGTCGCCGTGGAGGACGCCGTTCCAATAGCGCAGATACTGCCGGCGCAGAGGAACATCGAGACCGTAGGCGTGGCGAGCGGCCTGGATATCGGCAGCGGGAGCGCCTTCACCCAGCATTTGCAGGACAGGATCGCCGGGCACGAGGTGGATGAGCAGGAAAACGAGCGAGACCACGAGCCAGACTACCGGCAGAGTGTAGAGGGCGCGAAGAGTCAGGTAGCGAAGCATGGTTTAGTCGTTCGTCGTTCGTCATTCGTCGTGGGGGGCGTCTCACCTACCTGTCCGCTTGAGCCAGATTTTCTAGTCACCCGCCTGTCCCACGGCCGCGGGCAGTTTTTCAATCCTAACTTTGGCAATCCGATGGGCATCCATTTCGTAGACGGTAAAGCGATGGCCTTCGTAATCGAAAGCGTCGCCGACTTTGGGAATTCTTTGCAGGCGGGCCAGCATGAAACCCGCCAGGGTCTCGAAGCCGGCGTCGCGGGGCAACACTAATTCGTATTGCGACTCCAGATCGCGAATGCCGGCCGAGGCTTCCACCAGCAGACGGGGATCCTCGGTCAGGGCGGATGATTCGGGCGGAGCCACGTCGAACTCGTCTTCGATTTCGCCGACTAACTGCTCAAGAATGTCTTCGACCGTAATTACGCCGGCGGTGGAACCGAATTCGTCGACCACGACTGCCAGGTGACGCTTGCGATCTTTGAATTCCTCGAGCAATTCGGTAAGGACTTTGGTTTCGGGGACAACCAGCACGTCACGCATGATCTGGCTGACTCTCATATTGGAGATGCGGGCGGAAATGGGTTGCGCAGGGTTGGCGGTGAGGCGCAGGCGGGTCCAGCGCATGAGGTCTTTGGAATAGAGCACGCCAATGATGTGCTCGGGGCCGCTCTGGCGGTCGTAGATGGGGACGCGGGAATGCTGTTCTTCGACGATCCGGGAAAGCGCCTCGTCCAGAGTGAGGTCGCCGGGCAGAGAAAAAATGTCGGGACGGGGAACCATGACTTCACGAACGGTGATGCTCTCAAGTTCAAGGGCGCGGTGGATCATTTCCTCCTGGGAGGGAGGGATTTGGCCGAACTGGCGGCTGGCGGTGACGATCAGTTTAAGTTCGTCGGGAGAATGCACGGGGCCCTGGCGGGTCTTGCGCGAGCCAAAGATGCGAAGCACATAGCTGGCCACTTTACTCATGGAATAAATGAGAGGCCGGGTCAAGGTGAGGAAAACTTCCATGGGGGCGGCGACTGCAAGCGCGACCTGTTCTCCGCGTTCCAACGCCAGTGACTTTGGAACCAGCTCACCGAGGATGACGTGCAGGCAAGTAATCAGGGTGAAGGCAATGACCAGGGCAATGCCGTGGGCGTAGACCGCGGCGTGGGGGACCTCGTTGATAAAGGGGATGGTCTCCACAATGCGGGCGACGATGGGCTCGCCGATCCAGCCCAGGGTGAGGCTGACGATGGTGATGCCAAGTTGAACGCCGTTAACAACCTCGTCAAGGTTGCGGTGCAGCTTTTGAACAATGCGGGCGCCCGTACGGCGGGACTCTATCAGTTGCTGGATTCTGGTCTCGCGAATGCTGACCAAGGCGAATTCGGCGGCGGCGAAAAACGCGTTGGCTGCGACCAGCAGCAGGATAAGAAATACCTGCAGCAGCACATAGGCAAGCATAGATGGGGTAATTCTAACATTCCAAAGGAGGTATTGCATTTTCACCGAAGGCGATTGGTTGTAGACTAGAAGCATCCAGTAGTGGGAGCTTTGAAAGCGGTGCTAGCTCCCTTGGAATCGCGGTTAGATTTTCTGCTTCCATTTCCTGTATTCAGCGGTCTAAGGGTGTGACAGGTCGCCAGACACCGTGGCAGTGTCAGCCAACCATTTCATGGAACAAAAGCAGGACTAGCCCCGTAGTAACCCACAGCAGCGCGTCAGCGCAGGAGGCAGATGTGAACGGCAACAGTAACGGCAACAAGAAGAAGCGCCGCAAGCGAATCATCATTATTAGCAGCGTGGTGGGAGTCGTGCTGTTGTTTGTGGGCGGCCTGGCGGCGTTCAGCCGGGGCGGCACCAAGATTGATCCATCGAAGCTGGCGAAGGTGGAGAGAGGCGATCTGGCGAAGAGTGTAGTGGCGACGGGCAAGGTGACGCCGATCATTAAAGTCGAAGTGAAATCGAAAGCCAGCGGAATCGTGAAAAACCTGCTGGTGGATTACGGCGACCGGGTGAAAAAGGGCCAGTTGCTGGTGCAACTGGATAAGGTCGAGATTGAGGCGCAGGTGGAGCAGTCGCGGGCGGCGCTGCAGGCATCACAGGCGAACCTGATCAGTTCGCAGGCGGATTACGAACGCGCGAAGGTGGACGCGGAAGGGCCAGATGTTCCGCTGTTGAAGCGGCAACTGGACCGTAATACGCAAATGGCCAGGGACGGCGTGGTTTCAGCGCAGGCGCTGGATGACGCCGACCGCAACTACAAAATGGCGCTGAACAAACAGAATGTAGCCAAAGCCCAGGTGTCAGTGCTGAAAGCGAAGATTGCGCAGTCGCAAGCCGAGGTGGCACGCGACCAGGCGAATCTGAAGCAACTGGAAGAGCAGCTCAGCTATACCGATATCGTTTCTCCGCTTGACGGGATCGTGCTTTCTCGTGATGTTCAGATGGGAGATGCGGTGAGTTCGATTCTGGTGCTGGGCTCCGGCGCCACTCTGGTGATGACGCTCGGCGACACCAGCGAAGTGTACGTAAAGGGCAAGGTGGACGAGAGTGACATTGGCAAGGTTTATCTGGGACAGCCGGCGCGCATCAAGGTGGAATCGTTTAAGGACAAGACCTTCTACGGCAAGGTGACCAAGATATCGCCGATGGGAGTGGAGAAGGACAACGTGACGACGTTTGAAGTGCGGGTGTCGATCAACAACCCGGGCGGAGAATTGAAGGCGGAGATGACGGCCAACGCCGAGATCATTCTGGAAGAACATAAGAATGTGCTGCAAATTCCGGAAGGCGCGATTTTGTACGACAAGGACAAGAAAGCGTCCGTCGAGATACCGGATTCGAAAGCGAAAGATGGAAAGCGAAAGCTGGCGGTCAATATCGGCATCTCCAACGGGGCGAAGACGGAACTGCTCAGCGGCTTGAAGGAAGGCGATCAGGTGGTGTTGCAATAGACGGCTCTATGGGGGAAGCAATAGCGTGACTTGAAGGCACGGATGGGATCCGTGCCTTCGACTTTTGGAGAAAACCGCCGCCGCTAATCGAAGACGTAATGCGATTTTCTTACTCACAGGATGAAGTCTGGCGCGTCTATTGCTGCGGTGATACCAGGAGGCTGGTTATGAAACGATCGATGTATGGTTCTCTTGCTGTGGCGGCCTTGCTGGCGATGGCTTCTGTGGCCGCCGGCGCTTCGGTTCAGGGGTCGTTTGAACGCACTTACCAGGTCAGCGGGACGGTGGACTTGCAGGTGCTGACGCGGTCGGGAGACATCACGGTGCGCAGCGGGCCGGCAGGCTCGGTGACGGTGCGGGGCAAAATTCATGTCGGCGACCGCTGGTTCAACGGCGGGCGGCGGGCCGAGATCAGCGAGATCGAGAAGAACCCTCCTATTCAGCAGAGCGGGAACGGCATTCACATCGATTATGTAAACGCGCACGACATTTCGGTGGATTATGAGATCACCGCGCCCCCGGACACCACAGTGACCACGCACAGCGGCTCCGGCGACCAGCGCATGGAGGGCCTGCGCAGCAAGCTAAGTCTGGAGAGCGGATCGGGCGACATGCGATTGGAGGACATCAGCGGAGAAATCCAGGTACACACCGGGTCGGGGAATGTAGAGGCGCACGAGATTTCCGGGCCGTTTGCGGCTGAGGCAGGGAGCGGCGACATTCGCGCAGAGGAGAAAGGCAAGGGCGATGTGCGGGTACACACCGGCTCGGGCAATATCGAGCTGCGGGGAGTGGACGGGATGCTGGATGCGCATTCCGGCAGCGGCGACGTGACCATTCAAGGGGTGAACAGCAGCCGTTGGGAAATCAGAACCAGTTCGGGCGACGTAGAACTGGAGTTGCCATCGGGCGCGGGGTTCGATCTGGATGCCTCGGCAGGTTCAGGCAGCGTCACCGTGGACCGTCCGGTAACCATGGTGATGCAAGGCGATTTGAGGCGAGCGCAGCATGAGATTCGGGGCAAGGTTTCGGGCGGCGGGCCGGAGTTACTGGTGCACACCGGGTCCGGCGATGTGAGTATCCATTGAGGAACACGATAAATTGGGGGCGACGATGAAACAGCCAAGAATATCTTCTGCGACTCTGATCACAGGCTTGGTGGTATTGCTGGCGTGCATGCAAGCGCTGCCGGCGGCGGCATCGGCGGAGGGGTCGTTTCAGCGGACGCTGACCGTGACCGGACCAGCCAATATCGACCTGACGACCGGTTCCGGGAACGTGCGGGTGCGGACCGGGGGCTCGGGGCAGGTGGAGATCAGCGCGCATATCAAGGTCACGAACTGGTTCGGGGGCGATGGCGAGCGCCGGGTGCAAGAAATTCAGAAGAACTTTCCTATTCAACAAAGCGGCAATGACATCCGCATTGGCCATAGCAACGACTCGGAGCTGTTTCACAATGTTTCCATCAGCTATGAACTGGTAGTGCCAGCGGAGACTCAACTGCGTTCACGCACCGGCTCAGGCGGGCAGACGATTGAGGGGTTGCAAGGCGAGGTGGATATTCAGACGGGGTCGGGCGGGCTGAAGGTTTCTGACATCGGCAACACGGTGCGGGCGGAGACCGGTTCGGGCGACGTCGAGGTGGACCGGGTGAAGGGCAATGTGCGGGCGCGGACGGGAAGCGGGTCAATCCATGCCAACGACATTGGCGGCGGATTTGAAGCCCACACCGGCAGCGGGCACATTACGCTCGAGCAGACCGCGGCCGGGGCGGTGCGGGCGGAAACCGGCTCGGGCGGCATGGAATTGCGTGGGGTGAAAGGCTCGCTCGAAGCCACGGCGGGCAGCGGAACCATTACCGCGGAAGGCGACCCCACGGGGTCGTGGATGGTACACAGCGGCTCAGGCAGCATTCATTTGAAGCTCGCTTCAGCAGCTGGGTTTGATTTGGATGCGCATACGAGCTCAGGGTCGATTTCAGTGAGCCAGCCGGTCACGGTGCAGGGGACGATGGGGCGTCGGGAGCTGCGTGGAAAAGTGCGCGGCGGCGGTGTGCCGATCGAGGTGGAAACGGGATCGGGGAATATTGAGATTCAGTAGGGCGCTGGCTGGTCGTGCGGCGTTGGCCGTTTGCTCCAGCCGCACTGGCGAGGGATCCGCTGCCTCAAGATAACGTCTCCCCTTATTACCGACGTGCCTTGACTCTAACTGTTCCAGAGGTTACTTTCGCCACATTGGGAGAGTTCTGTCTCCCGTTGCGAGGCAAGCTTGGCAGACCGGCCGATTGTTACCCTGACCACCGACTTCGGGCTGAACGACCACTTTGTGGGAACCATGAAAGGCGTGATCCTGAATATTGCGCCGCAGGCGCAGATTGTGGACATCACCCATTCGGTGCAGGCGTTTGATGTGCTCGACGGAGCGCTGGCGATTGCGCAATCGTATTCCTACTTTCCCCTGGGGACGATCCACGTGGTGGTGGTGGATCCAGGGGTGGGCACGGCGCGGCGGCCGATTCTGGTTTCGAACGAGAAAAACTTTTTTGTGGCCCCCGATAATGGCGTGCTTTCGCTGGTGTACGCGCGGGAGGAACGGATTCGGGTGCGGCACATCACCGGGGAACATTATTTCATGCAGCCGGTGAGCAACACCTTCCATGGACGCGACGTTTTCGCGCCGGTTGCGGGTTGGCTGGCCAAGGGCGTGGACTCGGGGAAGTTTGGCGATGAGATCACCGATTACGCGCGCTTCAACGCGCCCAAACCAAAAGCAGCCGACGGACGCACCTTGCGGGGAGTGGTTTTGAAAGTCGATCGCTTTGGCAATCTGGTCACCAACTTCACGCCGCAGGATGTTCCCATGCTGTTTCAGGCGGCGCCGCCGGCGTTCAAGATCGTGATTGGCAAGAGCGAGATTACGGAGATCCGCAGCAACTACGCCGAGGGCATGCCCAACGAAGTGTTTGGCATCCTGGGCAGCATGGGGTATCTGGAGATTGCAGCCAACCGGGCAGCGGCAGCGCAATTGATTGGGTCCGGCAAGGGCACGGAAGTCAGTATCGTGATTGAAGGCGCGGCAGCGGCGGCGCGGTAGTCAGGTTCGGGGCCGGGGATGGGCGTAGCGCTCCATTTCTCCCGTCCACTTCAGGAAGTGCCAGAGCTGTTTGCGTTCCCGCCAGGTAAATTCCCAAAATTCCAGCAAGCCGATCTGGTGCATCTTCACGCCAGTGAAGGTTTCGATTCTCCACAATAAATAGGGGCTGCGCCAGGGAGTGAGGTGGTGCCCGCGGGTGGCGTTCCAGAGGAAGCGGAGGACGTGGCGCATGGGAACATGATAAATCGTCCAGGGCGGGGAGGCGCCGAAACCTGGAAGCTGAACCACAGAGGGCACAGAGGTAACACAGGGGAAACACGCTCGTGCGCGAATCGGCTGGCTAACTTAGAATCTGCATAGCATGGTTGACGACGCGTCCAATCAAAAAGCTGAAGACCACTACTATGCCGCGCTGGATTTGGTGGCGGAGGGGCAGCCGGAGCGGGCGCTGGCGGAGTATGAGAAATGCCTGGCAGTGGACCCGGGGTTTGCGGAGGCGATGCACGGGATGGCGAAAGTGCTGGGAGACTTGAACCGGCTGGACGAAGCCATTGCCGTTGCCAACCGGCTGGCGGAACTGGATCCGGACGATGTGCTGGCGCATACCAGCTTGTCGGTGCTGTATCAGAAGAAAGGCATGATTCCGGAGGCGGAAGCGGAGGGGAATAAGGCGAGAGTTTTGGGATGGAAGCAGCAGTTGAAGAAAAGCTAGCTATTAGCTATCAGCTGTCAGCTGTCAGCTGTCAGCTTTCAGCTTTCGGTTTTCAGTCAAAGCTTCTGATGAACCATGTCCCAGACCCGTTTTCGTTCGCTGATAGCTGAGAGCTCATAGCTGACAGCTGAGAGCTGACAGCTAGAGTTCATACTTCTTCATCAAATGCCGGAACGAGCGGTAGGAGATTTTCAGCAGGTCGGCGGCGCGGGTTTGGACGCCGTTCGATTGCGCCAGGGCGGACTTCAGCAACGAGACTTCGATGTTGGCGACGTATTTTTCCATGTCCATGCCATCGGGCAGGACAGAACCTGCGGAAATCATGCCGTGGACGCCGACTCCGGCGGCGGCGGCGCGGGCTTTGGCCCTTTCTACCGGCAGTTCGGCGCGCAGCTCTTCTCCCGTCTCGAGGGCGACGGCGCGCTCGATGGTGTTTTCAAGCTGGCGGACGTTGCCCGGCCAGTCGTAGGAGGACAGGGCATCGAGTGAGGCGTGATTCACCCGCACGATGCTCTTGCCCGCGGCCGGCGCGTATTTTTTCAGAAAATGATTGACCAGGAGCGGAATGTCCTCGCGGCGCTCGCGCAACGGGGGCACCTGGATGGGGATCACATTGAGGCGGTAGTAGAGGTCTTCCCGGAAAGTGTTTTCGGCAACCAGCTTGTCGAGATCGCGGTTGGTGGCGGCGATCACGCGGACGTCGATGGGGATCTCACTGGTGCCTCCGACGGGTCGCACACTGCGCTCCTGCAGCACGCGCAGCAGTTTGACCTGCATGGTCATGGAGGTTTCGCTGATTTCGTCGAGGAAGATGGTTCCCGGATCGGCGACTTCGAACAGGCCGCGTTTATTCTGATTGGCCCCGGTGAAGGCTCCCTTCACGTAGCCGAACAGCTCGCTTTCAAGCAGAGTTTCGGGGAACGCTCCACAGTTGATAGAGACGAAAGGCTCGGCGGCGCGCGGCGAGCAGACGTGCACGGCACGGGCGACGAGTTCCTTGCCGGTGCCGCTTTCGCCGTAGATCAGCACCGTGCTCTGAGTGGAGGCCACGGTGCGAATGGTCTGCTTGAGTTTTTCCATGGCGGCGCTTACGCCGACAATGTTGTCGAGCGAATTGCGGGTGTTGGCGTCGCGTTTGAAGGCGAAATTCTGACGGCTGAGCGCCATCTTTTCGAGAGCGCGGTTGATGGCGAGTTTGATTTCGTCAACCAGGCCGGGCGATTTGCGGATGTAGTCAGTTGCGCCGCCGGCTTTGACGGCCTCGACGGCGGCTTCGTAGTCATCAACCGCAGTGATGAGAATGACGGCGGAGTCAGGCGAAACCTGGTGGGCGTGTCGCAGGACTTCGATGCCGTCGGTACGCGGCATTTTGATATCGGTGATGACCACGTCGTAGAGGGCGCCATCGAGTTTTCGCTTGGCGATGTCGCCGGAGTTGACGGTCTCGACTTTGTGGCCGTCGCGGCGCAAAGCGATATCGAGCATTTCGCAGATGGAGCGCTCGTCGTCGCATACCAGGATGTTACCCACGCGAGCCTCCTCCAGCCGCGAGGGCGGCGGTTTCGAGAGCAGCGGAACGCAGCGCCGGACACTGTCCCAGCGATGAGGCAGCTTCCGCGAGACGGCGCAGTTTCAGGACGAAGACGCTTCCCTGCCCGACTTTGGAGCGTGCCCAGACTTTGCCTTCGTGGGCCTGAACGATCTGGTAGACGATGGCCAGGCCAAGACCGGTGCCGCCTTCGAACTGCGACTGGAAGGGTTCGAATATCTTTTCGATCAACTGCGGGCTCATGCCGGGGCCGGTGTCGGCGAAGTTGACCTGCCAGTCGTCTCCCGAGGATTCGACGCTGACGGTGAGGGTACCGTGGTCGCGCATGGCGCGGACGGCGTTTTCGCAGAAGTTCCAGAACACTTGCTTGATTTTGTCGCCGTCGGCAAGCGTCCAGGCTGCGGTCAACCGGTACTTGCGTTCGACGCGGATGGCGGTGTTCTGCGCTGCCAGGCGGTGCTCCAGGAGGGTCAGCGTGTCTTCGAGGAGCGGGAGCAGATCGACTTTTTTGAACTGGTATTGCTTGCCGCGGGAGTATCCAAGGAAGTCGGTGATGATGTGGTTGAGGCGCTCGGACTCGCGGGTCACGATTTGCAGGAGCTGACGGTGTTCGTCGCTGAGGTCCGGGATGCTCGACAGCAGGCCGACCGAGCCGGCGATGGAAGTGAGTGGATTGCGGATTTCATGCGCGATGGCGGCGGCCAGGCGGCCCACGGCGGCTAGGCGGTCCTGCATGCGAACCTCGCGTTCCAGGCGGCGAACTTCGGTGAGATCGTCGAAGGTATAGACGTATCCGAGAAAGCCTTTTTCCGGGACGGCGAGCGCGGACACCTGCACGCGGAAGGTCTTACGGTAACCGTTGGGGGCGACGAGGCGCACTTCGGCGTGAGCGTGCTCGGACTCGACCTGGGGCAGCGCGTCCAGGAAGAGGCGGCCCACGGGCTGGTCGAGCAGGCTGGCTTCGTCCGCCTCCAGTAATTTTTGGGCGGCGCTGTTCACCAGAGTGATGCGGCCATCGAGGCCGGTGGTAATCAGACCGCCAGTGATGGATTGAATGATGTTTTCGTGCAGGGCTTGCAGATCTTCGAGAGCGCCGCTGGTGTGCTTGAGCTTGACGTCAACCTGGCGCAGCTTGGTGGCCAATTGTCCGGCAAGGTAGGCGACGGCCAGGTAGCCGAACAGGTTCACCAGAATGATGGCCTGAAGCGACTTCAAGTCGGGATGAGTGGTGGAATACGAAGGCACGACTTCGAAGTAGGTCAGCTCGAGGACAGTGCCGTAAAGAATGAAGGCCAGGGCCGCGGACAGGAAAGCCCAGGTACGCGGCAGCAGAATGCAGGCCACGATGATGACCAGGGGATAAAGGAAATTGAATGAGCTGTCGATGCCGCCGGTGGCATAGACGACCAAGCTGACGAGGGCGAGGTCGGTGAGCACCTGGAGCAGGGACTGCACGCGGTATTCCTGCCAAAAAGTCAGCAGCAGGATGTAGAAGATTGCGATGGCATACCAGAGCAGGATGACGTCGACGAACAGGCGCAATGGAAATGCGCTGGGCGTGAGCTGGGCAATGGCCAGCTCGATACCCAGCAGGCAGGTCAGGACCAGGATTCGGACCTTGACCAGCCAGGCCAGCCACTGCCGCTGATCGAACATGGAATACATTTGCGTCCCTACGGCCGGAGGGCGGGAGGTGAAGGCCGGCGGGGGTGCGGTTTCCCCGGTTCCGCCCGCCCTCGAACCCCTCTGCCTGCCTATCCCGCCAGTTTGGCGATCATCGAGAACAGCGGCATGTAAAGCGAAATGACGATGCCGCCGATCATGATGCCGAGCAGGCCGATGATGATGGGTTCCAGCATGGCCAGCATGTCTTTGGTGGCAGAGTCGACTTCGTCCTCGTAGAAGTCGGCGATTTTTTGAAGCATGGAATCCATGGCGCCGGTGGCTTCGCCGACGCCGATCATCTGCGTCACCATGTTGGGAAACACGCCGCATTCGCGCAGCGGATCAACGATGGTGCGGCCTTCTTCAATGGCCTTGCGCACCTTCATGAGAGCGGCTTCCAAGACCTTGTTGCCGGAGGTCCGGGCGGTGATGCTTAAGCCTTCCAGGATGGGAACGCCCGAGGTGATTAGGGTACCCAGGGTACGGGTGAAGCGGGCCACGGCGATCTTACGAAGCAGCAGGCCGAGGACCGGAAGCTTGAGCAATGTCCAATCCATGTAGTAGGCGGCGCGCTCGTGTTTGCGCATTTCCTTGACTCCGAACACCGCTCCTCCGACGCCCAGGATGAAGAACCACCAGAACTGTCCGACGAAACCGCTGAGGCCGATTACGATGCGGGTGGGAAGCGGCAAGGCCACGCCCAGACCGGCGAACAAATTGGCGAAAATCGGCACCACCCACTTGAGCAGGGCGCCGACAATGAGGAAGGCGAGTGAAACCACTGAAACCGGGTAGATGAGGGCGGATTTCACCGCCGCGCGCAACTTGACCGCTTTTTCGACGTAGAGCGCCAGGCGCTGCAAGATGATGTCGAGAATACCGCCGGTTTCACCGGCCTCGATCATGTTGGTGGTCAGGTCGTCGAAGACCTTGGGAAATTGGCGCATGGCGTTGGCCAGGGTCGCGCCGCCTTCAACCGTGGTACGCACCCCGGTCAGGGTCTTCTGAAAGGCTGCATTCTCCTGGTTGGCGGCCAGGATCTCGAGACATTGCACCAGCGGCAACCCGGCGTCAATCATCACGGAGAACTGGCGGAAGAAGATGGCGATCTCCTTCACCTTGATATGGCCGGAGCCGAAGGTGGGCATGGAGAACTCTTTGCCTTTTTCGCGGATGGCGCCGGCCGTGATGCGCTCCCGCCGCAGCTGGGTGGCCAGGGCTTGCTTGTTGGGGGCCACTCGTTCTCCGCTGACTTTTTCTCCGGTGTCGCTCTTTCCCGAAAATGTAAAAACTGGCATGGTTTTAACCTCGCTTAGCTACGTTAAGTCCCGATTTGAAAATTGCAGTCTTGTGAATCAATCTCTTCTCTTTTTTGCCTATCGCTTGCCGGGTGTGGCCGCCTTTGCCATGCCCGCTGCCGGTTGATTGCGGTTCAGCAGGGTGGCGCCGCGGTTGATCATTTCGGTCAACTCGTCCTGGTTGCTGGAGCGGCTCATGGCCATCTCCATGGTGATCTGCTTCTGGAAATAGGCGGTGGCCAGGGCCTGGTTGAAGGTCTGCATTCCGAACTTGTCCTGGCCGGACTGCATGGAGGAATAAATCTGGTGGATTTTATCTTCGCGGATCAGGTTACGGACGGCGGCGTTGGGCACCAGGATTTCCATGCACATGGCGCGGCCTTTGCCGTCAGACTTGGGCAGCAGGGTTTGGCACATGATGCCTTCGAGCACCAGCGACAACTGCGCCCGGATCTGGGGTTGCTGGTGGGCCGGAAACACGTCGATGATACGGTTGATGGTCGAAGAGGCGGAGTTGGTATGGAGAGTGCCGAAGGTCAAGTGGCCGGTTTCGGCGATGCGCAGGGCGGACTCAATGGTTTCAAGATCGCGCATTTCGCCGATAAGCACTACGTCCGGGTCTTCACGAAGGGCGGCGCGCAGGGCGTCGGCAAAGCTTTTGGTGTCGGCGTGCAACTCGCGCTGGTTGACCACGCAATTCTTATTCATGTGGACAAATTCGATGGGGTCTTCGATGGTCAGGATGTGATCGTGGCGCTCGGTGTTGATCTTGTCGATCATGGCGGCCAGGGTGGTTGACTTGCCCGATCCCGTGGGCCCGGTGACCAGCACCAGACCGCGAGGCTTATCACACATTTTGCTGACGACGGCGGGCAGTCCCAACTGGTTAAAGGACTTGATCTCGAAAGGAATCAAGCGGAAGACAGCGGAGGTCGCGCCGCGCTGATTGAATACGTTGGCGCGGAACCGGGCCAGACCTTTCAGGCCGAAGGAGAAGTCAAGTTCGAGGTTTTCTTCGAAGCGGTGCTTCTGGGAGTCGGTCATGACGCTATAGGCGAGCTGCTTGGTTTCCGCGGGCGTCATCTGCGGCAGGTCGAGCGGGACCAGGTGGCCGTGGACGCGGATTTGCGGCGGCGAGTTGGTGGTGAGGTGAAGATCGCTGCCACTCATTTCCAACATTCTTTTCAACAGATCGCTTAACGAGAGCGCCATTTTGTTTTCCCTTCGTGTCTAGAACTAGTGAATCGTCTCGCGCGCCACCTCTTCGAGCGTGGTCATGCCGGCTGCAACCTTGATCAAACCACTGCGGCGCAAGGTAATCATTCCGCGCTCAATCGCCTTTTTCTTGAGTTCAACGGCAGAAGCTCCGACCAGAACCAGTTCCCTGATTTCGTCGTCCACTTCCATGACTTCGTACAAACCGCAGCGGCCCTTGTATCCGGTGTTGTTGCAGACGCCGCAGCCTTTGCCCTTCATGATTTTGACGGAGCCCACTTCCTCGGGCGTGAAACCCTCTTCCAGCAGGGTCTGGCGCGGGACGTCCACGACTTCGGCGCACTCCTTGCAAATGCGGCGCACCAGGCGCTGGGCGCAGATGAGATGGACGGATGTGGCCACCAGGAAGGGCTCAATGCCCATATTCATGAGACGCGTAATGGTTTCGGGAGCGCCGTTGGTGTGCAGGGTGGAGAGAACCAAGTGGCCGGTGAGGGCGGCTTTGATGGCAATTTCGGCGGTTTCAAAGTCGCGAATTTCTCCGACCAGGATGATATTGGGGTCCTGGCGCAGAAAGGCGCGCAAGGAAGCGGCGAAGTTCAGGCCGATCTGTTCCTTCATCTGCACCTGGTTGACGCCGGCCAATTGGAATTCGACCGGGTCCTCGGCCGTCATGATGTTGGTGTCGGGCTTGTTGAGGGTGGCGATGGAAGAGTAGAGGGTGTTGGTTTTGCCCGACCCTGTAGGGCCGGTGACCAGCACCATGCCGTAGGGCTTGAGAATGGCTTTTTCGAACTTGACCAATGATTCCGGCTCGAAGCCCAGCTTGGTCATGTCGAGCCGCAGGTTCTCTTTGTCGAGCAACCGGAGCACGATCTTTTCACCCCACAGCGTAGGCAGGGTGCTGACACGAAAATCGAGCTGCTTCTTGCGGCCGCCGATGTTCATCTTGAGCATGATGCGGCCGTCCTGCGGGAGGCGTTTCTCGCTGATGTCGAGCTTCGACATGATCTTCATGCGGGAAGTGATGGCGTCCTTTAACTTCAGGGGCGGCGTCATGATGCTTTGCAGGACACCATCGATACGGAAGCGGACGCGAAGCTCTTTTTCATAAGGCTCGACGTGGACGTCACTGGCGCCGCGCTTCACCGCATCCGTAAGGATGAGGTTGACGAGCTTGACGATGGGGGCTTCGTCGGCCGCCCGTTCCAAATCGGCCAAGCCTAATTCTTCCTGGTCGGCTTGCAGTTCGACGTCGGCTTCGTCCATCTCCGTCATCGACTGCATCACTTGTTCGAGGTCTTCTTCTTTGCTGGTGCCGTAGGCTTTGTCGATGCCCTCGAGAATCGAGCTTTCGGAGGCTACGACCGGCTCAATGTTGAAGCCGGTCATGAACTTGATGTCGTCCATGGCGAAGACGTTGGTGGGGTCCACCATGGCGATGGTGAGCGAAGCGCCGACGCGGCTCAGCGGCAGGATCTGGTAGCGTTTGGCGGTCTCGTAGGGAATTAGTTTGACGACAGAAGGATCAATTTCAAAATAGGAGAGGTTAATCGCGGGCACGCCGTACTGCCGGGAAAGGAAGTTGGTGACATCCTCGTCGCTGAGGAAGCCGAGCTTGACCAAGGCAGCGCCCAGACGGGTGTTGTGCTCCTTCTGCGCCCTGACCGCCTGCTCCAACTGCTCTGGGGTAATGATCTTCTCTTTGACGAGAAGATCACCCAGCCGTTGAGACATACTTCGATCTCCTATCCGAACGACAAGGAAGTGCCAACGCTTTAACGCGGCTCACGCAAAATACGGCGGCAAATTGAGGGGAGAATCGCACTGTGTTTTGCGTTGACATAAATTGTCAACGCAGAGGCGTTACTGCGCGAGTAACTTTAGTACTTGTACCGAGCGGGAGGCCGGGGATAGTCGTTTCCTGTGTGTGGAATGCACGCCAAACTAGGGTTCTGTGAGACTGGCCGGGAGGCAGAACATGAACTTTAGTAAGTAAAGAGGCGCGGACAGGAGCCGGCCAAGCGATCGGGAACGTCTTTCTGGCCTGGAGTGCCTGCGGCGCATGCACGAGCTCCGACGCTCTCCAGCCTATGACCTCGGCTTATAATGTGGAACTCAAGGCCGTGACTTCATCGAGTCCAATGCGTCCGGATGAGAAGGCTCCCAGCCGGAGACGGATTATCATTCCGGTGGCGGTCGGACTGGTTCTGCTGGTGGGAATTCTGTTCGCGTTGACTTCCCTCGACCTGCCCGTCCGGCCCGATGACAACCAGCAACTGCTTTTCTTCGCTTTCCTGTCAACGTTGATTTTTGTTTTGTTTCTGGCGTTGACATTTGTCCTGGTCCGCAATGTTTTGAAGCTGTTTGCCGAAAGGCGGCTAGGGGTCCTGGGATCGAAGTTCCGCACACGGCTGGTAGTGGGGAGCCTGTTGCTCTCATTTCTGCCAGTCATCGGGATGTTCTTCTTTGCATATGTATTGATGAACCGCTCGATTGACAAGTGGTTCTCGACGCCGGTGGAGGAGGTTCGGCAGGATACCGCGACGATGGCGTCGCTGCTTTCGCAGTATGCAGCGCAGAACGCGCGGGCGGAAGCGGTATCCATCGCCGGCGAACCGGGAGTGCAGCAGGCCGTGGGCGCGGGGAACTTTACAGCGGCCGGCGAGGAACTACAGCGTCACCAAGCGAAGTTGCAGAACGGATTCGCGGTAGTTCTAGAACAGGGAGAGGCAAAAGCCAGCTTCGGAGCGCCGGCAGACTGGGATGCGCTCAAGAGCAAGTTACCTACTGGATTTCTGCGGGCGAACGGGCCCTGGCGTTTCACATGGGACAACACTGACTATATTTTTGGCAGCGCGCCGGTGGGGGAGCACGATGTAATCCTGGTGGCCATGCCCTTGCCAACGAAGTTTTCGGAAGCGGTGCGGCAGATCGATGCCAGCCAACAGCGCTATCTGGAACTGTCGCACGGGCGCAGGCTGGTGCGGCGCACGTATATGGAGGTGCTGCTTTTGCTGACGGTGGTGGTGCTGTTTGCCACAACCTGGCTGGCGTTGTTCCTTTCCAAGCTGGTGACCCGCCCAGTGGTGGCGCTGGCCGAGGCCATGCAAGAGATATCGCGGGGACGGCTGGATTACCGGGTGGAAGTGGCGGCGGCCGACGAGATTGGGGACCTGGTGCAATCGTTTAATCGCATGGCCGGAGAGCTGGAATCCGGCCGGCGGCAGATTGAAGCGTCCAGCCGCGAGCTGAGTTCCGCGAATGTGGCGCTTGAGCAACGCCGCCGCCATATGGAAACCATTCTCGAGAGCATTCCGAACGGGGTGCTTTCATTGAACACGGCGCACGATATTACGCATGTGAACCACGCCCTGCTGCGCTTGTTTCATCCGAGCGGCACCGAAGCCGGAATTCCCGAGGTGCTGATCGGGGCGCGGTTGCTGGACGTGTTCAGCGCCGCGGTCATGGAGAGCCTGGAGCCGCTGCTGCGCCGGGCGGACCGGATGGGTACGACTACGACGCAAATGGAGATGGAAGTCCAGCACGCCGCGCTGAATGTCGCGGTGACGGTGGCGGCGTTGAAGCACGAAGGCCGGGGTTTGGGATACGTGCTGGTGTTTGAGGACTTATCGGACCTGCTGAAGGCGCAGAAGCAGGCAGCGTGGCGGGAAGTAGCACGCCGAGTGGCGCATGAGATCAAGAATCCGCTGACCCCGATCGCGCTTTCCGCGGAACGCATTCGCCGCCATCTGGGAAAAGGGACGCCACCTGATGCAGCGTCGATGGAAGTGCTCAACAGCTGTGCAGAAACGATTGCGGGGGCGGTGGAAACAGTGCGTACTCTGGTGGATGAGTTTGCCACGCTGGCGCGTTTTCCGACGGCCCAGCCGCTGCCGGCGAAGATCAATTCCATTGTGGAGAGCGCGCTGGCCATGTTTAACGGGCGCCTGGATAACATCCGGGTACGTACGGCATTGGCGGCCGATTTGCCGGAGGTGATGGCGGATGCGGACGCGATCAAGCGGGCGCTGGCCAACCTCGTAGATAACGCTGCCGAGGCCATGCAGGATGTGATTTTTCAGGAAATTCAGATCTCCACCGCGCTGGTAGCCAGCCGTGACGCGGTGGAGATTACGGTAGCCGATACCGGTCACGGGGTCACACAGGAACTCAAGGAACGGTTGTTCCTGCCCTACTTCTCCACCAAGAAACGCGGCACGGGATTGGGGCTGGCGATTGTGAGCCGCATTATTGAAGATCATCATGGGTCGATCCGGGTGGAGGAGAATCGACCAACGGGGACCCGGTTTGTGCTTGAACTGCCGGTGGTGAGTGAAGCGGTGAGCCCTCCTGTCATCAGCCAACATGCATAACATCCTGATCGTAGACGATGAGGCCAGCATCCGGCGGTCGCTGAAAGGCGTGCTGGAGGATGAAGGCTATGCGGCCTTGCAGGCGGAGAGTGGAGAGTCTTGTCTGGAGGCAGTGCGCAAGCAGGCTTTCGACGTGGTGTTGCTGGATATATGGCTGCCGGGCATCGACGGGCTCGAGACCCTGGAAAAGATTCGCGAATTGGATAATCCGCCTGAAGTGATCATGATCTCGGGACATGGGACGATTGAAACCGCGGTGAAGGCCACGAAGCTGGGGGCTTACGATTTTCTGGAGAAGCCGCTTTCGATCGACAAGACGCTCATTCTCATCAAGAACGCGATAGATGCGAAGCGCCTGCGGGCGGAGAATCGCGATCTGAAGAAGCAACTGGTGCCCAGGAGCGTGATCGTGGGTGAGAGCGTCCCCATGAAGGCGCTGCGGCAGCAGATTCAGGTGATGGCGCCTACCAATGGACGGGTGCTCATTTATGGCGAGTCGGGGACGGGGAAGGAACTGGTGGCGCGCGCAATTCATGTGCAGAGCCTGCGCAAGGAGCAGATGTTTGTGGAGGTCAATTGCGCCGCCATTCCGGAAGATCTGATTGAGAGCGAGCTTTTTGGACACCGGAAGGGTGGGTTTCTGGGCGCGACGGTCGACAAAGAAGGCACATTTCAGAAGGCGCATGGAGGCACGCTGTTCCTGGATGAAATAGGGGACATGAGCCTGAAGACGCAGTCCAAGGTGCTGCGGACACTTGAGGAGCAGCGGTTTGTTCCGGTGGGGAGCGATGAGGCGATTACGGTGGATGCGCGGGTGATCGCTTCGACTAATAAGGACTTGGAAGAAGAGATTTCACGGGGGAATTTTCGCGAGGATTTGTTTTACCGGCTTAACGTGATTCCCTTCTCGGTACCTCCCTTGCGCGAGCGCAAGGAGGATGTGCCACTGCTGGCGCGGCACTTTCTGAAGGAGTTTTCTGCAACCTATGGGCGGCGTCCGCGGGAAATCACCGACGACAGCATTGACATCCTGATGCGCTACGCCTGGCCGGGCAATGTGCGCGAGTTGCGTAATGTGATTGAGCGGATTGTAATTATGAATCCTACGACTGCGCGCTTTGAACGCAAGCATTTGCCGCCTTTGGTGCATCGCGACGGCAGCCGGCGGGCGGCGGGCGGCGAGTTCTCAACCCTGCATCAGGCGCGCGCGGCCTATGAGCGGGATTACATCCTGAAGAAGCTTGACGAAAACCATGGCAACGTCACCCGCACGGCCGAGGTGCTGGGGCTGGAGCGCAGTCATCTTTACCGGAAGATGAAGACTTTGGGGATAGCGGTCAAGGAATAGCAGGTCAGCGACAACAGGGTATAATGGCGCGCCATGCCCCTTGCCGCCGGCACAAAACTTGGTCCGTATGAGATTCAGTCGCCGCTCGGTGCGGGCGGTATGGGCGAGGTCTATCGGGCCCGGGACACTCGCTTGGATCGCCTCGTCGCCATTAAAGTTCTGGCGTCCCACCTTTCCTCCTCACCTGAGCTGAAGCAGCGGATGGAGCGCGAGGCCCGCGCTATTTCTTCGTTGAACCACCCCAACATTTGCCACCTCTACGACATCGGTTCACAAGATGGAACCGACTACCTGGTCATGGAGTTTCTGGAAGGAGGGACATTGGCGGAGCGGCTTCGCAAGGGAGCGCTGCCGCTTAGTGAGACTCTAGCGATTGGGTCCACCATTGCAGAGGCGCTTGCGGCGGCACACCGGCAGGGAATTGTGCATCGCGATCTGAAACCGGGGAACATCATGCTGACCAAGCCGGGGGCGAAGCTGATGGATTTTGGGCTGGCAAAGGCAACCCCTGCAGGGTTCGACGGCGCCTCCAAGGCGCCAGTCTTATCCGCGGCCGTGACCATGAGCGACGCCAGCCCACTATCTCCGTTGACGACCGCGGGTACGCTCATCGGCACAATCCAATACATGTCTCCGGAGCAGATCGAAGGCAAGGAGGCGGATGCGAGATCCGATCTGTTTGCGCTGGGGGGAATCCTTTACGAGATGGTAACCGGAGGGAGGCCATTCGAAGGCAAGAGCCAGATCAGCGTAGCCAGCGCGATTCTCGAAAAAGAGCCACAACCGATATCGTCACTGCAACCAACCATTCCGCTGGCATTCGAACATTTGGTCAGCACTTGCCTGGCGAAAAACCCCGATGACCGTTTTCAGACGGCACACGACGTAAGGCTGCAACTGAAATGGATCGCGCAGAGCGGCCCCAGCACCATCAAAGCTGCAAGCAGAGAACGTTCCGGCCGTGGGGCTGTGGGTTGGGTTTCGGCAGGCGCTCTGGCCATTCTACTGATCGCCCTCGGCATCTGGTGGCGGGCCGCTAAGCCGGATGAAGGAACGGCATACTTTGCTGCTCCGCTTCCCTTCTCGGCCCGGGATCTAGCGGTCTCTCCCAATGGGCACACGGTCGCGGTGGTCGGCAGAGCGTCAGAAAGAAAAAATCTTCTGTGGATCTATGAGCCGGGATCGCAGGAGGCGACCAGCATTGCGAATACCGAGGGGGCCAACTTTCCCTTCTGGTCTCCCGATGGCCGGTCGATTGGGTTTTTTGCGGACGGCAAGCTTAAAAGAGTCGATATCGCCGGGGGGCCGGTACAGACGCTTTGCGATGCGTCGACCGGCCGGGGCGGCACCTGGAACAAGGATGGGGTTATTCTCTTCACCCCGAGCGGACAACTGGGAACCGGGTTGTACCGAATTGCGGCATCGGGCGGCACGCCCACGCAAATTACTTTTCCGGACCGCGAACATGGGGAGGACAGCCACCGCTGGCCGTCATTCCTGCCAGATGGAATCCATTACTTTTATCTGGCGATGGACCTGTCCGGGCGGAAGACCGTGTCTTCGATCTACCTGGGTTCGCTGAATTCGAATGAGAGGCGCCGAATTACCCAGGCGATCGCGAATGCCGCCTATGCCCAGCCGGGCTACCTGCTTTTTTACCGGAACCAAAGTCTCTTCGCCCAACATTTTGACGCGAAGAAATTCGAGCTGAGCGGAGAGCCGGTCCCGATTCTCGCCGACCTTCAGTATTTGCCGCGCATCGCGCGAGCAGTGTTCGCCGGGTCCGACGGCGGGTTATTGGTCGCACAAAAGGGCGGGGAGACGGAAGTTTCCCAAATGCTCTGGTTTGACCGAAAAGGGCAACCGGTTGGAGTAGCGTCGAAACCGGGTGTGTACGGCAACCTGTCTCTTTCGCCGAACGGCGAATTCGTGGCGACGGATGCGATGGATCCAGGCAGCCAGAACACCGATGTCTGGACCTACGATCTTGCGAACAACAGCGCCAAGCGCCTGAGCTTCGATCCCGCGATCGACTCGTCGCCGATTTGGAGTCCAGATTCCAGCCGAATTGTGTTTTCTTCGGACCGCGCCCAGAAATTTAACTTGTATTTGAAGGACGCAACCGGGGCGCAGGAGGAAAAACTGATCCCGCAAGAGGGGCCGGACCGCTACCCGACGGACTGGTCGCACGACGGAAAGTATGTACTTTACGAGCGTGGCACCGACTTGTGGTTTGTAACCCTTCCCAGTCTTGAAAACCGGCTGTTCCTCAAGGGGCAGTCCCCTCCGAGGGCGGGCCGTTTCTCGCCAGACGGAAAATGGGTGGCATACGTCTCCAACGAAAGTGGAAGGTTTGAGGTTTACGTGACGTCGTTCCCCGAGGCGCACGGGAAGTGGCAGGTATCGAATGCGGGAGGTGAACAGCCCAGGTGGAGGACGGACGGCAAAGAGTTCTATTATCTCGCTCCGGACGGCAAGATCATGGCAGTGCCGGTCACCATCGGCGCCAATTTCGATGCCGGAACTCCAGTGGCGCTCTTTCAGGCGAATCCGCGTGAACCGGTGGCAACTTCAGAGCAATTCTCCTACGACGTGAGCCGAGACGGGCAGAAATTCCTGATTAACGCGCAACTAAAGTCCGCCATGACGCCGATGTCGGTGGTCATGAACTGGGCCGCGAAGTTGGGCAAATGATTATTGTTTGGCGTCCGGCTTGAGACGCTTGACCATGCGGATTTCGGTGCCGTTTTTGTGGAACTTCACTTCATCCATGAGCTGGTTGATGAGAAAAATGCCGCGGCCATGGGCAGAATAGATGTTCTCTCCCATTAGCGGGTTGGGGATATCGCCAGGGTCGAAACCCTTGCCCGGATCGCGGACGACAATCAGAAGGTCACCGTGCTGGTCGCAGGCGACATCACACTCGATGCTTTTGGATGGATCGCTTTTGGCCCCGTGCACGATGGCGTTGGCCAGGGCTTCGACCAGGGCAAGTTCCACCGCATCTTCGGTGCCGGGGGCGGAATCCAACTTGCGGACAACCTGCATGATGCCGTGCACAACATGATCGACAGCCTTCTGATCGGCGGCCAGTTTCACGTTCAACTTTAGAATCAGTTTGTCGGCATCAAACTCGTGGGTTGCGTCGTCCGCTGACATTCATTCCTTCCCCGGTTAAATCGTACCGGCCAGGTGGTCCAGTTGGCGGCGCCAGTCGAGATCATCGACGAAACTGTGCGACTCACGCCAGTCCGGACGTATTTTAACGAATAACTCAAGGTAGACACGCGTACCCACCATTTTCTCGATCTGTTGACGGGCGGCGGTGCCGATGGTCTTGAGCATGTGTCCCTGCTTGCCTACCAAAATTCGCTTCTGTCCATCCCGCTCGCAATAGATGACGGCGGCAATGCGGGTCAGCTTGGTTCCCTCTTCGAACTGTTCAACGACCACCGTGGTGGCGTGTGGAACTTCCTCGCTAGTGGCGAACAGCACCTGCTCGCGAATAAGTTCGGCCACCATGAAGCGCACGGGCTGGTCGGTGATCTGGTCCGCCGGGAAGTACGGCGCTCCCTTGGGGAGGGCCTTCACCACGTGGTCCAGAAGAACGTCCAATCCTACCTTCTTGCGAGCGGAGAGCGGAATGATTTGTTTGAAATCGTAAAGGCTGCGGTATTGGTTGATGATGGGCAGCAGTTTGTCCTTGCGCGCGACCAGGTCAATCTTGTTAAGCAAGAGAAAAACCGGAGTGTGTGACTTTTTCGCCAGATCGAGCGCGGACTGGTCACTTTGTCCGAACTTGCGGGTAACGTCTACGATCAGCAGAAGCAGGTTGCAACCTTGCAGGGCGTCTCTTACCTCGGCCATCATTTTGCGTCCCAGTGAGCTGTCAGGCTGGTGAACGCCGGGAGTATCGAGAAGGACGATCTGGCCGGCGGGCCGGCCTTTGCTTTTGGGGACTTGCACGATCCCGAGGATACGGTTGCGCGTGGTCTGGGGTTTGGGGCTTACGATGGCGAGCTTCTCGCCCACCAGGGCATTGAGCAAGGTGGACTTGCCCGCGTTGGGCCGGCCCAGAATACACACGAATCCGGAGTGAAAGGCCATAGGATGCATTGCCGGGCAGCGAGCAGCCCCAGTACAAGAACTATATCAGCCTCATCTGCTTGGGCTCGACGGTAGAGATGCGGACGCGCTTGACGCGGCGTTCGGTGGACTCAAGAACCTCGAAGCGCAGGCCGTCCTCTTCTATGACCTCCCCTTTCTGTGGGATGCGGCCGGCCAGCTCGCTTACCAAGCCGGCGACGGTAGCGGATTCTTTGCCTTCGGGCCGCATGCCGAAGATTTCATCGAGACGATCGACGTCGGTATTGCCAGCGACCACGTAAGAGTGATCGCTCTCGCGGACGACTTCGGCCTTTTCATGTTCATCGCGGATTTCTCCTACGATTTCCTCGACCAGGTCTTCGATGGTGACCAGGCCGGCCACCCCGCCGTATTCGTCGACTACGATCGCCATGCGCACGTTGTTTTTCTGCATTTCGCGGAGGAGATCGCTGCCGCGCTTGCTTTCCGGGACGAAGTAGACGTCTTTGCGCATGAGTGTGTCCAGGGTGCGGGTGCGGGCCTCGGTATCGGGCACTTGCAGCACGTCCTGGGCATAGACAATGCCTTTTATGTTGTGAATGGTGCCTTCGAACACCGGCACGCGGGAATAAGGCCGCTCGCGCAGCAGTTCGACGAACTGCTCAACCGTCGTGTTCGTCGGGACGGCAACGATGTCGGGCCGGGGCTTCATGGCCTCGCGCACGGTTTTTTCGCCGAATTCGACCGCTGACTGGATGAGGTCGCGATTGCTTTCATCCAGGATGCCTTCTTCCTGGCCGGCCTCGATCAGGGCGTCAACGGCTTCCGCCTGGCTCTCAGGTTGCTCGTCAGAATGTTCCTTGGTAAGGGCGGTCACGGAGCGCAGAAAGCCCAGCACCAGGGTTGCAGGTACAGCCAAGGCAATGACGATGCGCAAAACCAGGACCCAGTGGCTAAGCCATTGGCCCTTGGTTCGCATGAAGAAGACGAAGGGCAGGAAGCGGTTGAAGATAATTACGATAAGGATCAAGCCCAGGGTGGCCTGGAGGATCTCCTCGATCCGCCAGGCGCCTTCGCGAAATACTGCGAAACCGAGCAGCAAAGCGATGGCGGCGGTGGTTAGCTGGGAAAGTATGGCAGCGGAAAGCGCCGCCCGCTCACGGCTGAATTTCAGGCGGGGTTCGACGGTTTGCTCGAAGGCGTCGATGTTGTCCTGGAACTCGCGGGAAAGAAATTTTCCGATCTCCGAGTACAGGCGATCGACGTAGGAGACAAGGGTCAGCAGCCCGCACAAGAGCAGCAGCACGATGGCGATGACGTAGTTCATGGTTTCGACTGCCTTGCCGCAGTTCTTTCTGTCAGACCCGGAACCAATCCCAGACGGCGGCGCAGACTGCGTTCCTTCCCGGCCATTCGACCGTGATCGTGTTCGTGGTCAAAGCCGGCCAGATGCAGTATTCCGTGCAAACACAGAACCTTGATTTCTTCCAAAGGGGTGTGGCCGAGGCGTTTCGCGTTGCGTTTTGCAATGTCCACGGAGATGGCAATGTCTCCGGCGAAACCGTTGTGCGGGCACTCCCCTGCGGGAAACGATAACACGTCGGTGGGCTGATTTTTGTTTCGGAAGCGGCGGTTGAGGACGCGCAGCTCTGAGCTGGCGGTGAGCAGCACATCCACCGAACCGCGCAGCCCCGCACTGCGACGGGCGCGGCCCACAAAGCGGGCGAGCGCTGCGGCACTGACACCGGGCACGGGTTTTCGGATAACGATCATTAATACCCTGCAAAAGCAAAACAGGAGGGCTGCCGCAAGGCACTACCCTCCTGCAAGATTCCTGATCTCTATCTCGTAGTATCGATTTCTTCTTCCGCCATGTTTGCAGGCATGTTGCTCTCCGAAGCGGCAGGATAGCTGCTGCCGTTGGATCTTCTCGGGTCAGGGTCGAGCAACAACATCTGTTGTTCGGCGACCCGGTTCTTGTGCTCGTCGTAGGCGCGAATGATGCGCTGCACCAGGTGATGCCGCACAACGTCGCTGTCATCGAAATAGGCGAAAGTCAGACCCTCGACGCTCTTCAGAACATCGATCACTTCCAGCAAGCCGCTGCGGCGGGCGTTGGGCAAATCGATTTGCGTGATGTCGCCGGTAATAACCGCCTTGGAGTTGAAGCCGAGGCGGGTGACGAACATCTTCATCTGCTCGGAAGTGGTGTTCTGGGCTTCGTCGAGAATGACGAAGGAGTCGTTGAGGGTGCGGCCACGCATGAAAGCGATGGGCGCGATCTCGATGACATTCTTCTCCAGGTAGCGATCGACTTTTTCGGGCTCGAGCAGATCGTAGAGCGCGTCGTACAGCGGGCGCAAATAGGGATCGATTTTGTCCTGCAAGGTGCCGGGCAGGAAACCCAGGCGCTCGCCGGCTTCGACTGCGGGGCGGGCGAGAATGATGCGGTTCACGCGTTTCGAGAGCAGCGCGGAAATGGCCATGGCGACGGCAAGATAAGTCTTGCCGGTTCCAGCCGGACCGATGCCGAACACCATGTCGTGCTTTTCGATGGCTTCGAGATAGCGGCGCTGGTTCACGCTCTTGGGCTGGACGGTGCGGCGTCCGGTGGCACGCTGGCGTCCCGCTTCGGCCAAGCCGCGCAAGGTAGCTTTGGGGTCGGCCATGAGCACGCGGAGCATGCTGTTCAGGTCGCCGTTGTTGAAGACGTGCCCGGAGCGGCGCAGGTGTTCATAATCGGCAAAGACTTGCTGGGCGCGTTCGACGGCGGCAGTGGCGCCGTGAAGTTCAATGGCATTCGAGCGCAGGTCGATGGTGATGTGCAGGCCGTCTTCAAGGACGTGCAGATTTTCGTCCCTGGTGCCGAACAGGGTTTCGATGTGAGGAGTGATCTCGATACTCTTCTTCATTCAGTTTGGGCGTGTGCCTCCGCGCGCCGGTTGCAGGTGCTCGACGGGTGGGTTAGATGCAGGCGAGGGCGGTAATGCAGCGCAAAAAGTCTTCTTCGGTCTGAAGGTGGAACCCGCCGGGATGCTCGCTCGCAAGGTGCAAGCAACTGCCATTAGGGATAGGGTAGCGCGGGGGGAGGGGGGAGTCAATGGGCGAGGAGCAGTTTGACCGCGTGGTCGTTACTCCCGTAGAATAAGCAGGTTGGAATCGGCCTGCCGATTTAGACTCAACCACATTCAAGCGAAGGTAAAGAAGCTTCCATGGCAAATCATTTTTCGGCGCTGAAACGCGCCCGTCAGACTGAGAAACGAACCGCCCGGAACCGGGCCAACACGTCGCGTTTGCGCAGCGCGCTGCGGCAATTGCGCGAAGCGCTTGCCAAGGGCGACAAAGCGGCAGCGGAGAAGGTTTTCCGCCAGACGGTTTCTGCGCTGGACAAAGCGGTGCAGAAGGGCGTGGTTCACAACAATACTGCGTCGCGGTACAAGTCGCGATTGAACGTGCGGTTGAATGCAGTGAAGTAGGAAATCGCTTCCGGCTTCTACCCGGAAGTCAAAGGCTTTAACCACAGCGGGCACAGATGATCACAGGAGAAACCGGCCTGTTTTGCGCACCGCACTAGCTCCTCCCGGATCGCCCTTGGTTCGCTAGAAGCCAGGAGCTAACAGCTAGAAGCTCTCTCACACTGGCAGTTCTTCCTGCGACCAGCCCGGAACGTCCAGTTTCGGTTCAGCGGTCAGATCCAGCACCAATTTTTCCAGGACCATTCTCTTGCTTGTGGGGTTGGAGCGTAGGGCCAAGTCTGTCTTGGCTACCAGGCGGATGGCGCGGGTGAGTTCCCTCTTTGACTTGTAGCGGCGGGCCTGGCGGATGATATCGTCGGCGGCGAAGGGGGGGACGCGGAAGCCCTGCCAGAGCGCGGCCCACAGCATGCGCTGGTCGCGTACATTGCGCTCCAGGATCACCAGCATCTGGCGGAAGGTCTTGGCGAGCATGTAGAGATGGCCGATGGCGGCCTCGTCGCCATCGCCGGTGGTGAGCATGGCGTCAAGCATTTCCAGAGCGCGCACCCGGTCTTTGGCGGAGATGGCGTCGGTGAGTTCGTACAGCGAGCGCTGCTTGGCGGCGAGTACCATGGTTTCGACATCGCCCAGGGTGATGTGCTTTTTCCCGCCCACGTAGAGCATCAGCTTTTCAATTTCGTTCGAGACCATCATCATGTCGCCGCCGAGGGCGTCCACCAGTTCGCGGGAGGCGTCAGCGTCGATCTTCACTTGCTGGGTCGCACAGTATTCGCCGATCCAGCGGACAGCTTCGCTTTCCTCCACCC
This sequence comes from Terriglobales bacterium, assembly GCA_050745985.1. Lineage (GTDB taxonomy): Bacteria > Acidobacteriota > Terriglobia > Terriglobales > Acidobacteriaceae > JABCZH01. The sequence continues at coordinate 87,801 of JBOGLG010000056.1, read as the reverse complement.
GCGACAGTTCGACGATAGCGCAGAAACTTCCCATGGCCTCGCGGATGCGCTCGTAGCGGTCTTTGTCCGTCATTTCCATGCGGCGGGCGTCGGCGGGGATGCTGATGTGGTCGGCTACGAAGATCAGGACGGCGTCGGGGTTGGGATCTTTGCAGTAGGCTTCGATGGCGGCAAGCTTTTCTTCGTTCGAGCCGCGCCCGAAAAGATTTTTGACGCCGCGGACAAAGAACACTTGAAAAGGCGCCATCAGCGACGGCGTGCGGGCGCGGTCAAGGACTTCGGCGAGGTCGGTATCGGCTAAATCGAATTCGAAGAGACTGAAGTCCCGCAGGTCAGCGGGGACCAGGTGCTCGATGATGGCTTCGCGACAGCGTTTGCGGAAGAAGGTTTCGTCTCCCACGAAGACGTAGGCCGCGCGCAACTTGCGGGACTGCACCTCGGAGACAAAGCGGTCGGCCTGAGCAAAGGCACGCATCAGAACCCTTCCAGAATATTCGAAACCAGGGTCTGCGCAAAGTCACGAGACAGGCGCTGGTAGGCTGGCGTGTCTTCTTCGAAGAAACTGTTGGGGTCGCGCGAGACTTCGTACTGCTCGCGAAATAGATACGACCCGTTCTGGTAGAGGACTTTGCCCTGCTTGTCTTTCAGGCTCACGCTCATGGAAATGACAATCAAAACGCTGGCGGCGCGGCCGCTCTTGGAGTCGTAGGTCATGGGCGTGGTGTAGGTGGAGAGGACGGTTCCCTCTAATGTGGCGTCGGCATCCGCGTCGGCCTGGTTGACGATATGGTAGTGGGTGCGGGTGACCATTTCGCGGACGACCGCGGCGGTGAGCATTTGTTCAATGCGATAGGTATGGGTCTGGTTGACGAAGGCGGGAATGGCAATGGTTTGGACACTCTCAGGAATGGTGTTGACCTTGCCGGCAGTGTGGTAACCGCAGCCCAGCATCAGCAGACAGAGAAGAAGCGGCCGCAGGTTGCGGAGGGTCCCGCGGCTCATTGAATTTTGCCTCGCGGACGGGCGGCGGCCATGCTCTCGGCACACTCGACAGCGGTTTGACCGGCGATGCGCAAATTGTCGGAAGCGGCCCACAGCCAGAAAGCACGCGGCTGGCTGGAATCAGGCAGAACTGAGAGCTGAATATCGGATTGCCCGGCAGCGTTCACGTTACTCGGAGCGTCGTCGGCGCCGTGAGTGAGGTTGATGTGCTCTCCGGCTAAGGCTTGCGAGATGCTTTGGACATCGACCACCTGGTCGATTTCGACATGGAGGGCAAAAGCGTGTCCGTGAAAAATGGGCGCCTGCAGCAGCAAGAGAGATAGATCTGGCGCGGAGGCTCCCGCAATCTTGCGGTAGTGTTTGTTGACGCGGTTCTCGACGGTGGCAAGAGCTGACGCGGCTTGCTCGCCGTAGCGGGCGAGCATGTTGAACGCAACCTGGGCATCGAAGACGCTCTTGGGCAATTGCTGGAACGAGAGCAGGTTTACGGTCTGCTGGTGGAGTTCGTCCATTCCCTTCTGTCCGTGTTCGGAGGCAGGCTCAAATACGGTGGCAGAGGCACGAACTACCTTGGCAGCTTTTTGCACGCGCAACATCAGCAGAGCGAGCACCACAGAGGCCGGGTGCGCGGTCACGACCGGCCCCGGCTGCAATTCTGGGACCAGGGGTTGTCCCAACAGACGCTCGATCCAAGGGGAGCGCAGGGCGGCTCCTGGTTCATCTTCGAGAGCGGCGGTCAAGTCGATGATGTCGGAGCCGGCGTCGCGAGCGATTTTCCAGCTCTTGCGGGCAGATTCGGGATCTGCGGCGAAGAAAGTGAAATCCAGGTTGCGGAACTCGTCAGCGCGGACCTTCTGGATGAATGTGACCTCATCGCCCAGCGCCTCAATTTTCCCGAGGGAATCGTCGTCGTCCAGGAGTTTGACATCGAGCGAGGGGAAATTGCGATCGCTGAGGACCTCGGCCAGTTCCTTGCCCTGAAGCGATCCGGCGCCGACGATGGCGACACGGTACAAGCTGCCTCCGCGCACGGCGTCGGAGTGAGACAAGGCGGGCGATTTTATGTTCGAACTCATGAAGGTTGCGACGCCTCCTTATAGGTAGGAGGAGGAGGTGAATTGCCGCGGCGGCGGAAGATCCATTGCAAACGCCACACCACACCCGAAACCATGTAGGTGAGGGCGATGATGAACAGCAGTTGCCGGGAGAAGAACCAGATGCCGGCGAACAACAGGGCAAACAGGATGATGAGACGAAAAGGCTGCCGGGAGCGAAAGTCGATGTCCTTGAAGCTGTAGAAGCGCCAGGTACTGACCATCAAGTAGGCGGTGGCGACGGTGATGAGCATCCAGGTGATGCAGCTCCACAAGGAAGCGATAGGATCCCCGGCGGAAAAATGCACCACTGCGGCGATGACGCCTGCTCCCGCTGGAATGGGCATGCCCACGAAATATTTCTTGCCGGGGCGGCCAGGATTTGAGGGTTGCGGATTGGACGTAATGTTGAAGCGGGCCAGACGACTGGCTCCCGCCATCAGAAACAGGAAGCTGGCGATGGCGCCGAGTTGAACCATCTTGCCGGTGAGTTCGGAGGACCCGAGAAAAACCGGTAACTGGCGAAAGCCCCACATCCAGGCCAGCATGGCAGGGGCGACGCCGAAGGTGATGACGTCGGCGAGCGAGTCCAGTTCCTTGCCAAAATCGCTGCTGGTCTTGGTCATGCGTGCGATGCGGCCGTCCAGGCCGTCGAACAGCACCGCAAACCCAATGGCCTTGGCGGCATTGTCAAAATGCCAAAACTCCTGGGGCGTAGCGTGAGTGACTTGCAGGATGGCGTAATAGCCGGCGGCGATGTTTGCGGTCGTAAAGAGCGACGGCAGAATGTACATGCCTTTGCGCAAGCGTCCGGTGGCACGGTCGTCTCGACGTCGCCGGGGAAACTGCGGAGAGCCCAGGTCCATCACCTTGCTCCTTGGCGGGCGCCTTCGGCGCCTGCCGTGACGAGCTGACTCTTGGCAGTCAAGTAGGCGAGCACACTCGATCCGCCCTTTACGTGGTCTCCAACTTTAACCTGAATGCCGGCCGAGGTTGCGAACAAAACATCCACGCGGGAACCGAATTTGATCAGGCCAATGCGCTCGCCGCGCTGCACCTGATCGCCTACTTTGCGGGTGAATACGATGCGGCGCGCCAGAAGGCCGGCGATCTGTTTGAAGATCACAGTCTGACCGTCGCCTTCGACCGCTACCAGGTTCTGCTCATTCTGGTCGGCGGATGCGGGGTTCATGGCGTTGAGGAATTTGCCCTTTTTGTAACTGACCCGGCGAATGACTCCGCTGATCGGCGAACGATTGACATGCACATTAAACACGTTGAGAAAAATGCTGATGTGAAGGTAGGAAACTCCCTCAAAAGTCGTCCGGCAAATGTTTGTGACCTTGCCGTCCGCGGGGGAAACCAGCAGGTTGGGCTCAGTGGGGATCGCCCGCTCGGGGTCACGAAAGAACCACAGGAAAAAAGCCGCAAGCAAGATAACCGGCACCGCCCACAAGGGCCCGGCGAGCCATGCCACCAGCGCGGCAGCGCCGAATAGGGGAAATGCGTAATAGTAGGCGTCGCGAACCATTTTCGGAGATAGCGAGATTATAGTTCAGGCCGACGCATGGGACCGGATTTTCAGGTAATGACAAAAGAAAAAGGCGCTTAGGCGCCTGATTACGGCAGAGGCAACTCCCTGAGCGGCTCGAAGCCGCGGCGGGAGACAGAAGACTCTTAAGCGACTTGGTTTTGTCCCACCTGATACTGCCGCTCAAGGTTTTGCATTTGATCCTTGAGGCGGAGTTTCAGCTTTTTCAAGCGCACTTCTTCCAACTTTTCGTCGTCCGTGAGATAGCGTTTCTGGGTGAGTGAATCAAGACGTTGTTCGTATTGCGTATGCTCTAGCACCAATTGACGAAACTCCTCATGACTGGCAAAAAGTTGGTCTCTAGAAGTTAGCATCCAGCAGACCTCCTAACCGGGTTGTCAGCTACACGTTACCATAGGACATAGGCCGCTTCAATCCGAAATTTCATAGGAAAATGTTGAAGCTTATCAGTGATTTGCAGGGATCGTGTGAAAAGTGCACCAGTCACGATGCACTCAGGAAAAGTCCAGGCGGTAAGTGATAGCGGCCTCGCTGGGATCGCGGTAATACCCGGAGCGGCGGCCGCTTTCAATGAAGGCCCATTTTTCGTACAGACGGCGAGCGGCGGAGTTCGATTCACGGACCTCAAGGAAGACGGCGGCCGCACCACGGGTGTGAGCGGTCTTGAGAAACTCGCCGAGCAGCCGGGTTCCGAGACCGCGACGACGGGCGGGGCCAGCGACGGCGATGTTTTCGATCTCCCAGTCGGGTCCGGTGGCACGGGCAATCAGGAAACCTTGAATCGTGCCGCAATCTTCGAGCACCAGGGCAACCCGGGGAGTTTCGCCAGACGCGAAAACGGCCTGATATTGCTCAGTGGTCCAGTGCGCGGCGGTAACGGCGCGCGTCTCCAGTGCCATGAGAACCGGAACATCTTCGAGGGTGGCAGAGCGGAGTTTCATGCTCTTAGCTTCTAGCTATTAGCTAATAGTTTCTAGCCGTTCTTGGCAAAAATCTGGTCGGAGCGACGGACGTAGTTGGCGTCCAGCGCTTCTGGTGAGACGGTCCGGCCCGACTGAATTTTGTTCCAGCCGAGGCGGGCGATGGTGTCGCTGCGCGGCCGGGGGACTTCTTCGGCTTTCAGGCCGGCGTTGCGGGTTAGTTCGGTGATCGACTTGTCAGCGGTTCGTGTCAATTGACCTCGGGCGACGGCCAGGAATTCTTCCTGGGTCAACAGAGATTCGGAGCCGTCGTGTTGGCGGACGTAGACTTCTTTCCGGCCCGCGTCCATGGCGGCAATGGCATGATCTTTAGCGTTGGCGGCAAGCGCCTCAAGCAAAGAAACGATCGCGATCGGTTTGTTCAAGACTCCGGCGAGAGCTTTGATCGCCGCCAGCCCCACGCGGAGTCCGGTAAAAGAGCCAGGGCCAGATGTGGCGGCGAACGCGTCGATGTCACGTTTTGTGAAACCGTGCCGGGCAAGCAGGGCGGCGATTTGGGGAATGAGTTGCGCAGAGAACGCTCCACCGTCCAGTGGGGAGAGGCTGAGGATAGTGCAGCCGCCGGCTTCGCAGTTGGCGAGGGCGATGCTGCCGTCTTTTCCCGAAGTGTCGATGGCAAGAAGGAGCATGGCAGCTCCTATTGTCCTTCAACCAATTCCAGAAGCACGCCGCCGGTGCTGGAAGGGTGCACAAACACGTAGCGATGGCCCCCGGCGCCGACCTTGATATCTTCGGAAACCAGCCGGACACCGTCTTTCTTGAGGCGGGCGACGGCCGCGGTCAGGTCGGGAACGCGGAGCGACACATGGTGCAGGCCTTCGCCGCGCTTGGCGATAAACTTTGCGATCACGGAGTTCTCGGTCGTTGGCTCCAGCAGTTCCAGGCGAGCTTCGCCCACCGGAACCATGACCACGCGGACTTGTTCGGCTTCGACAGTCTCTTCTGCGGAGATGGTCATGCCGAGTTTTTGGTAGATGGCTTTGGAGGCGGCGAGGGATTTTACGGCGATGCCGAGATGGTCAATGGTGAACATGTTGAGCCTGTCCCACGGCTCGCGCCGTGGGCTTTATTCTTCCGCCGCTTCGCGGCTAATTCTCTACTGCTTCCCCATCTTGCCAATGATCTCCTCGACCAGCGTGTAGGGGTCGCGTTTGTGCTCGGCGACTTCTGCCGCGTAACGGGCAACGCTGCCATCGACGAATTGGCCACGGGCCTTCTCCAATAGCGCGTCGCGGAGCATCTCGATCAGGCGTTCCTGCCAGTGTTGCACCCGGTGTTGCAGGGCCAGATTTTCCTGTTCCAGATACGACTGGTATTTGGCGATTGTGGCCGCAAGTTCCGGGATGCCGGTGCCGTCGCTCGCCACAGTCTTTACGATGGGCGGAGTCCAGCGGTCGCTGCGAATGGCGAGCGATTGCAGACCGCGGATCTCGCGTTCCACACGGTCGGCGCCTTCATAATCGCTCTTGTTGATTACGAAAATGTCGGCGATCTCCATGATGCCCGCCTTGATGCTTTGTACGTCGTCGCCCATGCCGGGAACCAGGATAACAACGGTGACATCGGCGACGCGAACGATATCGACTTCATCCTGGCCGACGCCGACCGTCTCGATCATGACCAGATCGCGACCGGAGGCATCGAGGATGGTGGCAACATCGGCGGTGGCACGCGCCAGTCCGCCCAACGCGCCGCGGGTGGCCATGCTGCGAATGTAGATGCCGGGATCGGAGAAATGATCCTGCATGCGGATGCGATCGCCGAGAATCGCTCCTCCGGTGTAGGGGCTGGTAGGATCGACGGCGATGATTCCGACCGTCTGATTCTGTTTGCGATAGTGCTTGGCCAATTGGTCAACCAATGTGCTTTTGCCGGCGCCGGGAGCGCCGGTGAGTCCGAGGATGCGGGCGTGGCCGGTCTTGGGGAACGCGGACTTGAGCAGGTCGGCCCAGCCGGAGGAGCGATTCTCCACCGTGGTGATGGCACGGGTGAGAGCGATGGGGTCGCCTGAGCGCAGGCGGTCGAGCCAGGATTGGAGATCGGGGGTCAAGGAGTCAGTGTAAAGCAGAGGCGGCGCGGGAGGAAATTGCTAGCCGCAGATTTGCGCGAATGGAGAGGATCAATCGAGATACAACGGGGGAATAATAACGTCATACGACTCTCATACTATGCCTCATAACTGTGTGTGGTATTATATAAACTCGGAGAAATAATGACGCCTAAAATCGCACCGAACCGAAAAGCGAGGAAGACCTTTTCCCTATCCCGTGAGACAGTGAAGTACCTCGAGTCATTGCGTAAAGAAAGGAAGATGGGCTCGATGTCCTCCGTACTGGAAGATGTAGTCCGCCAACTGCAGCAAACCAGGGAACTGGAACGGATCTCCGCGGCAGCTACCCGCTACTATGATTCTCTGACACCAGAAGAGACCGCTGAAGATCGTGCCTGGGGGGATTTTGCCGCGACCCAATTTCCGAATGAGGAATGAGGATTGATATGAAGCGGACACCCTTGCGTGGAGAAATCTGGTACGTCAAGCTACCCACTGATCCAGCAGACAAGGCCCCGAGACCGGTGGTAATTGTTTCCCTGGATGCAAGGAATCGGCATCCGGGAGCCAGTACCGTGTTGGTGGCGCCCTTGACTGGATCTGTGGAGAAGGACTTCGACACACATATCCTGCTCTCCCCGGGAGAAACCGGTCTCCATGCGTCCAGCATCCGATGTGAAGACTTAACGGTGGTGAAAAAAGAGTTCATGATCGAACCGAAATCGCCGCTGCGGACTCTGAGCAATTCGCGCGTTTGTGAAATCGCTGACAAAGTGCGGATTGCAATGGCGTGTTTGCCAAAGTAGCCGGACGTCGTTTCTAATATGCAGGGGAGAATCGACCAATAGCCACTGGGTTTATGAGCTAGTCCTTCAACAACTGCCTTGCAATTACCAGCCGCTGTACTTCGCTCGTCCCTTCTCCGATGGTGCAGAGTTTGACGTCGCGGTAGAACTTTTCCGCGGGATAGTCTTTGATGAAGCCGTAGCCACCGTGAATCTGCACGCTTTCATTGGCGCAGCGGACGGCAACTTCACTGGTGAATAGCTTGGCCATGGCGGATTCCTGAGTGCTCTTCATGCCGGCGTCTTTCAGGGCGGCGGCGCGGAAAGTGAGCAGTTTGGCGGCTTCGATTTCGGTGGCCATGTCAGCCAACTTCCACTGGATACCCTGAAACTCGCTGATCGCTTTGCCGAACTGCTTGCGCTGCTTGGAATACTTGAGGGCACACTCGTAGGCGCCTTCAGCCATGCCGAGGCCGAGAGCGGCGATAGAAATGCGTCCGCCGTCGAGCACGCGCATGGCGTCGACGAAGCCGGCTCCTTCTTTGCCCAGGAGATTTCCGGCGGGGATAACACAGTCTTCGAAGATGAGTTCAGAAGTATCGCTGGCACGCAGGCCGAGCTTGTTTTCTTTCTTGCCGGGACGGAAGCCCTTCGTGTCTTTTTCCACGATGAAGGCAGAAAGGCCGTGCGTGTGTGCCGCGCGATCGGTAACAGCGATGAGGACCAGAACGTCGGCATAGCGGCCGTTGGTGATGAAGGTCTTGGTGCCATTGAGTACCCAATTGTTGCCCTTGCGGACGGCGGTCATGCGGGCACTGCCGGCATCGGAACCGGAGGAGGGCTCGGTCAGTCCCCACGCGCCGAGATACTCGCCAGTGGCCAGCTTGCTGACATACTTCTTCTTTTGCTCTTCTGTGCCCGCGAGGAAAATGTGGTTTGAGCAAAGCGACGTGTGCGCGGCCACGATGATGCCGACCGAACCGTCAACCCGCGAGAGTTCCTCAATGGTGGTGACGTATTCGATGTAGCCCATGCCCGGGCCGCCGTATTCCGGGGGAAAAATCGTGCCCAGCAGACCGAGCTTGCCCAGTTCCTTGACGGTGGCCAGGGGAAAATCACCGGCTTCGTCCCACTCCATGACATGGGGAAGGATTTCGCGTTCGGCGAATTCGCGGACGCTCTTCTTGAGTTGGAGCTGTTCGTCGTTCAGTTGGAAATCCAAGAAGTCCTCGAAGTGGCGGTTGCCTTGTCATACTTCCCCGGCAAACCGTAAGGAAGGACAACTCCTCGATTTAAACATGATGAGAGAAAGCAGAAAAGTTACTCAGGGCGAAGCCTATCAGGGATGCGGAGAGCCGCATGTTTACTCGCTGATTGAGCGATTTTTGTGATTCGGCCAACCGACCGATTGGTCGTGACGAACCGTCCTTCGGCAAATTTCCCTGGTGGTTGGTTCCAGAACCGGAGGCGGGTTGCCTCGGCGAACTCCTGCGCTACTTCGATACCGCCAGGAAGCGTTCGAAAACCTCGTTTGAGAGCAAGCGGCCACGAGGGGTTAAGCGGATCGTGTTTCCCTGGCGTTGAAGCAAGCTGGCTTGAACCAGTTCGGCGATGACCGGGATCAGGCTCGAGACCTCTCGGGATCCGAAGTCGCGGGTGACTTCATCCAGGTCGACGCCACGATTCAGGCGCAGGCCGAGGAACATTGTTTCTTCCAGGGCGGATTGGTGATCGATCGGCTTGGGGCCGGAGGAGCTTCCGGCTACGTATCGTTCCAGTGTGTCGGGGGTGGAGAAGCGAATGGCAACGGCCTTCGACCCTACACCGTGGGAAGCAGCAGGGACTAATGCGGCGCTGAGGCGTTGCTCCACCGGGAGCATGGAATGGGCATCGACTCCGAAGCCCAGATAAGGTTGTCTGGTCCAATACTTCAGGTTGTGGCGGGACTCGGAACCGGGACGGGCGAAATTGGAAATTTCATACTGAGAGATTCCGGCCGCTTCGAGCCGGTCGCAGGCGGTCTCGTACATGTTCGCAGTCAGGTCTTCGTCGGGGACGAAGTGGGCGTGGTATTTTGTGCCTCCGGCGATGAGTTCCCTGCCCAGGCGCGAGTCGTCGTCAACCTCGAGCATGTAGACGCTGACGTGCGGGGCCTGGGTGGCGATTACCTGTTGGAGGGAGAATTCCCAGCTTTCGGCGGTTTGATGAGGAAGTCCGGCGATCAGGTCGAGATTAAGATTGGTGATGCCGGCCTCGCGCAGGCGTGTAATATCGTCGAGAACGGTTGAACGATTGTGCAGGCGTGCGACCGAGGAAGCTTCCTGGTCGACGAAAGACTGCACCCCGAGGCTGACCCGGTTGACGCGGCGACGCTCGAAGAGACGGATAATTTCCGGCGAGAGTGTGCCGGGCGCACATTCGACCGTTATTTCAGCGTCGCGCTGGACGTCGAAATTTTGCCAAACGGTGACAAATAGGCGCTCGAGCTGGTCTATATCAAGAATGGTGGGAGTTCCGCCGCCGAAGTAAACGGAATCGACGGTGGGCTCCATCGAACCGCCCATCAGCTCAGCTTTGGTGGTTGCCTGCGCAAGATCGTCGCAGATCCGGTCAACGTAGCGCTGGAAGACAGTTTTCGAAAAAACGTCAGAAGCGAAGTTGCAATAGGTACACTTGGTACGGCAGAACGGGACGGAGATGTAGAGGCCAAGGGGCATTGTGATGATTATGTCACGTGTAACCTTGGAGCCGACACGGGCATCTCAGGGCCAACGGGCTGGAGAAGCCTTAAGCGCGAAGAGCGTAAAGGAACACATAGAAATATGCTGCCACGTGTAGTGATTACCGGAATTGGCGTGGTCAGTCCCAATGGGATTGGTAAGGAGCCTTTTTGCCGCGCCATTCTGGCGGGGAAATCGGGAGTGAAGCGGATCTCGCGGTTTGATCCCTCGGAGTTGCCGGTTCACGTGGCCGGAGAGATTCCTGAGTTCGATGAGCTGGCCTGGATGGATCCGCGGGAGCGCAAGCATGTTTCCCGGGTGGTTCCGTTGGCGGTGGCGGCGTCGGCGGAAGCGATCCAGGACGCCGGGCTCGATCCGGCTTCGATGAGCATGGAGCAGAAGCGCGAGATTGGCGTGATTCTAGGCACGGGCGGCGGGGCACAGGAATTTTCTGAAGAGCAATACCGGTTGTGGCACAGCGGGCATGTCAAGCAGGTGAGCCTTTTCTGCATTCCCAGCGGGACCATGGGGACGATTCCAAGCGAAGTCAGCATGCGTTTCGGGTTCCGCGGATATAGTCACGTGGTCACCGCAGGCTGCACGTCTTCGACCGATGCGATTGGGTACGCATGCCAGCACATTCAGGCGGGAGTGCAGCCGATGTTTCTGGTGGGCGGCGTCGATTCGGCGATTACGCCGGGGATCATCAAGGGTTACACCCTGCTGCGAGCGCTGACGCAATCGTGGAACAGCGAACCGGAGCGGGCTTCCCGGCCTTTCTCGGCGGACCGGGACGGGTTCGTGATCGCCGAGGGTTCTTGGATGTTCATCCTGGAGGAATACGAGCATGCGCGGGCGCGTGGGGCGCGGGCGTATGCGGAAATCATCGGCTATGGCTCGACTTGTGAGGCGTTTCATCGGGTGCGTATGAGTGAGTCGCCGGAAGAGCCGGCGCGCGCGCTAAGGCTGGCGCTCGCGGAGGCCGGCATTGGGGCCGAAGACGTGCAGTATGTGAATCTGCATGGGACGTCGACCGAAATGAATGACCGGGTGGAGACGCGGGCGCTGAAGCTGGCTCTGGGCAGGCATGCCGGACGAATTCCGATGTCCGGGTTGAAATCGCAGATTGGACATGCGCAGGGGGCTTGCGGATCGGCAAGCGTGGCGGCGACGCTGATTGCAATGGAGCATGGCAAAGTTCCTCCGACCATCAATCTGGACGTACGCGACCCGGAGTGTGACTTGGATTATGTTCCCGACGTCGGCCGGGTGGCGCAGATTGAGCATGCGATTTGCAACTGCGTGGGGTTTGGATCGAAGAACTCGGCGTTGGTTTTGAGAAAAGTCGCGTAGGCGAAGGCCTTTGCCACTTGGGGTTGAGGGATCCACAGGAAAGGCGTTCACCACAGAGGACACGAAGGTACACAGAGGAAATCCAGAAAACCGCGCAGGCCCGCAAACCTTTTCCATCCCACAAGCAGCTTCCCCCATCTACTTAAGGTATCTTTTAGAAGAGCGCATGGCCCAGGAAGAAGAAGTACTCGGTAAAGCCTATGACAGCCGGCTGATGAAGCGGCTGTTGGTGTATTTGCGCCCCTACAAGTGGCAGGTGGGGATTGCGTTGGGCTCCATCGTGCTTAAGGCCGGCGCCGACATTCTAGGGCCGTACCTCACCAAGATCGCCATTGACCGGTATTTGGTCAGGGTTCCCGGGGCACACTCTCCTTTCGATTCCTTTCTCAGCAATCAGCCTTTGGTCGGCATTGCCCAGGTGGCCGGGCTTTATGTGGCGGCGTTGACCGTCAGTTTCCTGCTGGAATATCTGCAAACCTATTTCATGCAGTGGACCGGCCAGATGGCGATGTTTGACCTGCGGGCGCAGATTTTCCGGCTCTTGCAGCACATGCACATCGGCTTTTACGACAAGAATCCGGTGGGCCGGCTGGTGACGCGGGTGACGACCGACGTTGACGCCTTGAACGAAATGTTCACGGCGGGCGTGGTATCGATTTTTGAGGACATCTTTGTGCTGGCCGGCATTGTCGGCATCATGCTGAAGATGAATTGGAAGCTGGCGCTGATCACGTTCGCGGTGCTGCCACTGATCGGCTATGCGACCACAATCTTCCGCGACCGGGTGCGGGATTCATACCGGCGTATTCGGGTGGCCATCGCGCGCATCAATGCCTACTTGCAGGAACATGTGAGCGGCATGGTGGTGTTGCAACTGTTCAACCGTGAGGAACGGGCATTCGACAAGTTTTCCGAAGTCAACGCGCTGCACATGGACGCGTTTAAAGACGCGATCATGGCCCATGCCGTCTATTACCCGGTGGTGGAAATTCTTTCGGCGACCGCAATTGCCGGCGTGATCTGGTTCGGTGGGAATGATGTGGTTCGGGGAATCGCGACGCTGGGCGTTTTGGTGGCGTTCATGCAATACGCGCAGCGGTTTTTCAGGCCGATCCAGGATTTGAGCGAGAAGTACAACATTTTGCAATCGGCGATGGCGGCCTGTGAGCGAATTTTCAAGTTGCTGGATACGCCGGTGGAGATCACTTCGCCGGCCGTGACCCGGACGCCGGGTGGGCCGGGGCGGATTGAGTTTGACCATGTGTGGTTTGCGTATCGAAGCATGCCGGTGGAGAGCGCCGAGCTGCGCCCGGCCTGGACGGGCGGAGTGCCGGTTCCCACGCAGGCCCTGCCGGGAGAGCCAGACTGGGTGCTGCGGGACGTAAGTTTTGTCATTGAGCCGGGGGAGACAGTTGCCATCGTGGGGCATACCGGAGCCGGCAAGACCACGATCATCTCGCTGCTCATGCGCTTTTATGATGTGCAGAAGGGCGCGATCAAGATCGACGGGGTGGATGTGAAAGACATGGATTTGGGCGATCTGCGGCGGCGTTTTGGGGTGGTGCTGCAGGACCCGTTCTTATTCACGGGAACGGTGGGCGGCAATATTCGCCTGGGTACGGAATGGATCGCGGATGAGGATGTGGAGAAGGCAGCGGAGGACGTGAACCTTGCCGACTTCATTCGCACCCTGCCCGGCGGATTCAAGGAGGAAGTGCGAGAGCGCGGCAGCACGCTTTCGACCGGGCAGAAACAGCTCATTTCGTTTGCCCGGGCGTTGGCGCACGACCCGAAAATTCTGATACTGGATGAAGCCACTTCCAGCGTGGATACGGAAACCGAGTTCAGAGTGCGCGAGGCGCTGAACCGGATGGTGGAAGGAAGAACGTCGGTGATCATTGCGCACCGGCTTTCCACCATTCAGCGGGCAGACAAGATCATTGTGATGCACAAGGGGCAGGTACGGGAGATGGGAAGCCATCAGGAGCTATTAGCCCACCGTGGAATTTACTACAAGCTGTACCAACTCCAGTACAAGGATCAGGAGATTGCGTCCGCTCCGCCGGTGACGGCGGGGGCGGATGATTAGTCACGGCTTGCGCCGTGGGCTTTATTCTTGATTCTTGCGCCGCTCCGCGGCCGGATTGTCCCTGACCGTCACCGCAGTCCATCACCCTCCCCAGTGGGTCATGCGCGACAATAACGGTACCAGCCGATCAACTTTCGTAACTCGGACGGTCAAGTTTGGGCAGCTAGAATCCGCTTGTGGGAGAGCAAGATCAGCAGGCATTTCAAGAAGTAAACCAGAATAGTCCGGAAGCGATCCCGGTGCAGATGCGCCAGATCGAAGGCCGGGAGTGGTGGCTTTGGGGATTCGCGGTTGCCGTCACCCTGGCACTGACTCTGGGCATTGTCTCGTTCACCTTTCCCTGGTTTCATCAGCAGACCGACGCCAGCTACTGGTTCGATCTCCGCGAATGGGTACGAGGGTTGGCTGGCCTGGTGCTGTTGTTCGACCTCTACACCGTGTACCAGCATTTCCAATTGCAGCGAATTCGGCGGCAACTGGCGGAGCGCGACCAGCTTTTTCAGCTCATCAGCGAAAATGCGGCGGACATGATTGCTTTGGTGGACAGCCAGGGCCGACGGCTCTACAACAGTCCGGCGTATGAGAAGGTCCTTGGATATTCTGCCGAGGACTTGAAAAATACCTCGTCGATTGAACAAATCCATCCCGATGACCGCCCCCGAGTCTTGCAAGCGGCGGAGAAAGCTCGGAGCAGCGGGCGTGGGGAGCGGGTGGAGTACCGCATTCTGCACAAAGACGGATCGTGGCGCACCCTGGAATCGACGGCCAGCGCCATCCGCAACATCAAGGGACAAACAGAAAAACTGGTGATTGTAAACCGCGACATTACGGAACGAAAGCGGGCGGAAGAGCTGTTGGTCCACAATGCGTTTCATGACGGACTCACCAACCTTCCCAATCGCGCGCTTTTCCTTGATCGATTGCAACACGCGCTAACTCTCTCCAAGAAGCATTCGAACTACATGTTTGCAGTGCTGCTGATTGACGTGGATGAATTCAAGGTGATCAATGACAGCCTGGGACATACGGCCGGTGATGAACTGCTGATCCAGATCGGCCGACGGCTGACGGAATCGGTGCGAAAGTCGGATGCGGTGTCGCGGCCCAGGACGACGGCGGTGGTGGATCGCCCCTCAACCGAGGGGACGCTGGCCAGACTAGGCGGCGATGAATTCACGATCCTGCTGGACGACATCCGCGATCCGATTGAGGCGGTGCGGGTTGCCGAACGTGTGCAGGCTGAGCTGGCAGAGCCATTTGTTGTGAACCGGCAGGAAGTCGTGATTTCGGCGAGCATTGGAATTGCCTCCAGCACCAGCCCACACACTCAGGCGGAAGACCTGATTCGCGACGCCGATATTGCGATGTACCGCGCCAAGCGGACAGGCAAAGCGCGCTGCGAGGTTTTCGACACCGCCATGCACGCCAACGCGGTGAAGCGCCTGCGGCTGGAGACCGATTTGCGCAAGGCGCTTGATCAGGGAGAATTCCGCGTTTACTACCAGCCGATTGTGTCCTTGCAGACAGGCCGAATCGCGGGCTTCGAGGCCCTGAGCCGTTGGCAGCGTCCAGAGGGTGTGGTGCCGCCGATTGACTTCATTCCGGTGGCCGAGGAGACGGGGCTGATTATTCCTATGAACCGCCAACTGCGGCTCGAGGCTTGCCGGCAGGTGATGGCATGGCAGCGTCAGTTTCCCGCGGACCCGCCGCTGACCATGAGCATGAACATTACCGCCAAGGAGTTTGCCCAACCCGAATTGGCCAGCGAGATCGGAAAGACCATTGAGCAGACTGGTATTGATCCCGCCTGCCTGCGGCTGGAGATCGTGGAAACCATCGCAATGGGGGATGCGGAGAAATCCGGCAAGGTGCTTTCACAACTTAAGGAATTGGGCGTGCATTTGAGCATCGATGACTTTGGCACGGGATATTCCTCGCTCAGCCGTTTACGCCGGATTCCGGTGGACACGCTGAAGATCGACCGCGTCTTCATCATGAATATGGACAGTGATCCTGAAAATTTGGAGATCGTGAAGGTCATCCTCACGCTGGCCCACAACCTTGGCCTGAAAGTGGTAGCGGAGGGGACAGAAACCGAAGCGCATGTAAAGCAATTGCAACAGTTAAATTGCGAACAGGCGCAGGGGTATTTCTTTTCCCGGCCGGCCGATGAAAAGGCCATGACGCAACTATTGGCGGCCAGTCCCGGAGTACGGGGCGCGGCAGCCGGCAGCTGATACCCCCTCTTTTCCTTCCGCCTTCGCAATCGACTCGACACCGAGCTTCCCGCCGCCAAACTTTCCCTGCTTGCGTATTCAATGTTAACTATGGTTAACTATTCCAGGTAACCTCTGGTTAAACACTTTGAAGACATCGGGGCCGTTTTTCAGGCGGCACGGGAGGGACCGACGATGCGGGCGGGCTGCTGGGCACTTCTAGCGTTGAGTGTGGTCTGTCTGGCGCCAGCGAGGGCGAGGGGGCAAGGCGAAACCACCAGTGCCATCGTTGGCGAAGTAACGGACGCCACCGACGCCGTAGTGGCGGGCGCCACCGTGACCATCACGGATCGCGAGACCGGCCTGCGGCGTAGTGCCCAGAGCGATGAAGCGGGCCGGTTTAACTTCCCGCAGTTAAGGCCGGGCAGTTACTCGGTCGGAGTTCAGGCGAAAGGTTTCGCGCCGCGGCAAACTGAGAATGTCACTGCGGGCCTGGGCCAGAAACAGACAGTGGATTTCAAGCTTAGCGTGGCGGAGTCGAATGAAACGGTCGAGATCAACGGCCAGGCCCCGATCATCAATCCGGAAAACGCGAACCTCTCCACCACCTTGAACACACGGACGCTGGAGAACCTTCCGAATCCAGGGGGTGATCTGACCTACCCTCTCCAGTTCTCTCCCGGGGCACTGATCAACACGGCAGGCAGCGGCAATGACTTTGTCGGCGGCACGAATGGCTATGGCAATGTGGAATTCAACGGTTTGCCTGCGCTCTCAAACGGCTACATCGTTGACGGACTTGAAACCAACGATCCGCTCACCAATCTCAACAGTGGCTTGTCGACGAACCTGGTTTTGGGGTTGAACTCGATTTCGGAAGTAACGGTGAACACGCTCTCCTATTCGGTGGATCAAGGGCGCTACGGAGCGTCCCAGGTTAATTACGTGACGAAGTCGGGCACCAATGAGTTTCATGGCAATCTTTACGAACTATGGAACGGCGCGTTGCTTAACGCGGCGAATTACTTTACCAATGCGACACCCGGAAACCACAAGCCGGGAGCAACCGTGAACCACTTCGGCGGCAGCCTGGGCGGTCCGATTGCGCACGACAAGCTTTTCTTTTTCTTTGACAGCGAGTGGGTCCGGATCGCATTGCCCATTGTCACGGCCACGACCGTTCCCAGTGCGGCGTTCCAGCAATATGTGCTACAGCAACTTCCTCTTGGCGGTACGGACGCGGTGACGGGATCCAAATATCCGGCAGCTCCACTGCAGGTTCCTTTTTATCAAAAGATGTTTTCACTGTATGGAAATACCGGCGGAACGCCCCTGGCCGTGCTGGGATGTCCGTTCAATTCGGACGGCACTGCTGCGCCGGGCGCACCGCCGAATGGAAACGGATGCGCGAACCGGCAAAGCATTTCGCATTCGAGCGACGACCACGAACAGGTACAAACCGCCCGCGTCGACTACAACATCAACGAGAACAACACGACATGGTTGCGATTTCAGACGGACAACGGATTGCAGGCGGCCTATACCGACCCCATCAACCCTTTGTTCAACGCCATTTCCCCCCAGCCTCTCTATTCTTTCGCGGCGGGATATACCCACGTGTTTTCACAGAAGCTGGTGAACTATTTCAATCCGGCGTTTTCCTGGTATGAGAGCTTGTTCGGGCCTGGCAACTTTCAAGAGACGCTCGGCGCATTTCCGATTGTGTTGCAGGGCAGCGGGGCGAACGCTCCCTTCACCACGATTGGCGGATTGGACAACACCTGGATGCAAGGCAGGCGAGCGTCTCGAGTCTTCATTAACGACAACCTGGCCTGGAGCCACGGCGCGCATGAACTGAGATTTGGCACGAATACCCGGATCTTCCGTCTCAATGATTATGATTTTGCTCAGGGCACAGTGCCCACGGTGAGCTACACGACGCTGCCGCAATTCATCTACGGCGTTGCATCCACCGCGACCAAGACCTTTCCCACCGCCGCGAACGAACCGTTCAACTTTCTTAATCTTGATTTCTACGCGCAAGACACCTGGAAGGTAACTCGGACGCTTACTTGGACATTCGGGGTGCGGGATACGTACAACTCGAATCCTTTAAATCCGCACAACCAGATCTCCCGTCTTCGAGGCTCTTTTGATTCAATCTCGCATGAGGTCAACCAGCCTCTAAACGCCGCTATTCAGACACATCTCGCCAATTTGTTTTCTTCCTCTCCGGTCGCAATTCTGCAACCCCGGACCGCGATTGCGTGGCAGTTCGAACCGCATTCCGTATTGCGCGCGGGCTTTGGGATTTTCAGCGATATTCTGCCGGGCAGCATCGCCGACCTGATCGGTACGAATCCTCCCTACGTTCAGACGTTTCGGGGAGGATTGCTGGGCACAGTTGGCGGCCTTGCCATTGCACCCGGAGTCCCGGACAGCGCGGTAGACGCGACCATCGATGCGAATCAAAGATTCACTTCAGGATTTCCGCAAGGTCAGCTTTCGTGCGCGTCTCCGCAGGCTAATCCGGCCACCTGTCTTCCGCCGGTCGCGATCACAGCCGTGCCTAATGGTGAGTTACATGCGCCCTATTTTATTGAGTGGAGCCTGGGAGTTGAGCATCAATTTGGAACGACGGCCAGTGTGCAGGCGCGGTACGTCGGCACGCGGGCGGTAAACCAACCGTATCTGACGCAAGTGAACGGCTACCAAACGGTGTGCCAAGGCTGTTTTGCGCCGTTTCCATATATGCAGCCGGTCGATGCGAGGTTCAGTTCGGTAACGCAGTTCTCCACCGGCGAAAACAGCCACTATAGCGGCCTTCAACTAACTGCGATGAAGCGGCTGGGGCATGGTCTGCAAGGGCAGATCAACTACACCTGGAGCCGCTGTATGGATACGGTCTCGAATGGAGGGTTCCTGCAATTTTCAGCTGGCGGAATTCTTTCCCCACTGCCGGGAGAGTTGGCCCGCGATTATGGACCTTGTGACTATGACATCCGGGACAATCTCAACGCGCAATATGTGTACCAGTTGCCGATCAGAGTCCGGAATCCGGGATTAGGACACGCTCTCAACGGCTGGCAGATCTCCGGGACCGTGTTTTGGCATAGCGGAGTGCCGTTTTCGGTCTTGAGCACTCCATACTCAGCCAGCGGAAACGGCATTGTGCAGGGCAGCGGACCGCAATTCGCCAGCGTGGTTCCCGGCGCGCCCTTGTATGAGCATCGTCCGATTGCCGGGGTCACCCAACCGGGCACGTTGCAGTGGCTGAACCCGAATGCTTTTGTATCGGCGGTCGATCCCAGCACCGGGCAATGTTTCGGCGGCGACGACCCCCAGCACTGCCAGTTCGGAAACTCGGGCCGCAATGCTCTGCGCGGACCCGATTTCTTTTGGAGCGATTTCTATCTTACGAAATGGTTTCCGGTCACCGAGCGGGTGAAGCTGCGAGTAGAAGCACAGTTTTTCAACGTTTTCAACCATCCTAATTTTGGGTTGCCCAGCGTGGTGCTGGCCGGCATTCCGGGGAAACCTTCCACACAAACTGGCTTCGGGGCGCTCACCTACACTACTTCTCCGCCGACTGGGCTGCTGGGCGTGGGGTTGGGGGGCGATAGCAGTCCACGCATGATCGCGTTTCAGGCCCGGCTGGAATTCTGAGAGCAAGCTTTTGGGGTGATCGCGCCACCGCGGGAGGGACGCCGTCAGGACAGGCGTCGAGGACGGCGGCGCTACAATGTCCTGCGTGCGTATTCTGATCTCGGCGGGCGAAGCTTCGGGAGAAATGTATGGAGCACAGCTGATCGAAGCATTGCGATCTGCGGAGCTTCGCTACGGACAGCCGAGGGCGGCTGTCCCCACGGAAGGATTGCAATTCTTCGGTGTGGGCGGAGAGCGCATGCGAGCCGCCGGATGCGAGACCGTGGTCGATGCGAAGGACCTGGCGGTCGTCGGCATTACTGAGATTCTTAGCCATCTGCCGAATATCTACCGGATCTTTCACCGGCTGATCGCAGCCGCCGATGCCAATCCGCCCGATGTTGCGGTGGTGATCGATTCGCCGGCCTTCAACTGGCGAGTGGCGCGGCACATGCACAAACGCGGCATTCCAGTGGTGTATTACGTGTGTCCGCAATTCTGGGCGTGGCGGCAGGGGCGGGTGCGCCTGTTGCGAAGGTACGTCAACAAAGCGCTGGTGATTTTTCCTTTTGAGGAAAAATTCTATCGTGATCGCGGAGTGGATGCGACGTTTGTCGGGCATCCGTTGGCCGGGCTCGCCAAGCCTCGAATGGCGCGTGGTGATTACGCAGCCCAGCAACGGCTGGATGCGGCGAAGACATGGATTACGCTGATGCCGGGAAGCCGGATGAAAGAAGTAAGAATGAACCTGCCGGTGATTCTGGAATCGGCCGCGAGGCTGGGGCCGGGATACGAATTCCTGCTGCCGGTTGCGCCGACTCTGGATGATTCGTGGATTGAACGATTGATCGGGGACCACGCAGTGCGCCTGGTGCCGGAAGCGTTGCCGGCATTAGCGCACTCACGCGCGGGAATCATCGCGAGTGGCACCGCAACGGTGGAAGCCGCGCTGATGGGAACGCCGTTCGTGATGGTGTATCGCGTGAGTCCTCTGACTTATTTCCTGGGCCGCTCGCGGGTGAAGGTCCCGCACTTTGCCATGGTAAATCTGATCGCGGGAAAAGAAGTCGTCCCGGAACTGGTGCAAAACGACTTTACGGTCGAGAAAGTCGTGGGAGAGATTGTCAAGATATTGTCAGATGGAGCGCCGCGTGAAGCGATGATCGCAGGGCTGGCCGGGGTAAGAGCCGCTCTCCGGGGTGCGCCGGACAGGCTTCCAGCGGCGGAGCAGGCCGCGGAGGCCATAATCGCTATCGTGGGCGGAGCCGGGAAGCAGCTGGAAAAGACGCCTACCGCAAAGGCCGCGGAGTAGGTCAGGCCTTGTGGCAACGGCATCTTTTGAGTCACAATTCTCATCATACTTAGAGGTTCTGGAGACTCTTCCTAAATGCCCTGTCCAGGTCGGCGTCAGCGTCACGCCTTAACCCTAGGCTTCGCCTTTATTTTTCTGTTTTATTGCTTACCTTCCTGGGCGGCGGAAAGAACACGCCTGCGGGTGGATGACTACCAGATTGACGCGGAACTCATTCCGCACATTCACAAGATCACGGCACGCGCCAAGGTGAAGTTCACGGCGCTTGAGACTCTGAACATCGCGACTTTCGAGTTGCACAATGCGTTGCGCGTCACCAAGGTGACCGACGATCAGGGGAAGCCGGTGTCCGCCGAGCGTGGGATCCAGGACTCCAGCGTGCGGGTACAGCTTCCCAGGGAATTGAATAAGGACGAGTCCACCACGCTGACGTTTGAATACGATGGCACTCTGGAGAATGCCGACGAGAGCCCGGTGCCTGGCCTCAAACTGGCGTCGATCAACGATGATACCAGCTACCTGCTTTATGCCGGGCGATGGTTTCCGGTCAACGGGTACGGCATCAACCGATTTACCGCCACAATGAACATTACGGTCCCCGCCCACATGGTGGTCATCGGAAGTGGCAAAGAGAGTGAGGGAGAGCCGCAGCCTGCCAAGAAGGGTGCGCTCGATGGGTTGCCGACCAAAACCTTTCGCTTCACCTGGGATAAACCAAGTTTTCCGGGCACCATCATTGCGGGCACGTTCGAGGAGTTCAAGAGCGACGAGGCGGGAGTCGATCTGCATGTGTTTTTCAAGCCGATCCATCAGAGCCTGGGCGCGGAATACGCCACTACAGCGATCAAGGAATTCACCTATTTCGTGACCTTGTACGGAGTGGCGCCCTCGACCCGGCTGCGCGTGGTGGAAATTCCCGATGATACGGTGCCCGCGGCCTGGGCGCCGGAAGTTGCCGCCATCGCCAGCCGCGCGGTGACGGAGAAGATCAATTATCGATTGCTGGCCGACACCATCGCGCACCAATGGTGGGGAGTGTCGGTGAGTCCGCAGTCGGTGGATGACTGGTGGTTGTCTGCCGGTTTTGCGCGGTATTCCGAAGCGCGCTACATCGAGAACGCCGCCGGGACTGCGGGGCTGGAGGAGGCGGTCAAGGACATGTCGGTGGGGGCGCTCGCCTACGATACTGTGCCGCTGGCGACGGTCGGCAAGCTGGATACCTTTTCGCCCGAATTTCAGTCTCTGGTGACCGACAAAGGCGCAATGATTTTGCATATGCTGCGCTGGGTGATCGGAGACCAGAAATTCGATCTCACCATGCGCAGTTTTGCCGCCAAGTATGCCGGCAAGGCAGCGTCGCTCGACGACTTCCGCGCCATCGCCGAACAATATTACGGCGATAAGCTGACCTGGTTTTTCTCCCAGTGGCTCGACTCCACGGGAGCACCCGAGTTCAAGACCAAATACACGGTCTACCGCCTGGGAAACAATAAGGGCTTTCGCGTGGTGGGTCAAATCAGCCAGGACCTGGATTTGTTCCGCATGCCGGTGGATCTGAGGATTGATACAGACGGCAAGACCGAGGACAAACGAATCGATGTGGTGGGAACGGAGTCGCCGTTCACCATTGAAACTTTCGGCAAACCGCGGCGAATTTCGATTGATCCGGGAGATCACGTGCTGAAGAATTCCAGCGACGTGAGGCTGCGCGCGTCCATTCAGCGGGGACAGGCGTTTGTTCAACAAGGAGACCTGGCGGGTGCGCTCTCCGAGTACAACAAGGCGCTGGGGGTCAATAAGAACAGTTCGCTGGCCCATTACCGGATCGCGGAAGTGTTCTTTGAGCAGAAGAACTATCAGGCCTCGGCCAACGCTTATCGCGACTCGCTCAACGGCGACGGTGAACCGCGCTGGACCGAGGTTTGGAGCCACATCCAACTGGGCAAGATTTTTGATATTACCGGACAGCGGGAACGCGCAGTTGGAGAATACCGCCAGGCCCTTCAAACCAACGACAACACCCAGGGCGCGTTGGATGAGGCCCGGAAGTATCTACAGAAAGGGTTTGAGCCGGCGAAGAACAAGCAAAACGGATTCTAGCTTGCGGCTTCCCGCTAGAACGCCCAGCGCAGTAGCGATGCCCCTACCGTAAACCCCGCGCCCACCGCGGCCAGCAGGACCATGTCCCCTTTTTTCAGCTTGCCTTCTTCACGCGCCGTCTGCATTGCGAGTGGCAGGGTCGCGGAGGTGGTATTGCCGTAGCGGTCGATGTTAACGATCACCCGATCCATGGGCATGCCCAGGCGTTCGGCGGTGTTGGTGATGATGCGCAGGTTGGCCTGGTGCGGAATGAATACGTCGATATCCTTGCCGGTGAGGCCATTGCGTTGCAAGAGCTTTTCGCAGACTTCCGCCATCTTGCGGACGGCGAACTTGAACACCGCCTGGCCATCCTGATGAACGTAATGCATGCGCTGCGTGACCGTATCGTGAGTGGCCGGGTTCAAACTGCCCCCGGCGGGCATGTATAGCGAGCATCCGCCGGAGCCATCGACTTCATGCAGGAAGTCGATCAAGCCGACTGAATCGTCGGAGGACGGCTCCAACAAGACAGCGCCGGCGCCGTCTCCGAAAATGACACAGGTCGCGCGATCGGTGTAGTCGATGATCGAGGACATGATATCCACGCCGATGACGAGTACCCGCTTGTGATCCCCCGCGACTACGAATCTCGATCCGACCTGCAGGGCGTATAAAAACGATGAGCAGGCCGCGTTCATGTCAAATCCCCAGACGTTCTTGGCGCCCAGCTTGTCCTGCACCAGACAGGCGGTGCAAGGAAACAGCATGTCTGGGGTGACGGTGGCGACGATAATGGCATCCAGATCGTCGGGGCGGAGGCCGGCTTGAGCCAGGGCATTCTTCGCGGCTTCCAGGCCCAGATCGCTGCTGGCGACGCCCTTGTCCGCCAGATGGCGTTCACGAATGCCGGTGCGGTCGAGAATCCACTGATTGGTGGTCTCCACCATTTTTTCCAGGTCAGCGTTGGTCAGCAGGCGAGGCGGAACGTAGGTACCTAAAGCGCTGATCTTGGCGTGCAGCAATTGACTCACTTGTAGAATCTCCGGCGGGAATGTAAACCCGCTATTGTGCCGCACGCGCTTGGGCTCTGTCCAATGCGGTGCTGAGTGACTCTTAGTTTTCTGGAGAAAAAAGAAAGTCAGGCACCGGCGGCCCACTGCACACGCAAGAGCCCGTTACCGTTGCTTCCTTCCGGACCTGGCGGGGTTGGCGGGAAGACGTCGCGCGGGACCGATGCCTGACAATACGATTCTAGCATCGCAGAGCTTCTGGCTCTGGGCTGGGACATCGAAAGTACCCTTCCCTTCTTTGAGAGAATCGCCAACAATGGAAGCTGATCATGTCTTCTGTTGACGGCCCAAAGTTTGCCCGGTCGGGGTTGGCGGGCGCTATCGAGCGCTATTTTGAAGTTGCGCTCTATTTGCTGGTGCTGACCGGATTCTTGACCCTGGCGTCCACCGGCGGCTTGGATTTGCCGACGATGGTACTGGCCGGTGGCGCGATTCTGATTCGCGGGTATTGTCTGGCGAGGCGGCAATCGCTTCTGATCCCTGAGCGCTGGACCACCCTGCTTACGTTAGGGTATGCCGCGTTTTATCTCGCGGATTATTTTGTGATTTCGCGTGCGTTTGTGAGTTCGGCTGTACACCTGGTGCTGTTTGTCTTGGTGGTGCGATTGTTCTCAGCCCGGCGCGACCGCGACCGCTACTTTCTGGCGGTGATCGCTTTTCTGATGGTATTGGCTGCTGCCGTTCTGACCGTTGACTCTACGTTTCTGCTGGCGCTGGTTGCATTTCTGCTGACGGCAGTGGCGGCGGCGATCCTGATGGAGATGCGCCGGGCCTCGGCCAGCGCAGCTTTTCAGCCGGCGTCGGATGACACTTCCCTTTCACGTCACATGGGAGCCTGGCTTCTCAGGGTCACTCCCGCGATGGTCCTGCTGATCGCGCTCGGAGCGGCGGTGATTTTCTTTTTGTTGCCACGGGCCTCGCGCGTGTACTTGAGCGCTTACACTCCCACGAGCGAGATTGCCACCGGGTTCAGCGATCGTGTTCAACTGGGGCGGATCGGCGAAATTCAACAGTCCACAGCCCTGGTCATGCACATACAGATCGATGGAGACACGCATGGGGCATACGATCTGAAGTGGCGAGGCGTGGCGCTGAGTTTGTTCGATGGCACCACCTGGTCGAACCCTTACGAGCATCTTTTGGTTCCGCGGTCGCCGGATGGACAGTTTCTGCTTGCCTCCACGCCGGCTGCGCAGGGCGGGCGCCTCATTCACTACCGGGTACTGATGGAGCCGGTCACCGACAATGTTTTCTTTCTGGCACCCGAGGCAATCAGCCTGGGGGGCAACTATCGGCGGGTGTCGCGGGATGAGGCAGGTGCGGTGTTCAACACTGACCTTGAGCATCCGGTGAGCACTTACGATGCGGAGTCGGACGTGGCCGAACCGCGGCCGGCTGAGTTGCGCGGGGCTGGGCAGGATTATCCACCCGCGGTGTTATTGAACTACCTGCAATTGCCGCGGATGGACCCGCGAGTCGCGTCCTTAGCGAAGCAGATCACGGTTGCCGAAAGCAATGACTTCGACAAAGCCGTGGCCATGGAACGCTATTTGCGGACGCACTTCGGATACACGTTGCAGCTGGGGCGTTCGGCGCCTCGCGACCCGCTGGCGTATTTCCTGTTCGAACGCAAGCAAGGACACTGCGAATATTTCGCTTCGGCGATGGCTGTGATGCTGCGTAGCTTGCGGATTCCGTCGCGAGTGGTGAACGGCTTTCGCACCGGCGAATTCAATGACGTGACGTCGCAATACCTGGTGCGTGCGAGTAATGCGCATTCGTGGGTGGAAGCCTATTTTCCGGGATACGGCTGGATGAGTTTTGATCCCACGCCGGCGGCGCCGGCGCAGATCCGGACCGGGTGGGGCCGATGGGCGCTTTATGCCGATGCCATGACCTCGTTCTGGCGAGAGTGGGTGGTCAGCTACGATGTGCGCCATCAATATATTTTGGGACGGTGGGCCACGCAAAGTGGAACGCAATGGGTTGGCCGTTTGCGCCATTGGGAACGGCGACAGTACGATGCCTGGCTCGACGCCGCGCGAAAAGCCGGGCGCGCGGTGTCGGAGGCTCCGTGGCGCTGGAGCGGGATAGCGCTGGGGGCGGCAGGCCTATTGGCTCTGGGCGCGTATTCGGCGCGGCTTTGGCGGGCGTTTCGCCGTCGTCAGCTAGCGGCGCGGCCGGAGCGGTCGCCGCGAGTGGCTGCAACCATCTGGTACGAACGCGTGTTGCAGATGCTGGCCAAACGCGGCTGGCAGAAGTTGCCGGCGCAGACTCCGACGGAATTCGTGGCCGCTTTCAAGGATGAAACGATGCGCGATCCATTGGCGCGATTTGCAGAGCACTATGAGCGGGCGCGGTTTGGGGAATCGGCGGAGGATGCGGCGCGGCTGCCGGGGGATTATAAGGAGTTGGCGGAGGCAAGCCGGCGGTAGAGCCGGGTTAAAGCTTGCACGACAGCCGAGGGCGGCTGTCGCCACCAGAGTTGGTTTGCCTCCCAAGCTGCTAAAATAGCTGGATAGCATGCCGCCTCCGAACTCCACTGTAGAATTCGACAACGAAGCCGAAATCACTGAAAAAGCGGCTAATACGCCGCCCAAAGTTGGCTTTGTCAGTCTGGGATGCCCCAAGAACCTGGTCGACAGCGAAGTCATGATGGGCATGCTGGCGCAGGCGGGAGCGCAGTTGATTGCGCGCGCCGAAGATGCTGACGTCATTGTGGTGAACACCTGCTCGTTTATCGAGAGCGCGCAACAGGAATCGGTCAATGCGATTCTGGAAATGGCGCGGCACAAAAATGATGGCCGGGCGCGCAAGTTGATAGTTGCAGGCTGCCTGGTGGAGCGCTTTCGCGGCGACATTCAAAAGAACATCCCTGAAGTTGACGCAGTGGTTGGAACCGGGGAGTTGGAGAATATTCTGGCGGCGGCCGGGGTCGCGCCACCACCGGCACAGAATTCTCCGTTCAGGATTTTGACTTCGCGGGCGGAAGGCGAGGCACGGGCTGCCCAGGGCCGGTTTTCGCGCGAGTCGTGGGACGGCGCCATCGCCGATCTTCCCAATTATCTCTATGACGAGGCCACGCCGCGGGTGCTGGCCACGCCCCGATACACGGCATACGTAAAGATTGCCGAAGGCTGCGATCATCCATGCAGCTTTTGCATTATTCCGCAGCTTCGGGGAAAGTTCCGTTCCCGGCGGTTTGAGTCGGTGGTCGCAGAAGTGGAGCGGCTGGCGCGTGGCGGAGTGCGCGAAGTTACCCTGATCGGCCAGGACACGACCTGCTATGGGGAAGACTTTGGCCTGAAAGACGGGCTGGCGCTGCTGCTCGAAAAACTCGCCGCCATCGAAAATCTGTGCTGGGTGCGCTTTCTCTACGCGTATCCCAACAAGATTACGGGACGGTTGCTCGAAACCATTGCCGCTCACGACAAGATTTGCTCCTACATGGACGTGCCTTTGCAACACGCGTCGGCAACGGTTTTGAAGCGCATGAGGCGCGGCGGCGGAGCTGATGTTTTCCTGCGCTCGATCGAGAAGATGCGGCGCGTGATCCCCGGCGTCACTTTGAGGACATCCTTCATTGTGGGGTTTCCGGGAGAGACTGAGAAAGAATTTGAGGAGTTGTGTGAGTTTGTGCGCGAGGCCAAGTTTGACTGGATGGGCGCGTTTGGTTACTCGGATCAGGAAGGCGCGGGCGCCTTCGGGACCGACGACAAGCTGCCGGGGCGCGAGATCGAGCGGCGGCGCAAACACCTGATGCAGATCCAGAAGCGCATCAGCAAGCAGAGCAAGAAGACCCTGGTCGGAAGGGAGTTTGAACTGCTGTTGGGAGGGGTTTCCGAGGAAAGCGACTTGCTGCTCGAGGGCCGCACTGCCATGCATGCTCCGGAAATTGACGGCAAAGTATTTGTGAACGATGTGCGCGAAGGGCTTGAGCCAAAAGAGGGCGAGTTTTATCGCTGCCAGATCACCGAGGCGCACGACTACGATCTGGTGGCCAAGATTGTGTAGAGTCCATGGCCCGCGCGCTCAAGCTGACGTGTCCTACCTGTAAGAAGCCCGTGACCAGTAAAGACACCGATTTCCCTTTTTGCAGCGAACGCTGCCGCCTGATCGACCTGGGGAAATGGGCGAGTGGTAAGTATGTGATTTCATCGCCGCTGACGGATACGGATGATGACGTGGATGAGAAATCGTGACTCGTGATGTCCCCACGGCGGCCGCCGCGATCGGCGACGCTACAAAATCCGGAGACGCCAGGTGACGCGGGCGCCGCGCTGGGCCACGCTCGTGGCTACGTTCTTTGGTGCGGGATTGCTTCGCCCTGGGCCGGGGACCTGGGGATCGGCAGCGACAGTGGTTCTGTGGTGGCTGATCGGCCGCGTGATTGCTCCGGGCTGGCAGCCCTGGGCCGCAATTGCGCTGGCCGCATTGGCAATCGCGGTGGGGATTCCGGCAGCCACGCAGGTCTCGCGCGCCACAGGCCTGAAAGATCCTCAGTTCGTGGTGATTGACGAAGTTGCCGGCCAGTTGATTGCGCTGGTGGGGGCGCCGCTCGCATGGAAAACTCTGTTGCTGGGATTTATACTCTTCCGAGGATTCGATATTGTAAAACCTCCCCCGGTACGTCAACTGGAGCATCTTTCCGAAGGCTTTGGCATCGTATTGGATGACGTGGCCGCAGGGCTGTATGCTCTGGCCGTGATGCAGGTAGTGCTGCATTTCGGCCTATTGTCCAGGTAGAAGGCGACAAACTAGACCTCATGGGAATTTCTGACCGGTTGCTGGGAAAGAAGAGCGTGAACGGAAAGCCGCACATTCAGGCGGTACAACCGAGTGCTGCCCTGGCTGGGGGCGAAGTGCGGATCACTGGAAGTGATTTGTCTCCGCACGAGTTGCGGCGTCCGCGGGTGCGGTTTGGAGAAGTGGAAGGCGCGGTGGTGATCAGTTCGGATGACTTTGTGGTGGCCAGAGTGCCGCAGGGCGCCTCTTCCGGGCCGATTGTGGTTTCGACCAACGGCCACTCCAGCAACGCCCATCAGATCAAAGTGGCGGTGACAATTGCCGAGGACCTGCACCCGGTGACCAACCCGGCGCTCGACGCGGAGGGCAACATCTATGTGAGTTTTTCAGGAAGCCGCGGGCAAAAAGTAAAAGTCGCGCTGTTCAAAATTGATACGAATTACAACGTCAAGCCGTTTGTGGCGGACTTGATGAATGCGACTTCGATTGCCTTCGACAAGGCCGGCCAGATGTACGTTTCGTCGCGCTATGACGGAACGGTTTACCGCATCGCCCCCAATGGCACGATGTCTTCTTACGCGGAAGGCATGGGAGTGGCGACTGGCATTGCGTTTGACCGCAGCGGCAACCTGTACGTGGGGGACCGCAGTGGAACCATTTTCAAGATCGCGCCGGACCGGCAGATTTTTGTCTTTGCCACGCTTGAGCCGAGCGTTTCCGCTTATCACCTGGCGTTTAGCCCGCACGGCGATTTATTCGTGACCGGGCCGACCACTTCCAGCTTCGATTGTGTGTACCGGATCGACATGCAGGGCAACGTGATTAATTTCTTCCGCGGGCTGGGGCGGCCGCAAGGCCTGGCTTTTGATATCGAAGGCAATCTGTACGTGGCGGCATCGCTCTCCGGCAAGCGCGGTATCGTGAAAATTACGCCCGACGGCCAGGCGTCGCTCGAGGTCGCCGGGGCCGGGCTGGTGGGGCTGGCGTTTGCGCCCGGAAAGTCAGTTGTCCTGGCGACGACAGATGCCGCGCATCACCTGGCCTGGAATATTCAGGGGTGGCCGCTGGTCGAGTAGCAGCTAGCTTCTAGCTTCTGGCTTCCCCTTTCGTTCGTCGTCCGCTTTTTCATTTACACTTTTGGGGATGAATGCCGAGATCATCGCCATTGGCTCGGAACTGCTAACCCCGTACCGCCAGGACACCAACTCGCTCTACCTCACCGACAAACTCAACCAGATGGGCGTGGACGTGGTTTTCAAGACCATTGTCGGCGACAACCGGGAGAACCTCGTGCAGGCGGCCACGATTGCGTGCGCGCGCGCCGATTTGATTCTCTTCATGGGTGGGTTGGGACCGACCGAGGATGATCTGACGCGCGAAGCGGTGGCTGAGGCGCTGGGTTTGCCGTTGCGTCGCGATCCGGCAATCGTCGCCTCGCTCGAGCAACGCTTCGCCGCGCACGGCTGGAAGATGGCAGCCAATAATCTGAAGCAGGCAGACGTCATCGCCGGAGCGATTGTGCTGCCCAATGCGAATGGTTCGGCTCCGGGGCTGTGGATCAGCGGCAAGTTCGATGGGCAGGCAAAGATCATGGTGCTGCTGCCGGGCCCTCCGCATGAGCTAAAAGCGTTGTTCGAGGAGCACTGCATCGCGAGATTGCGGGCGAGGCTGCCGGCGCAAGTGATCGTCACCCGGGAACTCAAGATCACGGGCATGGGCGAGTCACAATGCGACGCCCGGGTGGCGCCCATCTACCGGCCTTTCACCGACGTGCAGACCACCATCCTCGGCGGGGCGGGAGAGATACAGCTTCACCTGAAGACGCGGGCAGCCACGCTCGCTGCGGCGCAGAAACGGGTGGATGAATTGGTGGAACTGATCGAGGCCGAACTGGGCGATTTCGTTTTCTCCGACAACGGCGACTCCATGGAGCAAATTGTCGGGTACTACTTGCAGATGCGCAATGCGACTCTTGCAGTGGCGGAGTCCTGTACCGGCGGATTGATTGGCGAGCGCATCACGTCGGTCAGCGGGAGTTCACGTTATTTTGTGGGCGGCGCGGTGGTGTATTCGAACGAGATGAAAACCGAACTGGCAGGAGTGCCGGCCAGGCTGATCGAAAAAGAGGGCGCCGTCAGTTCGAAGGTGGCCGGGGCGCTGGCGGAGGGGATTCGCGCGCGCTGCGACGCGACCCTCGGCCTGGCGGTCACCGGCATAGCCGGGCCAAACGGTGGCACAGCGGAGAAGCCGGTGGGGTTGGTGTTTCATGCGTTGGCCAGCGACGTTGGGACTGAAGTCATTGAGCGCAAGTTTCCCGGCGATCGCAAGCGCATCCGCTGGTTTGCCAGCCAACAGGCCCTGGATATGGTGAGGCGGAAGTTGAAGTGAGGGTTTGGCTTCTCGCTCTTAGGTTTCCTTAATGCCTGCCGCGTATCACTCCGACTGCACAGCGTTGAACCACAGGCCACGAGCTGAAAGTTAAGAGCCACGATGCGAATTTTCATTGCTCTCGACATTGACGACGTGATCCGCGAACGCTTGCGGCGGTTTGTGGAGGGGGTTACGGGATTCGCCTCCGAGGCGCGGTGGGTGCGTCCGGAATCGATGCACGTGACTTTGAAGTTCATCGGAGAGAAACCGGCGGAAGCGGTGGAAGAAATCAAGCAGGCGGTCTCGGCAGTGGCGGGAGAGGCCATCGAGGTCGCCTTCCGGGGATATGGCTTCTTTCCTACGGCCAGATCGGCGAGGGTGTTCTGGGTCGGGATCCAAGCTGGCCCAGAATTGGCGAACCTGGCATCGGCCATCGATCAGGCAACCGCTGCCCTCGGGGTTCCGAAGGAAGACCATCCTTACAGCCCTCATCTGACCCTGGCACGCGGCGGCGGCTCCGGCGCGCCCGAGCGGCGAGACCGAGGGTTTCAGAAGCTGCAAGAGAAATTAGCGGCGCTGCCATCCCCCGAGTTTGGTACCATGACGGCCCGCGAGTTTTTTCTTTACCAGAGTCAGCCCATGCGGGGAGGCGCGCGATACACCAAGATAGCGCACTTCGGGTTGGACTAGCCCGCAAATGAAATCACTTCTGATCACTGCCGGCGTCAGCTATCTGCTGGGAACGGTTCCCTTCGGCTACATACTGGTTCGCATCTTCCGTGGTGAGGATGTCCGGAAAATGGGTAGCGGCAATATCGGGGCCACGAACGTGTCCCGGACTTCTCCATTGCTGGGTTTGCTGACTCTGGCGCTCGACGGGCTGAAAGGATTGATGGCGGTGGTGATTACGCGCACGCTCTTTCCTGGGCAGGCGTTTCTACTGGGCGCAGCCGCGGTCATCGCAATTCTTGGCCACATGTTCCCGCTGTGGTTGAATTTTCGCGGCGGAAAAGGGGTGGCTACCGGACTTGGAGCCTTCGCTCCGCTGGTCCCCAGGAGCATTCTGGTTACGGTTGGCGTCTTCGTCGCGATCTTTCTCATTTTCCGCTACGTTTCATTGGCTGCAATGCTCGCAGCAGCATTGTTCCCAGCCCTGATCTGGGCTCTCGAACCCGCGAAGCGCGTTCCTTTGGCCGGCTTTGCAGCGCTGTCTTCCCTGCTGATCATCACTAAACATCACCAGAATATTGGCCGCTTACTGGCCCACACCGAGCCTCGTTTCCAGTGGAGAAAGAGATGAGCGAGATCGCGATCATCGGCGCGGGGGCGTGGGGCACCGGGCTGGCCATCGCCCTGGGACGCAAAGGGACACACCGGGTGAGGCTGTGGGCGCACGAGAAGGAAGTCCGGGATTCGATCAATCAACGGCACAGCAACGATCTTTTTCTTTCTGGCCACACCCTGCCGGATTCGGTGACTGCGACCGCGCATTATCAGGAAGCGTTGCGCGGAGCCGAGATGGTGGTCAGCGTTATGCCGTCGCATCACTGCCGTAGAGTGTTTGAAGAGATGTGGGTTTATCTGACTCCGGAGATGTTGATTGTCAGCGCGACCAAGGGCCTGGAAAACAAAACCCACTTGCGCATGTCGGAAGTGATCACGCAGGTGATCACTGCGGCGCGGGGGTTTTCGCCGCGGGTGGGAGCGCTGAGCGGGCCGTCATTTGCCAAAGAGGTGGCGCGGGGCGATCCGACGGCCATCACCGTCGCGTCGCCGGACGATGATCTGGCGGAAACGGTGCAGCGCGAGTTCAGCGATCCGCAATTTCGGGTTTACACCAACCGGGATGTGACCGGCGTAGAGCTCGGTGGGGCGCTGAAGAACACCATCGCGATTGCGGCCGGGGTTTGCGACGGGCTGGGACTTGGTCACAACTCGATTGCGGCCCTGATCACACGCGGCCTGGCCGAAATGACCCGCCTGGTCGTGGCCTGTGGCGGGCAGCCGGAAACCATGGCCGGACTGGCCGGGTTGGGCGACCTGGTGTTGACATGCACCGGGGGGCTGTCGCGCAACCGTAGCGTGGGCGTGGAACTCGGCCGCGGTGGTAAGTTGCCGGAGATCATTGCCAGCATGCACGGAATGGTGGCAGAAGGGGTGTTCACCACTCGAGCTGCGGTTGAGCTGGCCCGGGTATATCGGGTAGAGATGCCGATTACTGCTCAAGTGGACGCCATTCTGAATCAAGGAAAGCCGCCGCGAGAAGCGATCCACGAATTGATGACCCGCAGCGGAAAGCGGGAGACCGGGTGATTCGCGCCGGAACCGTCCATTCTTAAGGCTTTCATTTAGGGCGGGTTACGCAGCGTAATAGCAGGGCGCCAGCACACTTCCAAACCGCCACAACTCGATGACCTTTGACGGTACTTTCGTAACGCCGAACAGGGCGTCTTCCCAAGTAAACTCGTAGCTGAACCCCCGGAAGATTTACCGTGCACCCCGCACGGGCATGTAGGGTCACTTTGTCGCTAAAGCTGCCTACACCATCGCGCCTGCCCATTCTGTACGTCATCCTAGGTGTCCTTGTACTGGTCAGTGTGGTGCCGATGTACTTTTACTCGGCGCAGGTGGAGTCGATCAATCGCGACCGCCTGATCACCAACGAACGGCTCTTGCAAAATGCGGTGACGCGCTCGCTGGCGGATGATATTTCGCAGCATCAGGAGTCGCTGCGGATGATGCTGGCGAATTTGTCGTCGGCGTTGCAAGTGGCCAGCGGCGGAGATTTTACTTCCGAGCATGTGGAGGCGCCAGAACTGCGGGCCCTGCTGGAAAATTTCGTTTCTTCCTCGGGCGACCTGGCCTATGCCACTTTGTTGAACTCTGAGGGCAAGGGGATTTCAGCCGGGCGGATTGCAGCGGACGCATTCCTGCAACGTGAGTTAGAACGGGGATACGCCGCTGCCCGCGAAGGCAGAATCTATAACGGTCAGGCGCTTGTAGTGGGCAATGGCAAGGCTTCCCGCACGGTCGTGCTGGTCAGCGCGCCGGTCATGGTGGGCGGACGTTTCGTAGGCATGATCGGCTCGGTAGTGGATCTGCAATTCCTGATCCGGCGCTTGCAGGAGGTCAGCCGCGGCGGGCTTATTCCGTATGTGGTAGACAGCGAGGGGCGGCTGGTCGCCGGCGCGGACAACGAATACGCGACCGGCCAGGACATGACCAATCTGGAGATCGTGCGCACTTTTGTGGAGCAAGGCAGCAAGACCCAGATGGTGGCTGCGACTCGCGAGTTCAATATCACCGGCGGCAAGAAACCGGTCGCCATGTTGGGGACGTGCAGCCCGGTGACCAACCTCGACTGGGCGGTGGTAGTGCAGAAACCACGGGCGGAAGCCTACCGCGGGGTGTACGAAATGCAGCGCACCGGGCGCATCCTGGCGATCATGGCGATTGCGCTGAGCATTGCCATTAGCGTGTTTGCCGCGCGGCGCATTACCAGTCCGCTGGAAGTGCTGACCCTTTCCAGCCGGGCGATTGCGCGGGGAGACTTTTCCCAGCGAGTACACCTGAAGAGCAGCACGGAAATCGGAGAGCTAGCTCACACCTTCAACGTAATGTCCCAGGAGCTGGAACATTTTGTTCACGACTTGAAGCGCGCGGCCACGGAAAACCGCGAGTTGTTCATGGGCTCGATTCAGATGCTGGCCGGCGCGGTCGATGAAAAGGACCCCTACACGCGCGGCCACTCCGACCGGGTGACCCGCTACTCAATCCTGATTGCGCGGGAAATGGGCATCTACGAGGACTATATCGAGACAGTTCGCATTTCCGCCCAACTGCATGACGTAGGCAAGATTGGCATTGAAGACCGGATTCTGAAAAAGCCGGGAGCGCTGACGCCGGAAGAATTTGACATTATGAAGACCCACACCACCAAGGGAGCAAACATCCTGCGGCCGGTGGCGCAGTTGAAAGACATGATTCCGGGAATCGAATTGCACCATGAGTCGCTGGATGGGCGTGGCTATCCGCACGGTTTGAAGGGCGATGACATTCCCCTGCTGCCGCGGATCATCGCTGTTGCCGATACTTTCGATGCGTTAACTACGAATCGCCCTTACCAGCATGCGCACACTCCTGAGGAGGCGCTGCGGATCATTCATTCGCTTTCCGGCAAGCGGCTTGATCCGACGGCGGTGGCGGCTTTGACGGCGATTTATGAGCGAGGCGAGATTCATGTGAAGCAGCCGACGGTGGCAGCGGCCGCAGCCGCTGCGGTGGCGACGGCTGCGGTGCCGGTTGAGGCGGAGACTTCGGTTGATCCCGCGAGTGCGGTGCAGGCGAGCCGGGTTTAGTTCGGGGAGCTTTCGGCGAAAGCGATTAACCACAGGGGGCACAGAGGTCACAGGGTGTGCCGGCTGCGGGCCGGTTGAGGTTAGGTTCCGATTGATCCGGCAAGGGGTTGCGGGCCAGGCAGGTGACGTTTGTTACACTCTTCCGATGGGAAGCCTGCGAGCAACAGAGACGCTAGAATGACGCGGCTCAACGAGTTGAAGCGAATCGAAGCAGCCATCAAACACAAGAACGATTCAGAACTTCGTTGGGCCTTGAGCTATTGCAGGATGCGCCTTACAATCGCACCAAGAAAAGATCATCACAAATACTGGGGCAAGCTTGAGCGAAACATTCGCCAAGTCCTCGAAGATTCAAAGTAACTGATTACCACACTCCTGGAGGCTACGCCTCGGAATTTAAACCCTGCCGCTATAATTGAAGTTTGCGCCTTCCACGGCCCATCAATCCATGATTCAGACCCTATTTGGCAGCCTCGACGAAGAGCAGAAACCCAGCTTCCTGGAGCGTATGAAAGAGGCGGTCACGCGCACGCGCGAAAGCCTCAGCGAGCGCATAGAAGAAGCGGTTTCGTTCAGCAAAGAGATTGACCGCAACACACTCGACGAATTGGAAGCCACCCTGATCAGCGCCGATTTGGGGAGCACTACCACGCGCGAAGTGCTGGGCAAGCTCCGGGAGAAGGCCGACCGCAAGCAGATCAAAGACGTTGACGAGTTAAAGCGCTTGTTGAAGGAAGAACTGCTGGCCATTCTGAATACGGCGAATACGCGGCCGGTGCAAAAAGTCGAGGGCACCCCGGAAGTGATCCTGGTGGTGGGAGTGAATGGCACCGGCAAGACTACGACCATCGGCAAACTGGCGCAGGTTTTCCGTTCGCAGGGAAAGAGCGTTCTTATGTGTGCGGCGGATACTTTTCGCGCCGCCGCCATCGATCAACTGGAAATCTGGGGAGAACGTACCGGCACAGAAGTGATTCGGACCAAGGCCGGGGGCGATCCGGCGGCAGTGCTGTTTGACGCGCTCCAGGCCGCCACGGCGCGGAAAACGGATTTCGTCATTGTGGATACTGCCGGGAGATTGCACAACAAGTCGAACCTGATGGCGGAGTTGGAAAAGATGCGGCGTACGGCGCAGAGAATCATCCCTGGTGCTCCGCACGAGACGCTTTTGGTGATGGATGCAACTACGGGACAGAATGGCTTGCAGCAAGCGCGGCAGTTTACCGACTCGGCGGGCGTGACCGGAATTGTGCTGACGAAGTTAGATGGAACGGCCAAGGGCGGCGTGGTGGTTGCGATTTGCCGGGAGCTTGGATTGCCCGTACGCTACGTGGGCGTGGGGGAAAAAGCCGGGGATCTGCTGCCGTTCGACTCGAAGGATTTTGTGGATTCGCTGTTTGCGTAAACCTTTTACCGCAGGGGGCACAGAGGTACACAGGGCTTTGCGTGACCGTCTCTCATGAAATTGAAGAACGATTTCTTGGCCAGGCGCTCGAACTAGCGCGGGCGGGCGTTGGCCTGACTTCGCCCAATCCGAATGTGGGAGCGCTGGTGGTCGATGCCGGCGGCGCGGTGGTGGGCAGCGGCAGCCACACTTACGCCGGCGTCAAGCACGCTGAGATTCTGGCGATCGAACAGGCCGGCCAGCGAACCCAGGGCGCGACCCTCTACATCAATCTGGAGCCGTGTTCGCATCAGGGGCGCACGTCCCCGTGCGTCAACGCGATCATTGCAGCCGGGATTACACGCGTGGTGGCTTGCATGTCCGATCCCAATCCGCTGGTCAGCGGGCGCGGGTTTGAACGCCTGCGGGAAAGCGGCGTGGCGGTTGCCTCCGGCATTTTGGAGGACGAGGCCAGGGCGCTGAACGAGGGGTTCGCCAAATTCATCCGCACGCATATTCCGCTGGTCACGCTTAAGGCGGCCATGACTCTCGATGGCAAGATCGCGCCGCCGCCGGGTGAGTCGCGCAACCCAACGGCGCTCGGCGCCGCCGGCAGCGCCCGCGGATACATCACCAGCGAAGCGGCGCGAGCGCACGTGCAAGAACTTCGCCATCAGAATGACGCGATATTAGTGGGCGTGGGAACGGTGATTGCGGATGATCCACTGCTTACCGACCGCAGCGGGCGTCCGCGCGGCCGGTCGCTCTTGCGCGTGATCCTCGACTCGCGTTTGCGGCTGCCTCTGGAGTCGCGCGTGGTGAAAACTGCGAATGAAGATCTCCTGGTACTGTGCTCATTCGCGGAGGAGAAGAAGCGGAGGCAACTGGAGCAGCGCGGCGTATGGGTTGAGCAGATTCCGCAACCTTCGGCCGCGGGACATCCCGACCTGGCCGCGGTATTGCGCCATCTGGGCGAGCGGGAGATTGCGAGCCTGATGATCGAAGGCGGCTCGATGGTGAATTGGGCGGCATTGTCTTCAGGAATCGTGGACAAGATTTTCTTTTACTATGCTCCTAAGATTCTGGCGGGAACGGCGGCGGTGCCATTTTCGGTGGGGGCAGGGTTCGCGCATCTGGGAGAAGCGGCGCAGGTCAAGTCAATGCGCCTGCATCGCTTCGGCGAGGATTTCGCTGTGGAGGGGTATTTGAGGGATCCGTATGCGTGAAGCTATCGGCTATCGGCCATCACCTTTTACTGGAGTGTATTCATGTTCACTGGCATCATCGAGGAGGTTGGGCGGGTTACGCGGATTGCACAGGGCGGCGGCACGCGCGGGCTGACGGTAGGGTGCGAGCGGCTCTC
Organism: Terriglobales bacterium; assembly: GCA_050745985.1. Lineage (GTDB taxonomy): Bacteria > Acidobacteriota > Terriglobia > Terriglobales > Acidobacteriaceae > JABCZH01. The sequence goes on along the minus strand of JBOGLG010000056.1, from coordinate 49,630 downwards.
AAAAGATCTGCGCAAGGGCGACAGCATTGCCGTGAACGGAGTTTGCCTGACGGCGATTGAGATCACGCCCGAGTCAGTCAGTTTCGATCTGGCGGAGGAAACCTGGCGGCGCACTTCTTTTTCCCGCGTCAAAGAAGGCGCGTTGGTGAACCTCGAGCTACCCATGTGTGCTAACGGACGCTTCGATGGACACATTGTCCAAGGCCACGTGGACGGTACGGGCAGGTTCTTGGCGCTGGACCGGATTGAGAACGGAGACGACTACTGGTTACGAATCGACATTCCTCCGGACCTGGCACGCTATGTGATCGCCAAAGGATCGATTTCTATTGAGGGCATCAGCCTTACGGTGGCCAAGATCGAAGGCACCGAGGTAACGGCGGCGATTATTCCTCACACTGTCGCGGTCACCAATCTGAAATCACTTCGTCCAGGGGATGCAGTGAACCTCGAAGTAGATATGATTGCCAAGTACGTGGAGAAGATGATGGGAAGAGATGGAAGCCCGGTCGCGCTGAAGAGGCTGGTGAAAGAGGGATTTTAGGAACCACGTTCTGGTTTCTATTCAGGAGGCTCTCATGAAGCTGCAACGATTATTTTGTGTACTGTTGGGAGTTGGCCTGGTGGTCCCAGTTGCTGGGCAAGTTCATCCGCAATCAGAGCTGGATTCTTTGTTGCGGGCGACGAGCAATGCGCTGGATCGCTATCAACAAATTGCGCCAACCATTCATTGCGAGGATGCGAGTGCGAAAGCATTGAGCGATTCCTGCAAGATGGTACTGCAAATGCTGGAAAGCGACGTTCAGGACGCCAAGGACAAGGTGGCGCGCTACCGCCGCCTTCCCGACTCAGACCCTGGCGATTTATTCGACATCTATTTTGCTCTCCAGCAAATCATGGAAGGGGTTGACAACCTCAACTACGCACCGCAACTTTACGGGGAACGAAACCGCGTGCCCTTGGCGGATGTCTACAACAACTTCGTGAAAGTGTTCGCCTGGTTTGGAGGTGAACTCAAGGACATCACGCAAGATGCCGAAAAGCGTTCTGCGTGCCCGCATACTTAACCCTTCCAGCGATCAGGCCGGCTCCAGGGTCAGCTCGTCGAGCTTGAGGAATTCCTGGATGATGGGTTCTTCGCATTTCTCCATTTCGGGATAGGTGCCAAAGAACAACGCTTTCGCTTCGTGCAGGAATACGATTCGGTCCGCCAGTTTCTGTGCGAGGCGCATGTCATGAGTGACCACCACGCTGGTCAGGTGCAACTGCGCCTTGAGTTTCTTGATCAGGTCGCCAAGCAACTGGGCCATCAGCGGGTCCACCATGGTGGTGGGTTCATCGAAAAGCACGCAGTCCGGGCGCGCCGCCAGAGCGCGCGCGATGGCTACTGAACGCTTCATGCCCGTCGAGAGGTCGGAAGGCAGCAGGTCGCGCATTTCCTTTACGCCCACCATGTCCAACAATCCGTCGACCACCTGAAAGATTTGCTGTTCACTCAGTTCGCGGTGTTCGCGCAGCGGGAAAGCGACGTTCTCGCCGACGGTGAGCGAGTCGAAGAGGGCCCCGTTTTGGAAGACCATGGTGACCTTTTTGCGGATTTCGTCCATCTGCTCGTCAGTGTAATCCGTGACATCCTGATAGGCCACGATCAGGCGGCCGGAATCGGGCTTGAGAAAGCCCATGATGTTGTGCAGTGAAACCGATTTCCCAACGCCGCTGCGGCCCAGGATGCAGACCGTCTCTCCGGGCATGACGCTGAAGCTGACCTTGTCCAGAATGCGCTTGCTGCCGAAGGACTTGGAAACTTCCTTGAATTCGATGTAGGGGCCGAGTTGTTGTTCGCTTTCGCCCATGCTGGGATCGATGATAAACGATCCGGGCACGTGCGGCTATGGGGCCGGGCTGAACTTGTTTCGTTCTTCTCTCCATTCTTCGGGAGTGTTCAAGTTTCGGAACATGGCGGCGGAAAATCCCGCGCGCGTGAATTCATCTTCCTCGATGATTCTGGTCTTAACCTTCGCGAACAAGGGATCAATCTTGTTGGCGCCGGCCTCAAGTGCCTGCTGGGCGGTTTGCGCGAATTTCCGCCGATAAATCGCACACAGCGGCTGAGAGATTCCCTCAGCGCGCGGCACGGTCACGACCGAGTCCGTCTCCTGGGCCAGGCCGACCATCAACCGCAAGAATGGGGTTTCGATAAGTGGCAAATCGACGGCCAGCATCAGGTTCAAGTCGGTCGTAGTGGACGAAAGAGCGGCGTGGATTCCACCCAAGGGACCGCAGCCGCGGAAGATGTCTTCGATCACAGCACCAAAGCTGGAGAATTTCTCTGATGCTCCGACGATGCGCACGTTGGGCGTGACCGATGCGGCCAATTTCAGGGCGCGAGAAAGAAGCGTGCCGTCTGCCCATGGGAGGAAGGCTTTGTCGCTTCCCATGCGAGTGCTCTTGCCGCCAGCCAGGACGAATGCGGTGAGTTCGGTCACGATGCGTGAATCGTAGTCTGCGGGGTGGCGCCGGTCAATCTTCTAAAGAATTCAGCGCTTTGCAAAGGACAGGCCACGACCTGCGCGGAACTAACCTACTTCCAGCTATTTCGCTGAGTGCTGCTGATTGTGCGCGGTTTGCCACCTCTAACGCTGCAAAACGAGGTGGAAGTTGCCCGGTTTTGTGTCCAACTTGTGTCCAACTTTCCGGCTCGCTGGGGGTTGCCTCAAACTCCTGCTTCCGGTGCCTTATGAGCCAGCCGTCTCTATTTCATTTTTTCCTTTGGTGGTATGCTTTTTGCCGCTGTGGAGGCGGGTATGAAGTACACGTTTCAGTGCGTGGCAGTTGCGGTTCTGACCTGTGGCTTGGCGTTCGGACAGCACTACAAGGTGCTCTACACCTTTGGCACGAATCGAGGCGACGGATACGTTCCCAACGGTGGGCTCGTGTTCGACAAAGTCGGAAATCTCTACGGTACGACGCAACAAGGCGGCTCCAGCCCCTTCTGTGCCGGGTGCGGCACGGTCTTCAAGTTGGCCCCCGCGCAGGATGGGACATGGTCGGAAAGCATCATCTACGGTTTCTGCTCGGCACAAAATTGTGGCGACGGTGCGGTTCCTCTTGCGGGCCTAGTGATTGATCCTGTCGGCAATCTCTATGGAACCACCGAAGAAGGAGGGACGGGTTCGGGCTGCGGTTCAGGCTGCGGCACTGTGTTTGAGCTTTCCCCACCAAAGCTCCCTGGCGAAACATGGGAATATACAGTACTCTGGAACTTCTTGGGAAACGTTGAGCAAGATGGGGAGTTTCCCGCCTCCAGGTTGAACCTGGATGCTGCAGGGAATCTTTACGGTACTACGTACTTTGGCGGCAGTGGTGCCTTTGGCACGGTCTTTGAACTAAGCCCAGTTCAAGGCGGAGGCTGGACCGAGCAGGTGGTTTACTCGTTTTGCGTAACGGGCCCGCCCACCTGCGCCGATGGCTACGAACCCATGGCGGCAGTCACCTTCGATTCGTCCGGCAATCTTTATGGCACTACGAGCTTTGGAGGCGAAAAAGCAAATACAGGAGTGTTGTTCAAACTGTCGCCGCCCCAGGGAGGTGGGGCTTGGACTCAGACCACGCTGTACACATTCTTGGCGGGCAGCGGAGACCACCCCTTCTCCCCCGTCAACTTTGACAAGAATGGCAACCTTTATGTGACAGCCTCCAATGGAACAGGACAGGCTGATGGTGGCTCTGTATTGAAGTTCGTTCCGCAACCCGGCGGTGGTAAGAGGTTTGTCTTCCCGTTCGGCGATCCCCACGGTCCCTGGGAACCCATGGCTGGAGTTTTCATCGACCCTCGGTTCAGTAATCTGGTCTATGGCACTGCAGAAAACGGCGGGCAATTTAGTGGAGGAGAAGTGTACAAATTGGCAGGGAAAACCCTGACCACTCTGCACTCGTTTAGCGGGTCGGATGGCTCCAAGCCAACAGGATCGCTGACCTATCATTCCGGGAGGCTCTACAGCGTTACTTCTGCCGGAGGCGATTTCGGTCAGGGCGTGGTGTTTGAGATCACCCCCTGAGGAGCCTCTCCGAAGGCATCCTAGAAATCCAGCCGCTGCGTGTGTAAATCCGGCTTTCTCGCCTCAATCACAATCGCGTGCAGCAAGACCTCGGCCCGTGTTGGCCGGTTCGACTCGCGCATCCTGCCGGCCTCTGGGCGCAATGACTATCTCTGATCGAATCGGGCGGGTTGGCAGGAGTTCTGACCCTGCAAATCATAAGCTTGCAAAGGACAAGCCGCGGGCTGCACGGAAGTAACCTACCCAAACTTTGCGGGTCGTAAGATGATGGCTTTTCCGGTGAACCACACGGAAAGACACGTATGGCTCAGAAGTTATTGGATGTTCTCATGTTAGGGCGCTGCTCCCACGAGTTCTCCTGGCCGCGGCGGGGGAGCGACGGGGATTTCTACCAGGTCTGCCTGGTGTGCGCAGCCGAATACAAGTACGACTGGAAGACCATGCGCCGCACCGAGCGCGTAGAGCGGACTGCGCCGCAAAGCACGGCTGAAGCAGCCCATGCCCGGCGCAGCCGCGCCCACAGTCGCAAGCCCACCTGGGTTCCACGGGCCCGCCGGCTTAAGTTGAATACTCCGGTCCGCTACCGTGTAAAAAACCTGGGCGGGTGGCACGAAGGAATTATCGAAAACCTGAGCCAGTCAGGAGTGCTGTTGCAGGGTCCGCAACCCTTTCCGGACAACACTCTGGTGGAGATGGTGTTTGAAATGCCGGAAGAGATCTCCGGCCAGAAAAACAGCACGGTGCTGTGTCAGGGTCGAATCATCCGCACCAAAGAATCCAGGGCAGCCAACGACGACGGCGAAAACGCCAGTCTGGCAGCAAGTATCCTGGACTACAAATTCGTGCATCAGCGGGCGGCTGCAACTGCTGGAAAATCTTCCGAGTGATCCCGGCAGCCGGTTGCCAACACTACAATTGCTGCGGCAAATCAGCAATATCCCACCGCAACTTTCCGTTTCCGCAGCGCCTATCCTGCATCTAAACCGTTTATACTGAAGCACACCCGTTGAGGAGTTTTCCATGAAGGTCACAGCTTTTATTTGCCGGTTCGTTGTGCTGATGCTTGCGCTGTCAGTGGCTGTAGGCTGCTCCAAACCGCTCAATGATGCGCAAATGGCCAGCGATATTCAGGCCAAAATCAACGGCGATTCCGGTCTCCAGGGAAAGCAGTTGGGAGTGCAGGCCGCAGGCGGGGTGGTGACCCTGTCGGGGACCGTGGACAATGATGCTCAACGCGAGGCGGCATCGCGGTACGCGGGCTCGGAGCCGGGCGTGAAGCAGGTGTTTAACAACCTGCAAGTGTCGGCGCCGGCCCCGGTTCAGACCGCTCAGGCGGCCCCGCCACGGCACGAGCGCAAGCCGTCACCCGCAACCAAGCCTCGGCGCCAACCACGGAAAGTTCAAGATGATGCTCCGGCGGCTTCAGATGCGCCGACCGAAGTCGCAACAGCTGCGCCCGCACCCGCGCCGGCTACTGTAGTCATTACACCACCACCAGCGCCTGCTCCAGCGCCCGCGCCGGCTCCAGTGCCTCCGCCGCCGCAGAAGGTCACGGTTCCCTACGGCACGGCTTTGTCGGTCCGCCTGGTGGATCCGATTGACAGTGAAGTGAACCAGCTTGGAGACACTTTTCATGCCACTCTGAACACCCCTATCACCGTCGATGGGGCGGTGGTGATCCCGTCAGGAAGCGAGGTTCGGGGCCACCTGGTGGATGTGAAGAGCGCCGGCAAGTTTGCAGGCAAGTCGGTGGTGGTCTTGCAGCTGGATAGCATTTCATCGGGCGGCCAGACCTATAACATCCAGACCGATCAGTACTCGCGCGAAGGCAGTTCGCGGGGTAAGAACACGGCCGAGAAAGTGGGCGCCGGCGCCGGCATTGGCGCCATCATTGGCGCACTTGCAGGCGGAGGAAAGGGTGCGGCCATTGGAGCCGCGGCCGGTGGCGGCCTGGGCGGCGGCGTTCAGGCGGCGACCAAAGGTCAGCAGATCAAGTTGCCTTCGGAGACGGTATTGAACTTCACGTTGCAGGCCCCGGTTACGGTTGTCGCAAGCTCGCAGGGCCCGGACGCGGGACGCCAGAAGCTCGGACCGAATAACTAGAGCGACGTTCGCAGAAGGCGCAATATGCGGGCGTTCATGCTTACTTCAGCCGGATGCCGCCGACTACATCTTCCATGTTTGGCGTCTGGCTGTTGTCCATCCATGCGGCGACGAAGTAGTTTGGGCCGGCCCAGGTGTTGCCGGTATAGTCGCCAATCCAGCCGCTGCCTTCGCCACCGCGGCTGGGATCAGAAAAGCCCTCGCTGAGCAGAATGTTTTCACCGAAACTCTGCCCGCCATCGCTCGAGAAGGCTGCGAATGGCTGGTAAAGCAAATTGTTAGGATCGTTGCGCCGGTCCATCCAGCTCATGCCCACCAGACCTGTCGGGCTGACAGAAAGCCACGGCAGGAACTGATCGTGAGTATCGACAGCGGGCGCCACCGAAACCGGCTTCGACCAGGTTTCACCGCCATCGCGTGAATGAATCATTCCCAAGCGCAGCGTGCCCCTGGCATCGCTGCACATGGCAATGTAAACCGTGCCCGAGTACGGGCCGGTGCTGTTATCGACCGTGATCAGAGGCGTGGGAGGCAGAAAGAGATAGTCTTGCAGCGTTCCGATCGTGGTGGTAACGACCTGTTTGGCTTTTGTCCAGGTGTTGCCGCCGTCGGTGGATTTGGAGAGAACGATGTGCGCTTTGTTATCTGCGCAGAAGTGAGCCGGGGTATCGCAATATACCCAGGTCACGTACACACTACCATCTGGACTAACAGCGAGATTTATATATGCGTCCTCTTCCGGGTACTTTTCCAGTGGAGTCACCGGCACTTGTGTCCACGTCGTACCGCCGTCGTACGAATGGGAAACCATCACCAGATTATTGCGGGGATTATTTCGTGGGCTCGCCAAGACGGCAGCGACATACACGGCATTGACATGGGGGCTGCGGGTGCTCGTATCGATGGCTATTTGAGCGCTGGGTGTATTTGCGCTACGGTGCCCTAGAGCCGGTACGGGCAAAGTCCAAGTGTTCCCTCCATCGCTCGATTTCTGAACCGCGAGGAACCCTTCGGGGTTATCATCATCGAGGTTGCCATACGAACCGAGCGCGTACGCCATGCCTTGATTGTCGTGACCGACCGATGATTCGCCTCCCGGAAAGTACTCGGTTCCGTTGTAGAAAAATGCCTGATTGCATCGTTGTTGCCAGCTGGCTCCGCCGTCACGTGACCAGTACAGAGCCCCGGAAACCCCTGGGCAATTCGAGTCGATTGTTCCCATGAGAAGCTGCTTCGGATTCTGCGCATCGGCAGCAATGGACACATTTAACGTGAAGGTGCTGGTAGAAGGTTGAACAGGTGGAACGATGCAAGGAGCCGGCGAACAGCGCGGAAGATCGCCTTGTATCGTAGAGACTCGATCCTGATGCGCCTGCGCAGCACCGGGCGCTACGAATGAAATTACTATTGAAAATAGAGCGACGGCTCGTCCGAAATATTTCATTTTGTGTCGTCTTTTCAATTTTGGCACCCGCCAAATGTACTGCATATTCCAAATACGTTAACTTGCGTCGTTGCTCCCGAACCCGTCGCCACGTAGACCCGAGTCTGAAAAACTGTAGGCGTGGTAAAGGACTGAGCATTGCTGAGTAGGGTTAGGGCCCGGCTGTTATAAAGCACCAGCATCGTCGTCGCGTCAAATGCGTGCAGCGCCGCTGGTTTTGTAGCCCCATTGCAGTCTGTTGGATTGTCCGCAACCTGACGCTCCACGCCCCATACTATCCCTGTTGTGGGTGATGTGCCATTCGAAGATATAACCGGAGTTGGTGAAAACTTGCAGAACACAAGAGGGGTGCTTGCATCCGGTTGGCTGCCGATCGGTCCGGTCGTGCCGCTCGTGGCCAATTTGTACATGTCGATCGGGAAAGGCGTTGGTACCGGGGGTTGCTGGCCCGAATTGTCATTCGTGACCGAAACGTAGAGCTGGTAGTGGGCGCCGCTGGCGTCCGAAAACTTCCAATACGCAGGGGTAGACCAAAACCCCTGGCCCTGCGGATTGAACTGCGTGGCATAGCGAATGGGCTTCAACTGGAAGGCGTTTCCACCCGAGGAGCTGTAGTGTCCCATTAAATCGCGATTCAACACATAGAGGTTCGACTGCTTGTCACCCGTCACGGCAAGGTTGGGTGCAGTCTGATGGTTTAGGTCGGTGTAAAAGTTCTCCGGAAAGATCAGGACGCCTCCCGAACCAAAATCAACATCGTTGGGGCAAAGTCCGTTGCCGCCCGTCTTCCCGGGGAGCTGTGGATAGGACGTGAGGTCAGGAGGTGTGTAGTAATCATACGGCGTCAGCCCCCCGGTTCCGTAGCCTACGGCCAACTTTATGGCGCTGTCGCCGACGTCAGTTGCAGTGGGAGTAAATGGGGTAAGGTCAAACGTCCCGTTACCTGTTGTTGCATACATATAGGCAGCACCGTTGGGACGAACCTCGGCCGAGGGCCCAGCACCACTCTGCCAGATTCCCCCACCGCTTCCGTAGGGGGAAGTATTAAATGCCGAACTTGCGTGAAGGTGCCAGGCGTGTGCTTATACCCGAGGAGCCAGCCGTTCTGGTGTTCATTGTTAGGCTGCCCTGATGGAGCGATCGGAATATAGACCATGTTGCCATTGAGAATGAGCAGGGCCCCACGTTGCCGGCTGTTGTCAGGATCAAACTGAACTGTGCCCCTGTTCGGAAAGGTCGTCGCACAATTTGAGCCGGGCGCCTTACCCGTGACGGACGCCATAAGGTGGATGCGAGCGTCGATAACGCCTGAACTGAGATTGAGGGCGACTAGGTCATATACGGCGTCCGTACCGACCGTATAAACTCCCACGGCATACAAAAGATTGCTGGGAAGGTCAATAACGGGCGTGCCAGTCACTCCTACGGTACCGGTGTTTGGTGGATCGCAAAGTGGCAGGTTTATGCCCGGTGGCTGAGAACAGTCGAGCGGAGCGCCACCCTGAGGTGTTAAATCCATCGTCCAGAGAGGAGTTTTGTCGCTCGAGGCTGCGTCAAAAGCGTAGATTTTGTTGTCGCTGGTAGCGACGTAAACGACGCTGCAAGGCGAATGTTGGTGACAATTGGTAGGCGTGATGTTCGGCACGTTGCTGACCGCGAGTGGTTGCGCCGAAATGCTGCCAGAAAAATTTGTCCACTGCCAGAGCAAGCCGAAGCTTGTCTGATTGACTGTGCCGGGTTGAGAAGGTGCAGCTGTCAGAAATGACTCATTTGGCTGCCAGCCCGTGCGGCAGGTGTCGTTATGCCAGGTGGTGACGTCTGCGGTCGTAGGGAGGACGCATGCCGATGTCTGGGCCACAGTTACCGGAGTTAAGGTCAATAAGCAGCCGGTTAAGACAGTTAGGTAGGGCAGGAAAGAGGGGCGAAACAGGGACATTACTGACCTCCAGAGGAGAAGTGAACTGCACCCGGGGTCTACTGCGACTGCGAAAAAGAGATTATCCGCAAACATGGGACGGGTCGAGTTGAAACCACGGTGTGAAGTGCAATGATCCACGAACAGCAATGCTTTGCACATTGATTGCCGTTCGGGTCGACGCGGGCACGGCTGGTTACGAAGCTAGGCCTCACTCCTGGCGAGTCCATTCCGTTTCCAGCCGCGGTGGCTGCTTCAAGGTTTGCATCACCACACAGTACTGCTCTGTCTTTTCTCTCAGGCCGCGAAGCTGGTCCGGCGTCGCCTGGGGCGCGTCTATATCGAACCTTAGCCGGATGTTTTCGAATCCCACCGGCACATCTTTCGCAATGCCCAGAGTGCCGCGCAGGTCCATGTCGCCCTCGACAGTCACCGCGATGCGATTGGCAGGAATGCCCATCGCAGTTGCAACCATCTGACAAGTAATCTGCGCACAAGCCGCCAGCGCCCCAAGCAGCAGATCTCCGGAGCATGCGCCGCCGCCGGCGCCGCCGACACCCTTATGGGCTTCAGCTTGATAGATGGCGCGGCCTAGATCGACCGAACAGGTGACGGGGACGTCCGTCTGCCCACCCTTCGCGCGCAGGGTAATGCGGGAAGAGCCGGGGTCATTGCGGTATTGCTCCTTCAACGGCTTCTGTAACGTTCGCAGGTCCATGGCAACTCTTATTCCTTATGTTCTTGATTTTTTTGACCAGAAACAGCTTCGGCCAGATTGAAAGCACTTGTGCATGCTAGCATCCGCTTGCCGAACTTTGGTCATCCAGGACTTCGGGGCCGGACTTGCCATTCCGTCCCTTGACCTTCTGTACACTGCCTTTAGTACCCTGCTTCCCGGCGTGGGAATCCCCGTATAATCAGGCAAAATCACCAGAAATCTGCGTTCATTAGAAGGAAACCGTGGATCCGGCGTTGGCATTGGCGATGTTCGCACTGGGGCTGGCCTTTGGCAGCTTCCTGAATGTGTGTATCTATCGCCTGCCGCGGGGATTATCGGCGGTCGCTCCCCGCTCAGCTTGCCCGCAATGCAAAGAACCCATTGCGTTTTACGACAATGTTCCGGTCCTGAGCTGGCTGATTTTGCGGGGCCGTTGCCGAAATTGCCGGAGTTGGATCTCGCCCCGGTACCTGGTGGTCGAACTGCTTACGGGCCTGCTCTTTCTTGCCTGCTATCAGCATTTTGGGTATGAACTAGCCACGGTAAAGTACTGCACTTTCGGTTTCCTGCTGCTGGGATTGATTTTCACCGACGCGGAGACCCAGCTTTTGCCCGACAAGATGACGCTCACCGGGCTGGTTCTGGGAGTGCTGTTCAGCTTGCTGGTCCCGGTAAACGATCTGGTTTCGCAACTGCTGCCAGGGATGATTTCCCTGCCGGCTTTTAGCACCTCCTGGCGCTGGCTGTCATTGCTGGATGCGGTGACGGGAGCGGTGGTTGGAGCCTCGTTCATCTACGGCGCCGGAGCGATTTACCTGCGGGCGCGCGGGATCGAAGGTATGGGCTTCGGCGACGTCAAGCTGATGGCCATGGTGGGAGCATTTCTGGGCGTGCGACTCACTATCTTTACCATCTTTGCCGGTTCGATTGCGGGTTCGTTGTTCGGGCTGTGGACGCTGGCGGCCGTCTGTCTTAAACGCACCCACCGGCGGATGACGCGGAACCATGAATCGGGGCGCGAGGCGCGACGGCGGGCGTGGGGCTCGGCAAACGTCGCATTGCGGCGTTTTCCCCTGCCGTTCGGAGTCTTCCTCGGCAGTGTGGCCATGATTGCGCTCTTTTTCGGCAACCAGTTTCTGCGCTGGTACTGGAGGTTGCTGTGAAAGTGTTGAGCAATCCCGTGGTGCTGCGCATTGTGTTTGGGTTGCTGGTTTCGGGCTTCGCGTGCGTCTCAGGAATTGTGCTGATGCGCCGCTTGCGCCGGGTGTTCACCGAGGAAGGCTCGCTGGACAACGCGCGTCCGGAACCGGAGCAGTTCCCGATGCATGCCTACAATGCGGTCATTCAACAGCTGAAACAGCAGAAACATGAGTTAGCGACGGCGCAGCAAGCGGAACGGCGGCGGGCCAAGACATCGGAGAACATCAGCGCGGCCGTGCTTTCCAAGCTGCCCAGCGGGGTCATGTTCTTTACTGCAAACGGACTGGTGCGACAGGCCAACACCGCGGCCCGGCAGATTCTGGGATTCGCCTCGCTGGCGGGAATGGGCGTGGAGGAGATTTTTCGGGAGGCCACCATGGATTCCGGGTCTGGCGTGTCATCCAGACTGGCAGAGGCGATTCAGGTTGCTTTGCAAGGCGAGGTGTTGGCTCGCGGCTTACAGGCCCAATACGTGACACCGGCCGGCGAACCGCGCACGCTCGATATCACCGTGACTCCGGTATTCGCACCCGCTGGAGACCCCCTGGGAGCGGCCTGCCTGATCAACGACACCACCAGGATGGCGGAGATCCGAGAGCAACAGGAGTTGCGTGGAGAAGTGTCCGCCGAAATGGCGCTGGCTTTGCGGACTTCGGTGGCGACGATCTCGGGATACGCGCGGCAACTGGCGAGCGGACGAGATCCCGAGCAGACGCAACGCCTGGCGACCGACATTATTTTGGAAGCGGCTGAACTGGACCACACGATTGGCGGATTTCTGGCGGGGGCAAGCTCCGCAAGCACCGCCGCAAGAGCTTGATTATTTGAGACCGGCCTTACCGCCGAGATGCGGGAAGCCGGACATTAAGGATGGAGTAACCATGAAACGTACACTCTTTGCATTGCTGGCTGGAATTCTGATGTCGGGGCTGTTGACGTCCCCGGCGAATGCGCAAGACGCAGGCACGCGAGCGCCGGACCCCTCGGCGAACGCGCAGGAGCCCTCGTTGGGCAGCTACGCGCGCGCGGTGAAGAAGGAAAAGAAGCCGCCGGCGCCGGCCAAGAAGTGGGACAATGACAACCTTCCCAAAGACGACAAGATCAGCATCGTCGGCGCAAAGACGACCGCATCCGCCGATGACGCGGCAGCGCCCATGGCCGACGCGCAACCTGCTGCCACTCCGGGCGACAAGCTGGAAGTGCAGCCGGGCCAGAGCCAGGAACAACGGCAAGGGGTCTACGACCAGTGGCAGCAGCGCATCTCTACAGAGCAGGCCCAGGTTGATCTGCTATCACGGGAACTGGACGTAGAGCAACGCGAATACCGGGTGCGCTCTGCGGCATTTTATGCCGACGCCGGCGACCGCCTGCGCAATCAAGCGGCCTGGGACAAGGAAGACGCTGACTATAAGCAGAAGATTGCCGACAAGCAGAAATCCCTGGACGAGGCAAAGCAGAAAGTGACCGACATGCAGGAAGACGCCCGCAAGTCGGGAGTGCCATCGGCAGCGCGGGAAGCCGCGACGCAGCCCGAGTCTCAGCAATAACCGCGGTCTTCGGTTACAGCCTCCGGCGCGATGCCGGAGGCTTGCTTGTCTGGAATGGAATCGAATCTACCAAATCAGCTTCAATCCGAACTGCACTTGCCGCGAGCTGGTTGAAGTGCTGGTGATCGTGCCCGCCGTACCGGAAACTCCTGAGGGCGTGAACACGATCAGATTCGGAGTGTTGAAGTTTGCCCGGTTCAGTAGGTTAAAAATCTCAGCCCGGAACTGTAACTTGAGCCGTTCGTAAATTGCGGTCTCCTTCAATGCCGAGAAGTCCCAGGTGGCGAGTCCGGGACCGATCAGCGTGTTTCTGCCGACATCGCCGTAGAATCCGCTGTTCGGCGGAGGCTGCAAGAATGCATTCGGATTGAACCACTGGCCCGGTTTGCCCAGAACGACCGGCCCGGTGAAGTCCGGATTTACAAACGGCCGTACCGGGTTCCGCGTGTCGCCGTTGTTCGATGGGTTATAGCTGAGTTGGGGTGTAAACGGAAACCCCGCTTGAAGGGTGACGATGCTGGTTACCGACCAACCGCCCAGCAATGCGTTCTGCCAGCCATCCAGATTGCCCGCCAGCGCCTGCCCTCGGCCGAAAGGCAGCGCGTAGATGGCGCTAATGACTCCGACATTCCTGACGTCGTAAGTTGCGAGACCGTAGTCCGTTGCCGGGTTGAACGGGTTTGACACAAGGCCAGGGGCATTTCCGGCAGTTGTGCCGTTCAGCGAATCTCCATCATCGAGCGCTTTCGACCAGGTGTAAACGCCGCGCAGGGAAAGGCCGCGGCTGAAGCGACGGTTTGCATCGATTTGAAGCGCGTTGTAGTTGCTGTCTCCTTCAGAAAACCATGTCCACGTATTTGCCAGAGCGGGGTTCGCCCTGGGCGTCTTAGGAGGGATGTAGTAGCTTCCCGCCGGTACGGGAGCATCGGCCAATGCTCTGGGAAATGTGGCTGGGTAATTGGCGGGACACGGCGCGGATGGGCAAATGGTGGGAAACGGTTCATTCGCGTCGATGCCGACAATTTCGTGACACCCGTGTGATCCCAGATAGCGCACGCTCAAGACCGTGTTTGCAGTAAGTTGCTGTTGTGCACCGAAGGACCAGGATATGAGCGTAGGCATCTTCAGGTCCGGCTGAACTCCTCCCGGCACCAATAACGCCTTGCTGGGAACAGCAGCAGCAGGATCGATGGGGAAATCCGAAACCGGAAGCGACGGGATGCTGTAGGTCGGGTTAAAAGGCGCGTTTTGATCTGTGCGGTATCCGAGCGCATCCTGGAGCTCGTAGTACATTCCAAACCCGGCGTGGAAGACGGTCTTTGAAGTAAATGGACTCCAGGCCATGCCGATTCTGGGCTGGGGCAGAAACTTTGCGTTGTTGACGGTGAAAGTCGAGTCTCCGATGTGAGGTTCACTTGAAATTATTCCGCTGCTGAAAGTGTAGTTGGCGGCGCGACCGTGGGCCTCGTTCCATCCAGTTGAGAACTCGTCGCGGAAGCCCAGTGAGACGGTCAACTTCGGGGTCACACGAATCACATCTTCGGCATAGAACGCGCCCAGCAAAGACCGCCAGTTCATCTGGGTTGGCGCGGGATCATACAGAAAGCTCGAGGTCGTTCCTTGCAGGAAGGTTTGGAGACTGGCGAAGGTCGCCTGTCCGTATTGACTCAACGCGATGGTCTCGTTCGATTGGAATGGCTGGAGCCAGGCGCCGAAGCTGAAGGTATGCCGTCCTCTGAGAAGAGTCACGCGATCTTCGAAGGTGTACAGATTACGGGCGATCCGCAGGTTGCTCCCATTATTGCTGCCGGCTAACCCGAGCTGGGCTTGCGGATTGGAGGCAGCGCTGCCGCCGACAACCACCGCACCCACATTGTGTCCCAGCAAGAAGCCCGGAACACCTGCCGCCGAAGTGCCGGGAGTCGGTTCTCCAGTGAAAAAGTAGCCAGCCCGAGAATAACCGACGCGAGCCACGTTCAATGTAGATGGTGAGAAGGTGTGCGTCTCTTCCAGACTGAAGACCTGCTCCCGGAGGGTTAGCACGTCGGCGCTATAAGGGTTGAGGGTGGTCGCCGTGACATCGTTGCCGTCGTCGATGGTGTAGATGCCGGCCAGCGAATCTCGTGAAGAGATGATGTGGTCCAAACGGGCGGTGCCGAAATCTTCGCGAATGGTTTGCAGCGGGCTGCTAAAGACTTGCGCGATCCCATTGAAGTCCGGCGCGCCCGGCGGAGCGATAGGCCACAAATTGAGCAGCGGCTGGACGCTCGGAACGGCGGCAGCGCGCGAGGCGGCGTCCGGCACGAAGGCGGCCGAGGTCTGGTGCAGGCGCTGGCGCAGGCCTTCATAATCGCCAAACAGAAAGGTTTTCCCGTTGATAACCGGTCCTCCCAGAGAGGCGCCGAACTGGTTTCGCTGGAACGGCGGGGCCGACCCCTGGTCGAAAAAATTGGGGGCATCGAAAGCGTTATTGCGCAAGAATTCGTAAGCCGAACCATGGAGCTGATTGCTGCCGGACTGGGTCGCGATAATGACCTGGCCGCCGGGCCGTTTGCCGTATTCGGCGCCGTAAGAGTCGCGCAACACATTGAATTCGCGAACCGCGTCCACACCCAGCAACTGTTGGCTGGCTCCGCCCGGCTGCATGTTGTTTTCAGCGGCCCCGGTAAACTCAACCCCATTCAGCAGAAACAAGTTTTGCTGAGGGCGATTGCCGGAAACCGCAAAGTTGTTGCCGGTGGTGGAATTTGACACGCCAATGCCGCCAGTTTTCTCGCCGGTGAAGTTGACAACGCCCGGATTCAACGTAAGCAGCAAGTCGTAACTCCTCCCATTGAGTGGAAGGTCTTTCACCTGGCGTTCGCCAACCAGTCCAGAGATGTCTTGGGTGGTGGCATTGACCAGGGCCGCATCCCCGTTTACTTTCACTACTTCACTGACCGCACCCAGGCGCAGGCTCACATCCGCGTTTGCATCCTGCCCGATCACGAGACGGATCCCAGTGCGAATTGCTTCCGCGAATCCGCCCTTCTTGACCCGGACTTCGTATTGACCAACCGGGAGGGCGGCAAGTTGATATCGGCCGGTGGAAGCGGTGACGGTGCTGCGCGCAAGCCCTG
Source organism: Terriglobales bacterium (assembly GCA_050745985.1). Classification (GTDB taxonomy): domain Bacteria; phylum Acidobacteriota; class Terriglobia; order Terriglobales; family Acidobacteriaceae; genus JABCZH01. The sequence continues at coordinate 33,526 of JBOGLG010000056.1, read as the reverse complement.
TGTCCGTGTTTCTGGCCGTAACTGCCGCCGCTGGAACCGCGGCGCCAGACTGGTCAGTGACCGTTCCCGACAAAGTTGCTGAGACCTGGGTGAAGCCAAACGGCGCCGAGAGGCAGAGGAACACCCAGGCCAGCAGCAAGACACAGGATCCGCGGCCGGAATTGGGATTCAGGCATCGTGGAGTGGGGGTGGTGTGTCGCATGATTGTTCTTTCTCCGATAGGGGCTTCTGCCGGGAATCAGAAAGTGTATATCACAGATTGTTTGTATGTCTAATAGTATGCGTTTATATATACTTTAACGAAATACTCCATTAACTCAAGCGACTGATTGACCCAGACAGCGGGTCGCGATAGGATTCGTTCCCACATGCCCAAGAAGGCCAACACTCGAAGGGCGACGGAAAAAAGGAGTGAGTTGCTGAAACTCCGCGACGCGGCCCTGCAACTGGGGATCAGCTTTCCGACCATTAAGCAGTGGATTTACCGCAAGACAATCCGCAGTGTTCAAACCGCGGGAGGACATCACCGCATTCCGCAAAGTGAATTGGACCGGCTGCTGTTTCGGACCAGGGGGCGGACCGAGGAGGAACGCAATCAGGTCCTCCGCCGCGTCAGCGGACGGAATCAGCTGGTGGGGCGAATCGGTGCGGTGCGCATCAGCGGCCTGATGGCGGAAGTTGAGATTTCGATTGGCGGCCAGCAAATCACTTCGATCATCACTGCGCGCTCGGCGCGGGAAATGCAACTCAAAGCGGGGCAGACGGCGGCGGCTCTCATCAAGGCCACTGAAGTGATGATCTTGCGAGTATGAGGGCAGGAATTGTGCCGGCCAAAGTTGTGGCCGGTGATCTATACTTTTTGCTCGTCAGGGAGGGAACCAATGAAGAGATGCTTAGCAGTAGCATTCTGCTGTCTTACGCTGATGGCGACGCTGGCCTATGCGCAGGGCGGTGACGAGGGTTATCAAACGGCCACAGTAGTCTCCATTGAGAAGCTTGCAGCCGACGCCCAGCACATGGAAAACTCCAACCGCTACAAAATTTCCATGAGTATGGGCGATACCCTCTACGTTTGTAAGGCCAGCGCCCCAGCGGCGACCTTCATGGAATGGACTAACGGCAAACAGTTTCCCGCCAGAGTGAGCCCGGACGGCAAGGTGTTGACAGTGAAGAATAAGAACGGGCAACTGGTGGACCTGAACATCGCCAAGAGAAAGTCCAAATAGAGACGGCATCTGCCGGACTGCTCTTCGGAAAGCTCGCACAGGCGGATTTCTCCCGGCGCACCACGGGCGCCCAAAACTCTTGCCCGCGCCGGGCGAACAATCCGTGGAAGCGACCTCATAAGAACGATCATTGCCGGCACTTGGGGAACCGCAACTTTTGCTCTATTTTGCGGTTTATAACATTGGGCGCTTCGAGCAGTCTGAAGGCCCTTCAGATTCCGGTTCGAGCCGGGCATCTGAACAGGGGGTGTTAAATGCGCTACTTGCGATATCTGGCTTTACTGAGTGTTCTCATGTTGCCGGCTTTTGCCCACGCCGGAGTGGCGGTTGGGATCGGGGTTGGAGTTGGTCCGGGATACGTCGGACCTCCGCCGGCATGCACGTATGGCTACTATGGGTACTATCCTTACGCCTGCGCGCCCTATGGATATTATGGGCCCCGATGGTTCGCTGGCGGGGTGTTTATCGGAGCGGGCCCCTGGTACCACGGCTACTACGGACGCGGATGGTACGGGCCTGGGTTTTATCGGCCTGGGTTTTACGGGCGCGGATGGTATGGCCGAGGCTTTTACGGGCGCGGGGGTTATGCCTATCGCGGTGGGATGGCCCGCAGTGGCTTCCGTGGCGGATACGCTCGCGGTGGCTTCCGTGGCGGATACGGCAGAGGCGGCTTCCGCCGATAACTGGATCCATTCATGCGGCAAGAATAAACGGCTGGCAGTTTGCGCCAGCCGTTTTTATTGATCTTGATTGATAACTCTAGCCTATTGTTCTCAGCTTCACGATCTGTTTCGCGTGATGGTGGCCGTGGGCCAGATGAAACTTGCGCCACTGCCGCGCGGTGAGCGGGCCGAGCACGGGATGATCGAGGATCTGAGTGGAGCGGCCGAAGCGGGTTTCGCACTGGGTGATGAGTTTGTCCATGGCGGCGAGTTGGTCTGAAATTGTTCTGACGATGTCCTCCGCCGCCATGCCGCGCGGAACCGTGCGCTCCGGGGCTGTTCGCCCTTCGGGAAAATAACCCAATCCGGTGACAACGAAGACTGCGACCCGTTCCTTCAACGTCGGAGTCCGCGCCAGCGGCCGCCCTTCCTGCAAGCAGCGTTCAAAACCCTTCGAGCTCCCCGTGTAGGTCAGACAAAGATGCTCAAGAATTTGTGTTGTGCTCCATTTGCCCTCGGGATGACGGGTGAGCGCCGCGACATCCATGCCATGAGTGGCGGAAGTGATCGCGTTCTGTAACCTTTGCAGATACGAGTCCACTGCGAATCTGTTCCTTTCATCTAGTAGAATGAACTCGAACATCCAGGCTCGCAATTTTACGCTGGTCGGAAGGTGCTATGAAGAGACGGCTCCTGGCAGTAGCGGCGCTGTTGTTAATGGCTGGTTGTTCTTCGGAGCCGGCCAAGCCGGCACAAACGGAGAAGCCCCAACCCAAGCCGACAGAGTTTGAAACCGGCCGTGTCGCGTTCCAGAGGCTTTACGTCGCCGCCCATGGCTGGGCGCGTGATGCTGAGGGGTTTCGAGTGGAATCGCAGCCCACGGCGGATTCCAAAGGCAAGGACGGTAAAGCCGATGTATGGCGAGCGTCGTTTGCATCTGCCACGCAACGCAGCGTGAAACCCTATGTCTGGTCGGGCACGGACGCCGCCGACGCGCCTTCCCGGGGTGTTTCCCCAGGGACAGAGGACACCTATAGTCCTACCAACTCCTCCACTCAGGTGTTCGATATCGGTTTTCTGAAAGTCGATTCTGACAAGGCGCTGGAGGTTGCACAGAAGCATGGCGGTGATAAAGTGCTGGAAAAAGATCCCGACACGCCGGTCCTCTATACGCTGGACTGGAGCCGGGCGACCAGCCAGCTCATCTGGCATGTGATTTATGGAACCAATCGCGACGATGCCAAGCTGCGAGTGTCGGTCAACGCTACCACCGGCGACTTCATCCGAGTAGAGAAGTAACTATGGCGCGGACGTCTTTTCTGACGTTTGCCGTTCAGCGGCGCCCAGCTTCGCCAGTGCCTTCCTGGCAGGCTTCGACAACGGCCCTTGCGGCAGAATCCTCAGATATTCCTTGAAGTGGGCAATCGCTTCCTCAGGCTGATTCAGTTTTTCGTAACATAGTGCCATACGAAAATTGGCGACGGCATCGTTTTCCTTGAAGGCCACCGCATCCTGGTAGCGGGCTAACGCGCCCGCGTAGTTCTTGCGCTTGTAGTAGAAATCCCCCACTTCGACATCTTTCGCTGAGCGATAGGGATTAAAGGGGTGGAGTTCATGCACGTCAGAGGGTTCGTCTTCCTCATTGGCGTCGGTTCCGCTCTTGGGACGGTTCTTGTCGTCATCCTTGGGAGGGCTGAGGTCGATGCGAGTGTCGCGGCTGGAACTTTCGCCCGGGCCGGCTTTGAGATCGGGCTGGTCGGAGCGCGGCGGCGCCTCGCTGGCCGGAGGAGTCTGGTGCTGAGCGAAAGCACAGACCGACAACCCAACCACCGCCAGCAACACCAAACTGCGCATAGGAAGATTTTAGCGCGTCCGGAGTCTGATTAGAAACCGTGGACAGGGCGGCACGGCGGCGCTGCATTTTGAGGCCAAAAAGTGCCAGGCCATTCCATGGGGGAGGGATTGGAATGGCCTGGTTGGCGAAGTCCTCCAGGGAGGAGGGCTAAACCGATCTATACTACTGTCCCGGCGGTGTGACCTTGCTGGTGGTGGCAGCTGGAGCCTCGCCTTCACCGCTATTGGTCATCAGGCGCACATCAACTCTGCGGTTCTTGGCCCTGCCGGCGCGGGTCGCGTTGGATTCTACGGGCTTATCCTTCCCCAAGCCAATCAGGTAAATCTTGTAGGCGGGGACGCTGTGTTGCGAGGCCAGATACTGAATGACGGCATCGGCGCGGCGTTGGCTTAGCGCGTAGTTGTACTCGGCGTCGCCGGTCGAATCCGTCGCTCCCTCAACCGTGATGATATATCCCTTGGTGTTGGGAACGCTGGTGGCAAGCTGATCAAGGGCGCCCTTGGCGTCTTTGGTCAGTTCGTCTTTGTCGAAGCCGAACTGTACCGACGTCTGGTTCACAACGCGATAGTTATCGAGGTTGGCGACCGTGTTTTGCAGAGTGTCAACCCGGTTCGAGGCGCTGCTGGCCAGGGTCTGGGCCTGGTCGGCCTGCTGCCCGGCGGCTAACGCCTTGCGGTTTACGTCATCGGCTTTCGACTGGACTTGCTGAATTCCTGCCTGCGACCGCGAATCGACATCCTTGATGTCGCGCGAGTTTTTGGCGGTCATGTCGTCGAGTTCGTTGGTTTTGTTGATAAGTGGCGTGGTTTCCTGCCGAACGTAGTTCTTGCTGGCACACCCTACCGTGGCGAGCGAACTCAGTGCCAGCAGAACGATTAGTGAAGTGCGATTCATCTTGGAAGGGCTCCTTTGACCCGGCCAGTACCTGGGCTACGACCTCTACAGAGCACGAGCAGTGCCAACCCACCGGCCCGAAGCCGCGCCCGTTAACATATTGATGCTACGGACGATATCGTCTGTTGGCTGAGCCGGATTGCTGCTACCAGAGTAGTACAAAGCGATGGAAATTGGGGAAATTTTATACGGTGAGCGAGGCTGGAGACGGCAATTCTTCTTCAACTTCTCCTTCAGTGCCGAGGCGGACATAAGGTCGGGATGACCTCGCGGCGGTTGCGCCGGTAGACCCGAAAATCGGCTTCGTCGACAGTGACGACCGTGTGCCGTGGATAGAGCTCGCTAAGACGAATGAGGCAAAGATCGGCCAAGTCAGGCTTGCGCTCTCCATAGCGTTCCGCCAAATCCGTTAGCTGGTCGAGGTTTTCCGTGCAGCTAAAATCCACGGTCAGCAAACGATCGTTTACCAGTGAGAGAACGTAGGAACTGGAACCGAGGTGAAAGGCAGCTTCGGCCAGGACCGCCTCGCAGGTGATGAGTGGTTCCGTCAGGCCCTTGGCGACGTCGAGCGCCCAGCGATGGTGAGTATCACTCCGGTAGCCAAAGGCAACAATGAAACCAGTATCTGCGATGCCTTTCATGTGCGCGAGAAGCCTTTGCGGGAAGACATATTCGCAGGTCCAGTGAATTTCCCGGCATGGCGGAGGAACGGCTGGCTTCCAGGAGTCTCCATTGCCCGCTCTATCTGCTCCCGAATGATCCGCCCAACCGGAATTCCCGTCCGCTCGGACTCCTGCTTGAGCCAGGTCATGATTGGTTCTGTAAGACGTATTGTAAATGTATGACTCATAGTACATAACTGTAACACATCGGCAAACGATAAAATAGAAGAACTTCCCCGGACATGGACCTTAGCGCCAAAATCCGTACCCTGCCCACCTCGGCGGGCGTTTATCTCTACAAGAACGCCGAGGGCGAGGTCATCTACGTTGGCAAGGCCAAGAACTTGCGGAGCCGCGTGGCTTCGTATTTTCACGAAGGCCGCATTGCCGATGCCAAGACTGGGACCCTGGTGCGCGAGGCGGTCGATGTTGACTACATCGTGGTGGCCAACAACAAAGAGGCGTTGGCGCTGGAAAACCATCTCATCAAGCAAAAGCAGCCGCGCTTCAACATTCTGCTTCGCGATGACAAGACTTATCCCTACGTGCAACTAACGCTGGGTGAACGCTTTCCGCGAGTGTATGTGACGCGACGCTTGCGCAAAGATGGCAGCAGTTATTACGGTCCTTATTTTCCGGCAAACCTGGCATATCGCATCGTGGATTTGATTCATCGGCATTTTCTGGTGCCATCCTGCAAAGTTGACCTGACACATTTTCATCCTCGGCCCTGCTTGCAGTACTACATCAAGCGCTGCCTGGGCCCGTGTGTGGATGACTTGACGACGCCGGAGATCTATCAGGAGGCAGTGCGCGACGTAAAGCTGTTCTTGGAGGGACGGGCGACAGATTTGTCGCGATCCCTGCGGCAACGAATGGCAGAAGCGGCGGAGGCAGAGCACTATGAGCGGGCGGCGAAGTATCGGGATTTGATTTCGACGGTGGAGCAGTTGCAGGAGAAACAGCGGATTGCCGCAGTGGAGGGTGATGATGCGGATGTGTTTGGCTATCACTATGAAAGTGACATGCTGGCGGTGAATTTGTTCCATGTGCGCGGCGGAAAGGTGCTGGATCGAAGAGAGTTTTTCTGGGAGGAGTTGCCGGAGTTGGAGAGCGAGAAGCCATCAGGCAGAGACACAGCCCACAACCTGTCGCCGGAGGCGCCCGGCCGGGTTGCAGGTGAGGGCGTTGCAAGCAACGTCTCTGACGTCTCCAGGGAGACGGGGGAGGCGTTTCATCCCGGGGCATTTTTTTCGGCCTTGCTGACGCAGCTATACATCGGGCAGCCTTATGTGCCGCGCAATATTTATGTTCCAGTGGACTTCGAGGACCGTGAGGTTTTGGAGGACCTGTTGTCAGAACAGTTGGCAGCGGCAGGCGGCAGAGCCACGCGAGTTCGCATTGAGGTTCCGCAGCGGGGCGATAAGCGGGCACTGATCGACTTGGCAGGAAACAACGCCAAGCAGTCGTACGATCAGCGGTTTCGCGTCATGAAGCCGAACCAGAAGCAGATTCAAGAGGCGTTGCAAGACGCTTTGGGCCTGCCGGAGCCGCCAAAGCGAATCGAGTGCTTTGACATTTCGCATATCCAGGGCGCGGAGACGGTGGCCTCGATGGTGGTGTGGGAAGACGGACGGATGAAGAAGAGCGACTATCGCAAGTTCATCATACGCAGTGTGGATGGTGTTGACGACTTCGCGTCTATGCGGGAAGTCGTGGTCCGCCGCTACAAGCGCTTGCAGGAAGAAAAAAAGAAGTTTCCCAGCCTGGTGCTGATCGACGGAGGGCTCGGGCAGTTACATGCAGCCGCTGAGGCGCTGGCGTCGCTCGAGATCATCAATCAGCCGCTGGCGGCGATTGCCAAGCGGGAAGAACTGATCTACGTCTTTGGGCAGGAGCACGAACCGGTGGCGCTGGACCACCATTCGCCGGTGCTGCACCTGGTGCAACTGATTCGCGATGAAGCTCATCGATTCGCCGTTACCTTCCATCGCAAGCGGCGGCAGATGCGTGACCGGGCGACGGAGTTGATGGAAATTCCCGGAGTCGGGGTGCGGACCACTCGTCGGCTGTTGGAACACTTCGGTAGCATGCAAGCAGTGAAGCAGGCGGATGCGGCGGCGTTGTCAGCCGTGGTCACGCGGGTGCAGGCGGAGGAGATTCTGGAGCATTTCGGAAAGGCAAAAGCGTAAACGCTGAGACCGCCCCAGTAAACCACCGAGTCACGGAGAGGAATTCCCTCTTCTGAACCATTCCCACTTCCCTGCTACACTAGCGGTTCATTCCTGTGAGCCGAACACTCTTAATTTTCCTGATGGTGGTGGGCGCGCTCCCGCCGTTTGCCGCTGCACAGAGCCCTGACGGGCCGGCCCTCGCGACGGCCGAGGAAACTCATCTGCGCAATGTGCGCCAGCTGACTTTCGGCGGTCAGAATGCAGAGGCGTACTTTTCGGCCGACGGCAAGCGGCTCATCTTTCAATCCTCACACGGCGATGTGAAGTGCGACCAGATCTTCACCATGAACATCGACGGCTCGGAGATGCGCATGGTCTCGACGGGCAAGGGCCGAACGACTTGCAGCTTCTTCTATCCTGACGGCAAGAAGATTCTGTACTCGTCCACGCATCTTGCCGGCACGGAATGCCCGCCACGTCCTGATTATTCGAAGGGATATGTCTGGGCGGTCTATGCGGGCTACGATATCTTCACCGCGAATCCCGACGGCTCCCATCTGAAGCGGCTAACGAACACTCCGGGATACGACGCGGAAGCCACCCTCTCCGAGGATGGAAAGAAGATTGTCTTCACTTCGACGCGCAATGGTGATCTGGACATCTACTCGATGGATGCGGACGGCAAGCATGTGAAACAACTGACCCATGAATTGGGGTACGACGGTGGGCCGGTGTTTTCGCCGGACCGCAAGTGGATCGCATACCGCGCTAATCATCCGAGTTCGGAGAAGGAGATCGCCGAATACACAGAGCTGCTGAAACAGAATCTGATTCGTCCGACGTTTCTGGAGCTGTGGGTCATGAGAGCGGACGGCAGCGCGAAGCGTCAGATCACCAACCTGGGCGCGGCCAGCTTTGCGCCGGCATACTTTCCCGATGGCCGGCGGATCATCTTCTCCTCGAACCAGGGCTCAACCGGCGGCATGGGGAATTTTGAGCTCTACGCCATCAACGCCGACGGCGCCAACCTGGAACGCATCACCTACAGTGATGGCTTTGACGGCTTTCCCATGTTCAGCCGGGATGGGAGGAAACTGGTGTGGGCCTCCAACCGCAATGCCAAGGCGCCGCATGAAACCAATATCTTCATTGCGGATTGGGCGCCCTAGCCGGTGCGGCCTTTCCGCAGTCATTTGCGCCGGGTGGCTTCTATAATGCTTAACGGCGTCGGCTTAGCTGCATGTCTGGATTCATGAAAACCCGGCAATGGATCGTCGCACTGAGCTTGTCAGCGCTGGTGGCGGGGGCTCTGGGCGGCGTCATTATGACCCGCAACTGGGGTTCGGACTCGCCACCAAGCGCCGGCAGCACGGCCATCCGCAAGGCGCTGGTGGACGAACACCCGCTGAAAACCGCCCGCAACATGTCCAAGCTGGCCAGCGGGTGGGATGAACGCAGGTTGGCAGAAGAGGCGTTGAAGCTGGGAGACCACGAAGTGGACCTCGCCTTTTCCGATGCGTTACGGGATGCTGCCAATAGTCCGGTGCAGTCGACGCCACAGGCGCGCGAAATGAACGCGCGTTTAAACAAGGCCCAGGCACTGGCGAGTGCTGACCAGCAGCGCGTTGACGCGTTGAACAAGCAAATTGCGAAAGCCAGTGGCGACCGGGCTGATGAACTCAAGGATCGGCTTGATCTGGCCAGCGCCCAACTGGAACTCGATCAGGACGAAGTGAACGATGCCAAAGAGGACCTCATCCGTTCCGGAGCCGATCCGGAAAGCCTGATTCAGCGCCAGTATGAGCGCCACGAAGCCCTGGCTCACGCCGCAGAAACCACCCAAGCCCAGACGGTGAATCCTGCCATCAACTTTCAGGCCGGTAATCTCCTGGGGCAGATGGGCGCATGGAACCAATTGCGCGGGAAGGCGTCACAACTTGCGCAGGCCCGCACCGAAGCGGCAGAGGTTGCCACAAAGTTGGGGGCGGCGCACGATGCGCTGGACCAGAAGGTAAAAACAGAAGCTACGAGCAAACAGGCAATCCGGGAAAAAGCGGCCGGTCAGAGCGGTCAGCCTGGCACTTCGGACTCAGGTGACACCAGCGCCACCCTGGTTTCCCTGCGTCATCTTTCTCAAGACCAGAAAGACCTGTCAGATCTCGACAAACGCATTCAAGCGGAGCAGGAACTACAAAATGCGTACACCAGCTGGATTGCAATCGTGCAGGGGCATCAGCGCACTGCCGTGCACGGGATGATTCAGTCTGTGTTGTGGATTCTCTTGATCGTTCTGGCGGTGTACCTGGCCGGATTGGCGATTGACCATCGTCTCGCGGACAAGGGGATGGAGCGGACCCGGCTGCATACGCTCCGCGTGGTGATTCGTTTTGTGGTGCAGGCAGTGGGAGTGGTGCTGATTCTGTTTGTAGTGGTAGGTGTTCCGCAACAAATGCCAACAATACTGGGCTTTGCGGGCGCCGGGCTTACGGTGGCGCTGAAAGATTTCATCGTCGGATTCTTCGGATGGTTCGTGCTGATGGGAAAGAACGGTTTGCGGGTGGGGGATTGGGTGGAGATCAACGGAGTTGCAGGCGAAGTAATCGAGATCAACCTGCTGCGAACCGTGCTGCTCGAAACCGGGAACTGGGCGACGACCGGGCATCCCACGGGCCGCAAGGTTGCATTTGTGAATAGCTACGCCATCGAAGGACACTTCTTTAATTTCACCACCAGCGGGCAGTGGATGTGGGATGAACTCCAGGTTACTGTGCCCGCCGACCAGGACCCCTATCCGCTGATCGACGCCATTCAGAAAGCTGTAAGCAAGGAAACTGAGGCCAATGCGAAGGCTGCCGAGCAAGAATGGGAGCGTGCCGACAGTCATTACAAAGTGCGCGCGGTCTCGCCGACTCCGGCGGTTAACCTGCGGCCCACATCGAACGGGGTTGACATTCACATTCGCTATGTCACACGCGCTCAGGAAAGGGTCGCCATGCGTGCGCGCCTGAACCAGGCTCTGGTGCAGTTGCTCCGGGGCAAGGGAGCCGTGGAGAGCGTTCCGTCTAGGTGAGTTTAGAGCTCGCTGCTCGGAGCCAGGGACGCCTTGACACCTTCCGGCAGCTGGGAGGTTCGCAGGATTTCTCTCATCTCAGAATTCGGAAAGGACTTCGCAAAGGCGACGGCAAACTCCAGGGGGGTGTGCTCGATGCGAAGCAGCGCAATGCGGATTTCCCGCCGCAGTGACCATTTCGAGTGAGCGCATATCGCGCGGATCAACCCGGGGGACGCTTCGTCGCGCAGCACAGCTCGCGTGACCAGGACCTCGGTCAAGCGTGGATTCTCGAGCGCAGCTTCGACAATCCGAGGTTCCGGAACCAATAGTAGTTCTCCGGCTACTCGCCCCGACGCTCGATGAGCAAGAGAAAGCTTCTCTCCCGCCGAGAGGCTTTCCAACCGGTTGATGAGCACTTCTTCCGCTGACATCTTAAGATCGCCCGCAGCTGCCGGGGTCAGGGCCACCTGCATCAGATCGAACGTGTACAGCTTCCGTATCAGGGACAGAGAGACATGACGAGGCGACTTCGCGTGCCGGACAATCGCTAGTTTCACTTTGCGGCTTTTTGCGGCGACGGAGCTCTTGCTGATTTTCTCAATCAGGTCAGGCTGGAGGTCCGGGCTTTTCAATGCGGCAAGAATCGAATCTTCGTTGAGCACTGAATCGGCGGCCGTTGAAGCCGGGCCTGGATCTACCTGCGGGCTCGCGACCGGCGTGTTGTTCATGGGTCTGGATTCGTCGTGAGTCATGGGTAGCGGGGTAAGGCCCGATCAGGCTTTGGCGCCAAGAGCCGCGCGGCGAGCCAGTTCCAGAGCGCCTTTCACCGGATCAACTACGTTGTCAGTGATTGCGGCCTTGGGGCATTCCAACCGCAACCTATTGTAGAAAACCTGGCGGACCATCGCCGAATTACGGAAGACACCTCCAGACATGGCCACCGGGGCGCGGTCAGCATCTGCGAATAGGCGGGAGATTACGATTTTCCCGAGCGTCGCCAACTCCACTCCAGCGCACGCCAGGATATCGTGAGAGCTGGGGTCGCCTCCGTCGGCAGCGGCCAGCACTGCGGGGAACAAGGCAGCAAAGTCAGGTTGCGGAGAAGCATTCGACAATACGATCAACTGCTCCCGGGTGTTCGCCCCGCACGCCTTCATGATGCCTTCCAAAAGGCCACCGTTGCGGCCTTCATCGAAGGCGCGCATGGCAGCAGCAACCGCGGCGCGCCCAATCCAGTGCCCCGAACCTTCATCAGAAATTGCGAAACCCCAGCCTCCTGCGCGCGCGGTCTGGCCCGCAGCGTTGCGCCCATAGGCGATGGAGCCAGTGCCGGCAATGACGATCGCGCCGGGAGCGCTTCCGGAGGCGGCCTCCATGGCGATGACCATGTCTCCCACAACTTCAATTTCGCCGGAGACGAGTTCGGAGAGAATTCTTCGGACGATGTCCGTTGCATCGGGCCGGGCCCCGCCGGCGACGCCGATGCACGTCCGCCGGATTTCTTCGGGAGCAACTTTGGCTGCGCCGCAAGCCTGGTGGATGGCAGTGGCGATGGATTTGGCGGCCTGAGCTTCGCCTACGCGAAACACGTTGCTGCCGGCGCCGCTGCCACTGCCCAGTATCGAGATTTCGTCACCGACCACACAGGAGGTCTGGCTGCCCCCGCCGTCAATTCCCAGAAAGATTCCCACGAAAATAGTTCTATCACGGCAAATAATTCAGCGGCGATGCACGTTAGTACCTTTGCAGGTTGCCGGGCCTTCGGCTTACGAGTTAGGTACCCTGCCACAAACAGGGAGACGATTTGGGCGCAGGGCCGCTAGGCTGGGAACGGCATGTCGATGGGCCTGGACAAACTCGATCTCGCGATCATCGCGTTGTATCTTGCGGGCATCACCCTGTTTGGCTTGCGGTTTCGTAAGCGCCAGCGAACCCTGCGCGACTACTTTCTGGCTGACCGCAACATTCCGTGGTGGGCCATCGCGCTGTCGATCGTTGCCGCCGAAACCAGTACGCTTACCATCATCAGCATTCCAGGATTGGCTTATGACACGAACCTGGCATTCTTGCAGGTGGTTCTGGGATATCTGGTTGGACGGGTGATTATCAGCTTCATACTCCTGCCACAGTATTTCCGCGGCGAGCTCTACACGGCTTACGAACTGATTGAGCGGCGATTCGGACGGAAGTTGCGATCGCTGACTGCCGGCCTTTTCCTTGTAACGCGGGCGGCGGCGGAAGGGGTGCGCGTTTATGCGGTCTCGATCGTGGTCGCGATCGCGGTCGGCACCGGCGAAGTCGCGTCGATCGCAATTATCACGGTGCTCACTCTTCTCTACACTTTCGAAGGCGGCCTGGCCGCGGTGATCTGGACCGATGTGGTGCAGACGGTCATATATGTGAGCGGCACGCTGGTGGGTCTGTTCACCATCATTCATTTGGTTCCTGGCGGCTGGCCGGCAATTCACAGCATGGCCGATGCCGCGGGAAAGTTTCGAACTTTCGATTTCGCTCCCGATTTCTGGAAACCGTACACGTTCTGGGCAGGCCTGATCGGTGGAGCATTCCTGACTACGGCAAGTCACGGCACCGACCAGCTGATTGTGCAGCGCCTATTGGCGGCGCGGAGCCAGAAACAATCAGTGGCGGCGTTGCTGTCGAGCGGAATCGCCATTCTGTTCCAGTTCGCTTTGTTCCTCATCGTGGGAGTGATGCTGTTCGTGTACTATCACGCGCCTTCGGCGAGCTTCGGCACGCCGGATAGAATTTTCCCGACGTTCATCGTCAGCCGGATGCCGCATGGGATCTCCGGTCTACTGATCGCGGCCATCCTGGCGGCGGCAATGTCGAATTTAAGTGCGGCCTTCAACGCCCTGGCATCAACGTCGGTGATTGATTTCTATTTGCAACACAGGCCGCAGGTGGACGAACGTCGCCGGATAAGGCTCTCGCGATTGGTGACCGTGTTTTGGGCGCTGGTGCTATTTGGGCTGGCGGTACTCTCTTTGCACCGAGTGGGGCGGGTAGTGGAAGTCGGTTTACAGATCGCGTCGGTGGCTTATGGAGCGTTGCTGGGTGTCTTTCTGCTTGGAGTGCTCACGCGTGGCGCGAACCAGCGTGGAGCGATGGTGGGAATGGTTTGCGGCTTGGTGACGGAACTGTATCTTTGGCTGGGAACACGCGTACCGTGGACCTGGTATGTGATGATCGGCACCAGCGTGACGTTCTGTATCGGATACACAATGAGCTGGATGCTCGGGGAAGAAAGCAATTAACTGCAAGGGGGAACCAAGAAATCCGGGCTTGAGCGTGCCTGCCTTGACGAAGGTCGTGGGTTTGGCGATCTTCCCGCAGAAACACTTTGTGCTGCTCGCGTATACTTCAACTCCAACATGGCCGATCGAATTGCATCCCGGCCTGGCCTGCTACGCGACCTTGGCCTGAATCAGGCCGCGGCGGTGGTGGTCGGGACCATCATTGGCAGCGGCATTTTTCTTGTTCCTGCCGAGATGATGCAAGCGGTTGGCTCCGCGAAGCTGGTATATCTCGCGTGGCTGCTGGGCGGGGTCCTTTCATTTTTCGGTGCGCTTACCTACGCCGAACTGGGCGCGATGAAACCGCAAGCCGGTGGCGAATACGTTTACGTGCGTGACGCTTATGGCCCGCTGCCCGGCTTTCTCTATGCGTGGACCTGGTTCGTGATCGCCAAGCCCGCCTCGATTGCGACCGTCACCACCGGCCTGGTTCGCATTTTAGGGACGTTTTCAGTCTTTGCCTTCTTCGCAGATCGGTGCCTCGCATGGCCGGTCGCGGTGACGTACGGCCAACTTGTGGCCATCACGGCCACAGTTCTGATCTCTTTGCTCAACTACGCCGGAGTCAAGAAAGCCGGGGAGTTCCAACTGGTTTTCACTCTACTCAAGGTTGCGATCATTCTTGGGATTGTGTTCGTGGGCTTCAGCTATTCGTCGGGAAGCTGGGGCCATTTTGCCGACTCGTACCCCGGAGCCAAAGGCGGCATTGCGGGATTCATGGCCGCACTCGTTGCCTCGCTTTGGGCTTATGACGGTTGGAATGATCTGAACATGGTTTCGGAAGAAATCCGCCAGCCGGAGCGTAATATTCCGCTGGCCCTGATCGTGGGAGTGGCGACGGTTGGCGCACTCTACATGCTGGTGAACGCCGCAGTGCAATTTGTTTTGCCGGCGGCGGCGATCGCGGCCTCGCCGAGGCCGGCTTCGGACGCCATCGGCCTGATCTGGGGACCGGTGGGAGCAGGCGCAGTTTCGGCCGCCATGGCCATTTCCATGCTGGTCACGCTCAACGGCACCATCATGAGCGGCGCCCGTGTGCCCTTTGCAATGGCCCGTGACCGCTATTTCTTTTCTGCATTGGCGGAGGTACATCCGCGCTTTCACACGCCGTCGGTGGCGCTGCTGGTGCAGGCGTTGCTGTCGATCGGATTGCTGTTGCTGGGGGGCAGCTTCCGGCAATTGTTCTCGCTGGCGATTTTCTCAGAGTGGCTCTTCTATATGATTTCGGCGAGCACGGTGTTTGTTTTTCGCCGCCGCGATCCGAACGCGGCTCGTCCCTACCGGGTTTGGGGATATCCCATGGTTCCGATTCTGTTTGTGCTGGCGTCGGCCCTGCTTCTGTACTACACCTTCACCGACGACCTGCAAAATTCTGCCCTGGGTTGTGGGGTGATTTTGGCTGGGATCCCGGTCTTTTACGCATTTGCCCGGCGGCGGACTGCCTAGTGTAATTCGCCGGTAACAGTGATCGTTAATATTGCGACTCGATCTGCGTGCTACCGGGCGAGGACGTCAAAAACTCTGACCACAGAGGGCACAGAGGATCGGAAGAAAACGGCGAACTATAAATGTCGCTTTGTTTTACCCACCACACTAGGTAGTTCGCGGTCTAACATAGGGTACTTTGGTCACCTTCGGCTTGGGCTTTGCACGGCTGACACCTTGCGGGATGCGGCCCCGCGGCCCAGAATTGTTTACAACTCCGCCCCGCGGACGTTCGGGCCACCATTTTGCGAATCTGGCTATCCACATTGACGAAATTGGTCTGGGGAATTTACCTGATCCTGACCTCGGCTTATTGTCTGCTGTCGTTTCTGCCTTACACCTACGTCGCCCTGATCAAGGAGCCGCCTTATCCGTGGACGCCGTGGTTCGCGAGCCATCACGCCGTTTTGTATATGGTGGCGCTGGCTGGAATCGCAGCGACGCAGCGGCCTCGGCAAAAGAAAGGCGGTTTCACGGTGCTGTTTGGTGGCTTGGCCGTGGCCGGAGTCTGCCTGCTGATCAGGCCATTCATGCCAGGTTTGCAGGACAATCAGACGGCTTACTGGTGGAGCGTTGTCGCTTTGTTTCCGCTGCTGCTGGTGGCAGGCGTGGATCTGCGCAAACATTTCGCGATGGCTGAGGGCGGTTCTAATGGCATGTTTTCCTACTCGAACGCTTTCCTGATTGCGTGCTTTGTAACTGCGATCTACAGCGCTGCTTTCGAAGTCAAGACCTATGCTGAGCGGGGGTCGGTACGCTTCGATCGCGGGTGGATTGAACTTTCGTTGTGGAGCGCGATTTCACATGTTCTGCTGGCGGTCGTGATTGTGTCGGTTCTCAATCTGATTCACCTGGCCAGCCGGCGCACTCGACGCCCGCGGTTGTATAACTCCTTGGCCGTCATCGGACTGACTTTCCTGTTCTTATGGGCGGGGTTGTTTCGATTCCTAGGAAGCGCATTCAGCTTTGAAGGTTGGGAGGCGCACTTGTATGCGGCGTCGTTGGCCGCAGCTTTAACGGTCTGGGTGGCATGGCTCGCGTTTCCCTTCACGTGGAATGTTGATACGGCGCGCCCCTATGAGTTCGCGCCGGCGGCGATCCTGCTTGGCCTGTCGGCGTTTGCCATCGTGCTGCCAACCATGGTCGCGGGGAGTGACTGGAACGGGGTGCTGCAAAACACATTCACGGTCATCTTTTGGATGGCGGCGAGTGTTTGCATTTATCGTCTGCGTCCCCGCCGTAGAAACTATTTCGCGGTCACGATGCTGGCGGTCGTGATATTCGCCGGCTTCGGGTACAAGGCCTTGCTGGCCACGGAGATTCTTTGGGCACAGCCGCTGGGCTCGACGGATGACGACGTCGCCCGCTCCATGGAGAATTACGCTTCCGGCGATGCCTCGTTTCAACTGGTGCATCACCTGCTGGGCAACGGGCGGGAAGAGGCCTGCGGCGATCTGTGCCGCATTTTGCGCGAGAACACCAATGTGCGCGATGCGGTGGCTCTCCGCGACCTGCAACTAGTGGATCATCTCGTTCCAACCCGCGGCTTGCGTCCCAATATTTTCATCTTTGTGATTGACTCGCTGCGGCAGGACTATGTCGGCGCTTATAACCGCAAAGTGGATTTCACTCCCAACCTTGACGCCTTCGCACGGGACAGCGTGGTCATTCACAACGTTTACACACAATACGCCGGCACGTCGCTTTCTGAACCTGCTATTTGGGCCGGAGCGGCGCTATTGCATGCGCACTACCTTCAGCCCTTCAGCCGGGTGAATAGCCTCGAAAAGCTGGCCGCGACCGATGGATATCGGATGGTAGTCAGCGACGACGAGATTTTGCGGCAGTTGTTGTCGCCTGCGGACAATCTGGTGAAGCTCGATACCGACAAGAAGTTCTGGAACCAACTGGAAGTCTGCTCCACGATTCGGCAGACCGAAGGCATGCTGGACGGCGGGCTGGGCGAAAAGCAACCCATACTGTTTTATACGCAGCCGAAAAACGTTCATCAATTTGCGCGCAACGATTTGCCGATGATGAATCGCGACAACTGGCGGCTGCGAGCGGGCGTCAGCAACCGGATCGCCTATGAAGTCCATCAGGTGGACGTATGTTTGGGCGGCTTTTTCGCATTTCTCAAAGCTCATGGGCTCTACGACAACAGCATTATCATCGTCACTTCGGACCATGGCGATGCCACCGGTGAACTGGGCCGCACCAGTCACTCGCTTTCCATTTTTCCGGAAGTGATGCGGGTGCCACTGATCATTCATTTGCCTCCCAACACGCGCCGCAGGTTGGTTTACGATGACACGCACCTTTCGGCACTGACCGATATCACACCGTCACTGTATTACCTGCTGGGCCATCGACCGCTGGTGTCGAACGCTTTGATTGGGCATCCGCTGTTCGTCGAGAGCCGGGAGGAATTGCAACGCCGGGACCATCTCTTCCTGGCTTCCGATGAGCGCGCGGTTTACGGACTGCTGGCAGAAAATGGGAAATATTTGTACACCACGTACGATTCTCCGGCGCGAAGCTTTTTGTTCGATCTGGAACAGGACCCGAATGCCCAGCACAATTTGGTCACGGACCGGGCCAAACAACGCTACGACGCGCAGATTATCGATTACCTTCATCAGGTGGCGGATTTCTATGACTACAAGCCAGGGTTGGGATCGTTGCTGGCGGCGCGGTAGGCGGTTTACGCCCGCTTCTTCTTGCCTGGCAGCCCGGCGGGATTGTCGTGGGTGCGCTCGCGGAAAGCGCCGCCCAGTCCGGTAGCCAGCGAGACGGTCGATTCTCCGAACTTATCTCTCAGGTGGTCGGCGGCTGACAACGCCTGTTGCCAACGCTTGCGGCGGCCGTCTTCGAGCATGTCGCCCTGACGGTTGGGGTTTTCGAAGGACGACGCGTGCACGCCCAGCAAACGTACCTGTGCTCCCTTGCGCCAATTCCTGCGGAATAGCGTTCTGATCTGCTCGAAGATTTCGGTGTCGAGCTGGGTAGGCATCGGCAGGCTGTGGGCGCGGGTAATGGTGGTGAAATCTTTGTAGCGCAGTTTTAGCTGGATGGTGCGGGCGTGTAATCCCTGCTCGCGCAAGCGCCGGCCCACCATTTCGGAAAGGCGCATCAGGGTGGATTCCAGCTGGTCGAAGTCTGCCGTATCGTGGTTGTAGGTGTGCTCGTGGCTGATGGACTTGGCGCCGATGTCGGCGCCGACTTCGTTAATGAACCAGCCGCCGGCGTCCTCTCCCCGCGACTTCCCCGCCAGCGCCAGCCCCCATTTGCCGAAATGTTGTTCGAGGAAGGCATCGTCGAACCGTGACAGGTCTCCGACCCGTTGAATACCGAGCTTGAGCAGGCTTTGTTCAGTGACCTTGCCCACGCCGGGAATGTCGCGCACATCGAGAGGGGCAAGAAATCTTGCCTCCTGGCCAGGAATGACCCAGAGGATGCCATGCGGCTTGGCTTTCGCCGACGCGACTTTGGCGATCAGGCGCGAAGTGCCGATGCCGATCGAGCAGTTGAGCTGGGTCTCTGATTTGACCTTGTGATGGAGACGTTGAGCCGCGGACAATGCCGGCCCGTGGAGGCGTTCGGTGCCGGTCATGTCAAGATAAGCTTCATCGATGGAGGCCATTTCGACTAACGGAGAGAACGTTGTGAGAACGCAATGAACCTTCTCGGAATATTCCAGGTAACGATGGCGATGTCCGTCCACAAAAATGGCGTGCGGGCAAAGCTTGGCTGCGGTGCGCAGCGGCATGGCAGAGTGTACGCCGAATTTTCGGGCCTCGTAGGAAGCCGCGGCGACAACTCCGCGGTCCTCGCGCTGGCCTCCGACCACCACAGCTTTGCCTTTAAGCGCAGGATCGAACAGTTCTTCAACGGAGACGAAGAACGCATCCATGTCGACGTGAAAAATGGTTTTAAGGTGGTCCGGCACGGGAGTTCCTGCGCTGAGGCGATTGTAAGGCAGAGTTGGCGACGGGGCGACAGAAAAAGCTTCCGGCGGCGGGGAGGCGCCGTCAAACGCACAATTGCGAGCCGTGTTCTATACCGATGCCAGTGCGGGAGTCGCGTTGTGAGTCGCACGCAACTGCCGCACCCGTTCGTAAATGCGGCCGTATTCCTTGGCGGAACTGTTCCAGGAAAAATCTTTGTTCATGCCGTTGCGCATGAGGGTCTGCCAGGAAGTCTGATCACGGAAGGCTTTCAAGGCTTCTTTGATGGTAAGCAGCAAGGCTTCGCCGTTGTAGTCGGTGAATTTGAAACCAGTGCCGCGACCGGTGCGGGCGTCCCAGGGCTCGATGGTGTCGTCGAGTCCGCCGGTGGCACGTACAACGGGCACGGTGCCGTACTTCAGGCTGTAGATCTGGTTCAAGCCGCAGGGTTCATATTTCGAAGGCATCAGGAACATGTCGCTGCCGGCTTCAATCTTGTGGGCAATGGCATTGTCGTATGCGATCTTTACCGCGATCTTCTGAGGAAATTGTTTTTGCAGCCGGGCAAACATTTCTTCGTATTGCTTGTCACCGTTGCCGAGGGCGATGACAATCATCTCTTCGCGGGCCAGGCGATCCATGATTTGGGCAATGAGGTCAAAACCTTTTTGGGCGGCAAAGCGCGAGACGATACCGATGA
Source organism: Terriglobales bacterium (assembly GCA_050745985.1). Lineage (GTDB taxonomy): Bacteria > Acidobacteriota > Terriglobia > Terriglobales > Acidobacteriaceae > JABCZH01. The sequence continues at coordinate 13,555 of JBOGLG010000056.1, read as the reverse complement.
CCGGGAGCTTAAGGTCGGGATTGGCAATGCCGAAGGCCGCGAGTAAATCCTGCTTGCATTTCGTCTTGCCGGACAAGTCCTGCGGCGAATAGCGGGCGGCGATGAATTTGTCGGCCTGCGGGCTCCACTCGTCGTAATCCACGCCGTTCAGGATTCCAGTTACCGTCGAGGCCCGGTCACGCAGCACACCTTCCAGGCCAAAGCCAAACTCGGTGGTTTGAATTTCCTGGCTGTACTTGCGGCTGACGGTCGTGATGAAGTCCGAAAACACCAGCGCGCCTTTCAGGAAATTGACGTTACCGAAAAACTCCATCTTGGAAATGGTGAGCAGGTCCCAGGGCAGTGTCAGCAGGGGCAGAGTGTCAGGCGGGAACAGGCCCTGGTAGCCCATGTTGTGGATCGTGAATACCGTACCCACTTCACGGAAGGCCGGATCTTCAGCGTACTGGGTCTTGAGCAGAATGGGAATCAGGGCGGATTGCCAATCGTGACAATGAAAGACTTGCGGCACACCCAAAATCTTGGAAGCTTCCAACACGGCGCGGGAAAACAAGGCGAAGCGCTCGGCGTTGTCAGGATAGTCGCCGGATGACGTTCCATAAAGAGCTTCACGATCGAAAAACTGCGGGTACTCCACAAAATAGTGGTCGACACCGGACTTGCTGCCCGCGCTGACTACCGAGCAAAAGCGATAGTGATCGTCGAAGGGTACGGTGATGCTGCGCACTACAGTACGCGCATCGGTGAGCTTGGTCTGGCGGTAGCGCGGCACGTAAACGCTGACTTGGTGTCCAGCGGCGGCCAGGGCGCGGGGCAGAGCTCCGACTACATCAGCCAATCCCCCGGTTTTTGAAAACGGTACACACTCCGACGCCGCAAAAGCGATATGCATGAGGACAACCTCCAGAAGCCAGCCCGTCAAATCTCAGCGCAAGTTATGATAAGAAAGTCTCCGCGCGCCGCTCGCGCGGAAACACTGTGGACCAGTCTCTAGTCTAAACGTGCGAAAGAAAGAGGGCAACGTGCCGAAAGTATCAACCGCGCGTTCCGGCGGTGGAAAACCGAAATTAGGCCAGCATTTTTTGACCGACCCGATGGCGCCCGGGCGTATCGCTGATGCACTGGGCGACATCAGCCAACGCACTGTGTTCGAGATCGGCCCGGGTCGCGGGGCCCTCACTTCCCTGCTGGCGAAGCGAGCCCGGCGTCTGATTGCCATTGAAACTGATCGCGTGCTGGCGGCACAGCTACGAATGAAGTTTTCCCTTTCTGGCAATGTTGAGATCATCGAAGGCGATATTCTCGCGGTGGATTTCGACACTATCTTCGGGCCCAAGCCTGGCAGCACACGTCCGGGAATCGCCCAGCAGCCAGAACCTGTGAGAGTGGTTGGCAACCTTCCCTACTTCATCACCTCCGACATTCTCCTGCGGCTTTTTGCCAATCGCAAATACTTTGAAAGCAGTGTGCTGATGGTGCAGCGTGAGGTCGCCGACCGCTTGGCCGCGTCTCCCGGAACCAGCGACTACGGATTGCTCTCGGCTACTGCGCAGCTCTACACCACGGTCGAAAAGTTGTTTACTCTTCCACCCGCCGCTTTCACACCTCCTCCAAAAGTGCATTCCACGGTGGTGCGACTCACCGTAACTCCGCGTCTGGAAACTTTGAGGGTGCCGGAGGCGGCGTTTATCGACTTTCTTAAGCTGTCGTTTGGGCAAAAGCGAAAGACCCTCTGGAACAATCTGAAAGCTTATTACGACGGCAAGGCCTTGCGGGCGGCTATGGCGACAGCGGCAGTGCAATCAGATGCGCGCAGCGAGGCGCTTTCGCTGGAGCAGACGGCCGCGCTGTTTCGGGCGCTGCCAGACGGCAAGAACTGAAAACACAGCGGGCACGGAAGTACATTGAGGCTCGCTGGTTGATTTACGAATTTCCCGGTGATCAGGAGCGGGCTTGAACCTGCCGATTCGCCATCCCGCTGTCGCTGGACGCTTTTATCCGCTGGACCAGCAAACTCTTCTCGACGAAGTGGACTCTTTTCTGGCGGCCGGCGGAGGCGCGAAACCGGCTGTCGGTTGTGTTGCGCCGCATGCGGGTTACATCTATTCCGGCGCAGTTGCCGGGATGGTTTACAACGCCACGAAAGTTCCGCAGCGGTGTCTGGTACTTTGTCCCAACCACACGGGAAAAGGGCGTCCGCTGGCAATTATGAGCGCCGGTTCATGGGAAACCCCGCTCGGCCGGGTTCCCATCGACGCTGCTCTGGCCGGCGCTCTCAAGCAGCAGTTCCCTCTGCTCACCGAAGATTCCGAAGCCCACCGCCACGAGCATGCCATCGAGGTGCAGTTGCCATTCTTGCAGCGGAGCGCTCCGCAGCCCAGTTTCGTGCCCATTGCTCTCGGGACTGGCCAGTTTGAAGTTCTGGAACAGCTTGGGAATGCCGTGGCCGATGTGCTCAAGCAACAAAACGAACCGGTGCTGATGATTGCCTCCAGTGACATGAACCACTATGAAAACGACCGCATCACCCGCGAGAAAGATCATAAGGCGATCGAGCAAATACTGGCGCTGGACGCGCATGGGTTGTTTGACGTGGTTTTGAAAGAAGACATCAGCATGTGCGGAGTCGGCCCCACCGCGGTCATGCTTACCGCCGCCCGGCGGCTGGGAGCCAACTCGGCGGAGTTGATCAAGTATGCGACTTCCGGCGATGTTTCCGGCGACCGCGAAATGGTAGTCGGTTACGCCGGCATAGTGGTGCGCTGATTCGCTATCTCCTTGTCTCCTATTGACATTCGATAGGACGCTAACCTATCTTTCTACAGAACGTCTATAGGAGTATGGCAATGGCTCAGGAACAAACTTCGTTGCTGCAAGGGACGCTCGATCTGCTCATCCTGAAGACCCTGGCGCTGCAAGAAATGCATGGACTGGGCATCGCCCGGCGGGTGGAGCAGATTACGGGAGGCACGTTCCAGGTGAAACCCGGCTCGCTGTTTCCAGCTTTGCATCGCATGGAAGAAGAAGGCTGGCTGACGGCGATTTGGGGAGAATCGGAAAACAATCGTCGCGCCAAGTATTACCGCCTGACCAAGATCGGCCGCCAGCAACTGGCCACCGAAACCGAGCGCTGGGGACGAATTTCCCTGGCCATGGCGCAGGCGCTGGAAGCCTAAAGGGGGACCCCTATGTCTCATCTCGGCAGTTTTTTTCGCAACCTCTGGCACAAGCAGCGCCAGGAGCAGGAACTCGACGGCGAGATCTCTTCCTATCTCGACATGTTGACCGAAGAAAAAATGGCGGCGGGCATGGACCGCGAGCAGGCCAGGCGGGCAGCACGGATTGAATTGGGCGGGGTTGAGCAGGTGAAGGAGCAGGTTCGCGAGGCCCGTGCCGGGGCGTGGTTGGAGGTGTTGGCACAAGACCTGCGTTACGGCTTCCGCATGCTGGTCCACAATCCGGGATTTTCCGCCCTGGTGGTGTTGACTCTGGCTCTGGGGATCGGCGCCAACACCGCCATTTTCAGCATGGTCTATGGAGTTCTGCTGCGGCCGCTGCCCTATGCGCATGGCGGACAGCTCGTGGTCCTGCATCAACAAGCGACTCACGCTCACCTCGCCGACGTTCCGTTTTCCGTCAAGGAGCTTTTCGACTACCGCGACTTCAACCATTCTCTGGATGCGCTGGTCGAGTACCACAGTATGCCGTTCTTACTGATGGGGGATGCTTCCGCCGAACGCGTGCAAACCGGCGTGGTTTCCGCTAATTTCTTTGACGTGCTGGGCATCAAGCCGCTCCTGGGAAGGACATTCCTTCCCTCCGACGACACGCCGAACTCCGATCCGGTGCTGGTGATGAGCTATCAGTACTGGCAGCGCCAGGGCGGCGATCCGAGCATGGTGGGAAAGACTTTTCGTATGAATGACAAGCCGCATACCGTGATTGGCGTCTTGCCGCCCTTTCCGCAATATCCGGCGGAGAACGATATCTACACACCGACGGTGCAGTGCCCTTTCCGTTCGTCGGCGGCAGCCATCGGGAATCGCGAAGCACGGCTGCTCACTGTATTCGGCCGTTTGAAACCGGGGGTGTCGCCGCAAAGCGCTCGCGTGGACCTGTCCACCGTCGCCCAGCAGATCGCCGCTTCGTATCCGGAGTTTTATCCCAGTTCCTATGGCTATGCCGCCGCCATGTCGCCGTTGCAGGAAGAACTGACGTACCGTGCGCGCACTACGCTACTGGTACTACTAAGCGCTGCCGGATTCGTCCTGCTGATTGCGTGCGCGAATGTTGCCAACCTGCTTTTGGCGCGGCTCTTGAAGCGGGAGCGGGAACTGGCGGTGCGGGTCGCTCTGGGGGCCAGCCGAACGCGGTTGATCCGCCAACTGCTCACCGAAACGGTCATGCTTTCGTTATTCGGCGGAGCGGTGGGACTGCTGCTGGCGTCTCCCATACTTTCACTGCTGGTAAGGTTTGCCGAACGCTTCACCGCGCGGGCGGCCGAAGTCCGAATCGACGGCACGGTCCTGATGTTCACGTTCATAGTCTCAGTCGGGACAGGAATACTGTTTGGCCTGGTTCCGGCGCTGTGCTCGGGAGTGCAAGTATCGGATGCGCTGAAACAGGCGGGTGCGCAGACGACCTCCGGCCGGGGGCGGCAGCGGCTCCGCGCCGCGCTGGTGACCGTACAAATCGCGATCTCGTTCGTGCTGCTGATCGGCGCCGGCCTGACTTTGCGCAGCTTTCTCCGCCTGCAACAGGTTGACCCGGGCTTCAATGCGGACCGCGTGCTCACCATGGTGTTCACTCCGGATTTCACCCATTACGCCAAGGCGGAGCAGTTGCGCGAACTGGGTGACAACATTCTGGGGCGTATCCGGACGGTGGGTGGCGTCGAGTCTGCCGCCCTGGCTACCAGTTTCCCCTACAACCCGGTAGGTTTGACCAGCGGGCCGGGCAACATTGCCTTCCAGATCGAGGGAAGGCCGTTATCCACAGGTGAGTTGGAGCCGTTGGTCGATCCCACTTACGTCAGCCCCGGCTACTTCGAAACCATTCGACAACCGCTGCTGCGCGGCAGAACCTTTACTGACCACGACGGCCCTGAAAATCTCAAGGTTGGAATCATCAATCAAGTCATGGCCCGCCACCGTTGGCCAACTGAAGATCCCATCGGCAAGCGGGTTAGCTTCGATAAAGGCAAGACATGGATCACCGTGGTTGGCATTATCGGCGACGCGCGTGAGTATGGTCTGGAGCATCCGGCTCGCGACGAGTTCTACACACCCACGGAGCAATCCGGAATAGGCCAAAACCTGGTGATTCGTACTCTGGCCGATCCGGACACTATTGCTCCCCTGATCCGCAGTGCCCTGCATGATGTTGACCCTTACCTTGCCGTAGACCGAGTCAACACGCTGGAGCGCCTGCGATCTGAATCGGTTGCCTCACCGCGGGTCACCACCATTCTCCTCGGCATTTTCGCAGCTCTAGCTTTGATCATCAGCGCCAGCGGGATTGTGGGAATCATGGCCCTCTCGGTCAGCCAACGAACGCGGGAATTGGGGATCCGCATGGCGCTCGGCCAGCCCAAGAGTTCGGTGGTAGCCATGGTGGTGCAGCAGGGGCTGATGATCGCGTTGGCGGGCACGGCCATGGGACTGCTGGGAGCGTTGGCGGTGGGACGGCTGCTTTCGTCGCTGCTGTTCGAAACCAGTCCCACCGATGCCCCGACTTTCGCAGCGGTATCTTTGCTTTTCATTGCAGTCACGGCGTTCTCATGTTTTGTTCCAGCACGACGCGCAACCCTGATTGATCCTTTCACCGCACTGCGACAGGAGTGACAATTATGGATTCAATAACGAGCGGGAGATTTCGTGTTCGGTTGCTGTGCTGTTTAGTCGCCATACTTTCGCTACAGCCTGCAAATACATCTATGGCGCAGGAGAGCCAGGCTCCTTCTTCGGCGCAAGTGCCCACCTATACGGCAGATGGCCAACTAATCTTCCCGGCTCAGTATCGCGAGTGGATATACCTGACCTCGGGGGTTGACATGAGCTATTCGCCGAACGCCATGAAAATGGGACACTCCATGTTCGACAATGTGTTTGTAAACCCGGCTGCGTACAAAGCCTTCCTTCGGACCGGTACCTGGCCTGATAAAACCATGCTAGTGCTTGAAGCCCGGGTTGCAGGCAGCAACGCTTCCATCAACAAGAGCGGTCACTTCCAGACGTCCGAACTGATGGGCAAGGAAGTCCACGTCAAGGATGAAACGCGATTCCCCGGCAAGTGGGCCTTCTTTGGATTCGACGAGGGTGACACCGCAAAGCAAGTACCGAAAGAAGCTGCCTGCTATTCGTGCCACGAACAGCACGCCGCGGTGGACACCACCTTCGTTCAGTTCTATCCTACGTTGCTGCATATCGCGAAGGGGAAAGGCACGCTTAGCGCCGCGTATCTGAAAGACGAAGCTGCGGCCGCAGGCAAGAAATAGAAAGAGGTACTGCTCACATGAGGACTGTGCTGGGATCGCTGGTTTTGCTTGCCCTCGTCCTGCCCGGGTGGCCCGCTGCCGCCCAGGTCAACCCTTACAAAGACGGAACTCCGGGTGTCACCGGCTATCGTTCGGAAGTGCTGGCTGAAGTCATGATTCAGGCAAACAAGTTCGAGCGCCTGGCGGAGGCGATCCCCGCGGAGAAGTACACCTGGCGTCCCGCGCCGGACGTGCGTTCGGTGGCGGAAGTCTTTCTGCACGTTTCGACCGCCAATTACAACCTCTATAAACTTGTGGGCACGCCGCCGCCGGAAGGAATCGACCTTAAGAATCTGGAAAAGTCGACCACCGACAAAACCAGAGTGATCGCTACTCTGAAAGAGTCGTACGCCCATGCGCGCAAGGCGATCACGGCCATGCCCGATTCCGACCTGGAAAAGAGTTTCGACTGGTTCGGCGGGAAGAACACGGAACGCGGCGTGCTGATTTTTATCGTCCGGCATGGGGCAGAACATCTGGGGCAGTCGATCGCCTACGCACGCATGATCGGAGTGGTGCCGCCGTGGACGGAAGACTTCAAGAAGCCGCAGAAAGCGGAAGCAGCTAAGCCGAAAGAGTAGGGCCAGCCCCCGCCGACGCCCGGCGAGGACACCGCACCGGAAACTTACCGATGTGCGCCGGAATGCGCACCAGAACGGCTGACGCCACCGGGGCGGCCCATTGCCGCCGGACCAACGCCGCCGCGGGCGCCCTCGAAGCTGCCTCTTTGCCCTTGATTTCCGATGTACCACCAACTGGAGTAGCCGCTCGGTCCTCTGTGCATGGGGGCAGTGGCGAATCCCTTGTTTCGCACGGTATGGGATAAATCGCGCAGGTCCATTACGCTTCCGCGCGGGATTCCCAATCCGGCGGAATTCGCCGGAATCTGTACGTGATCGGCGTGCTTTCCTACTTGAGTAACGAATGGACCCTGTTTCACGGCCTGCAAGCGCAGACCTGGCGCAACTGGAGGTTTCGGTCCGACAAAGTGCCCTGGAGGATGTACCACGACCGGCACCGTATTCCATCCCATCCATGCGCCGCCCGGCTGCCAAACCCACCCATTGGAGGGGATGAAAACCCACGAACCGTAGTGATATGGAGTCCAGCCCCAGGGATAGGACGAAACCCAGCCATACCCGAATCCAGGGTTAAAGGCCCAGGCGCCGTTCATGAATGGATCCCAGCCCGCCCCCGCAAAATAAGGCTGCCAAACGCTTCCGTAGCCGGACACGCTGAAGAAATTGCCGTAGTAGTTAAGATCGCTGGTACCATATTGATACGGAGAATAATTCGCGTAGGACTTGCTGCTGTAGTCCTGCTGGTACTGGGACTGCTGCTTGTCCCATGAATCGTAGGGCTCGTCTCCGATCTTCGACACCAGCTCCTGGTGGTTGTTGGTCAAATCAAAATTCGCCGTCTTGCCTTTGCCAACCTCCACGCTTCCGGATGGCGCAACAATCTGTACATCCCCTTTGAAGACCGCTACCTTAGCAACTGTGTCACCCATGTCGATGCGAAGGTGCGTGGGCTGATGGATCGCAATCGTTTCGTGCGCAAAGGTGAGCGTCAGCTCACTATCTTTGGCGCCTAGAAAGTTGACGTAAGCAAGACCTTCCTGCAGATGAAAGAATGAAACTTTCGCACCCGAGTCGCGAAGTGAAAGCTGTGGAATCTCGAGCACAGAGTCTGGGGTAAGCCGCAGTGTGCTCCCATCCTCCAATTCCAGCCCAGCGCGGCCGTCCTTTCCCGTCTGGATTTTCATCCCCTGAACGAGAGGCAAGTTCAGGAACGCCTTCTCATAGCCTTGTCCTGTATTGCGATCGATGAGGACATCACCCTCTGCGTCACTGAGGCGCACTACTCGGGCCTGGGAATCGGCCAGCGCAGAAACGGGTAGAAGTAAGCAGACAGTGGCTAACGCTAGTGGACTGGAAAGGAAACTCAGCTTGCGCACCAGACACCCCCGACGGAGGAACGACCTGAGGCAATTAGAACACAGGCGGGGCCGCAGGTTGTCAAGGATTTCCAGGTTCCGGAAATTGCTACTTGCCGCCGGCCGCGTGCTGCAACAGGCGCTGGGCGCGTGCGCGGACGGGATTGATCACGGAGGGATCGTCGAGGATCTTCTGGAGCATGGGGGCGGCGGCGGGCAGGTCCGGCCCCACGTCCTGCAGGGTCGAATTCTCCATGCTCTTCATTTCTTCGTCCAGCGCCAGTTTCTGGTAGCGATATTCATATTCCAGGCGACGGTCAAACTCCACCACAGATGAGAGGTCTTGAAAAAGCGCGGTGAGTTCTTGCACGGCGGGAACCGGGGAATAGTTATAGCTGGCGACATTGGCCTTTTGGGCGTCACGATAGCTGAGGGTTTTGTCGCCGGTAGCGGCGATGTTCTTTTTCTTCGAATCGATGTTGCCTTCAAAATAGTGCGCTCTCTTTGCCAGTTCGAAAATGCGAGACGTAGTGGCCGGCGAGAGCCTGAAATCCCTTCGAAACGGTGGTTCCGGTGCGCCCGCTGCGTCGGGTACAACATCCTTCGTAATTTTCCCATCGGAAATGTAGGAAGCCAGGCCGTCAAGAGTGACCGATAGACCGTAGTTGGACGGGTTCGATCCGGGAAAATCACAGGTGAAGGCCACCGTGGGAACGGCCGCGTGCTGGGCAGCGACGACCTCGCCGATCAACATGCAAGCCATGCCGATCGCCAGCCCTGCACGCAGGGCTAAACCGGCTGTCCAATATGCTCGAAGGCTCCTGATACGCATCCTGTCTGCGATCCACAAACCCATGCATAAAGATTATGCCAAAAAACGAAGGAAGGTGATCACATCGCGGCACGTTGGCTGCGCAGGGTAGCAGCCGTGTGAAGATGGCAAATGGCGATGGCCAGGGCATCGGCGGCGTCAGGGGGTTGAGGAAGCTCGGGAAGGTTCAGCAGTTGCTGAACCATATGTTGCACTTGATGCTTCTCCGCCCGGCCGTAGCCGACCACGGCTGATTTGACGCTGAGCGGGGCATACTCGGCGACAGTGAGGCCGGCCGAAGATGCCGCCAGCATGGCCACGCCCCGAACCTGTCCGAGCTTGAAAGCGGACTTCACGTTCAGCGCGTAGAAAACGTCTTCGATGGCAACTTCGTCGGGCCGGTGCTCGGTAATAATCAGGCTCAGGCGGCTGAAGATGGTAGCCAACTTGGTCGGAAGCGGCTGACGAGCTGAAAGCTTAATGGCCCCGCAGGTTAGACATGACAAGTGCCCATCAACGCAGAGTTCGATGACTCCGTATCCGGTATATTGAGTCCCGCAGTCAATACCGAGCACACGCATTGCGAGCAGTGTACTGCTTCCGGAGTTCAGCAGCCAGCTATCGAGTGAGGTGACCCTCTGCGCCCTGGCCGAACACCAAAGTCTTAAATCGCAAAGCTCGCGGAGAACAGAAACGAGAGCGCAGAGAAAATCTCAGCAGCAGCGAGGGTTGCGCGATTTGACTGTCACCTGTTCCCGGCAAAACTCCGCGTAGGCCTCACGGGAGCACGGTATCCGGCGCCGGCGCAGGAACCGCAGGTAGGCAGATTCGTCGAAGATTTCCCTGAGGCAGCCGAGTAATAGTGCGGCGATGTGCGCGAGCCGGGCTGAGATGTTCATCCCTGTCCCTCGGCAAACCGGGTCATCACGAACGGCGACTCCCGCATCTCGGCGCGCTTGCTTCCTGAAAGCACCCGCAGCCAGAGCCATGCCGACTCCAGCAGGATCAGCGTAACCAGCGAGACCAGAACTCCCGTAACTACCGCGTCCAGGCGGTCATTGAAGATCAACCTTGAAATTTCGTGGCTTGGAACTCCTGCTGCCAACTGTCTGGCGTGGGCGAGAAATCCAACGCGCGGATTCGCATCAAATATCTTGTGCCACGACGCGGTAAAGGTCACTGCGACCAGCCAGGCCAGCGGAGCCAAGGTCACCGCCGCGTAGCGGGCTTTGTGCGTCTTCACGATAATGGTCGTCGCCACGCATAGGGCCACCGTCGCCAGCAGTTGGTTGGCGATGCCGAACAGAGGCCACAGCGAGTTGATTCCGCCCAGCGGGTCTTTGACTCCCTGCCAAAGAAAACACCCCCAAGCACCGACGATCAAGGCGCTGGTTCCGAGAATCGATGGATACCAACTGGTGCGGCCCAGAGGCTTCCAGAGGTGGCCGAGGGCATCCTGCACCATGAAGCGGCCCACGCGGGTGCCGGCGTCGAGCACGGTGAGAATAAACAGCGCCTCAAACATGATGGCGAAGTGATACCAGATGGCCATCACCGCCTGTCCACCCAGGCTGTTGGAAAAAATCTGCGCCATCCCCACGGCGAACGCGGGAGCACCGCCGGTGCGATTAAAGAGCGTCTGTTCGCCAACCGCCTGGGCCAACGCGTGCATGCCGCCGGCAGTGACTGGAAATCCCCAACCGCTGATGGTGGCCGCGGCGGCGTCCGCGGTCTTGCCGACGATCCCCGCCGGGCTATTGATGGCAAAGTAGGTTCCCGGTTGCAGTACACAGGCCGCGATGGTCGCCATAATGGCCACCAGCGATTCGGCCATCATGGCTCCGTAACCTACCATGCGGGTCTCGGTCTCGCGCCGGATGAGCTTCGGCGTCGTGCCGCTGGAGATCAGAGAATGGAATCCGCTGATGGCTCCGCAGGCGATGGTGATAAATGCGAATGGGAAGATATTGCCGGCGAAGATTGGCCCGTTTCCATCCACGAACCGCGTCAACGGCGGCATGTGGAGCGTGGGACGCCAGAGAATGCTTCCGATGGCCAGCAATCCGATGGTCCCCAACTTCACGAAGGTGCTCAGGTAATCCCGCGGCGCCAAAAGCAACCACACCGGCAAGGCCGAAGCAGCGTATCCATAAATGATGATCAGGATGGCGAGCGCGGGAGCGGTGAACGTGAACCAGGGGGCCACGGTCGCATTCTGGGAGACCCACTGGCCCACGAGAATGGCCAGGACCACCAAGACAAAGCCCAGCGCGGAACTCTCCAGCACTTTTCCCGGTCTCAGCCGGCGCACATAGAAACCCATCAGCACTGCAATGGGAATGGTCATGGCGATGGTAAACACGCCCCACGGGCTCGACTTGAGGGCATTCACCACGATCAATGCCCCAGCGCCCAACAGGATCACAATGATGCTCAGCACCGCAAGGTAGGCGACGAACCCACCCATGCGCCCAATTTCTTCGCGCGCCATTTCGGTCAGCGACTTTCCATCGCGCCGCACCGAAAACAGCAGGATAACGAAATCCTGCACGCAGCCGCCGAGGACGGCGCCGGCGAGGATCCAGATTGTGCCCGGAAGATAACCGAATTGTGCCGCCAGCACCGGACCGATCAACGGACCGGGGCCGGCGATGGCGGCAAAGTGATGGCCGAAGACGACCCATTTGTTGGTCGGGACAAAGTCGCGGCCGTTGTCCAGGCGCTCGGCCGGCGTGGCCCGTTGAGCATTCAGCGCGAGCACCTTGCAGGAAATGAATTTGCTGTAGAAACGGTAGCCAATGGTGTAAGTGCAAACTGCCGCCAGCACCAGCCACATAGCGTTGATCTGCTCGCCGCGATGCAAAGCGATGGTAGCCACGGAGGCGGCGCCGACAGCAGCGACAGTCAACCAGACGAAAACTCGAAGGAGTTTTGGCATCCTGTACCGTGGCTGATTTTAATGTAATCTTGGCTGTTCTGTCCGGCGAATGGCGATGACATCCAGAGCTCCTTCCCCATATCTAACGACAGCCTGCCAGCGGGAGACTTCCTGACCATGCCGCGAGTTTACTGGCTGGCGATCTGGGCAATTCCCCTGGTTGAACTCGCCTTGGTCCTTGCGGTGTTTGCTCTGGTTTTTCTGCGACCGCGGCCGAAACTGCCATCGCCGGTGTTGCAGATCGCCGAGCGTTGGTTCTGCAAGCTTGCTCGTAGAAAAGCGCTTTCCGTGGTTGCCGTCGGAGTGGCGACCTTGTTGCTTCGCACGGCGCTGATTCCAGTGCTCGGGATTCCTCAACCCGCCTGGCCTGACGAGTTCAGCTACCTGCTCGCTGCCGACACCTTCGCACATGCACGATTGACCAATCCCTCACATCCCATGTGGATGCACTTTGAAACTTTCCACGTCATTCAACAGCCGACGTATATGTCGAAGTATCCGCCGGCGGAAGGCGTCGTGCTAGCCATTGGGGAACGCCTGGGAAATCCCTGGATCGGGCAACTGCTGGTCACAGCCCTCATGTGTTCCGCGCTCTGCTGGATGCTGCAAGGCTGGGTACCACCTCCCTGGGCATTGCTGGGCGGTGTGCTAGCGGTATTGCGGCTCGGAATCTTGAGCTACTGGATGAATGAGTACTGGTGCGCCTCCGTGGTTGCCCTAGGCGGCGCGCTGGTGCTTGGAGCCTGGCCCCGCATCAAGCGCCGTTTCCGCCCGCGGGGCGCGTTCGTGATGGGCCTGGGACTGGTGGTGCTCGGAACCAGCCGCCCCTATGAAGGACTCGTCTTCAGCATTCCATTTGCGGTTGCAATGCTGGTATGGCTGGCAGGGCCACGACGCCCCCCGCTCGCGACTTCCCTTTCCCGGGTGGTGGCGCCGGTTGCGCTGGTACTGAGTCTCGCGGCGGCCGCCATGGGTTATTACAACTATCGTGTGACCGGCCATGCGCTAGTGATGCCTTATCAGGTCTATGAGGCGACGTACGCCTATGCGCCGCCATTTCTCTGGCAGAAGGCCAGCCCCGAACCCAACTATCGCCATGAAGTCATGCGCAAGCTGTACGAGGGAGACTTTCGCGACTACCAGTGGAAACGCACCCTTAAGGGTTTTCTGGAATTCAAGGGGATGAGATTCCTGATGGCGTGGGGGTTTTTCTTCGGCGCCACTCAGAGCATCGGGCTGCTGGCGTTGCCCTGGATCATCCATGACCGTCGCATGCGCTTCCCTTTGATTGCTGGGGCAGCATTTCTTTTTTGCCTGGCCGGCGAAACCTGGTAC
>JBOGLG010000055.1:0-8148 GCA_050745985.1 Terriglobales bacterium | reverse complement strand
GTCCAAGCCGACCAGCACATTCTTGATCAGGTCGTGAGTCATGGGGCGGGGCGTGCTGACTTTTTCGATCTCGAGCGCGATCGCGTTGGCCTCGTAAATCCCCACCCAGATGGGGAGAACGGCATCGCCGCTGGTGTCTTTCAGGATCACGATGGGCATGTTGGTGACTGGATCCATCATGAGCCCGCGAATTTTCATTTCGACTTCCATCGTGGCCCCCCGGGGCAAACATCCATTTCAGATTGCAGATTTCAGGCTCAAACCAATCTGAAATCTATGATCTGAAATCATCTCTTCTGTGCTCCTTATATCACCATTTCGCCCAACAGGCTGTTGGGAAAGCATCCGGTGGTAACCACGGGAATATAGCTGCCCGTTTCCGGAACCACGCCCTGCGGGGTGGTGAAATTCAAGGTCTTGTTCTGCGAAGTGCGCCCAATCCATTGTCCCCGGGCTTCGTTCTTGCCTTCAACCATGACCTCAAGAATCTGCCCCACGTGGCGCTGATAGCGACGCCTCTGAATCTCCCGCTGTTTCTCCTGCAAGATGGTCAGCCGACGGGCTTTCTCCGCATCCGGAATCGCATCTTCCAGGAGCAGGGACGGCGTATTCGGACGAGGCGAATACTTGAAACAGAATATGCTGTCGTACTCCACTTCATCCAACAGCGACAAAGTCTGCTCAAAATCGGCCTGGGTTTCGCCCGGAAAGCCGACGATCATATCTGAAGTAATACTAATTTCCCGCTTGGCCGCCTTGATCCAGGCAATGCGCTCCAGGTACTGCTCCCGGGTGTAGAGCCGCTGCATGGCATCGAGCACCCGGTCGGAGCCGCTCTGGACGGGCAGATGCACGTGGTCGCAAAGGCTGGAAACCGAATCGATGGCCTGGACAATGTCACGTCCGAAATCCCGGGGGTGCGAGGTCGTGAACCGCACTCTCCTGATGCCGGGAAGCTCGCCCACCGCAGCCAGAAGTTCGGCGAAGGTTTTCTTTCCGGAAGGATCGTGGTAGGAGTTCACGTTCTGGCCGAGAAGCTGGACTTCGGTATAGCCCAGATCGGCCATGCGTCGGGCTTCCGCCAGCACGGAATCCGAGGTGCGGCTGCGCTCCTTACCGCGGGTAAAGGGGACCACGCAGTAGGCGCAGAATTTGTCACAGCCCTCGATGATGGTGAGATAGCCGCGGTGCGGGTTGGTGCGGGCGGTAAATTCGGTCTCAAAGCATTCGTCGGTCTCGCGGTCGTCCAGACCGGTGATCCGCTGCTTCCCTGCCTCGAGTTGCACCAGCATCTGCGGCAGATTGCGATACGAGGCGGAACCGCAAACCAGGGACACGTGGGGAGCGCGCTCGAAAATATTCTCGCCTTCCTGTTGCGCTACGCAGCCCAGCACGCCAAAGCGCTTGCCTTGTTTCTGCAGCTTCTTGTAGTCGGCCAGTCGGTGAAAGACCTTCTGCTCGGCTTTATCCCGAATCGAACAAGTGTTGTAGAGGATCAGCCCGGCCTCTTCCACGGTGGGAACCTGCCGGTATCCCTGGGCCAGGAGCGTGCCGACGACCTTCTCCGAATCGTGGACGTTCATCTGGCAGCCAAAGACTTCCAGGTAGAACGTCTTTTGAGGGTCCGCCACCATCGCAACTTCAGTATAGCGCAGTGGTGTCGACCATCGCCGCGGCTCCGCTTCCCTGCTCCCAGCCTTGCACAGGCATCCTCAGTTTTTCCACAATCCGTACGCCCCGAAAGCCTTGACTGGCGGGCAATCTCATCGCCCCGTGGCCATGTCAACCAAATTGCACTGGCCGATGCCGGTTGGGCGTGAAAGACCGGAAGACAGGCCGTTGACAAAAATTTCTTTAGGACTAGAATACGCGACGATTTCTGCCTGTAGAATTTCACTCATGAGCCCTGAACTTCTCGACTCCGTTTTGTTGCAGACCGACTTCCCCGAACTGAGACTGCACGCCAGCGGCAAGGTGCGTGACGTCTACAACCTGGATGAGAACCGTTTGCTGTTCGTTGCCACCGATCGTATTTCCGCGTTTGATTACGTGCTCGCTACCGGCATCCCGCACAAGGGCCGGGTGCTCACGCAACTTTCGCTTTTCTGGTTCGATTTTCTTCGCGACCTGGTGCCCAACCACCTTCTTACCGCCGACGTAAGCCAATATCCGGCAACGCTGCAGAAGTACGCCGACCGGTTACGCGGCCGCTCCATGATCGTGGCGCGGGCGGACATGTTCCCCGTGGAATGCGTGGTGCGTGGCTATATCTCGGGATCAGCGTGGAAAGAGTACAAGGCCACGGGCCGGGTTTGCGGCCTGGAGCTACCCAAAAATCTGCGCGAGTCAGATCGGCTGCCGGAGCCTATCTTCACGCCTTCGACCAAGGCCGCCAGCGGTCATGACCAGAATATTTCCTTGGCCGAAATGGCCAAGCTGGTGGGAGTGGAATTAAGCCAGCAGCTGCGCGACCTCACTTTGGCGATTTATGTAAAGGCCGCGGATTACGCGCGGCAAAAAGGCATTATCATCGCCGACACCAAGTTCGAGTTTGGGCGCACTCCGCAGGGCATCACCTTGGCGGACGAGGTGCTTACTCCGGACTCTTCCCGCTTCTGGCCGGCGGACAAATACGGCCCCGGGCGAGCACAGGAATCGTTCGACAAGCAGTACGTGCGGGACTATCTGGAGGAAATTCGGTGGAACAAGCAACCACCAGCGCCAGCTCTTCCGGTCGAAGTGGCGCAGAGGACCAGCGAAAAATATGTGGAGGCTTACCGCCGGCTCACAGGACTTGAGCTGGATGTTTAACCGCGGTGTGGACCACAGGAAGCTGGCATGAACGGTGCGGATTGGGCCATCCTCGCGGTGGTGCTGCTGTCCACCGTGCAGGCAGCATACTCGGGATTTTTTCAGGAAGGCTTTCACCTGGCGGGCCTGGTGGCCGGGTACCTGCTAGCGGCGTGGCAATATCAGCGGGTGGCAGGTTGGTTGGAAAAATATCTGAAATCGGCCTGGGTGGCCGAGAGTGCGGGTTTCCTGATTATCTTTTTCGCAGTCGCGGTGGCCGCCGGGGTGGCGGGACGGACGGCCCGCTGGGTGATGAAGGAATCCGGTCTCAGGTTTGTGGACCGGCTTCTGGGCGGGGCGTTGGGGTTCTTGCGCGGTTGCCTCATTGTGGCGGTGATTGCGGTGAGCATGACCGCGTTTACGCCGACTTCGAGGTGGCTGGCAGGTTCGGAGTGGGCTCCATATTTTCAGGCCGTGGGGCGGGCTGCCATCTGGGTCGCCCCGGCGGAACTGCGGGCACGGTTTTATCAGGGGCTGGATTTGCTGCGCCGTATGCCGCAGACGGTCCCTGGCGGCGCCGTACCGCCTCAGACTCCGGCCAAGTAGAAAGTCGGCAAGATTGATTGGCGAACAGGCAGCTTTTTAGGCCAGCGATTCGTCGCGCAGAAAGAGAGATGCCGTGAGAGATCAGCTCGAAGCCCTTATTATGCAGATGTATCGGAGTAATATTCTCTATTCCGAGGCCGTGCGCGAATTCAAAAAGAAATTCATCCTGACGGTTCTTCAGGAGAACAAAGGCAACCAATGCCGCGCCGCGCGCGAACTGGGCATGCACCGCAACACCTTGAGCCGCACCATTTCAGAGCTCAAGATCGACGTACGGCAGCTGCGCGATGGAGTCAGGCGTCCACCCCGCAGTGCCCGACCGGTTGGCTACGAGAAGAAAGTCGTGCGCTAAACACTGGCAGGAATCAATGCTGGAGCACGGGCATCATCGCCCCCAGGCGGTCCCGTCATCCAGCCCGGTTGAGGACGCCCTCGCTCTGTTGAAAGAAATTCGTGCTTCTTCCAAAAATCAAGGCAGCCCGTGAGGGCTGCCTTGATTTGTGTATCCGGCGGAATCTAGTGAGGCTTTCTGTGCACCGGCGGCTTTCGTGCTGGCGCGGGAGCGGCCTTGGTCAATAGCGCGCCTTTTTCCATGACCATCACAAACGGACTGGAAGTGTAAGAGACCGGCGTGCCTTCAAAATTGATCTTGTCTCCCTCCTTCGGAACCATCCTGGCCGGAATGGCCGCCGGGAACGAAAGCTCGATGTCGGCACGCTTCTTGTCTATATCGTCCACGCTGGCCGCCAACTCCAGCTTGGTCGGCGACGACCCGATGACCTGTACTTCGGCCATCTGCAGGTTTTTGCCCTTGAGCGAATTCCACACTGTATCCTGGTCGGCCTGCGCTCCCACCGACAGAACCAGTTCCCACTCGGCAAAACTCATCTCTTCCGGCTTCTTGGTCTTGACCAGATCAGCGGCTTGCTCCTGCGGCGTGGGAGGAACGTATTTGGTAACGGTAAAGCCAGTGGGCGGCAGCGGCGTGGTTTTGGTTTGAGTCAGCAAGTCGTCCCAACCCTGGTCGGTGCCGTGATACTGCATGTACCGGCTGCGTCCAAACTTAATGATCGAATCCTTAGCCTTTGGATCATTGACCAGATTGGCGGCGCGGGCGATGAAAAAGAGCCCGTTCACTTCATCGGGCGGTGCGGCGGTCAGATAGGCGAGCGCCAGAGGATAGACGTTCTCAACGTTGTGCGGATCCGCTTCGACGGCCGGACGCAAATACTTTTGGGCTTCAGCATAGTCCTTCAGTTGCAGGGCAGAAAAGCCCGCGACGCTGTTCAGCAATGCGGCCAACTGCACCTTTTGCTTATCGAAGTCCGCTTGTGAAACGTTCTCCGCCTTGGGCATCTTGTCGAGGGCCTGCAAACCGCGTTCGGCATGCTGTTTGGCATCCGCCCACTTTTGGGTGGCCCTCTCGTTGTAGGCCAGCAGCACGAGAGCGCGCGCGTTGTTTGGGTTCGCCGCCAGGAGTCGATTCGCAGTGTCGATAACCTTGGCCTGGTTGTTCGCCTGCTGATAGGTTCCCATCAGCAATTCCAGCGCATCTTCCTTCATGACGCTGTTGGGATACTGCGTGAGGAAGGCTTCCAGGCCGCTAATTTTGGCCGCGGGGTCAGTCTGCTGCACCGCTCCGACATAGGCGTTGTATTCGGCGGGATCCTTGATTTCCTTCTTCTGGCTGGCCGGCTGTGACGGGGACGCCTGCGGTTGCGGCGCTGCAGCATTCTGACCCGATGCCAGGTTAGCCAACACCAACAGAAGCGCCACTAGACTCGTCTTCATTCGAATCGCTCCTTAGAATATTCGGGAAAAACGGCGACAACACCCAGGTATTTACCCAAGTCAGCCCACCCAGGTCTTGCTAGAGCACAGGCGGCACAAGTATCCAGCCCGACAGGCTCCGGAAAGAAGCGGCCAGTTTCTGTAAGCGTCTACAAGCCCGCGGCAGCATTTCCGGTGAGGCGGATTATAAGTATGTGTCACGCCTAAGGCAAGTTCGTCTTTACAACCCTCCGTTATCTCATCCTGTAAGATGCGGGCAAGGGCGCATCCGTCGGGTCCGAAAAGGGGACCACGGGCGTCAGGGAGGGTGCTGGTTATGGCCAGATTAAGCGAACCTGAACTGCAAGGGCAGCTGGCAATTGTCACAGGAGCGGGCGGGGGGATCGGGGCGGCAATCGCCCGCCGGCTGGCCCGGATGGGAGCGCTCACGTTTCTTTGCGGACGCCGCCGAGCGCCGCTCGAGGGCACGGCGGCGGCGATCGTCGAGGCGGGCGGTGAAGCTGAAATCGCCGAGTGCGACGTGACCGATCTGGCCTCGGTTGAGGCGCTGGCCGCTCTAGTCGAGCGCAAGTCAGGCCGCGCTGACATCCTGGTAAACAACGCCGGAGTCGGCAGCTTTGCCGGCCCCCTGCACCAGATGTCGCCCCAATCCTGGGAGCAGGTCATGAACACCAACCTGCGCGGCGTCTATTACTGCATGCGCAGTTTCGCTCCTATGATGATTCGTGCTCGCTATGGACATATCGTCAACATCTCTTCCCTGGCGGGAAAGAACGCTCTGCCGAATGGCGCCGCCTACGCCGCATCGAAATGGGGGCTGAACGGACTAAGCTATTCGGTGGCGGAAGAACTTCGCGGCCACAACATCCGGGTGTCCGTGGTGTGTCCTGGATCCGTGAACACGGACCTGAGTCCGCACCAGGGTAAAGATCCGAAAAAGATGTTGCAGCCGGAAGACGTTGCCCATGTGGTCGCGATGCTGGTAACGCAGGAGCCGCAATCGTTCGTCAGCGAGGTGCTGCTCCGCCCCACGCAGAAACCTTAGCGAAAGCAGATCATCATGGCAAAAGTGCGCAAGACGAAGGCACCCAAACCCACCCGTCCGCTTATGCCTGGCTACGGACTGCCGGAGAGCAAGAAAGGCCTGCTGCCCTGGAAGTGGGCCGAGCAGCGCCTGCGAAAAAGTCACAACTACTGGATCACCACGGTCAAACCCGATGGGTCGCCACACACCATGGTGGTCTGGGGACTGTGGCTTGGAGGGGCTTTCCTGTTCAGCACGGGACGGCAGTCGCGCAAGGCCCGGAATCTGGCGGAGAATCGGCACTGCGTGGTTTCTACCGAACACGCGGAGGAAGCGGTCATCGTCGAAGGCGTGGCCGAGATCGCGAAGGTGACCGTGCGCCGGGAGTTCCTTAAGAAATACCAGCCGAAATATCACTTCGACATGGCGGGGATGGAGAAAGACATTCTCGCAATGAAAGAACCAGTATTTGCAGTTCGCCCGCGTCTGGTCTTCGGATTGTATGAGAAGAATTTCGTGGGCAGCGCCACGCGCTGGCAGTTCAAGGGCTAGAAGCCAGTTCAACCGTGCGGGGTTGTTTGCGTCCTTTGCGGTCCATCTTTGCGTCCTTAGCGGTTCAAGATTTTGGACAATGCCAGCGAGGTCGAACGTATAACCGCGAAGGGCGCAAAGACGACCGCAAAGGACGCAAAAGCGCTTTTAGGACACAGCGCGGGCATTCTGAAATCCCTGATCGATTGTAGGTTAATATCGATATCTGCAAGAGTTCCAACCAGAGACAGCCATGGCCAAGACATTTCGTATTTTTGCGACCTGCGACATCGGCGATGCCATTGACTTGTTGCGACAACGGGGCTATGAAGTCGAGATCTATCCCAAACCGGAAGCGCCGCCGAAAAGCCTGATCGTAGAGAAGGTAAAATCCGGCATTGACGGCCTGATCACAACCCTGCGCGATTCCGTTGACGCCGAAATATTTGAAGCCGGCAAGGGGAAATTGAAAGTTGTGGCCCAGTTTGCCGTGGGCTTCGACAACATCAACCGCGCCGACGCCAACCGCTACAAGATTCCCTTCACCAACACGGCGGACGTACTTACCGAGGCCACCGCGGAATTCGCATTTTTCATGTTGGGAGCCCTGGCCCGAAAATTGTGGAGCGCGGAACACCTGACCCGGGACAACAAGTGGGGGTACTGGCATCCGTATCTGCCGTTTCTGGGCGACGAAGTGACCGGAAAGACGATCGCCATCATTGGCACCGGCCGGATTGGCCTGGCCATGATCAAGAAATGCGCCGGGTTCGACATGAATATCCTGTGCTACGACCCGGCCTACCAGAACCATGACTACGTGAAGGCGATCCAGGAGAACATGGACCTGCGCCATGCCAGGGGCATTTCAAGAACGAAGAACTGGATCAAGTACGTGAGTGTGGACGAGGCACTGGGCCAGGCGGATTTCGTCAGCGTGCATGTGCCGCTGCTGCGCGAAGGCGAGAGTCCGGCGCCCACGTACCATCTGTTCAACGAACGCACCCTGCGCCGGATGAAACCGACTGCATTTCTGGTGAACACTTCGCGCGGACCCGTGGTAGAGGAGGCTGCCCTGGCGAAGGCGCTGCGGGAGAACTGGATTGCGGGCGCGGCGCTGGATGTTTACGAAAAAGAGCCGTTGCCGGCGGACTCGCCATTGCGTGACCCTGCGATCGAAGACCGCTGCCGTCTGTATCCCCACTTCGCCAGCGCCGGCCGCATCACTCGGCTCTCTCCCGATCCTGACCAGGGCATGGCAGGACGCGCAGTGCAAGGGGTGATCGACGTGCTCGAGGGCAACTACGGCGGCGATATAACCAAGATGCCCTATGTGGTGAACAAAGAGGCGTTCGTGTAGGCGCGGTTCGTGTAGGCGCGAGCGTCCCGCTCGTGCGCTCTTCTTC
>JBOGLG010000054.1:0-37944 GCA_050745985.1 Terriglobales bacterium | reverse complement strand
ATTCGCTCGGTCTTCCTCGGTTGCTGGAGGTTGCTCTAGCTCAACCGAACTGAACCGCCGTATGCGGACCCGCATGTACGGTGGTGTGGCAGGGGAGAGTGGGTGACCACTCCCCCTATGCCGATTTCCATCGCGTCGTGCTTACCGGGGAATGGATCGCAGTTCAATTAGCTACATCCTCCGCCAAGCCTAAAACGAAAGTGCTACCGGCCGCCGAAGCTGTAGCCTAGCGACCCGCCGTAGCGCACCACCGTGTTCGAGCTGAACTCCGCATTGTTGTTGATCAGGTAGAGCCTCACTTCAGGGCGAACAAAGACGTTATGCCAGACGTAAGCGCGAATGCCTCCACCGAACGAGCCCATGAAGTGATTGCTGCTGGCGTAGGTCGTACAGCCGAAGAAGTTGTTGCAGTTGGTGTACCCGTAGAACCGGACGTCTTCGCCGCCAATTCCGGCTAACAGTTCAGCGGTAAGATTCTTGCTGAGCTTTGGCGCCCACAGGGCATGGAACGCGTAGAATATTGGGCGATAGGGCTGAAACCCTCCGTATAGATTCTGGGTTGCTCTCCAGGAAAGCTCACCCTCAACCCCAAAGCGATGGTGCAGCAGAAAGTCGGCACTGAATCCCGGGTATGCGCCGCCGGTATCGGATGGGAAAAAGAGACCATTCACCGTCTTCCCGGACGAAGATGTAATGGTGCCGACGCCAAAGGCCACATCAAACTGTTGAGCCATGGCGGTCGAGGCCAGCAGACAAGTTGCTATTGCGAAGAAAACGACGGGTAGTTTTTTCACTTTCTTCTCCGTGAATATGGGTACGAATTTGGATGTCCCACAGGCGTGTGGGGTTGGACGCAGAGAGTTCACATTTCTCCATGTTGGGCGCCCTAACTGCTTTAGGTTCAGTCGCCTACCGGATCTATCCAGCGTCATTCAACCATAGAATTGGCCGCACCGCGAATAACAAACCATGTTCTCCTCGGCAAGGCTGCGGAATTTTCGTCCAGTACAGCTACAAACCTCATGGCGTGGCAAAAGTTGCGGCTCCTGGGGACGAATTCGGGCTACCTACTTCGGCCGCTACTTCCGTCGGTTCGGTCACAAGGCAATTCCCACCAAGGATCTCAACCGTCGCGTTGTAATCAGGAATGCCGCTAGGATCGAGCCGCCCTGAAGGAATAAGTACATTGGCCTCGGGCCAGTGAGCTTGTAAGCAACCGGGCTTAATCCGGTCGATGCGAACGCGTCCGTGGAATTCGCCCAGCTCATTGCGCAGCGTGATCGCGTCGCCGGTATGGAGTCCCAACTTCTTCGCATCTTCCGGCGCCATAAGAATGTCGTCGCGACGTGCCCCGGTGATGGGATCAAGGTCGGCATTGATGATGCTATTGAACTGTTTGCCGCGGCGAGTCGATAACAGGAACTGCCCGTTCGGGATGTTATCTTCCGGCAGCTCGACGGCGGTGAAATGTCCTTTGCCGTCGGGAGTCGGGCAGTGGTCCACCAGTAAATGGCGTCCGCCGTATTGCACGTTGTCGCCTTTCTTGCGAAGGCCGGCGATTCCGTTGTAAGTTGGGCAGACGCGATCAATCTCGTTGCGAATGTCCTGCGTGTCCTGCCAGGGAAACGATGCGTTTTCTGGATCGGGCTTTACCGCCCGAGCCACCAATACTGGAATCTCCCATTCGTCTTTGGTTTCCGGGATGCGCGGGCCGGGAATCTCCGGGCTGTAAATGATTCGCCGTTCGGTACTGGTCTCGGTACCGCCGCCGCGCTGTTCATAGCGGGTGCGCGACGGGAACAGAACCACAGTCTCTGCCGGGTCGGCCAGCATGGCAGGATTGACCACGATGTCCTGATGGATTCGTAGGCTGATTCTGCCCAGCGCGCGTGCAACCGTCTGCGGCTCGGGAAGGGTGTGCTTGAAATTGCCGCCGCTCTGCCACAAAGCATCAATCTCACCGCGATCCGCCGCCAGAATCATGTGGGTGGCGTTCAGGCCCTTCCATGATGGCGGCTCGAAATTCCACATTGCGGGAGCGGCCAGGGCTCTGGCATTTTCGGCCGTCGCCGGGATGCCCATCACATAAGCGCCGGGCTGGGCGCCCATCTCCGCGCCTCCTTGCACACCGCTGTGACCGCGGATGGGCATCAGTCCAGCGTGTTCACGCCCAATATTTCCTCTACACAATTGCAAGTTGACCAGCGCGCGAACGTTGTCGCTGCCGTAGCGATGCTGGGTGATGCCCATGCTCCACACCACAATGGCATGGCGCGCCTTCCCAAATGTTTCAGCAAAACGCAGCATGTCTGCGCGCGACAACCCGGAACCGCGCTCGAGCGTTTCCCATGAAAGGTTGTTGGTTTTGCTCTCCAGTTCATCCCAGCCGGCCGTACGTTGGCGGATGAAGTCCCGGTCTACCCATCCGTTTACGATCAGGTGTTTGATCACGCCGTAGAAAAAGGGGATGTCGCCACCGGCGTGGATCTGGAAGAAGTCGTCGGCGATGCGCGTCCCAAACAGCGCACTGGTCACCACCGACGGCACCCAGTAACGCTCCAGGCCCGGCTCCAGATAAGGGTTTACGACGAAGACCTTGGTGCCCGCATTCTTCGCGTAATACAAATACTTGGTCGCGACCGGCTGATTGTTCGCGACATTCGAACCCACGAAAACAATCAGGTCGGCCCCAATCCAGTCACGATAAGAACATGTCGTGGCCGCAACGCCGACAGTCGCGCTCAGTGCCGAAGTGCTGGGGGCGTGACAGATGCGGGCACTGGTATCCACATGATTCGTCCCGAGAAAACGGGCGACTTTCTGGTGCGCGTAGTAAGCTTCATTGGTAATTCCGCGCGATGTGACGTACCAGGCCAACCGGTGGGGGTCGATATTTCGCAATCCGCTTGCCACGGTTGAGATGGCCTCGTCCCAGGAAACACGGCGAAAGCCTTTTTCCTTTTTTCGGCGGATCATGGGAACCGCTAAACGCCCCAGCTTGCGCAACTGCTTTTCCGTTCGTTGCTGGAGTGGCTTTACATCCTCCAGTAGTTGCCAATTCATGGCGGGCATTGTGTTCAGCCGCAACAAACTCAGCCGCACCGCGCAGAGATGCGTGCCTTTCATGGTCCAGTCATGCATTCCTGTGGTGCCCAGCGCGCAGCCGTCGCAACAGCCGTCGTTGAGAATCCGCCAGGCATAGCCCAAGTTGTCGCGGTTCTCCCACAACGTCGAGAGCATGTCTTTGTAGGCGTTGGGATGCTGCTGATTGAGCCCGTAAGGCACGAGGCTCACCCAGTTGCGCTTGGCTGCACCGTTGTTGGCGGACGGCATCGGAAAGGTCTTCGCTAATGACGATATCATGATCCCCGGCGTGCTAAATTATTGCCTGCACACCTGTCCCACCTGCGCTACAATTCTCCCGCTATTCCAAGTGGCCTTTCGGCCCGCGTTTGTCTGCTTCAGCGGGTAATCCGCCCACGGTCCGCAACCTGAGGGATTCCCCGAGTTTTCGATACAGGAGGATACCGATATGGCAACAGCTCTAAAGATTGTTCCACCGGAAGCCAGAGTCACCAGCTTCGTTTCCCGAAAACACCAGATGCTGATGAATGGAAAGTGGGTGGATTCAGCCTCAGGCAAGACTTTTCCCACCTATAACCCGGCCACCGGAGAAGTGATGGCGCACATTGCCGAGGGTGATCGTGAAGACATCAACCGCGCTGTGACGGCTGCGCGGGCCGCCTTCGAGAAAGGGCCGTGGCGCAAAATGACCGCCTCGGAACGCGGCAAGCTGATTTGGAAACTGGGCGACCTGCTGGAAGAAAACCTGGAAGAGTTTGCCGAACTGGAGAGTCTGGACAACGGGAAACCGCTCACCATCGCCCGGGTCGCTGATGTTCCCTTGGCCGCCGACCTTTTCCGCTACATGGCGGGGTGGGCTACCAAAATCGAGGGCAACACGATTCCGATTTCGGTGCCCTACACGCCGGGAGCCCGCTATCTGGCCTATACGCTACGCGAGCCCGTTGGGGTCGTCGGCCAGATCATTCCCTGGAACTTCCCATTGCTGATGGCCGCATGGAAGCTGGGTCCGGCGCTGGCTACGGGAAACACCGTGGTGCTGAAACCTGCCGAACAGACGCCGCTTACCGCGCTTCGCCTCGGCGAACTGATTCAGCAAGCCGGTTTCCCGGATGGCGTGGTCAACGTCGTCCCGGGCTACGGCGAGACGGCAGGCGCGGCACTGGCTGCGCACCCTGATGTCGATAAAGTCGCGTTTACGGGATCTACCGAAGTCGGCAAGCTGATCTTGCAGGCCGCGGCCGGGAACCTAAAGAAAGTTTCTCTTGAACTGGGCGGCAAGTCTCCCAACATCGTCTTCGCTGACGTAGACCTGGATGCGGCGATCGCCGGATCGGCCAGTGCCATCTTCTTCAATCACGGCCAGTGCTGCTGTGCCGGTTCGCGATTGTTTGTGGAGAAGAAGGTTTTCGACCAGGTGGTGGATGGGGTGGCTGACAAAGCTTCGCAGATCAAGGTTGGCCACGGATTTGACCCCGCCATCGACATGGGCCCGCTGGTCTCCAAGGAACAGATGGAACGAGTGTGTGGCTATCTGGAATCCGGATTCTCCGAAGGCGCGAAAGCCGTCACCGGCGGACACCGGGTCGGCGACAAAGGCTACTTCGTGGAGCCCACGGTACTGGTCAACACTAATTCCAACATGAAGGTGGTGCAGGAGGAAATCTTCGGGCCGGTGGTGACCGCCATTCCGTTCGAAGATCCGGAGGAGTTGGTCTCTCAGGCCAACAACTCAGCCTATGGTCTGGCGGCGGGCATCTGGACGCGTGACATCCAGAAGGCCAATCGCCTGGCGGCCGATCTGCGCGCGGGAACGGTGTGGATCAACTGCTATAACATCTTCGACGCAGCGTTGCCCTTTGGCGGATACAAGCAGTCGGGCTGGGGCCGCGAAATGGGCCACGAGGTGCTGGAGCAGTACACGGAAGTGAAAGCCGTTTGCAGCGCGATGTAGTCCGGAAAAGACGGAGGCCGGGCGTCATCGCCCGGCCTCCTTCACACCCTCACCACACTCTGCACTGGTTGGCGTGCACCATGGGTTGACCGGAATGGCAGCCAAAAGCGTGAGCAAACTCGGGCATATTGGCTAAGACATTGTTTACGCGATAGCGATTGAGCGAGTGCCCCTGCGTCATGACCGCGGTGCGCGCCGCTTCCGGCCGGTACACTCCGCACCACGCGTTGGCATAGGACACGAAAAAACTTTGCAGTTGGGTCAGGCCGCCTTCAGCGGCGTCGTCCAGGCCTTTGCCTTCGGCTTTCAGTGTGTGCTGCAAGGCGGCCAGCGTAAGATTCACGCCGCCGTTGTCAGCGGTGTCCTCTCCTGCCGAAAGCTTGCCGTTCTGTTTCACTCCCGCTTCCGGCACTTCCTGGGTGTACTCATCCTGAATGCATTTGTCGCGTTCGTCGTAGCTGGCGGCGTCGGCCGCGGTCCACCAGTCCCGCAGGTTCCCGCCGTCATCGAACTTGCGCCCCTGGTCATCGAATCCGTGGGTGATTTCATGTCCGATGACGGCCCCAATGGCGCCATAGTTCACGGCGTCGATCGCTTTGCCGTCAAAGAACGGCGGCTGCAGAATGCCGGCGGGGAAGTTGATGGTATTGCTCTGCGAGTCTTCGTAAGCGTTGACCGTCGGAGGAGTCATGCCCCATTCATAGCGGTCGGCAGCCTTGCCGAACTTCGCGATGCGGCGATTGATCTCAAAACTCGCTGAACGTTGCATGTTGCCCAGGTAGTCGTCGCGTTTGATGACTACGGAAGAGTAGTCACGCCAACGGTCGGGATAGGCGATCTTGTCGACCTGGGCCGACAACTTGACGTGGGCCAGTTTCTTGGTCTGAGGGGACATCCAACTCGCGGAATCGATGTCCTGGTGGAGCGCAGCCTCAATCGCTTTCACCATCTCCACCATTCGTTCCTTGTTCTCTGGCGGAAAGTATCTTGCGACATATGCCTGTCCGACGGCTTCGCCGAGGTCGGCATCGGCATTCTGCGAACAGCGGCGCCAGCGCGGCTGCAACTGCTTTGAGCCGGAAAGACGGCGTCCGTAAAAGTCGAAGTTCTCATCCACGAAGGGCTGGCCCAGGAAAGACGCTGAAAAAGTCAGCGTCGAGAAGCGCAGATACGCGCGCCAGTGCTCGACTGATTCCGACTCTATCAGCCTTTCCATCCCGCGAAAGAAATCCGGCGCCAGCACCAGATACTGTGGCGACGACGGAGCATGCATGGCGGCGAAATAATGGCTCCAGTTGAAGGATGGCGTAAGCGCCTGCACTTGCGCCAGCGACATTTTGTTGTTCTGGTTCTTGGGATCGCGCCGGGCCACGATCTCCATCGCTGCCTTGGCCAGACTGGTTTCCATGCTGAGGGCTGTTGTTGCGTCGGCCGCTGCCTCGGTTTCAGGTTCGCCGCTCAATTCGAGCAGCTTGGCGATGTGCTTCAGATACTCTTCACGAATCTCTTTCGATTTGGCGTCATCTTTCAGATAAAACTCCCGCCCCGGCAATCCCATGCCGGACTGGTCAATCGCGGCCAGCATGATGCGGGCATTGTCGAAGTCGGGCTGGGCGTATAGCCCGAAGAGCACTCCCTGGTATTGTGCTTCGATGAAGTTCAGGTCCGCCGGCCGAATCACCTGATGGATGGAAGCGATGACCTCCGGCAATTGGGACTTGTCTTGAAGTCCGGCGATGCGGTCCAGTTCCGGCTTCAGTGGCTCGATGCCGCGCTTGTTGAGGGTGGCCTCGTCCATGCATGCCGCGTAATAATCGCCCGCCTGCTGCTCCACCGGCGTGCGGTTGCTGGCGTTGGCGGCTTCCTCCAGTGTGGATCGCACCGCGGCAGTGTTCCAAACAAACAGCTTGGTGCTTGTCCCCGCCGCAGCCTGATCGGCGGGAATGGGATTTGCCTTGATCCACTTGCTGCATGAGTACTGGAAGAAGTCCGAGCAAGGGTCAAGAGTCCTATCCACTTGATCGGGGCTGAAGTGCTCGAGCGCTGGCATTGCGTCGGGTGGCCCGGCGGCAAAAGCAAGCAGAGCGCAGCTGACTAACAGCGGAACACCCAGGCAACTGAGAAGGCGCATGGCAGGGACTCTCCTTCGTATTTGGTTGCGGTATAGACGCGGCATTCGCGGATTCGTAACCGGATGGGGCTCAGCCAGACAGTACAAAGTCACCGTGTTATGTGGTGTTGACTATCGCCGGGTTTTCAGATTGTCGATGCCGCCGTGTCTCGCGGCACGCCGCGCCGCTCACAGATCGCGAGGTTGGGAGTCTAAAACTGGTATTCTGTAACCACAAGCCTTGTGCAGTCATACCAGCCCTAATTGAGCGAGCCCTACATGAAAAGACAACTTCTGTTCTTGCTTTGTGCCGTGCTGCTGGCCTCGTTTGCGTTGGCGCAGCGTCTTCCGGAAACCGCTGTTCCAGAAAACTACAAGCTGACTTTCGCGCCCGACTTTACCAGAAACAATTTTGCCGGCGAAGAAGCTATCCGGATCCGATTGCTGAAGCCGTCGTCTCAGATCGTGTTGAACTCGGCTGACATCGAGATTGGCGAGGCGTCCCTGATCAGTGGCGGCGTCACCGAGACCCCCACTGTCACCTTTGATAAAGAAAAGGAGATGGTGACATTCGCCGTAGGGAAAGAGTTGCAGCCAGGATTGGTCACGCTCACGCTGAAGTATGTCGGCATTCTGAATGACCAGCTACGGGGCTTTTATCTGGGGAAGGATTCTCAGGGACACAAGTACGCCGTGACCCAGTTCGAGGCCACCGACGCGCGCCGGGCCTTTCCATGCTTCGACGAGCCCGCCTTCAAGGCCACCTTTGATATTACCGTGGTCGCTGACAAGGGGCTGACCGCGATTGCAAACACCAAGGAAATTTCCGATGTACCCGGACCGGGCGAGAAACATACCGTGCGCTTTGCCACCTCGCAGAAGATGTCTTCCTACCTGGCGGCCATCGCGGTGGGGAATTTCGACTACATCGAGGGCGAGGCTGAGGGCATCCCCATTCGGGTTTACAGCATGCCGGGCAAGAAGCAACTGGGCACATTCGCCCTGGAATCGACCAAGTTTTTCCTTGGCTACTTCAATCACTATTTTGGAATCAAGTATCCCTATGGCAAGCTGGACCTCATTGCGCTGCCGGATTTCTCCGCGGGCGCAATGGAAAACATCGGTTTTATTACTTCCCGCGAAGTCGATCTCCAGGTGGACGAACAGCACCCCTCGCTGGCCCAGGAAAAGACTGTAGCCATCGTGGTGTCACACGAGATCGCGCACCAATGGTTTGGTGACCTGGTCACCATGAACTGGTGGGACGACGTTTGGCTCAATGAGGGTTTCGCTACCTGGATGGAAGGCAAGCCAGTGGACGCATGGAAACCGGAGTGGCACTCCGGGCTGGACGAAATAAGCCGTGGCGACATTCTTACGACGCTGGGCGCGCTCAACGTGGATTCGTTGGCCAGCACTCGCGCTATCCACCAGCCGGTGGAAACTCCGGGAGAGATACAGGAATTGTTTGATGGTATAGCGTACGGCAAGACTGCGGCGGTGCTGCGCATGATTGAAGCCTACCTGGGGCCGGAAAGTTTTCGCGCCGGGGTCAACGAATATTTAAAGGATCATGCCTACGGCAACGCCACTGCGGAAGACTTCTGGGTCACGCTGGCCAGAGTATCGAAGAAGCCGGTGGATCGCATCATGGCAACGTTCGTGAAACAGCCGGGTGTCCCAATGGTCACGCTGAAGGCTGACTGCGCAGGCAACTCCACCACTGTCTCCATGAAACAACAGCGTTACTTTGCCGACCAGGCAAAACTGGATGCCCCCAACGATCAGTTGTGGGAGGTTCCGGTTTGCCTGAGGGCCGGGCCGGGGCGAAGCGCGCAGCATTGTGAGTTGCTCACCAAGAAAGAGGAAAGCTTCACCATTCCAGGGTGTTCTGCCTGGGTCCTCGGGAACTCCGGAGGCACTGGTTACTATCGCACCGCATACGAGCCCGAGACGATCCGGGCTCTGGCTCACGACGCCGAAACCTCGCTCACGCCTCAGGAGCGCATTCTGTTGCTGATCGATACCTGGGCGATGGTGCGGGTGGGGCGGCAGCCGGTCGGGGATTATCTGACTCTCGCCGAGGGCGTCCAGAACGAACCCACCGCTGCGGTTCTCGCCATGGTGTTGGCGCAAATCAACACAATCGACCGTTTCATTGTGACCGATGCTGACCGGGCGGCATACGAGCTATGGGTTCGCGACACGTTAAACCCCATTGTCAAAAGGGTTGGTTGGGAGCCAAAGCCCGGCGAGAGTGAAGACCAGAAGCACCTGAGACGTCTCCTGCTGACGAGCCTGGTAAGCAATGGCCGCGACCCCGAAGCAATCGCTGTGGCCCAAAAGCTGACAAAGCAGGCGTTGCAGGACTTGAATTCGACGCCGCGTGATCTGGTCACGACCGCGTACGGGCTGGCGGCCTCGAACGGCGGGGCTGAGCTTTACGACCAGATGATGGAACGGCTGAAGAACGCCAAGACGCCGGATCAATATTATCTGTACTTCTACAGCCTGCCAAGCTTCAGCGACCCTCAATTGGTGCAGCGAACCCTCGCATTCGCGGTCTCGCCGGATGTACGTTCCCAGGACAGTCTGGGGCTAATCGGTGCGGTCATGGGCAGTCCTGACGGCGAAAGGCTGGCATGGGATTTTGTCCGTTCACACTGGGCTGAGGTGGAAAAAGCAGGAGGGGCCTTTGCCAGCGCACAAATGCAGAACAGCGTGGGCGTATTCTGCGATCCTGAAATGAAGAACCAGGTGCAAGAGTTCTTCTCCGCCCATCCTTCTTCTGCGGCAGAGCGCACCATGCGCCAGTCAATGGAACGCATCACCAACTGCATCGCCATGAAGACGCAACAGTCCGGTCAGTTGGCGACATGGTTGCAGGGACGCGGCGGATCGTCGGCGAACGGAGCAGCAGTGCAATAATGCCGCCTGGCGGGCGGAAGCGCCCGCCAAGCTCCGGCCGGCGCTAATCATTAATCAACTTCTCTAAACAGGCTGGCCTGAGGCTTTGCTCCGGCGCCGCCTTCTTGCTGCTTCTGCCAGTCGGACTCGCTCAGTACCGCGATGGCCTCCATCTTCTTCTTCCTAAGCCCGGCATTGATGGCGGGTAGCTCCGCATCAGTGAGTTTGTGAAAGTCGGTGATAACGTCTTCCAGTTCTTTTGCGAGAGAAGCCGCGCGAGCGGTCTGGTCCGCGGTTGGCCGGCCGTTGTAACTGTTGACGTCGCCGTATACTTCGCCCAGGTGCTCGCGGATGCGCTCTTCTCCGGTGATGGCGCCGCCCTCCTTGGTGGCCACGATCTTGGAACGCAGGTCTCCCGCCTGGTCAGCAAGATGCTCCAGGCGCGTGCGGAGGCCGTCTTTCGCGGACAGCTTGGCGGCATCGACAGTCGCGGCATTGTGAACTCCTTCGATCGCGGCCACTCCGTAGGTCATGTAGCCCATGGTCTTGCTTAGCTGTATGAGCAGGTCGAATTGTGCCTTGCGATCGTCCACCGTGTAGGTGGCGCGAGGATCAAGCACAACTTTCAGAGGCGCAGTGTACACGTTGTCGCCTTTGGTCATTTTGACGGTGTAAGTGCCGGGCAGGACCAGAGGGCCCTGGGCCGCGGCAAACAACGCACTGGCGGCCGGAGGAACGACAGGAGCCTTCAGCCGCATCGACCACGTGGCACGGTTCAGCCCTCGATGCTTGCTGCTGGGAACGGTGTCCACCAGTTTGCCGTCCTGGTCGAGGATTTCAATTTTCAAATCCCCGAAAATATGCCGGCTCCTTTGGTAGTAATTGATGAACGCATCGGTCGGCCGGCTGGGGCCGACGAAAGTTTCGTCGCCTTCCGGCCAACCACCATTGGCCTGCAAGTATTGAATTGCCGGGCGGCCGGGAAGCAAGGTGGCCTCTTTGGTCATCAAGTCTGGTGTGAGCGCGCGCAGGGGGGAAATATCGTCGATGATCCAGATGCCGCGGCCGTGCGTAGCCAGCACCAGATCAGAGTCCCGCGCCTGCACTACGATGTCATGCACAGGCACGGAAGGGAAATTGCTGGCGCGGTACTGCGCCCAGTGCCCTCCGCCGTCATACGACATCCAAAGGCCAAATTCCGTGCCCAGAAAAAGTAGATTCGCATTTACGGTGTCTTCCTTGATGACATGGGCGAAGCCGGTGACGCCATCTTCCTGAACGTTCAGCGAAGTCCAGGTTTTCCCGTAGTCGCTGGTCTTGTAGGCATACGGCTTCATGTCACCGAAGGTGTGGCGATCGAAGGTGGCATAAGCCGTGGCCTCGTCGAAGCGGCTGGCTTCCACCCTCGAAACCCAGGAATACTTCGGCAGTCCGGGAACGTTGCCAACCACGTTGGTCCAGGTTTTTCCTCCGTCGCGGGTGACTTGCAGGTTGCCGTCGTCGGTGCCCACCCAGATGATCTGACCATTTTTTGGCGACTCTGAAATGGAATAGATCGTGGTGTGCATTTCCGCGTAGGAGTTGTCCACCGTAACTCCGCCGGATTCTTCCTGCTTCTGTTTATCCGGATCGTTGGTGGTCAGGTCGGGAGAAATACGCTCCCAGGATTGACCATGGTCGCGCGAACGGAACAGGAACTGTGCCCCAAGATAGATTGTGCCCCTTTCATTGGGGCTCATATGAATCGGTGCATTCCAATTGAATCGCAGCCTCTTTTCGTTGTAATTGGGGAAGGGCTTGATGCTGCGAACCTCGAGGGTATGCCGGTTGACACGGCCGATTTCTCCGCCTTGCGATTCGGCATAGATGTAATTGGGGTCGGCGGGATCCTCAAAGACCCAGAAGCCGTCGCCGCCGAACAGGTTCTCCCAGCGCGAATTGGTGACGCCGCCCGGATACGAGGAGTCGCCAACCCAATCGCTGTTGTCCTGCAAACCGCCGTAGACGTGGTACGGATCTGCATTGTCAACGCTGACATGGTAGAACTGCGAAACCGGCAGGTTGAGTTGGTGTTTCCACCGCGTGCCGCCATCCTCGCTGCGCCACAAGCCTCCGTCGTCACCAGCAAAAATCATGTTGGGGTTCTTGGGATTGATCCAGACATCGTGAAAGTCGCCATGAGCATTGGCCACGAAACTGAAACTCTCGCCACCATTCACGCTGAGCAAGAGGCCCAGATCAACCTTGAAGACTTTATCTTCGTTCTCGGGGTCCACAATCATATTGCCGAAATAAAAAGGCCGCCACACCATGAACTGGCTGGCATCGAGCTTCTTCCAGCTGGCCCCTCCGTCATTCGAGCGAAACAGGGCGCTGTTCTTGGACTCGATCATCGCGTAAACCACTTGCGGCTTGGAGGGTGCAACCGCCAGCGCGATTCGTCCGTAAGGCTTGTCGGGAAGGCCTTTGCTGTTGCTGGCGGTAAGTTCGGTCCAGCTGTCGCCGCCGTCGGTGGATTTAAATAGGCCGCTGCCCGGGCCACCGGAACGGAAAGTCCAGCCTTGGCGCTGCACGTCCCACATGTCGGCAAAAATAGTGTTGGGCTCGTGCGGGCTGCTTGCCAGCATGCCGCAGCCGGTCGAGGCGTTGGCCCCGGCAAGGACCTTTTTCCAGGTCTTGCCGCCGTCGGTGGTCTTGTAAACCCCGCGCTCGTCGTTGTCGTTCCAGAGATGGCCGGTGGCGCAGGCCAGCACCACGTTGCCATCCCGGGGATCGACCAAAATCTTGGCGATGTGTTCAGAATCCTTCAATCCGACGTTGGTCCAGTTTTCGCCGCCGTCGGTTGACTTGTAAATGCCATTGCCAACCGAGACGCTATTGCGCGTCCAGCTTTCTCCTGTACCCACCCATACGATGTTCGGATTGGATTGATCAATCGCAACCGCTCCAATCGACTGCACCGGCTGGCGGTCGAACACCGGCCTGAAGGTCGTGCCGCCATTGATCGACTTCCACACTCCACCACTGGCGGCGCCAACAAATACGGTTACGCGCCCGTTCTTCTCAATCGCGTCCACGGCGGCGATGCGTCCGCTCATCGCGGCGGAGCCGATATTGCGAATCGGCAGTCCGGAAATGGTTGCAGAGTCAAACTTAATGGCTCGCTGGGCCACGCCAGTGGCGCATACCAGCAACGCGGCGGGCAGGAGCAGTCTCTTGAACCAGCAGCAACAGCCGGAAACAGTAGCAGTCATTGAAAGTCCTCTTGGGGTATGGCTAGTAATGGGCATCTACGGCTTCTTCGCCTCTTCTTTTTTCAGCGAGGCGGGAACCGCGAACTCGGAGTTATCAATCGGCACATTGACTTCAATCTTTTCGACACTGATGGTTTGCCATTGCGTGGGATCATTCTTGGGTCCGGAAGCGATCGAATAGGGGTACATGACCCCCGCGACCGGCTTGTACGAGCCCATTTCAGTGGCGCCTTCCCGCACCGACCCGCGGATGTACTCTTGACTCTCGCGGCGGATTTCCAGATAGGTATCCGGATCCAGGTAGTAATAAAGAACATCGCCGTTCTTGAGGGTGACCTTGAGCCGCAGGGCGTCATCGCCGTCCACCACGTCATGGCCTAGGTATTCGACGGTGTTGCCTTTCTCTTTGTAGTTGACCATGGGGCCGTCGAAGTCGGAGTCGATCAGCAGATCGCGCATATCGTCGTCGCCCAAAAGTTGAGGGTCTTTGCGCCCTCCGAAGGGCTGAATCTGCCAGCCGGCGCTGGCATCGTAGGCTTGCACCGCGGTCATTCCTTGCAGCGAAAAGGTCTCGCGCACCAGGTTCGGACGGGCATTTTCCTGGGTCACGCTGCCGACGAATCCGCCGGGAAGCAGGGCCTTGCCGGTCATGCGGAAAGTCTTGATGGCCTCGATCTTGGCCATTCCACCTTTGGCTTCGATGTTCTTGGCGACCAGTTCGTCGGCGGTTTGTGCGGAAGAGACAAGACTTAAAAACAGTGCTGCGGGTAAAAACAGCAGTCTGCAACGCATGCATGCTCCAATCTGAAAAAGCTAAAGAAGATTCCGTGCGGAAAAGACACTTTACTCCTATTGGACGTGGTTGCCAAGCAGAAGTGAGCACGGGCGTGCGCTAGATTCTTTGCGACTCTCACGAAATTCCTTTGCGTAAGTTTGCGGTTAGGGCGCTTGACCGCAAAAGAGCGCAGAGCGTCCCCGCAAAGCCGCGGACCAGATCCGACTGCCCTTCTTTGACTCTGCTTAAGTTCTCCGATAGCCTGATGGCTCTCAAATGTCCCCCCTCAGCCCAGCCATCTCGGTAGAAGGCCTGAAGAAATCTTACGGCGACGTGCATGCGGTGAAGGGAATTGATTTCGAAATCCAGGCGGGAGAGGTGTTCGGCCTACTCGGCCCCAACGGAGCCGGGAAGACAACGACAGTAGAGATTCTGGAAGGCCTGCGCCCGCGCTCGGCGGGACGGGTCGCGGTCCTCGGATTCGATCCCGACAAACAGCGGCAGAGCCTCAAAGATCGTATTGGGGTGTGCTTGCAGGCTACGAACTTGCCGGAGAAGATCCGTGTCCGCGAGGCGTTGCAGGTGTTTTCATCGTTTTACAGCTGCCATGCAGACTTGAATCAACTGCTGCGCCGCTTGCAACTGGAGGACAAACGCGAGGCCTTCTATGGCACCCTTTCCGGTGGCCAGAAGCAGCGGTTGGCGCTGGCCCTGGCGCTGGTCAACGATCCCCAGCTTATTTTCCTGGATGAGCCCACCACCGGCCTTGACCCGCAGGTCCGCGCGGAAATCCACTCTTTGTTGGAAGAACTCAAGCAAGAACACCGCACCATTCTGATGACCACCCACTATATTGAAGAGGCCGAGCGCCTGTGTGACCGGGTGGCAATCGTTGACGAAGGCAAGATCATCGCGCTCGATACGCCCGGCCGCCTGCAACAGCAGAGCCGAAATGCCTCGAGCATCGTGGTCACCTGCGCCAAGCCGTTTCCCTCGACTCGGCCCGCCTGGGCGGAGGCGACGCAGAGCACGCTCGATTCCGCCGGACGCACGCTCACCGTGCAATCCCGCCGCCCGGCTGCGACCCTGGTGGATCTGGTGAAATGGATTGATCAACAAGGGCTGGAGCTTACCGACGTTCATCTCAAGCAACCGACGCTCGAAGACGTGTTTATCGAGCTCACGGGGAAGAGCCTGCGCGAATGAACGCCTACAAAGCACTGATTGCGATTGATCTCAAACTGGCCCTGCGCCAGAAGTCTGTGCTGTTCTTTAACTACCTGTTTCCCCTGGTCTTCTTCTTTGTGTTTGCGCAGGCTTTTCATGCCGAGCGGGGCGCCGCCATGACCATTGTCATCGCCATGGTCATGATCATCGGCATCCTGGGTAATGGTCTTTTTGGCGCGGGCATGCGGGCGGTGCAGGAGCGGGAAGCCAACATTCTGCGGCGTTACAAAGTCACGCCCATTTCACCCGCGCCACTGCTGATTGCGTCCACCGTCACCGGCTGGATCATTTTCATGCCCTACGTGTTCGTGATGTTTGCCCTGGCGCATTACATCTACGGCATGCCCTGGCCGAAAAGCATGGGCTCGATCGTGGTCTTTGTCTCGGTGGGCGTCGCCGGATTTCGCTCGATCGGTTTGATTCTGGCCGCGGTCGCCAACTCGATGCAAGAGAGCCAGATCCTGATCCAGTTGGTATATCTGCCCATGTTGTTTCTTAGCGGCGCGACCTTTCCATTGGCGATGTTCCCTTCATGGCTGCTGACGCTCACTCAGTTTCTTCCCGCGACCTATCTGGTCACGGGCGTACAGGCGATGCTGATGCGGGATGAAGGCATTATGTCGAACATCCAACCCGTGGCTGCGCTGGCGCTGACCACGGTGGTTGGACTTTTTATTGCCTACAAGCTCTTTCGCTGGGAGAAGGAAGAGAAGATCCGCAATTCGGCCAAATTATGGCTGGCTGCGGTGCTGACGCCCTTCCTGTGTCTCGGCCTCTGGCAGATGCACACCAGGACCAATGCCGAGAAGACCAGGATCCTGCAGCGGCAGCTCAGCCGAAGTGAAACGTTCCTGATTCGCGGCGCCCGGATCTTTGTCGGCGATGGAACCATCATCGAGAATGGCGCAATTCTGGTGCGCGGCGGCAAGATCGCCGAACTGTACCAGGGCAACGGTCCGGATCCGAAGGCGGTCAACGCGGAGGTGGTCGAAGCCGCTGGAAAGACCATTCTTCCCGGCCTGATCGATGTTCACGTTCATCTCGGGGCGCCAGGCGGCTTCTATCCTGACATGAAGTCTTACGATCCGGCGAAAAGTATGCTGCGCAACCTGGCGGCATATCTGTACAGCGGGGTCACCACCGTTCGCAGCGTGGGCGATGGGCTCGACAGCATTCTCAAGGTCCGCTCTCAGGTCAACAGTGGGGAAGCGCTGGGCGCGGAATTATTCACCTGCGGTCCCCTATTTACCGCGAAGGGCGGCCACGGGACGGAGTATTTCAAGCAGTTGCCGGCGACAATCCGCGAAAGCGCGGAGAAGCAATTCACCCGCATTCCTGCTTCGCCCGAGGAAGCGCGTCAGCA
Source organism: Terriglobales bacterium (assembly GCA_050745985.1). Classification (GTDB taxonomy): domain Bacteria; phylum Acidobacteriota; class Terriglobia; order Terriglobales; family Acidobacteriaceae; genus JABCZH01. Next base: position 21,270 of record JBOGLG010000054.1, on the reverse strand, counting down.
GGTGGATGATCTCAAGAAAGACGGAGTGGATTGCATCAAGGCGGTTCTGGAGTCTGGCGCAGGCGGACGAGTGTTCAACCGGCTGGATCCCGCGATATTTTCCGCGATCGCTCAGCAAGCCCATGCTGATGGCCTACCTCTCGTGGTCCACACGGGCGATGCCCGCGATGTGGCGGACGCCGTGCAGGCCCAGGCTGGTTCCATTGAACACGGATCTTTCCGTGAACCCATTCCGGATGCGCTATTCGATCAAATGGCCCGCCAGGGAACCTACTACGACCCCACACTGAGTGTGGGTGAAGCTTTCAAAGATTTCGTCGCGCAGAAGCCCGATTTGCTCAAGCGGTCGCTGGTGCAGCAGGTCGGCCCGCCAGACTTGCTGCGGAGCACCGAGGAAGCACTCGCTTCTAAAGAGACCGAGCCGATTCGCGCCGCGATTGCGCAGTATCCCATCGACATGCAGATCGCAACTGCGAACCTGAAGCGCGCCAACGAGCACAAAGTCTGGTTGGTCACGGGGAGTGACGCCGGTAATTTCCTCGTCATCCACGGCCCCACTGTGCAGCGCGAGCTGGAGTTGTGGGTGCAGGCCGGAATACCGCCGGCGGTGGGCTTGCAGGCGGCCACCTCCAACGCCGCCCGGCTGCTACGGGCCGACAGCCGCATCGGTTCTATCCGCGCCGGCCATGACGCTGATCTGCTGATCATTGACGGCAACCCGCTCGAAGACATCACCGCCACTGAGAGGATTTCGTCGGTCGTATTCAAAGGCGAACGCATCGACCGCAGCGAGCTGTTCGAGCAGCATTAGGCCGTCAGGCAATTCCCATCTTCTTCTGCATTTCCTCGAGCGAAAGACCCTTGGTTTCCGGATACATCAGCAAAACCACAAAGAATTGGAGAACCATCATCGCCGCAAAGAATACGAACGGATAGCCGCTCGACGAAGCTGCCAGCAGTGGGAAGGTTCCAGAGATGAGCGCATTCATGAACCAGTGCGAGAAGCTGCCCAAACTCTGCCCCTTGGCGCGAACGGCATTGGGAAAGACCTCCGCCAGATAAACCCAGATCACCGCTCCCTGCGAAAACGCAAAGCAGGCGATGTAGCCGATGAGCAGTGCCAGCAGCAGGCCTTGGTGCCGGCCGGTGAAGAAAATCGCTGCTACTCCGGCCAGGCACGCTGCCATACCAATTGCCCCTGTCAGCAGGAGAACCTTGCGCCCGATCTTGTCAATTACGGCCATGGCAATCACAGTGAACAGTAAATTTGTGCCTCCAACCGCCACTGCCTGCAAGCTGCTGGATACCTTGCTGAAGCCGGCATGCGCAAAAATATCGTTCAAGTAATAAAGGATGGCGTTGATTCCCGTGAGCTGATTGAACATTCCAATCGTGACTGCCAGAAAGATAGGCAACAGATATCTCCGTGAGAACAGAGCCTCGGCGGTGTGCGCGTGCTCGGAATCAATGGAAGCGACAATCTCCCGCAGTTCCTGTTCGAAGTCGCGGGCGCCGGTTTGTTGCAAGATGGTGCGGGCTTCCGGAACCCGTCCTTTCTTGACCAACCAGCGCGGACTACGCGGAATTGCAAACAACAAGAAAAAGAAAAGCGCCGCCGGAATGCTGGTTACACCCAGTTCCCATCGCCATTCCGCGAGTCCAAACCGTTCCAGCCCGATTAGGTAATTGGAAAAATAGGCCAAAAGAATTCCGAACACGATATTGAACTGGAAAAATCCCACCAACCGTCCTCGGAGCTTCGCCGGAGAAATCTCAGCAATATACATTGGGCTCAGGACCGAAGAGCCTCCGATCCCCAGTCCTCCAATGAACCGGAAACAGATGAGCGCGGGCCAATTCCACGCCCCCGCGCATCCCACGGCTGAAACCAGATACAGCACCGCCATAATCCGCAGACTGTCCCGGCGCCCATAGCGATCTCCCGGGAACCCGGCAAGCATCGCGCCCAGAATCGTTCCTCCCAGCGCGCTGGCCACAGTGATACCGAGTCCGCCGGGTGAAAGCTGGTAGGTCTGAGTCAGGGTGCCGGTGGCGCCGGAGATAACTGCGGTGTCGAAGCCAAAGAGCAGGCCTCCCAACGCAGCAACCGCTGTACTCCTCGCCAGATTCTGGTTCATGCCCTACTTCGCCCCCGTCAGATATTTCGAAGGAATCGGGATCTCCGCGGTTTCGTGCTGCCATTGCGCACCGCTGATCCACCAGCGCTTGCCGTCGTTCACCAATTGAATGCTGTTGATGCCGCGTACAACCGAAGCATCGTCCAGTGTCTTCCGCGATTCGTAACTGCTCCACACGTTGGCGATGTCGCCGTAAACCTCGACGCGCTGTGCAATTTCACGTTCAACGTGCCCATCTTTGCCGATCCTGGTCATAAGCATGTCGGTAAATTCCTGCAACGTCATAGCGTGAGTGGCAACCTGGCCGTCTTTGACACTCACACTCACGAGTTGCGCCTGGGGCAGAAAAAGGGACCGGAAGCGATCCAGATTCAGCGGGTGACCCGGCGGGCTTGAAATCGCGGTATAGGATGCCCGCACTACTGCCGATGGCGAGGCCACGTCCTCGGGACGGGCGTTCAGCGACCCGGTTTGCGCCCATGCCAGTCCGCTCGCCAGTAGGCAGACAAAGCCGACATGAAACCTGTGCAAGCACCTTGCTGAAACCTTCATGCTTTCCTCCCTGCGTCACAATTTATATGGAAAGGCGACGGCCCGCGCCGCACCGGCATCGCGCTTAGCCATTCAAAGCCGACCAGCGTCCGAGCCCAATCTTACAGTTCACCGCTTCGACCGCGACCGCGCTCCGCAAATCCGGGCCCAGGTCGAACTGCCACATCGACCAGCGCTTCGACTCCTCCGCCTGGCCGTAGATTTCCAAGTGTAGTTCAGTATCGCCCGGTTGCGGGATCACGCCGAAACCGTCGAGCGCCACCGACAAGCCCGCTCCGCAGGCCTTGATATAGGCTTCTTTCGCCGTCCAGCAGGCGAAGAACGCCGCAAACCGCTGCTCATCGGGCTGTGACCGCAACCACTCCGCCTCCTGAGGGGAGAAGAAACGCGTGCCCAGAGCCAGGGGATCCAGATTCTTCCGAATTCGTTCGACATCCACACCCAAGCGCCCTGCCCTGGTCAATCCGAGCATGGTCTCGCCGTCGGTGTGAGACAAATTAAAGTGCAGGCCGCGGTCCTCAGCCAGTTCCGGTTTCCCGTGCTCGGCAAGGCGGAAGCGCACCTCGCGGGGCTCAATCCGCAAGTACTGACCCAGAGCGACACGGAGAAAGGCCCGCGACAGAATAAACTGGACGCGCGGCTCCGGCACCAGAAACCGTGCAGCGCGGCTTTGCTCCTGGCTGTCCAGAAGTGGAAAGAGGTTGTCGATCGCCGCTTCCTGGGCTGTCAGGTCTGTGTGCCAGACGTGGATCTCGTTGGGTCCGAGGACGCCGTCCATCTGGATCAGTTCTGGGACCGCCATGCCGATTGTTCTCCGCCAAAGCCGCAGGGTTTACATACCACGGACCATGTGCTCGCGCAAACCTCGTTTTTCAGCGTGTCGTTTTTCAGCGTAGCAATCCGTCTCAGCAGTGTTGTACAATTCGCAACAATCCAGCGGAAGTCATCCAGCCCGTGAAGTAAGGTTTCCATTTAGTGTCCGACTCTGCACTGTGAGCGGGAGCGCTGCATGGTTATGAGAAACCTGATTGAGGTGTTACGGGAGAAGGAAACCGCCCTGGCTCGGGTCCGCCAGGAAGTTGAGGCGCTGCGATATGTGGCGCCGCTGTTGTTTGAGCAAAACGATGAGTTCAGGAGCCGGCCGGAACTGGCTTGGCCGGAAGCGGCGCCGCAAAATCGCTGGCCCTTGGAAGTGGATGTGCCCGGTCGACTCTCCCCTGAGTCATGACGCAGATTGGCACTCAGTCATGACAAACCGCGTACCTGCGCCGGGCGTGTAAAGAAAGTAAAGACCTGAGCCAGAGTGCCCGATTTACGAAGTGGCGATGGAAGACCAGGGCGGTGTACGGCCCTTCTGCTATTGCGAGATAGAACTGGCAGTCGCGGAAAAAGCGTTGTTGGCGTTGGCGCCGATCAAGCGTATGGTTCCTACCACCAAGACCAGAATGACCGCCAGCATGACCGCGTATTCCGCGATATCCTGACCCTGGTCCTCAGACCAAAGTCTTCGAACTAACTCAACCATACTCCCTCCACAGAAACCGATGCTCCCCATGATGCCGGGCCGGAGTCCACTTGTCAAATCGACCCTGTAGGTGCGTTCTGTCGAACGCTTGCGCCCATCACCGGTTGCGTCATTGCATCCACGCAGTTGCTGTCCGGGAAGCGTAGTCGAGCACTCTACCCGGCAGCACACCCAGGTAGATGGTCGCCACCAGACTGATGGCCAGAGCCAATCCCAGCCCAAACGGAACTGGCGACACCGGAACTTCCTGCCGCGGCTCGCGCATGTACATCACCACAATAATCCGCAGATAGTAGTACGCCCCCACCGCGCTGTTCAATACACCGATAATCAATAAGCCGACGAGATTGGCCTGGAGAGTGGCGCTGAATACGTAGAATTTGGCAAAGAAGCCGCCGGTAATCGGAATGCCAATCAACGACAGCAGAAAAATCGTCAGCGTGGCCGCCAGCAACGGTGACCGCCGACCCAGGCCGGAATAATCCTCCAGGCGGACATACCGTTCACCCGCGCCACCGAAGTGGCTGACCACCGCGAAGGCTCCCACGTTCATCGTGGCATACGACGCAAGGTAGAACATCGCTGCGGGGATGCCATTATTGGGCAAAGCCGCGAACGCCATCAGCACATACCCGGCATGCGCGATGGAAGAGTAGGCCAACAGCCGCTTGACGTTGTCTTGCACCAGCGCGCCCACATTGCCGATCGTCATCGAAAGAGCTGCCACCACCCAGATCAGCCCGACCCGTCCCGGCGCATGGGCCTCGAACATGATCCGCAGCAGGACAGCAAAAGCCGCGGCTTTCGGAGCGGTGGACATGAATCCCACGACCGGCGCTGGAGCGCCCTCGTACACGTCGGGAGTCCAGATATGAAACGGCGCGCCTGCCACTTTGAATCCCAAGCCGACGAACATCAGCGCAACTCCGGCATAGGCGAGAAGCGGAACTTGCCCCGAGCGTAGTACGTTGCTGATGGTCGCGATGCTGGTGGACCCGGTCGCCCCAAACATCATCGCCACGCCATAGAGGAAGAACGCGGTGGCAAACGATCCCAAAAGAAAATATTTGACGGATGACTCGCTGCTGATGGCCGCCCGCCGCCGGAAGCCCGCCAGAACGTAGGTTGAGATCGACGAAATCTCCAGCGCGATAAAAATGAGGACCAGGTCGACTGCCGAGGACATCAGGCTCATGCCAACCGCGCCAAACAGGACTAACGCGTAGTATTCGCCGCCCCGAATTTCCTGCACCGCCATGTATTCAAAGGAAGTCAGGATCACGACGACGGTGACCGCCGTGACCAGGAAGTGGAAGAACACACTGAACGAATCCACCTGCACCATGTTCCAGAAAGCGAAACCGGGACACTGTGCCTGAAAAAATGTGGCAGCCAAAGCCCCGAGCGAGCCAACTAGTGCGATTGCACCCAGAGTCTTCTCGATGCGGCGGCCCTCGGAGGCGGCGTCCACCAGCATTAGGATCATGCCAAAGACCGTGAGCACGATCTCCGGCAGCACCCGAATGTAGTCGGCGGCTTGAGGCAGCATGGCGGCGCTGTTCACTGTCCCACCACCTTGCTCGCCAGTTGGGTGAAGGGGGCCAGGGCCGTGTGGACCGCCGGATCGATGGCATTCAGCCAAATCACCGGCGCCACCCCCATAACCAGCGCGGCGATGGCAGTCGGCCACAGCGCAGCCCGCTCCCGGCCGTCAAGGTCGGGCAAAGTCTGGTTGACCTCGTGAGTCACTTTTCCGAAGAACACCCGCTGATACATCCAGAGCAAGTAACATGCGCTCCAGATCACGCCCGTGGCGCCCAAAACACCGTACACCGCCCGGGCGCGAAAGGCTCCGCTCAACACCAGAAATTCGCCGATGAACCCATTCAGCAGCGGCAGACCCACCGAAGCCAGCAGGACGAACAGAAAAAATGTCGCATACACCGGCATAGGCGAGGCTAGGCCGCCGAACTCGGCGATCTCATAGGTGTGCCGCCGCTCGTAGAGAATCCCGGCCAGCATGAACAGCGCGCCGGTGGAAACGCCGTGCGCCAGCATCACGAAAGTTGCGCCATCCAACCCCGCCTGGGTGAAACTGAAAATCCCCAGCACCACAAATCCCAGGTGACTGATGGACGAGTAAGCGATCAGCTTTTTGAGGTTGGGTTGCACCATGGCGACCAGCGCGCCATAAATGATGCCGATCAGCGCCAGGATCATCACCCACCAGGCATTGTTGCGCGACTGCTCAGGGAACAGGCCGAGGTTGAAGCGCAGCAGGCCGTAGGTTCCCATCTTCAACAGAACCCCGGCCAGCAGAACCGAGCCGGCAGTGGGCGCTTCCACGTGAGCATCCGGTAGCCAGGTGTGAAAAGGAAAGAGCGGCACCTTGACCGCGAATGCGACGAAGAAGCCAAGGAAAAGCCATGGCGCCGCCCCGGCAAAGCCCTCGACCTGTCCACCATGGATCGCAGCCTGAATACTGGTGAAGTCGAAGGTCCCGGTCTTGGCATACAACCACAAAATGGCTGCCAGCATAAAGACCGACGCGATCATGGTGTACATGAAAAATTTCACTGCCGCGTACACCTTGCGCCCGTGACCGTACATGCCGATCAGCAGCGCCATCGGAATCAACGTTGCTTCCCAGAAGAAATAGAAGAGAAACAAGTCGAGCGCCGTGAACACCCCGATCAGTGCCGTCTCCAGAACCAGCAGGATAATGAAGAATTCCTTTACCCGGTCATGAATTGACTTCCATGAGATGAGTACGCACAGCGGCGTAAGAAATGTGGTCAGCACCACCAGCCACGTGGAAATGCCATCCACGCCCATGTGGTAATGAATGTTGGGGTTCGAAATCCACAGATGATTGACTTCAAATTGAAACCCTGCCTGGGCGCGCATCAGGTGCACCGGAAGATGCAGCGACAAAACGAAATCGAGCAGGGTGACCACCAGAGCGAAAACGCGAATGTCGCGGTCGCGGCGCGGGAACGACAAAAGCAGGATGGCTCCGGCCAGGGGAACGAACGTGACCAGGCTGAGAATCGCGCTGTCCAGGGCTGTGATCATCGCGTTCCCGCCCACACCATATAAAGGATGACCCCTGCGGCGCCGGCCGCGATCCAACCGGCGTAAGAACGAATGTTTCCCGACTGCATGTGGCGGACCGCGTCGGACACTTCGCGAGCGCCGTCAGCGCTGCTGTCCAGCGTCGCATCAATCATGTCGCGGTCAACTCCATGCCACAACAATTTCGTAGAGCCGGTCAGCAGTGGCTTGACGAACACCGTGGCATAGATCCCGTCCACGTAATACTTATTTAGTACCGCCTGATAGAAGCCGCCAAGCGACGCGGCAATTCGTGCAGGCAGTTCCGGACGCCGATGGTAGAGCTGCCAGGCGAGCAGGAAGCCTAGCACAGCAGCGGACACAGAAATGCCGGTGAACAGAGCTTCCGACGAGCCTTGCTTTGAAGGCTCGGGAATCGACGGGACTCCAGCCGTCTCACCCGCTGCCACTGCGGAATGAAATACCGGCGACAAAAACTCATCGAAGCGCGCGCTGCCAATCCATCCACCGCAAACTGAAAGCAGCGCCAGAATCACCAGCGGGACCAGCATGATCGCCGGACTCTCGTGAATTCCGCCGTGCCCGTGAGCGTCATGTCCGTGATCGTCGGCATTTTCCTGGCCGCGATATTCGCCGAAGAAGGTCAAGAACCACTGCCGGAACATATAGAACGATGTCAAAAACGCGGTAAACACGCCGATTGCCCAATACACCCAGCTTCCGTAGGGGCTGGAGTATGCCTGCCACAAAATTGCATCTTTGCTGAAAAATCCGGCAAAAGGCGGAAACCCGGAAATTGCAAAGGTCGCCGCGGTCATGGTCCAGAACGTCCAGGGGATTTTCGTTCGCAAGCCGCCCATGCGACGCATGTCCTGCTCGCCTCCGACCGCGTGAATCACCGACCCCGCCGCCAAAAACAGCAGTCCCTTGAAGAATGCGTGCGTCATCAAATGAAAGATTCCAGCGGAAAACGCGCCCACTCCGCACGCCATAAACATGTAGCCAAGTTGCGAGACGGTGGAGTAGGCCAGCACCTTTTTGATATCGGTCTGGCAGATTCCTATCGTCGCCGCAAACAGCGCCGTCAGCGTGCCAATGATTGCCACCACCATCATCGCGATCGGCGCGCGTTCGAAAATCAAATGCGAGCGCGACACCATGTACACGCCGGCGGTCACCATGGTGGCCGCGTGAATGAGAGCGGAAACCGGCGTCGGACCCTCCATGGCGTCAGGCAGCCAGACGTAAAGAGGAATCTGCGCCGATTTTCCCGCGGCACCGACCATCAAGAGAAGACCGATCGCAGTCAACAAGCCTGCGCCGCCGGTCTCCACACCCATCGGCGTCACCTGCTGCCATACCTGCGCGAAGTTGAGCGTACCGAAATGCTGAATCATCAGGAACAAAGCGATCAGAAATCCGCAATCGCCGATGCGGGTGACAATGAATGCCTTCTTGCCGGCCGCTGCCGCGGAATCTTTGGTGAACCAGAAACCGATCAGCAGATACGACGCCAGCCCCACGCCCTCCCAGCCAATGAACATCACCAGGTAATTGCTGGCCAGCACCAGCGTGAGCATGAAAAACATGAACAGGTTCAGATAGGCGAAGAAGCGGTAGAACCCGCCTTCCTCCCACATGTAGCCGACCGAATAAACGTGGATGAGAAATCCCACGCCGGTCACCACCAGCAGCATGACCAGCGAGAGTTGGTCAAGGTAGAAAGCGAAGTCAGCCTGAAAGTCGCCGGCGCGCAGCCAGGTGGCGACCGTCTCGATGTGGGGCGCACTCAGAGAAGCAAACTGAGATGCAATCCACAGAGCCATGGCGAAGGCCGCGCCGCTGAACAGAAGGGCAACGGTCACCACCGTCTGGCGGGAAAAACGCTTCCCCAACAGCCCGTTGACGGCCGCGCCGATCAAGGGCAGCACCGGAATTAGCCAGAGATGCAGGTTCGGCGTCATAGTTTGAGCAGGTTCACCTGGTCCACATTCAAAGTTTCCCGCGTGCGGAAGACCGCGATGATGATCGCCAGTCCGACCGCCGCTTCCGCCGCCGCCACCACCATCACAAAGAACACGAATACCTGCCCGCTCAGCGCCTTCCATTCTGCCGCAAAGGCAACGAATGACAGGTTCACCCCGTTAAGCATCAACTCGATCGACAGGAAGATGGTGATGATATTGCGCTTGATCAGAAAGCCGGTAACGCCGCACGCAAACAGAATCCCGCTCAGTATCAGGTAATAGGAAACCGGAATCATCAGTCTTTCCTCCCCGGCGGGGATGCCAGGACCACAGCTCCCATGATGGCAATCAGCACCAGCACCGACGTGACCTCAAAGGGCAACAGGTAATCGTGAAACAGGAGCCAGCCGAGGGTCTTCGGCGGACCGGGCAGCGCGCCCACGGCCACCTCCCGCGTACCCGAGTGTTCAAGCATCACCCACGCGATCAGCAGGCTTCCCAACAGCATTCCGGGAATACCGAACAGCATCGCCACCCGGCTGCCCTTGGTTTCCTCTTCCTCTCCCGCATTCAAAAGCATGATGACGAAGACAAAAAGCACCATCACGGCGCCGGCGTACACGATCACCTGCACGGCGGCCACAAACTCCGCGCCCAGCAACAGATATTCCGCGGCCAGCGATCCCATCACCACCACCAGCGACAAAGCACTGTTGATGGGGTGCCTCTGCACCAGCAGGTTGACCGCCCCCGCCACGCAGACCGCCCCGAACGCCAGAAATAAAATCAAATGAACCATTGCTGTATTTCCGAGAGTGCTTTTCTTAAGACCGAATTGCCACGATCAATGCCGTTACCAACAAATTGGCAATCGCAAGCGGCAACAAAAATTTCCAGCCGAATGCCATGAGCTGGTCATAACGGAAGCGCGGCAGTGTGCCGCGAATCCAAATATAAAGAAAGAGAAAACCGAAAATCCGCAGAGCGAACCAGAATACCGGCAGCAGCGCCTGCACCAGCGGTGGGCCGGCCAAGGGGCCGTGCCATCCGCCCAGAAATAGCAGCGACGCCAGACAGGCCACGGTAATCATGTTGGCGTATTCCGCCATGAAAAACATGGCAAATTTCATGGCGCTGTATTCGGTGTGGTATCCGGCCACCAATTCCGTCTCCGCTTCCGGCAAATCGAAAGGGATGCGGTTGGTCTCGGCATACGCCGCCATCAGATAAATAAAGAATGCCACGAACTGCGGGAAGATATTCCAGCGCGGAATGAATCCCAAATAAAAGCCCGATTGGGCGTCCACAATTTCTCGCAAGCTAAAACTGCCCGACAAAATCAGCACTCCGACAAGCGACAGTCCCAGGGCAATCTCGTAGCTCACCATCTGCGCGCTGGCCCGCAGTCCGCCCAGCAGCGAATACTTGTTATTGGAGGACCATCCCGCCAGCGCCACGCCGTACACCCCGAGCGAAGTGACGCCGAGAACAATCAGCAGGCCGATGTTTACGTCCGCAATCTGCAGCCCGGTCGAAATTCCTCCGATGGAAATTGAGTTGCCCACCGGAATCACCGCAATCGAGGTCAGGGCAAACACTACCGCCAGCATGGGGGCCGCGATGTAGAGCGGTTTGTACACGTGGGGCGGAGTCAGGTCCTCTTTGAACATGAACTTGACGCCATCGGCCAGGGGTTGCAGCAGGCCAAAGGGCCCGACCCGCGTAGGTCCCCATCGATTCTGCATGTGGCCGACCACCTTGCGCTCCAGCCAGACGGTGTACGCCACCGCCGTGAGCAACACGGCGAGGGCGAGCACAGTCTTCACCAGCGACACTGCCACGAAAGTTTCAACGCTCAACAATGCAGGGCTTCCTCAAAGCGACGAATTTGTCACAGTAATGACGTAGTTGCGCTCAGTCCGCGGCAACTTCCTCCGCCGGCTGCTTCTGCCGGCTCTCCAACACCGAGTTCAGGGCACGGGAATAACGGCCCAGCGTCCCGGACGTAAACAACGTGTCGTTCGCGGGCGCGATCAGCGCCGGATCCTGCTGCGCGCCGGCGCCGCTGCCCGATAAAGTTGTGTGCTGATCGTTCCCGGCGAGAAGGCTGGCGCGGGAAACTTCGTACCCCGGCACCAGTCGCTGGATTTCATCGAGAAGCGCCGTAGGGTCGAACGGGCTCATCTTGAATTCCAATCCTTGTGCCTCAAGCCACACTCCATGACGGTCCGCCTCGCCCGATTGTGCCCCACGCGACTGGCCCATATCGGATTGGGTCCCGCGGCTGAAGGGAACCAGTCTCTGGACATCGAAACCCATGGCATCGGCGATGCGAACCGTCATTTCGAAATCGGATTTCGCGCCCGTGACTTCGCCGGCCTTCTGCAACAACTGCAAATCGCCGCAGGTGTTGGTGAACGTGCCCGACTTCTCATAGGCATTGGCGGCAGGCAGGACGACATCTGCGATCAGCGCAGTTTCGGTGAGGAACATGTCCTGCACGACTACGAAACTCTGGGAAAAGCTGAAAGGATCGATTGCCATCCGCCCCACCGGGTTGGCCCCAACCACGTAAAACGCTTTGAGATTGCCGGCCTTCGCGCTCTCGACCATCTGCGGCAGCGTCAGGCCGTCGGTCAGCGGTACCTCGCCCCACTCATCGCGCCATTTTCCGCCATCCGTCATAGGGTGGTAGCCCGGCAGGAGGTCGGGAAAGAGTCCCATGTCGGCGGCGCCGCGTGAATTCGCGTAGTCGCCGAGGCAGATAAACTTCGCCCCGGGGATGGCGGAGCCGAACTTTACCAGCGACGCAATATCGGTTCCGCGAATTTCCGATCCGAAGATGATGACCAGATTCTGTTCGCCCCGCAGTTTGTCGCGGAGAGCCTGCCATCCAGTGTCGCTCCCGAGTGCGTCGATCGCCGCGTCATCCCCGGCAAGATAGGCAACAATTCGGCTTTCGGCTCCGACGGGGATATGTCCGAACGTCGCCGCCTGCCGGCGCAGCTTGATTTCCCGCGAATTGATGACGTACAGCCGCGCCTTGTGCAACCGGACATTGTTGCGAATCTGCCACGCCAGTAAAGGGTGCTGCTCGGTGGGATCGTTCCCGATCAACAGCATGGCGGGCGCGTTGAACAAGTCGCGGATACTGGCGGTGGCCTCGGGCTTGCCGCGAAGCGCCGCCGCCAGGGCAGGGAAGTCGGCGGTACGGTGGTGATCGATGTTGTTGGTGCCCAGGACCACGCGCGCGAACTTTTGCAGCAGGTAGCTTTCTTCATTGGTGGTGCGAGTCGAACCCACCACACCGATCGCTTGTCCGCCCGTACTGTCGCGAACCTCTCTGAAACGCCCTCCGATCAGCTCAAACGCCTCTTCCCAACTGGAAGGTGTGAGTCGCCCCTCTTTGCGGATGAGTGGCTGCGTGAGGCGGTCCTGGTGATTCGCGAAATCGAAGGCGTAACGCCCCTTCATGCAAAGAAAGTCGCCGTTGATGCCGCTCTTGTCGCGGTTGTCCCCGCGCACAATTTCCATGCCGGTATCGGCGCGCCGCACTCCCAGCGTCGTCTTGCAGCCGTCGGCGCAATGGGTGCAGGTGGTGCCCACATGCTTCATTTCCCAGGGACGGGTTTTGTAGCGATAGGCCCCCGAAGTCAGCGCCCCCACCGGGCAAATGTCGATGCACATGCCGCACTCTTCGCACTCAAGATGATCTTCTTTATTGGGCGCGATGATCGAACTGACGCCGCGGTTCTGCACACCCAGCGCCCATACATCCATGCCTTCGCCGCAAACCCGCACGCAGCGATAGCAAAGAATGCACCGCGGCCGGTCGAAATAGACCACTGGCGACCATTGCTGCTCTTCGCGATGGTTCTTGATGTCGATAAACTTCGACTCGGCGGCTCCGTAGGAGAACGTCATGTCCTGCAATTCGCACTCGCCGCCGGCGTCGCATACCGGGCAATCCAGCGGATGGTTCCCCAACAGCATCTCGACCATCGACTTCCGGGCCTGATGGATCTCGGGAATATCTGTGCTTACCGCCATCCCTTCGCTGATGACCGTGGTGCAGGCGGTTTGCAGTTTGGGCATCTTCTCAACTTTCACCAGGCACATGCGGCACGCGCCTTGCAGTGACAAGTTGGGGTAATAGCAAAATGAAGGCACTTCGATGCCCACGCTCTTGCAGGCTTCAATGAGAAGCGTGCCCGCAGGGGCAGTCACCTTCTTGCCGTCGACAGTGATGTTTACGTCAGCCATAAAGAAATTGCGTAATTGAGGAATGTCGTAATTGGGCAATTTAGATGCGCCGGTTCTTCAATTACCAAATCACTCAATTGCAAAATTTCTCAATGTCTTCAATCTGCCATCGCCATTTCCACTCCGGCTTTTTCAAACGGGCACGGTTTGCCGTCCAAATGATCCTCAAATTCCTTGCGAAATTTCTTCACAATAGAAATGGTCGGCATGGCCGCCGCGTCGCCCAGCGGGCAGAACGTCCGTCCCAGCATGTTTTCCGACAAATACTGAATGTTGTCGATGTCTTTCTTGACTCCGCCGGCGGAGTGGAAACGGGTCAGTGTCTTCTTCAGCCAGTCCGTGCCTTCCCGGCAGGGAATGCACCAGCCGCAACTCTCGTGCTGGTAAAACTTCATGATGCGCAAAGCAAACTTGACCATGCAGGTCGTGTCATCGACGGCCACCAACCCGCCCGATCCCAGCATAGTCCCCGCCTTCATCATGGAGTCAAAATCCATGGAGACATCGATTTCAGCGGCGGTCAAAATCGGACAACTCGAACCTCCGGGCACCACAGCCTTGAGCGTGCGTCCGTTGGGAATGCCTCCGCCCACTTCGTAAATCATTTTCTTGAGGTTGTATCCCATGGGCAGTTCGTACACCCCCGGACGGTTCAGATGTCCGCTCAAACAGAACAAGCGGGTCCCGCCGTTCTTAGGCGGCCCCAGTTTGGCGAACCATTCCGCGCCGCCGAGCAGGATGGGCGGCACGCTGGCCAGCGTTTCTGCATTGTTAATCACGGTCGGCCCACCCCACAGACCAACCACCGCCGGAAACGGTGGCCGGATTCTCGGAATGCCACGCTTGCCTTCGAGCGATTCCATCAACGCCGATTCTTCGCCGACTTCATAAGCGCCCGCGCCGCCGTGCCAATACACTTCAAAGTCATAGCCGCTGCCGAAAATATTTTTGCCGAGAAAGCCTTTGGCATAGGCGTCGCGAATCGCCTTCTGCATGATCTCCAGCAAATACCGGTACTCCCCGCGGATGTAGATGTAACCGGCATGCGCCCCCGTGGCAATTCCCGCAATCACGACTCCTTCGATTACCGCGTGCGGATCATGTTCGAAAATCAGCCGGTCCTTGCAGGTGCCGGGTTCACTCTCATCGCCGTTGCACAGAATGTATTTTGGCTTCGCCGACTGCTTGGGGACGAACGACCACTTCATGCCGGTGTTGAAGCCGGCGCCGCCGCGTCCGCGCAAGCCGGAATCTTTCACCAGGTTGATAATGTCGTCCGCTTTCATGGTCAGCGCCTTCTGCGCGGCTTTGTAGCCGTCGAGCGCAAGGTAGCGATCAATGTCCGCCGCTCCCTGGCCGAACCGGCGGGAGACCACCTTCACTTCATCGGGATGGGAAACCAAGTCAGCCATGAGAGATGGAGTAATTTTGTGATTGGGTAATTGAGCAATTGAAAAGCCGGGGTCCTTGGGCCCTTCAATCCCCCGATTACTCAATTACACAATTGCCAAATTTCTCTCACTGCGTGCGCTTTTTCCTGTACTCATCCAAAACCCGGTCCATCTTATCTGCGGTCAGGTTCTCGTGAAAGTCATAGTTCACCTGGGCCGCCGGCGCCCAACTGCATGCGCCAATGCACTCCACTTCTTCGAGCGAAAACAGTCCATCAGGGGTCGTGCCCCGATGGCCGATTCCGAGCCTCCCCTTGCAGTGATCCAGAAGTTCTTCGCCGCCGCGCAGCAGGCAGGCGATGTTGGTGCAGACCTGCACGTTGTACTTGCCGCGTGGCTTGGTGGTCAGCATGGAGTAGTAGCTGATCACATTGCGGACTTCGAGTTCGGTCAGCCCCACGCGGCTCCCCAGTTCTGCGATGACTTCGTCCGTCAGGCAGCCGACCTCATCCTGCGCGTAGAGCAGGCTCGGGACCAGGGCGGAACGCTTCGTCGGATAGTGCGTCAGCATCTCCGCGAAGCGCGATTCGAATTCTTGTGAGAATTTCATGTGTCGGGTTTACTCAGTGAACCTCTGTGCCCTCTGTGGTGAAAAAGCGAACCACAGAGGACACAGAGGTCCACAGATTTATCTATCAATCTCGCCTAAAACAATGTCAATCGACCCAATTGCCGCCACTACGTCCGCAATCAACTTCCCTTCGCACATCTTCGGAAGCAGTTGCAGGTTCGCCAGGCAAGCCGCGCGCATGTGTACGCGATAGGGTTTGGCCGTGCCATCGCTCACGATGTAATAGCCCATTTCGCCGCGTGGTGACTCCACCGCCTGGTACACCTCGCCCGACGGCACCGCAAAGCCTTCGGTGACGATCTTAAAATGATAGATGAGCGCCTCCATCTGCGTCTTCATCTTCTCGCGGTCTGGCAGAACCACTTTGGGAGCGTCGGCTTTGATCGGCCCCTGCGGCATGCCATCCAGCGCCTGCTGCACCATGGCGATGGATTCCCGCAACTCCTGCACCCGGCACAGGTAGCGGGCGAACACGTCACCCTCCTGCGCCACCGGCACCTTGAACTTGAAATTCTCGTAGCCGCTGTAGGGCATGTCGCGGCGCAAATCGAAATCTATGCCGCTGCCGCGCAGCGTCGGCCCGCTCGCCCCCAAAGCAACGGCGTCTTCGGCGGTGATCCGCGCCACTCCCTTCGTCCGCATCCCCCAGATCGGATTCCCCGTCAGCAGGTTTTCGTATTCATCGACCTTGGATGGGAAGCGATTGGCGAACTCGCGCACCCGGTCAAAGAAATCCAGCGGCGGCTCCAGCGCCACCCCGCCGATGCGGAAGTACGAGGTCATCATGCGCTGCCCGCTCACCGCCTCGAACAGACGCAAAATGTCTTCGCGTTCGCGGAAGCAGTAGAGGAAGACCGTCATGGCGCCGATGTCGAGCGCATGTGTGCCCAGCCACACCAGATGCGAATTGATCCGCGTCAATTCGTTCATCATTACTCGCAGCCATTGCGCCTTCGGCGGAATCTCCAGGCCGAGCAGTTTCTCCACCGCCAGCGCGTAGCACAGATTATTGGTCATGGGGCAGAGGTAGTCGATGCGGTCGGTCAGAGGGACCACTTGCTGGTAAAACTTGGCCTCGCAGGTTTTCTCAATGCCGGTGTGCAGATAGCCGATGTCGGGCATGATCCGCACAATGGTTTCACCATCGATCTCGAGAATTACCCGCAGCACCCCATGGGTCGAGGGATGTTGCGGCCCCATATTCAGAATCATGGTGCGATCCTGCGTAGGTTCCAGTGCGATGGTGGATGAGAGGTGGGCCATGAGCTAGCGGTAGCCCTCCACGGGATAATCCTTGCGCAACGGATGCCCTTCCCAGTTCTCCGGCATTTGAATGCGCCGCAGATAAGGATGCCCGGTGAAGCGGATTCCGAATAGGTCGAAGACTTCGCGCTCGAAAAAGTTGGCCGCCGGCCAGACCGAGGTCACCGATTCCACCGCCGGGCTGTCGCTTCCCAGCCGCACTTTTAACCGAACGCGTTCCCTTTTGGGAATCGAGAGCACGTGATAAATCACTTCAAAGCGCGGTTCCCGGGGATGCCAGTCCACACAGGTTACATCCGAGAGAAAATTGAACGGGCACCCGGCATTGTCTCGTAGCAATGCGCACGCTTCTCGCAAAGCGGAGCGCTCCACGTAGATGCTCAGCTCGTCACGATCGAACTTCGCCGCCTCGACCGAAGCCGGATTCCAGGTGCGCAATCGCTCGACTGCGGGATGCTCCTTCAGCAGTTCCAGATCCGTGATAGCCGGGGTCAACATCTAGACCTCGCCCCGGCGGGAGTCGACCGCGCCCCAGTCCAGAACGCCCTTTTTCCAAACGTAGAAAAAGCCCACAAGCACGATGCCGATATAGACCAGCATCTCCCAGAAACCAAACATTTTAAGGTCGCGCAGGATGACCGCCCAGGGGTACAGGAAAATGGCCTCCACATCGAACAAAATGAAGAGCATGGCGACCATATAGAACTTGACCGAGAAACGCTCGCGGGCGTCCCCAACCGGCGTCATCCCGCACTCGTACGGCGACATCTTGGCGCGTGTCGGTTTGCGGTAGCCGATGAGCCAGGACAGGAGCACAATCGCCGACGCCAAAGCACCTGCTACGATGAAATGGATCAGCAAGGGCAGGTAACGGGCGAAGTAATTGTCGGGCATAGGAGAGCTATATATAATTCGCAGCCAAGGATTATGTGAACATTCTAGATTAGTTTTCGTGGTAACGAGTGTCAAGCAATCGGGGCCTTGATAGCAGACTTTTAACAATCTCGCCGCACCCAACGGGACACGATGATTTTTGGCTTCAATACCGACATCAAGCACGAGGGCACGGTTTACCACGTGCAAAGCGAAGCCCGCGAAGGCGAACTGTTGCTTCAGACCCAGGTGTTCGTGCGGGGGCGCTGCATTGGCAAGCGTGCGACTTCCTATGCGGACAAAGCCTCCGGTTCCGGCTTCACCGATCAGCAGCGGGAAGCGATCCTGCGCGATCAGCACCGCATGGTGCTCGACGCCATCCGTGACGGTCGCGTCGAATCAGTCTTTGACCGCAAAGACACCCCGGAATCGCTGGCCGCCACCAAAGAACTGGACGTGCAATGGCTGAATGCCGAATCCGTGCATTCCGACCGTCAACTGCTCCTGCGTTTGCAAGTCACCGACGGCGGCGGCGCTGTCGAAGGCGCCAAACTGACCGTGCGCTTCGCGCGCCCCGACGCTGCGCCCTTTTACACCCAGGTCGCCACCGGTCCGGATGGCGATGCCGAAATGAGGATTGACGTGGATGAATCCTCGCTGCCCGATTCCGCGATCCTCGTCCAGGCCAGCTATTCCGGCCGCACAGCCACCCGCAAGTTTCAGTTGAGAAAAGTCGAAGCTTAGATCTGCATAGGAGGGTGCCATCTCCTCTTCGAATCATCCGCTCAAGGCGTTGCACTCGGACAGTGCGCTCAGCCAGCCTAAGTTGGATCAGTTTGCCAAACTCTCGACAGAGAGATTGCGGGAATCGCTGGAACCGGGCAATGCTGGTTCGCTCAAGCCCGGCCCGATGGAACGGTTCTTGATGGGCATCACAGGATCGCGATTTTGAGGGCCAGGGGCGTGGAAGTGAACAGTCTGCCACGGGAAGTAATCGTGAGAGAATAGGGCTAGAACACCGGTTCCGCAGTCAATGAATCCAAAACTCTACTACGTCGATTCCAAGCCGCCGGGAAAGCTGGCGATCTCGGCCCGCCCCCGAGGTGAGGACTGGCTGGAGGACGACATCGATGGCTGGAGGCGTTCTGGGATCGACGCAGTTGTGTCATTGCTGACGCAGCAGGAGGCGGAAACACTCGGGTTGAAGAATGAAAAAGCGGAGTGCGCCGCCCGGGGTATCCGCTATTTGTCCTTCTCCATCGATGATCGCGGTGTTCCGTCGTCTTCCGCGGCGACTGACAAGCTTGCCGCTGAGATCAGCGAACTATTGCGGAAAGGCCTTAATGTGGCGATTCATTGCCGCCAGGGAATCGGTCGATCCAGCATGATCGCCGCTGCGGTGCTGGTGTTGAACGGCATTGATCTAAGCGAGGCGCTGGATCGAATAAGCGCCGTCCGGGACATGTCCGTACCCGAGACTCGCGAACAACGACATTGGCTTGACCAGTTCTCGAAGAGAATAGGGACCTCCGGTGCTCTGATGCGGACCCAGGCCGAATGAAGCTTCAGATCAACGGCGATCATCGCGATTTCGCATCGCCCGTTTCGCTGGCATCTCTGCTCGAGCAATTGGGTATGAAAGCGGACCGCGTCGCCGTCGAGCTGAACCGGAACATCGTTCCCCGTGAGCGATGGCCGGAAACCGCACTCAACGAGGGCGACCGGCTTGAGATCGTCCATTTTGTCGGTGGCGGGTCTGCGCTATAGGAACTTCTCTAGTCACCCCCTTATCCACAGAATGTTTTCTTGACAGGTCCCCACTCGCGCCTAAAATGTTTAAAACATTCAACCATAAGAATGTTTGAAACATTTCACGACAGAAATGCAAGGGCCATTCACAACCCGTGAAGTGATCCAGTTCACCGGCATCACTCCCCGCCAGCTTCAATGGTGGGACGAGAGGGGAATCGTAGTCCCGGCGCGGGAAGGACATCGCCGCCTGTACTCAATGGAGGACCTTGCCGAAGTGGCAGTGATCTGCGAGTTGCGCCGGCACGGGTTCTCTTTGCAGCGGGTGCGCAAGGTGATGCGCTTCTTGCAGCGGGAATTCAGCCAGCGCCTGGCCGAGACCGTCAGCGGGAACTCCGAATACCACCTGCTCACCGACGGAAAGACGCTCTACCTCGAAACCTCGGCCCGGCAGATTGTGGACATTCTGAAAAATTCGCGCCAGCCCATGTTGTCCATCTGTTTGAGTGATGCAGTGCGGCAGGTGCGCGCGGAAATTCGCGCCAGGAAAATTAATGGCAGCATTACAAATCGCTCATCGCGCAGCGCAAGAACGGCTTCATAGCAGGGAAGTTTGGTTCCAATGATTCGGACTCACAAGGAGACGAGATGGTTGGAGAACTGGACGTCCTAAGCGAATGGATTCCCGAACAAATGCTGCCCGGCACGGTTTTCGTGCTGGAGAATGCCGGCCGCGTTGGAGAAAAAGATGATCCCTACTGGGCGGTGCTCTCCTGCCCGGAATGTGGCACCCTGGGCTTGATCACTCGCAAGCAACTCGCCGGCCTGTTGCCGGTCATTTGCGGCTCCCAGGACTGCCCTGCGCAGTTTTTCATCCACGACAGCGAAGTAGTGATCCGGAAACCGTTCTAGGATCAGGGCGCGGACGTGTCTCCCCCGCCTGGCTCGGACAAGCTGGTTAGGCCCCAGGGGTTACTTTTTCCAGCACCACCGGCACCTGCTCCACAATCTCAATATCAAATCCTTCAAGCGCAGCGACCTTTCGCGGATGGTTGGTCAGCAACCGGATGCGCCGCAGATTCAGATCCGAAAGTATCTGCGCGCCAATGCCAATTTCACGCTGGGTCTTACGCTCACTCTCGGGCAGCGACGGCAAGCGCTTGTCGCGATGAAACGTCAGAGAATTTCGCTCGCCCGTCCGTTCGACCGAAAACCCCTTCGAACTCTGATGCAGATAAATCAGCGCTCCCCGGCCTTCGTGCGCGATGGCCTGCATCGCACCCTCCACCGTGGCGCGGCAGTCGCAAGCGGTCGAGCCGAAAACATCTCCCATGACGCAGTGCGAGTGCATGCGCACCAGCACCGGCTCGCCCTCGCTTTCGACGTCTCCGCGCACCAGGGCCACATGTGATTCCCCGCCGTCGATTGCGCTCTCGTAAGCAATCAGGCGAAACTCGCCGTAGCGGGTTCCAATCAGCGCTTCTCCCACGCGATTCACATAGCGCTCATGCTGCATGCGGTAGCGGATCAGTTCCGCAACCGTCAATATTTTCAAGTCATGTTCTTTGCAGAACCCCACCAGGTCAGGAATGCGGGCCATGGTGCCGTCGTCGCGCATGATTTCGCAGATGATGCCGGCTGGGACCAGGCCGGCCAGCCGCGCCAGGTCTACCGACGCTTCCGTCTGTCCAGCGCGGACCAGTACTCCACCCTTGCGAGCGCGTAAGGGAAACACATGGCCGGGGCGGGCCAGGTCCGACGGACGCGTGGCGGGATCGACCGCCACCTTTATGGTGTGGGCCCGGTCGTAGGCGGAAATTCCAGTGGTCACGCCTTCGCGGGC
>JBOGLG010000053.1:0-17003 GCA_050745985.1 Terriglobales bacterium | reverse complement strand
TTGGTCATGGAGCCGTCTTTCTCGGCGAAACCAGCGCAGGGCAGGCGATAGACCGTGGTGTTGATGGTCTTCATTTCCTCGGGCGTGACCCCCGGGGACTTCCAAAACTCGCTGGTCTCATCAGGATAAATTTCGCCCACTACCAGGAAGTCAGCTTTCTTCAGGGCATCGATATTTTTTTGCGAGTCGGGCCCGATGGCAACCCCGTTCATGCCGAATGCGAACAAGCCTTTCACCGAGCCGCGATACATTCCGTCCCAGATCTGGGCCCAGGAGTAGTCGCGATCCACCTTGGGCATGTAATGGAATGCGAAGTCGTTTTCTTTCTTGGCGGCGTCACCAAACATCGCTTTCAGATAGGAAACCGTGAACTTCGGCGTGTTCGACCAGTAATTGAACGATTCCCACGGCGCCGGCTTGGAGGCGGTTGGTGTGATGCGCTTTAAGTAGGTAGCCAGATCGGTGTCGGTCGGGTTGGGTACCTTCAAATACCCGGGCCAGATGTCGAACACCCCGCCCATATCGGTGGCGCCCTGAATGTTGGAGTGCCCGCGTAAGGCGTTGACGCCGCCGCCGGCGCGTCCGACGTTGCCGAGCAGCAGTTGCAAAATCGCCGCGGTGCGGATGATCTGGGTGCCGAAGGTATGTTGCGTCCATCCCACGGCATACAGAATGGTGCCCACCTTTTTCATGTCGCCGTCTTTGCGGATGGAGGTGTAGAGATCGGCGGCCTTCAGGAATTGATCTTTGGGGATGCCGGTAATGCGTTCGACCATCTCCGGCGTGTAGCGGGAGTACTGCTGCCTCAGCAACTGAAAGACGCATCGCGGATGCTGCAAGGTGAAGTCGTAAGCTACTTTTGCCGGCATCGGCGGCAGGGGCGGCAGAGCCCCCGGACCGGATGCAGCCTTTGCCGCAGCATGTGCGGGCGCAGCGCCCCCCGAGTCATTTCCTTCCTCGTAGTTCCATGAGGACCGGTCGTAGCTTTGCGAAGCAGCGTCGAAGCCGGAATACAGCCCGTCTTCAGGCAGCTTAAAACCATCCTTCACAATGAAGGAAGCGTTGGTGTAGTTGGCGAGGTATTCCCTGGCGATGCGGTTGTTCTCAATCGCGTAGCGGAGAACTCCCCCAAGGAACGCGATGTCTGCACCGGCGCGAATCTGGAGGAACAAATCGGACGTGGCGGCGGTACGGGTGTAGCGCGGATCCACGACGATCAGCTTGGCGTTGCGGGTCTTCTTGGCCTCAATAGCCCATTTGAAGCCGCAGGGGTGATTCTCGGCGGGGTTCCCGCCCATGACCAACATCATGTCGGCATTCTTGATGTCGATCCAGCCATTCGTCATCGCCCCTCTTCCAAAAGTTGGTCCCAAACTTGAGACCGTGGGGCCGTGTCAAACCCTGGCCTGGTTTTCTACATAAGTGAGGCCCAGGCTGCGCATGGTCTTGACGACCAGATAGTTGAATTCGTTGGTATCAGTGCAGCCGCCGGTGAAGGCCAGGCTCTCGCAACGGTTGACGGTGCGTCCGAGAGCGTCTTTTTCGATGAAGGTGTTGTCGCGAGTCTTCTTCGTCCAGTGAGCGATCTCATCGATGGCCTGCGTCCAGGCAATGTCCTCCCAGTGGTCGGAGCCGGGGCGGCGAACCTGCGGCTTCAGCAGCCGCCGCGGATTGAGGATGTCCTGCTCAAGCGAAGCTCCCTTGGGACATAGCGTGCCGCGATTGATGGGATGGTCCGGGTCGCCTTCAACGTGGATGACCTGCGGGGTGACATTTTTGGCCTTGTCGCCAATCGTATAAATCAGAACGCCGCAGCTCACCGAACAATAGGGGCAGGTGGACCGGGTCTCTGTGGCGCGGGCGATCTTGAGTTCTTTGAGTTGCGCAACCGCGGGAGTCAGATCAAATCCCAGGAGCGAGATACCCGCTCCACCGACGAGCGCACTCTTGAGGAAGGTTCTGCGAGAGAATTCCATTGTGCCTCCTCCAACCGCCGAGGGTCGCAAATCTACGTCACAATCGAGACGGAGCACACAAAAGTTACCCGGAAATATAGTCCTAAGACCAAGCCGTCGTCAATCTGGAATTTGCTCTAACGATAAGCCGCCAAGGGTTGCTCGCCAGGGGCACGAAGCCCCATAATCCCGAGGTGGCCATGAACCCCTGGCGGCAATGCATCCGACGGGCAGAGCAGCTCGCTGGCCAACACGCCTTCGCAGCCGAAATTCTCGGTTTCTACGTCCACATTGCCCGTTTTCAGGAAAGCCTCTATCAACGCTTGGAGCGCTCCCCCGATACTTTTCCAGCCCCCTCAACCGGCTTGCCGGATTCCCCGGACTTGCTTGCCAGTTTCCCGGCATTTCTCTCTCTGGTAGAGGAAACAGCTCCGGAGCAATTCGCCCAGACCGCCCACGCCGTACGTGAATCTCTTTCTGGTTCGTGGCCTGATCTGCTGAACCACTGCTGGTCCGCCCGAAAATCACCGGAGGTCTCAGAGGAGTTTCTCGGCTTCGCGTTTCTTCAGCCATACGCCCAATTTGTCCGCTCGCGGGCGAGGCTGCAGTTCGCCGGCTACAACCATTCTCTGTGCCCATTCTGCGATCGCACGCCAGCCCTGGGCGTCTTGCGGCCGCTGGGCGACGGCGCGCGGCGCAACCTGATCTGCGGGTTCTGCCTCTGCGAGTGGGAATTCCGCCGCATTGTCTGCGCCGGGTGTGGAGAGGAAGATCAAGCCAAACTCCCGGTTTACACCGCCGAACTATTCCCCTACATACGCGTCGAATGCTGCGACGCCTGCCATACCTACATTAAGTCGGTTGATCTCGCGAAAAGCGGCCTGGCCGAGCCTTTGGTGGACGAACTGGCCTCAATCCCGCTCGATCTTTGGGCCCGAGAACACGAGTACGACAAACTGCGTCCCAACCTGTTAGGGATGTGACCGAGGCGCTTTCTCGCCGGTCATGCGGTTGACCCATGTCTGCGGAAGTTGGCTAAGGAGTTCGAGGAAGACCGCGTTGGTCCATCCAAATCCAATGATATTGCTCCGGTACCCCTCTGCTATTTTGACGTTCGAGGAATCGGTGACCACTTTGTATTTCTCGCGGATATTGCCGTCCCGTTCGAAATTGGCCAGCACCATGGACAGGAATTTATAGGAAATGCGATTGGCGTCCTCGTTGTAGCCGTAGCGCCGCAGGCCTTCGACAGCGATCAACTGCATGGGAGCCCAGCCGTAGGGATAGTCCCACTGGACTCCGGTGTCCTGGGTACTCATTGCCAGGCCGCCTTCGTGCTCGAAGACCTTAAGGTTGTTGACCACGGCCCGCGCCTGGGCGTCAGTCGCAATTCCCGCCCACAATGGATAAAACGTGGTCAGATAATCGTAAGACGATAGCTTTTTCTTTTGAAATTCATAGTCGAAGAACATTCCGGCTTGCGGATTCCAGAGCAAAGTCTGAATGATCTGTTTTCTTTTTTCCGACCGCTCCCGCCACTGCGTAACCGCCTGCCGATTTCCCAGCCATTCGGCCATCTTCTCCATGTCCGTCTCTGTCTTATAGAGCAGGCTGTTGAGACAGACCGGCGCGAAGTGATCCGCATCGGCCCCGTAGGGCCCGAACCGAAATGTAATGTCGAACCCGGATTCACGCATGCTGCGGTCACCTTTGTAATACTCGGGGCTGAGAGTGGCGTACTTTATCAGGCCACAGTTTCTGCCGCCATGGGAGTTTCCTGCGTCGCAGAGTTCGACGCGATACTCCGGGTGCGGCAAAGATTCTGCGGAAGGGGCTTCCAGCACGTACGGATTCGGCTGACTCTGACGAAGAAAATACGCCAGCACATCATGGTAGTAGCCGGCCTCGTCGTGCAATCCTTCGGGAACCGGCCCGTCAGAAAAGTCGTAGTAGCGCGACAGGGAGGTGGTTCCAGCCAGGTGGGGATCGCGCGTCCACATTTGGTAGTCGCGGTCGGCATAGCCGTAAGCCTTCGCCAGCCATTCACGGTCATCGCGTCCCCTGGCTTTGTCGGCGTCGTAAACAGCCAGAATCATGGAACTCAAGAAAGGCGGCTGTGAGCGGGTCAGATAGTAGCTGCGATTGGCGTTGAGCACGGAGCCATAATGCTCGATTTCAAAGAAAAAGTTCTCCACCATGCCCCGCGCCAGATCGACCTTTCCCGCGCGCAATAGCCCCCGAATGATGAAATAGCTGTCCCAGCCATACATCTCGTTGAATCGTCCTCCGGGAACGACGTAGCGGTTCTCAAGAAAAAGCAATCCCGGTGGTTGCACCTGCTGTGCTTTTACTTCTCCCGGTCCGTGGATGGTGAACGGAAGGTGGCTGGCATGAATCCGACAATTTCCCGCGGTATGTCCCAGCGTCGCTGGAATCGGCATATCGGCCGGAAAATACAACACGTAAGCTTTTTGAAGCTTGGAGTCTGCGACTGCCTCGCAATCGGTGGTGGAGCGCGTAAGCGTGCTCCACGCAGACGAGATGTATTTGAGGATTGTGCGCAATTTCTGACCTTCATGCAAAGGCTGCGGGATGGCCTGCGCCTCGCAATGTCCGCACCCGGCACTCAGCACGATAAATAACGAAGTCCAGGCCAGCAACTCCCTGCATCCTAAGCGTTGCGAATGTGAGAAGCGATCCCCCACCGACAATTTACAACCTCGCGTTAGCAATGTTAAAAGCTCGTCCGCAGGAACCGCAACCGTTACTGTGCGAGGGCGCCTCAGCTCGGCACCCTGCGAAAAGACCCATTCGCAGGCACTGACGCTGATCGCATATACTGCGCATTTCAGTTTGATCATCGGGAGAGTTCGTATGAGGAAGTTATCGCGCCGAAAATTTACCGAGGCAACGATTGCCGCCCTAGCCTGCGCGGGCTTGACGTCTGTCACACGGAGACCGGCCGAACTCGTGGCAGAACCGATGTCGGGCGGCCCCTCGAGCGCAATTCCAGAAGAGCGTGTGGGCGGCCGTGAACGCCGGAACAGGGCTGCATTCGGGCTTCCCTACAGCCCTGGCCGGCGTAACAAGAAGGTGCGAATCCCCGGGATAGTTTCATGAAACGGCGTCAATTTCTAGGAGCAATGGCGGGTTCCACGGCCAGCTTGATGGTTTCGGATTCGCTTCGGCGGGGGCCGCTGCCCGACAGCGAAGAACCGCCTGCTTCGAACCTGAATGGCAGCAGGCTTTGGTATCGGCAGCCGGCTAAGAAGTGGACAGAAGCCCTTCCACTCGGGAACGGACGGTTAGGCGCCATGGTATTTGGCAACACGGCGCTCGAGCGAATCCAACTCAACGAGGAAACGGTGTGGAGCGGAGGCCCGTACGATCCCACCAACCCCAAGGGCCGCGAGGCGCTTTCCGAAATTCGCCGTCTGGTGTTTGCCGGCGAATATCTCAAGGCCCACCGTCTGTTCGGGCGCACGATGTTCGGCGAGGCAATTCCTCAGATGCAGTACCAACCGCTCGCAGACCTGTGGCTCACCTTCAGCGGGCAAACGCTGGAAGAAGATCACAAACGGCAACTCGCGACCGATCATGCGATGGTTGCACCGGCGCCGGTCACCGATTATCTGTTTCAGTTGGACCTCGACCAGGCCATCGCGACCGTCAAATACCGAGCCGGCAATGTCACCTTTACGCGCGAAGTTTTCGCCAGCCCCGTGGACCAGGTGATTGTGGTGCATCTGGCGGCGGACCGCCCAGGACAGATTTCCTTCACCGCTGCCTTGACGGCAGGAACCGCCGAACAACGCGACGGTGACGCTCGCTACGATGTGGCGCCGCCAAACGAGATCGTGGTGCGTGGCCGGGCCATGTCCGACGAGAGCATCGAAGGGCGGGTGAAATATCAAACACGCGCCCGGCTGCTGGCCGAGGGAGGAGCTGTTACCGCTGATGACACAACTTTGACCGTGACCGGCGCGGATTCTGCAACCTTCCTCATCGCGGCCCGGACAAGCTTTATCCATTACAAGAACGCAGACGGAAATCCCGAGGGGCCGGTCATTCAGGACATCGAGAAGGCCGCGGCAAAACCCTATGAGGCGCTGCGCCGGGAGCATGTGGCGGAGCACCAAAGATTGTTCCGGAAAGTCCAACTGCGCCTGGGGCCGCCAGCAAGTGCGGAACCGCCCACCGACGAACGGCTCAAGAAGAACAAGGAAAGCCACGACCTCGGGCTGGCTGCGCTCTATTTTCAGTTTGGCCGCTACCTGATGATTTCGAGTTCCCGGCCTGGCGGTCTGCCGGGGAATCTACAGGGCATATGGAATGACCAAAGCATTCCGCCCTGGGGCAGCAAGTACACCACTAACATCAACCTGCAAATGAATTACTGGCCGGCCGAGGCCACGAATCTTTCTGAATGTGCGGAGCCGCTGTTCAAGTTGATCGCCAACCTGGTCGAGCCCGGCGCCCAGGCAGCCAGGGTGAACTACGGAGCGCGAGGCTGGGTGCTTCACCAAAACACTGACCTGTGGCTGGCATGCGCTCCTATGGATGGCCCCACTTGGGGCACGTTTGCCACCGGAGGAGCATGGCTGTGCACTCATCTGTGGGAGCACTATCTTTTCGACGGCGGGGTTGAGGACTTGAAGCGCTTTTATCCGCTCATGAAAGGCGCAGCTGAATTCTTTCTCGATACGCTGGTGCAACATCCCACGTTAAAGTGGATGGTGACTTGCCCCTCAAGCTCGCCTGAACACTTTCCGCAGACTCGTGCTGAGAGCATCCCCTTCTGGGATGAGGTCACCGCCCTTCATTTGAAGGGGACAACCATCTGTGCCGGGCCCACGATCGACATGGAGATCTTGCGATATCTGTTCGACGCCTGCATTCAAGCGAGCGAGGTCCTTGGGGAGGACGAGGATTTTCGAAAACGGCTGCAAGAAACCCGGCGACAGCTGGCTCCCTTGCAGGTGGGGAAATGGGGCCAGCTCCAGGAATGGCTAGAGGACTGGGACGACCCCGAGGACCATCACCGGCATCTTTCGCCGCTCTGGGGGCTGTACCCTGGCCACTCGATCACGCCCACACTAACCCCAAAGCTGGCGGCAGCGGCAACCAAACTTCTTCTTTCCCGGGGCGACGGCGGCCCGGGCTGGACCACGGCCTGGAAGGTCTGCCTGCGCGCGCGGCTCATGGACGGTGAACATGCGCACCGCGAACTGCAAACACTGTTGACCGCGGTCGATGAAGAAAGGACCAGCTACTCCGAGTGTGGAACCTACCGCAACTTGATGAATGCGCTCCCCTTCCAGTTGGACGGAAACATGGGCGCGACCGCCGGGATTGCGGAGATGCTGCTGCAATCGCATGCCGGCGAGATCCATTTCCTGCCCGCCATTCCTGAAGCCTGGTCAGAAGGCTCAGTGAAGGGGCTCAAGGCGCGCGGTGGATTCAGTGTTGACCTGGAGTGGAAAGGCGGCAAAATTGTCGCCGCCGCGATCTCGTCCAGTTTGAGCGGCCGGTGCCGAGTTCGCAGCCTGACGGAAATCTCCCAGATTACATCGGCTGCCGGCACGGTTCACTTCGGTCGCCCGGAAACCAACGTAATCGAGTTCCAGGCCAAGGCTGGGGAGACTTACTCGATTGCCACCGTTCATCCGTAATGTACAGAGCCGGCGAATCCTGCTTGACAACCGGTTCCGGGCCGATATAATCACAACACTCACGGCAAATTGTGAGCACTTCACTTATGCATTTGCTACAGCGATCCCGAATGTATATGGCCATGTGCACCCTGGGCGGTGCCTTGCCTGCGTCGGGAGCCTGAGCCAAACCTAAAATCTCCCTTCACTGAGCGGCCGCCTGGGGAACAATCCGGCGGCGATTCTGTTTTTGGATCAACTTTTTCACTCTGAAGGGAGAGTTCCATGTCATCTGATCGTTTTCTGCACCATGCAACCATTGCCATTCACGGTGGTTTGGGGCCTGATCCGGCAACGGGCGCCATTCTCACACCCATTTACCAATCCACAACCTTTGTGCAACAAGCGGTGGGAGTGCACAAGGGATTCACTTATTCACGGGCCGCGAATCCGACGGTGGACGCGCTCGAACGCGCGCTGGGAGCGGTGGAGAAAACTCCGCCAGCGGTTTGCTTCGCCACGGGAATGGCGGCGATCACTACTTTGTTCCTGTCGCTGCTCAAGGCCGGCGACCACGCTGTCATCTCGGATGTCGTGTACGGGGGCACCGTCCGGTTGTTTCAGCAAGTGCTCGCCGGACTGGGCATTGGATACAGCTTTGTAGATGCTTCCCGCCCCGAACTGGTGGAAGAAGCCATCACCTCCCGGACAAAGATCGTTTTTTTGGAGACGCCGGGAAACCCCACGCTGAAGCTATGCGACATCGCCGCGATTGCCGGACTTGCGCACCGTCACGGAATCAAATTGGCGGTGGACAATACATTCCTTACGCCGATTCTCCAGCCGGTTCTCGACCTGGGCGCCGACATCAGCCTGCTGTCAACCACCAAGTACATCGAAGGCCACAATGCCACGGTCGGCGGTTCACTGGCC
Source organism: Terriglobales bacterium (assembly GCA_050745985.1). Classification (GTDB taxonomy): domain Bacteria; phylum Acidobacteriota; class Terriglobia; order Terriglobales; family Acidobacteriaceae; genus JABCZH01. The sequence continues at coordinate 8,464 of JBOGLG010000053.1, read as the reverse complement.
ACGCGGGATGAGAGCCTGCTGGAGCGTTTCCGGCTGATTCGCAAGACCACAGGCTGCATTCAATCGCCGCAGGAGGCCTGGCTGACGCTGCGAGGATTGAAGACGCTTCCGGCGCGGTTGAAGCTGCACTGCGAGAATGCCGCCACGGTGGCGCAGTGGCTGGAGCAGCATCCGGCGGTGGAGCGTGTGCACTATCCCGGACTGGCGTCGTTTCCGCAGCGCCGGTTGGCGGAGCGGCAACACGCGGCGCACGGGGGGATGCTGGCCTTCGAGATCAAGGCGGGCAGTGACGCCGCGATCGTGCTGATGAACTCGGTAAAGCTCTGTTCACTGGCGGAAAATCTGGGTGCGGTCGAGACCCTGATCACCCATCCCGTCTCCATGACCCATGGCGACGTGCCCGTCGAAAAGAGGAGGGAGGTGGGGATAACCGATGGCCTCATCCGGCTCTCCGTCGGCCTGGAGGCGCCCGAGGACATCATCGCCGACCTTGATCAGGCCCTGGCGGTCGCCAACAAGTTCGAGTTCGGGAGGACGTTATGCGCGACTGTCCTCTAATTGTGCTCAAGTTCGGCAGTTCGGTGTTGCGCACGGAAGCTGACTTGCCGGTGGCGGTACATGAGATTTATCGCTGGCTGCGCAATGGCTATCAGGTCGTCGCCGTCGTCTCCGCGATCGGCAACAGCACCGAAGAACTGCTGTCGCGCGCGCACGCCTACGGTGCGGGTGTCAGCGACCAGTCGGTAGCCGCGCTTCTCGCGACCGGCGAGACGACATCAGCCGCGCTGTTGTCATTGGCGCTGGATCGCGCGGGCATACCGGCCTTGATTCTAGATGAGGTCCGTCTTGGACTGTGGACCCGCGGCCCGGTTCTGAACGCTGAACCTTGCAAGATCGATGTATCGGCTGTCGAGGAAGCGCTCAGGCAGGTTCCGGTGGTGGTGGTCCCAGGATTTGTCGGGCGCCAGGAAGACGGAACTGTTTCTCTATTGGGTCGCGGCGGCACGGACCTTACCGCGGTTTTCGTCGGGCATCAACTCGAAGCCGAATGTCGATTGATCAAAGATGTGGATGGAATCTTCGAATACGATCCCTCGTCATCGAGTAAATCGCCCAGGCGATACCGGACCTTGAGCTGGGCAGAAGCCGCTCAGGTAAATGGGGGCATTGTGCAGGCGAAAGCCATCCACTTTGCCGAGCGGCGTGGCTACAACTTTGAGGTTGCTGGGTTGAATTCGGATCAGCCGTCCCTGATTTGCCCGGGGCCCGCCAGGTTTCACGGGCCGCAGCCGGACGGCAGCCGGTTGCGTGTTGGCCTACTGGGCGCGGGAACTGTGGGATTGGGGGTCTGCCGATACCTGACTGCGCACCCTGAATGGTTTCGCATCACGGGCATCGCCGTGCGTCGCCTGGAGCGCGAGGACGGCACTCCTGGCGAACTGCTGACGCCGGATCCGTGGGAGGTGGTGGATTCTGATTGCCAACTGGTCGTGGAACTCATCGGCGGACTCTGGCCGGCGAAAGAACTGATCGAAGCCTCGCTGAAAGCCGGAAAGCATGTTGTTACCGCAAACAAACTAGTGATCTCACACTGGGGACACGAGCTGCGCGACCTGGCGGCCCGCAATGGAGTGCGGTTGCTCTACTCGGGAACAGTCGGGGGCGCCGTGCCGATGCTCGAACAGGTACGGCGGATCGCGGAGACAACGGGTGTCGTTGCCCTGAGCGGCGTGCTCAACGGCACGACCAACTTCATGCTCGATCGCCTGGCGGAAGGAGTGCCGCGCGATGAAGCCTTGAGCGAGGCGCAACGGATGGGCTTCGCGGAGGCGGATCCCAGCGCCGACCTCGACGGCAGTGATGCCGCGCAAAAACTCGCGCTCCTGGCGCATGCGGCGTTTGGTCGCCATTTGCATCCCGGCCACGTAGAACGCACCGGCATCGGGCACCTTGATGCCCAGGCAGTTTGCGAAGCGGCCGCATCCGGATTCTCGGTCCGTCTGGTAGCAACCCTCGAGACCGGCAGCGATGGCGTGATAGCGCGCGTCGCCCCCGAGTTAGTCGACGGCAGCCACGTCTTCGCGCAAACCCGCAACGAGGAAAACTGTCTCGAGGTCCGCACCGTGACCGGAGACCTTATTCATGTCCGCGGAAAAGGCGCGGGCCGCTGGCCCACGGCCGAGGCGGTGATGGCCGATGTATTGGATGTGTATCGGACGGCGCGCACAACCGCCGCAGAACCAGAAATCACTGAATGTTGCTTAGCCACAGGGAGAGTGTCATGAAATTCGCCAGCCAGCTTGTTGCCTTTAACGCCTGTCCATCCGATCCGTTCAAACCGGTTGCGACCCCGATTTACCAGACTGCAACGTTTGAGCAGGAGCACGCCGACCAATTCGGCCGGTACGATTACTCGCGTAGCGGCAATCCCACGCGAACGGTTCTGGAAGAACAGTTGGCACAATTGGAGCGCGCCGAGCGTGCTTTCGCGTTTTCGAGCGGCCTCGCGGCCATCAGTTCGGTTACGCGGCTGCTATCGGCGGGCGACGAAATCCTTGCCTGCGACGACCTGTATGGCGGCACCTACCGGCTCTTTTCGAAGATATTAAACCGCACCGGAGTGAAGGTCCGCTACGCCGACGCCTGCGATCTGCCCCGGTTTGCCGCGGCCATCACCCCCGAGACGCGGTTGCTTTATGTCGAGACTCCGACCAACCCGCTGCTGCGGATTTGCGATATTCACGCCCTGGCTGAACTGGCGCACGCCCATGGAGCCCTGCTCTGCGTGGACAACAGCGCCATGTCACCCTACCTGCAAAACCCTTTGGATCTGGGCGCTGATATCGTGCTCCACTCCGCGACCAAGTATCTTTGCGGGCACAGTGACATCACCGCTGGAGCGGTGGCGGTGCGCGACTCCGACCTCGCCGACCAGATTTATTTTCTCCAGAATGGCGTGGGATCGGCGCTCGGCCCGTTTGACTCCTACCTGCTGCTGCGCAGCCTCAAGACGCTCAAACTCCGGCTGGATTGCCAGCAATCGAGCGCCGAAAGAATTGCCCGGCATCTGAATGCGCATCCCGAGGTGGAGCGGGTTTGCTACCCCGGCCTGCGGGAACACACCGGACACAATCTCCATTGGGAGCAGGCCCGTGGGGCCGGCGCGGTCATCAGTTTCGCCACCGGTTCGTTCGAACGTTCCCGGCGCATCGCCGAGGCAACCAGAATCTTCCGCGTCAGCGTGAGTTTCGGCAGCGTGAATTCGTCGATCAGCCTGCCGGGATGCATGTCGCACGCCAGCATCCCGGCAGAGATCAGGAGCGGCCGCGGGTTTGGCACCGACCTGATCCGGCTGTCCATTGGAATTGAAGACGCGGATGACCTGATCGGCGACCTGGCCCAGGCCTTCGAGCGGGCGGGTGCGAGCGGCGCCGTGCTTGCCCGGAGCGCCGCCGAAGGGAACACGCGCGGGTAAGAAAATCCGGTTTCCCGCTTGACACCGCTTCCGGAACATTTATTATGTGAATAGTTATTCACTCGTATGAATAAATATTCACAATGAATAAAACCCTAAGGCAGCGGGCCATTCTGGAGTTGCTGAAGCACGCGCTGGTGGCGAGCCAGGAGGACCTGCAAAAGGCCCTGCGCAAGCGCGGCATCAGGGTCGGCCAGGCGACGCTTTCGCGTGACATCCGCGACCTGGGCCTCAGCAAGACGGCGCAGGGATATGCGCTGCCTCCCATGGACGGGCCTCTGTCTCCCGCTCTGCCCCCGGCATCGCGGCTGATCCGCGAGTTTGTGCTTGAAGTGCGGGTTGCGCAGAACCTCCTCGTCCTTAAGACCAGCATTGGCAGCGCCCAGCCAGTGGCGGCCGCGTTGGACGATGAAAGCTGGCCGGAAGTCGTGGGCGACGTTGCAGGAGATGACACGATTTTGATTGTTTGCACGGACAACAGGGGCGCCAACAAGCTGGCAGCGCGCATTCAGGAGATGCTCGCATGACGCCGGCAAAACTCAAGACGGCGGTGGCCGGAGCCACTGGCTATTCGGGTCTGGAGTTGACACGATTGCTTGCGCATCATCCGCGATTGGACAAGCCCGTGCTGGTAAGCCGCGAGAACGGCGGTCAGCCGGCGAATCTTGCTGATGTTTTTCCTGCGCTTTCCGGCAATGGGGGGTATCCTTTGCGGCCACTCTCGTGGGACGAACTGAAGCGGCAGGGCGTGGAGCTTCTTTTTCTGGCAACCCCGCATGGGGCTTCCCGCTCCCTAGTGCCGAAGGCCATGGCGCAGGGGCTTCGCGTAATCGATTTGAGCGGGGCCTGGCGCCTGAAAGAAGAAAAGCATCGAGCGATTTACGGCTTTCACGATGCCGATTCAGTGAGTGCTGCGGAACTTACGGAAAGAGCGGTTTATGGACTGCCGGAGCTGAATGCGGATCGAATCGCCGGGGCGGCACTGGTGGCGAATCCCGGTTGCTATGCGACTTCAGTGATTCTGGCGCTCGCGCCGCTGTTGAAAGCCGGAATTATCGACCGCCAGCGGGGAATCATTTCCGATTCGAAGTCGGGCGTGTCCGGGGCGGGCAAGGAGCCGAGCGCCAAAACACATTTCGTCTCGGTGGCGGACAATTTTTCCGCCTATTCGGTATTCGGCCACCGTCACGTGGGCGAAATCGTGGAGCAGTTGCACCTAAACGCGGGTGAGCTGACTTTCACTCCGCACTTGCTGCCGATTCCGCGAGGGATTCTGTCGACGGTTTATGTCTACTTGAATCGCCCAACGGTTGCAGCGGAAGTGGAATCCTGTTTCCGTGACTTCTATGCGGGCAAGCCGTGGGTGCGGCTTTTCGCCAATCCACAACTGCCGCAAGTCCAGTTTTCTCTGCACACCAACTATTGCGATCTAGGCTTTTGCCTGGCGGATGACGGCCGGCGGCTGGTGCTGGTGTCGTGCGTTGACAACCTGCTGAAGGGCGCGGCCGGGCAAGCGGTGCAGAACATGAATCTGATGTTCGGATGGAAGGAAGAAGAGGGCCTTCAGTGAAGATCGTGGTCAAAATCGGCGGCGCCGCGCTCGAAGACAAAGCCACACTGCGCAAATGCGCGCAAGGCGTGGTGGAACTGGCTGGAGACGGCCATCGGGTCGCCGTAGTGCACGGGGGCGGCAGCGCGCTGACGCGTACCTTAAGACTTTTCGGCAAACAGAGCGAGTTCGTTAACGGCCTCCGGGTAACAGACGCTGAGACTCGAGATATCGCCTTGATGGTTCTGGGCGGGATCGTGAATAAGAGCCTGGTGGCGGCAATCGTGGCGGCCGGCCTGCCGGCAGTCGGGATTTGCGGTGGGGACGGCGCGGCGTTTCGCGCCCGCAAGAAGCGAGTTGCGGATTGTGACCTTGGCTTCGTCGGTGAAATTTGCTCGGCTGACCCACGCTGGCTGGAGGCGGTTTGGGCCGAGGGCGGTATTCCGGTGATGGCTTCGCTAGCTCTTGGCGTCGATGGCGAGTATTACAACATTAACGCTGATCAGATGGCTGCCGCCTGCGCCGCAGCCTGCCATGCGGACTCGCTGATTTTCCTGACCGATGTGCCGGGGGTAAAGAACGCCGCGGGAGCGGTGATTCCCTGGCTTACCACCAAAGAAGTGGGGACTCTCGTGGCCGATGCGGTGGTGGGCGGAGGAATGCTGCCCAAGCTGGAAGCCTGCAGTCAGGCTTTGAATAAAGGAGTGGGAAGAGTCAGGATTCTACCCGCGGCACAAGCGGAAGTTCTCTCTCAGTTTTATTTCACCAGGCTGCCCTGCGGAACGGAGGTCACCTGCGCATGAATCTGGCGTCGGTAATTCGCTCCGAGCAGAAACTCTTACTGCCGACCTACGAGCGCCACAAGATCCTATTGGAACGCGGGCGCGGGGTTTATCTCTGGGACTCGCGGGGGCACCGTTATCTTGATTTCCTGAGCGGAATCGGAGTGAACGCGCTCGGGCACGGACATCCTGTGATTCAGGCGACCCTGAAGCGGCAAGCAGGAAGGCTGATTCACACTTCGAATCTGTTCTTCCACGAATATCAGGCCAGGCTGGCCGCATGCCTGACGAAGGTATCCAGGCTGGATCGGGCTTTTTTCTGCAACAGCGGGACCGAGGCGTGGGAGGGCGCGCTCAAGCTGGCGCGTTCTTACGCGCGGGTGCAGAACAGCAACGGACACAAACCCAAGTGGCGCATTCTGGCGCTTGACAATTCTTTCCATGGACGCACCTTCGGTTCGCTGGCCACGACCGGTCAGGCGAAGTATCGCGAGCCTTTTGCGCCGCTCTTGCCCGGGGTCAACTTCGTGAAGTTCAACGATGCGGATGACCTGGCACGGCATTTTGATGGCAGCGTCTGCGCCGTCTGTTTGGAGACGATTCAAGGCGAGGGCGGAATTCGCCCCGTCAACCTCGAGTTTCTGCGGTTGGCGCGCAAGCTGACCAAGGGCACGGGCGCGCTGCTAATTCTGGACGAGATCCAGTGCGGCCTCGGCCGTACCGGGCGTTACTTCGCATACCAGCACTACGGAATTGAGCCCGACGTTGTGACCGTGGCCAAGCCGCTCGCCGCCGGCCTGCCACTGGGAGCGATTCTCACCACCAACCGCGCGGCCACCGCCATGCACTCTGGCATGCACGGAACCACGTTCGGCGGGGGGCCGCTCGCCTGCGCCGTCGCAATTGAGTTCCTGGGTTTGATGGAAAAGCATATGCCCCACATTCGCGAAACCGGCGAATATTTTCGCGCCCAACTTGAAGCGCTGAAAGCCCGCCACCAGGGTGTCCGCGAGGTTCGCGGGATGGGGCTGATGCTGGGCATGGAACTGGACTCCCCCGATGCCGCGAAACTGGTCGTAAGCCAATTAATGCAGCGCGGAATCTTGATTAATCGAACTCATGAGACAGTGCTGCGATTTTTGCCGCCGTACATCATTCAGAAGAAACACATCGACCAGATGATCCGGGAACTGGACACCGCCCTTTCCGCAGCCGCTCCAACTCGTCCTGGCCGTCAAGCTCACAAGTTCGCCGCAAGGAGACCAAGTTGAATAGTCAGTTCTTGAACGCAAAACCAGCCGTAACGCCAAGGGTCCCGAAGGCATTCTGGCGCCCCGACCTGGTGTCGACTCGCGACTTCGGCCCGGACGGGGTCGAAGCTGTCCTGCATCTTGCGGGAATCATGAAATCGCGTCCTGACGATTTTCGCAAGGCGCTTGCCGGCAAGCAGGTAGTGATGTTTTTCGAGAAGCCGTCCCTGCGTACCCGGCTTACTTTTGAGACGGGAATGGGAAGCATGGGAGGCAACGCATATTTCGTTGACCAGACCCACAGCCGCCTCGACGCTCGCGAAAAACTAAGCGATATCGCCCACAACCTTGAGCGCTGGGTCGATGGCATCATCCTGCGAACGTTTGCCCAGGAAACCATCGAGGGAATGGCCGAGCACGCATCGGTTCCGGTGATCAACGCGCTCAGCGATGTCGAGCATCCCTGCCAGGCGATGGCTGACTATTTCACTTTGCAGAGCCACTTTGGCGAACTTAGAAATCTGTGCCTGGCCTACGTGGGCGACGGCAACAACGTCGCTCATTCGTTGCTGCTCACGGCTGCCTGCCTGGGATCGAACATCCGCGTTGCAATGCCGAAGGGATACGAGCCCAGTGCGGAGATAGTCCGCGATGCCCGCAGGATCGCAAAACAGACGGGGGCATCCATCGAACTCTTTGTCGATCCCTATCAGGCGGTCGCCGGAGTGGATGCGATTTACACTGACGCCTGGACGAGTATGGGCCAGGAACACGAAACCGATACCCGGGCGCGGATCTTCCCGGCTTATCAGGTGAACCGGACATTGGCGGCCGCCGCCGCCCCCCATGCGGTGTTCATGCACTGTCTGCCCGCCCACCGCGGCGAAGAGATCACTGACGAAGTGATGGACTCTGAGCGGTCGGTGGTTTTTGATCAGGCGGAAAACCGCCTGCACGTTCAGAAAGCAATTCTATATTTGCTGCTTGGCAGCGGAGATCAGCGTCTGCCGGCGAGGAGCGCCCATGCGTGAGAAAGTTGTGCTGGCTTATTCCGGAGGCCTGGATACCTCGATCATCATTCCCTGGCTGAAGGAAAACTACAATTGTGACGTGATCGCCATGATTGCGGACGTTGGGCAAGGCGATGACATTGAGGCCGTGGTCGAAAAAGCGCGCATGACCGGCGCAGCCAAGGTGATAGTCGAAGATCTGCGTGAGGAGTTCCTGACCGGATACGTTTTCCCGGCTCTGCGAGCAGGGGCAGTCTATGAGCACAAATATCTTCTGGGGACATCGCTGGCGCGACCGGTCATCGCCAAGCACCAGGTAGAAGTCGCTGTACGGGAGAACGCAACCGCTCTGGCCCACGGCTGCACCGGCAAAGGCAACGATCAGGTGCGCTTTGAGC
>JBOGLG010000052.1:0-3942 GCA_050745985.1 Terriglobales bacterium | reverse complement strand
CGCCGGTGGAGGTGTAATTCTAGTCGGCGCAAAACCCGCACCATCGGGCGCGATCCCTCTCTATGGCGAGGAAGTTGGTGAGATTTGCCCTTTCCCCCGGGACTTATTCAACGAAAAACAGCACAGGGACATCTTGAAATCATGGACGTATCCGCCCTTGAACGGAATTTCACTCCGCTTCTTTGACGACCCCCAAAAGATGGGTTATGGCATTCTCGCCATCTGCGTGCCGAAGGCCGTTCCTCCCGATTGGCCTGTCTTGGCAAATCGCCCGCTCGATTTTGAGAAGAAGACATCAGGAGCGGTCTTTGGTTACTATCAGCGCCGCGAGACGGATGTTGAGCCAGCGAACGTGGAAAGACTGCATTCGCTTCTACGTGCCGGTTTAGAACGGGAGGCGGATCAGCACAAGTTGGGTGGAATTGAGGACATGCTATCTGAGCTGCTCGGCCGTAGCCAACAGATAGCGGATTTTGCGCAAGGCATGAATCGCCGTCGTATCGAGTTGGATAGGATTCGGCAGTTTCGTCAGATGGAACCCATTTTCAAGCGTGAGATGGATGAAGCACTTGAGCAGTCCGGCCTCCAGGAAGAGCCACATATTCTTGTGGCGGTGTATCCGCGTGAGGGGGCAGATCTGTCTCGTTTCATGAGCAGTGTTGACCGGCAGGCAGAAGAGATACTGCGAAATCCATATAGGTTGAGGGATGGTGGGTTCGACCTAGTCATCCGTGACTATGAGGAGGTGCGTACCAGGGATACTCGCGCCGTTCTGCGCAGAGGGTATAAGTTACGCGAAGTCTCAAGACGAGGTCTGGTTGTTGTTGTTCACAAAGGGGGCGACTGGTTCCTCAGTTGGAACCCGATGAAGTCGGCCGGTAGTCCATACCTGATATCATCCTTTGTCCTTAGTGAGTTCTTATTCCTATTTTCTGTTTTTGTGAAGCAGGTATTTGATTTGTCCGCGGTCAAAGCAGTCGATTTAGTTTGTCGCATACGGCTTGGGAACATGGCCGAGTCAGGCCAAACCTCCGCGCATTTTGCCAGCGGAGTTAAGCCCTAATGGACTTGCATTTGGTACTGTGCTTACCGCTCCTGGCTTCGACTTCGATGATACGTTTGAAGTGTGCGCTTGCCCCCTCGCCTGACACAAACAGTTAAGACACAGTTGACCGTTCGATTAACAATCCTCGACCGGCAAGACGACATTACAGCATACTGGAGCCTGGCTGGTGAAGCGGAGGCGGGCTCTGGTGGAGACCAACCCGCCAAGGAATAGCCGGCTGGAAACTCATCCAGACGATGAGCGGGGGCGTTGGCCGCAGGGCTGGCGCCTCCATCGGATGGAAAGATTTCCCGATGCCTTGAAAAACTCATACAGAAGGCTGCCGCGCAGCGGCTTCCCTTTCGTGCGCGGCTTCAAACTTCGCGGGTGGCAGATAGCCGAGCGCGGAATGCAGCCGCTTCCGGTTGTAGATCTTTTCCAGAAACTCGCGGATGGAGCCGCGCGCGTCGGCCAAGTCGCGATATTCGTTGCGCAGGACCTCTTCGTACTTCAACGTTTTCATGAACGATTCGCAGGCCGCATTGTCCCACGGATTGCCTTTGCGCGACATGCTGATGGTGATCGAGTTGGCCTTCAGCAGATCGGTGTAGTCGCCGCTGGCATACTGCACACCGCGGTCGGAATGATGCACCAGCCCAGGCTGGATGGTGCGGCGCGAGAGCGCCATCCGCAACGCGGCCAGCGTGAGGGAATCTTCCATCGTGCGATCCAGTTCCCAGCCGATCACGCGGCGCGAGTACGCATCCAGGATCACGGCCAGGAACACGAACTCGTCGCGCAACCGGATGTAGGTAATGTCGGCCCTCCAGAGCTGATTGGGCGCGGTCAGAATCATGTTTCGAGCCAGGTTGGGATAGACCTTGCGCAGGTGGTTTGAATCGGTCGTGACGATGAACTTCCGACGACGCACGCACAGCAGGTTATCTTCCCGCATGATCCGGTAGACGCGCTTGGGATTCACTTCCCAGCCGCCATCACGCAACTCGGCAGTGATGCGCGGGCGTCCGTAGCTGGGCCATTCCACCGCGATTTTCTGAATCGCATCGCGCAGATCCATGTCCGGATCAGGACCCGGATCGGTGTCGTCTCCGAAGCGATAGAAGCCGGACCGGGAAACCCGGCCCAGCTCCACCATGCGATCAATCGTAAGTCCGCGATCCGCCTTCACTTCTTCTTGGACCTTTTGGTAAACGGCGGATTTCCAGTCACGGCCTGCAGCATCCGCTGTTCCTCGATGCGCTGCAAGCACCCCTTCAAAAAATCGATCTCCAGCGCCTGCTGGCCGATCTTGCGCTCCAGTTCGGCGATCCGCCCTTCGGCCCAGCGCTGCTTGCCGTGACCCGGAAACACGTTGCCCGGCCCCTGGCGAACCTCACGCCGCCAGCGATGCAGCACGTTGGGATTCACTTCCAACGCGCGAGCTACTTCGCCGATCGAACTCCCTCGTTCCAGCCGCTGCACCGCAGCCAGCTTGAACTCCTTGGTGAACATCCTTCTCGACAACCCCATGACTCAATTCTCCTTTGAATGGATTTTGAGTCTTAACTGGTTGTGTCAAAAATGGGGGCAAGTCCAATCTGAGCCCGCCTGATCCTGCCCAACCCTATCCGCTGATAGCGCGGCACTGGCTTCCCTGGGCGCGCTCGCTCTTCTGGACTCTCGGGCGGCAACGGCTCATCGAAACCCCACTGAAGCGCCCACAGTCGCAGCGTGACTAGATCGTTCTTGATCCCTGCCTTGCGGCACACCCGCGTTATCTCGCTGGAGACGTGATCCGGTGGTTTGCCAATCAGCTTGCCGATCTCAGTGTTCGTCAACCCCTTCACGCGCAACTCTACGCACTTCAGTCCAAGCTGACTCATGCCCGCAAAGCTATGCCGCGATCCCATGGGCAAAGTGTAGCGGGGAACTGCCGACCTGTCACCTCTCCAGTATATCTGTGTCAAAGGGATCATCACCGAGAAATCCGGGACGGAGAAATCCGGGACGAGAAATCCGGGACAACGACCCCTTACCCGCCTCACAAAAGAGTGAACAGCGAGCGGGATCGGCGCGTTGCGCGGCGGGCTGCCCACCGAGAAATGGAGGAAGCGGTAGTTGTCTCGGATTCCCGTAATCGGCGCCCGGCGCGGTTACAAACCCCGCTTGCGGGCAAGCCGCGTGCAGGATGCAATCCTGCCCCACTATATACGCGACCGGCAAACCCAGCTAAATCGCGCGCGCGAAAATTCGTAGGCAGTCCCCAGTTTGCCTACTTACGAGCCCCACGACGGGGATGCTTCAGGGCCGACTGGCGGCGCTTGGCTGCCTTGCGTTTCGGCTTGGTGATGAGAAACGTCCCGCTGCCCATCGATACGGATTTATAGAGCTTGTCTTCTGCCATGTGAATCCTTTGCCATGTGAGCCTTTATTGTACCTTGTGCATGCTACGCTGGTCACGTCAGATGTACCGCGCCCTCCTGATCCTTATACTTGCCGCGGCAGCCCCAGCCCAGACCATCTTTTCGCAAGTCGACCAGATACTGGGGACGCTGTCCGATATCACCGGCTGGAAGGTGCAGCGGACGGTGCCAGCCGAAATCCTCGCCAAGGACAAGTTCGCCAAGATGGTGGCGGAAGGGGTCAAGGAGTCCGAGGGCAATAAGGAGACCCGCGCGGCCGAAATCGCCCTCAAGATGTTCGGCCTGGTTCCCCAGGATTTTAATTTGGCCCAGGAATCCGGCGACCTGCTGTCCGAACAGGCCGCCGCCTTCTACGATTACAAGAAGAAACGCCTCTTTGTCCTGGATTCCACCAAGAACGACAACGAGCAGATCATCGCGCTGGCGCATGAACTGGCCCACGCCCTGGCCGACCAGCAGCATCCCCTGCAAAAG
>JBOGLG010000051.1:0-165247 GCA_050745985.1 Terriglobales bacterium | reverse complement strand
CGGACACCGGCAGCCGCAGCGCAAATCGTCGCGTGGCCCGCTTGTTGTCCTGCGTGGTCTCGGCCATGACCCCTCCGGAAGTCTGTAGCATGGCGTGTCAGCGGAGCGGTGTCAAGCTGTACTTGAGACCAGTAATCAGCCCAGGTTTCCGTAGGATCTCCTCTGTGAACCTTTGTGTCCTCTGTGGTGAACCCTTTTCGCGCCACCGCCACAAGCCACGCTGTTCCCCTGATGTAAGCTAGACCCAAGCCGCCATGGTCTTTGTCCTCGACAATTACGACTCCTTCACCTACAACCTGGTGCAATACCTGGGCGAACTGGGTGCGAAAGTCGAAGTCCGCCGGAATGATCAAGCTACAATAGCCGATGTAGAGGTCATGCGGCCCGAACGCATCCTGATCTCCCCCGGCCCCTGTACGCCGACTGAAGCGGGAATTAGCGTCGAACTGATCCGCCATTTTGCGGGCAAGGTTCCGATCCTGGGAGTCTGCCTCGGACACCAAGCAATCGGCGCGGCCTTTGGGGGTGAAGTGGTGAGGGCACCCAAACTAATGCACGGCAAGACCAGCGAAGTCCGGCACGACGGGAAGACTATCTTTCGCGGCCTGAATTCGCCGCTGACCGCGACCCGCTACCATTCGCTAATCGTAAAAGAAGAAACTCTTCCCCAGGACCTCGAAGTAAGCGCCTGGACCAGCGACGAAACCGGCCAGAGTACCATCATGGGCCTGCGCCACCGGAAGTTCCCCATTGAGGGAGTACAGTTTCATCCCGAGAGTGTGCTAACCCTCGAGGGCAAGCAGTTGATCCGGAACTTCCTGGCCATGACCGCCGAATAGCGTCCCGCGAGCGGATTTCGGCGCTACCTTACCGCTCACCCCGCGCCACTTCCACCGCCCGCAGTACCGCCCGGGCCTTATTCATACACTCCTCAAACTCCCGCACCGCGTCAGAGTCAGCCACAATTCCTGCTCCTGCTTGTAAGTAGGCTTTCTTCCCCTTCATCAACAGTGTCCGGATCGCGATGCACGAATCCAGATTGCCGGCAAAGTCCGCGTACAGCACCGACCCTCCATAAACCCCACGCCGCACCGGTTCCAGCTCTTCGATAATCTGCATGGCCCGGACTTTCGGCGCTCCCGTCAAAGTCCCAGCCGGAAAGCAGGCAGCGAAAGCATCAAGCGCGTCCAGGTCCGTACGCAGCTTCCCTTCGAGGGCAGATACGATGTGCATCACGTGCGAATACCGCTCCACGAACATCAGGTCTTGCACCTTCACTGATCCATACTCGCTGACTCGCCCCAGATCGTTGCGGCCAAGGTCAACCAGCATCACGTGTTCGGCCTGCTCTTTCTCATCCGCCAGCATTTCCTTCTCAAATTGCCTGTCTTCTGACTCATGCCGGCCACGAGGATGGGTGCCAGCTATCGGCCGGTATTCCAGTTTCCGTCCAGTGACTCGAACCAGCATCTCCGGAGAAGACCCCAGTACGTGAACGTCGCCCATTCGCAGGAAGTACATATACGGTGAAGGATTAACCGTGCGTAGCGCGCGGTAGATATCGAACGGAGCAACCCCTGCCGCAAAGTCCAAGCGCTGCGAAAGCACCACTTGAAAAATATCTCCCGCCCGGATGTACTCCTTGGCGCGCTCCACAGACTGCAGGAAGCGCTCGCGAGAGGTCCGCGGCTGAACCCTCGGCTTGCCTCTGGCCGAGGTTGCCGATCCCCGCAACAGAGCGGGACGCAATCCTGCCCCCAGCTTCCTCTCCAAAGCGGCGATGTCCGCGACTGCCCGGTCATAAGCTTTCCGCGGGCTTGTCTGTGAAACATCAGCGGTCGCGATGATCTGAATCTGGTGACGCACGTGGTCAAACGCCAGCACCCGGTCGAAGAACATCAGCAGGCAATCGGGCAGAGACAGATCGTCGTTCGCCTGTTCGCCGATGCGTTCCAATTGGCGCACGCTATCGTAGGCAAAATAGCCGACCGCGCCAGAAGTAAACGGCGGCAAACTATCGTCGGCGGCAAACGTGTGCTCACGCAGCAGATTTTTCAGGACTTCAAGGACGCTTCCCTGGTGGCGTTCTACCCGCCTGCCACGCCGCACCTCGACGTCCCGGCCACTCGCCCGGACCTGCATGTAGGGCTTTGCCCCCAGGAACGTGTAGCGTCCGACCTGCTCACCCCGCTCCACGGATTCGAAGAGAAAGGCTTCCAGCTCTCCTCCCGCAGCCGCCAGAAACGCCGAAACTGGCGTCAGCAGATCAGCCGCTACCGGCTTAACCACCGGAATCAGCGTCGCCTTCCGCGCGAGCCGCGAAAACTCCTGATAATCGGGATGAACCATGCGTTTCCTGGCTTTCTGGCCTGCCCTGTTGCAGGAACCGCCCATTATAGGGTAGGTCCGGCGGCTGACTTGTCTCACCCCCTCATGCTTGGTACATGTTCGCAGGTAACCAGCGAAAGAATTGACGGATTGCCCTACAGGCCGCAAGATAACTGCTTAGGCACTATCCCCTGTCGGTCAACAACATGCAGATTAAGTTTTGGGGGGTGCGGGGTTCGACGCCAGCTCCTCAACCCGAAAACATGCGTTACGGAGGCAATACCTCTTGTGTGGAGGTGCGGGTCGGAGACCAGCTTTACGTCTTCGATTGCGGCACCGGCTTCCGCGTACTGGGGCAGGCGCTTCGCCGCGAGTTTGGCAGCCGTCCGGTTTCGGCGCACATCTTCGTTTCCCACTTCCATTGGGACCACATTCAAGGACTCCCGTTTTTCGGGCCGCTCTACGACAACGCTCGGAACCGCTTCGAGTTTCACTGCTCCAGCCGCACTCGCAGCCTGAAGCAGGTCTTTGAGGAGCAGATGGCGGCGCCTTACTTCCCCGTTGGACTCAAGCAGATGCAGGCCGACCAGAATTTCCACGATCTGGGAGAAGGCCGCATTCAATTGCGCGGGGCCACGCTCGAAACCACCTGGCTCAATCATCCCCAGGGCTGTATGGGCTTTCGCCTGGAAACCAGTGATGGTGTGATGGTCTATGCCACTGATAACGAACCCGGCAATGCGCTCTTCGACAAGAACGTCCGCAAGTTGGCCGCCGGCGCGGACGTCCTTATCTACGACGCCCAATACCTTCCCGAAGAATACGAGGCCCGCCGGCGCGGCTGGGGACACAGCCACTGGCGCGAAGCAGTCAATGTGGTCATGGAAAGCGGCGCCAAGGAGTTGGTGCTGTTTCACCACGACCCCGACCATGACGATGCCTGCATCGACAAAGTAGTCCAGGAAGCCCGCAATTACTATCCCCGCGTGCGGGCAGCCGCCGAAGGCATGCAGATGCAAGTGCTTAACGCCCGCTCCGCCGTGAAGTAGGACTTTGGCCCCCCTTTCCGCTGACAGCTTGTAATCCTGGATTACAATGAAAGCAGTTCTTCGAGCGCCGTTCACATCGAAAAGAGGCTCGAGTGATGCAGTTGACAGCAGCCTGGCCGCGACTCACGGTGACTTCGGTCATCGACATTCTGCTGGTCGCACTCATCATTTACGAGTTGCTGGCGCTCATCAAAGGGACCCGGGCTTCGCTCATGTTGGTGGGCGTAGCAGCCTTGGCACTGACCTTCTACCTTTCTCATTTCGGCCAGCTCACCACCCTGAATTGGCTGATCAGCACTCTGCTCCCCTACACGGTCTTTGCCTTGATCGTCGTCTTCGCCGTCGAAATTCGCCAGGCTCTGACGCGGCTCGGGCGGAGGCTCACCTTCAGCTACTCCGGTACCTCGGAGGAAGACGCCTACGATGACATCGTGCTCGCCGCCAATCTGTTTTGCCAGAACCAGACCGGCGCACTGATGGTAATTGAGCGGGAAATCGGGTTGCGTACCTACATTGAGAGTGGAGTGCCCCTGGACGCCCAGCTTTCCTACGATCTGCTGGCCACCATTTTCCGCCCCAGCGCGCCGCTGCACGATGGCGCGGTCATTGTTCAGAGGGACCGCATCGCCGCCGCGGCCTGTTTCCTGCCTCTTTCCATGAACCCCGTGCTGTCCACGCAACTTGGCACACGGCATCGGGCCGGCATTGGCGTCACCGAGGAGACTGACGCCATCGCGGTCATTGTTTCGGAAGAAACCGGGAGCATCAGTTTGGCCATTGGCGGGAAGATTGAACGTGATCTCACCGTCGAACAACTGCGCAACCGCCTGGGCGAGTTGCTCCGCCATCACGTGCGCCCGGCGACTTTGCCGACCCCGATAAGCCACGGCCTGCCGCGCGAGGAACCATCGGAGCCCCTGCGCTCCCACGTTGATTCGCGCGTCAATCAAGGAACGGATGGCTAAACGATGACCGACTTCCTGGAACGCGCGGTGTTGCACAACCTGGGCCTCAAACTCATTGCGCTTGCCCTGGCTGTTGGATTGTGGATGGCCGTGGCACGCGACCCCGTGGCGGAAGTTGCCGTGGAAATCCCGGTTGAGATTCGCAATCTTCCCCAAGATATTGAAATCAGCTCCGAGATTGCTCCTAAGGCGCAAATCCGGCTGCGTGGCCCGGAGAGGATCATCCGCCACCTGCAATCTTCCGACGTCTACGCTGCCATCGAATTAAACGGTGTCACCCCCGGCCAGCGCACTTTTGACCTCACCGCGCAACAGATTCATCAGCCCGCTGGCATTGAAGTCGTCCAGATCCTGCCTAGCCAATTCCATCTTGCCTTCGACTTGCGACTAACCCGCCAGGTCCCTGTCCAGGCGCGCGTCATCGGCAGCTTCGCGCAGGGATACCACATCGGCCAGATCATCAGCGACCCGGCTACGGTAAGCATCACCGGGCCCAAGGAGCGCGTCGCTGCCGTTGACTCCGCCACCACCGATCCGGTCGATGTGAGCGGCGCCATGACCCGCGTGACGTTCGTCCGCCATGCTTACGTTTCCGATCCCCTGGTGCAGGTTACGCACGCTGCTCCGGTGCGGATTACGGTTATCATGGAACAAACTGGCAGCGGCCTCCGTTGACCCAATCCGAATGACTTCGCAGACACGACAACTTTTCGGCACTGATGGCATTCGCGGGGTGGCGGGGGAATTTCCGTTGACCCAGGAGAGCACCTTCTTAATTGGCCGTGCTCTCGGCCACAACCTGACTCGCTCCAATTCCGCAGCCACCGTGGTGATTGGCCAGGACACCCGGGAATCGAGCGGGTGGATCGCCGACCGGGTCGCGCTCGGACTTGCCTCCTGCGGCTGCCAGGTTCATAGTGCCGGTGTCATCACCACGCCTGGAGTTGCTTTTCTCGCGCGGTCCCGTAAGTGCGCTGCCGGCGTCGTCATTTCTGCTTCGCACAATCCCTGGACCGACAATGGAATCAAAGTTTTTTCCGGCGATGGATACAAGTTGCCGGATGCCCGTGAATTGGCCATTGAGCAGGAGATATTTGTCCTGCTGCAAGATCCCGAGCCGGTGACGCCTCTCACCTCCCAACCACCAGCCAGTCTTCCGCGAGAGCCCAGCCTGAGGCGCTCCTACATCGACTGGCTCCACGGCAGCGTGAAGACCAACCTTGGCCGGCTGAGAGTGTTGGCGGACTGCGCCAACGGTGCGGCCACAGCCGAGGCCCCGGAGTTGTTTCGCGCCTGCGGAATTCAGGCAGCATTCATAAACGCGTCGCCTGACGGCCGCAACATCAACGCCAACTGCGGCGCGCTTCATCCGGAAGTAATAGCCGGGGCGGTCGCCCGGAACGCCGGAGCATTCGACCTCGGTATCACCTTCGACGGAGACGCCGATCGCGTGCTCTTCAGCGACGCCGGCGGCCATGTGATCAATGGCGATGCCATCCTCTTGCTTGCGGCCCGTGATTTGCGGTCGAGAGGAAGTCTCGCCGGCTCCGCGGTCGTAGCTACCACCATGTCAAACATGGGCCTCGAAATCGCCCTTCGCAAGTCGGGCATCCGCATGTTGCGCGCCAACGTTGGCGACAAGTATGTGCTCGAAGAGATGCAGAAGACCGGCGCAATTCTGGGCGGCGAACAATCCGGCCACATCATCTTTCGCGACGGCGACGCCACCACGGGAGACGGCCTGCTCACGGCTCTGCGAGTCATGGACATCCTGGCCCGTGCAGAGAAGCCATTGGCGGAACTGATTGCCGATCTCAAAGTGTTTCCCCAGGCCATCCAGAACGTGCGCGTCCGCGAGAAGACTCCGTTCGCCCAGGTGCCTGAAATCCAGCGCTCCATCGACGCTGCTCAAAACGAACTCGATGGCAACGGACGCGTGGTGGTCCGCTATTCCGGCACCGAAGCGCTGGCGCGCGTCATGGTCGAAGCCGAGTCAGAAGAGAAAATGCGCACCCTGACTCACAACATCGCCAGCGCCATCCAGCACGCCCTCGGAGTTTAATGTGACCTCACTTCTGTCTAACGCGGCTGCGTTCTGGAACCTGATCCTGCTGCTACTGGCGGTCGGGACCCTCCTCGGATTTCTCTACGGGTTTGTTTTCCGCCGGCTGGTGCGGAAGAGGAGAATTGCCGGCGCCCGCGACCGGAGAATGCTGCGCGAAGCGGCGGAACGCGAGTCAGGCGAAGGCACTCATTGATTTAAGGTTTGAGTCCGCGCAGATCCGTGGCCGCCGTTACTCCAGGTCCCGCCAATTGGCACCCACTCCCATCTCCACCAGTAGCGGCACCGTCAAAGCGTACACCCGCTCCATTCGCTCCTTCACCAGGGCCGGCATGGTATCAATCTCGGCGTCCGGCACCTCGAATACCAATTCGTCATGCACCTGTAAAGTCATCCGGGAAGCAAGCCCGCGCTCACGTATGTCCGCGTCGATCCGGATCATCGCAATCTTAATTAAATCCGCGGCCGTCCCTTGCAACGGCGTGTTGACCGCAGTCCGCTCCGCGAAGCCTCGAAGGTTCGGATTCTTACTGTTGATATCCGGAATCGGCCGCACTCGCCCAAACAATGTTGCCACTCTTTGTGTCCTCCGGGCTTCTTCCAGAATCTGTTCGCGGAATTTCCGCACTCCAGCGTACTTCTCGAAGTATGCGTCAATGAAACGCCGGGCTTCTGCCGGCTCAATTCCCAAGCTTTGCGATAATCCAAAAGCCGACAATCCGTACACGATCCCAAAATTCACTACCTTCGCCTGCCGCCGGTGGTCGGGAGTTACCATCAGCGGGGGCACTCCAAACACCTGCGAAGCTGTCAGGGTGTGAATGTCGTCGCCACGGATGTAGGCCTCGACCAGCAAGGGATCCTGCGAAAAGTGCGCCAGCAGCCGCAACTCGATCTGCGAATAATCCGCCGCCAGCAGCACGTGGCCGGGTTCCGCCGTGAACGCCGCCCGGATCTCGCGCCCCAGTTCGGTGCGAATCGGAATATTCTGAAGATTCGGGTTCGCCGATGACAGCCGCCCCGTAGCAGTTCCAGTCTGGCCAAACGTCGTATGCAAACGCCCGGTCGAGGGATTCAGCAAGGCCGGCAGCGCGTCCACATAGGTGGACTTCAATTTCGTCAGCTGCCGGTACTCCAGGACCATGCGCGCCACCGCGTGGTCTTCCGCCAGCCCTTCCAGTACATCAACCGCGGTCGAGATCGTCTTGCCCCTGCCATACTTCACCGGCTTTGGCAGGTTCAGCCGGTTGAAAAGAACATCGCCAAGCTGCTTGGGCGAACCAATATTGAACTCGCAGCCGGCCGATTCATGGATCTTTTTTGCCTTGGCCGCGATCTCGCCCTCCAGCCGTGATGACATTTCCGCCAAATTCTTGCGATCAATCTTGACTCCCGCCTGCTCCATCCGGGTCAGAACCGGCACTAGGGGCAGGTCGATCTCCTGGTAAAGTTTGAGCAGCCCGGCTTGTTCCACCTCCGCCCGCAACGCCGTCGCCAGCCTGCCGGTCACGTCGGCAGCCTCAGGCAAGGCCCCGCTGAGCTTCATGTTGAAACGTCGCAAGGCCACATCCGCCAGCCGATGCGAAGGATAGGTTGGATCCAGGAGATACGAATACAGCATGGGATCATGCTGCACGCCGGCGATCCCCGTGCCCATCGGCGCAAGCGCATGAGCCGCGGCTTTCCAGTCGTGAATCGTTTTCGGCACACTGGCGTCGGCCAGAGCCGCACTAAGCCTTGCCGCGGCCGAGCCCGCCTCCGCCGGAACCGTCGCCGCCACTCCCGGCGTTGCCGAAATGGCCATGCTGCGGGCCCGAGCCACGGGTGCCGGCGCCGCCGATAAAGGCAGCATCCCGGTTTCAGA
Organism: Terriglobales bacterium; assembly: GCA_050745985.1. Classification (GTDB taxonomy): domain Bacteria; phylum Acidobacteriota; class Terriglobia; order Terriglobales; family Acidobacteriaceae; genus JABCZH01. The sequence goes on along the minus strand of JBOGLG010000051.1, from coordinate 156,979 downwards.
TTCGCCTGACTCTTCCTCGTCTGCGACATCCGGCTCCCTCTCGACTGCAACCGCCAATGCGCCGCCCGCAGGCACGGATTTCAGCACTGCCTCCACATCAGCTGCCGACTTCGCCTCGCTGTAGTGCGCCTCGCTCACTTCAGCAATCGGCAGCAACTCCTTCAACAGCGACGTAAATTCCAGCTCGGTGAATAGCGCCCGCAGCGCATCCCGGTCCGGCTCTCCCATCTTCATCGCCTGCTCGTCCAATTCGATTGCGACGTTGCGATCAATGGTCACCATCTGCTTGCTCAACAGAATGTTGTCGCGATTATTTTGCAGCGACTCGCGATAAGTCTTCTTCTCCACCTCCGCCGCCCGGTCGAGCGCCTGCTCCACCGTCCCGAAGCGCTGAATCAGATCCACTGACCCTTTGTCGCCAATGCCCGGCGCACCCGGAATGTTGTCGATGGAGTCGCCCCGTAGCGCCATCACATCCACCACCCGCTCCGGCGGCACGCCCAGGATTTCCTCCACTTTGGCTGCGTCGCAGATCAAATTGTCCTTCGGCGGATTCAGCACCTGCACCCGCTCGTCCACAAGTTGCAGCATGTCCTTATCGCTCGAGACCACATAAACCGGATGCGACTTTTCGGCGGCCTTGCGCGCCAGCGTGCCAATCACATCGTCCGCCTCATATCCCGGCATCTCAAGAATTGGGATGCCGTACGCCTGCAACGCCCGGCGTATGTACGGAATTTGCTGCGCCAGATCGCCTGGCATTTCCGACCGGTTGGCTTTATAACCGTGATATTCCACTTCCTGAAAAGTCTGGCTCTTGAGATCGAACTTCCGCACCGTGGCAAAGGCTTCCGCCTGCTGATCGCGAAACGTGGGCGCCGCCACGTCAAACACCGCCGCCAGATATTGCGGCGAGAAGTCGTCCCGCAATTTACCCAGCATGTTTACGAAGACGTAAACCGCGGCCGTCGGCACGCCCGATTTTGTGGACATTCCGCGCTGCCGAGCCATGGCGTGATAGGCGCGGAAGATGAATGACATGGCATCGATCAGAAAAATTCGATTGGGATCGGCGGGTTCCCGGACGGCAGAAATCTCCGGCTTTGGGGGAATGCTGGCCGCGGTCGCTGCTTTTCTTTTCGGGGGCACGACGCTAAGTTTAGCAGCCGGGGAACTGCAAGCTGACGGCTGAGAGCGGAAAGTTACTTCGCCTTCCCGTACTCGGTGGTGTAATGCAGTTTGATCTCTCCGCAGGTCCCCTGTTCCGGCGAATACACGACACAACTGTCATAGGGTCGCGAATACACGTGCAGGCTTACCGCTCGCTGGTTGAACTCACGGGGATTGAGTACTCGATGCACCGGTTCCTGCGGATCAACCGCGCAAGGGTGCGCCGGATTCATCTCGACCGTGTCTGTCGTTTCCAGGCGGCAAGTCCCGTTTTTGAGTTCCTGCGCGATTACGCGGTAGTTTTCCACCAACAATCTGCCGATGGGCACGGCCATCCAGCAATTCTGGTCGCGGTGATTGTGTACCGAACTCACCTGCCCTATGTCCCAGCAGATGGCAATCAATTCGTACAATGGCGTCTTATCGATCAGGTTCCGGGTATAGTGCTGGCGGTCCCATGTAAGATAGCGCTCCAGAGTATCCGGAGCCACCGGAGTCTGACTCAGAAAGCGAAAAATCTGCTCCGTCCCCCGAAATGCCGGCTCGGAGAACTTACGCAATTCGGAGGTAAAATCCCCGATCGGGACCTGCTTTGACAGCGCCTGTGTACCCATGTCTTCCCCCTGCAACGCCCTAGTATAACGCTCTTTGGAGAGTCGCTAACCGTGCATTCGCAGCAGCGGCGATTGGTGGGCTTCACTCTCTACTCCAAAAACATGCAGTCCCCATAGGAATAAAAACGATACTTCTCTCTCACGGCGTGCTGATATGCCTCCAACACCTGTTCTTTCCCGCCCAGGGCGCACACCAACATCAGCAACGTCGATTCCGGCAAATGAAAATTCGTCAGCAACGCGCTCACCACGCGAAACTTGTATCCCGGATAGATGAAAATATCCGCCTCGCCGCCGCCGGCTTCGACTCTACCCGACCGTCTCGCCGAATACTCCAGCGTTCGCACCGTCGTCGTCCCCACCGCCACAATCCGGCGCCCGGCGTCCAGGGCGCGATTGATCTTCTCCGCCGCGTCATTTGAAATCACAAACGCCTCGCGATGCAGTTTGTGGTCTTCCACCCGCTCCGCCCGCACCGGCTGGAAGGTTCCCAAACCCACGTGCAAAGTGATCTCCGTCGTCTCAATGCCCCGCGCGCGAATCCGGGACAGCACGTCCGGCGTAAAGTGAAGACCAGCCGTCGGCGCAGCTACAGAGCCGCGTTCGCGCGCGTAGATGGTCTGGTAGCGCTCCCGGTCGCCCGGCTCATCCGCCCGCCCGATGTAAGGTGGCAGCGGCACATGACCCAACCGCTCGAGCGTTTTCCAAAAGTCAACCGTGGAATCAAATCGTATCCGCCGCTCGCCAAAGCTCCCACGCTCAATGACCTCCGCCTGCAGCTCAACGCGCTCCCCGAACAGCAGCTTTTCCCCCACCCCAATCTTTCGCCCCGGACGCACTAAACATTCCCACTGATTCGGCTCCGGTGAAAGCTGCCGCGTCAACAACACTTCCACCCGGCCTCTAAGAAAGTCTTTCGACGCCGGATTCCGCGCACTCAGCGGCTGCGCTTTTTCCCCGCTCCGCCTACCATAGAGCCGCGCCGGAAAAACTTTGGTGTTATTGAAGACGACCAGATCGCCCGGCCGCAGCATCTCCGGAAAGTCGCGGAAGCGCGCGTCCTTCAACTCTCCAGATAGGCGCTCCAAACGCAGCAACCGGGCGGCAGCGCGGTCAGCAAGTGACTCCTGGGCAATCAGGTCCGCGGGAAGAGAGTATTGGAATTCGGCTACCAGCACGCGGGATCATTATAGATTTTGGGCATCGGCAAACAAACGGATTGTCTTAGTCCATGCGCCTGCGGTACCATACGCCACAGTTACTCCCTCAGTTGCTCTCGTACTATGCCCAGCGAACGCCAGCATCGACGCGAAATAGCCACGTTCGGCAAGATGCTGTACGACCGCGGCTACGTGGCGGCTATGGACGGCAACCTTTCGGTGCGCCTCGATGGAAAGCGTATTCTTGCCACTCCCACATCCATGAGCAAGGGCTTTCTGCGCCCCGCGGATATGGTGATCGTCGACTATCAAGGCCAGCTTCTCGCCGGCCGTCACAAGGTTTCTAGCGAAATCGCCATGCACCTGCTGATCTACAAGCTGCGGCCTGATATCCAGGGCATCGTGCACGCGCACCCTCCGACTGCAACCGGCTTTGCCGCGGCGGGAATCGCGCTCAACAAGCCTCTGGTGTGTGAAGTCGTTATTGGCCTCGGATCCATCCCTCTGGCGCGCTACGGAACTCCAGGGACACCGGAGCTGAGCGAAACCTTGGAACCGTTGGTTCCCCAGTACGACGCCATCCTCATGTCCAACCATGGCGTCGTCGCTTATGCCGATACTCTCCACCACGCCTACATGAAGATGGAAACGGTGGAACACTTCGCCCAGATCGCTCTCGTGACCCATTTACTGGGACGCCAGCAGCCGCTCGAAGGCGAGGACCTCGAAAAGCTTCTACTCGCCCGCGGCAAGTATCCCGGCACCCATTCGCTGGCTCCCATGCCCCTGGCCTGCGGCCTGGTTGCCGATAACCGCAGCAGCCGGGCCCGAGCCAAGAGCCCGGACCCGGAACTGGAAACCAGAAACTAGAATCCCTAGTCCCCTCCAATGCGAAAGCGCATTCCGGCACGAAAATTCACCCCCAGCGCCGGATATCCCACGACCTCGTTGTATTGCTTATCGAGAAGGTTCTCGAGGTTCACATACGCGGTCACGCGCGAGGTAACCGCGTACCAGCCCCCGGCATTTACCAGTACGTAGCCCGGGGCATGGTTGATGTTGAAGCCGAAGAAGTCTGAGTCCGGCCGGCGGCCGACAAAGCTTCCGCCCAGATTCGCTCCCCAACGTCCCCCGAGATAAGACAGCAGGCTGGCGGCGGAGTGCCGCGGGCGCCTCAACAGAGGGTCGCCTGCGGCAAAAGGAGCAAACGACCCCGGCGGCGCTTCCAAAATCTGGGTGGACGTGTATGTGTAGGACCCATTCCACAACAGCTTGGAATTGAGCCGCGCCTGCAACTCTACCTCCGCGCCGTGGGCAATGGATTTTTCCAGATTGATGTACTGCCCGACAAACGTCGCCGGATCGATAGTGATGAATTCAATCTGGTCGTGGAAGAGATTGTTGAAATATGTCGCATTCAGCACAACCTTGTCGGCAAAGAAGTTCTGCTGAAATCCGGTTTCAAAAGCTCGGTTTCTCTCCGCTTTCAGATTTGGGTTCGGGATTTGATAGGGACCAATTCCGAAAGTTTCCTCAAATCGCGGCTCTTTGATTCCGGTCGCATAAGAAAACTTCAAACGCGTACCCGAAAATACCGACCGGCCTTTCAAAGCCTGGAACCCCAGCGCAATCCGCGGAACTCCGGCATTGCCAAATGTTGTGTTGTGAACGAAGCGTGCTCCAGCCACCAGGCTCAGCCGGCCCAGCGTAAGCGCCTGCTGCCCGTAGAAAGCGTGGTTCAAGCGCAACCCGTGGGCCAGGCTGGGAGGAGGAGGAATGGGATCGCTCACCGTGCCGTTCTCATCCTCAAATTCGTACCCCACCGTGCTGTGCGTCCAACTGCGCTCCACGTAATCTCCCTGGTAATCAAAGCCGGCCCGGTTGAAGCGCGCATACTCGGCAAAGGGAAAGTCAACCTCGCCGAATGGCGTCACCCGCCCCGGGTCGGTAACAAAATCCGTGTTGGCCCTTCCCAGCAGCCACTCGTAGCCAGTGATGCGATGCGTCCAGCGAGAGGGCCCTGAAATGGTCAGTTCCAGGCTGGCCAAGAGATTGTTCTGCCGTGCCCGCTGATCAAGATCAGGAGACAACAACGGCTGCCCGTTGAAATTCCATTCCCCCTGAACGCCGCTGACGCTGTTGTCATGCCGCAAGCGCAAACGCAGAGCAGCCCAATCGTCCAACTTCGCTCCGGCATTGACCCCCGCCAGTGAATTGGAATAATCATCGTTCGGACCGGAGCCGGTGGTATTGAACTGGTTTCCGAAAACGTCGTAATCGAAACGCCCGTTTGCGCCTGCGAGAGATGCATAGCCGCTCTCGGTCCCGTAGTTCCCGGCATCAGCGCCAAATCGCAGTTCGGGGACAGGACTGGTTCCCGTGCGCGTCCACACCTGCACCACGCTGGTCATGGCGTCGGAGCCATAGAGCGTGCTTTGCGCTCCCCGCAGAAACTCTACCCGGTCGGCTTCGGCCAGAGGCAGAGTGCCGAAATCAAAAGTCCCGCCGGGTTGAGTAATGCTGACTCCATCCACAATGACTTTGTTGTAACGGGAATCGCCACCGCGAACGAACAAGGACGTCAGCCCGCCCCGTTGTCCCGCCGCGTCCACCACCGCGCCGGGCAGGAAGCGCAACGCGTCGCTGGCTGCAACCGGATTCATGACTTGCAGTTGCCGACTGCTCAACGTCGCGACACTGGCGCCGCCCTCCTGGTTTGGAACCGGGCTACGAGTCGCGGTCACCACCACGGTTTCAGCTGCCGTGGCCAGCGCGAGACCGACCGTAATCTCTCCACTGGAAGCTGCATCGAGGGTCCTCGGAGCGAAGCCGGGCGCCAATACCCGCACCCGGTAAGGGCCAGAGCCGGAGTCGCGAAATACCGCCGCGCCCTCGGGCGACGAATACTGCACTGCCACCGGAGTCATGCTTCCGGCGACGAATAACATCACCTGCGCGCCGGCAACCACAGCCGACTGCGGATCAATAACTTTTATTTTGATTTCGGCGGCAGAAACCGGCGCCACCAGAGACAAAACGAAGACGAGAATCCAGAAACAAATCCCGCAGGACCGCATGCACTCCTCCTTTATCACGCGAAAGGGGTTGGTGTTGGCGGTTCGCGCCGATCTCCTGGCTTGGCGAGTTAGGAAAAAAGATGACGGGCGTTCGCCCATCACTCATCCGGCGATCACAACCAGCCTTCCCAGGGATTTCCCCCAGTGACTGGCTGCCATTTCCTCGCTTACAGTTGCGCGGCAGCGCGGGATTCTCACCCGCTTCCCTCCTCATCAGTGCTGACGAGGGTGCGCGAACCAAAGTGAATTGGCAAAGAACGAAAACAAACGTTGTCGGAATTTACTCGCCCAAGCGGTGAAAGTCAATCGCGCTTTCTTGTGGGTGACGGATATCCTTCGCGCACTGTCTTGTCCTTTGGGCTTTCAAGCCGTTAAATGCCGCGGGGCACAAATATCCATTTCCTGCGGTTACAATAAAGCGCATGATCCCCAAAGATCTGCTGGATATTCTGGTCTGCCCTGCATGTAGCCAGCCACTCGCCCTACAAGGAAACCAGGAGAGTCTGAAGTGCAACGCTTGCCGGAGGCTCTATCCGATCCGGGACAACATTCCCATTCTGCTGATCGACGAAGCCGTAATCGAGCCTGTCTGACGCGTTGTCTCACCTTAATGCAATTTGAGCCCCCTGTTCCCGCACCGCCGATCCCACAATGACACGGTGTGTCAGACTGCTGCCTCGTCGTTCTCGAGCCCGGAATCACTGTTGAAGGCAAACACGGCTTCCGCGGGACCGCAACTTGCTGCAACGCCAAGGGTTTAATTGTAGAGAGGCAGCACGCGCCGGAGGCTGTTGAAAACTGGTGATCCGGCAATGAAATTGCAGGTAACTTTCACAGCATCGGCGGCGTCTAATGGCTAAAGGAGGCGGGTCAGAGGTGATGGCAATGAGAGAACGATTCACGACAACAGAATTAAGCGCCTTGCGCAGCGACCTGCTGCAAGGCGGCCTGATCGACTCTCGTGAGGCCGCCGAGTTGCTGCAAGTGTTCCTGATGGGCCGGGGTTACGGTGTCTCTCCGCAGGCGGCGTTCGATGCCGCCGGCCGGGTCGAGATGTCGGGTTGCTCCATTCCCGTCTTGCAGTACGAACTGGAGAATTTGGCATTGGTGATGTAAGGCATTGAACAAAAAGAATCTACAGGGACTTCGAAACCAAGTCGCTCCCTGAAGGTGCAGCAGTAGACGAGCCGGGTGAACCAGCCCGGCCTTCTTTTTGAGCCGGCAGCCACCAGCTCCCAGCTTTCAGTCCGGCGAAGTCTCGCGGGCGTTCTCAGTATAGAGATTTCCGCACGAGTGGATTGGCTGGAAGCTGAAAGCTGACCGCTGAAAGCTCACTCGTACCTCAAGCTCTCCACTGGATCCAATTTCGCGGCCCGCGACGCTGGCACCGTCCCAAACAAAATTCCCACTAGCGACGAAACCAGAATGGCCACAATCGCGGAAAGCCCGGAAATCGGTATGCGATATTCGGTCAGGAACCGCACCGAGAAAGGCAGAGCCAGCCCAATCACCACCCCGGCAAGCCCTCCAATCAGGGAGATCAGAATCGCTTCCGACAAGAACTGGTAGCGAATCGAACGATTGGTCGCGCCAATGGCTTTCCGGATGCCGATCTCCCGGATCCTGGAACTTACCGTCGCCAGCATGATATTCATGATCCCAATCCCGCTCACCAGCAGGGTAATGGTTGCAATCAGCAATAGCACCATGGTCAGCGCATTGGCAGTGCGGTCAGCCACCGCGACCAGTTCAGTCAGATTCTGCACCATGTACACCGATTCAGGACGGTGGCGGGATTGCAGCACTTTCCTCACTTGCTCGGTGACCGGAACCACCATCGAAGGATCGGCTGCGGAAAAGTAAAGCTGCCTCACGTCCGCGGTGTCGGTAAAGAAGCGGGCCACGGTGTAGGGAATCAGCATCGAGTTGTCGGTCACCTCCGATTGCCCGAAGGTGTTCACACGCTCGCGAAAAGTCCCAATGATGGTAAAAGGCAGACCGTTCACCTTTACCGTCTTGCCGATGGCGTTATCCACCGAGCCGTAAATATCCTCGGCCATCTTCTGCTGCATGACGCCGACTTTGTTTCGCGCCTGTTCGTCCTGAGCATCGAAAAAACGGCCGGAGAGGACGACCAGGTTGCGCACGATGGTGTATTCGGGGAAAACCCCTAGAGTGCGCAGGTCACGCTCCTTGCCGCCGCCAATGGGGATGCGGTCGTCCAACGGAACCACCGGCGAAGCGGCGACAATCCCCGGCACCTGCTGCAACACCGCGTACATGTCATCGACGGTCAACAGATCGGGGGTGATGTTGCGCTGTGCGCCGCCTTGATATTCAGCGTCAATCAAGTTGGCCCCGATCGACTGTATCTGGCTCAGAACATACTGCTTCCCGGTCATCCCGATGGTGACCACCAGAATGAGCGAAGCGGTGCCGATGACCATGCCCAGCGCAGTCAGCGCAAAGCGCACTTTGTTGCTGCAAAAGGTGTCATAAGCAAAGCTGAGGATCTCGCCCAGGACTAACTTGGGAGGACGGTGGGCCGGCCGGAGGGCAGTGGTCGCCATGTTGTTTAGATGCTACGCGGGCAATAGAAGCAGCGCAAACCTCCGCATAGATGGACCTCTGAGAGCCTCTTTTGCGTTCTTAGCCGAGATCGCCAAGATATCACCCCTTCAAATCCGCGGTCGCGCCGCTAACGTAATATGCCGCATGCCCCGGGTCCAGCCGCCGTCCCTTGGCACTGAAAATCCTGAAGCGCATCAATCCAGTCTTCTGCAAAGCAAATTGCAGCGTAGTAGCCAGCACTCCAAGTCCATATTTCACGCTGCGGCCAAAATTAATCGAAGAAGCCTCTGCGAAATATTTCGTCGGACAAGAGACTTCTCCAATCCGAAACCCGAAATACACACACTGGGCCAGCATCTGGTTGTCGAACACAAAATCGTCAGAGTTCTCAAGCAACGGCAATCGCATCAGAACTTCACGGCCGAACGCCCGATAGCCGCTGTGGTATTCCGACAGTTTCGCCCGCAGGAAAAAATTCTCAAACGCGGTAAGAAAGCGGTTGGAAATGTACTTCCAAATCGGCATCCCGCCGCGCAACGCGGTTCCACCGATAATGCGCGATCCCAGCACCACGTCGTACACCCCAAACGCCACCATACTGGCCATGGCCGTGACCAGAAGTGGCGTGTACTGGTAATCAGGGTGCAACATGATCACCACGTCAGCCCCGGCAGCCAGCGCCTCCCGGTAGCAAGTCTGCTGGTTGCGGCCGTAGCCGTAATTCTGGTCGTGCACAAAAGATTGAAGTCCCAGCTGTTTGGCTACATCGATTGTGCGGTCGGTGCTGTGGTCGTCCACCAGAATGCACGAGTCCACCAGATCGGGAAGCTCGCCGACCGTTGCCTGCAAGGTCTTTTCCGCATTGTAGGCGGGCAACACTACGACGATGCGTTTCCCGTTGATCATCGAGCCATGATAACCCGCGCCGCCGCGGTTACCGCCTGCAAAAGGACGCCGCCCCGGCGACTCTTTTGGTACACGAAAACCGTTGCAAAAGAAACGCCGCCCGGATCGGGCGGCGTTCTTGCCGATGAAGTTCACCCTTGCTTAGCGGTGTCCGCCACCATGAGACCCTGAGCTATGGCCTGCGAAGCCACCAGAACTGCCGTGGTAGCCGCCGCCTGAGCCGCCGCGATAACCACCACCGGAGCTGCCATAGCTACGCGAAGGAGCAGAGTAGCCACGGCCGCCGTACGAGCCTCCATACGGGCTTCCATACGACCGCTGGGAGTAGCCACCGTTCGACCTCCCAGAGTAACCGTAAGCCCGGCTCGAATAACCTCCGCCGTAAGCCCGGCTCGAATAACCTCCGCCATAGGGCCGGTTCGAATAACCTCCGCCATAAGACCGGCTCGAATAACCATACCCGCCGCGGCCTTCCGAACCAGAATAGCTGCGCGGGGCCGGCAGCACTCGTCCGGTTGGACGCGGCACGTAGTTGCCCATGCCGCGCGATGAACCGTAAGCCGACCCCTGGTTACGCGCGCTCATCGTAGAACGGCCTGGCGTGCTCCCCACCGGCGGACGAGGAACCCAACGCGAACCGGCTGACGAACTCCCCAGGCTCCCACCCCTTGCGGATGACGCCCCCTGATACGAGCGCATGCTGCTCTGGGGCGGACGAGGAACATAGTGATTCATCGCCATCTGCGTGGGCTCCGGCCTCGACTGCGTAACAGAGCGTCCCGAAGCGGTCATGCCAACGCGTCCGGCGGAAGGTCGTCCGGCCACGGACTCGGAACCACGCGAGATTGTGGATCCCACGCTGCGGCCGCTTGAAGTTGCTGAACCGCGTGCCGCCGCCCTTGACGACACTGCCGGCGGATTCATGCGGCTAACGGCCGGTCGCGAGAAGGTGCTCGCGGCAGGCCGGGCGCTGCTGATTCTCCCGACCCGCATACTCTCCCGAGTCGGACTTACATTCACCCGGCTCAGCGACTGCGCTCCCTTCAATTGGCTGGAACTGACACGCGCAGAATTGCCATGCACCGCCAGTCCGCGTTGCATCGAGCTTTGCGACATCGCGTTCAGCGCACCCGGCTTGCCCGCGTTCGCGAAGTGATTTGCCGCGAATCCATTCTTCGCTCCGGCAAAGTAGTTCCTGCTTACCTGATTGAAGTTTCTGATCCGCGCATTGGCGTTGATGTTGCGGAAATATCGGGGACTGACGCCATACCATGGACGAAACGGTTCCCGGAACCCCAATGGGCACCAACCATAACGTGGTCCGAAACCGAACCCAAAGCCGAAACCCCATCCCGGGCCCCCAAACCAGCCCACCAGGGCAGGTGCGTACCACGGACGCGCCCAGTACGGTCCGGGGATCCATCCCCAGCCCGTGCCGATATATGCCCAACGCCCGTAGTGAAACGGAGCAAAGCCCCAAGGAGCGTCGTCCACCCAGGTCCAGCCCCATGGACTAACCCAGGTCCAATTACCGTAACTGTACGGCGCCCATCCCGGGGCCACCACCGTGGGTGTCCATACCGGACCATAATCCGGATAATCTTTCCAGGTTCCGTACTGGTCGAGATCGTCAGAGCCAACCACGTCCGGATTCACATAGCGCGCAGAAGCCGAGCGGTCGCCGCTCTGATCTCGTGTCTTGCACCATTGATCAAAGCTATCCAGCGCGGGAGCGCTCATGGTTTTGTGTGCCAGAGAGTTTCCACCGGTAAATTTGTCCTGCTCGCCGTTGTGAACGGTCACCGCCGGACCCTCTCCGGTAGCTTCGCCCTCGCCCTTCCTGACGGTGACGATCGTCGAATCCCCATTGGAATCGACGTCGAAGCGATAGTCGCCGGGATGCTTGACCGTAAACGCCAAGTTCGGGGTGTCGACTTCCCAGACCTCGCCCTCATCCAGATGACGAACATGCACATTCAGCGCGCCCTGATGCAAGGTCACTTGCACCGCATTGTTGTCGATGTTGGTTAGCGTGAGGCTGGTCTCGGAGCTAATTCGCAGCTTGCCTGTTCCCAAGTCCAGTTCCGCCCGCGAATCCTTGTCCGCCCAAACGTTGTCTGCGTCGGTCAGCGGACGATTGCTGGAACCTTGCACCCAATCCCCGGTGCCCTGCGGTTGCACGGAAACCTGTCCGGTCATGTATTGCAAACGCGCGACCCGCCCGGGAGGATCAACAGCGGGAGAATCCGAACTGGCAGCGTCAGCAGAGTTCTGAGGAGGAGGAGCACTGATTGAGGAGGTATCCGTTGCCAAGGCTGTGACGGCCAACAAAACGATAAATACGATTGCGATCGCGAATCCCGAGCGCGATTTCATGACATTTCCCCTTTGTGGGAGGACTGTGGGCAGCTTCACAATCTTCCCAAAGTCGGCTGCGCTAAGCACCCAGGCTAAAACGCAGCCGACTCCTGACTTTCGCCTTACCTGCCACTATCCCTTTAAACCCGCCCCCAGCAGCCTAGTTGCGCGGGTCACATATTACTCAATCTTCCGTGCTTTTATATAGATGCAATTGCAATCGCGTAGGCGTCCCTATCTGCGGCCACCCGCCATCCCTGTGCAAACCACTGCATCCATAACACTTATGAGGGACTCGTTCGCCCGTTCGGGCCATTGGCGGAAGCTTTCGGGGCAGCGAGAATAATTCTAGTCAAGCTCACGGGTAGCTAATCCAGCAGGGAGTTGGCAGTGGAGAACCGCCGTCGCAGCGAACGCACCAAAGCAGTCTTGCCGGTACGAGTCTCTGGCAAGGATGGCGCTGGCCCCTACTGTGACCTGGCCCACACTCTGGACGTTACCGAATCGGGCATCCGCCTGGGTTTCGTCCGCCGCGAGCTCAAAGTCGGGACCCAACTGACCATTCAATACCGCCAGCACAAAGTGGAATTTCGCGTAATTTGGGTTTCGCAGTTGACTCGCCTCAAGGAACACCATGTGGGATTAAAGGCCCTGGTTCCTCGTGATGTTTGGGGACTGGGCTGCGATTCCAGAACTCGGCAGCAGCCCGATCGCGCCTGCCCTCAAGTCGGCGCCTAGACCCAAATCCAATTTTCAGGAAGTACGCCTTTCAGGAGAATGCGCCTTCAGGTGGGAGCGCTTTTCTTGTTCAGGGCCCCAGCGCTTAAGCACTTCAGTTCTCATTCATCCACCACTCCATTGCGCAACGTCCCCACGCCCTCCACCGTAATCTCAACCACATCCCCCGCAACCACCGGCCCCACTCCATCCGGCGTGCCGGTGGCGATCAGGTCTCCCGGTTCGAGGGTCATTACCGCAGAAATATATCGGACCACGACATCCAGGGGGAAGATGAAGTCCCGAGTATTACCTTGCTGCCGGAGGTCTCCATTGACGCGAGTTTCGACGCCGACTCCCGCCCACGGATCAATCTCATTGGTGACCACCGGTCCCACCGGACAAAACGTGTCAAACCCTTTTCCCCGTGTCCACTGGGCATCTTTTTTTTGCAGGTCGCGCGCGGTAAAGTCATTCAGCGCGGTGTAACCGAGAATGTAGGGGCGCACATCTTGTTGGTTGGAGAGCTTTTGACAACGGCGGCCGATCACCACGGCCAGTTCTCCTTCGTAGTCGGTGCGCTGCGAGATGCGGGGGCGCCGAATATCCGCTCCCGGCGCCAGCAACGACGATGGCGGCTTGAGGAAAAGCAGCGGCTCGGCGGGAACCTCGTTTCCCAGCTCGGCCGCATGGGCGCGATAATTCCGCCCCACGCAAACGATCTTCGAAGGGCGTACGGGAACCAACAATTTCGCTTCCGCCAAAGGGAGCCGGGCAATGGCCTTGGTGGGCAGGTCTTCCACGTCGCCGCCGGAATCAGGCGGATTGAGAAACACGCGAGTGATTTCGTCCATCCCCGCGACGGATTCAACCAAGCCGAACTCGGAGCGGTCGTTGAGGTGAAACCGGCAATATTTCATGGATTATCTCGGGGCCGGGACCTCAACCCAAAATCCCCATGCGCTTCCCCACCCTCCCCAATACCTCCAACGCCTGCTGCAACTCTTGGCTGGTGTGCGTCGCCGTCATAATGGTCCGAATCCGAGCCTTCCCCTCCGGCACCGTCGGAAAGGCAATGCCGGTTCCCAGCACCCCCTCCTTGAACAGCTCGCGCGAAAAATCCATGGTCAACCTGCCGTCGCCAATGATGATTGGGGTAATCGGGGTCTCGCTGGCGGGAGTGTTCTTCCCGCCAATATCGAAGCCCAGCAGACCCAATTCTTTTTTCCAGAAGCGGGTGTTCTCCCACAGCTTCTCCATCAGTTGCGGCTCCTGTTCGAGGACATCGAACGCGGCGATACAAGTGGCCGCCACCGATGGCGGATGAGAAGTCGAAAACAAGAACGGCCGCGCGCGGTGATACAGAAAATCGATCAGATCGCGTGTGCCGCAAACATACCCGCCCAGTGCGCCAATGGCTTTTGAAAGCGTTCCTACCTGGATGTCCACTCGCCCGTGCATTTTGAAATGGTCCACCGTACCGCGCCCATTGCGGCCGAGCACACCCGATGCATGGGCGTCGTCCACCATCATGATGGCGCCATACTTCTCCGCCACTTCGCATAGCCCGGGGAGCGGGCCGATGTCACCATCCATGGAAAAGACGCCGTCGGTGATCAGCAGTTTCTTGCCCGGCTGGTCTTTTACGCTGGCCAGTTGTTGCTCGGCGTGCGCAACGTCTTTGTGGTTGAACACGAGAATCTTCGCGCGAGACAAGCGTGCACCATCGATGATCGACGCATGATTCAACTGGTCGGAGATGATGAAGTCGTCTTTTCCTAACACTCCTGAGACCGTTCCCGCATTGGCCGTGAAGCCGGACTGGAACACCACACAGGCTTCCACATTCTTGAATCGCGCGATTTTCTCCTCCAACTCCATGTGGATCTTCATAGTGCCGGCGATGGTGCGTACGGCGCCTGATCCCACGCCGTACTTGCGAGTGGCTTCGAGCGCCGCTTCGCGGAGCTTGGGGTGCGTGGTCAAGCCCAGGTAATTGTTCGAGGCCAGGTTGATGACCTTCTTGCCGTCGAACGTGCAAACAGCGGCCTGCTCATCATCGAGCACGCGCAATTTGAAGTGCGTGCCCTTTGCCTTGAGGTCGCTCAATTGATCGGTGAGATAAGACAGCGGATTAGCGCGACTAGTTGCAGTTGCCATGGAGTCTCCAACGTTTTGTGCTGTAGGAACGTGAAATCAGGACTTACCAGTTTAAACCTGAGCGGAGAAAGCGGGAAGGAGATGGCAACTACGGTCAGCCGTCTGCGATTTAGAGTCTGGCGTTCGGCAAGGCAAACCTTGAATCGCGGAGGTCGCAGAGAACGGCCGCGGGCACGCAGAGAAACCCGTCAGAAATGCGTTCGTCTCACGCTGCTCCCGTCCCCGCCGAAGCCGATACTAGTTCCACCAACTCCTTCAGGCTGGAGACTTCGAGGTCCGGCTTCCCGGCAGCCGCCTTGGTTGCGCCCGCGCCCGCACGCCGAGACGGGCGATTCACCCAGACGGTGGCGAGCCCCATCATTTGCGCCGGAATCACGTCGTGATAGATGCTCTGTCCGACATGCAGCCACTTCTCCGGCGCCACCCCGAGTCTGGACTTCGCGATCTCAAAGATTCGCTTGCACGGCTTGTAGCAGAGGGCTTGCTGTGCGGTGATGACGTGATCGCACTTCATCCCCAGCTTGGGCGCCGTGGAGGCAAACAGATCATCGTCAATATTCGAGATCACCGCCAACTCATACCGCGTCTTGAGTTCGCGCAGGGCTGCGACCGTATCGGGAAACGGCTCCCAGGACGCCAGTGAGTCGGGCAACGAGCGCAATTCCGCCTGCGTGGGATCAAATTCCAGCCTCTCACCGAATCTGCGAACCACCGACCGCAAGACCTCGCGGTAGCTCACATACTCTTGTTCAGCCTCGAGTTCCAACTCGGAATACATCTTCAACAAAGTGACATCGTTGACCCGCTTGTTATGCGCCGCCAGGATGGGACGCAGCGCGGAGAAGATGCCGGCCTCCCAATCGATCAAGGTGCCGTAGCAATCGAAGCTGAGCACTGAGAACCGGGAGAGGTCGAGCATGGCAGTTATTCCAAGAGACAGAATACCCCGAAGTTTTACTTCGGGGTATTGGTTAGAGCCAGAATGGCAGCTATTTACTGCTTGACGTCGATGGTCAACGGCTGGGAGAGGGTGAAGCTCAGCGCTGATTCCGCTGGCAGCACAATATCCTTGTTCCCGGTAAATGCCGCCCCCGCCGTACCTGCGCCAGCGCCGGCCAGCGCTCCGATGGCAAGGCCCTTGCCTCCGCCCGCCAGCCCGCCTACCAGCGCGCCAAGACCGGCTCCGCCGCCGGCCAGGACAGCGGTGCGCTTGCCCTTGCCTTTTGCGGTTTCAGTGACGGAAGAAGTCTGAATCGTCTGGTCGGCTCCGTTGACGCTTATCGAATTCAGTTGTAGCGCAAGTACCGCACCGCCTTTGAATCGTCCCAGGGGTTTCGCGTCCGTAACCGTGCCGCTGGCAGTAGCTCCCGCCGGAATTACCGTCTTACCGCCCACCTGCACGGCATTCGCCAGGGTGGCCGAAAAAACCTGGCCGGGCTGGCTGATCTTGGAACCGACTGTCTGCGCCAGGTGCACAGTTAACGCCGTCCCCGCGGGGACGACCACTGGCTCCGGCTTGGGCTTCCTCGGTTCCGCCCTGGTTCTCGCCGCAGGAGTGGCAGTAGAACCGTTTGTATCGGGGGCATTAGCGCTGGTTTCGGCGGTGTCGTCGGTCTTCTTGCTGCACCCGAGCATGGCGAATGCCAGATAGATCACAAGGACAGGGGCTAGCAAACGCGATTTCATAGTTTCCTCCGTGGGCGATGAATTGTCGAAGTCCGGCCAGAAACACAACTTGTTTGGGTACCACTAAGTTGGCAAAGAAGTACCGGTTCTGCAAGTTAATTCTTTTCTGTAGGCATCGCGCTTGCCAGCGGGATCGTGGGCGCTTCCGGATCGAGTGCAGGCAAGCCGGGTGCGGCGGCGACCGCGTCAGCGCCAGGCCTCTCGGGTGAATCCACCGCCCGGGTCTTCGGATCAAGAAATTTCGCAGTGTTCAGCAGCGGACGCCCCAAAGAAGGGTTGTATCCCGCCCAAGCGTTTTCGCCTCCGGTTTCGCGCTCGAAGTGCGCCCGCATGCTCTCCATTTTGGAATCGAGATCGTCTAGATAGTGCAGTACCAGGGCCTCAGGGAACATCGGCAGTTTGGGCGAGCCAAATTCGTATTCTCCGTGATGGCTGATGATCAAGTGCTCGACCAACGTCTTCAGTTCGCCGGGGAAATCCGGCAACTGGGCAAGCTTGGCCTGTAACATTTCCAGTTCAATGATCATGTGCCCGAGCAACTGGCCGCGCGTGGTGTAGGAAAACGAGCGGTTGTAAGTCAGCTCGTGGATCTTTCCAATGTCGTGAAAAAACGCGCCCGTCAGTAACAGGTCGCGATTGATCTGCGGATAGTTGCGGCAGATCAGATCGCAGGAGCGGCAGAGCGAGACCACATGATCGAGCAGTCCGCCGATGTATGCGTGGTGCAGGGTCTTGGCCGCGGGTGCGTTGCGATAGGCCTCGGCGATCTCGGAATCGGCCATGAAGGCTTCAACCAATGCCTTGAGATGCGAGTTCTGAAACGTTGCCACAAAGCCCGCCAGGGTTTGCCACAACTCGCCGACGTCCTTGGTGGTCTTGGGAAGGTAGTCGGCAAAATCAATTTCCGCGTCCCCCAGCTTGCGGATTTTGTGAATCGTAATCTGGAAGCGGTTCTTGTATTTGTTTAGCAGTCCCTTGATCTTGACGAAGTCGTCCGCGTCGAAAGCATTGAGACAATCCTCCACGTTGTCCCACATCTTGGCTTCGATAAGGCCGCTGCGATCTCCCAAGGTGAGCGCCAGGTAGGGCTCCCCGGTTTTCTTGGGCTTGACCTGCTTGGAAGCCACGACAAAGCTGGAGGTGATGACCTGGTTTTCGTGCTGGACGCAATCCGACAGGAAGAATTCCTTCATAACGGCTCGCAGCTTACCTCAGAATATGCCCAACTTTTTCTTCTTTTTCAGCGGCTTGGCTTTCGCGTCCGCGACGGTTGTTTCTACCGGTTTGGTCTCGTTGGGGCTGGCCGCTGTATCCACGTATCCCGGCTTGATGTCGATAAACGCATCTTCCCGCAACTTGGTCAGATACTCACGCAACGCCGGTTGCAGCTTCTGCATGTAGACCGCGTCTTGAATACGCGGCTCGATCTGGTTGAATGGCGGCACTCCGGCCTGATAGTGTTCCAGCACTTTCAGGATCACGAAACCCTGGCGGGTACGTATCACGTTGGAAACATCACCGGCCTTCATGGCAAAGGTGATGTCTTCCAGCTCTTTGGCCAGTGTACCGCGCTTGAAGTAGCCGAGATCGCCTCCCTGGGCGGCCGACGGCCCCTCGGAACTTTTCTTGGCCACGTCTTCAAACTTGGCCCCTTTCTTGATCTCCTCCAGCAATCCCTCGGCTTTGGCCTTTGCCGCCTGGAGTTGCTGCTCCTCCGTCAAATCTTTGGGCTTCTTCTCGGTCGAAATCAGAATTTCGCTGAGCTTTATTCTTTCCGGCTGGTTAAGCTCATTTTGGTGGCTGTCGTAAAACTTTTTCTCTTCTTCCTTGTCAATAGTGAGCCTTTGGCCCACTTCACGTCCGATTACTTGCTGCGAAATGATCTGGTTGCGCATGTTCTGCTTGAAATCTTCAAACGAAATCCCCTGTGCCTGGGCAGCTTTTTCCAAGGCCTCCATGCTGTCCAGATTCATTTCCTTCCGCATCTCGTCCAGCTTCTTGATCAGTTCCGTGTCCGCGGTGATGCCGATGTCCTTGCCTTTTTCGAGCAACAACTGCTGGTCAATGAGATCCCGCAGCACGTCCTTCTCACGTTCGGCCACGAGTTTTTCGGCATTCACCGGATCTTGCTGCTGAGCCTCTTTTTTCAAGTCTTCCTGGCTGCGCTCAAACTCGGTGCGGGTAATAATCTGGTTGTTGACCCGGGCAATGATCTCTTCGACCACCGTGTCCGAGGCGAATGCCATGGGCACACAAAGCAACGTAAGCAGGAGAAACCGTGTTCGCATAGAAATTCCGCAGCCGCACCAAGTCCTGGGATGGCAGCCTTCTCAAATTGTACCTCTGGCGATCGGCTTCCGTCCTGCCTCGGCTACTCTCCTGTTATGATGAGTCGGTTTTCGCGAATCATGGGTTACGAATTCGGTCGCGGAGGGGGACGCTGTGAGGATCGCTGCCTGTCTTGCGCTGGCAATACTGGTTCTGGGGAGTCTCAGCATTCCTGTTAAGGCACAGACAAAGAAGGCCCGGGCGAAGAACCAGCCCGCCGAACTGCCCGACCGGGTAGAGCTCGACAAGATGGCGGCCCGCTTCGCGCCCACTCCGCTGCGTGTGGACACTGCAGGGCTCTCCTCCGGCGACCGTCAGGCCCTGGTCAAGCTGATTGAAGCTGCCCGCATCCTCAACGATATCTTCCTCAAGCAATTGTGGGACGGCAATACAGCCCTCTATGCCCGCTTGCAAAAAGACACCTCCATGCTGGGCAAAGCCCGGTTGAATTATTTCTGGATCAACAAGGGCCCCTGGTCCGACATTGACCAATTCAAAGCCTTTCTCCCAGAGGTTCCGCCACGCAAGCCTCCGGGCGCGAACTTCTATCCGGAAAACATGACGAAAGATGACTTCGAGCGGTGGGTCGCACAGCTTACCCCCAAGGAGCAGGACGACGCCAAGAGCTTTTTCACTATCATTCGCTGGAAAGAGAATTCCCAGTCACCGGTCAATAACCTGATCGCCATTCCCTACAGTGAGGCCTATGCCGACGACCTGACCCGCGCCGCAGGCCTGCTGCATGAGGCTGCTGCGCTCACCGACAACGACTCCCTGAAGAAGTTCCTCAACCTGCGGGCCGTCGCTTTCCTCTCCAACAACTACTACGACAGCGACATGGCCTGGATGGACCTGGACGCACCTCTCGACATCACCATTGGCCCGTACGAGACCTACAACGACGAGTTGTTCGGCTACAAGGCGGCCTTCGAAGCTTACGTCAACCTGCGCGATGATGAAGAAACCGCCAAGCTTTCCGCTTTCACCGCCCACTTACAGGACGTCGAGAACAACCTGCCCATGGATGCGCAGTACCGGAACCCCAAGCTGGGCGCGGCTGCGCCCATCCGCGTGGTAGATGAAATCCTCAGCGCGGGCGATGGTGCCCACGGCGTCAAGACTGCCGCCTATAACCTGCCCAACGACGACCGCGTAGTGCAGCAAAAAGGCAGCAAGCGGGTGATGCTGAAAAACGTGCAGGAAGCAAAGTTCCGCAGCGTGCTGCTTCCTATTGCCCGCCGCATGTTGACCAGGGATGCCATGGTGGACGTCAGCTTCGAGCCGTTCTTCACTCACATTCTTGCGCATGAACTCATGCACGGGCTGGGCCCGCACCAGATCAGGGTCGGGGACCGCGACAGCACTCCGCGCGAAGAGCTGAAGGGCCTGTACGGCGCAATCGAAGAATGCAAAGCCGATGTCACCGGCCTGTTCGCTTTGCAATATATGATGGACCACGCAAAAGAAGTTGGACTGAGCAAGGTTCTGCCCTCCGATGATGCCGCGCAACGCCAGCTCTACACCACGTATCTGGCTTCCTCGTTCCGCACGTTGCGTTTCGGCCTCAACGATGCCCACGGCAAGGGCATGGCGGTTCAGTTCAACACCTACACTGACAAAGGTGGTTTCATCCAGCATGACGATGGAACTTTTTCCGTGAATGTCGCGAAGATGAAAACCGCCGTCGCCGAGCTCGACCATGACCTGCTGACCATCGAGGCCCAAGGCGACTATTCAGGCGCCAAGAAGCTGCTCGACGAATTGGGTGTAGTCCGGCCCGCGCTACAGAAAGCTCTGGACAGCCTTCAGGGGATTCCAACCGACATAGAACCCATCTTCGTGACCGCCGAAGAATTGGCGCCCACCCAACCCGCTCCGCCGCAGCCGATCAAGAGCCGCAGTCACCGGGGACGCCGCCACTAGCGCGGTTCATGTCAACCGGCGATCAATCCGTCACCACGCCCACCCGAGCGCAGATGCGCCAAATCGGATTCCTTCCTTTGCTGGCGCTGGCCTACAGTTACACCGCCAGTGGCCCTTTCGGATACGAAGAAATCTTTATGGGGTCAGGCCCTGGGATGGCTCTGGCCTTTCTCACGTTCGTTCCCCTGTTCTGGTGTATTCCGATTGCGTTCGCGGCCGCCGAAATGAACAGCATCATGCCGGTGCAGGGCGGTTTCTACCGTTGGGTGCGCGCCGCCTTTGGTGATTTCTGGGGATTTCAGTGCGGCTGGTGGAATTGGACGGGGACATTCCTGCTGAACTCGGTTTACGGAGTTTTGATCATGGACTATCTCCGCGACTATATCCCCGGCCTCACGCCTGGCTGGAAGTGGGCAGGCGCGGCGGCGGTGCTTTGCCTTTACAGTTACTTGAACGTGCGCGGGATTCAAGTGGCCGGCGCCCTTGCCGTGGCCTTGCAAGTCGCAATACTGATTCCCGTCGCCTGGCTGTGCGTCGTGACGCTTTTCCACTTGCATCACAACCCATTGCTCCCCTTTGTCCCACCCGGAAAACCGCTTGGCGGCGTGTTCGGCAAAGGACTCGCCCTGGCGATGTGGAACTACGCCGGCTACGAGCAACTTTCAAGCGTCGCCGGCGAAGTCAAGGATTCCCAAAGGACCTTCGTCCGGGTTCTGGCATGGAACACGCCTCTGAATATTCTTACCTTCACCGTGCCCGCTACTTTGGCTCTGGCGGTGCTGGGCAACTGGCAGGAGTGGCAGACCGGATACATTGTCAGCGCCTCCCGGATAATCGGCGGCCACTGGCTGGGAGTGGCCATGCTGATTGCGTCCATCATCGGCGTGGCATCGCTGGGCAATAGCACGGTCCTCTATACCACTCGCATTCCCGCCACCATGGCGGAAGACGGCTATCTGCCAGCCTGGCTGGGCAAGATTCATCCGCGCTACGGTACTCCCGCGCGGGCGATTGCATTTTCCACGGTGATTTATTGCCTCCTGGCGGGAACCGACGTCGTGGACCTGGTCGCCATCTACATTTGGACACGCATTGCCACGTCGATGCTGACGCTGCTCGCCGCCTGGCAGTTGCGGCGTAAAATGCCGGATGCCCCGCGCAGCTTCCGCATTCCGGGGGGCGCAGTGGGACTGGCTGCCTCAGTCATTCTTCCCGCGATTCTGTGTGGCGTAAAGATCTACTACAGCGAGCCTTTCGTCTTCCGCTATGCACCCCTGCTGCTGGCTGCCGGGCCAGTCGCCTACGTGGTTCTGCGTCGTGCCATGGGCTTCAACAACCTGCGGAAAAGCGCCGGCCCTACTGGGTCACTGTCTTGACCGCATCGCCGACCTTGAAACCCGACCCCGAAACCGCAGTGCAGACCGACGAAATATCATCCACGTCGGTGACTTTCACCACTCCTATCGGAGACGCCAAACGGCGAATGACTTTCCCGGTAGACGGATCTTTGATTTCCTTGGTGACGCGCTCCACATTGAGCTGATCGCCGACCTTAACTCCGTTCTTTCCGCCGACATTCAGAACGATTTGCCCGCTGTCGACGGCTGCCACCAGGCCTTCCACGACAATGGACCGGGCCACGAGTTTGTCTTTGTCGGCGACGACTTCCTGGCTCATGCTGTCAACCGCGGCTTTCACCGCTTCTCCGATGATGGTGCTTTGGAAGTCGCTACTGCCGAAGTCGGCCGCTCCGCCGCCAAAGCCGTGCCAATTGCCGCCACCGCCGAGCAGCGATGTGCTCTCTCGTGACGACTCTCCCTTGCCCTCGGCCACACCCAGGATTTCACCGGTATCGATGTCCACGATGCGCGCGGTCATGGCCACAATGGCTTTTGATTTTTTATGACTAAAGCCGCCTAATCCGAAGCCGCCGAAGCCGCCGCCTCCGCCGCCCACGCCGGTGTTCTTGGTTTCATTGCCGAATTGCGTAATGCTGCCGACAATGATGGCATCCACACCCAGCAATTTCCCGATCTTCGCCGCCGAATTTGGATCGGCGCGGTCGCTGTTGGAGAAGTTCTGCTCCTTCAGGATCTTGTCCAGCGCCTTGCGCTCGATCACCGAGTAGCTGCCGTCCTTCACCAGGTCGGTCACCAGAAGATCAGAAATGCCTTTTCCCACGTCAACATCCTGCCCGAAGAGCGCCGCCACGCTGCTGTGAACGGTGGCATAGTCAAAGTCGAAAATGGCCACTCGCTTTTTGCGCCCGGTCGCGGGTGTCGCCGCAGCCTGGGCCGAAGCCGCAGGCACCAAGCCGGCCAGTGTGGCCAGCACCGCCAAATACAGTACAACTCTTTTCATAATCGCCTCTGGACAAAAAATGTTTAAGTGAACGCAACTACCCGTGCCCGCAGGCTAACTCCGGGTGCAACTGTTGTCAACCCGCAAGCCTTCCCGATGTGGAAGAATGAGCGGGAGACTCGACGTTCGGAAACTATGAAGAAACTCCGGGTTGGCATTCTGTTTGGCGGGCGTAGCGGCGAGCATGAAATCTCGCTGCTCTCGGCCGCTTCCGTCTTCAAGGCCATCGACAAGAACAAATATGAAGTTGTGCCCATCGGCATTACCAAGCAGGGCCACTGGGTAACTGCCGCAGAAGCTGAGCGTTTGTTGAGAGGGGAATTTGCCCACTCCGAGGAGAAACACCTTCGCGCCGGCGATCCCGAAGTCACTCCCTCTGCCGCTGTTCTAGCCAACGGCGAGTCGGTGGTGGTGCCGCCTGAACCCCATCAGCCGGGCAGCTCGTTGGCGGCGTTTCAGACTGACAGCACGATGGTTCGCCGGGCTGCCGACCGGGCCATCAATGTCGACGTCATTTTCCCCGTCCTGCATGGCACGTTCGGTGAAGACGGCACGATCCAGGGTCTGCTCGAGCTTGCGGATCTTCCATACGTCGGCGCAGGGGTCCTGGGTTCGGCAGCCGGCATGGATAAAGACATCATGAAGGCTCTTTTCCGCGCCGCGGGCCTGCCCATCGTGAGACACGTGACCGTGCTGCGCAGCGAATGGGAGGCTGAGCCCAAGAAGATTCAGAGGCTGGTGGAAAGCAAGCTAGCGTACCCGGTGTTCGTGAAGCCCGCGAATCTGGGATCGTCAGTCGGAATCTCCAAGGCCCATGACCGCAAAGAACTCGGCCCTGCCATCGAGGAAGCCGCGAAGTTTGACCGCAAAATCGTAATCGAACAGGGCGTGGGCGGCAACAAACGGAAAGCCCGCGAGATCGAATGCGCGATTCTGGGCAACGACGAGCCGAAAGCCTCGGTGCCGGGAGAAATCGTCCCCGGGCAGGAATTTTATGACTACAACGCCAAGTATCTGGATGAAGGCTCGCAACTCATCATCCCCGCAAAACTATCCAAGGCGGAAACGAAGCAAGTACAGGCACTGGCAATTGCCGCTTTCAAGGCAGTCGACTGTTCCGGTCTGGCGCGAGTCGATTTCCTGATGGAGCCAAAATCTCGAAAAATCTATCTAAACGAGATCAACACCATGCCCGGATTCACTTCCATCAGTATGTATCCCAAGCTGTGGGCGGCCACCGGCGTCAGCTATGCCGAGTTGATTGAGCGGCTGATTCGATTGGGCATGGAACGCCACGTGGAGAAAAAGAAGAACCAGTATGCCCGCTAGCATTGTTCTTCGGGTTGGCCGGGACAGTCCCCTGTACTTCGGTGTGCCTCTGGGGTCGAGGTTTTCCTTGCCTCGCGCGCCGCCCTACGCTAAAATCTAACTAACTGGTTAATTAATATGTTACCCAGCAAACCCCGCTTCGGCTCGCGCGGCCGCCCCGAACAGAGCCGGGCGGCCATTCTCCAGGCCGCGGTGCGCGAGTTCTCCCGTCAAGGCGTGGCCGGGGCCCGCATTGACGCCATCGCCCGTTCTGCCCGCGTCAATAAGGCTCTGCTCTACTACTATTTCAAGGACAAGGAAGCCCTTCATTCCGCCGTCCTCGACCATGTTTTCGGGGGGCTCACGACCGCCGTCAACACCGCCTTCGCCTTGAATGTTCCTCCGCGGGAAAAAGTGCTCGCCTACGTCCGCGCCCACTTCGATTATGTTGCTGGCCACCCTCTCTACCCGCGCATCGTTCAGGAAGAGTTGATGAACGCGGGACGCAATGGCGTGGGCCAGCTCGAACGCATCGTAAAGCAGTATTTTCGCCCGCTCTCGACCCAGCTCTCGCAGATTCTCATCGAAGGTATGGCCGCCGGAGACTTTCGTTCGGTTGATCCCAGCCAGTTCGTACTTTCAATGATTTCCGCGATCGTTTTCTATTTCACCTCTGCACCGGCGATGCGTTGCATGTCGGGAGTCGACCCGTTGAGGCCGGAGCGGGTGGCCGCCCGTCGCGCCGCGGTACTGGATTTCATAACTGCGGCCCTGTTGCTGCCATCCTCCACACCGCGTAAGCGAGCGCACAAATGACTCCATTCACCACGCATATGGCCGCCGATTCGTCACTCGCCGGTCGGGATCACTCATTCGCCGAAATTATCGCGCAGCGACGCCGGCCGGCTTCTAGTCTTGCCTGGTTGGGAGTTGCAGATGCTGCACGCCCGGGAGTTCTCTTATGAGTGTTCGCAATAAATTTCTAATTGTTCTGGGCGTCATATTCAGCGCCGCCCTGACCTACTACTACGTATCCACGCCGTCCAACAAGGATTTGATTCTCATCGGCACTGTGGATTCGAACCAGGTAATCGTCAGCCCGCAGGTGGGGGGCCGGCTGGCCAAGCTGCTGGTGGATGAGGGCACACCGGTAAAGCAGGGAGATCTTATCGCCGCGCTGGATCCGTCTGAACTCGAAGCCGAGGCCAGCGGGGCCGCCGCCACCATCGACAGCATGAAATCGAAGGTGGCCGAAACTCATTCCACCCTGGTGGCCACGCAGGGCTCAACTTCGAGTGGCGTCCGGAATGCCCAGGCCCGCTTGCAATCTGCGCGCGCCCAACTGCTGCAGGCGGAGGCCACGCTGGAGCGCACTCAAAGCGACAGCCGCCGCACCATCGAACTCGCCCACCAAGGCGTCGCGTCAGACCAGGAGCGCGTACAGGCCGAGACCACTCTGACGGCCCAGCGGGCAGTGGTGCAGTCGTTGAAAGACCAGGTCAGCGCCGCCGAAGCCGATCTGAACACGGCCGTTGCCAATACCCACCAAGCCCACGCCGCGCAAAGCACGGTCGAGTCAACACGCGCCCAGTTGGCCAATGCTGAAGACATGCTGAAACAGGCCGAAGTTCGCCTCGGCTACACCAAGATTTATGCGCCCATCACAGGCACGGTTTCGGTGCGCGCTGCGCGCGAGGGCGAGGTTCTGACGGTCGGCCAGCCGATCGTCACCATCGTCGACCTCAACGACACCTGGGTCCGCGCCGCCATTCCTGAGACCGACGCCGACCACATCGGCCTGGGTGACGCTTTGCGGATTGTCCTGCCGGGAGGCACGGTCACGTCAGGGAAAGTATTCTTCAAGTCGGCGGAAGCCGATTTCGCCACCCAGCGCGACGTCAGCCGGCGCAAACGCGACATCCGCACCATTGTGCTCAAAGTACGTCTCGAGAATCCTAAGGGCGCCTATGTTCCTGGCATGACCGCAGAAGTCTTGGTTTCTCCACAGCAGCTCAAAGGCGCGGCCCCGATCGATGCGTCTGCGGAGCGCCAACGATGATTTCCGGTCTTAATGCTGGAAGCGAATCGAATGCGCCGCGCGATGGGCACGTTTCAACCCCCGCTGATGATGCCATCGAAGTTGATCACATCGTCAAAAAGTATGGCGATTTCACCGCCGTCGACGACGTTTCCTTCGCGGTGAAAGAGGGGGAGATTTTTGGCCTGCTCGGTCCGAACGGCGCGGGCAAGTCCACCCTCATCCGGATGATGACAACCCTGATCCCGATCACTTCTGGTCACGCCCGCATTCTCGGCCACGACGTGCAGAAAGAGCCGGACGCCGCCCGCCGCCTGATGGGCGTAATCCCGCAGGCACTGACGAGCGATCTCGACCTGACCATTGAAGAGAACCTGAACATCTACGCCAAACTCTACGATGTTCCAGCGAAGAAGCGGAAGGCAGCGATTGACGAACTGCTGCAACTGGTCGACCTGACCAAGTGGCGCTCCGCGCAGACCAAGACTCTGTCGGGCGGCATGCGACGGCGTCTGGAAATCGCCCGCGGCCTGGTCCACAGCCCTCGAATCTTCTTTCTCGATGAACCCACCACCGGGCTCGATCCGGTTTCACGCGTGGGGGTGTGGGAGATGCTGACCAACATCAAGAGCCAGCGCCAGCTCACCATTCTCATTACCACTCACTATATGGACGAGGCTGACCGCCTCTGCGACCGCATCGCTATCGTTGACCACGGCAAGCTCGTCGCCCTGGATACGCCACCCGCGCTGAAAGCGAGCGTGCCGGGATCAAACGTAATCGAAGCCCAGTTCGACAACGCGCCGGCAGATTGGGAGGAGACGCTGAAGACGCTGGCTGACGTAACTTCCGTCCAGCACGAGGGCGCCGGCATGTATCGAATCCTAACCGGAAATGGTTCGCAAACCACGACCGAATTGGTGGAAACCGCGGTCAAAAAGGGAGTTGGCGTTAAATCCCTGTCTGTACAAAACACCACGTTGGACGATGTGTTCGTCCACTACACCGGGCGGCAGTTGCGCGATGAACTGGTGAAGGCCTTCGCCTTCGTCATGCCGACCAGACCAGGATTGCAGCCATGAACCGGATACTGGCAATTGTCGAACGCGAGATGCGAAAGTTCTTCCGTTCACCCGCGCTGATGATGGCGTCCATGATTTTTCCCCTGGTCCAGCTGATCGTGCTGGGCAATGCCTTCGGAGGCAAGATCCGCGACGCCCGCCTTGGCCTGGTCGATCAGGATGGGGGTACACAAGCGCTCAAGATTCGCGAAGCCTTCGACTCCGTGCGCTCCAACATGCGCACCTTCGAGCCGGTTTACTACCATGACCCGAAAACTGCCATGGAAGACGTGCGCAACGGCAAGATCGACGGCGCCGTTATTATTCCTCCGCAGTATTCACGACGCGTCTATGAACAGGATCAACCTCGCATCGCGCTGGTCGTCGACAACACTGACAACTTCATGAGTTCCGCCCTGGAGGGCTCACTCACCGACATCACCAACGCTTTGAACCAGCCAACCGTCACTCCTCGCATCCTGCAACAGACCGTGTTGCAGATTGTGGAGCTCTACCCTTACGTGGAATATATGAAGTATCTGCTGCCCGGCTCCATCGCCCTGGCCATGTTTGTTTCCGTAATGATCGGCGGCGGCATGCTGTATATCGATGACAAAGCCCGCGGTGTCCACGAAGGCTACCTGGTCACGCCCATCACCAAGGCCGAACTTGTCTTCGGACTCAATGGAGCTGGCGCAATCAAGGCTGTGATGACGGGCATCGTCATCACCATCATCGGGTCGCTGCTGGCGGGAGTAGGCACATTGTTCAATCCCATCACTGTGCTGGGTCTGCTGATCATGATCGTGCTCACCTCCATCGCCTTCAACACCATGATGTTTCTGATGATGGTGCGCGTGGAAGACCCGCTGGTGCCGCGCGCGATTTTTGGCATACTCAATACGCTGCTTTTTTTCCCCAGCGGCTCTATTTATCCCATCCAAGCCTTCCCCTGGTGGCTGCGAGTTATCGCCAAAGCCGATCCATTTACTTACGCTATCCACGGCTTCAAGTCGCTGCTGCTGAAAGAAACCGGCCTAAGCGCAATTGTCCCCGACATGATTTATCTCTCGATTTTCGCGTTCATCACACTGGCGATTGCAACCCCGCTGTTTAAGCGGACGCTATAGATCATCCCCCAGCACTGCATTCCCCAAAGCGGCTTCCGCCGGTGGTTCGTTCCATGCGGTTGCTTTTCTCGGCGGGCTCGCTGGTTGATGCCTTTTAGTTCGCCGCCAGCATCGGCTATGCTTAGAGCAGCATGACTCTGCTCGACGCCAAACCCTACGACGCAACCCGCGGCCGCCGCCTCCGGATTTTGATCACAATTCTCATCGTGGCTCTTCTGGTGGGCGCCGCGCTCACGTACCATTTCCGCAACTACCCGGAACGCGCTGCTGTAGGCCGCTTCTTCGCCGCCTTGCAGAAGCAGGACTTCGAATCGGCGTACGGGGTTTGGTTTCACGATCCCGATTGGAAGCAGCACCAGGAAAGGTATTCGACGTATCCCTTCAACGATTTCTACCGCGACTGGGGTCCGGGAAGCGAATGGGGTGTCATCAAGTCGCACGCCGTCGACTGCTCGCTCAGCCCGGGCGGAGGCAGCGGCGTGATCGTGCAAGTCACAGCAAATGGCCGCGCCCAGCATGCGTACGTCTGGGTACAGAAATCCGACAAGACGCTATCGTTCTCGCCCAGCGAAATCGAATGCGGCAATTGGTGGACCTGGGTGACGGAGTAGGGGATTTCGGGGAGAAAGATCCCGGTCGCTATTTTTGGAGATACTTGAGGAATGAGAAGAGCGCGCCTAGAACTGCGCTAAGTCCACCAATCAGGGCCAGAAAGACAAGCGCAACATCCCATTTGGTTAGCAATTGTCCCTCGATCGCGTCCAGCCTCTTGGCGAGATTCTCGACGCTAAGCTTGAGGGTCGCCTCTAACACGGGGTCTATCCTCTGAATCTCAACTATCTCGTTACGATTCTGCTCAAACCGCTGGGCCAGAAAAGTTATTTGATCCCGCAGTTCGGCGGCGTCAGTTGTCAGAGTGCGCGAAGTGACATTTGATGAGGCGGCCGGGGAGCTCTTGACCAGCAGTTCAATTTCATCCTGAATCTCAGCTTGACCTGCGAATTCACGCTCAACCTGCTCAACATGCTGTTGTCTCGCTAGCAAGCGCCTTACCGTGGCGGCACTGTCGATAAACATCAGCACAACGGACGAGATAGCTAAAAGTACGCCCAGAACAATAAAGTCGTTCCAATCGCGCGGAGGTTTGTCACCGTGCAAGATAACTCCTGCCGCGGATACCACGACGGTTAGCAGAACGTGCATCGATCGAGCCTTCCGCGATTCATGCTACAAGTCGAACCAACAATTTATCGCTTGATCCGCAGTCTACGATACCACCGCGCATCTGCACATACTAATCACAAACAAGTCTTCCTTGCCGCGACTTTGCCGCCGTCGGTCTTAAGGTGAGGTGCATATCGAGAAAGCAGTTGATGCAGACCTTCTAAAACATTCCCACGCGACGCTCTTGACGTCTTCAGAGCTGGCATGGCACCGAATCCTGCTGCCTCAGCCGCGCCATCTCAACTGTGTTTGACAGCGGAGGGCAACCTTCCTAGACTTTCTTCATGCAGGTAAACCTCAAGCCCGAAACCGAATCCCGCCTCCACGAGCTAGCGAACCAATCTGGCCGCCCGACCGACGAACTAGTCGAGGATGCCATGGCCGCGTACCTGCGCGAGGTCACCGATATCCGCGGCATGCTTGATGATCGTTACGACGGTGTCAAGAGCGGAAGGGTTCAAGCGGTGGATGGTGAGGATACACTCGCCCGCCTCCGCCGCAAGAGCGAGGCACGGCGATCGCAGCGTTCGTGAACGGATACGTTCTCCATCCCGAGGCAAGTTCCGACCTCGATACAATTTGGGAGTTCATCGCCGAAGACAACTTGGACGCCGCTGACCGTGTCGTAGGAGAGATTCACCACGTGACACTGAACCTTGCTGCTTTTCCCCGGCAGGGCCATATGCGGCCTGATCTGACCTCCCGGCCTCTTCGGTTCCAAGTCGTGCGCGATTACCTAATTGCTTATGCGCCAGATGAGAAGCCCTTGTTGGTCGTGGCTATCCTACATGGGCGGCGCAGCCCAAGAGTCATCGCTGCACTCTTGCGCGGCAGGTGATCTTTACGCGGCCGCAATCTGCCCGAGCAGCTTCTGCAGCGAAGCCTCATCCCCAACATTGAGTGCCGTCTTCGACCGGTCAATCTGCCGCATCAAGCCGCACAAGACCTTTCCCGGCCCGACTTCGACAAAAGTCTGCACGCCTTGCCCGATCAAGTCTCGCATCGACTGCTCCCACTTAACCGCGCCCGTCACTTGGCGTACCAATGCGTCCCGGCCGCCTTCGCCGTCGATGATGAACTCAGCATCCACGTTGCAGACCACGGGGACTGCCGGCTTCTGAAACGTTAACGCATCCAAATACACCGCCAGCCGGTCCTGCGCTGGCTTCATCAGCGAACAATGGAAAGGTGCGCTCACCGGCAGCAGCACCGCCCGCTTGGCGCCGCGCTCACTCGCCAATTTCGCGGCACGCTCGACCGCAGACTTATGACCCGAGATAACGATCTGCTCCGCTGAATTGATGTTGGCAGGTTCGCAGACTTCCCCCTGCGCCGCATCGTTACAAACGTCTGTGACTTTCTGCAAATCCATCCCCAAAATCGCCGCCATCGCGCCCACGCCCACCGGAACCGCTTCCTGCATGTACTTGCCGCGATTGCGGACGGTGCGTACCGCGTCCGTAAAGCTCAACGTTCCTGCCGCCACATGCGCTGAGTATTCGCCCAGACTGTGGCCGGCAACGAATCCGGGCTGCGATCCTTTCTCCGCCAGCACTCGAAACGCCGCCACCGACACAGTCAGAATCGCGGGCTGGGTAATCTCCGTCAGCTTGAGCTGATCCTCAGGCCCTTCGAAACAGAGCTGCGAGAGTTTGTAGCCCAGCGCTTCGTCGGCCTCAGCGAAAGTATCGCGCGCCGCCGCATAGTTCTCGGCCAGTTCCTTACCCATGCCGACAGCCTGCGATCCCTGCCCAGGGAAAATAAATGCAATATTGGAAGATGTAGTTGGCATTGAAGGCGATATTACACGCTGGCGGCGGCAACAGGACGAATGGCCGCCAGTTCCTTCTCTATTTCTCCATTGATCTGGTGTTCAGCAAACTCAGCCGCCACCCGGATCGCATTCTTGATCGCATTGGCGTTCGATGATCCATGGGTAATCAAACACACGCCTTTGACTCCCAGCAGCGGCGCACCACCGTATTCGGTATGGTCGAGGCGTTTCTTGAAATCGGCAAAAGCGCTGCGCGAAAGCATGTATCCCACCTGCCGCGTGATCGTGGCCTTTAACGACTCTTTCAGCGTGTAGCGAACCAGGCTGGCGACGCCTTCCGACGTCTTCAGCGCGACATTCCCCACAAAGCCATCGGCCACAATGACGTTCACCTCGCCGTTGTACAAGTCGCGGCCTTCCACGTTGCCGACGAAATTCAGCCGCAGCCGCTTCAACAACTGCATGGCTTCCTTGGTGAGACCGTTGCCTTTGCTCTCCTCTTCGCCGATAGAGAGTAACCCGACTTGAGGGCGCGGCGTCCCAAACATGGCGCGGTAGTAGATTTCTCCCATCACCGCAAATTGCTCGAGATTTTGAGCCGTGCAATCCACGTTGGCCCCGACGTCAAGCAGCACGGCCGCCTTCGCCTGGATCGTGGGAAACACCGCTGCCAGAGCCGGCCGGTCAACCCCCGGGATCCCTCCCAGCACCATTTTTGCGGTCGCCATGGCGGCGCCGGTGTTGCCCGCGGTCACGAACCCGGCCGCGCGCCGGTCGCGCACCAGCCGCAGTCCGACGCGAATGGAGGAGTCGCGCTTGGCGCGCACCGCCTGCACCGCCTTGTCTTCCATGGTAATGACTTCGCTGGCGTGAACAATCTCCATGGGAAGGTCGCCGGCGTTAGGATGGCGTGCCAGTTCTTTGCGGAGAATTTCCTCGGGGCCGACCAGCAAGACACGGACGTCATAGTGCCGGGCCGCCTGGATCGCGCCTTCGATCTCAGGCTTGGGCCTGCGGTCCGAACCCATTGCGTCCAGGGCTATGACGCTTGGCATGAAATTACGACGCTAGCTGGCTTCCTTGACTTCCAGGACTTCGCGGCCTTTGTAATAGCCACACTTGGCGCACGCCCGGTGCGGCAGCTTGCGCTCGTGGCAGTTGGGGCATTCTGAAAGCGACCGGCTCTTCAGAGAATCATGCGCGCGACGATTGCCCGTCCGCGCTTTGGAGTGTCGCCGTTTTGGATTTGGCATCTAGTTCCTCTTTCGGCATAACCCGCAGGCTACACCCAGAATTTTGATCTCTTGAGGAGCAGCGCTTCAACGCCGCATTCGAACCTTCCCTCATTCTAATGTTCCAACTTACCCCGCAGGTCCTTCAACCCCGACCACCGCGGATCTTCCGCCGGCTCGGAGCACGAGCACTGCTGCGTGTTGAGGTTGGCCCCGCATTGCGGGCACAGCCCCTTACAATCCTCGCGGCAGATCGCCCTCAGGGGGACGGCCAGCAAAACCTGCTCCCGCAGCACATCTTCGAGCAGTAAGCCCTCTCCTTGATAATAACTGATTTCGGCCTCGGCACTGGTCACGGAAAGCTCTTCCCGCCCGGCATCCGCCCCCAACGGGCGGTACAGCAAGTCAAAAACGTGTTTTACCTCTGCCACCACTGGCTCCAGGCAGCGCGCGCAATCTGTTTCCAGCTGCACCGCCAACTCGCCATCCAACCGTATGTCCTTGATTGTCTGACGTTTGCCGTGATGTTCCTCGACCAACTGGGCACGCCCGCTGGTTCGTAGCGGAGTGCGCTGCCGAAAATCCGGCCCCAGATCAACGATGCCGGCAGCGAGTTCCTCCCGGAAATCTACCGGATGCAGTTCCAATTCACGGATTTCGATGAACATCGCGACCTCCGCGCCCTCACCGGATATTGCTCACGACGCGGAGTACGCTGAGACGCGTAACTTCTATCGGGAGCTGGATTTAAGAATAATGGCCGCCGCAGCGCAGTGTCAAGAAAACCGGCAGAAATGCCAGCCTATGCTATGCTATTATTTTCATAGGCTTCCATATGGCGACACTATACGTCGAAAATATTCCCGACGAACTTTATGAATCCCTGCGGTCTCACGCCCGCAAGCACCGCAAGTCGATTGCCGCGGAGATTCTTACCCTGCTCGAGGAGAGATTCCCGAGTGCGCGGGAATTGAAGAGGCGGAGGCAAATGTTCCGGCAACTGGAACAGCTTCGGGCGAAGGCGCCTCTCGGCG
Organism: Terriglobales bacterium; assembly: GCA_050745985.1. Lineage (GTDB taxonomy): Bacteria > Acidobacteriota > Terriglobia > Terriglobales > Acidobacteriaceae > JABCZH01. The sequence continues at coordinate 123,147 of JBOGLG010000051.1, read as the reverse complement.
GAGGACCTTACCCCTCCACCGAGGAAATGCTGCGTCAGGACCGGGAGCGGTGAAGACGTTCGTACTCGACGCCAGCGTTGCCGCCAAGTGGTGCCTCCCAGCGAAAGACGAGCCCCTGGTTTCGCAGGCGCAGGGTTTGCTCGATGCTTATTCCCGCGCGGAGATCGGCTTAATCGTCCCCGACTTGTTTTGGCCGGAGTTGGGGAATGTTCTATGGAAGGCGGTGCGGACGGGCAGACTTTCGAGCAGCGATGCTCATTCCGCGCTGGAGTTTCTCCAGGGACTCAACATTCCCACCTATTTGTGCGCTGACTTCCTGCCTGAAACTCTGCACATCGCCCTGTTCTATGGCCGTACATTTTACGACAGCCTGTATGCCGCGCTTGCCGTGCATTCCTCGGTCGAACTGATCACCGCCGACGAGCGCCTTGCCACTGCCCTGGCTGCGCATTTGCCCGTCAAGTGGTTGGGTGCGATTTGAAAAATGACCCGGAGGCGTAAGATTCCGCCATGTTCGCGCCGTTCTACACGCTGTACATCATGGTCGCGGCCATCCTGATCGTGATTTGGCTGGTGATCCGGCACTTCGAGCGATGAGTCTCTTGCACCACCAAGCCCCACGCTTCAATCGACAGAGCCTCAATCGCGCGCGCCGCCGTTGTCTCGAAGACAAGTTGCCTGTCGAGGCGCGCCTGTTTAGCTGGTGATCGGTAGTGCTCTGATTCGTTTCTTCGTCGCCGCGTAAATTGCATTGCACAGCGCGGGCGCCAGCGGCGGCACTGGCGGCTCTCCTGCGCCGGTCGGAGGCTCCGTGCTCGGCACAAAGTACGCTTCGACCACCGGTGCCTCACTCATACGGATGGGCGAGTAATCGTCAAAGTTGCCCTGCACTACGCGCCCTTTCTCAATCGTGATCTGCGCCCGCAGGGCATTCGTCAGCGCGAAATTCACCGCGCCCTGAATCTGCTGCTCCAAAATATTAGGATTCACCACCTGCCCGCAATCGATGGCCCCCACCACGCGATGCACGCGCGGCTGGTCGTTCTCCATTGAAATCTCGACCACCTCAGCCATATATGTGCCAAAGCAGCCAAAGCATGCAACTCCCCGATAACCTCCGGCAGGCAGGGGCTTTCCCCAGCCGGCTTTTTCGGCCGCCATTTGCAGCGCTCCACGCATGCGCGCCGTCTTCCAGATGGTGTCGAAATACTTGATGTCTTCATCTTTGGCCAGCAGGTGCAGCCGGTATTCCAGCGGATCCTTTCCCGCCGAGGCTGCCAGTTCGTCGATAAACGATTCCGAGGCAAACGCCGTCTCCAGTCCATACACCGAGCGCATATAGCCCGGGGTCACCGGAGTGACCGTCATCACATATTCAATCAGCGCGTTGGGCAATGAATAAATCAACGACGCCTCGTCGGGAAGATCCGCATCAACCTCGGGCGACGGTCCGGAAAAGCCTTTTTGAGTGTTGATCGAGGGCTCCACGATGCGATGAGAAAAGGCGGTCGGCCAGCCACTGCCGTCGAGCACAGCGCTCAACACGTGATAGCTCGCCGGGCGGTAGCTGGAGAACCGCATATCGTCTTCCCGCGTCCAGATCACCTTGACCGGCACGTTCGCCGCTTTCGAGACCAGCGCGGCCTCGACCGCGTAGTCGTGGTCAAGGCGCCTTCCAAAACCGCCGCCCAGCAACGTGACATTGATCTTGACCTGGTCTGGATCAAGTCCCACCGCCTTGGCCACGGCATCGCGCACATCCGGCGGCCATTGCATCGGCCCCCAGATTTCGCAGCTTGATCCGCGGAAGTGGGCCGTGCAATTGCCGGGCTCCATCGGAGCCTGCGCCATCAGCGGAGTCTGATACGCCGCCTGCACCTGCCGGCCTGCAGCTTTTGAAACATCCCCTCTGGAATATAGGGTCGCGGCTTTGTTGGCAGCAGATTTCTTTAACACATCGTACATTGCAGCTGAGTCCAAATCCTGATTCGGGCCCTCATTCCATTGAACGTTGAGCACGCGCCTGCCCTCCAGCGCTCCCCAAACGCTATCGGCTACGACGGCCACGGCCGAGTCACCGATTTTTCCTATAAAGCCTGCGCCGGAAATCTTCCTTGATTCTTTGTCATCGAAGTTTGCAACCGTCCCGCCGATTACCGGACAGCGCGCCAGGGCCGCGTATTTCATGCCCGGCACGCGCAGATCAATCCCGAAGATCGCCGTTCCATCCACCTTGGAGGGAGCATCAACGCGAGGAATCGGCTTGCCGACAAGTTTGTAGTCCTTCGCATCTTTCAGCGGAGGCGCCAGCGGGATTGGAAGCTCCGCCGCTTTCGTGGCCAGTTGCCCATAACTTAGCCGGCGGTTCGAAGCGGCATGCACCACCGAGCTGTTTTCCGCCACGCAACCTGATCGCGGTACGCCCCATTCGAGCGCGGCCGCGCTGATCAGCATCTCGCGGGCCGTCGCGCCGGCCTTGCGCAGCGGGTCCCAAGAAATTCGCAGGCTGGCGCTGGAGCCGGTTTGCTGATCTCCGTAGAGAGTGGGATTGGCTCCCGCCTGCTCAATGGTGATCTGCTTCCAGTCGGCTTCCAGTTCCTCCGCCAGGATCATGGGCAGCGAGGTTCGCACTCCCTGTCCCATCTCCGAGCGCGCGACCACGATGGTAATCTTCCCCTCAGGAGTGATTTTCACAAACGCATTCGGCGAGAACCTGTCGCCTGTGGATGATCCGTGCGACAAATAGAAGCCAATCACCAGGCCGGCCCCGGCAGCCGCTCCCACGGCAAGGAATTGCCGCCGCGAAAGCGCACTCATCGCCCACCTCCGGCCGCCGCGCGATGGATGGCTTTGCGAATGCGGTCGTAGGTTCCGCAGCGGCACAGATTGCCGGACATCGCCTGCGTGATCTGTTCGTCATTCGGCTGCGGAGTCTTTGACAACAGCGCCGCCGCCGCCATGATCTGCCCGGTCTGGCAGTAGCCGCATTGTGGCACCTGTTCCGCGATCCATGCCTGTTGCAAGGGATGCAGCCCGTTCCCCGGCAGGCCCTCAATTGTGACGATGTTCTTGCCCACCGCCTGCGACACCGGAGTTGAGCACGACCGCACCGCCGCGCCGTCCACATGCACCGTGCAAGCCCCGCACAGTCCGGCGCCACAGCTGAACTTGGTCCCGGTCATTTCCAGAGTGTCACGCAGGACCCAAAGCAGCGGAGTTTCCGGAGCGACGTTGACTTTATGCTCGCCGCCATTCACGTGCAGAGTGATATCGGCCATTTTGAGGTGAATCCGGGATACGGCAGACATGGTACTGAAGCACAGGCGAAAAGGGAATAGATGCCGGACCAGCAGAAACCTTTGGCGGCACTCGACACGCTTCCCGGTTTATTGCTTCGCGATCTGCTGGCGGACTTTTTCTCCTACGAGATCCTGAAAGTCTGAAAATCCCGGGGCTTCGATCAGCCGCAACCCAAGTTCATCTGTCCGCAGGTTATCGGCCTGAGATTCGCTTGCCGGATCACCCACCGCATTCAGCAGCCGGGCAGCTGTCGCCGCATCGAAACCCTCCGAGACCAGCACCGTGTTGTTCGCCCACTGCTGGATGATGACTGGGCCGGTCTCGGTTGAAAACTGCCCCAGCGCGACCGGACAATGGCTCCCAGTGCAGGCGGCGGCAGTGTCCGGAACTGCGTTTTGGTAACGCTGCGCGACCGCGCGGGAATAAATTCTGGCGAAATGTCCGGCAGCCTGAGCCGATTTCCACCGCGAAACATAGACCAGTGCGAGATCGCCGACCGCTGGCGGCGCCGAACTGCCCGCGCCGCCCAGTTTGCGGAACGCCACATAGCGTCCGCCGCGCCAGCCGGCAGCCAACTCATCCGCGGTCCGGCGTTCGCCGTATTGCTCAAACAGCGCTCGCAGGTCAAGCTCGCCAATACCTCCGGAATCGTACACCTCATACTTGCTGCCCGCGATCGACCGCAAATCGGGCAGTGCGACCGTTGGGATCGTTTCGTGTTCCAAATAGGCCTTCGGTTGCAAAACTTCATGCGTAGTTCGCGGAGGATGCGCGAACGCTCCGGCGAACGCCATGGCCTTGCCGCCTTTCTGCAACAACTCATTTTCAAAAACCAGGCCGGCCGCATATGGGAAGGTTCCGAGTTCACGCAGAATCATCGGCGCGTCATGCAGTAATTGGGAATCGGCGACCGCTTGTACTGCGGGCTCTTCCATTTGGTAGATCAAGCCTGGCGTATTCTGCACGCTGCGTCCCAGGGGAGCCAGCAGGTAGTCCAGATAAACCACCTGGGCTTGCCCTTCGACTACAGCGCGACGTGCGGTCGAGGGACCATCATCGTCATGGGTGGTGCTCCCGGTTTTCCCCGTCTCCTCCGCGTCCAACTTCATCCAGACTTTCAGGTTGTAGTTCTGATCCTGTAGAGCGTGGGTCAGTTCATGTGCCAGGATGGGCTTCTGCTTGTCCAGGGGAATCCAGTTCAACATGGAGATCGTCTTTGTATCAAAGTCGTAGTAGGCCGCGATCTGCTTGCCATTTGCTTTCACCAGAAACTCGCGCAAGTTAAAGTCGAGGGGCAAGAGACCAAACTTCTTCATGGTCAACTCGGAGCGCGCGAAGCGTTGTGCGAACCCCTTTTTGGCCTCTTGCTCCCGGGTATATTTTTCCACGTCGGCAGAGCCGACCAGCCTGCGCTTCACGCTGTTGTGTTGCGGGAAGCCGGTGTCTTCTGCGGCAAAGCTAAGAATCTCGTCGACCGACGCGAACAGTTTCTTGGCGTCCTCCTCCGACATTTGCACTTCCGCGGTGTGATCTTTCCGCATCTTGCGCGCCAGATCGCCCAGGCTCTGCCCCTGATTCTTGGTGGAATTAACATCCACCACTTGTTCTTGAGCTGAACTGGGTGCAGCCGCTGCAAGCAACATCCAAAGTAGGACGGCGCAGGCTTTCCGGGAAACGTGGCGCATAACACCTCTCAAGTAGCCGGATAAGTGCTCCTGAAATTGTCTCTGAGGGGGCTTGCCGGCCGGAGGCGAAAAACTAAGGCAGGCTTACGAAGGTAACGGTAAGGCCGCGTTGCCAAATGTCTTCAATGGCGGGCAATCTCGGATTCGTTGGTCATGAGTGACGATGGCCCATCCCCCCGCTCGCGCTGTGCATGACAATCAACTGGACGAAAATGCCCTATGATTTATCAGAATGGTGCGGATTTATTTGTTAGAACGCAACGGCGCTTAGGTTTCCCGCTGGTCCCGGGCCAGGGCGAGAGTGGTCACATCGTTGTGAGTTGGCGCGGTGCACATGAATTGTTGAATCTGGTCGAGGATGGAAAGACCAAATTCCTTCGCGCTCCCCGCAGTCGAACGTTGCAGGGACGACTTCACCGAGTCCAGTCCCCACTCCTGGCCGCCGCACTTCGCCTCCACAATCCCGCGTGAAACGAGCATCAGGACGGCGCCCGGTTCGAGCGCAACAGTCGAAGCATCGCAAGTGCTGTGGGAAAACAGTCCTAGCGGCAGGCCAGTGGCAGGCAACTCTGCCACTCCTGTTGTGTCTCGTACCAAACCAGGAGTGTGCCCGGCATTGAAGTAACAAACCGTCCCCAGGTTCTCATCGTAGCAACCGGCAAAAGCGGGGCAGGAGTGGACACCGCCCGCGGTCTCCAGAATCGTCCGGTTGAGCTGAAGGCACACTTCGATCATGGCTTCGGCTTCATTGATGTCTTCCTGCGCAAAGAGTTGCGCGCCCATGGTGCGAAAGCTGTGCTGCGCTGCCGATATGATTTCGCGATTCTCTTCCTGGCGGCCGGCGACATCGAGCAACCCAAACAGCACACGCTTGGGGCTGACGCGGAGGAAGTCATAGAAATCGCCGCCCATCCGCTGGCCGTAATAAACCGCCGAGAGATTCGCCCCCTTTAGTTCCGGCACCTCTGCCTGCACCGCGTCGTGTGCCGGCTTGGGTCGCGACTTCCCGAGATTGAATAGCGCGCGCATGGCGGGTCGAGCCGAGAAGTTAGCACAAAATGGGCCTTCGGGTAAACCATATTAGTGTCGGTCCATGAAAAACACCCTCAGTAGATCGTTATGATCTCCTCTCCCAGTGATTCACGGGTCCGCGGCTCGGGATTAGGGTTGCCGCGTGCATTCTCTTGAACTACGGCAGATACTTGCCTGTGAGGTACCTTCCGACTTCCTCTTCGAGCTGCCCGTAATCTGAGTGGACGACGGCCCGCAGCGCCGCCTCGGTGGAACTGCCTTCGCCCAGACGTTGCAGCACGCGTTGCACATCGCTGATGCTGTAAGTGTCAATCAGGTATTGAGCCGCCGCCAGCGATTCCTCATAGGCCACCGCGGCTTCCAGCGGCGAGAAGCGCATAAAACCTCCTTCCAGCGCGTTCAGCGGAATCTCCCGTTGGGCGCGATAGAGCTCGGCCAGACGGCTTCCGCCCGCGAGCATCTTGGGCTCAATCGCCTGGGCGATGCCTTCGTTCAGCCACTGCGGGCAGCGTCCTGCGGAAAGCTGATTGATAAAAGAGTGAGCCAATTCGTGTTTCAGCACACGCGCCAGTTGCGGAGTCACAGAATCGAGGCCGCGAATCGGGATCCGCAGTTTTCCGTCATTGACCGCGCCGGTCCAAGTGGGCGCTTGTGTAACGTCGAAGAAAGCCTGGTCGGTATAGATCACCACTGCGATGTTGCGTGGTGTAATGCCCAACTGTCGCGACAGATCATCGTAGGCCGACTCCAGCGTGGCCAGCAGTTGGCCGCGAAGCGCTTCCGAGGTCTGTGAGCCTTCATAGTGCAAGGTAAAGTGCCCGCTTTCGCGTTCCGAATAGTTGGTTTGCGCAGCCGCATCGCGCTCTGCCCTGTCCAGGTACTGCTGCACCGTGGCGTCGGGGCGCAACTCCAGAGAGCGTTTCCAGGCGCGAATCGCATCCTGCTCGCGGTCGGCCGCAAACTCAACGTAGCCTAGGACCGTAAGCGCATCCGGCGAATCGGGCGCGCTGCGCACCGCCCGTTCGGCATAAGGCAAAGCCTCAGCCGCGTGCCCCGTCTTTACCAGCAAAGCGGCGTAATAATTCAGAATAGTGGGGTTTTGACCATCAAAGCGCAACGCGGTGTCCAAATAACTACGCGCTTTCGGATATCTTCCATGATCAAACTCGTGTTTCCCGGCGATAAAGTACCCGGCGGCGATGCCGGCCCCGTTCCCCGATTGCTCAAGTGCGGTGAGTTGCTGTTCGTCAACTTGATCATCGGGGATAATGCGTCCGATGAGCCCAGGGTCATTCTTCAGATTGTCGGCGGGCACGAACACCGGCAGATCATGCCGGTCGCCGGCCGCCGAAGGGTTGCTCGGCGGAGGCGCGCCGCCGGCGTCGATACGTTCTACGAGCGATTTCGGGATGCCGTAACTGTCGTCCCCAACGTCATACTCAATGCGGGCGCCTTTTTCACGGACTTGGTCGGCCCAGATGATGCGGCCGTTCTTCAAGTGAATGACTTCCGCTCGGGCGCAAAGCGAAGGTACACATATACAAGCACTTACGAACAGGATGACAGGGGCTCGCATTGAGGCGCATTCTAGAACACAGGGATTCGCGATGCAGGTGACCAAGGTAGTGGGACGAACGCGGCACGGCCGGTGGCTGACCGCCATATTCCTGGCCGTCGTGATTCCTGCCCTCGGTCAGGATGCCGCTCGTCCTGCGGACCCACCCCCATCACACGTCAATGGAACCGCGGTTCCGCGCAGCGCGGCCGAGACTCTTTTCCTGCAGCTACGCGGCGTGGGACTGGACAGGTCACGGGTCTATCGTGCCCGCGAAATCTCCTTCGACCGCGCCGCTTTTCACATCTCGCTCGATGACGGCGTAATCGGCTTCACCCAGGACGTTGACGGTTGTGTGACCGGGGCCTTCTTTGACGGCGAGGGCGAGATTCTGCTGACTCCACCAAATCAAGTGGAACGGGCTTCCATGACCTTTCAGACTGGGGCTGCCATTCTGGAAGAACGATTCAACAGCGCTTACTTCCGTTTCAACGATGACACTTTTGTCGAGATGCGGCCTTATCTGTCTCCAGTGACGGACTCAGCGGGATTTGTGTCCCGTTGGGACGACACCGCGCGCAGCCTGGCTGACCCGGATGCCTTGCGCTTGTTCATGACTTTCAGCCAGCGTCCGGCCGCGATTGGTTCCGTGAGGGAATGTGGAGATCCCGACGACCGCTTTCTGCACGCGCGCATGCAGGGGAGGACCAAAGGAACCTTCGACGTCTTCTTTGATTCCAGCGCGCCCGAGCAGGTTTGGGCGGGTCAATTGAAGGACGTCGAGGGCACCCCATACTACGACGTCTGGACTTCCTATTCTCTCCTCAAGAAAAAGCCGGGGCCGCAGCCCGCGAACAGTATTACTGCTGAAGAAGGCAGAGCCAATACCATCGATATTCTGGCCAACAAGATTCGCGTCGAGATAAAGCCGCCTACCACCATCGATGCCGTCGCCGTCTTGAAATTGAAAATACGGCAGGGAGGCCAGCGGGCGGTGGTGTTTGAACTGGCGAGGCTGCTTCAAGTCAAGGAAGTGCAGGCCAACGGTCATCCCGTCGAATTTATTCACAACCCTGCGATTGAGGGAACGCAGCTTGCCCGCCACGGCGATGACCTGGTCGCGGTGGTCTTTCCAGCTCCACTACAGACCGGACAAGAAATCGACCTTTCGTTTACCTATGGTGGCGAAGTGCTGTCGGAAGCCGCTGCCGGATTGCTCTACGTCGGGGCCCGGGGCACCTGGTATCCCAACCGCGGAATCGCCATGTCCAACTTCGATCTCGAATTCCACTACCCGGCGGGTTGGACGCTGGTCGCAACCGGCCATCGAGTGGATGCTGGCGCGGAAGCGAGCGCTCCGTTGACCGAATCAGAGCAGATGAGCCGCTGGGTCTCAGAGCGTCCCATTCCGGTCGCAGGATTCAATCTCGGCAGATATCATCGCGCTGAAGCTCGCGCCGGGGACGTGGTGGTAGAAGCCTACGCCACCAAGACGATGGAGCGCGGATTTCCGGAGGCGGATGCCGGATCCGCGATCCCGAATCCCTCTCCGGTGACAGGTAGAACGGCCCCGCCTCTAGTGGTCACCGCGCCTCCGCCTTCGCCCGCCCACAACGCGCAGATGGTAGCCGATGCCTCCGCACACGCAATCGAATCCTATTCCCGTTGGTTCGGGCCCTATCCTTACCGGAGTTTGGCGCTGACGCAAATGCCTGGAAACACGAGCCAGGGTTGGCCCGGTTTGGTTTTTCTCTCCAGTTATTCCTACCTTACTGATGAGGAAAAATCTCATCTCCACTTTTCGCCCGCAGAAAGAGCCCAGATCAACCTCGTCGTTGGGCACGAGACTGCGCACCAGTGGTGGGGTGACGTTGTTACCTGGAACGATTATCGCGATCAATGGCTGCTCGAAGCACTGGCGAACTACAGCGCGTTGATGCTGGTTGAACAGACGGATCCCGACAGCTTCCGCGGTCTAATGCGGAAGTACCGGAACGATCTCTTCTTCAAGAACCCAGCCGGTGTTCCCCTGATGCAGGACGGCCCGGTCACGCTGGGCACACGACTCTCCTGTTCGCAGTTCCCCACCGGCTATGAGGCGATCTCCTACGGGCGCGGCACCTGGCTCTTCCACATGCTCCGCTTCATGATGCGCGATGCAGAGCCGGCTGCCGCCGAAGACGCGAACACGCCCCGCGATGAGCCTTTTGTGCAAGCACTACGCCGGGTCCGCGAGCGTTACGACGGAAAGCCCATCACCACCCGCGAGTTGCTGAAAGTCTTCGAGGAAGAGTGGCCGCGGCCTCTATGGTATGAAGGCCGCAAGTCCCTGGACTGGTTTTATGACGGCTGGGTCAACGGAACCGCGGTCCCCCGCTTTGAAGTCCATGGTGTGAAGTACGCTGACTCGGGTGACCACACCACCATCACTGGGACGCTGTTGCAGAAAGACGCCCCTGACGATCTGGTAACACCGGTGCCGCTATACGCCTTTCGAGCCGGCAAAATGTCGCCGCTTGGGCGCATCTTTGCCGACGGCCCCGAAACGCTGTTCCATCTGGCGGCCCCGCTGGGCACGCGAAAGATCGTGATCGACCCCAAACAGACACTGCTGGCGCGTGAATGATGTCGATCTGAGATTCCCGTCTTGCGCTCCCTATTCCCACATTGACTCCCAGTAGCCTCATGGAGCTTTCGGATTAGTTTTGGCACGCACCGAGGACTACGCCCAAGCCACTCAGAATAAAGCCCCGTCCTTTAGGGTTGACGACGGTTTTCTTGTGGCGGGCAAAATGCATCGAGAAAGCGTACATAACTGGTTGCCAGAGAAGCAGGGCTTAACAGTGCCGTTTGGCGTAAATGAGAATGCGTTGGGTTCTATGCTGAATCCGCCTCCAGCCACAACTGAAATCCAGCCGCCCGTGCCGAGCGGCGCCGGCCATGGCTCATGCCCAACCCGAGGCACAATTCTGGTGGTAGAAGACGAAGCCTTCGTGCGTGATGCCGCGTGCGACATCCTGGAGGGCAGCGGCTATCAGGTATTGCGAGCCGGCAACGCAACCGAAGCACGGGCGGCGTTGCGCCGGCAGCAAGGCGGCGTGCAGCTATTGCTTTCTGATCTGGTTCTACCCGGACAAAGTGGGGCCGCGTTGGCCAACGACTTACGAGCCTCTGTGCCCGCAGTGAAGGTGCTCTTCATCTCCGGCTATGCGAACTCGTTTGCGAAGTACGGGCTCACAACCTGCCAAACGGCCTACCTGCCCAAACCATTCTCAGCGGCGTCTCTGCTGCGGAAGGTTAAGGAGGTTATGGAATCAACAGAACTTCGGTAGGCTCTACTTCACATGGGGCGGGCACGCCAACGCCTTATGAGCCCGCTCGTGGTATTGAGTGGCTTGCAAAATCTCGCCCGGAATCTGAGTCAAGGTTACGACTCGCTGCAAGACCCCGGCTTCAGCGCAGGAGCGCGGCATGTCGTTCACGGTGGTGACAACTTGGGCGGCAGCATCAAAGGCACGCTGAAACTGCACCATGTTGCTGGCTTCTTCATCGAGCGAAACTCCCGAGATGCTGGCGCGCTGGTCCTGCAACTGACTGAGGATCGACTGCGAAGCACTGAGCTCCGCGCTGTTATTCGCAACGTCATTGCCTACGGCGAAAACAATGTTTGAATAGTAGGCGGTAGGGGTCTGCCCTCCCGCCACCGGCTGATCGTGGACTGCGGACAGTACTGCGACGTTGCCATTGCTGCCGGGCGTGCCGTCGGAACTGGCCGCAATCAGCGCCGGATCGGTGATGGCGACCGCCATTGCCGCCGCAGCGCCCACTCCGCCGGCAGGCGGTGGAACAAACAAGTTCCCACCGGCCCCACCGTTCAAATCAAACCCAGCCTGGTTGGCGGTGTTCAGGCCATTGACCAGCCCTGCCGCCAGCGTGTCCAGATTTGAGAGCAAGCCGGGAATAGTCTGGTCCCGCACTTGTAACAGACCCCCCAACTCCCCCGAGGTCAAGGTTGAGGTGATGTCGGCGCCCTGCGCAAATACATGCTGAACTCCCGAAGCGTCCACCTGGGTGCTGAGCGCAAAACTCTGCCCACCCACAACCAGCGCAGTTCCGTTGGAGGTGGTGATGGTCAGCCCGTTGTCGCTTTGAATCGAGTTCACATCGATCAGGCCGGAAAGCCGGCCAATCAGCACGTCCCGCTGGTCGACCAACGAACTGGCATCAAGGTTCACTCCCTGCAACTGGCTGACCTGAGTGTTCAAAGTGGCAATCTGCTGGGTAAGAACGTTCACTTGTTGCACATCCTGACCGACGCTCAGATCGAGGTTGGTGCGTTGCTGTGAGAGATTGTTGGCCGTATTGTTGAATGCGCCTGACAGGTTCGCGGCCGCGGTCAGCACTCCCTGCCGCAGGCTCAGATTGGTGGGGTCGCTCGAAAGCTCGCTTAGACTGCTGAAGAAGTTCGCGATTTCGGTCCCAATGTCTCCGCTGCTGGTGGTGAATTGCACCTGGGCCTGCTGCAAGGCGTTGAGCGACGCATTCAGCTGCCCTTGCTGCTGGGTTTCTTCCTGAATGCGCAACTGCAAGATGGGATCGCGCAAACTCTCCAGTTTTTGGAGCGAGACACCGCTGCCGTAGGCGACCGAACCGAGGACCACGGGAGCGTTCTCGACCAGCACCGCCCGCAGCCGCGAATAGCCGGGCGTATTCACATTGGCGACGTTGTTGGTTGTCGCCTCGAGCGCACCCTGTTCCGCTCCCAATGCCCCGGTAACGATCGAAAGCGAACCATAGAGACTACCCATGTCTTATCCCTTCGCTCTTGTCCCTTCCTCATCGAGGCGGGGCGGCAGCTTGGGTGCTGAGTAAGTAGTTTCAGAACTGGCCAGGACCCGGCAAAAAATGTCCACCGTCCGCCGCCTCCGCCGCAGCAGCGCGGCGTACTTGCGGTTCAGTTCTGCGACCTGCCCGCTTGCTGCTTGCAAATCGTCTGCCAACCTGGCATCGGCCTCAACTCGGCCCTGCTCCGGGAAGGCTTCAGCAAGTGCGCGCAACCCTTGGCAGAGTTCCCGTTGTCGCACGCTCTCGAGCTCGAGCTTCGCCGGAGTCGTGGTTGCCAGTGCAGCCTGCGCCAACTCTAACGAACCGGCAAGTTGACGCAGCAGATCAAGCCGCCGGTTCATGAGTTCACGAGTCGAAGGAAAGACGTCAGCCATGCCAAGTCCAGTTCAAGCCGGGCCGTCCACTTTGCGGGCCGGTTTCGAATTGCTCGTGGGGTTCAGGATTGGGATGAGCAGGAACGGTGGCGAGCGTAGGGCGGCGGAAGTGCGGGCTGCGTTCCTGCACACCATCGTTGCCCGCTGATTCGACGAGATGTACCGTCATTTCCACGCGTTTCCAATTTCGCTCATTCCCGTTGCCCTCCCCACCCGCTAAGCGGCGCGGTTGGTGGTCAAGGCGGTTAGCAAAGCTCCGGCGGTTTGTTCCGCCGAGACGGCGTAGTTGCCTCGTTGCACCTGCTCCGCCAGAGCAGCGACCTTCTCTTGCCTGACTTCCGGCAATTGCAACACGGCCGCACTCAAACCCTCTATCCTGACGGTGTCGGTTGACAACTGCGCGCTGTCGGCTCCCGGCGCGGCTTTTCCCGCGGTCCCGAGCGCCGGCGAACCCGCCTTCCGCGCTGGTCCGGCGTCTGCCGCCTGTCCAACATTCGCGGTTAAGTCAATTCTCATCAAGATCTCCTCGCCTGCCCTTTCTTCTGCAATTCAACTGTCGAGTGCAGGTTAGAATCCTCTAATCCCAACCCTTTGCTCCCCCCTGCCACAACCTTCGACACTCTTTTCATCGGCGGCCGTCTCCCGGACTTTAGCTACGCGGCTCCCGAGGCACCACTAAAGTGCCACCTTACAAGATATGGGGTTGTCGCGGACGCCCACTCGTGCTAGAAAGTGAGGACACGTACTTCCATCCCTATGCCCACCGCTGCTCGATCCGCGCTGAGTTCCCGGCACAAAACCACCGGACCCCAACTCCGTGCGGCGGACGTGGTCATCCCAGACAAACTTTATTTCCGTATCGGCGAGGTGGCCGAGTTTTGCCGCCTGCCGGCTTATGTCCTGCGCTTTTGGGAGACCGAGTTCCCCCACCTCAAGCCGGTCAAGAGCAGCACCGGCCAGCGCATGTACCGCCATAAGGATGTGGAAAGCGTGCTGCGCATCAAGAAACTGCTTTATGAGGAAGGTTTTACCATCGCTGGCGCCCGCCACCAACTGCGAATGGAGAACAAGACCGACAAGAAGCAAACTCCATTGCCCTTTCCTGAGCGCACATCAGACCTTAAATACATCCGCCAGGGGTTGAAGGAAATTCTCGGCCTGTTGTCCACTCGCCACTAACTCCGCGGCGGTCACGTCTCATCGCACACTACCCGAAAGCCATAGTCCGCATACTTGAACTGTGGTGGAATGCTGGAGCGCGCTGCGCAACGTGTCACCTTAATATGGTGACGCCAGGAGCCGCCACGCGACGAACGCCGTTCGCCCAACGCCGGCCCGCGCGGGTTCCGATCCGGCGACGAGGCGTAGTAATCCGGTTGAAACCAGTCGCTGCACCACTCATGCACGTTCGCACACATGTCTCGGAGACCGAATGGATTGGCGCCGGAAGATCCCACGACTTCCGGTCCGTTCGCCCAGCGCTGCTCATAGTCCGGCAGAGATGGGTGTGGATCATCGCCCCAGGGAAACAGCGCCCCTTCGACTCCTCCGCGGGCTGCGCGCTCCCACTCCGCCTCGGTCGGCAGGCGGTAATTCCGTTCCCCCAGGGCGCTCAGCCATTCGCAATAGCGGACAGCTTCGAACCAGGAGACGGCCACGACCGGTTGTTGGGGATGATTGAAGTTCGGATCATTCAGCAGCGGCGATGCTTCGGCTCCCGCAGCCGCCACAAAGCTCTCATACTCTGCATTGCTCACCTGACATTCGGCCAACTGAAACCCGTCCACCCAAACCCGATGCACTGGACGCTCGTTGTCCTGGCCGTCTTCCGACCCCATCAGAAACCATCCCGCGGGAATTGGAACCAGCTTGGGCTCGTGTGAAATTTGGTGTAGGCTGTTGGCCTGCCGAAGGGCGCTCACAGTAAGCAGAGCCTAGCACACTAGCAGGAGGAGGGCGTGCTGAAGAAACTCAAGTTCAGAACCAAACTGGTGGGTCGGGAAGGCAGCTCTGTGGCCGCCGTGAACGCGCCTTTCGACGTGAAGGAGGTCTTCGGCACCATTGCCCGCGTGCCGGTGCGCGGCACGATTAACGGCTTTCCGTTCCGCTCGTCGCTGATGCCCATGGGCGGCTGTCACTTCATGGCGGTCAACCGCACCATGCGCGAGGGCGCCGGCGTCAAGGCTGGAGACACTGTTTCCGTGGTGATGGAACGGGACACGGCCCCGCGCGTCGTCGAAGTTCCTTCGATTCTCAAGAAGGCCCTGGCCAAAAACAAGACCGCGCAGACTAACTGGAAACAATATTCATTCAGTAACCAGAAAGAGATGGCGCTGGCCATCACCGGGGCCAAACAGGAGGAAACCCGCGCCCGCCGACTGGCCCGGATCATGGACATCGTCAAGAACGGCAAGAAATGGACGCCGTGAAAGGTCTCATGCGAAGGGAACGCTTCGTGTTTCGCGCTGGGGTGCTATACACCGCACTTCTGGTCACTGTCTGTTCGGCCGCACAAACGATTCCTGTCGGCCTAGCCGTGCAAAACGCCATTAAGCTCTCGCGGTTGACAGTTCCGGGGGAAAATCCATTTCACCTTAAGGCGACCTCACATCCAGCGAACTCATTTATCCCCGACTACACTGCCGAAATCGAGGAATATTGGATTTCTCCGGACAAATGGCGGCGCACCATTCGTTCCAAAACGTTCGAGCAGACCATCATTGTTAACGGTCCAAAGCGACTGGAAAAGAGTTCCGATGATTACTATCCGAAGTGGATAAACGACATCGTCATCGCGATCCTTGAAGCCGCGCCCCAACACTTGCTGAATGACATCGAACAGTTGCCAGATACTGTCGTCCCGGGGAAGGCAGCTTCGGTTCGCTACCAACCGTCATCCACCGATGGCACGGTGACGAATGCCTGGTGGGGCTCTGTCGATCTTGCGCCGAACGGTGTACTAAAGTGGATTTCTGGGAAGCTCTTCTCTGCCGGGTTCAAGAACTACACAGATTTTCACGGCAAGAGCATTCCGCAAGTGGTCGAGACATTCCCTCCCATTCCGCACGGCGATGTGAATACCGAGGTTGAGGTTTCCGACTTTTCGCCGAGCGACGAGTCAATGTTTGCAATTGAAACGCCTACCCCGGCAAAAGACCAGCTTCGACTCGTTGCCATGAACGAAATTGAGTACCGCAAGACCGCAATTGACCCGCCGGTTATGAAGTGGGAATCCGTCAGCCGACGTCCAACCACCGGTGTCTTGAGCCTGTACATCGTCACCGATAAGGCAGGAAAGGTTCGCGAAGCCGAATTCATCACTTCGAATAACATGGCTCTTCGGGAGAATGCGGAGGCACTTGTCAAGCAATGGCGGTTCAAGCCCGCCACGGTTGACGGCGTGCCGGTCCAAGTTGAAACTACGATGACGTTCGCGTTCGACACGTCAATCGAAGGTGACCAGGCCAAGTATCAAGCTGCCTCCTACTATTTCAAGCGCGCGCGCGATCTCACTTATCCAAGGACAGACGGCAGCCCAGCTTTCCATTTGAAAGGCACATTTGCCTGGACTGGGACTTCCGGAAGTCGTCAGGGTACTTATGAGGAGTTCTGGTACGCACCCAACCGATGGCGTCGTGAGGTTGCAGTTGGGCGACTGAAAGTCGTCGAAACGCGTATCGACGACGACCACTATTTACAACGTTCACCCTCCGAGATAGCCTCCGTGGTGAGAGGGGCAATCGATTTGTTTGGAGCGGAGTTCCCAGGATATGAGTACTATTCACCTGATTGGGACTGGCACATGGATGATGTGAAGCTTGAAGACAAGCCGTGCGTTCGTGTTTCTATGGGGCCAGTCGACAATTTACCAGCCGGGCAGTACCCGCGGGCCTACTACTTCGATTCGGATGGGCTCGTTGTTGCGCGGTCGCAATCCAAGTATCGGATCTCATACGAAGACTTCCAGCCATGGGCCACCAAACAAGTGCCGCGGCGCATGACGTTGAAAGTGGCGGATGCGGTTGTTGTGGCGGCCCGGGTTAAGGTCCTAGAGCCTGCCCGCCCGCAAGAAGACGGATTTTTTAGAATTCCTGACGTCGAGCCGCACTAGTGAGATCGCCAAGCTTTCCGTGAAGCGGAGATTTCATCTCACTCTCGCAGAGCCCCCACCACCCGCGCCACATCGTTCTCTTGAAATAGCCGTATCCCGGCCACACCCGCAGCCCCCGCAGCGACGCAGTTCTGTGCATTCTCCAATGTAACGCCGCCCAAGGCCAGCACTTTGATGGGATTCTCACATGCCGCTCGCAGGCCACTCAACCCGGCTGCCGCAGAACCCTGCTTTGCAAACACTGGAGCAAACACCGCCAAGTCCGCTCCCTCCGCCGCGGCTCGAGCAACTTCGGCAGGGGAATGACAGGAAACGCTTATGACTGCGGCAGCGCTCAGACCATCCCGCCACGCGGCCCGCGCCTCTCTTGGCGAGGCATCCTCCGACCGCAAATGCACTCCA
The DNA here is from genome assembly GCA_050745985.1 of Terriglobales bacterium. GTDB lineage: Bacteria > Acidobacteriota > Terriglobia > Terriglobales > Acidobacteriaceae > JABCZH01. The sequence continues at coordinate 105,843 of JBOGLG010000051.1, read as the reverse complement.
CCGGCCCCACAGGCAATCGCCACGTCGGTCCGTGAGTTGATGAGCAACCGTGTTCGCGACGAATTTTCTCGCACCCTGCGCACAGCATCTTGGGCCAGAGCTTCGAGCGCTCCCGCACTCAAGTCCTTTTCGCGCAACTGAATGAAATCCACTCCGTAATGGGCAGCATCGGCAATCTTGTCGAGCAGAGTGCGACGCCGGGAAACCTCGTCCCCAGGAAACTGCGTTCGGTCGGTGATGTAGTAGAGCAGCAAAGCGGTTGGGAACTTCGAGCTTACGGGTTCGTCTTCGCGATCTCCGGCATGGCAGTGGCGTTACGCCTCGGTTCGGAGCCCAGATGATACTTGGTCAGCCCATCGCGCAGGAACTCGAACCCTTCCTCCGGCGAGTCCACGAACTTGAACAGCTCCAGATCCTCCGGTGAAATCGTCCCTGAATCCACCAGGGCCTGAAAATTGAGCACCTGGTTCCAGTACTTTTTCCCATAGATGGCAACCAGAATTTTCTTAGCCAGCTTTTGCGTCTGCGCCAGGGTCAGGATTTCAAATAATTCGTCCAGGGTTCCAAACCCGCCGGGGAAAATCACCAGCCCTTTCGCCAGATACGCGAACCAGAACTTGCGCATGAAGAAATAATGAAACTCAAAGTTCAGGGCTGGAGTGATGTGGGGATTGGGATACTGTTCAAAAGGCAGACGAATATTCAACCCGATGGTCTTCGCCCCTGCTTCCTTCGCGCCCAGGTTGGCCGCCTCCATGATCCCCGGCCCTCCTCCGGTGGTGACCACGAAACGGCGGCGGCGGGCGGGAATCTGAATCGACCACTGGCTTAGCAAGAACGCCAGGCGGCGCGCGTCCTCGTAATATTTCGCCATGTCTACGGCTGCCAACGCCCGTTTCCGGCTCAGCGCCTCGCCGCCAGCGGATTTCGCCCCGCGGTCCAGCCCAGCCAGGTTCTTTTGTGAAACTCGCCGGCTCTCGAACCTCGCCGATCCGAAAAATACCACCGTGTCCTGAATCTGCTCCCGGCGAAAGCGCGCCAGAGGTTCCTGGTACTCAGACAGGATGCGAAGTATTCGACCATCGGGGCTGTTCAGAAAAGTTGCGTTCTCGTATGCCAGAGGCGCGATCTTGGGCGGGTTGTTACTCATGGTCGGATTTCTCTTTCATGAAGACAAAATCTCAGGATCACTCGCCTTCGTGGTAGTGGATTGCGTCCCAGAATCCGATCCAGATGTCCAACACTCCCAGGCCGCTGCAAACGCCGCGGAAGAACCCATTCGCCACGATGGCCCGCAACGAAGGGTGGGTGAGCAGCAAATGGTTGTCGGTCCACTCCGGCCGCCAGGGTAGAATGACCAGAAGCACACCTACCACCGCGCAAACAAAAACAAACAGCAGCACCGTCACCCGGTGCAGCCAGAGTTCGAGCCGCGTGGGGCGGACGCCCCCGTGCCTTCCGACCTTCGCATCCAAAGCCCGGGGCGGGCCAGCGGGCTGCTCGGCTGAATCGATCCCCGTTCCCACGATGGCTGACGCCTTGTCCTGGGTGAAATTCGGATCCGACGTCACGCAGCGCTCCTGGCAATTAGAGCCCAGCGCAACCAGATTTTTGGAAACCACGTCCCAAGCCTTAAGGGAGTTTGACCCATCACAGCATTTTACGACTTCAGGGTCTTAATGCGCTCGGCGACGTCGCGATAATCAATATTGCTGCCATAAACTTCCATAAAATGGCTCAAGGCAGCCGTCTTGTTTCCCGCGACTTCGTAGGATGAAGCCAGTTCGTAGTGCAGGGCGGTGCGAGTGTCCGCGTCCAATGAGGGCAGGGTAAGGGCTTTTTCATACCAGCGGATGGCCGCTTCCGGCACGCCCTTGTCCAGGAAGCATTGCGCCAGCCAGGTATAGGTTTGCATGATCTGCGGGAAGGGGTGGCCACGCTCCACGGACTGGCAAACTTTTTGTAGTTCGCCAATCGCCTCGTCGAGCAGGCCCATCTCGCGGAAAGCAACTCCCAGGTTGTAGTGGGTTTCCGGGTCTTCGTCGGCGGTAGTGGTTTCCTCTTCCAGTTCCTGCTTAAGTTCGCCGAACATGTCCGCCAAATCGACTCCAGCGCCAGCGTCGGGCTTGGCGGGCGGAAGCCCTCCGGGAGCCTGTGGAACCAACGGCCGGATGGGTGTGGGCTGATAGCTGAATGTCGGAGAAGCCGCGGGTGCGGCAGCAGCGGCCGCGGCCATGGCTGCCGGAACCGCCGGCGGTACGGAAACCGCCACGGTCTGCGCTGATGTTGCCCGCGCCGCCGGAGCATCGGCGAGGAAGCTATCCCCTAGAGACGATTCCAAGTCGCTGACCAGCGCATTGAGGACCGGCGCGGTCTGTGCCCCGGTTGCGACCGGCTCGGCCTCAGCTTTAACAGCAAATTCCTGGGCTGGCGCCTGCGGCAGGAATCCGTCACCCAGCGAAGACTCCAAGTCACTGACGAATGCATCCAGAGTAGCCGCAGGCTGCTTCGGAGCGGCTGGCTCTTCATCAACCCGCACAGAATTTTCCGCTACTTCCACCGAAACCGGTTCAGGGGCAGGCGCCTTTGCCCGGGCAGTCTCAATTTCCGCGCGCAAGGCTTCCAGCTTCGTGGCATCAGGCGCCAGCCGTTCCAGCTTGCCGAAAGCGGCTTGCGCTTCCTCCGCCATGCCGTTCGAGAGATAAAAGCGAATCTCTTCCACGGCTTCGGCAACCGCAGCTTCGGACGCTCCCGCGGCAGGTCTACTCTTCTCTTTGCCGGTTGCCGGACCCACGGCGGGCGCCTCGGTGAAGCCTTCTTCCCATTCTGCCGAAAGGTCGATCTCTTGAGCGGGAGCGGCTTGCACGGCGAATTCCGCGGCCTCGGGCTGCGCTTCGGAAGCATGGAAGAACGGCCCGGAATTTGATGCCACATCTGGTGCAGCCGGAGCCGGCACCGCCGTCTCTGCAACCTCGCTGACCTGAGATTCCTCCACCACTGCCGCAGACTCCACCCGCGCCGCCGCCCGGCTTGAAAGCACCGGCGACTGGGCTGCGCGCTCCTCGTACTTCGCGGCCAGTTCCCCGTAGCGAGTTGCCTCGTCGGGGCACCCAGCCTCGTGATAAATGCTCTCGAGCGTGCGGCAACAAACCGCCGCCTCCGTGAAACGCTGCGCACGGGTATGTAACGCTGCCAGACGCTGATTGATGCGCAAATCGCGCGGCGCCTGCGGCAAGGCCGACATCAGAGGCCCGAGCGCCTTCGACGGCATGTTGTAAGAAATGAAAAGTTCCGCGTCGGTCAGCGCGGCTCGTACTGCCAATGCCACAGGGTCGGCGTAGCGCTGATCAATGAACGGCGCCGTGGCTTCCAGTTCATCCACCATCACCGCGCCTTCTTCCGCGCTGATCAGCCGCGCCCCGGACGAAGTGCCAAGCTTGCCCAATACCTGCTGATAATTGCGGGCATGAATCTGGTTTTCAGGCTCGAGCTGTGTCAACTTCAGATAGTAGTCGCGCGCCTTCTCCATCTGGTCAGACTGTACATAAGCATGCGCGAGCAATTCGTACACTTCGGTGATGTGGGATGTGTCTCCGGCCTTGTGCAACAGATCGAGCAAAGTTTCCAGCGCAACCGCATTCTCACGCAGATGTCCGATCAGAGAATGCAGGTTCTCGATCGTCTTAGCCGAATCCGCCGCCAGCAACCGTTCACAATGCTGCTGATAAACTTGCAAGGCTTCGGCAAAGTGGCTCGCCGTCATCAACGCCTCGGCGTAGCTGAGCACGGCGGTGATGTCGTTGTGAACCGAAAGCAGTTTCGCGGCGAGAGTGCCCGCCTCAGCCAGGCGCCCAGTCTGAACATAGGCCTGCAAGAGCGTCCGCATGCCATCCGGATTACTGTCCAGATCTGCAACTTTCTCGAGACACTGGACGGTCGCCGGCATGTCGCCGGCATCAAACGCATTTCGTCCCCGCAGCAGCAACGCATAACTGCTGCCCGGATCCAGCTTCAGCATCCGTTGCAGAATCTCTTCCGCCGCCTCTAACTGACCCTTGGAGCGCAGGGTTTCAGCCGCCGCAGAGAAAATCTGCCAGGCTTCATTTTTCTTTCCCAGCCGCACGTAAACTTCGGCCAGTTTGGTGCGCATGGCCACGTTTTCCGGGTCCATTTCCAGGGTCTTCTGGAAAATGCGCACTGCTTGCTCGAGTTCTCCGTTGCGCAGGAATTCTTCCGCCACTTGCAGGTACTGGGCGCGCGCGTCGTTGAACAGTCCTTGTTGGGTGTACAACTCGGCCAGCCGCAGGATGCAGTCGAGCGAGGACTTCAGCTTGCTCAACTTCTTGTACATTGCGATGGCCTTGACCGTGAAACCCTGCGACGCGTAAGCATCGCCCACGGTCTTGAAACACTCCACCGCTTTTTCCTGGTTGCCCAGCCGCGAGTACAGATCGCCCACGGTGTTCGCCACCGTCAAGTCCTTGGCGTCCGCTTTCAGAACTTTTTCGTATTCAGTGATGGCGTTTTGCAGCTTGCCCTGCTGGACAAACTTCTCCGCTGCACTGAGCACTTTCTGTTTGTTGAAGCCAAACCCAAACGCCATAGAAGTATGGACTCCAGCTCGGTTTCAAATCCTGTCCGAAAACCCGCTCACCCGGCCCGCATCCGGCAAGTGGACCATCTCCATCCGCCCACTCGCCTATCGGGAAATGTTCTTTCGGACAATGGTCATTGTACGGCTGGGTCTACAGAATCGTATGGTTACTAAGGGTTACCGAAAGTGAGTGTACGAGTGGGTTATCGGCGCAAGCGGTGAGGGCGCCAACCCCGATTGAACGCAGCTTGCAGGTTACCCGGTGGATCTGCTCGCGTGGGCACGGTGAGTTGCGGCAGCGTGTACCTAACCCCGCTATTTACCGCAGTTGTGAGCGATATCGATGCCTCCGCTCTTGCAAACGAAAGACGAGGCTGACGGTCACTCGCAAGTTGCCCTGGCCCTGGGCGGCGCCAGTGGCGTCATAGAATGTTGTCCGCAGATAGTCTCCGATGACGCGAACCCCTAACTGCTCCGAGACCGGGCGCTCAAATCCCACACCGGCCGCGTAAGCGGGCCGTAGCAGCCATCCGTGAAAGTACGAGGTGTCGGTCACCGGCACTCCGCCATCAATCAGCCCCGCACCGCCCAACCCGCGAAGGAACACCCGGTTATTTCCGCGCTGAACCAGGGAGAACACCGGGCCGGCAAGAAAAGTCAAAGCATAACCCTGGTGCGGAGTGCTGAGCACGTTGGACGTGCGCAGGTAGCTGGAGTCGAGCGTCACTCCCCAGCGCGGGCCCAGGGCGACGTTGCCGGTGAAATCCAGCCCGTTAAGGCCGGCGCGTCCGGCGGAGGCAACCGGCATGGAAAGATAGCTATAGCCGACGCTCACATCATAAGCAGGCCCAGCCACGGCAGGCACCGGTCCCGCTTGCAGCCGGCTTTGTGCCAGAGCGGACGCCACCATTACGAAGACGAAAAAACCAGCTTTTCCAGCGGTCGTTATCGGGTTTCTCATTCCATCCTTTCCGATCGGCAGTCGGGTTCAGGCTTTATGTGCGCCCGACGCCTTTAGGGATTCCCCGAACTTTCGGCGACGAGCTTCTTGTCAGCCGGGCTATAACTCAGATAAGGGAAAAATGGCGTCACTTCGAACGGCATTTTCTCCCTGGCAGACACCAGCGCAACCGGGTCCGCGTTCATCATGCTTAATTGATTGCTCCAGGGATCCAGCTTGATCCGGCTACCGATGGGTAGGGCGGCAATCTGGTCGAGCCGTTCTCTCTCCAGGGTTGGCGCGGAGTTGAACAGCGCAATCATCCGGGTGGTGTTGCCGTTGGTCATTTTGCTGCCCAGCCGCGGACTTATCAGGTTGGTGAGCACGGACGAATGAGCCTGCAAGGTTCGAAGGAACAGCCCGGCATTGGCCAGTTTGTCCTTATACGGTGAGTTTTCCAGCAGTTCCATGGCCTTGGTGTCGGCAGCTTCCTCGTCGGCGGCGGGCCGCTCGAAGTGCAGGCGCTGGAAGGCATCGGAATCGGCAAAGAAGAAACGATCGTTGAACGCAAGCCTGGTATCAACATGATGGCCTAATGCAATGTGGGCGAGTTCGTGGGCCAGAATCATGGCCAATGAGGACTCATCCGGCAGCACATCCAGCAGGCCGCGGCTGACTACGATGGTGTGGCCAATGGTGAAGGACTCGAGCGGCAGGGTCAGCAGCACGCGGCAGCGCACATCCGGCTCGATCTGCAATTTGTTGGTGATGATGAGGTTGTTAACGACCGTCTCGAGAATCTTGTCCACACCTCCCGGAGGCGCGAGCACGCCGATTCTTTGCAGGTGGTCCACCGCGTTGTCTTCCGCCTCCCGCTCCCACATACGCTGGGCTTCGACGGGCGCAATATCCTTGACCACCGGACGATCATCGACCGCATTCTCAACTTTGATTTGCGTGAACTCTTCCTCATGATTCAGCTGCTCCGGATCGTACGCCCACAGCCGGGTTTGGGCCTTGAGATATAAATCATGGAACAGCGCCTTGTTGCGCTGTGTGCCTGACTCTTCAACGTAAACGTAGGAAGGCAGCCACAAATCGGTTTGCAGATTAAAGCGCCAGCTGTCGAAGTGCAGGTAGTAGGTGTAATCAGAGTGGCCCGAATAGGTCCCGTTAAAGCGGACGATATTGAAGTCGCGGTCTTCCACCCAGATTCTTCCCGTAAACAGTCCCTTGGGCGCTTTGGCCTTGGGCTGCACGTCGATCACGATGCAGCGCGCTTCGCCCAGAAACTCGCGACGCACAAAGGTGAAGTGATAGTTGTTCTTCTGGAGGTCCGAATCCAGAATCACCATCTGCGCGAAGCCCTGCGGCAAGAATTTATACGAAAGGGCAGAGAAAGGATTCACCAACTTGTGCAGGAATCCTTTGTGGTGCTTCTGAAACACTGAGTCGCGGGGACCGTTGGCGAGATCGACGCGGCCCAGGAAGTACTGGTCATTGATGGGTTCGACGTTGTGGTCGCTGTCCTCGCGAAGATTCTGGATGTAGGTTTCCGCCAGGGGGTGCATGTGCTGCATGGTTTCGACGAATTTGTGTTCGCGCTCCACCACCCGGTCAACGGTTTGGTCGAAAGACAAGGGAGCCGCAGGCCGGTTGTCGGCCGCGATAGCGGGCATCGAGCATAGAAGCAATAGACCAACGATGTTTCTGAAACTGCGCATGGCTCTCCTCACGAAATAAGTTCGAAAATGATGTGCACCAGGGCCAGTGAATCAATGGGCTGGCCTTCCTGCAAGGCCGGCTTGAACTTGATTTGCTCCGCGGCCTTCACTGCCTGTTCGTCGAGTCCGTGCCCCAACCCTTGTACGACTCGTAAAACGCGCACCCGCCCATCGGACCTGAACAACACTTCCAGGCGAACCTCTCCGTTCACTTTTTCTTTCCGTCCCTCATCGGTGTAGTCGGGTTTGGGCTTGAAGGTGATTTCGACCGGAGCGCTGGCTCCGTTACCCGGCGGACGCGATCCCGCTCTGGGATGCCTGCTTGCACCGTTGAACGCTTCAATCGCCCCATTACCGAATCCGGAACTCGCGACCACATCGGAAGTCGTACCTGTTCCGTGGCCGCCCGAACCGTTGCCGCTGCCATTGCCGAAACCTCCGGGCTGCACCGAGGCGGCCAGCTTGGCAACCGGCGCCGTGACCCCATTTTCCCGGGAAAAAGTACCGACAGCCACGATCTGAGACGTCGCGGCAGCCGGCATCACGGGCATTTTGGCGTCGAGTTTCGGCGCCGGCGCCGCAAATTCCGGTTCTGATTTCTTGTGTTCGGCGACTCTTCTCACCTGTGGCGTAACCACGAGGACTGCCGATGGGGTCTCGCTCTCGGGCGCGGGCTTGCGCTCCGGTACAAACTTGCTCACAACTCGTGGCTTGGACCGGGCGACTACGGGTGGGGCAACAGCCTCCTTCGCATCAAGCACCAGGGGCTCATACGACACAAGTCTGGTGACCCGATAACTCTCAAGTGCGATTCGGTTTTCGTGGAAACGGGCACACACGACGACCAGAGATACCAGCGTGAGAGCTTGGATGCTCCAGCCCGTCGCGAGTGATTTCCAGCGCGACTGCGGCGATGGCAGTAATGTAAACAGAAGCCCTCCCTTAAGGTTTCCCCGCTCGGTAAGGGGCAATCGCGATGCCACTCTGATTGCCAGGTGCGCCAGAGCTGAGGGGTACTGAGCCTCATTCACTGGAACCTCTGAATTCATACCAACCAAAGCGTTTAGTTCACGCGCGAAAATGCTCAGAGAAGATGGACTCTAGGAAATTCGCTGCCCGAAAGTAACCTTCGCGGCCCATTACGGGCTGTGGATAGGTAATCGGTCGCGAAGGGGAACACTGAAAACCTATGCACAGGGAAAAGTCTTTCCTACACCAGTGCGCCAGGTTTGTTCCTTGCCGTCCATCGATCTTCGTTGGCGCGCCAATTTCTTTCGCCGATCCCAAATGTGGGCAAATCTAGGCCGGGCAGACTGTTTCTGATGGTTGTACGACTTTGTAAGCCATTGTTTCTATTATGGATAGTTGACGGCTTCAAAAAGAACTTGCATTTGATTTAGTGTTGTAGTTAACTACAACGGCAAAGAGATGACGGATCCAGCTCTGCAGATCCATCTCTGATTGAAGAAGAGAAATTACAAGGAGAACTTGATATGAAATCACGCATCGCACTCGCGGTTCTATTCGCCCTGATCGCCGCGACCGCTTTCGCCGCGGATGTCGCGACCTCGTCTACCGCGCAACAATCTTTCGACAAAATGAAAAGCCTGGCGGGAGATTGGGAAGGCCCGGTCACCGTTGCCGACGCGCCGGAGATGTCAGGCGCCAAAATGCACCTCTCGCTGCGCGTCACCTCCAGAGGCCACGCCATCGTGCACGAGCTTCAAGAAGCAGGAACCCCGCTCGACGCGACCAAGTACGATCACCCGGTCACGATGCTCTACGTCGACGGCGAACAGCTCACGCTGGTTCATTATTGCGATGCGGGAAACCGGCCACGCATGACCGGAAAGATGTCGCCCGACGGCAAGACGATCGAATTCGAGCTCAAGGACATCAGCGGAAACCCGGAGTACCACATGCACCATTCCGTGTTCACCATCATCGATGCCAACCATCACACCGAGGACTGGACCTTCATGATGAAAGACAAGCCTTTGCACGCGCACTTTGACCTGACGCGTACCAGGTGAAGGCGCTATTCGCACGGGGTTTAACGGGAGCCCAAGATGGACCGTGAGTGGAATGACAGTCAGCCGATTTACCGCCAGCTTCGCGACCGCGTCGTGGCCATGATCCTCGACGGTGTGCTGAAAGAAGGCGATCCGCTGCCATCGGTGCGCGTGGTTGCTGCCGAATATCGGGTCAATCCGCTCACAGTCCTGAAGGGATACCAGGAATTGGTCGACGAGCACCTGGTTGAGAGCAAGCGAGGCCGGGGCATGTTCATCAATGCCGGCGCGCGCAATCTGCTGTTGAAAGGCGAACGTCAGAAATTTCTTGCGGAACAATGGCCCGTCATTCACGCCACTATTCAGCGGCTCGGTCTGACCGCGGAAGAACTGCTGGATGCCGCAAAGGAGAAACCAAAGCCATGACAGTCATTGAAGCCCGCGGCCTGCGCAAGGCCTACGGCACAACCATCGCGCTGGACGGCGTCAATCTGCGCGTCGAAGAAGGCCGCATCCTCGGGCTCATCGGCCCCAACGGCGCCGGCAAGAGCACTGCGCTCAACGCCATTCTCGGGCTCACCCAATATCAAGGAGAGCTGAAGGTACTGGGACGCGATCCCTGGAGCGAGCGCGACCGGCTCATGCGCGACGTCTGCTTCATTGCCGATGTCGCGGTGCTGCCTCGCTGGATAAAGGTTTCGGAGCTGCTCGACTACGTCGCCGGCGTGCATCCCAGATTTGATCGTGCCAAGGCGGAAGGTTTCATCGCGAAGACCGACATCCGGCGCCGCAGCAAGGTCAGGGAATTGTCGAAGGGCATGGTGACCCAGCTGCACCTCGCGCTGGTCATGGCCATTGATGCGAAATTGCTGGTGCTGGATGAGCCCACCATCGGCCTCGACATTCTCTATCGCAAGCAATTCTACGATTCTCTGCTCAACGACTACTTCGATCGCAGCCGCACCATCGTAGTGACCACTCATCAGGTAGAGGACGTGCAGCACGTCCTTACCGATCTCATGTTCATCAACCGCGGCCGTATCGTGTTCGATTGCAGCATGGAAGATTTCGAAGCGCGCTATCTGGAAGTCGCGGTGCATCCCGAGAATGTCGTCGCGGCGCGGGCTTTTAAGCCTATTCACGAGCGCCAGGCACTCGGACGCAGCATCCTGCTGTTCGATCGTGTCGATCGTCAGCAACTCGCAGCGCTTGGCGAGGTGCGGACGCCCAGCATTGCGGACTTGTTCGTCGCCGTGATGGGAAACAATCCGGGCAATCAGGCCGGCGTTGCACAAGGAGCTGCCAGATGAATACTCAATCGAACGCGATGCCGGAGTCCCTCGAATCGCAGAACAGTTCACCCGCCGTTACCACCGAGACTCATCCGTTCTATTGGTCGGTGCGGCGCGAACTGTACGAGTACCGTTCAATCTATATCGCACCGCTGGCTGTCGCCGGCGTCATGCTGCTGGGGTTCTTGATAGCCACCCTCGGTCGGGCCCTCTCGATTTCCGATCCCGCTCGCCGACTCTCGGTACTCGAAGAGCCTTTCACGTTCGCCGTGGGTTTGATCATCGGCACAGCGTTTATCGTTGGGATCTTTTACAGTCTTGACGCGCTTTACGGCGAGCGGCGTGATCGCAGCATCCTGTTCTGGAAGTCGCTGCCGGTTTCCGATCTCACCACCGTGCTCTCGAAGGCGACCGTTGCCGTGGTCGTCGTGCCACTGGTCGGCTTTGTGATCACCATCGCTACGCAGTTGATCATGTTGCTGTTGAGCATGGCCGTCGTTCGCGCGAGCGGCCTGGACGTCGCCACGCTATTGTCCAAGGTGTCTTTGTTCCGGTCTTCGTTGATGTTGCTCTATCACCTTGTAACGGTGCACATGCTCTGGTATGCGCCTTTTTATGGCTGGCTCTTATTCGTCTCGGCATGGGCGCGCCGGGCGCCGTTTTTGTGGGCGGTAATACCTCCGTTCGCAATTGGCGTCATCGAGAAAATCGCGTTTAACACTTCGCACTTTGCGGCTTTGTTGCACGAGCGCTTCAGGGGCGGCGCGGAGGCTGTCCCCATGACGGGCGGCAATCCGATGGATCCTATGACGCACATCACTCCCGGCAGATTCATGGCCAGCATCGGCCTGTGGGTCGGGCTGATCATGGCATTCGCGTTTGTCGCCGCCGCCGTCCGCTTGCGGCGCTATCGGGACCCCCTCTGATTCAGAGCGGCACTGGATTCATCCGTTCTCGGGCAAAGATGGGCCGAGCAGTAGTGACGGCGCGAATTGCGGAGTCTGCACCCCGGTGCGGGAAAAGTTGTTATCGATTGCCGGCTCTGAGCTTTAAGGAGGAACTATGGGCGCCGAACTTCAAGTGGTATTTCCTGCGGTGGTGAGATCGCGGCAACCGCATTCGCTGCGGAGCTCTGCCGAAATCGTTCTGCAAGCGGCAGTGCGATTCTGGTTTGTGATAGCCGTAATTGGCCAATTGATCTTCGCATTTACGGTGGCGTCGTTCTATGGCATGGCGGCAGTCCGGGGAGATTGGCATGCCTGGAACAAGGGCATGGCGCATGGCTTCGTAGCCGGCGATACCATGGGCAACTACGCCGTCGGGGCGCACCTTGTATCCGCTGTCATCGTAATCCTGGCGGGAGTAATTCAGCTGATCCCGCAGATCCGAAACCGCGCGCCGTCGCTCCACCGCTGGAATGGTCGTCTCTACGTGGTGACCGCTTTCAGCATCAGCATTGCGGGGCTCTACATGATGTGGGTGCGTGGCAGCGTTGGCGACTTGCCTCAACACCTTGGACAAAGCCTTAACGCCTTACTCATTATGCTTTGCGCCGTTATGGCGCTGCGCTATGCGCTGGCCCGGGACTTCAAGACTCACCGCCGTTGGGCCCTCCGCCTCTATCTTGTGGTGAGCGCATCCTTGTTCATTCGGGCGGGGTTATTTCTCTCGCTTGTCCTCAATCATGGCCCTTTCGGCTTTGATTCGATTACGTTCAGCGGTCCGTTCATCACATTTCTGTCTTTCGCCCAATACCTGTTGCCGCTGGCCGTTCTTGAAATCTATTTCCGCGCGCAGGCCGCAGCTCCGAAATTTGCAACCGCTGCCGCTCTTGTCGCATTGACCGTTGCCATGGGCGCTGGAATATTCGCGGTCAGCATGGCCGCCTGGCTTCCGCGCGTCAAAGCCGCGTACGACAACCGTACATCCATCGCTGAAACGCTCTCCGCAACCATCGCGTCCAGCGGTATGGATGCAGCCGTCAAGCAATACCGGGACCTCAAAGCCGGCGCATCCCCTACCTACAACTTCGAGGAAGGCGAGCTCAACAATTTAGGTTACGAGTTCATCCGGGCAAAGAAGTTCAATGAAGCCATCCATATTCTTGAGCTAAACGCCGAAGCTTATCCGCAATCGAGCAATGTTTACGACAGCCTTGGTGAGGCCTACCTCGACGACGGCAACAAATCCCTGGCCATCGCCAACTATCAAAAATCCCTTCAGCTCAACCCGGGGAATCGTGGCGCCGTCGAAGTGCTGCGGAGACTGAAGACGCCCTGACCAACAGTGTGAGCGCGCAGTTGTGCCCAGACGCGTTGAATAATCTAGAAAGTCAGGGGGCGCTAGGCTGCGCGACGTGCGCCCTGGTCGCCGGTTTGACGCTCCAAAAGTGCCTGCACCCGCGTTAAGGCGGCGACTCCCTCGTGACTGCGCGCAGAGTAAGCGATGTAACCATCCGGCCGGACCAAGGTGACATCTCGGCCAGAACACAAACGCAATTCAACGATATCTTTAAGTGATCCAACCAGCTGCTTAGCGGCGTCCATGATCGATGAATGCGCCTGACGGTCCAAAATCAGCAGAAAGCGGCTGCGAATTCCTTCTCCGCCTCGCAACGAATCGTCGAAGTACCGGTCGCCGGCGCCTTCCACAATCGGACTTCCACGGTAGGCAATTCCAAGTTCAGAAAGTCGCTGCACGAAGGCATGTTGAAACGGGGCCAGACGCGAGACCATGGGTATGATCGCATCTCGTAAAACCTGCGCCAGCTTGCTTGGTGTCCCCAGCGCCCTGGTCAGAAAGTCCGTGGTCTCGATAACGCTCTTGATCACCGGACGACGTTCGGCACTATAGCTCTTGAGCAGTTCCTCATTTCCGTGGCCGCGCAGAAATGCATCGAGCTTCCAGGCCAAATTCCACACGTCGTGCAATCCGGTATTCATCCCCTGCCCGCCGAACGGGCTATGAATGTGAGCGGCATCACCTGCGATGAAAAAACGCCCGACGCGCATCTCGGCGGCCTGGCGGTGATGGATGCGAAAATAGCTGCCCCAGTGCATGGCACGCGCCTCGATCCCGTTGAGCGCGCGTTCGGCCAGGATCTCTTGCACCATCTGGAGCGACGGGGCTTCGCCCCCCGTGTTTGCAACGATCGCCACCACACGCCGCCGCGTGGGGCTCATGGGAAAGATGGCGACCGGGCCCAATTCGCTCGGACACAACTGCAATTCGTCCGCCGGCAGGCTGTCGTTGGTTTCGACGTCGGCCAGCATGAACGTATCGTTGTATTCTGCTCCCTCAAACGGCAGGTTGAGCAAATGCCGGACGGCGCTGTGTGCGCCATCGCAGCCCACCACGAAAGCTGCGGTGACTGTAATCGGTTCACCTTTTCGCTCCAGGGTTGCGCTCACGCGGCCCTCGCTCTCCACGGCCGAAACGAACGTGCTTTCGTACTCAACCGCCCCGCCTCTGCGCCGCAGTGCTTCCACCAGCAGCCTCTCAGTCACGTCCTGAGGAACCATGGCGACAAATTGATACGGACTCTCTTCAGGCGTGAAGCGCATGTGGGCAAGCGTGTGCCCATTGCTGATCACTGAAACGGCAGTGACCCGGTTCGCCCTTTCAAGGAACGGGTCGACGAGCCCAGCCATGTCGAAGATTTCCAGCGTCCGCGGAAAGATTGCCAGCGCCTTGGAGTGTTCCGACTGCGAAGAGTTCTTTTCAACGATCCGGCATCTCAACCCGCGTCTCGCGCACTCATTTGCCAGAAACAGGCCTACCGGCCCGGCGCCTACGATCAGAACTTCGGTATCAAGTACAGCATTCGACATAACCGTTTACCTCCAAGAGGTTCCTTACGAAACGGCGATTCATTAACTGCATATCGATTCGGTCTCATCTAATCATTTTGGATTACGCTGCGTTGCCCTCCGATTCGCGATTTTGAGCAATTTTTCCTAGCGGCCGAAGTCGTGTTGTACGAAGGCCCCGGGACCAACCAGACTTGGATTCACTGCTCTCCCGTGCCTTGCCAAATGCGCTACCCTTTGGCATGGAACTTCGCTCGCTGTCCGGCTATCTGCGCCAGTTTCTTACTCGAGCCGGGGAGACTGCCTATGTCCAGCCTCATGGATATCGCACTCAGCGATGGTCCTACCAACAAGTCGCTGTGAATGCCTTTCGTTTTGCGCGGGAACTGGAAGCACGCGGAGTCAACAAAGGCGATCGCGCTTTTCTTTGGGGGCCGAATTCCGCCGAATGGGTTTCAGTTTTCTGGGGATGCGTGCTGCGCGGCGTGGTTGTGGTCCCACTTGACGACATCGCAACCGACGACTTTTTCCTGCGCGTGCACCAGCAGGTCAATGCCAAGCTGTTGATTGCTTCGCGCCGCCACCAGCAGCAATCCTTGCCCACGCTCACATTGGAGGACTTGCCTGAAGTACTTTCCCCACGACCATCCGCTCCCTACCCGCCGAGCGGCCTTGCGCCTGCCGACATTCTGGAAATCGTCTTCACCTCCGGAACCACCGCTGATCCCAAAGGCGTTGTCATCTCGCACGGCAACGTGCTGGCGAATCTGGCGCCCCTCGAAACCGAGATTCGCCGCTATCTCAAGTACGAACGTTTTGTTCATCCTGTGCGATTCCTGAATCTGCTGCCGCTGAGCCACGTCTTCGGACAATTCATGGGAATGTTCCTGCCTCCACTCTTGGGCGGCAGCGTCGTGTTTCAGGAAACGCTCAAACCTTCCGACGTGATTCGCACCATCCGCCGCGAACGCATTTCCGTGCTCGTTACCGTGCCTCGCGTGCTGCAATCGCTGAAAGAGAAAATCGAGCATGACGAATCCGATGGCAAACGCCTTGAGCAATTTCAAATCGCGTTCCGCGCATCCCAGGGGAAACACTTTCTCCGCCGCTGGTGGATCTTCCGCCACATCCGCAGGCAGTTCGGCTGGAAATTCTGGGCCTTTATTTCCGGTGGCGCTGCGCTCGACCGCACGACGGAAGAATTCTGGGACCGCATGGGCTACGCGGTGATTCAGGGCTACGGCCTGACCGAAACTACTTCCCTCATCAGCGTCAACCACCCATTCCGGCTGGGAAAAGGTTCCATCGGCAAAGTTCTGAACGGGCGTGAAGTCAAACTCGCGGAAGACGGCGAAATCCTGGTGCGGGGCGGCGGAGTCGCTTCGGGTTACTGGGACGGCAATGCCTCTCAACCCATGAGCGACGAACAGGGGTGGTACCGCACCGGTGACGTCGGGGAACTCGATGCCGCCGGCAACCTGTATTTCAAAGGTCGAAAAAAGGAAATCATCGTTACTCCTGCCGGCATGAATGTATATCCTGAAGACCTCGAAGCTGCCCTGCGCAGTCAACGCGGCGTTAAAGACGCCCTGGTCGTCGCCCTGCCCCGCGCCGGAAATGCCGAGCCCTGTGCGGTGCTGATTCTGAGGCCCGGAGAGAACCGCCCGGAAGCCGTTGTGGCGGCTGCCAACCAATCGCTCGCGGAATACCAGCGCATGGGCGCGTGGTTCGTCTGGTTGGATGACGACTTCCCGCGCACTGCCACACAAAAGCCTCGCAGGAGTGTCGTCCA
This sequence comes from Terriglobales bacterium, assembly GCA_050745985.1. GTDB lineage: Bacteria > Acidobacteriota > Terriglobia > Terriglobales > Acidobacteriaceae > JABCZH01. The sequence continues at coordinate 89,680 of JBOGLG010000051.1, read as the reverse complement.
ACAAGCGGTCCAGGCGCGACTGTCCAACCCGCAGGCGTCTTCCAGCTTGCTCGCGGACCTCATCCGCCGTATCCGTGGCCGAATTCCGGAGAACCTTTCAGCCAGTGCTGATCTCGAGTCCGACCTGAACCTCAGCTCACTGGATCGCGTGGAACTGCTCGGCGCTCTTGAGGATCGCTATCAGTCCGATTTCAGCGAGACTCGCTTTGCCGCGCTGAAAACCGTTGGCGACTTGCAGCGCATGCTGGAGGGCGAGGCCCCTGCCCGCGTGCAATTCCACTACCCGCGCTGGGCGCTGCGCTGGCCTGTGACCTGGATTCGCCTGCTGGTTCATTACTTGCTCTTGCGTCCTGCAATGTTCTTTCTGGGATGGCCACTGGTTGAGGGCAGGGCAAAACTACGTGGAGTTCGCGGGCCGGTGCTGGTCATCTGCAATCACATTGGTGACGTAGATCCCGGTTTCGTGCTCACCGCATTGCCCGCCCGCCTGCGCCACAAACTGGCCATAGCCACCGGCGGCGAGGCTCTCGAAATCTTGCGTACTCCGGCCGCGGACCGGGGCTTCGTAGCCCGTGCCTATGATAGCGTCAAATGGATTTTGGGAGTGTCCTTACTCAACTTGTTCCCGCTCCCCCGCGAGGCTGGCTTCCGCGAGAGCTTTGCTTATGCCGGCGAATGCGTCGACCGCGGCTACAGCATTCTGGTTTTTCCAGAGGGACACCATACGATCGACGGCAAGCTACGCCCGTTCCGCGCCGGCCTCGGTTTGCTGGCAAATAACCTGGGTGTACCGGTAATTCCCGCGCGTATCGATGGATTGTTCGAAGTGAAACGTTCGGGAAGAAAAGTTGCTCGGCCGGCGGAAGTGCGCGTCAGGCTGGGTGCGCCGGTTCAATTCGCCTGTGGAACCGACCCCCAGGAGATTGCGCGTGAACTGCAGAATATCGTCGAGGCTTTGTAAGCGCCTCGCATTGGTATCCGCCGGAAAGCATGGGGCTTCGGCGCTGTATTTCGCCGCCTCGATCCACGGTTGGGCAGAAATAGTTGAAGTTTTCCCCATTACACTGTAACTTTTGAGCCATCGGTAAATCCCATGCGCAAGCGCAGTAGTGTGGGCGCAAATCAATCCAACCCAACCCTTTAGGAGGAAGTAATGAAGAAGCTGATTGCTAACTTAATGGCCATGTGCTTCCTGGCTTTTTCCCTCGTCGCCTTCGCCCAGACTGGTTCTGATGCGAGCAAAGACAACATGAAGAAAGACGAAATGAAGTCTGACACCATGAAGAAAGACAGCATGGCAAAAGACAAGAAGAGCGCCAAGATGAAGAAGACGAGCATGAAGAAAGACAAAATGAAGAAAGACAGCATGAAGAACGACACCATGAAGAAGGACGACGCCAAGCAGTAATCCGGGCTCTGATCGACTCTTTCGGGGTAGTGCCGGTCATGTCCAAGCTGGCCGCGCTACCCCGTCACCTAAGTGCACGGGCCTGGGCAGCCACGCCTGGCAATCCCTGTTATTCCGCATCCTCCTGGTTCAGCCGGGCGGATTGTGTCTCTGTTTTCCCAGTCACCCGGCTGTCGCTCAAATATTTCTTCAGACAGCGCACGCAAGGAACGTAACCCTCCCGCAAGGCTTCGCCTGCGGTCATCGTCTCTACCTTGTCCTTGTCATGGATGAACCTGCAACCCGGAACATGGAATACCCTGCCGTCAGCTACCGCAACTACCCTGAGTTCGGGCGGAATGTTGACGGCTGATCGAGCCATATCCGATCGCAGGTCGGGGGTGCCCGGCGAGAAATTCCCCACCTCGAAGCTAAGCAGCATCAAGGCCGCGAACCCCAGCGCCATCATCCATCCGAAAACGCTGCCTCTGCGCCTGGGCATACCTTGTTCCAACTTGCGGTGCAGGCGCTGACTGAAGCCCGCTGGCACTTCAAGCATCCGCTCATCCCCGTAGAGTTGCACCACGTTTTTCGTGCCATTCAATATCGCCGTGCAGGGCCCGCACCCCCGGAAGTGCTCTTCCATGGCAGTACGCATTCCCGGGTCAACCTCACCATCGAGATAGTTCGATATCTCCTGCCAGACTTCAGCGCACCGGACTACCATGGCTTGTTTCCCTTCGCAAAAGACAGCGACTTGCTCCAACTCCCACTCAGCCCGGGGGCCAGCAAGTCACGCAGCATCAGCCTCGCGCGCAGCAACCGGGTCTTCACCGAAGGCACTGAAATGCCCAGCGTCTTCGCGGTTTCTTCTATGCTCAGTTGCTGCATGTCGCGCAAAATAAAAACCTCTCTATACTTCTCTGCCAATGAATTCAGTGCTTCTGCCAGCTTCTGCCGGACTTCGGCCCGCTCCAGGGCCTCCGAAGGGATCTCTCTCCAGTCGGCGAAGTCCCTGGGGGTATAGTGGCCGTGCTCGTCTGGTTGGTCCACCATGGGTTCCATCACCACCGCTTGTTGTTTCCTTCTCCGCATGCGCGCTTCGTTAACCGCGATCTGAATCAGCCAGGTACTAAAGCGCGCTTCAGCCCGAAACTGCCGGAGATGCTTGAAAGCCTTGAGCACAGCCTCCTGTGCCGCGTCTTCAGCGTCCGCTTCATTGCGAAGTATGGCCAACGTCGCCGCATAAACTCTCCTTTCATAAGGAGCAATCAGGTCATAGAACAGCTCGGACTCGCCTCGCCGGATGCGCTCGATCAGCATCGCCTCGTTGCGCGTTTCCACTGAATTCTTCGGCGAAGCTGTCGTTTCCGGCATTCCCGTCATCGCAATTGAAGTTCACCACACGCACTGCGCCTATTCAACCGGGTATTCCGGATCTTTTTTCCAACCCGTCAGCATGGAAACGAAATTATTCCACCCGTGCAGCACCACCATCACCAGATGCCCGAACACGAACGCCAGGATTGCCCACATGATCGCGAAGTGCCAGATCCGCGCCCAGTGAAAGCCGCCCATCATCCACGCCAGCCAGGAAAACTGGACCGGCTTCCACACCGCGAGGCCGGTAAGTACCGACAGGATTCCCAGCACGATCACCGTTGTGTAGGCATGTTTTTGTAATGGGTTATACGCTTCTTTCGCCGGCGGCTTGGGCCCAAAGAAGAAGTAATAGCGGAGCATCGGCCACACCCCGGGTAGATCACGGCGGACAAACAAAACCTGTTTATAGTTACCGCTGAAGACCTGATATCCCAGATACACCAGCCCGGTGCCGATGTAAATCCACATGAAGGTCAGGTGCCATTGCAGCGCGCCTCCCAGCCAGCCGCCGATCGCAAACTCTTTGGGCCAATTCAGCAGGTCCTTCTGCGGAATTTTCGCTCCAAAGCTGGGAAACGCACGGAAGATTTGCAAACCACTGCCAACCATTACGAACAGTGCGACTGTATTCACCCAATGGCAAAGCCGAACGATGAACGGATGCTCATAAACAGCGTCACTGACTTCGCCGGTCTTTACGTCCTCAACCGCAATGGCCCTTGTCGCCATATCCCCGCCCTGTCTTATAAACCGTAAAAGCTTGAATATCCCTGGTCTTCCCAGTATCCCGCCCGCTCCAACACGTTGGTGACTTTCAGATCGGTAAGATACTTGGCCTGCTTGTAGCCGATTTTCGTAGGCACCGTCAGACGCAGCGGAGCCCCATGCTCCCGCGTTAGCGGTTCGCCGTACATTTCGTAGCAAAGGAGTGACTGCGGATGCAGCGCGGTCGCCATGTCCAGTGACTCATAATAATCGTCGGCGCATTCCACATAAACAAAACGTGCGCTGGTGTCGGCGCCGATCATCCGCAGGAAATCCGAAAGACGCGTCCCGGCGAAGCGGCCAATCACGTCCCAGCCCTCGACGCAAACGTGTTTGGTGTTCTGGGTGAGCTTGGGTAGTTGGCTGATCTGTGCCAGGGTGTAATCGCCCGGCTTCTGTACCGCCCCGCTGACCGTGAGAGTCCAGCGGTCGAAGTCCACCTGCGGATCGTCCACGTCGTAGTCATTGATGGGAAACTTGCCGAAGGGCGTAAGTTCTGAGTCGGAGTAGGTCGGAGCTAGATGGCTGCTCCGAAACATTCGCGCTGATGCCCAATCACTGAACTTAAGGCCCGCCTCAAGCAGCGGGGCTTGCAATCTCGGAATGGCAAAGGCACCCAAGGCAATGACCGGGGTCAACTTCAGCAGTTCCCGCCGATTCATGGACCGGAACTTGCGGCTATCACTATGCAAACTCATCAGATAGGCACCTCCTACTCCAACTCTTAACGATAGGATTCAAGATGGGCAGTCAAGTTACACGATTCCTGTCCTCATCGCCCGGGCCTGCCACAACCCCTACCACTCGGATACGCCACTTTTGTGCCATAGACGGTGGCACCTTGGTTAGGACAGCATATTACCAGTAGCCGCCGGACTCGATTACGGTCGATGCTTGACGCGGCTCGGAATGCCTGATCTCTCACCTGACCTCCTCCCAGAGGCGGCGTTCCTGGATGGCAGTGTGGTCGGCACTGAACTCTGTGAAGAAACTAACCATTAGAATTCTCGGTGGAAAACTCTTCCGCTCCGAAAAGGGCCAGGCCTTGGCCGAATATGCGGCCATGCTTGGTCTCTTACTCGCCTTGCTTTACATCATTAAAGCCCTGGGGGGAAGCTCCAACTCGCTGTTTCAGCAGGTTGTTAATGCCTTCCATGGCCCAAGCGTTCCTTGATGGGTGAAGCCCGTATTGCCAGTCAGGATTTCGGGGACAGATGAGAAGCTCTGGTTCGCTCCCGGCTGGCTTCATCGCCGCGACCCAGCTTGGCGTACGCGTCTGCCAGAGCGGAATGCAGGGCGGCGCATGCCGGCAGGCGTCCGGAAGCGATCTCCAGATGCACCGCAGCCGTCTTGAAATCCCCAGTCTTCATTAAGCTGAAACCCATCTGGTAGTGGGCCCATGCAGAATCGGGCTGTAGGGCAATGGCTTTGCGCAGGTATCCAATGGCTTCTGCGTATTGCTGCTGCTGCGCCAAGGCCGCACCCATGCCATATTGCGCAAGGTAAGTGTTCGGCTGAATCCCGAGTACATGGTGGAAAATCGGCACCGCTTTTTCCGGCTTGCCATCCTCAACATCCAGCAGTGCGGCCAGCGTCTGATTGACAATTGCAATCACGTCCTTTGGATCAGTTCCCTCCACAGCCGCGCTTACGTTCCCTCCCGACTTTTGCAGCCCGACGTATCCCAAGGAAGCCAACTTCTGCATCTCGCTGGAGGTAAGCGCAGGGCCAGCGGAGTTGCCTGCGTCCTTTCCAAAGTGCCTGTCGAAGGACTGTAACTGCGACGCCAGGGTTTCGAGGGTGGCCTTTGAACTTTGCGCAAGATTGCGCGTGGCAGTGGGATCGGCTGTCAGATCGTAGAGTTCCGGCTTGGGGGAGCGAATGTACAAGTATTTGCCGGCTCGCCAGGACTCGAGTGGACTGCATCCAAAACCCTGATTGGGAAGATCGCTGCGCGCATAGGCAGGCGGGTCGGCCTGGGAACTGGTCTGGGCAATGCGCAACAAGGACTGGCCCTGCATCTGCGAAGGCACCGGAACCCCCGCCGCCTCAAGCAGTGTGGGGGCAACATCCAACAAGCGCGCCCGATTGTTGACCCTTTTCCCCGCCATCTGATTCTTGGGCAGTTTCAACACCAGTGGCACATGGACGGTCTCGTCATAGAGGAAAATGCCATGCGTTTCTTCTCCGTGCGCGCCCAGACTTTCGCCATGATTGGACGCCACGACCACGAGCGCGCCATCATAAAGTTTCTGTGCGCGGAGAAAGCTCAACAGCCTCCCGACAGCCACGTCCGTCGTGGTTATGGCGCGATTGTACGAACTGTAAGGGGCGTGGGCATCGTACAAATGCACCCATAGAAAAAACGGCTGCTGCTTGTGATCGGCCAGCCACTTTATCGCCCGCGCAACCACCTGGTCTCCATCGCGTTCGACAGAATGGTAACGATTTTCGCCGCGTTGCGGCTGGTGAAAGCCGGCATCGTAAACGTCGAAGCCACGGTCGAAACCCTGGAACGGGCCGTTCTGGGGATCGAGCAAGAGCGACCCCACGAAGGCGGCCGTGCGATACCCGTGAGCATGCAGCAAATCCGGCAGGTAGGGAATACCCTCTGCCAGGGGAACGCCCAGTTCGCTGGCGTGATGCGTCTGCGGATAAGTGCCGGTGAGTATGGTCGCCTCAGAAGCCACGGTGAGCGGGGCTTGTGCGTAGGCTTCTCCGAAAATGACGCCTTCGTGCGCCAAGCCGTCCAAGTGGGGAGTTAGATGTCCGCTTGAGCCCAAGAAGCCCATTCGGTCAGCCCGGGTTGAGTCGAGGGTGACCAGGACGATATTCGGATTGCCGTCGGCAAAACACAATGCGGACGGGAGAACCAGGGCGAAAATGACGAAAAGAAGACGTTTGATCGTGCGCTGCAACATATTAGAAGTCTAATACTTGGCGGCGGGTTGCGAAAGCCGCGACTGCGGAGAAAATGGTTCAAATTGAGCGGCCGAGCCGGGATGTGTGGGGATAGAAACCGCTCGTTGTTGTATCCTAAGTTTGTGCGGGATATTCCGCGGGATGCCAAACAGCACTTCCAACAAGGGCGCCGAGGGTTGAGTCTCTGAAGAAACTAGCTTGGGTATTGTGCGGTTTGTCCCTTCTGGCCGCGGCGGCTTTACTGCCTTCCTGCGACCGCGCTCATGGCGAGTGGCGCGGCGGGCATCGTCTCATCATTCTCGGCATCGATGGCATGGATCCTCAACTGCTTGAAAAATTCATGCAGGAAGGGAAGATGCCAAACTTCGCGAAGCTGGCAGCCCAAGGGAACTTCCGCCGCCTCACCAGCAGCCTTCCGCCGCAAAGTCCGGTGGCTTGGTCCAACCTTATTACCGGGATGAATGCGGGCGGTCATGGCATCTTCGATTTCATTCATCGCGACCCCAAGACCCTTGAGTTGTACTTTTCGACTTCGAAAGTCGAAGGCCCCAAACACTCGCTTCGCCTCGGCAATTGGCTGATTCCCCTGGGCGGCGGCAGCGCGGAACAGCTGCGAAAAGGAAAGGCCTTTTGGCAAATCCTGGACCAGCACGGTATCCCCAACACAGTTTTCCGCATCCCGGCAAATTTTCCTCCCGCCCCAGCCAAGGGGCAAACTCTCTCCGGGATGGGAACTCCTGACCTGCGCGGCACGTACGGAACCTTCTCCTTCTACACTGACGACGCTACGGCCACGCCCGGTGCAGTGGAAGGCGGGCAGGTGATTCCGGTGCAGGTTGAGAATTCAAGAGTCGTCGCCAGCCTGGTTGGGCCCGACAATACTTTTAGAAAAGGGTCCCCGCCGGCGACAGAATCCTTCGAGGCCGATGTCGATCCCCTGGAGCCCGCCGCCAAGTTCAACGTGCAAGGCCAGGAGTTCATTCTTCGCGAGGGCGAGTGGAGTGACTGGGTCCGGGTTGAGTTCCAGCTGATTCCCTTCTTCGGGAATGTACGGGGGATGTGCCGCTTCTATCTGAAACAAGTCCATCCCCGCTTTCAACTCTACGTTTCGCCAATCAATATTGACCCCGCCGCCCCGGCGCTGCCGATTTCAACTCCCTCGAGTTACTCGCGGCTGCTTTCCGATGAAGCGGGAGAGTATTACACCCAGGGAATTGCCGAGGACACGAAGGCGCTCTCCGACGGCGTGCTCAACGACAATGAATTCCTGGAGCAATCGCGGACCGTCTTGGCGGAAGATCGCAAGATTTTCGATGCCGAGTTCCCCAAGTTCACCCAGGGCGTTTTCTTTTTCTATTTTTCCAGCCTTGATCTGAACTCGCACATGCTGTGGCGGCTGATGGATCCGAAACATCCGGAATACGATGCCACCCTCGCCGCCCAGAATGGCCAGGCCATCGAGGGCTTCTATCAGCAGATGGACGAAGTGCTGGGAGAAGTCCTGCCCAAACTGGATGATCACACGACTCTGCTGGTGCTTTCCGACCACGGCTTTGGGCCTTACTATCGTTCCTTTAATCTCAATACCTGGCTGCTACATAACGGCTATATCAAGATGAAAGTTGATGAGAATCCTGATTCGACTGAGCCGCTGGCCAATGTGGACTGGAGCCAGTCGCGCGCTTACGGGCTGGGGCTGAACGGGCTTTACATCAATGCCCGCGGCCGCGAGACGAATGGAATCGTCGAGCCGGGCGCGTCCGCCGACAGCCTTATGCGCGAGATCAAGGAAAAGCTGCTTGCGGTGAGAGACCCGAAAAATGGCCTGCCGGTGATTACCCACGTGGACCTTGCCAGCGAATCCTATCAGGGCCCCTACGCGAGATCAGGGCCGGACATGCTGGTTGGCTACAACCGCGGATACCGGGCCGGATGGAAAACGATCCTGGGGGCCTTCCCTCCCGACGAACTGGAAGACAACAACAACGCCTGGAGCGGCGATCATTGTATCGATTTCCGGCTGGTTCCCGGCGTCTTGCTCAGCAACCGAAAGATTGCGGCCGAGACGCCCGCCTTGACCGACATCGCCCCGACGATTCTGGCGGAATTTGGAATCTTCCCGGAACCGGATATGATAGGACACTCGGTATTTGAGTCCGGTCATACTCCCCGCTAAACTCTTTAAAACGGAACTCGAGGAGTTCAATGTTTGGTTCACACAAGGTAAAGATTGAAGGCGAACTGCTGGACAAAGTGAAAAAGTGCGCTGAGGCCTGCGGCTACAGTTCGGTGGACGAATTCGTGGTGCATGCCCTTGAGAAGGAAGTGAACAAGGTACTGCCGCCGAGCGAAGGCGGCGCCACCTCGAAAGAACTCATCAAGAAACGGCTTCAGGGCTTGGGATACATCGAATAGTGCTGCAGCGTTCCAGTTCACTCCCATGAGCTTTCTTAGTTCTAATGCGCCGGTAGTGATCGTCGGCCTGATTTCACTGGTGATCGGGTTGCTGATGGTGTTGGTGTTTGGCTACACCTCTAACCAGAAGGCCATCCACATCGCCAAGGAGCATCTCAAGGCGCACTTGCTGGCACTGAGGCTCTTCCAGGATCAGATTCCAGTCGTCATTCGCTCCTATGGACGCATCTTTTTATCCACTGGAAATTATCTGCAACTGGCATTCAAGCCCTTACTGTTCGTGATTCTTCCGCTGACCTTCATGGTGGTGCAGCTTGACCGATACCTGGGTTGGACACCGATGGAAGCCGGGCAGCCGTTTCTGGTGAAGGCTCAGATAAGCAATCCTGAAATGTTGAATGCGGCGTCGCTCCAGTTGCCGCAAGGATTGACGACGACCTCCCCGGCGGTACACATCCCGTCGGAGAACGAGATTGCCTGGAGAGTGGTGGCGGAAAAAGACGGAAACTACGATGTGAACGTGCAAGCCTCTGACCAGACGCTGGGCAAGCGCGTGGTGGTAGCTTCGGGCCTGGCCCGGCTGTCGCCGGTTCGATTGCGGGGTCAATTTTGGGAGCGCATTTTCGTTTCCGGAGAGCCGGCGCTGCCGCAGAACAGCCCTATCCAGGCGATCTCTGTGCAATATCCTTCACGCAGCATCGCATTCGCCGGCGTCGAGTGGAATTGGATCTGGTTATTTTTGGTTTTGTCGATGATCGCAGGCTTTTTCTTTAAGAGTGTTCTGGGGATTGAGATATGACGTGGCGTGGAACAACTGAGCGCAGGCGGCTGATATGCCTGGCGGTTTTTGGCATGGTTTTGCTCTGCCCGTTGAGCAGCTATGCGTATGCCGGGCCAGGCGCGGGCTTCGCCGTGCTGTCTTCTTTCTGGACGATCTTCGTTGCGTTCCTGTATTCGGTGTACGCCTTTTTCGCCTGGCCATTCCGGCAGTTGTTTCGCATGTTCCGCCGCCGCAAAGCCTACGGGAAAGCGCAGGTCAGGCGCGCGGTGATCCTGGGCTTCGACGGCATGGACCCGGAGTTGACCGAACGTTTCATCTCCGAAGGAAAGCTGCCCAATCTTGCCAAGCTGCGCGAGCAGGGAACCTTCCGCAAGCTGCGGACTACGTATCCCGCGATTTCTCCGGTTGCCTGGTCGACGTTCATGACCGGAGTGAATCCCGGCAAACACAATATCTACGATTTCTTGGCCAGAGACCTCAGCAATTACCTGCCGTTTCTTTCTTCGGCAGAAATCAAGGGGCCAAAACGCAGCTTGAAGGTCGGCAAGTACACTATTCCGCTCGGTGGCGCCCAGGTGAAGGGCATGAGGCGTGGCATACCTTTCTGGCACTGGCTGGGCGATGCCGGCATCTTCTGTTCCGTGATCCGCGTGCCGGTGACCTTCCCGCCGGAGAAATTTCCCGGCGTGCTGCTCTCCGGAATGTGCGTTCCTGACCTGAAAGGCAGCCAGGGAACTTTTTGTCTATGCACCACTCGCATGAGCAGCGAAAAGTTTCGCGAGGGCGGAGTACGCGTGCCCATCGAGCGAAACGGATCGGGATATCGCTCCTACGTGCCCGGTCCCGAAGACCCGCTGGGTGGTGGCGGCGAACTTCACGTCCCCTTTGAGATCCATACCAACGGCAAGCCGAACCAGGCCCAACTGACGGTCGAGGGGGAAAAGATTGCCCTCAAAGTGGGTGAGTACTCAGAGTGGATTCCGGTAAAATTCAAGTCCGGCATGGGTTTCGGTGCACACGGCATCTGCCGCTTCTATCTCAAGGAGGTTTCGCCCGAGATTGAGGTTTACGTGACGCCGGTGAATATCGACCCGGGTCAGCCGGACTTGCCGATTTCGCACCCCGTCACCTATTCCATTTATCTGGCGAAGCTTTTCGGCCCCTATGCGACCCTGGGGCTCGCCGAAGACACCTGGGCCTTGAATGAAAAGGTATTGGACGACGACGCCTTTCTGGCGCAGGCTTATGGCAATCATGCTGACCGTGAGCGCATGTTGTTTGATGCCTTGGAGAAAACCCAGCAGGGTCTGTGCGCCTGCGTTTTCGATACCACCGACCGCGTGCAACACATGTTCTGGCGCTATCTCGAAGAAGACCATCCGGCGGTGCGTGATGTGCCCCGTGATCAGCGTCCACAGGTTATCCAGGACCTCTATGCCCGCATGGACGAACTGATCGGCCGCGTGATGAAGCAGATCGGTGATGACACCCTGCTGATGATCGTTTCCGACCACGGTTTCAAGTCGTTCGCCCGCTGCTTCAACCTGAACGCCTGGCTGCATCAGAATGGCTACCTTGCTCTGAAGGCGGGAAAGACCGAAAGCGGCGACTGGTTTGAAGACGTGGATTGGTCGAAGACTCGCGCCTACACCATGGGACTGAACGGCCTGTACCTGAACCTCAAAGGACGGGAGCGCGAAGGCATAATCGAACCGGGCAGTGATGCCGAAGCACTGAAAGAAGAACTGCGGAGCAAGCTCGATGGACTGAAGGACCCGGCATCGGGCCGTGTTGGTATCACCGGAGTCTTCGATTGTGACAGCGTTTACGCCGGCCCCTACGTGGACAACGCGCCCGACTTGATCGTGGGCTACGGCGACGGATTCCGCGCTTCGTGGGATTCGGTCATGGGCAAAGTGACCGCGCAGATTTTTGAAGACAACTTGAAAGCCTGGAGCGGCGACCACTGCATCGATCCCCGGCTGGTCCCCGGCGTGCTCTTCTGCAATCGCAAGATTGCCGAAGAGAAGCTCGCCATCGTCGATGTCGCTCCTACCATCCTGAAGATGTTCGGTCTGGCCCTACCCTCTTACTTTGACGGCAAGCCCTGGACCGTGACGTCGTCGGTGGCGCCGTGATCACCATTGTCTCCGGCCTGCCCCGCTCCGGAACTTCGCTCATGATGCAGATGCTCGCCGCCGGCGGCATGACCCTGCTCACCGACCTGGAACGCAAGCCCGACATCGACAATCCACGCGGCTACTGTGAATGGGAACCGATCAAGCTCCTGCCCAAGGATCCCGCCCGCATCGACGAAGCTCAGGGCAAAGTCGTGAAGGTCATTACCCAGCTTCTGCTGTCGGTTCCCGAAGGCCGGGAATACAAGCTGATCTTCATGGAGCGCCCGCTGCCCGAGGTGCTGGCGTCGCAGGATGAAATGCTGAAGCGCCGTGGCACCACCGATGCTGCCGACCATGCCATGATGACCAGCGCCTTCAAAGACCACTTGAGGGCCGTAAGCGCATGGCTCGACCGCAGGGAAGACATCCCCCTTCACCGCGTAGGATATCGAAAGTTGATCGCGGACCCAGCGGGCAATGCAAAGGCGATTCGCGATTTTCTGGGCCTGAACCTGAATGTGGAGGCGATGGCGCTTCAGGTCGATCCTGCGCTTTATCGCAACAAGCGCTAATCACTTTTTCTGTGATTGCAGTGCCCTGGCCTTGCTCTCAGCGGCGGCCGCATCCGCTTTCTTGCCCAACCCCAAATAAGCCTTTGCCAAGAGCTCGTAAACCTCCCCGTTGTTCGGCTGAGATTGTGTCAGCGGCACCAGGGCCTTTTGTGCTTCATCGAACTTCTTCTGCGCGATCAACACCTCGGCTTGTCCAACCTGCGCGTCCGGGTTATCGGGTTCGGTGAGCAGGACCGCTTCGAGCTGGTCTTGTGCGGCGTCCGCGTTGTTTAGAGCGATGTAGATCTTCGCCAGTAGCAGGCGGGCTGGAATCTGATCAGGATTCAGTTTAAGGCTGGTCTGTAACGCATCGCGCGCCTCTTCCAAATGCCCAGTCTGGTGCAGGGCGCGGCCAAGATCGAATGCCGCAGGCGCATCCTCCGGACGCACTGCAAGTTCCCGCCGCAAGTAGTCAGCCGCCTTGCCATAATTCTTCGCCCCCAGCTCCATCTGGCCGAGTTGCAAGAGGGCCGTCGGAGACTTGGCGTCCAGACGGAGCACTTCTTCAAGCGCGGCCCGGGCGTCGCCTTCTCGCTCATCGTCCAAGGCCAGCACCGCGCTGTGCAGCAGATTTTGTTCCTGAATCTTGTCTTTGGGATCGGGGAGCGACTTCTGCTCCGGAGTCAGGGCCGCATCATGGAGTTGCGCCAGCATTCCGCGCAGTTTTTCCATGGTGGAGTTCCCGTCCGCATAGTTGTTGTGCAGCTCGCCCGGGTCCGCGTGCAGGTCGTAGAACTCGGGTCGAGGCGCCTGGATGTACTTGAAATTTGTATCGCGCACCGATCGCAATGGCGCCCATCCGAAATGCAGGGGATAGTCGGTCTCGCCAAATGCGGTGCGATCCGCCGTATCCGCCCCAGTGAAATAAGGCTTGAGCGAGGTTCCGTCCATCTGCGCCTGAGTCTCGATACCTAATACATCTAAAACTGTGGGCAGAATGTCGGTGGTGCGAACCTGGGCTGCGACTTCTTTCCCTGCCGCTTCCCCTTCCGGCAGCTTCACGATCAATGGAACGTGAGTTGTGGAGTCATAAAGAAAGATTCCGTGCGTGTTCTCGTTATGCTCGCCGAGTCCTTCGCCGTGATCACCCACCACAATCACCAGCGCGCCGTTGTACCACCCCTGTTTTTCCAGATAAGCAATGAAGTGCCCCAAAGCCGAATCGGCATAGGCAATCTCGCCGTCGTAAAGCCGGTCTTTGTAGATTTGCGAATAGGGCGGCGGAGGTTCATACGGATCATGGGGATCAAATAAATGCACCCACACAAAATGCGGCCCTTCGCGATGCGCATCCAGCCAGCTTTCCGCGTGCTGCACCACTTCCATGCCACGGCGCTCCACCCGCCCCCAACGCGACTTGCCGGGCGGATGCTCAGGGAAGTTGTCGTAGAAATCAAAACCGCGATCGAATCCTGGCGCCATGCCCTTGGAATCAAGGATGACCGCTCCGATAAAAGCAGCCGTCTGATATCCCTGCGGTTTCAGAAGTTCAGCCCACGTGAGATGACTCGCCGCCAGCGGGACGCCGAAATCCGTGACGCCGTGAGTGCTGGGCAAAAGCCCGGTCAGAATCGTGGCGTGCGAAGTGTTGGTGATGGGCGCGGGTGTGAAAGCCTGTGAGAAACGGACGCCGTCTTTGCACAAGCCGTCCAGCGCCGGAGTCTGAATCTGCCCATCGCCAAAACAGTGAACGTGGTCGGCGCGAAGCGTGTCGATGGTTACCAGAAACACATCCGGCCGCCTGGTTCTTGCGGCGGTGGATTGTCCTGCGGCTGCCCAGGCAAGGCAAGAAAGAAGGAGAATCAGTGCGGTCTTCATTCCCTCTCAAGCCTAGCACAGGCCCGTGAATGGGGAGTGCGCGGGGCCAAAGGTGCAGCCGCGCAAAGTGCAAGCTTACGGGCGGCTTTAACTCCACCCGCGAACTCGCACTGCGGACCGATAAGGACTAAGTGGGGGCTGGCCCACCCCAGCCATCTACTGTAACTCTTCGGGGTGCCCCGTTTAAGCTTTGCTTGGGCGGGGGTGTTCGTTCGTCACAGCCAAGCTCGCGGGCCCGAGGCTATGCTCGCTGAATGCCCTGGGGACTGAAACGCTTCCAGCAATCGCGCCAACTGCACTTCCTGACTTTCAGTTGTTATCATCGGCGGGCGAACTTCGTGGACGGCCGTTCGCGTTCCTATTTCGAGTGCGCTCTGGAACAAGTGCGTCAGTGCTATGGGATGTGCGTGTATGGTTACGTAGTCATGCCGGAACACGTGCATCTGCTGGTCAGTGAGCCGGACCGTAAGACCCTGGCGCGTGCCATGCAGTCGTTGAAGCAGTCGGTCGCGCGCACGCTGGCGCTGCGGGCGAAGGATCCGTTTTGGCAGGCACGATATTACGACTTCAACGTCTGGAGCGAAAAGAAATTTGTGGAGAAGTTGCGCTATATTCATCGCAATCCGGTTGCGCGCGGACTGGTGGAGCGCCCCGAAGATTGGCCGTGGAGCAGCTTTCGTCACTACCTGGATGGTGCGACCGGGGCGGTCGAGATCGAATCGCAGTGGACGGCGCGGCGGCGGGAGCAGATGGCAATCTTTCCGACCGTTCGGGTGCGCCCTGTCGAACACCCCCGCCCAAGCAGAGCTTGGACGGGGCACCCCGCCGATGGTGAAATACGTAAGGGGTCGGGGCTTAAGGAAACTTGCGCGATGGATTTATACTTGTCGTCAGGTTATTGTGATGCCAGGTAGAGATGGCGCTTGGCTCACCAGATTGGAGAATCGTAATGCGTCCTCGTCAACATCCGCATAGTGTGTTCGTGGTACTCGCAGCGGGATTGCTCTCTCTTGCTTTTGTTGGCCAGACCCATGCACAAGTCCAGCAGAAGGTTCTCTATAACTTTTGTCCAAACAAGGGTTGTTTGGACGGGGCCGGTGCGAACGGAGACTTGATTTTTGACAGTGCGGGCGATCTGTACGGCACGACTTTCCAAGGTGGCGCTAATTGTTTTGGAGGTTGTGGGACTGTTTTTCAATTGAGCCCTTCAAATGGCAGTTGGTCAGAAACCGTACTGTATAGCTTCTGTGCTGGCGGAATTCAAAATTGTCCAGACGGAGCTGCTCCGCAGGCTGGCTTGGTTACGGACACGGCAGGCAATCTCTACGGCACGACTAAGACAGGTGGAACGTTCGGGCTCGGCACTGTATTCGAGTTGATCAGGCCATCCAGGCCAGGGGCCGCGTGGACTGAAGTTGTGTTATGGAGCTTTGGGGGCCAAGACGACGGCCAACTTCCTCTTTCTCGGTTGACTTTCGACTTAGCCGGCAATCTGTACGGGACGACGCAACAAGGGGGGCCATTCTCAGGCGGTACCGTTTTCCAGTTGATAACGCCGAAGTCAGGAACTCAATGGACTGAAAATGTACTGTACGCGTTCGGGTCGGATCACTTCAATGGATACTATCCGACATCAGCAATCACGTTCGATGCAGCAGGAAATCTTTATAGTACGACCTCAGCCGGAGGGGCTAAAGAGGGTTCAGGACTCGGAGTTGTGTTTAAATTGTCGCCATCTCGGCAAGCTCCGTGGGCACTCACAGTGCTTTTCAGATTCTCCCAACGTAGCGGCGGTTATCCATTTTCAGGGATTAATTTCGACAGTTTGGGAAACTTATATGGAACCGTTTCGGAAGACGCCGCTGGATACGGTGCCATCTACAGACTCACGCCAAAGAACGGAGGCAGCGAGAAAAGTATGCCGTTCTTAGGGACGCCTGACGGATCAACTCCGCTCGGAGGGGTACTGGTGCGAGGATCGACCTTGTATGGAGTTACCCATGATGGCGGAGCGCAGAATAAGGGCACAGTGTTCAGGGTAAATGGCAAGAAAGACACAATTCTTTACGATTTTTGCTCTCAACCCAACTGCGTCGATGGCAGCGGACCTTCAGGGAACCTCACGCTTCACGCGCGAAGTCTGTTCGGGGTGACACAGACTGACGGCGAGTTTGGCAAAGGCGTCGTATTTCAAATTTCCATACCCACGCCTAGCCGTCGCACCAATATATCCAGGAGAGTCATTGCTCGAAAACCGAACTTGGCCTCCGCGAGTACCAACTCGTCCCTAGCAATAGCCGCAAAGTGACTGCGAAATCTAACGATCCTGCAGAGCAAACTTCGCCTGCACTGCTTTGGGCGTCACGATAGAAAAATCATTGTTGAACACAATGTGATATTTGCCGGGTGGCCCGGGCCTTACAACTGGAGAGTATAACGCTCGATGAACCTGACCATCTTCCCAATCGGGGTGCCCCGTTCCTTGCGCTTTTTGCAAGGGACGGGCGGGACCACCTGTCCCAGGTTTTGAAGGGGGCTGGCCCACCCCAGGCACGATATTACGACTTCAACGTCTGGAGCGAAAAGAAATTTGTGGAGCAGATGGCAATCGGCGGATGGCAAGCCCTTGACTTCAACCAATCAAGGTGGAAATGTGCCGAATATCACGGTTCCCCACTGAGAACCTGGGGACAGACGGAACTGACCCTAAGTTCTTGCCCAGATTCCCCGAAGTGACGGACAAAACCCATCAGGGATTCCACGGAACACGGTCGCCTTCGTCGCTTCACCAGCGATTGGAATTCGCGTCAGGCCGGGTTTGCTCTAATAGCAAGAATTTCGCGGGTAACCTTGATTCGTGGCCGGAATTGGGCCGCCGATTCCAAAAATCTGGCGGAGAGGGAGGGATTCGAACCCTCGGTACAGGTGTTAGCCCGTACAACGGTTTAGCAAACCGCCGCATTCGGCCACTCTGCCACCTCTCCGCGTTGTACGGAAGTTCAGTTTACCATGCGGGCTGGGGCGGCAGTTACCGCACAATCTCTGACATTTTATTGCGGGGCTGATCCCCCACAAGCATCACAAACCTGCAACCTGGTAGCGCACTACGGACAGCGCTAGGCGATACTCGTATCCCGCTTGCGCGCTGCCGATCTCTGCCTGGGTCTGCTGAAGTTGCGCCTGGCTCAGTTCGACGATCGAACTCAGGCCCAACCGGTAACGGGTCTGAGCGAGATCCAGCGCCCGGTTGGCCTGGACCAGCAGTTGCTGGTTCACGCTTACCCGGTCGAAGGCAGTGTTCGCGTTGAGCCAACTGGTGCGCACATCGCGCGAGATTCGATTCCGAAGATCGGCCAATCTCTGGTTCACGGCCTGGGCTTGCAGTTCCGTTTCATGGGCTTTGGCGGTATAGAGAAATCCGTTGAAAATGGGGATTTGCACATTCACACCCACCGCGCCGTACCAGCTCTCGATACGATCGTCTCGAAACGGCGCATCCCCAATGGCGCCCAGGGCGCTGACCGTCGGCAATAACTGGTCGCGGTCGGCGCGATGAAGCCGTTCCGCCGATTGTGAGTCAAACTCCAGGCTCAGAATTTCCGGGCGTTTGCTGAAAGCTTCGGCAATCAGTTGATCGACATCGGCAGGCGGCGGTTGCAGCGGCTCGGTTTCTTCCACCAGATTAAGGTTCTCCGCCGTGGGATATCCCAGGATTGCCGAAAGGCCGGCGATCGCAGACTTGTCACTGTTCAAGGCATCCAGGTACAGCAGCTTGGCTTGCGCCAGGTTGACGTTGGCGAAACTGAGATCGAGATCGGACTTGAGTTGGCTCTTGGCGAGGGCCGCCACCTGATCGGCCAACAACTGGCGAGAGGCTGCGGTCTGCTCCGCCACTCGCAGCACTGCCTGGGCCTGGAGAACCCCATAAAATGCCTGGTCGACCGCCAGCAATACCTGTTCTTTGGTCGCGATCGCATTCTGGTCCTCGGCCTTGGCGTGCAGGCTCGCGCTGGCAACCAGGTTTGTGGTGTGGCCAAAATCGGTAATCAATTGCCTCACCGTCGTTCCCGCAGCCGCACGTTCAAAAATCTGCGGATTGTTTAGTGCTCCGGCGGTGATCCGGCTCAGCTCGCGCGCATCAACGCCGGTAAAGTTCGCATACGCCTGGGGCCACAAACTTGATCGCACTTCCCGCGTGACCTGCTGCGAGGCCAGCGATTGCAGGCGCGCTACGGTGATCGCGGGATTGTTCTTGAGCGCGATCGCTTCCGCATCTTTCACGGAAAGACGGAGAGGGCCATTCGCAGCCGATTGCGGTGCGCCTCCGCCGGTTCCGCGTGCTGCGGATGGGGAGGGCGAAAGCGCACTGGGCGCGGCGGAGGGCGGGGCCTGCAAATTGAGCGTCGTTTGTGCCGCGCTTTGCAGCGTTCCCGCCAAAATACACAATAGGACGGCAAGTCTTGTACTCATGCAAAAACCTCCCTCGGCGCGGCCGCTTCTTTGCGGTGGGCCCACAGGTAGGCGGCGGGGACCAGGTAAACCGTTACTACCACCGACAGCAGCAACCCTCCAATGATTGCGGTTGCCAAGGGCGCGTAGGCTTCCGCTCCCGTGCCCAATTTCAGGGCCATGGGGACCAAACCGATAATCGTGGCCAGAGAGGTCATGAGCACCGGGCGCAGACGAATGCGGCTGGCAAGAACCACAGCTTCCTTGAGCGGTCTTCCCTCGCGCCACAAGGCCCTTGAGAAATCGACGATCAAGATGCTGTTGGAGACCACGATGCCCACCATCATCACGAGGCCCATGAGCGACATAATGTTCAGCGTTGTTCCTGTCAGCAGCAGCATCAGCAAGACACCACTTAGTCCGGGAGGAATGGCAAAAAGAATGATGAAGGGGTCGAGGAACGACTGAAACTGTGCCACCAGAATCAGGTACACCAAGAGCACTGACAGAAGCAGGCCGATGCCAAAACTCTTGAAAGAAGACCGCATGCCCTGCACCGAGCCTCGCAGGTTGACCCGCACTCCTTGCGGCAGCTTGGCCTTCGAAATGATGGCCTCGATGGGGCCGGTGAGCCCTCCCAAATCTTCGGTCCTGGGGGCCACATATACGTCAATTACGCGCCGCAATTGGTAGTGATCCACCTCGGTGGGCGATTCGATCGGCGCGATGCTGGCAACCGAATCGAGTTGTGTGGTGCGTTCACTCGCGGACGCGCGAATGGGAATTTGCTTCAGATCGTTCAGTGAGTGTATCTGGCTCTCGGGATATTGCACGGTCAGCAGGTAGTCGTTTCCACTCTTCGGATCGACCCAGTAACTGGGCGCGATCATCTGGTTGGAAGTCAGGGCGGTGATGACATTGTCGACTACTTCTTTTTGGCTGAGGCCGACCAGGCTGGCGCGTTCGCGGTCGATATCGATGCGCAGCGCGGGATAGTCCACATCCTGGGGAATGAGAACGTCGTTGACGCCTTTCAGTTGCCGGATTTGGTTGGCAATTCCACTGGCACTGCGGTAAATCTTGTCCAACCCCATGCCGCTGACTTGGACGTCAATCGGGGCCGGCAGTCCGAGATTGAGGACGGAGTCCACCAACCCCCCCGATTGAAAGTAGGCGCTCAATTCCGGCAAGTCGCTACGCAATACCGTACGCACCCGGGCCATGTATTCGTAGCTGCCGACCTTGTGTCCGTCTTTCAGGCTCACCTGAACAAACGCCGTGTGCTGTGCGGAGTTCGGCGTGTAGATGGCCGAGAAACCGGGGGTGACGCCAATATTGGAAACAATCATGTCCAATTCGTTGGCGGGGACAATCCGGCGGACTTCGTCTTCCACTTTTTTTATATCTTTCTCGGTCAACTCCAGCCGCGTTCCCGAGGGCGCCTTCACGTTGATGACAAACTGCCCTGGATCGGTGCGAGGGAAGTAAGCCACGCCGAGCAAGGGGTATAGAGACAAACTGAGGAGAGCAACTCCCACCAGCCCGACTGTGGTAGCCGCCGGGCGAATCAGGGCGCGTCCCACAGTGTGATCGTAATGCCGCAAAAGCTTTTCGAAATAGCGGTTGAACCCGGCGATCATATGGCCAAAGCGTGAGTCGGACACCTCGTGTTCGTCAACCAGATGCGGTGACTTGATCAGCTTCGCGCAAAACAACGGGACGACAGTCATGGCAACTACAAACGATGCCAGCATCGACAGCACGACCGCTGCCGCAAGCGCGGTAAATAGGAAACGGCTGACCCCGTAGAGAAATACGACCGGGAAGAAAACGACGACAGTAGTGAGAGTCGCGGCCAGGACGGGCAAGGCAACTTCCTGACCTCCTTTTTCCGCTGCCACCTCGGGAGGCTCACCCATCTCCATGTGCCGGAAAATGTTTTCAAGAACCACAACCGAGTTGTCGATGAGTCGTGAGAAGGCGAGCGCCAACCCGCCGAGCACCATCGTATTGACGGTCCCTCCGAAGGCGCTGATGGCGAGAAAGGCCGCCAGGGCCGAAAGCGGAATCGAAAGAAACACTGCCGCAGTCGCCCGCATGCTTCCCAGAAACAGCAAGATCATCAGTCCCGTGAGCACCAGGCCAATGCCGCCTTCGTGCAGCAGGTTGTCTATCGCCTTCTTTACGAAGACGGACTGATCGAATACCACCTTGGCGACGAGTTGCTTGGGAATATCGGTCAGGTCAGCAACCGCTTGCTTGACGCCGTTGACCACGGCAATCGTGTTGGTGTCTCCCCCTTGCTTGAGAATTGGCAGGTAAACCGATGGTTGGCCATCAACCCGCACGATGTTGGTCTGGATTTCGTGCGCGTCCAGCGCCTTGCCAACATCCTGCACCAGAACCGACGCGTTCCCTACGGTCTTGAGAGGAAGGCGGTCGATTTCCTCTGTGGTTGGCAGTTGGCTATTGGTGTAGAGGTTGTAGTCGACGGAGCCGATCTTTACATCGCCGGCCGGCAGAATCAAGTTGCTGTCGTTGACGGTGCGAACCACATCCATCACGCTGAGCTGGTGGGCTTGCAGTTTCAGCGGATCAACATAGACCATGATTTGTCGATAGCGCCCGCCAAACGGCTGCGGGACGGAAGCTCCGGGCACATTGGCAACCTGGTTTCGCACGTTGTATTGCCCCAGGTCGCGCAGTTTGGTCTCGTTCAACCCCTCTCCCTTGAGCGTGATCAGACAGACCGGCAGGCTGGACGCGTCGAATTTCAGGACGACGGGGGGCAGCGTCCCGGGAGGAAGTTTTCTCAAGTCTGCCATCGCCAGACTGGAGATTTCGCTGAGGTCAGCATCGGGGTTGGTCCCCGGCTGGAAATAGATCTTGATCAAGCTGACGCCGGGCAGGGAGCGGGACTCGATGTGATCAATGTTGCTGCCCAGGGTAAAAAAACGTTCGAACCGCCCGGTGATATCGGTTTCAATCTGCTCGGGGGGCATTCCTGAATAGAAGGTCGCAACCACGACCACCGGAATATTGATCGGAGGAAAGAGGTCGACCGGCATGCGCACTAACACTGTGGTCCCGATGATCGCAACCATCAGGCAACAGACAATGATGAAGTACGGGTTCTTGATGGCGAAGCGGGACATCAGGAACCCGCCTCGGCATCGCCAGTCGGCTGATCGACTCGCTTGGGCTGCACTTTTTCTCCTGGGCTGAAGTCGCTGGGATTGCCGATCACAACCTGGTCGTTTTCAGACAAGCCCGAGACAATCTCGATGCGGTCGTTTCCTTCCTCGCCAAGCTTGACTTGCCGTTCTCGTATCCGGTCATCCTGGTCCAACAACAGCACGCTGGCGCTGGAACCCTCACGCCGTACGGCCTGTATCGGCAGGGTCAGCACGCTGTTTCTCTGGCTCAGTGTCAGGCTCGTTTCCGCGTACATGCCAGCCACCAGCGTCCCATCGCGGTTCTCGACGTCGATTTCGGTCTCCATGGTCCTGGTCTGGTCATTCAATGCATCTGCAAAGCGAGCTATCCGTCCCTCAAGATTGCGATTCAACGCGGAAACGTGAACTTGAACCAAGCCGCCAAGGCGCAGGGCGGGTACAGCCGACTCCGGCACCGGCACCACCAATCTCAGCCTTGACCATTCGGCCAGTTGCACCACCGGCATGGACTGTGTCTCCGAAGCGGTTCCCGCCTGAATCAAGGCGCCGGTGTCGGCGTAGCGCTTGGTCACAACCCCGGCAAATGGAGCACTAATGCGGGAGTAGGCTTCGAGCACGGACAGTCGGTCAAGATTCGCCTGATCCACCGCAAGTTGACTTTCCGACTCTGCGAGCGCAGCCCGGGCGCTGGCGACTTGAGCCTCTGATTCTTTGTCCTTGGCCAGAGAATCGTCCAGTTCCTGCTCCGCAATCAGACCAGGGCGCGAGGTGGAGGCCTGTTTGAGCCGGGTGTAGGCGGCGTGGTAAGCCGCGTACGTCGATTCAGCGCGCTGAATCTCACTCTGGCAACGATGAATTGCGTCCCGGCTGCGCTCGATGTCAGCTTTCGCTCCCACGACCTGGGCGCTCAATTCCGGGACTTCAAGAATGGCGAGGACCTGACCGGTTTTTACTTTATCCCCAACATCAACAAATATCTGGCGCACATACCCGGCTACTTTGGCATGCACATCAACTTGTTGATAAGGCCTGAATGCGCCCGAGAGAGTCAGGGAATCTACCAGCGAACCACGTTTCACCAGGACGACAGCAGTTGGCCGCAACCCGGTTTCCCCGCGCTGCTCTGCCTTGACCCTTCTTCCCGGAAATCGCAAGGCCACCACCAGGCAGGCTGCTGCAGCAATTGCCAATAAAATTACATATTTCTGGCTGCGCTTCATTAGTATTTGCCTTCTTGTAAAACTCACACGGATAGTTAATGACTGGGTGTCAACACGAAAAGGTGGCGCCGCAAGTCCTTGCTGCGTAAGGCTGAGCGGAAAGAAGGTTCAGCAGGAAGGAGGAGGCCGATTGTAGAGGTTTTCGTCAAACGGAGAGCTTGGGACCGGCGGCCTCGCGAGAGATATTGGAGGATAAAACGAAACCGGTTCCGAGAACAAGACGGGGGCGACCGGAGGGACCCAGCCTGCCGCATCAGCGTTGAGATGTTGTCGTATGATCCGCTGTGACTGCGCATATGCAGTGATGCCGCGAGAAATCCTCGGCGTGCTGGTGCGCGTAACCACACTCATCGACAAGGCAAAGACCGCCAGGAAAATCGCAAGGACATACCAGCACGACTGCCGGCGATGCGTTTGCCGATCTCCTGATCGCAACATCAAAACACTGGCCTCAAAATGCATTGTACACGTCGATTGTACACGGCGTCGGTAACAGCTTCAAAGTGGCTGATCTACAAAAAGTGCATATCCCTTCGTTACCAAAGTGCGGGCCGCCGCAACCGAGACCCATACCAGCCTAAGTTACAGCCCGGTGAACACTCTACCCGCGCGGGTACCGGCGCTCACCGCTGCCCCCTAATCGTCACTTGAACGGGCAATTACTCCGCACTAACATAGGCGTACATAGCGAAAGTCATTCCAGTTGAACAGGACGGTGGCCATGACCGATCACGACCGTCGCGAAACTCACCGTTTGAAGATTCGGATCCCCATTGAAATCGAAGTGGAAGGTGGGTCTGGGCCGATGCGAGGCGCCACCGCCGACCTGAGCGCGGGCGGCTGTTACATCGAGACTATGTTTCCCTTTGCGCTGGGCACAACCTTGGATCTAAAGCTGCAACTGGAAAACACTTTACTGGTGGCCGCCACCGTGGTCACTTGCGATCCTCAGGTGGGAAACGGGATCAGATTCGAAAAAATGCTCCCTGAAGATCGTGAAGAACTGCACAAATACCTGGAAACGATCGAGAAGGCCGAGGAGTCGAAGCAGGCTGGCGCCAGCTAGCTCACTTGCCAGATGGTGCAGCCGCTACTTTCATCCCTTCGACAGCTTTCTCCAGACCGGTGACTGACGGAGCGTCCAACTGATACAGCGATGCGTCGCCTTCCCGTTTGGCAATGTATCCGTCACCCTTCTTTGCAATCTCCACTTTCTCCAGGCGCTTCCCGTCGTTCGACAAAACTGACAACTCGATCGCAGGCGAGGTGAATCCGGAATCCACGAATTTGCCGGCAGCTAGGTCGCGCAGCTTGTCCACCACGGCTTCCGCGCTGCCGGCATCGAGCTTCTTGCCGCTTCCATTCCACCAATCATTGCCGCCTTTGCTGAGAAAATAGCTCTTAGCCTGGTCGTGGATCTCAATCTTATTGGGATCGCTAAATCCGAAATCGAACAGCTTCTTGTCGCGAAAATCATCCAGGCTCTTATTCAGCCCGGCGCCAACGGCGCCGGCCACTTTGTACACACCTTCTACGGCGCTCGACTTAGCGTAATAGTTGTCCTTGCTCTTGCGGACCTGAAGTTCCTGCGTCCCCGATTCAGTCGTCACTTTCGCGGTCGCGACGGGAGTTCCCGCACTAAACGCCGACGCTGCTTTCTTGGAATCCTCGGCAGTGCCGCTCAAGTCCATTCGAGCTTCAGTGAGGATGCGCACCAGTTCTTCGACCTGAGACCCGTCGGCCCGCAAGGGTTTTGGCTTCTCAATCTGCCACGCGTCTTTGTTACGTCCGAATTCGATGTCTTCTTTCCTGGTAATCAGTTCGACTTTACTGATCTTGTCGGCATCCACGGTCAGCAAGCGCTTGTCCCGGAGATCGTTGGCGCTCTTGTCGATGTTCCCTTTGTTGTAGCTGGCGATGGTAAAAATCCGCGGATCGCCCTCCAACTTGGCAAAGACCGCACCTCCCGCCGGAGTGTTATCCCCGAGCAACAACTCCTGGGTTTTGTTGTTCTTTTCGGTGATGGCCGCCGTGAGCGCGGGATCGCTGAGACCATACTGCTCCAGGTCACTGGCTTTCTCTTCCACCAATCGTTCCGCGGTCAAAGTCGAGAGGCTCGAAAGCATCGGAGAAACCGTGCTTTGATCGACGCTTAGGGTTTGGGGCGCGGTGATCCGCCATTTTCCGGAACCATCTCTGGCCAACACCAGATCATCAGCGCCCTTTCGCTTCAGATCGATTTTCGAAATATCGTCTTGCTTGAGCGAAAGAATTTTCGGCGCAGCGTCAGCCGAGGCCTCCGCTGTCTCCGCCGGCTTCTGGTGGTTTGACCAGTACAGCGCTCCCGTCAGACCTGCCAAAACAACCACCGCAACCATGAACCCACGTATTTTCATCTTTCTTCGACGCCTGTCATCTCCGCTTCCACCACACCGAAACTCCCATCACTACTACAAACAGCGGCAAGAGGAATTGGCTGGTGATTCTCACCAGGTTCACCTGCGCCTGGGTCATCGTAATGCGGCGGTCCTCCCGTTCTTTCGGACGAATGGAGATCAAGTCTTCATCCGACGAGAGCCAATCCACCGCATTCAATGCCAGATCGCTGTTGCCGTTGAAATTGATGAACGAGTTAGCCGCCCACGACGAACTTCCGACGACCACAAACCGGCCCTGTGAATCCTGCTTCCCGGTGTTGTAGGTCGCGGCCGCGGCAATGGTCAGGGGGCCCTTCTTGTTCTTTGGGTCCTTGGGATCGACCGCCGGAGAACTCAAGTTGCTCGTCGCAAGACTGGTATCTGACGAATCAAACAACTTCTGGACGGAAGTCTTGTCTCCGTTCTTGATATCAAGCGAACGGGACAGCGGGAACCCGGTGGCCGTTCCCTTCATTCCGTCCACGATCGCATGCGAGTCATAGCTTCTCACCAGCGCGACTTGCGGTCCCACACCCAACAACTGTCCGATGGGATTCAGATCGAGAATCAGGTCTTTCTCAGGAGTCACGCCCCAAGTCTGCAGCAGACTGGTGAGCGCATCGTTGTCTGCCGTTATGGAGCGGCCAACCTTTAACGGAGGATCCAACATGAATAGCGCTCGCCCGCCATTCTCCACATACTTCTTAAGAGCATCGACTTCAGGCTGCTGATAATCATGAGTGGGGCCACCGACCACCAGCACGGTGCAGTCGCCCGGTACCTCCGCCTTCTGCAGCAGATCAACCGACCTGGCTTCGTAGTTGTCCTTGCCCAGCAGGTCTTTGAAGCGCGAATAGCCGTTGCGGTCGGACTCGTCGATTTGGTGCTCACCGCTGCCCGTCACAAAACACACTGTGCGGGTGGTGTGCTTCAAGGTGCGGATGATCGCCCCGGTGATGCCCTCTTCGGTAAAGCTCTTGGCTTGTTCTTTGTTGGCGCCTACCTGCACCAGCGCGGTTCCATAATTTGTGACCCCGGCTTCCCGCGTTTGTTGCGGCTGCTTGTCCGGATCCACGTAGTCCACGTGGATTTTCGGGGAAAGATTCGAATACTCGTTGAGCAGATCTTTCGCCCGCTGGAAGCGTGTGGACTGGTCGAAATAGGTGATGGTGGCGTCCTGCTTCAAGCCCTTGACGATCTTCGCCGTCTGCTCCGACAGGCTGTAACGCTTGTTCGCGGTCGCGTCGTAGGTTTTGTCATGCCGGTTGGCCAAAAAATTCGCGATCACCACCGCGGCCAAGACCACCACTACATAGACAGTGGCGTAGGCCACATACCGGGTCTGTCTCGCTTTCAGCAGCTCCGTGTTCACTTACGACCTCCAGCGCAGAGATTCCATGGACCGCGCGGTGAAGAACAGTCCCAGGAAAATCACAGTTAGATAAAAGATGGCATCCTTTAAGTCGAGCACGCCTTTGGCGAACGACTCGAAATGGGTAATCACCGACATGTACGCCAGTACCTGGGCCCAGGTTGCCGTTTCGTATCCACTGACCCACTCCAGCACCCACAGCAAAAGGCACGCTCCGAACGTCGCTGCCCCGGCAATGATCTGATTCTTGGTGAGCGTCGAGATAAACGTGCCGATTGCCAGCAGACCACCCGCTTGTAGCAGCAGACCGAGATAGCCAATGGCCAGCGGCTTCCAGTCCGGATTGCCGTACTTGAATAAAAATGCAAAATTCAGCGCTGTGAACAAAAGCATGCAGGCATACATGGTTAGCGCCGCCAGCCATTTGCCCATGATGATCTCGAGGTCGCGGATGGGCGACGTGGCCAGCAACTCTATGGTTCCGCTGCGCTTTTCCTCGGCGAACAGGCGCATGGTGATCATGGGAATGAAAAACAGACCAATGACGCTGGCATTCGACAGCAGCGGCCGTATGACTTCTTCATTCAGGTTCATGGGCATGGGCTGGCCGCGCATCTGCGATTCCATGCCCATCATCACGAAGTAGCCCAGGGCGTTCCAGAAAAAGAACCCAAAAATCAGCGCGAACATAGTCAGCAGCAGATACGCTACCGGTGAGACGAAATAACTGCGCAGCTCTTTGCGCCAGATGATCCAGGTATTCCGCATTTAGGCCGCTCCCTTGCTTGAGGCTTCCGCCCCGGTGAGTTGCAGGAATATCTCTTCCAGGCTCACCGCTGCCGGCCGCAACTCGTTCAGGTCCCACCCCGCCTGCACCACGGCCCGTGCCAGTTCGCCACGGGCGAAGCCTTTTTGGCTCTCCACTTCAAAGACATTGCGGTTTCCGTGGCTGGTCTTGAGTTGTGCACGGCTCACCCCTGGAAGCTGTTGCAACCGGTTGACGACGATCGCCGGTTCCAGCGCTCCATCGCGCGAACCAATTTCCACCAGCAACGATTCCGCTCCCCGCGCCCGGTTTTGCAGATTGCTCACAGAATCCGTGGCCACCAGCTTGCCCTTGGTAATGATGATGACCTGCTCGCAGGTTTGTTCAACCTCGGGCAGGATGTGCGTGCTGAGAATAATGGTGTGGTCTCCCGCCAGCCCCTTGATCAGATCGCGGGTCTCATTGATCTGCTTGGGGTCGAGGCCGGCTGTGGGTTCGTCGAGCACCAACACATCAGGATTATGGATGATCGCCTGGGCCAAACCCACGCGCTGTCGATATCCTTTCGAAAGACGCCCCAGCAGCTTGTTTCTCACATCGGCAACCGAGCAGCGCTCGCTAACGTAATCGACCCGTTTTTTGAGTTCCGCCCCGGAAAGGCCTTTGAGCCTGCCCACAAATGTCAGATATTCGCCAGTTTCCATTTCGGGGTACAGCGGGGGAGATTCCGGAAGATATCCGATGCGCTTCTTGACTTCCAGCGACTGCTCCAGCACGTCGAATCCAGCCACCGTCGCGCCTCCCGACGTGGGTGGCAAAAAGCATGTCAGCATGCGCATGGTGGTCGTCTTCCCGGCGCCGTTTGGCCCCAGAAAGCCGACGATCTGGCCCTTCTGGACTTCGAAGGAAATGTGATCAACCGCAAGATTACGCGCGTACTTCTTGGTAAGCTCTCTGACTGAGATCATATGATTTTCTTGCAGAAGGTAAGATGCGCCATTTACACATTGCGAAACAGTCCGTCCTTGGCAACTTCGGAGTGAACTTTCCATGTTAAAAACTGACCGGCGAGTCTGTCAAACGGATCATGTGGCGAATTACCGCGAAAGCATGGTCGAATTGAAATCAATTCTGAAAGCGGAGCAGCCATGAATTATCGAGCCTTGGGCCGCACCGGTTTCGAAGTCAGCGAAATTGCCCATGGACTCTGGGGTATGGGCGATTGGACCGGCTCCGACGATGGCCAATCCCTGGCCGCTCTACAACTATCCGTCGATCTGGGCTGCAACTTTTTCGACAGCGCCTGGGCTTACGGCAATGGCCACAGCGATGCCCTGCTCGGAGAGACTATCGCCCACAATCGCGGCAAACGCCTGTATGCCGCTTCAAAGATTCCGCCGCTGAATGACAAGTGGCCGGCCTCCGCCAAAGATAAATACCAGGACGTCTTCCCCATGGACCACGTTATGGAATACGCCCGCCTGATCCGCGAAAAGCTGGGGACGGAATCCATTGATCTGCTCCAATTCCACGTCTGGGATGATAGCTGGACCGACGAGCCCGACTTCCGCAAGACGGTCGAGAAACTCAAGGGCAGCGGCTGGATTCGTTGCTTCGGCCTGAGCCTGAATCGCTGGGAATCAGACAACGGTATTCGCGCGCTGCGCACTGGCCTGGTGGACTGCGTTCAGGTGATCTATAACATTTTCGATCAGTCCCCGGAAGACCAGCTTTTCCCCGTGTGCCGCGAACTGAACATAGGAGTGATCGCCCGTGTGCCGTTGGATGAAGGCAGTCTCGGGGGCGGGCTGACAATCGAAACTAGCTTTCCCGAAAACGACTGGCGCTCGCGTTATTTTGGCCGGGAAAATCTCCGGCAGACCGTAGCGAGAGTGGACAAACTGAAGAGGATTCTGCCGGGAAACATGACCCTGGCTGAGATGGCGTTGCGATTTATCCTTTCAAACCCGGTGGTCAGCACGACCATCGTGGGCATGAGGCGCTCGAATCATGTGCGGGAAAACCATGCAGCCAGCCTGGCCGGCCCGGTGGATGCCGCACTCTTGCGCAGGTTGCGGCAGCATCGCTGGGACCGCCACCCCCAACCCTGGTCGGATTAAGCCAGCCTATGCAACTTTGTGGCGGAGCGGTTTTCGCCGGTCATCTTCTTCCACGTCGGCGCTGTTCAATACTCCCTCAGTGGTAATCCGGCTGGCTTTGCAGAGTTCGTTCGCGATCTTGACGCCCGCCTCTTTCGCCCGCGTCGGCCCTTCCGCCGACATGGCTGAACTAGCCGCCAGGGCGAACAGCAAAGCATCCTCTTGCCTCTCGAAATATAGCACTACCTGGCTCGCAGCCATGCCAGCACCTCCTCCGAACTTCTAAATCATAGGCTCAACCCGGGCCAACCCGGCGTTATCTTTCTTGATGCCTGCGCACTCGAAAGGGCATGCTAGATTTAGAGTTCCATGTCAGCGCCCGAATCCCGCTTCGTGAAGGCCTGCCGGGCCCAGCCCGTCGATCGGACTCCGGTGTGGTTCATGCGCCAAGCCGGACGCTATATGCCGGAATACCGCACCGTCCGAAAGCAGTATTCCCTCATTGAGATTTGCAAGCAGCCCAGGATCGCGGCGGAAGTCACCGTCACCGCGACGGAAATCCTGGGAGTGGACGCCGCCATCATCTTCGCCGATCTGCTTCTGCCGCTCGAAGTCATGGGGCTGCCGTTTCATTTTTCCGCCGGTGAGGGTCCAGTCATCGAAAAGCCGATTCGGTCCGCAGCAGACGTTACCCGCCTGCGGACAGATCATGCAGCCGATCTGGGGTATGTCGCTGAAGGCGTCCGCCTGGTCTGCCGGCACTTCGGCAACCGGCTTCCAGTGATCGGATTTTGTGGCGCGCCTTTTACCCTTGCCAGTTACATGATTGAAGGCGGCGGCTCGCGCAATTACGTCCACACCAAGAAGACAATGTACTCGTCCCCGGAAATCTGGGACGAACTACTGCGCAAACTGGTCGCCGTCACTTCCGAGTACGCCGCCGAACAGGTCAACGCGGGCGCGGATGCCATCCAGATTTTTGATAGCTGGGTGGGCTGCCTGAGCATCGAGGACTATCGCCGTTACGTATTGCCGCGCACTACCGAACTGGTGAAGAAGCTGCAAGCTGCCGGGGTCCCGGTCATTTATTTTGGCACGGATACCGCCATGCTTTTGCCCTCCATGCAGGGGAGCGGCGCCGATGTGATTGGCCTCGACTGGCGCATTCCACTCGATGAAGGCTGGGCCAGGCTGGGTAACAAGAAAGCTGTACAGGGCAATCTCGATCCGGTACTGCTCTTTGCCGGCTGGGCGGAACTTCAATCCCGCGCTCTCGATATTCTTCACCGTGCCGACGGTCGCCCTGGACATATTTTTAATCTGGGCCACGGAATCTTGCCCGAAACCCCGGTTGAGAACGTGAAGGCCCTGGCGAAGTTGGTGCAGGATTATTCGACTAGGACCTAGATTGCGGTTCGAGCCTCCGATTTTGAAGGCAACCCCGCGCCATAACACCGTGGAGTGTCCAGTGCCGGCGAAGCAGACTCACTTCATCTCTTCGTCCTCGAATACTTCCGCGGTGAAAACTTCAATGGTTGCGCCTTGCTGCCAAGCGTCGGGCGGCAGGCCGGCTTTGCGGCAGGTGTGCTCCAAAAAAGTCACGCGCTCCCATCCATTCTCGACCGGGACCTGAGGCAGGAGCAGGCCACGGCGCCCGTGGTGACTGATCACCAGGCCGTGACGGCCAATCGCCACTTCTTCTGGCCGGACGGTTTGCAGCGCCGACAAAATGCTGAGTGAAACTTCGAGCCTCGGAGCCTCCTCCCGAGTCACGGGCAGGAAGCGAGTGTCTTCGAAGGCCGCGGCCCGGGCGGTTTCCGCGACTGTGCGATACAGCGATGCCACCGGGAACACGTACCCTACGCAACCGTGCAATCGTTTCTTGAAATAAATGGTGGTGAAGGCCCCGCGCGGCTCGGCGAGGTGTTGGGAGGGAGGGTCAAGCGAGATCTGGCGTTTTTCCAAAGCTGCCTCAATTGAGGCGTGAGCCAGTCTCAAAAGGATAGCGCGCTCGTCCTGGGTGTATTCATGGGGGCCGGAGGACTCAAGTGGCGGCGACATCGCGCTTCCTTCGTCGGCTCAGCACGAAAGCGCGGCGGCGGCTTCTCACCACCTGGCGGTCGATCTTTGACCAGAAGGCGATGAAATAATCTCCGGCGGAAATCAGCGACAACACCACCATGAACCAGATGGCCAGCCGCGCGATCCAGTGAACTGGAAAAATGTAAGGCCCATACACCGGCCACTCTGTCCAGCGATGATCGAGAATTACAGCCACCACGGAAATGCTTTGCACCAGCATTTTGAACTTGCCGAGATTGCTGGCTTCGATAGTGAAGCCTTCGGAAGCGGCGATCGCGCGCAGTCCGCTGACCAGGAATTCCCGGCCGATGATGATGACGGCAATCCAGGCGGGAACCAGAGTGGGGTTGAACTGTACCAAGGTGACGAAGGCAGCGGCGATCAGCAGCTTGTCGGCGAGCGGATCCAGCAACATCCCCATGGTGGTAATCTGTCCGCGCTTGCGGGCCAGGTAGCCGTCAATGCCGTCGGTAATGGACGCCAGTATAAACAGGGCCGATGCCAACAGTTCCTTTTCCCCGCCGGCGCTTTGAAAGCGATTGGTGGAGAGAATCCAAATCAGCAGCGGGATGCTGACGATGCGGGTGAGCGTGATGGAATTGGGAAGATTCACCAGGTCACAGAATTAGCGCGTTTAGATTATCCTCCACCGGGAAGAACGAAAGCAACGCATGAAAATGAGGCCTCCACACGAAGGTGCAGGAGGGCGAATCTGGGGAGTTTGGACCAGCTGAGATCTGATTGGATGCACTGGGTCGGCGAAGATCCGGCTATGGCTATTTTTCGACTCTCTGTAGCCGGAACAGCAAGGTGCCCCAGCCTAGCTTCGATCGCATTTGCACCGGAATACGTTTTTCATCGGCGGTGTACCACGTCCAGACGGTGCCTTTCCCCTTGAGAGCGCCGGACGTGGGCTCGGCTTTCACCCGCAGGGTTTGAAATGTTCCCGCCGGGACTTTCACCTGCTCATGCCCTTCCACCCGCACTGTGACCTCGGTGGTCTTGCCGCCATCATTGATCGGAAAGGCATAGCTATTACCTTCCTGGAGCGACAAGGTTGACAAATAGTAAAAGCCGCTGACCACATCCGTGACGCAATCCGGGATGTCGTTTTCAGCGTGTTTGCTCTCGCCGGTCTTCAGGTTCTTTTCATCCGCCACGCTCTTGCCATGGGAGTAATCGAAATGCAGTTCCACCTGCCGCGAGTGTGAACCTTCCTCAGAATGTTTTGAGACTCTAAGCGAGCAAAACTTGCGGGGGTCGAAGAACGCTTCGAAGCGATCATTCACTTTGTATAGCGCGTTCACGAATCCGGCGGACACTGCGGTCGCAATGACGTGCTGCTCGGAGCCTTCGGGCCGCAGCGTTACTTTCGCAAGCCCCGCGGTGAACATGTGCCACTCCACGCTATAAACGTACGTCTCACCATCGGGAAAATGATAGTTCGGTGGAGGCGGAAGGACTTGTGCAAACGGGGCAGCGCCAACGGCAGGAAGACCGCTTTTGCCCGATTGCGATGGCGCCGATTGCGCAAGCGAGAGGCACGCGCTCAACGCGCATAAATGCCACACCACTCTGACTGTAAGGAGACGCCCCATTTTCGCTTCGCGACCGTAACTGATAAGACGCTCATGCGTGGTTGCGGGATGTCCTCGCAACCACTTACCGTGAAAGCCACAACTTTATGGCAAGGGCCGCCATGATCGCGACTGCACCCAGCGTGGCATTGTACTCCCGATGCTTACGATACAGGTCCCAGGAAAATTCCCAGCGCTGCCTGCCCGGCAGAGTTGGCACCAGGCGCGGCACCCGGCGCACGTATTCTGCAAACTCGGGAAAATGCTGTGCCAGGAAGGTTTCCTCCGCGCGAATCACCGGCAGGTAGATGGTGATGGCCATCAGAATCAGAATTGCCACAATCCACCAGCTTCTGGCGGCGAACACGAAGCCCAAGGCCATGATAAACGACCCGAGGTAGAGAGGATTGCGAGTATATGCATACGGTCCGGTCATCGCCAGACGCTCGTTCTTCTGCACGTGGCCCGAGGCCAGCGCGCGGATCAGCAACCCCGGGATGACGAATAAAGCACCCACCAACAGCGACAGGGGAATGGGATCGGCAAGCCAAAAATAAACTGCGGTCACGACAAAGCCCAATGGAACTCGGGTGCGTCGCGCGATTCTCGACCAGCTAACCACGGAGGCTCCTTAGGAGTTCCCGCGCTGCATCAACCACCTGGGCAGCGCTGATTTCGAGCAGGCCTGGATCGGGCCGGGCGCGGCGCGCGTGGGTGGTGGGGCTGAGTGAATTTCGCAGGACGATGCTCCTTGTTCCGAAAGGTCCATTGCGCGCCGGGTTAGTTGGACCAAAGATTGCCACCACTGGAATCGCCAATGCAGCAGCCAAGTGCATAGGGCCGGTATCTCCTCCAATAAACAGCTTCGCCCGTCGGGTCAGCGAAATCAGTTCGGTGAGTGTACAACTGACCGCTGTCGCTGTGCCGGCACTGGCCGTTTCGACCGCCTGCGAAAGCTCCTGTTCGCCGGGGCCGAAGTTGACGAGAGCCTTCAGGCCGTCGGCTGCCAGTTGTTGGGCGACAAGGCCGAAGCGCTCGGCAGGCCATTGCTTGGCGCCCCATCCCGCGCCGGGGTTGAGCAGCACGAAGTTGGAAAGCCCTTCGCTCCTCAGCCAGTCATCGCAATGCTTTTCCGCAGCTTCATCATAGGGAAGCTCAATTTTTGGCATTTCCAGCGGCTGTTCAGCCACCGCCTCAGCAAGCGACAAATTTTGCTCCACGACATGAAGGCCGCGGGTCATCACCTGACGCGTGTAAAACATACTGGCCACATTCTCGCGCGGCTGCCTCGCTCCGTACACGATGGGGGCTTTCGACAATCGCGCCAGTAGCGCGGACCGCGCAGCGCCCTGGAAATCCGCAACCAGTTCATATTTAGGAGCGCGAAGCTCGCTGAGGCCGGCACCAATTCGCTCCCAGCTTTGTGGAGAAAAAGGCGCGTTCCGCCATTTCTTGGTATCAACGGTGTGTAACCGGTCAACCAACGGTCGACGCGGCGATTTCGAGCCATGGCGAGGCTCGGCCAAAGTACACAACAACTCCGCCCAGCGTTCCTCCACGAGCCAGCCGATGGTGGCTTCCGGAAACGCGTTTCGCAGCGCGGTGACTGCCGGCAGAGTGTGTAAAATGTCGCCCATGGATCCGAGGCGCACGATCAGCAGCCGCCGGATTGCAGATGGCGGGCCCGAAGTCTCGGAAGCGGGGGATTGCATGCTCAAGATTGTCGTCGAAGACGTGTACGAATCATCTCGGTAGCGGAATGATTTTTGGGATCGCCCACAATTTCCACCCTCCCGCCATACTCGGCGACCGCATCGCGCTCGGGCACGCTGTCGGTAGTGTAATCAGTGCCTTTTGCCTGGATGTTGGGGCGAATTTCATGGACTAGCGCCCGCACGTCGGGCTCGGGAAATATGACCACCGCGTCCACATCTTCAAAAGCGGCGAGAATTTCAGCGCGTTCTTCCGCGGGCATCAGCGGACGTCCATCACCCTTCAGCGCCCGCACCGAATCATCAGAGTTGACGGCAACAATCAAACGTCCGCCCAGCGCTTTGGCTGCACGCAGATAGCGCACGTGCCCGACATGAAACAAATCGAAGCAGCCGTTGGCCAGAGTGATGGACTCGCCGGCGCCGCGCCACTCTGCCACCCGCCGTTGCAGAGCTTCCCGGGTCAGGATTTTGCTTGTGGCCATGAAGATTTCAATGGGGCCGCGTTCGCGGTCCCGCCTGCTCGATGGCTTGCAGCAGCTCGCGCTGCGAAACCGTCGCCGTGCCGCGCTTCATTACTACGAGCCCTCCGGCGTAGTTCGCCAGTTGAGCGGATTCCTCGGTGCTGGCGCCGGCCGCAAGGGCAGCTGTAAACGTGGCGATGACCGTGTCTCCCGCGCCGGTTACGTCGGCGACTTGATCGGAGCCGAAAATCGGAATGTCGACAGGCTTGTGCTTGCTCGAGAATGCGACCATGCCGTCGCGCCCGCGCGTAATGACAAGCGATTGCAGTTTCATGCGCGACTGAATCTCCTGACCCGCCAGGCACAGCCGCTGCCAGTCGTTGCCGATTTTTGAGCCGAGGGCGGCTTCCACCTCGGGTTCGTTGGGCGTAGCCGCAGCAATGCCGGAATATTGCAACATCCGGTAACGCGAATCGAGGACCACCGGGATGCGCGCCAGGCGGCCGCGTTCGCGGATTGCGTTTAGGATTGCCGGACTCGCCGCACCGTACCCGTAATCCGAGATCAGCAGAGCATCGGAAACGCGGGCGTATTGGCGCGCGGCCAGAATCAACTCCCGCTTCAGATGCGGTGTCGGTTCGGTCTCGGGTTCGCGATCCACTCGCACGACTTGCTGCCGCGCAGTATGCGTCATGCCGGCAAGTATCCGCGTCTTCGTGACCGTGGTGTAAGCCTTGTCTTTCAACACTCCCGTCAGAGCAATGTGCTTGTGGCGGAACGCCTTGATCAAGAGGCGCCCGGGTTCGTCGTCCCCGACCACGCCGACCGGCAGCACGTTCACTCCGAGATCGGCAAGGTTAGTGATGGCATTGGCGCCGCCGCCTGGCGCCACCGTCCGTTCGCGATGTTTCAGAATCAGCACCGGCGCCTCGCGCGAGACGCGGGAAATTTCTCCGTAGATGAATTCGTCGGCTACGAGGTCCCCCACCACGGTCACCGTGATGTTGGGGAATGACTCGACAATCTTCTTCAGGCGATCGGATTCGTGGGAATGTTTCGGCATATTTGCTGCTGCCGTGAACTTACAAAGTGAATTCTCTCACGATTGCTGCCTGGGTTCGGCGATCGCGCGCAGCATGGTATCCACTGCGTTAGCCGCGTCCACCAATTCCATTTTCACGGGGACCACCGCCAACGGATCAAGAGCACGCAGAAATTCCGCCAAATTCACCGCGTCTTTTTCAGTGGTAACGAAGCCATCCGCCTCGCTCTTCTCGCGCAGCGACAGCAGATCGCGGACGTCCTTCCCGGTGTAGGCATGATGATCGCCGAAAAAGGCTTCGGCGGCGGGTTCAACGCCCGCCGTACGCAACTGCAAGACAAAATTCTGCGGGCGCGCAATGCCGCAAAAGACCACTGGGCGGCTGGGCAGGTTCCTGGGGACGATGCCCCTGCGCACCCGCCAAACCAGTTTTTCTTTCAGTGGGAAGGCTTCCAATGAAGCGCCGCTGGTGAGTACCACGGCATGGGCCCGGCGCAAGGAGCTGAGCGGTTCGCGCAACCGTCCGGCGGGCAGCAGACGGTCTCGGGCGTCTTCGGGTGTAACCAGGACGATGTCGAAATCGCGCGCCAGCTCGCGATGCTGAAAGCCGTCATCGAGCAAATGCAGCTGTGCCCCAAAATTGCGCTCCGCAATGACGCCGGCCTGGTACCGCTCCTCGCCCACGATCACGGGAACGCCCAGGCGGCGGGCGATCAGCAGGGGCTCATCACCGAACTCACGGGCGGAGCCGCCGGAATCCACCAACATTGCGCCGCGCGACTGGCGGCCGTATCCGCGCGATAAGACGTCAAACTTCACACCGCGCGCCTTCAGCAATTCGCCGAGCAGCAGGATGAACGGAGTCTTGCCCGACCCGCCGACCGACAGGTTTCCGATGCTGACAACCGGCCCGTCCAGTTGCTTCTGCGGGAGCGTACCGCGATCATAGAGTCTATTTCGCAGGCTGACGCCCGCGCCGTAGATGGCGGCCAGGGGATTCATGGTGTGGCGCGGGCGCCCTCGTCCGCGGGTGTGAGCAACCGTTCGAGAGCGTCCGCCGTTCTGAGCGTCGCGCCGCTTTGTAATCGCAGGGTCTCAGCCCCGCGCCGGCCAAGCTCGGCGCGAGCCCCTGGGTCGGAAATCAGCTCCATAAGAACCAGGGGAAGCTCAGCCGGGCCGACGATGCGAACCGCATCGCGGCTTTGAAACAGGCTCACGATGTCCCGGAAATTTTCGGTGTGATCGCCCACCACGATGGCAACGCCATATAACGCAGGCTCAATAATATTGTGTCCGCCGCGTGGCACCAGGCTTCCACCGACGAAGGCAACGTCAGCCAGCGAATAAGTCGCCGCCAATTCGCCGATGCTATCGAGCAGCAGCACCCCACCGGCGAGTGCATCGCCGTCCCAGAGTGATCGCCGCCAGAAGCGGATACTCAGCGACTCCAACAATCGCGCAACTTCGGCAAAACGTTGGGGATGCCGTGGCGCCAATATCATCACCGGGTTCGGATAGCTGGCCAAAATGTTTTCGAAGGCCCGCAACAGTAGCGGCTCTTCCCCTTCCACCGTGCTGCCGCAGACGATGACCGGCCCATCTCCGAGCGCAGCCCGCAGGCTGGCAACGATCGGCGGCGTGGCGGGCGGGGGAACGTCGAACTTCAAATTGCCGCTGACTCGCACTCGTTCGGCGGGCGCGCCAATCTCGCCCAGCCGGCGGGCATCGCTTTCGGTTTGTGCCAGAAACATGTCAACCACCTGGAGCACGCCCTTCAGCAGAAAACGCCACCTTCGGTAGCGCGGAAAAGACCGGTCGGAGATACGCGCATTGACTACAGCGATCCGCGCTCCACTCGCATGCGCCAGACGAAGAAAATTGGGCCAGAATTCAGTCTCCGCAATCACCATGAGTTTCGGACGCAACCCCCGCAAATAAGGCCGGATCGCGAAGCCAAAATCCATGGGGAAGTAGAAGGCGTTGTCTTCGCCAAAATGCTTGCGCGCCAGCTTCTGTCCAGTATCGGTCGTGGTCGAAACCACGACCCGATGCTCAGGCAGCCGCCTGCACAGTTCCGCCACCAACCCGCTCACCGCCATCACTTCGCCGACCGAAACCGCGTGGATCCAAATCACCGGCTTGGACGATTGTGCCCGCAGGCGTCCTGGAACCAAGCCCAGGCGTTCGCCCAGCCCCACGTGGTATTTTCCATGGCGAGCCATCTGCCACAGCCAGTAGGGTAGGGACAGGAGCAATCCGGCGGCCAGCAGCGCGCTGTAAAGCAGATACATGCGGGAAGGGACATTCTAACTGCACATCGGCCAGGCTGGCACCGCTTCCTGCGCCGCTTGCATCCTATAATCGAAATCCTATGCTGAACCGCGGTCCCCATGCTCCACGTGCGCGCGCTATGTTCGCGGCTACTTTGCTGCTTACAACCCTATGCTGGGCAGGCAAACATTTCATTATGCCGACGCCTCAAGCCGCTCGGAGCTATCCCGCGCACGACGAGCACGCGAATGAGAAAGTTACGCTGGCACTCGATCCCTACGACATGGCGGACAAAGCCGCCATCTTCTCAGTCCGATACAGCGACGTCGGATTCGTGCCGATTTTTGTGGTGATTACCAATGACGGCGACCAGCCCGTGTCACTGACCGAGGCGACCGCAGAGTTGGTGACTGTGAATCGTACGAAGATCCCAGAGGCGACCGAAGACGATATTTACCGGCGCATCACCCGCACGCCGTCTACCGGACCTTCCGCCAATCCGCTGCCCTGGCCAAGAAAGAAAAACGGCGGCGTTTCCAAAGACGCGCAGGACGAGATCCTAAACTCGCGTTTTGCCGCCCGCGCCGTCGAACCCCACAGCACGCAATGCGGATTCATGTTTTTCGATGTTTCAGGCATATCGGCGCCGCTGGCCGGCGCCCACTTTTATTTGAACCGCGTGCTCGATTCCAAAGGCCACGAGTTGATGTATTTCGACGTACCCCTGGAGAAATATCTCAGCGCCCCTGGCAAGCCCTAGCAAGCCAACCCTCTATAATCGCTGGTAATGGTCACGACGCCGGAGAGTTCAGTCGCAGCCCGCGCGAAGTACGAGCCCGTGATTGGCCTCGAAGTCCATGTTCAGTTGCTGACCGTGACTAAGATTTTCTGCTCCTGCTCGGCCCGTTTCGGCGCACCTCCAAACACGAATGTATGCCCGGTGTGTCTCGGCCTGCCCGGGGCGCTCCCGGTGTTGAATCGTAAGGCGGTGGAGTTTGCGGTGCTGGCAGCGATGGCCCTGAACTGCCGGGTCAATCCGGTTTCAATCTTTGCCCGCAAGAATTATTTCTATCCCGACCTGCCCAAGGGATACCAGATTTCGCAATATGACCAGCCGCTGGCCGAGTTCGGCGCCATCGACATCGGCCCGAAGAAAATCGGCATCACCCGCCTGCATCTTGAAGAAGACGCCGGCAAGAGCCTGCATGAAGGCTTCGCCGATTCCGCCGAGAAGACCGCCATCGATCTTAACCGCAGCGGGGTGCCGCTGATCGAGATCGTGAGCGAACCGGAAATCGCGTCATCCGACGAGGCCTACGAGTACCTCACGCGGATGAAGGAAATCATTCTTTACACCGGGGTCAGCGACTGCAACATGGAAGAAGGCTCGCTGCGCTGCGATGCCAACGTGAGCGTGCGGCCGCGCGGCCAGAAGCAGTTGGGCACCAAGACCGAAATCAAGAACGTCAATTCTTTTCGCTTTATCCGGGATGCCCTGGAATATGAAATCGGCCGCCAGATCGGACTGCTCGAGTCCGGCGGCAAGATCACGCAGGAGACCCGGCTGTATAACTCCGCCGAGGGCAAGACCTACAGCATGCGCTCGAAGGAAGAAGCCCACGACTACCGCTATTTCCCCGAGCCCGACCTCCTGCCGCTGGTGGTGGACGATAAGTGGCAATTGGAAATCCGCCGCAGTCTGCCGGAACTGCCTGAGTTCCGGCGGAAGCGCATGATCGCCGATTACGGAATCACTCAGTACGACGCTGAGGTGCTGACGGCGTCAAAGACCCTGGCAGACGACTTCGAACTCGCCGCCAAGGCCGCGAAAAATCCCAAGCGCGTGGCCAACCTGGTGCAGAGTGAGTTGATGGGGCGGCTCAAAGCGCGGGGTTTGGAGATCTCAGGCTCACCCATTTCGATGAAGGGCATAGCGCTGTCAGCGGATTTGGTGGAAAACGGCGCCATCTCCGGCAAGATGCTGAAGGATCTTTACGACCTGTGTTTCGAGCGCAACCAGGATTTTCCTGCGATGTACGAGGAAGAAAAGCCACAGCAAATCACAGATGCCGCTGCCATCGAGAAGATCATCGACGAAATTGTCGCCGCCAATCCCAGGCAGGTAGAGCAGTACCGCACCGGCAAGAAGACCGTTGCGGGCTTCTTTGTGGGCCAGGTGATGAAGGCCTCCAAGGGCCAGGCGAATCCTCAGATGGTGAACGAGTTGCTGGCTAAGAAACTGGATAGCTGAAAACGCTCCCGCAGGCAGGGCTAACTGGTTGAACCTCTGTAACCTCTGAATGACCCGCCGGACAGTATCTTCCGTCACCTAAGAACCTGGTGTTTCGCCCGTTACCATTGATGCATGAAGACTTGGAAATGGGACCGCATCATCAGCGTGGCCACGCTGGGCAGTTCGTTGATTGCCATCATCTTAGTGCTGAAGAAGCCGCACCCGGTTGCGCCGCCGATGCCTCCGGCGGTCGCCGCAGCCAAAGCTGAATCGTTCCAGCAAAAGGTCGAGCAGTTTGAGCAGCCGAAGCAGCCCGGTCAGGCTCCCGCCGAGGTCCACCTGAGCTCAGATGAAATTAGTGCGGCGCTGGCGCAGGCCGCGGGAGCGATTCCACTTCCTCAAGGCCAACCCTCTCAGCCGGCGGCGTCAGGCGCCAGCCTTCCCGGAACGCCTCCCTCTTCGGCTGACGCTCCCATGGGCCCGGGTCAGCCCGAAGTCAAGGACTACCAGGTAAGCTTTGATGGTGACGTGGCCCGCGGCCAGTTTGTGACTCAAATCGGCGGTAAAGACGTGTACGTCACACTTGCTGGACACCTTGGTTCGAAAGACGGCTATGCGACTTTCGATCCCACCGAGTTTAAGGTCGGCGATCTCAACATTCCGGTTTCGCTGGTGAACGATGCCTTACAGAAGCGGCTCAGCGAGCAGCGCGACCGCCTGAAACTGCCCGACAACGTAGATGGCATCAAAGTGGAAAACGGCGAACTGGTGATGAGCGGCAAGTAACCCCCAGCCTCACGGCGTTCCCTGAAACAGCGCGTAGAGCTGGTTCCCAATCACGCGATATACCACGTAGGCCGTCCCCGAATCGTAGATCTCGCGGAAAAGCAGTTCCCCCGGCCCATCTCCATCGACATCGACGGCGTCGATCAACTCCATCTGCGGAATGATGTCGAGGTGGCTGGTGTCGGTGACGTTGG
Source organism: Terriglobales bacterium (assembly GCA_050745985.1). Classification (GTDB taxonomy): domain Bacteria; phylum Acidobacteriota; class Terriglobia; order Terriglobales; family Acidobacteriaceae; genus JABCZH01. The sequence continues at coordinate 47,618 of JBOGLG010000051.1, read as the reverse complement.
AGAATACTTTGTCAAAATCGGCATTTACGTCCTGCCGGGCCACCAGGGTCACAAGGTATTGAAGTTCGTTCGCTTCTTTCGGCTTGGCACTCTGCGGCAGATGCACCTTGGCGCTCAAGATCAATATCGGCTCGTTGCTGCTATTGAGATCGAAAACACGAAGTTTTACGTCTTCAAAAGTCGGCTGCGGCAGCTTCGCCGGAGCCGATCTCCGCTCATGTGCGTTCTTTGCGGGCCCGGTCGTTTGAACGGTTTCCGCCGTCAGTAAACGGCTGCGCGCACGGACTTCATCCGCTGCCATGGCCAGCATCTTCTTGCGGAACTGTTGTTCCTCTTCCGCAGTCATGCTGTAGCTGTAGGGACGCAACTCGGCGCCGCCCAGGGCCGAAATCGCCGGGAAAACTTGGCTTGGCGCCGCCACAGCGGCTTTCGCCGAATTCCCGTGTTTGCTCCGGTTAATCGGCGTCATGGTCAATGGTTCCGGCGGTCGGAGCGCGGGAATGCCACGCTTCAAAGTCGGGATGTTATTGTCCGGCTCGGCCGGCGGAAGCTGCGCCGCAGGTTTTGTCTCATTAGCCGGAGGCTGTGGCGATGCTGGTGACGGGGCGGCCGGCGCGGCCGCGGCGGGCGGGGGATTCGGGGATGGTGGAGTGGGTGCCGCGGCCGGCGTCGCGGGAGCAGCGTTCGGTGCCTTGGGTTTGGCGGCCCCGGCGTGTCGCAACACCGGTGGTCCTTCGTCATCGTCCATGCCACGCGGTGTCGATGACTCCTTGCTGGCAGGTCTCGCATGGATGGCGCTGGCCGGGAGCCACGTGCCTTCCCCCCGCCACTCGTGTGTTTCGGGGTTTTCAAGCGCAGTTGTGACAGTGAACAGGCCCTGGGAAACCCCCGAGTGCACGCCTTCATAGACCGTGTCGCTCCACAGCGCCATGGGCACCGGAGAAGCCTTGTATGCGCTGGCATCGTAGTATTCCCCGTCAATCAGGATCACGATGGGAATGAGCCGCGCCTTGCCGTTAGTCATCTCAATGAGGCCCAATGCGCGCGGTCCTTTGTTGGCCTTCGCGCTGTGGGACGCTTGAGCCGCCGCTCCCGGGGCCGTCATCCCAGCCAAGGCGGCCGAGATGACGAGCCGCCTAGCGGTACGGTATAACCTTGATCGAGAAGGAGAGACAGCCATGGATATCAATGATAAAGCCCCGGAGTTTACTTTGCCCAACCAGAATGGCGAGAGCGTCGCGCTGAAGAGCTTTCGAGGCAAGTACGTAGTGCTTTATTTCTATCCGCGCGCCGATACCCCGGGATGCACCATCGAAGCCTGCAGCTTTCGCGATTCTTACAAGAAAGTCGAAAAGGCGGGGGCGATAGTGTTGGGAGTGTCCCCGGACGAGCCCAAAGCGTTGAAGAAATTTGAAAACAAATTCGGCCTGCCGTTCACGCTGCTGGGCGATGCCGACAAGAAGGTTTGCAACGCCTACGGCGTCATTCAGGAAAAGAACATGTACGGGAAAAAGTACATGGGGGTGGCCCGCACTACGTTCATCATCGGCCCGGATGGCAAGATCAAGCACATCTTCCATAAAGTGAAGCCGGAGGGTCATGCGGACGAAGTTCTCGGCTGGTTAAAGGAAGCCACCAAGGGCGCCGCTTAGATTTGAGGGCCGAGATGGCAACCCTGACCATATCCGCCGAACGCCTGCGAACGGTGTTGCCGCGTGAGTTCTACAATCGTGACCCGCGGCGCGTATGCCGCGAATTACTGGGCAAAGTGCTGGTCCGAAACCAGCCCCGGAAATATCTTGCGGCCCGCATCGTGGAAGTGGAAGCGTACTTCGGCAAGAGCGATGGGGCCGCGCATTCCTTCGGTGGACGCACCGCCCGCAATGCCGTGCTCTTCGGCCCACCCGGCTTCGCCTATGTCTATTTCATTTACGGCAACCACTACTGCCTGAATGTTTCCTGTTTACCCGACGGCACCGCTGGCGGAATCCTGTTTCGCGCAGCCGAGCCGCTGGTAGGAATTGAGGCCATGGCCAAAGCCCGTGGACTGGCGCAGAACGGCACCCGCGATCTGCGCAACCTGACAAGCGGCCCCGGCCGGCTGGCCGAGGCGTTCGGAATCACCCGCGAACGCGACAACCAGAAAGACCTTGCTTCGGCAGACTCCGATCTCTTTATTGCAGATGACGGCTATCACGTAAGTAAGACTCTGACCACGCCGCGAATCGGCATTACCAAAGCCGCGGAGCGTCCCTGGCGATATGTGATTGCGGGGAATACGTTCGTCTCCGGGCCCAAGAGCCTGATTTCTTAGGTTTTCCTTCGTGTACCTTAGTGCCTTTCATGGTTTATGGTTTTCGAATGGCCGAAGCATTCACCAAGCCCGACTATGGAATCGACGCACCCGGAGTAGTTCGTAACCTATTCGTGATCGGCGCGCTATTGCTGGTCCTTGGCTCCTTGTTTCCCGTGATTCGCATCGGCCCCGTCATTTTTCTGTGGAAGTCGGGAGCGTATGTAACCGGACTTTTCTGCTTGATCGAAGGCGTTCTGATGGTCATTTACGCCAAGCACGGCAAGTTTCTCCATCGCGACCGCATGCTGGGCATGGTGGATTGGCAGGGCAGCGAGGCGGTGCTCGATGTAGGCACCGGCCGCGGTTTGTTGATGATTGGCGCCGCCAAGAAGCTGACCACCGGCAAGGCCGTGGGCATCGACATCTGGAGCGCCAAGGACCTTTCCGGCAACGCCATGGAGAAAACGCTCCGCAATGCCGATCTCGAGGGAGTCCGCGGCAAGGTTGACGTCCAGAGCGGCGATGCTTCCGCCATGAAGTTTCCCGACGCCGGCTTTGACGTAGTGTTATCGAACCTGTGCATTCACAATATTCCGACGCGAGCCGGACGCGATCAGGCCTGCCGCGAAATTGCCCGAGTCCTGAAGCCCGGCGGTAAGGCGATCATTTCTGACTTCATCAAGACCGGAGACTATGAGAAGGCTTTCAGGGCCGCCGGCGCGGTTACATCCCGCACCGGCCTGGATTTTCTGCGAGCCTTTCCTCCCCTAAGAATTATTGAAGTGAGGAAGCCGGGAAGCTGAAACTAAACGGGCCCAAAGTCGTCTATAACGGCAGGGGCCCGCTCGGATTCATTCGGAGGCAGCCATGGACGCCAATACAGAAACGAAAACCGAAACCAAGGTGAAGCAGGCGGTACCGTTTTTCCGGGTATCAAACATGGAAGAGTCAGTCCGCTATTACGTGGACGGCCTGGGTTTCGAAATGACCAAGAAGTGGATCGATGACGGCAAACTTCGCTGGTGCTGGCTCGAACACGGCGGGGCAGCGCTCATGCTTCAGGAGTTCCGCAAAGAAGGCCATGACTCGTGGACGCCCAAGGGAAAAGTGGGCGAGGGCGTTTCCATCTCCTTCATCTGCGAAGACGCCCTGGCAATTTATCGAGAGCTTACTTCCCATGGCATCAAGGCTTCCAGGCCCTTTGTCGGTAACGGCATGTGGGTCACCACCTTGTCGGACCCCGACGGCTACAGGCTCGAATTCGAAAGCTGCACCGACGTGCCTGAGGAAACCGTTCTCTCCGATTGAGCGATTCTCTGCGCACTCCATCGCAGTTCTCCGCGACCTCAGCGCTTTAAGACTTTGCTTTGTAAATCCGACGAATGTCGTTCTGGCGAAAGGAGAACGTTGTCAATCAGCCGTGTGTTTCCCACAAACGCCGCCAATGCAGCCAGCGCAGTTTTCTCCACCGCGCCTACCGGCTCCAGACTGTCCGGATCCACAATCTCCAAATACTCTAACCGCGCCCCCGCCTCCTGCGACAATAGTAGCTTCCCGGCTTCCAGCAGCTTGCTCGAACTGCGTTCGCCGCGTTCAAAACAGGCCTTCATTTCGCCGAGAGCACGAGAAAGCGCCAGCGCAGACTTGCGCTCCTGCGGGCCGAGATAAGCATTACGAGAACTCATAGCTAGTCCATCCGGCTCCCGCACAATCGGGCCGACGGCGATTTCCACGGGAACATTCAAATCCCTCACCATGCGCCGGATGATCGCGCACTGTGCGGCGTCCTTCTGCCCGAAGAATGCCACCCCTGGCTCCACAATGTGGAACAGCTTCGCCACTACGGTTGTGACTCCGCGAAAGTGCCCGGGCCGCGACCTGCCACACAGCTTCTCGCTCATACCCTCAACCGAAACGTAGGTGATGTTGTTCTTCGGATACATGTCTTCCACCGAAGGCGCGAACACAACCTCCACCTGCTCGCCCTCCAGGAACTCGCAGTCCCGCGCGAAAGTGCGGGGATACTTGGCGAGATCTTCGTTAGGACCAAACTGCAACGGATTTACAAAAATAGAAACGACAACCGAATCACACACGCGCTTGGCGGCGCGCACCAGCGATAAATGCCCCTCATGCAGCGCGCCCATGGTGGGTACCAAGCCCACGCGACAACCGTGGGCCATCCGCTCACGCGCGGCCCGCATCTCCCTAACGCTTTCGCAGATTTTCATAGAACATAATTGGTCATGCGGAGGGAACCCAGTTGATGACCACGTGAAGATTCTCGAGACTCCCCGCAACCAATGCCCGGTTTCGCCGCAACTGCGCTTTGTCTGCTTCGGAAGAACCGGGCGCCGCGCTTTCCGCCACGGCCACCACCCTTCCGTAGGGCCAGGCCGAAGCCGGTAACTCGGCCAGTGCCACTAGCAACTGATCGGTGGTCAAGATCTTTTGTTCGTTATTGGCTGGATCCAGCAGCCCAACCCCGTCCACCCGAACGATCAAATAGGGATTCTTCCAGTTCTTCATGTCTCGCACGCCGTTGACCTTTTGGGTGTCCGCGGGAGGCAGAGCTTCGATACGGAGCTGGGGATTAACCTGCGAGGCCACGCTGTCCGCAGACTTCGAACCAGAGCAGGCCGCCAGTGGCGTAAGAGTAGTCGCCAGCAGAATTAAAGAACGATATTTCATCTCGCCAATTCTATCGCCGCACGCCGCGTTTGCGCTCCAACACCGTTTCCAAGGCGTGCTGAGTCTCTTTGGGCAGATGATACGACTCGCCATCCGAAGGATACAGCCGGGACATCACGTCGCTGCGAAAGGCCTGTACCGCATCCGTAATGAGTGCCGCTGCGTCGCCATAGCGGCGCACGAATTTTGCCGCCGGAGCGAACGTGAGATTCAGGATGTCGTGAATCACCAGAACTTGCCCATCGCACTCCGGGCCGGCGCCGATGCCGATCGTCGGGGTGCCGACTTCGGCGGTAATCATGGCTGCAACTTCCCGCGGAATGCCTTCCAGGTAAATGCAGGCTACGCCGGCACGGTCAAGCGCTAGCGCGTCCCGCATGAGCTGTTCAATGGCGCTGAGCGACTTGCCCTGCACCTTGTATCCCCCCATGATGTTCACCGACTGGGGCGTCAGGCCAATGTGCCCAGCCACAGGAATCTCGGCGTCAATGATGCGCCGAATCAGGTCAGCCCGTTTCTCGCCGCCTTCCATCTTGACGGCTTCCGCGCCGCCTTCCTTCATGAAGCGGGTCGCGTTCTTGACCGCGTCATCGGAGCCCACGTGATACGAACCGTAGGGCATGTCCGCGATCAAGAAAGCCTGCTTCACTCCACGGTGTACGGCCCGGGTGTGGTGCAGCATTTCATCCACGGTGACGGAAAGCGTGTTTTCGTAGCCCAGCATGGTCTGGGCGAGCGAATCTCCGACCAGAATGATGTCAATGCCCGCCTCATCCACCAGGCGAGCAGTGGCGTAGTCGTAGGCGGTCAGACAGGTGATGGGCTGATGTTGAAGTTTCTTTTCGCGAAGCGAAGCGGCCGTGATTTTCTGGCGAGGTTCGCCAACTGGCGTGAGACTCACAATGTCCTCCAGTGCCCCTCCGGCTTCGCCGGATAGAGCCTGTCTAATGCTGAGGCTATTGTAGTCGCTAGTGCAAGCGGATGGCTAGCGCAGGGGCGGCTGCTTGACCCTATGCGCCAGTTGTCGCTATAATTGACGACAAATGGCTGGCGAGGTTAGATCGATAATCCGTGAGCTGGGCGGTCAGCGCGCCCTGGGGCGTGCGCTGAGAACCGACGCCGACCTGCGCGAGGCCATCCGCGAGGGCTTTCCGCACGCCGTCCTGACCGAACTGATGCGGGCCTCGGGATTGACCCTGAAGGAGCTGGCGGAGGCGCTAGACCTGTCTTCCCGCAGCCTGCAACGGCGGCGGCGAGGGCGACTGGCCCGCTTTGAATCGGACCGGCTGTACCGCTTGGCGCGAGTTCTGGCCTTGGCCCGCGAAAGTCTTGGGGACGAGGCCCGCGCCACGCGATGGCTCAAACGCGCCAATCGCGCTTTAGGGGGCGTGGCGCCCATTACCGCCATCGACACTGAATTGGGAGCCCGCCAGGTGGAGAGCCTCCTCGGCCGCATCGCTTACGGTGGTATTAGTTGACCCCAGTGTTTCGCGTGCTCCGCGCGGAATATGCGCATACACCGTTCGATGGAGAAGGCGCTTACCGGTACGGGGGGCGATGGTCAAGCCCAGGCACACGCCTCGCTTATGCTTCTGAGCACCAATCTCTCGCCATGCTGGAATACTTCGTCCATCTCGATCCCGAGGATCCTCCCGGCGATCTGGTTCTCGCGATAGCTGAGGTTCCCGAGGGACTGTCCCGTGAACAGATGGCCATAACCACGCTCCCGGCTTTTTGGCGGGACACTCCCGCGCCCCCAGACCTTGCGCAAGTTGGCGATGATTTTGTAATGCGAGCGAAGAATTGTGTCCTGATCGTGCCATCGGCCTTGGCCGTCAGTGAGCACAACTGGCTGATCAATCCGCAGCACGCCGATTTCCACCAGATCGTGCAGCACCCGCCGGAACCGCTACATTACGATCCGCGCCTGTTTGGCCCTGGCCGGCGCAGGCGGAAACCTTGAGCCGACTCAGACAGGTCCAGAAGCCTATTGTTTTGTGCAACGGCTGTTAGCGCGTAGCCAGGCCACATAAGCGGTCTCATCGAGCGTCCCCGCTGCAAGATCAAGCACCGCGTGCGTGGCATCTTCTTCGCTCGCCGTGAAGCAGAAGCGGTTCAGTTCAAGGAAGAGAACTCCGGCCAGGAATCCGGCGCGCTTATTGCCGTCTACGAACGGATGGTTGCGGACAATGCCCGCCGTGTACAGAGCGGCCATCTCATCGATGTCAGGAGACGCGGCATAAGCGTGATGCTGCTGCGGGCGAGCCAAAGCGGATTGCAAGAGTCCCCGGTCTCGCAACCCCGCGGCTCCGCCGTGAGCGGCCAGGAGGCGGTCGTGAATCGCGAGGGTGTCGCGCTCGTCGATCCAGATCAGCCTTTTCACTTTGCCAGGGCGTGCAGAGTATTGCGATAGCGGCCCATGATCTCTTCGGCTTTCTTCATTTTCTTTTCGAATGCTGGATCGTACGGGGTCAGACGGTAACCGCCCTCCGCCGCCTCAATCAGGAAAAGCCGCTCACCGTCGTCGGTGCGCAGGCGGTCGATGACTTCTTTGGGCAGCACTACTCCCAGCGAGTTGCCGAATTTGCGGACTTTGAGTTCAACCATGCATCCTATGTTATTACAATTGTAATAACAATTACAGGAAAATTCAGCTCGCGCAGAGTGATCTGTTAGTCGACGGCATCAGTGAGAACACCTGGCCTGTCAACTAGTCTACGCCCGAACAGACTGCTGAAGGGGCTGTTCCCACGCAAGTTACGCGCTGGCAGCTTCCTCTCTGCCCAGCGGCAGAAAATACTGCGTGCCTTTGATGGGCGCAGAAACTTTCCGCAGCAGCGCCTGTAGGTCCTCGTTGCGCTCCACAAAGTCAATTTCCGAAGTATTCACAATCAGCAGGTCGGACGAGGTGTAGTGAAAAAAGAAGTGCTCGTAGGCCTTGATCACTTCTTCCACATACTCTTCGTTAATCGCTTTTTCGCCGGGCGCGTTCTTTTTCTTGAGCCGTTTCTTAAGCACTTCCGGAGTGGCCTGCAAATAAATCACTAGATCGGGCGTGGGAACCAGATCGCGAAAGTAGTTGAAATAACGATTGTAAGTATCAAGCTCTTGGTCAGTCAGGTTGAGACAGGCAAAAAGTTTGTCTTTTTCAAAGATGAAGTCCGCGACTACCATCTTCTGCGAGTTCGCTCCCAAGTCCAGCCCCTGAAGCTGCTCGAAGCGGCGAATCAAAAAAGCGAACTGAGCCTGAAACCCGGCGCCGCGCTCTCCCTGATAAAACGGACGCAAAAAGGGATTGTCTTCGACTTCCATCACCTGCTGAGCATTCAGCCGCTCAGCCAGGACCCGTGCCAGCGTGCTCTTCCCCACGCGTATGGGACCTTCTACTGCGATGTAGCGGGGCAGCTCGAAAAGCTTGGCCATAGGGTTTTGAGGAACCGCTGCTTCGCATGGCAGCATAACGCGAGTGCGCGCGGCTGGCAATTGAGGAAAAGGTTAACCCCGACTTTCACCGCGGAGACACAGTACAATCGGCGCAACATGCTTGGTTCTCTTGCAAGTGCCGCGGGCCTGGTGCTGGCCTCATCCGCCGGCTATCAGGCGATGTCCCCTATCGGCCAGTGGTATGGCCGGACGTTCGTCAGCCTGCCCGCAGGCTCCAAGAAACTCGCGCTGACGTACGACGACGGGCCCAACGATCCGCACACGCCGAGGTTGCTGGAAGTGCTGGCAAGGCACAATGTCCGCGCCACATTTTTTCTGATCGGCCGTTACGTGAAACAAAGGCCTGATCTGGCGCGCGCGATCGCGCAAGCCGGCCACGCCATCGGCAATCACACTTTCAGCCATCCCAATTTGATCTTCGCGTCCGCCCAGCAGACGCGCACCGAACTGGAAACCTGCGAACGGGCGCTGGCTGAAACCGTGGGGCAGCATTCCCGGCTATTTCGTCCGCCGTTTGGAGGGCGCCGGCCTGCGACCTTACGAATTGCGGGCAGCCTTGGCCTTGAGCCGGTCATGTGGAACATCACCGGATGGGACTGGAAAGAAAAGCCTGCGGAATATGTAGAACAAAAAATCCGCAAGCGGATTCGTGGCGGAAGTGTGATTCTGCTGCACGATGGCGGCCACGCAGCTTTCGGGGCCGACCGCTCACAAACCGTTTTGGCCACGGACCGCCTGATCACCCGCTATAAAGCCGAGGGTTACGAGTTCGTCGCCATCCCTGAGATGATGGAAAAAGTTCTCGGATCCTAATTGCCGGTTTTCCGCGCGCGTGCCATGGTGAATGCCTGCTTCGCCGCAGAGATCGTTCTCTGGACGTCCTCCTCGCTATGCGCGGCGCTGACGAATGCCGCTTCAAACTGCGATGGCGGCAAATAGATCCCGTTATCCAGCAAGGCTCGAAAGAACCGGCCGAAGGCCTCGGTATCCGATTTCGCGGCAGAGGTCCAGTTCGTAACCGGCCCATTCTGGAAGAACCAGGTAAACATCGATCCCACGCGATTATGGCAGATGGATACACCAGCGTCTTTCGCCGCTTCCGCAACGCCTGTAACGAGCTCAGCGCTCAGTTTCTCGAGACGCGGATAGATTTCCTGCTTGTGCTCGTACAGATGACGCAAGGTCGCCAGACCTGCGGCCATGGCCAGCGGATTGCCCGAGAGCGTCCCCGCCTGATACATCGGCCCCAATGGCGCCACCAGATCCATGATCTCGGAAGGCCCGCCATAGGCCCCGACCGGCAAACCGCCGCCGATGATCTTGCCCAGGGTCGTCAGGTCAGGTTGAATGCCATACAATTCCTGTGCACCTCCGAAGGCCACGCGGAATCCGGTCATCACCTCATCGAAAATCAGGACAGTGTTTTCCTGCCGAGTCATCAAGCGCAGCGCGGCCAAATATTCGCCAGAAGCCGGCACACATCCCATGTTTCCCACCACGGGCTCTACTATCACGCAGGCAATCTGGTGCTTGAATTTCTTGAACGCCTCCTCCAGCGGATGCATGTCGCCGAAAGGCAATGCCAGCGTGAACTGCGCGAACTCCTCGGGAACGCCCGCCGAGCCTGGGATCCCAAGCGTAGCCACTCCCGACCCCGCCTTCACCAGCAGGGCATCGGCGTGTCCGTGATAGCAGCCCTCAAACTTGATCACATACTTGCGCTTGGTATAGGCGCGGGCCAGCCGGATTGCCGACATGGTGGCTTCCGTACCTGAACTGACAAACCGAATTTTCTGAATGTGCGGAAACGCTGCGATCACCGCCTCGGCCAGCTCAGCCTCGCCCGGTGTCGATGTCCCGAAGCTGGTGCCGTTGCGCGCCGCGGCGATCACCGCCTCCACCACGGCCGGCGCGGAGTGCCCGAGAATCAGAGGCCCCCACGAGCCAACGTAATCGATATACGCGTTTCCATCGGCGTCGAACAGATGAGAGCCTTCCCCGCGCACCATGAAGGGCGGGTCTCCGCCTACCGCCCGAAAGGCACGCACCGGCGAATTAACGCCGCCAGGAATCACCTTTTCTGCACGCTTCTGAAGCGCGCGCGAAATGTCTGTCTTGCGAGGCATGAGTCTCCTTGAAATGGCTGGCAGATATGTTAACAGGCGGTCAGAACGTCCCTCGAAACCCGCGAAATGAGGCAGTGTCGAACAGGTAATGGAATTCACCGGAATTTCACAATTTCGCAACAGTCCTGAAACACGCGGCCACTAAGCTTGGGTTCATTACACGCCCTTCTAACCGGGAGGGTCTTTAAGGACGGCCTCGGGGGGCTCCGGGCCGTCCTGATTTCTTGCAGGGCGGGAAAATACTCTGGAGGCTTACTACACGGCTCACGTGTGGTGTGGCGGCCCGGTCACGGTGCCCCAGCTTCCGCGCCCACGTCGAATTTTGACTAGTAACGGGAAACAGCCCTCGACTGTCCGCTGGCCCGATCCTACTTCGCCACCTTCACACCCTTCCAAAATGCGATATAGCCCTTGATCTGCTTGGCCGCGGGCTTCGGGTCGGGATAAAACCAGGCTGCATCCTTGTTCCGCTTTCCGTTGACTTCGACATCGTAATAACTCGCTGTCCCTTTCCACGGACACTCGGTGTGAGTGCCACTGGGTTTGAAATATTCCTGCCGGATGGTGTCAGGCGGGAAATACTGATTGCCTTCCACCTCCTCAGAGCGATCCGATTCTGCAAGTACCAGGCCTTCCCAGGTTGCTTTTGTGGATGATGCCCGTTTAGATTGCTGAACGGAGCTACAGTTGCAAACTTTGACGAGGCCTTCGGCGCTAACCGCGAATTCAATGGTCGCGCCTCTACGCCGCGTCATGGTCTGCTCGCCACGTTCCGCCGGGTGGGATACGCCCGGCCAGTCGAGCGAATGGCAGAAACTGGGCTTTCTTCGCAGGCCGGATTTTGGGATGGCGCAGGCCCAGCATCACGAACTGTGCCGCCAGTTGCAGGAAGTCGCTGAAGTTGTAGAGCTTCCACCGGCTTCCGACCTCTCGCTCGACGCGGTCTACGCCCACGACTCTTCGCTTCCCACCCGCGAGGGTGCCATCATCATGAACCCGGGCAAGCCGAATCGCCGGCCAGAAGCGCGTCGCCACGCGGAACTTTACAAGAAGCTGGGAGTGCCCGTGCTGGGAGAGGTTCGTGACCCCGGGACAAGCGAGGCTGGGGACATCCTGTGGCTGGATTCGCGCACGCTGCTGGTGGGAAGTGGCTATCGCACCAATCCGGCTGGAATCGCCCAATTGCGCTCGCTGCTGGCGCCCAAAGGCGTGGAAGTGCTCACCGCGCCGCTGCCCTATGGCCCCGGCCCATCGGCTTGCCTGCACTTGATGTCGCTTATCAGTCTGCTTGACGAGCGCACAGCATTAATTGATTTGCCCTGGCTCGCCGTCGAGACGGTGGAACTGCTGAAAGCGCGCGGCTACGAATTCCTCGAGATCGACTCGTCAGAACGCAACACGCTGGCTTGCAACGTGCTGTCTCTGGGAAATCAGCGATTGCTCGCGCTCGAAGAGAATCCGAAGACCAACGCTAAGCTGCACGCCGCCGGATTCGATGTCCGCACTTTCCCCGGCTCCGAGCTCTGCATCAATGGCAGCGGCGGGCCAACGTGTCTGACGAGGCCGCTGCTAAGGGGGTAAGCGCGAACCACGTGGGGACAGCCGCCCTCGGCTGTCCGCCGAGCGCAGTTCGGCATCCCGCCAACCCTGTTAAAATCGTTGAACAATGGTTCTCCCCTTCGTCCGTGATCTCTTCGCGGACGTAGAAAAGTTACCGGCCTTTCAGCGTGTTGCCTCCCACCTTCGCGAGGGCACGGGACGGCTCGGTGTCTCTGGACTCACGCCCTCGGCCAAAGCCTTGTTTCTGGTTCTGTGGCAACGCGCTGCCGGGCGGCCGCTCATCGTCATTGAGCCTGACAATCGCGCTGCCGAAGACATGGTTCCGGTGCTGCAAGCCTTCCACGAGCTTACCGGAGGCAACGACCCCGACTCCATCGTCTCCCTGCCCACGCGCGACGTCGTGCCCTTCCAAAACCTTTCCCCGCATCCCGAGATCCAGGAAGAGAGAGCCGTCGCCTTGTGGAAGATTGCCTCTGGAGCCGTCTCGATTCTGATGGTGCCGGTCGCCGCCGCCGCGCTTCGCCTGCGTTCTGCTGATTACTATGCCGGCCTGGCGCGGGTCATCCGCCGCAGCGAGACCCTGGACATCGAGCCGCTGCTGGCGCATCTCAATACCGTCGGCTACAACTCCACCGACGTGGTCGAAATGCCTGGCGAATACGCTTCGCGGGGCGGCATTCTCGACGTCTATTCGCCCGAGGCCGACCGCCCACTGCGCATCGAGTTCTTCGGCGACGAAGTCGAATCCATCCGCAAGTTCGATCCCGCCACCCAGCGTTCCTCCACGCCTGTTGACGAAGCTTTACTGCTTCCGCTGACCGAGACGCCGGTCACCGAAGAACTGCTGGGCGCAATCCACGCCCGCCTCTCGGGCCGTCGCATCACTGGCGCGGAAGAAGCGGTAGAGCAGGCCGTCCGCTCGGGCGGCGTCACCGTGTTTCCCGGCTGGGAGTTTTACGCCCCCGTCGCCGGCGCCGATCGCACCATATTCGACCTTATGCCCCGCGCGGCGGTGCTGGCCGATGAACCCGACAGCCTGCGGACCGAATTCGATCGAGTCTGGACCCGCATCGAGGAGGCCCACGAACGTAGTGGCGTGGGTAAACTGGTGCAGCCTGCCGACCTCTACCTTCCGCCAGAACCCTGGTGGGAAAAACTCGCCAGCCTGCCGGGCGCCGACGTTGAACATCTGGAAGTCGCCCGTCCTGGCCGGGCCGAATCAATCAGCTTTCATTCTCAGCCGGCCCAGCGTTTCCATGGCTCTGTGAGCGCGATGCTGGAAGACGCCAAGAAGCAGGTGGCAGAGCAGAACCGCGTGCTCATCGCCGTCCCCAACATCGGAGAAGTCGAGCGCCTGGCCGACCTGTTCAGCGAGAACGCCGTTTCGTTCCGTTTGGGCAGCCGCACTCGGGGCGGTGAAAGCTATGCCGACGAAACCGCCTACTTTGCCGGCGAGGTCTTCAGTTCAACTCTGGCCAAAGCCTACGTCCCTGACGGCGTGGTGCTTCCCGACGCACATCTCGCCATCTTCGGCGCCCGCGATTTGTTCGACGAATCCGACGCCGTACTCTCCCGCCCGCAACGGTCGAAGTCCAAGACCTCGGCGTTTCTCTCCGACTTCCGCGATCTTCAGGTGGGCGACTACGTAGTCCACGTCGAGCATGGTATCGGACAATATCAGGGCCTCAAGGAGATCAACCAAGGCGATGGCAACGCCGAATTCATGCTGCTTGAATATGCCGAAGGCGCGCGCCTGTACGTGCCGCTCACGCGCCTCGACCTGATTCAGAAATACCGGTCGTCGGAGGGGGCCAAGCCCGCGCTGAATCATCTCGGCACCGCGGCCTGGGCCAGGACTAAAGCGCGAGTGAAAAAGGCCATGAAAGACATGGCCGACGAACTGCTCAAGCTTTACGCGGAGCGCAGCGCCGCGAAGGGATATGCCTTTTCGCCCGACGGCCAGTTCATGCGCGAGTTCGAAGATTCGTTCGAATTCAACGAAACCGAAGACCAGGACATGGCCATTGTCGACGTGAAACGCGACATGGAGTCTTCGCAACCCATGGACCGCCTGCTCTGCGGCGACGTCGGTTACGGCAAGACGGAAATCGCCATGCGCGCGGCATTCAAGGCGGTCAACGACAATAAGCAGGTTGCCGTTCTGGCACCGACGACCGTCCTCGCCTTCCAGCATTTCGAAACCTTCAAGCAGCGTTTCGCGGCCTTTCCCGTCAGCATCGAAATGATCAGCCGCTTCCGCACCGCTAAGCAGCAAAAAGATATTCTGCAAAGGGTCGAGGCCGGGAAGATCGATATTCTCATCGGCACTCACCGGCTGCTCTCGAAAGACATAAAGTTCCCCGATCTCGGACTGCTGGTTGTGGACGAATAGCAGCGTTTCGGAGTCCGCCACAAAGAGCGTCTGAAGCAAATGCGTAAGGAAGTTGACGTGCTCACCATGTCAGCCACCCCCATCCCTCGCACGCTGCACATGTCGCTGGTGGGGCTGCGCGACATGAGTGTGATAGAAACGCCGCCCAAGGACCGCATCGCCATCCAAACCGTGGTCGCCAGCTGGGACGAGAAGTTGATCCAGTCTTCGCTCGAACAGGAACTTGCCCGCGGCGGCCAGGTTTATTTCGTGCACAACCGTGTGGAAAGCATCTGGGAAATTGCCGCCAAGCTGCAAGTTCTGGTTCCGAAAGCCCGCATCATTGTTGGCCACGGCCAAATGTCTGAAGGCGAACTCGAAAAGGTGATGCTGAAATTCATGCATCACGAAGCCGACATCCTAGTGGCCACCACCATCATCGAGAACGGCCTCGACATCCCGCTTTGCAACACTATCATCATCAACCGTGCCGACCGTTTTGGCCTGTCTGAGCTCTACCAACTCCGCGGCCGTGTGGGCCGCTCGAATCGCCGCGCCTACGCCTACCTGTTGATTCCTGCGGATATCGAACTTACGCCCATTGCCCGGCGGCGGCTGGCCGCGCTGAAAGAATTCTCCGACCTGGGCGCCGGATTCAAGATTGCCGCTCTTGACCTCGAACTCCGCGGCGCCGGCAACCTGCTGGGCGGCGAACAAAGCGGCCACATCGAAGCCATCGGATTCGAACTCTACACCCAGATGCTGGACCGGGCCGTGCGGGAGATGAAAGGCGAGTCGACAGTTGACGAAGCCGCCACCCAACTCAACCTCGGTCTCAATATCCGCATTCCCTTCGAATACATTCCCGAAGAGAACCAGCGCCTGCGAATGTACAAACGTGTCGCCGGGGTGGAAACCGAATCGCAGTTGGCGGATGTCGGCGCTGAACTCCTGGACCGGTACGGAGAGCCTCCCCCGGCCGTTCGCAATCTCCTCGATTACGCATCGCTCAAGTTGTTGGCGGTTCGGGTCGGCGCTACCGCAATCGAGCGCAAACGCGATCTCATGACCATCAAGTTCCACGAGAACGCAGGGATTGATCCTGAAAAGTTAGCGCGCTTTGTTTCTTCCCAGCGCGGCGCTCAATTTACCCCCGATGGAACGCTGAAATTTGCGCTCCCGACTACGGCCGCTGGGGAAGTGCTGAATCGTCTCCGAGTCTTGCTGGAGCAACTGGCGGCAGGACTCCCCCAGGTCGCGTCTGCCTGAGAATTATCCTGGCTTTTTTCTCTGTATCGCCCCAGCCAACTAACGATGGTTGCTGCCGGCGCCGACTGGAGTCGCGAAACCGGCAAGACTGCGTGCTACTCTGATCGAACGATGCACCTCAGTCCTGTCTCCTCACAATTTCTGCCTGCCGGCTTCAGCCTGGTTGCGGTTCTTGTCTGGGGCACGAGCGACTTTCTTGGCGGATATGCCGCCCGCCGTTCCAATGCTTTCGTGTTCACCACCGTGGTTCACGCCAGCGGCCTGCTTCTGATGTTGGGGGTCGCCATCGCCGGTCATTCTGTGTTCCCTTCGCGCAGCGGCGTGGTGTGGGCTCTAGCCGCGGGACTATCTGGCGGCGCGGGTCTGGCAATCTTCTACCGCGCACTCGCCTCCGGGAGAATGGGTCTGACCGCCCCGGTTGCCGCCGTGCTCAGCGCCGCCATTCCCACGGTATTCGGCATCTTCACCGAGGGCTCACCGCGCACAGCGCAAATCGCCGGCTTTGTGCTGGCCGCGGCGGGAATCTGGCTGATTTCGCGCAGCGAAGACGGCAGCCGTCCCCAGGGAATCGGCACCGCGGTTCTCGCCGGTGTCGCCTTCGCCGGCTTCTACCTCTTCATCAAAGAGGCTGGGGACAACTCTTCCGTCTGGCTGGCCGCCGTGTCCCGCATCGCTTCCCTTGTGCTCACCGGGGTCATTGTGCTGGGGGCACGCAACTACCAGATCACCCGCGAGGGCCTTGGCATTGGGGTGGTGGCGGGAATTCTTGACATCACCGGTAGCGTGATGTTCGTCCGCGCCGCCCAGACCGGCCGCCTGGACGCGGCAGTCGTCATCAGTTCGCTCTATCCCGCAATTACGGTGCTGCTCGCGCGAATATTTCTGAGAGAACACTTCACTCGCTGGAGGGCCGTGGGCATGTTCGCTGCACTGTTAGCAGTGCCTCTGATTGCGATGAGATGAGATCGAGCTATCATTGATGGGATGATCCGTGGCCACTTTTTCCTGTTAGCATCTGCCTGTGCTGCTCGAAATTCGCAATCTGACCAAAAGCTTCCCGCTCGATGAATCCATTTTCGGAGGCGCCAGGGGTGAGGTTCGCGCAGTTGACGACGTTTCCTTCGACATTGAAGCCGGCGAAACCCTCGGCATGGTTGGCGAATCGGGATCAGGCAAGAGCACGCTCGGCCGCCTGCTGCTACGCCTGATTGAACCCACCTCGGGCAGCATCCAGTTCGAAGGCCGCGACCTGCTCGCCGCCGGTCATGCCGAAATTCGCCGCCTCCGACGGGATATGCAGATCATTTTTCAAGACCCCTTCGGGTCGCTCGACCCCCGCATGCGAGTCGAAGATGTGATTGCCGAACCGCTTCTGATTCATGAGTCCGCGAGTATCCCCGCCCGCCGCCAGCGGGTCGCGGAATTGCTGCGCATAGTCGGTCTCGATCAATCCGCCGCCAGCCGCTTCCCACACGAGTTCAGTGGCGGACAGCGGCAAAGGATCGGCATTGCTCGCGCCCTGGCCCTGCGGCCTACGTTTATCGTCGCCGACGAACCCGTCTCGGCTCTTGACGTCAGCGTGGGTGCTCAAATCGTAAACCTGATGGCCCAACTGCAGCGCGACTTCGGCTTGACTTATCTCTTTATCTCGCACTCCATGCCCGTGATCCGCTATCTGGCTACACGCATTGCCGTTATGTATCGCGGCCAACTGGTGGAAATCGGTGACACGCAACAGATCACCCTGCAACCACGGCATCCGTATACTCGCAGCCTGCTCGAAGCCACACCGGCAGTGGTGGCGTAACTGGCAGGGTTGACCGGCGCCGGACTGTCATTGGCCGATTCCTGCCGCTACTCGCCGATCTGGTCTTGTCTCCGGCCCCCTCTCCCACTAGAATCCGCTTCGTTAGATCACGAGGAGGCTTTCTATGGCCGCTGCACCCAACTTACCTATGTTCGATCCTATGGCTGCTCCAGAACCCAAGGCGCTCTCGGAGGCGGTCCGCGTCGTCGACACCTTCATCGCCCCAAGCAAAACTTTTACTGATCTTCGCCGCAGCGCGAGTTGGTGGGCGCCCTTTCTGCTGCTTTCTGTGGTCTCTCTGGCTTTCTTCTATGTGGTGGATCAGAAAATTGGCTATCGGAAAGTGGTTGAGAATCAAATCCAGGCGTCTCCGAAAGCGGCGCGCCAAATGGACCAGCTTCCCCCAGATCAGCGCAGCCAAGCCATCAGCCGGCAAGTCACAGGCATGCGGTATTTCTTATATGGCTATCCTGGCGTGATCTTGTTGTTCAACCTGCTGATTGCGGCGGTTCTGTTCGCCACCTTCAAGTTCGCCGCCGGCGCTGAGCTGAAATTCAAGACTGCGTACGCCATCGTGATGTACGGTAGCCTGCCGCTCTTGCTCAAGACCATCCTTGCCGCGATTTCCGTGGCTGCCGGGGCTGATCCCGATTCGTTCAACCTGCAGAATCCAGCGGCCACCAACCCCGGCTACTTTCTCTCCGCGGGGAATTCGCCTTTCTTGTACAGCGTAGCCACTGCGCTCGACATTTTCATGATCTGGACCCTGATCGTGACCGCCATCGGTTTCAGTTGCGTCGGCAAGGTAAAGCGCTCCACCGCGTTTGCTATCGTATTCGGCTGGTACATCACCTTTACTCTGGGAGCCGCTGGTCTGGCTGCGCTATTCTCATAGGAGCAAACCTAAATCTATTGGAGGTCTCATGAAACGACTGTTCGCAGTTTGCCTGTTCCTGGCGTCGGCCGGAATGGTGTTTGCCCAGACCAAGAACCCTGTCACCAGCGTGGTCAAAGACATATTGGCGCGCCAGCAGAAAAACATTACCGCAGCCATTGAAGAGATGCCGGCCGCCAAATTCGACTTCAAACCTACGCCCGATCAAATGAGCTTCGGCCATCTGGCCGTCCACATCGCCGAATCGAACAATTATTTTTGCTCGACTGCCACCGGCATGGCTGAACCGAAGTCGGAACTCAAAGAAACCGACGGCAAGGACAAATTGCTGGCCGCGGTGAAGGAGTCCTTCGCATTCTGCAAGACGGCCTTGGACAAAGTGGATGATTCGAAGCTGAGTGAACCTATTAAGGACTTCGGCGGGCATGAACAACCGCGGGCCTGGGCGCTGATCGCCTTTGCCAGTTCCTGCGCGGACCACTACGGTGCCGCAGCCATGTATCTGCGTTTAAACGGCCTGCTGCCGCCTACCGCGCATCCTAAGAAGTAAGGGACTGTGGCAAGAGCGGCGCAGATGACTGGCGGCTGTCGCAGGCAGGAGTTGCCGGTAGCGCCCCTACTCGATTTGCACCAGTTCAGCGGCGGCCGCCACCACCGGACTCTGGGGCGCCCGCCAGGAATCGAATATCGAAACCTGATGCACGCAGGACACCGTGCAGTGCGGCGCGCACGACTTCTCCGTCACGTACTCGCGACGCAAGTCCTGCGCGGTGTAGCGGTCCAGCGGAATCGCCGGATAGCCGCGCTGCTGCGAGCAGTAATGCACCAGCCCATCCTCGCAGATGTACAGGTACCGCGACCCGGCGCGGCATCGCCACTGGTTGGGGCGCCCTTGCGCAATGTTGTCCTGGAAAGCGTTGATTCGGGTGAAGCTGCTCTTCTCAAGCGACTTCATGGCGTGATAAACACGCTTTTCTTCTTCACCGAGCGGCTGCAACTGGCCGGTGCCGTCATGAATGATTCCGACTGTCGAGCTGAATCCGAGCTCCAGAGCGCGTTTCCCAATGGTCAGCGCATCCTGCGGATCGCACACCCCGCCGCCCACCACCGAGTTGATGTTCACATGAAAATCGGCATGCTCGGCAAGGTTCTCGAGTTTCCTGTCCAGCACCTTCAGGCTCTTCTTCGAAACGTCGTCGGGAGTGACGTTATCAATCGAAATCTGCAGCCACTCCAGCCCCGCCCGGTTCAGCCGCTGAATGCGCTCCGGAACCAGGAAATAGCCATTGGTGATCAGCCCCGCAATCACTCCGTTCTTGCGGATGCGCCGGATGATATCGTCCAGATCCTGATGCAATAACGGTTCCCCGCCGCTGATGGTGATTACCGCCGTGCCCAGTTCACCCAACTTATCGACCCGGCGGAACATTTCCTCAGTCGCCACCGGTTTCGAGAAATCGTCGAACTCGTTGCAATAGGTGCAGGAAAGGTTGCAGCGGCGAACCGGAATGATATGCGCCAGCAGGGGATGCTCAGTTGAAGCCAGCGCCTTGGCCATCATCTTCGCTCCCCGGACGTTCCGGTAGAGCGCCTTCACACGGCGGCGCAGAATGGTGCTGGTTGAGGGCATGGAAATGCTGTTTTCATTAGAGCACATGTGGTCAGCCGGTGCACCACTCTGAACAGGGTCTTTGGGGCGCCAGACGCTCCTGGCTTATAGCGCCTTCTCCACCGCCGCCCGCGCCAGCAGCCGCGTGGAATCCAGCGTAGGAAGGGGAGAACTCTCCGGTGTGACCAGCAGCGGAATCTCAGTGCACCCCAGCACCACAGCGTCGCAGCCCTCATCGCCGAGCCCGCGAATCACTTCGATGAGATAGGCCAGCGCCGGCGGTAGAAACCTGCCATTCACCAACTCGTCAAAAATAATCTGATTGATCTTTTCCCGCGCCTCTCCACCTGGAATACGGTAGTCCAGCCCTGCCGCTTTCAGCTTCCCGGAATACACCGGCCCTTCCATCAGGTAGCGCGTCCCCAGCACCCCCAGCCGCTTGTAGCGGCGCTGCTTCGCCTCCTTTGCCACTTCCTCGGCGATATGCAGCCAGGGCCGCGGTGAACGATGCGCCACCTGGTCAAACGCCTGATGAATGGTATTGTCGGGGCAAATCAGAAAGTCAGCGCCGATCGTGGTCAGGTGGTCCGCCGAAGATAGCATCAGCTCGGCAACGCCCGCCCAGTTATTGGCATAGATGCAATTCATGTATTTCGCCAGCGGGTGGGTGTGCATGGACACCTCGGGATGATTATGCCTGCCCATCCGGGCTGTGCCCTCCAGGCATATGGTGCGATAGCACAGCGCCGCTCCCTCCGCGCTGCACGCCACGATTCCGATATGTTGTGCCATATTGATTACGGTTTGCCCGCCAATTCCGCTACCTCCGCAAGGACGCGATCCAACTCGCCCCGAGGATAATACTTCCCTCCCACCACCACGCCGAAAATTCTGCGAGTGTTGCGGATGTCCTCCAGCGGATTGGCCTCGAGCAACACCAGATCAGCCACGTGCCCCGGTTCCACCACTCCGTAGTGATCGAGTTTCCCCAGAAACTCCGCCGGCCTCAGAGTTGCGGCCTGAACAGCCTCTGCCGGAGTGAAGCCAGCCCTCACCAGCCATTCCAACTCATCATGCAGACTGAAGCCCGGATAAATAAATGGATCAGGCCCATCGCTGCCCGCCATGACCGGCACTCCGGCGGTGTGCGCAGCCTTCAGCAGTTCGAGATCGCGCGCGGCGGAAGCCTTGTTGACCTTCATCTCCTCCGCGGAAGTATTCTTCAGCCGCGCCGCTGGGTCCCAGCCCGCACGCACTGCCGTGGGAACATATTTGAGCCGGGGATCGGACAAAAGTTTCGCGTCATCAATCGCCGCGTCGGTCTGCGTCCAAACCTGCGTCGGCACCTGCCAGGTGTGGTTCTTGACCAGCAGCCCGAACAGATTCGCGGCCTTGGCAGGATCGTACGTATCCAGCGCCTGCTGGGTGAGAGGAATGTAAGCCGCGAAATCACGCCCCGCCCGCGCCTCCACAAATAGGCGCCGGATTTCCACCTCCCGAAAAGAACAGGCCATGGTGAATCCAGTCAGATGCTCGATGCTGCGCTGCCCCGCCGCCGAAGCCTCGGCCACACTCACCGCGACCGGCACGTGTCCCACGAAACTAATGTTCTGTTTGGCCGACTCCTCCGCCACCGCGTAATAAACCTCCCGCGAGATGTTGGAGAGAATCTTGATGAAGTCCATGCCGCGCAGCTTTAGTGTGTCCACAGCAGCGCGAGCCTCCTCAGGAGTCAGGATCGCGATGCTTTCCTTGTTACTTTTTCCTCCGGCCAGGAAGGGGCCCGCCATAATCATGTGCGGCCCCAGCAAATCGCCGCGGTTGATGCGCCCGCGTCGTTGTTCCAGCAGGTCGGGATCGCCGCCCATGTCGCGCACCCCGGTGACGCCATTCGCGATGTAGAGTGGATAAATAACGTTTTCATCCCATACCGGCGTCAAAGCACTGTGTACATGCATATCCCAAAGGCCAGGAATCAGGAATTTGCCTTTGGCATCGATAACACTGCCGGCATGCGCTCGCGCTTCGGAGACGCTGACGATGAGGCCGTCCTTGATGACGATTGTCTGATTCGGCAGAATCCTGCCGGTTCGCGTGTCAATAGTGTCGGCGTGCTGAATGGTCAGTTGAGACGAGACGGGCCTGGTTTGAGCGAACAGCAGGGCTGTCAGGCCCAGAACCACCGCCGGCAGCGTGTACTTCATTCTCAGTTGGACGCGATCAAAGCGGAATGGTTTAGCCCCGCGCGGCCACCGAGTCAAACAAATTCAGAAACCCCAGCTTCTTCTCCGGCGGCAGGAATGAAGCCTCAAACGAATTCCGCGCCAGTTCGCGCAGATGCTCATCCGTGAACCCAAATGCATCCTGCGCCAATTGATATTCCCCAGCCAGCGTGGTTCCAAACATCGCCGGGTCGTCGCTGTTGAGAATAACCATGATCCCCTGGTCGAAATAGCGCCGCACCGGATGCTCGGCCAGCGCAGAACAAACTCCGGTGCGCAAATTGCTGGTCATACAGATCTCGACAGGAATCTGCCGCCGCGACAGCTCTTCCACCAATTCCGGGTCATGCCAGGCGGTCAGTCCGTGGCCGATCCGCTCGGCTCGAAGGTTAAGCGCTCCCCATACCGATTCCGGCCCCGCCGACTCTCCGGCATGAACGGTCAACCGCAGGCCGTTGTCTGCGGCGTAGGCATACACTTCGCGGAACAGTTCCGGCCCCGCTTTGGCCTCATCGCCGCCGATGCCAAATCCCACCACCCCGCGGGCTTTGAAACCAACTGCCAGCTCGGCGACGCTCCTCGCCTTCTCCGAGCCAAACTGACGGACGGCGTCAAAGATCCACAATAAGGAAATTCCAAAATCCCGTTCGCCCCGCTCGCGTCCCCGTTCCAGGCCCTCGAAAATCGCCGCGAAATCCTGCTTGCGCCACAAACTTACGCCCACCGAGACATACACTTCCGCGTGCAAGACGTTTTCGGCTTTGAGCTTTTCCATCAGGCGGTAGGTGATCAACTCGTAGTCCGCCGCATCCTGCAAATCTTCGGTGACCGCCTTGAACGCCATCAAAAATCCGGCGAAGTCCGTGTATTGATAAAGTTGTTCCACTTCGGCCACGGAACTCTCCCTGCCGTGCCGCTTTCGCAACTCAAGCAAAGTTGCCGCATCAATCGTGCCTTCGAGATGCAGATGCAACTCAGCTTTGGGGAGAGCGCAAATGAAATGACTCGGACGTGGAGCTTCCAGCGGCAGCACGGTTAACCCTTTCCGGCAAACTCGCTGTGATGCCGGCTGTAAAGTGCATAGATGCTCAGGCCAATCACCAGCCAGGCGAAGAAGCGCAGCCAAGTCAGGATGGGCAGGCCCGACATCAGGAGAACGCAAAACAAGACGCTCAGCACTGGAGCCGCAATCCCGCCAGGGGCGCGGAAACCGCGGCGCCGGCCCGGATCGCGATAACGCAGGATGATGACGCCCACTGACACCAGCACAAATGCAAACAAGGTCCCAATATTCGAGAGATCCGAGAGCGTACCAATATCCAGAAACCCCGCCGGCACGCCCACCAGAAATCCAGCAATCCAGGTCGCGGTAGCCGGGGTTCGAAAACGGGGATGCACCCGCCCAAATAGCTTGGGCAGCAAGCCATCCCGTGACATCGAAAACCACACCCGCGCCTGCCCCAGTTGAAATACCAGCAGGGAGGAAATCATGCCCATCATGGCGCCAAAAAGCACCCCCAACTCAATCCAACTCAACCTGTGGGAGCCGGTCGTGGCGGCCAGCATCTTCATGCTGTTAACCACCGGGGCTGCGTCGTCCCGCACCGCCTGCCACGGCACCAATCCAGTGAGCACCACGGCCACGCCAATATAGAGCACCGTGCACACCACCAAAGTAGCGATGATTCCAATAGGCAGGTCACGCTGCGGATTGCGCGCCTCCTCAGCCGCGGTGGAGACCGAATCGAATCCAATATAGGTAAAGAAAATAATCGAGCCGCCAGTCAGAATGCCCGACCAGCCCTGGGGTGCAAAGGGATGCCACAGGGTCGGCTTAACATATTGCGCGCCCACAATCACGAACGCCAGAATCGCGGCAATCTTCAGGATCACCATGATATTGTTCGCTTCCGCAGATTCGCGGATGCCGCGTACCAGCACCACGGTCAAGATCATGACAATCAGAAATGCCGGAAAATTGAAGCCGAAGTGCAGGCCGGGGGTATACAGCACCTTGCCGTTGAGGTCGGTGAGTCCTCCGGGAAGGTATGCCGGAGAAATCCAACGCAAGGCAGGATGCCAGCCGAACCAGTCAAACATGCCGACCAAATGCGCAGCAAAACCCACGCTCACTGCCATGTTGCTGACCGCGTATTCCAGAATCAAGTCCCAACCGATGATCCATGCCACCAACTCGCCCATCGTGGCGTAGGTGTAGGTGTAGGCGCTGCCCGCAATCGGAATCATCGACGCCAGTTCCGCATAGCACAGGCCGGTAAATGCACAGACGATTGCCACCAGAACGAGCGACAGCGCCAGAGCAGGCCCCGCCCCGGGCCGTCCCTGAGTGGCGTGATGCCGGATTAGAAAATCCAGCAGCGGAGCGTTGAGAATCGACGAGGTATTAAACTGCTGCCCGCCAATGGCCGTCCCAATGACGGTGAAGATGCCAGAACCAATCACGGCGCCGATGCCGAGAGCCGTAAGTGAGACCGGACCCAGCGTTTTCTTTAACCGTCGTTCCGGCTCTTCCGAATCTGAGATCAGCTTGTCAATCGACTTGCAGCAGAAAAGCTGAACCTCGGAGGTGCGGATAACCACTGCGGTTCGGTCGCTGGATGGTGGCTGTGCCAATGGGCCTCGTTGTGGGTTTTGCGGCATAAGCACCTGGCATCGCCATACCTAGTTGGCTGAATGCCAAGTGCTAAATGCCAAAAGCATGCCTCTAGCGCTTGGACTGACCGCGCACGAGCTTCTTTACTTTGCTCTTCTTCGAGCCGCGTGCGTATTCCCGTGGCTTCAGCGGATTCTCCGCCTTATGCTTCTTGCGCGAGGCGCGTTTGGCTTTCTTGCGTTCTTCTTTGGTTAACTTTGCTGTATTGGCCATGAGTCCTTTTTTTGAATTGTGCAATTTGTTAATTGCGTAATTGACAAATTCGAAAAACTCACCCTACGAGGTTCAAATTGCTCAATTACCCGATTACAAAATTACTCAATGATGTCATCCCCGCTCCAACTGTGCGTACTTCTCGACCAACTTCTTCAAGCCGAACCTCGGGAATTGTACCGTAATTTTAGCTTCCTCACCTTCTCCTTCTCGCTGATACACCGTACCTTCCCCATATTTCGGATGCCGAACCTTCTGGCCCGGCCGGAAGCCTTTCCTGCCTTTGGGTTCCTCGACCGGCAGCTTGGCTACACTGAACTTCTTGCCCCGCGACGCGAAAAACTCGGCAATGTTCTCAATGGAATTGTAGCTGCGTCCGGAATATGCAGCCGGAGCAGCCTTCCGCTGTCCGCCAGCGGTCCAGTTGGCGCTCTGATCCTCATCTTCGTAGGCGTAGTGGGACGAGCCCGGCTCGCGCGGGGCGGGCGCTCGTGTCCGCCCCGCCGGCGCCCTCCTCGAAGTTCCCAACTCTTCCACCAACGGCGGCGGAATTTCCTCCAAAAATCGCGAAGGCACACTCGCCTCGGGCAAATCCGTTCCATAGCGTCGCCGATAAACCGCCCGGCTCAGGATGAGAGTATCCATTGCCCGGGTCATGCCGACATAGCACAAGCGGCGCTCTTCCTCAATGTCATCCGGCTGAAGAAAAGTACGCGAGTGAGGAAACAGCCCTTCTTCGAGGCCACACAAAAAAACCAGCGGAAACTCGAGCCCTTTGGCCGCGTGCAGCGTCATCAGAGTAATCTGCGCCCGCTCGTCGTAGGCATCGGCGTCGCTCACCAGCGCCGCATGATCGAGAAACTGGTCCAGCGTTTCGCCGCGGTCCCGCGAATCCATCGCCGCATTCACCAACTCGCGCAGGTTCTCAATTCGCGAATACGCTTCCGGAGAATCCTCTTCTTCGAGCTGCTTGATGTATCCCGTGCGATCAATCAGAAACTTCAGAATCTCGCCCGTATTGGCCGGGCCGCCAGGAGAACGAAACGCCGAAGCCTCTGCAGCGCCCGCATCCTGCCGGCTGTCGCGGGCTTGTTCGACGCGCTCCGTAGCAGGCAAAGCCTCCTGTGGAAAGTCAAAACTGAAATTCTCCGGGTCGAAATCGGTGTCAATCTCCTCAACTGGCGCGGGAAGAGCCGCCGCTACTTCTCCTAGCGAGCCAAGCTCGGAAGCTCCCGCGGTGGCCCCCAGCTGTTCCACATACCTCCCAGCCAGCATGGCCCGCCCGTCCTCGATTAAGTGGCGAAAACTCTTCAGCGCCGCCACCGCCCGCTGCGGCAAGAGCTGCCGCCGGATCGCCTCCCCAATCGCTCCCCACAACGAAACTCCGCCTTCAAGCGCAATCTGTTCGACAGTTTCCATCGTGGTTTTTCCGATTCCACGCACCGGCGTGTTAATCACGCGCAGCAGCGCTATCGAATCATCCACGTTATGAATGACCTTCAGATACGAAATCATGTCTTTGATTTCGGCCCGCTCATAAAACGAAAACCCGCCCACCACGTGATACTTCAACTGGTAGCGCCGCATGGCCTCTTCAAACAGCCGCGACTGTGAATTGGTGCGATACAGCACCGCCGCCCGTCCGTTTTCGCCCCGCTCCACCGCCTCCCGCAGATACCTGGCAATATAATCAGCCGCAAACAGCGCTTCATTCTCGCCATCCGGGGCTTCGTAGTACCCAATCTTCGTCCCGCCCTGGCGCGACGTCCACAGGTTCTTGCCTTTGCGCCGGATGTTATTGGCTACAACCGCCGACGCCGCCTGCAAAATGTTCTGCGTCGAGCGGTAGTTCTCTTCCAGGCGCACAATCTTGGCCTCGGGAAAGTCGGCCTCGAACTCCAGAATGTTGCGAATGTCCGCGCCGCGCCAGGAATAAATCGACTGATCCTCGTCGCCCACCGCGCAAACGTTGTGACGGTCCCCGGCCAGCAGCCGCATCAGCTCATACTGCGGACGATTCGTGTCCTGATATTCATCCACCAGAATGTACTGGAATCGCCGGTTGTAGTAGTCGCGAACCGCCGGCACCGCCTTCAGCAGCCGCACCGCCTCGAGCAGCAGATCATCAAAATCGAGCGCGTTGGCCTTGGCCAGTTCCTTCTTGTACTCGGCGTAGATATGGGCCACGCGCTCGGTTTTGGGGTCGGCCGATTGCAGGTAAGCCTCCTGGGGATCCAGCATGTGGTTTTTGGCCCACGAGATATGCCCAAGGACCGAACGCGGCGTGGTCTGCTTGTCGTCGATGCCGAGGCGCCTCATCACCGACTTGACCAGTTGCTGCTGGTCATTTTCGTCATAAATCACAAAGCTCTTGGTGAGCCCAATCGGACGAACGCCCGGAGTCGAAGAGGGAATTCGCAGCGCTTCGATGTCCCGCCGCAACAACCGCACGCAGAAAGAATGAAAAGTAGAGATGACCGGCTTGGCAATCGAAAGACCGCCCACCAGCTTGTCCACCCGCTCAACCATCTCGGAAGCAGCTTTGTTGGTGAAGGTCATGGCCAGAATGGACTCCGGCATGGCATTCATGTGCTCGATCAGGTAGGCAATGCGGTAGGTGATGACGCGCGTCTTGCCGCTGCCGGCGCCCGCCAGGATGAGCACCGGCCCCTCGGTGGCTTCCACCGCCTCACGCTGCTGCGGATTGAGTTGGGAGAGAAAGGACAAAGCGAGCCTGAGGTTATTTTACTAGAGGCTATCCTCCAAATCCGTGGCACGGCAGGAGTGCCAATAGCGGGACAATGATGCCCGCAATATCAGGAAAGCCGCGAAGCGGCCCAAGAATGCAGCCCAGGGCGTCAGCCCTGGGTGGCGAGCAAGCAGAGAGAGAAGCCCCGAAAGGGCGGCCTATACTGAAAGTGTCACGGGGTGCTGTATTGCCCGGAATCCTTTGGCCCCCGAGAGATCGGGGCGCTGTTTTTCCAGTCGTTCTTACACCGTTCGTGCAGCTGCTCTCGCCGCCCTGCACTCCTCGCACGGGCACCAATCGCGCAGAAACTGCCAGGAATAAATCCCCAGCTCATGGCCGTCGTTCCAGTGAAACTTGATGGCATATTTGCCCACCGCGTCGGCCGATTGCGGCTTGGCCGCCGCCTTAAACATGGGCAGCGTCCCAGGCGCGGCTTTCAGGGACTCGCCCGGCGCCCGTCCGGCCTTGCCGCGCTCTTCATCACATAGCGCGCAAGGGCAGGCATCGCGCAGAAAAGGGAACGGATAGTGCGACCGATGGCCGTCTTTCCACTCAATGTCCATCCCTGTGCCGGTGGTCAAGTTCACTTTCACGGATTTGGGATCAGATGAAGCCATCCCTTCAAGTATACGTAGAGACGCAGCCAGCGACTGTCTTCGCGCCCATAAGCGGGTTTCCACGCCGTACCCAACTTGTAACCGTCGTTACCCTCTGTCGCATGGTATTAACCCAGAAGCCCCCCGCCTGAGTCATAATTGCTAGATGGCCAGTCCAGCCGAAATTACGGAGATGCCGCCGCAGGTTCGCTCCTCCACTGACGCCGACCGTCTCGGAGACCCCATCGCTGACCAGCACGGCACGCTCACATCCGCCGACGGCACTTGTCTCTTCTATCGCTACTGGCCGACGCAGGCCTGGAATGGCCGAGTAGTAATCGTCCTGCACGGCATCGGCTACCACAGCGGGCCATACAAGGTCATCGCCGACGCGCTCAATCCCCGCGGCATTGCGGCTTACGGCCTTGACGCCCGCGGCCACGGCCTCTCCTGCGGACCACGCGGCTACACCGGCAACGCTGCCGAAGTCGCGCAGGATGTCGCCGCCATCGTCGATTTCGCCAAGGGCCAGCATCCGCAGGCCAGGGTGTTTCTGCTCGGCGACAGCATGGGGTGCAATTATGCCCTCGACTACGCCAAAGACAACAGCTCACAACTCGCCGGCCTGATTCTGCTGGCCCCAGCCTTCTACGTGGACAGCAGCCAACTCTTGAACCTGGAGAGCGCGCTACTCCTGCCTTACTTCTTGTTCGGACATCGCAAGCCGGTCATCGATCTAGTAGGCAAACGGCTCGACGAAAGCTCCCGTGACCCGCAATGGATTGCCGCCCGCCGCGCCGATCCGCTGGCCTACAAGAAAGCCAATTTCGGATACCTGCTCGATATTCAACGGCTCATTTTCGGGTGGAAGCGCAAGATTGCCCCCCAGGTTCGAATCCCGATCCTGATGATGAAAGGCGGACAAGATCACGTGGTTAGCCAGAAGGATTGCGAAGCCTTTGAACGCCTCTCCGCCTCGCCTGACAAGCGTTTTGAAGTCTTCCCCGAGGTGCGGCATACCACGCTCTGGGACCCCCAAACCCCGGAAATCCTGAGCTTGGCCGGAGAGTGGATTCTGGAGCATTGAGCCGCCGTCGTCTCTGCTGCCGTCCTCTGCGCGCTCCGCGGATGTTCTCAGCGTTCTCTGCGTTTTAGGGTTTAATCAGAAATAGGCAATACGGAACACAGGAGCCCGCCAGCCAGTTGCCGAAAGCACCCGAACTCGGTAAAATCTATACTTTGCACTCGGATCTCTGATCCTACCTGGAGCAGTCATGGCACAAGTCTGTGATATTTGCGGCAAGAAGCCGCTCTTTGGAAACACCATCAGCCACGCCCACAACGTGTCCCGCAGGCGCTGGAACGTCAACCTGCGCCCCGTACACGCCAAAGTAGACGGCGCCACCAAGCGTATCCGCGCCTGCACGTCCTGCATTCGCAGTGGCAAAGTGGTCAAGGCGTAAGAACAAACCACCGAGGACACGGGGTTTCACAGAGATATTTTCCCCTGTGCTCCTCTGTGCCCCCCGTGGTTAAAGCTCTGGCTTTTTACTCCACGCCCAGCAATTCAATATCAAAAATCAGCGTTGAATTCGGTGGAATCACCGGTGGATGGCCAATCGGCCCGTAAGCAAGGTCGGGAGGGATTCGCAGTTGCCGCTTGCCGCCAACCTTCATCCCCGGAACACCTTCGCCCCAACCTTTGATCACCTGGTCCAGGCCGAATGAAATCGGTTCGCCGCGATCCACCGAACTGTCAAACTTCTTGCCCGTGGTCAACCAGCCAGTGTAGTGAACCTTGACCGTCTGGTGAGGCTGGGCGGTAGCGCCGCTCCCGACCTTAATGTCCCAATATTGCAGACCGTCGGGCATCTTGGTGCCTTCCCCGGTGACCTTCGTGGGCGCGTTGGTATTCGGTTTTCTGGAACTGCCTTGCGCCCAAACCGCAGCCGCGGTGAGCGTAAGAATTGCCATGAGAAACGTAAGCTTCAGCATTAAAGTTTTCTCCCTTTTTCTAAGGACTGAGTGCGCATTCTAAATTGCCGGCAGAGAATCGCCAACCGCGGTGGCTACACCAGGGCGATCACATCAATTTCCACCAAGACATCCTTCGGCAAGCGCGCCACCTCAACCGTCGATCGCGCCGGCGGGGCCGAAGAAATGTAGCGTCCGTAAACTTCATTCATCGCCGCAAAGTCTCCCATATTTTTCAGAAACACGGTTGAACGCACGACTCTGTCGAGGCCAGTCCCCGCCGCCTTCAGAATGGCAGCTAAATTCTTGAACACCCGGTCAGTCTGAGCCGCGGCGTCGCCCGCAATCACTTGCTGCGTAGCCGGATCAATCGCCACCTGCCCCGACACAAACACAAATCCATTCGCCCGAATGGCCTGCGAATACGGCCCTATCGCCTGGGGAGCATCTTTGGTTGAAATCACATCACGCATCCACCCTCCGATATTGCTGAACGCTGACAACTGAAAGCTTTCAGCTAGATCTTCTGCAACCTCTGCACATCATGCACCCCGGGAATCTTCCTCACCCCGGTAATGATGTTTTCCAGGTGTTTGAGATCGATGATGTCGAGAATAACATCGATGCTGCCCTGCCCATTGGAAGTGCGCGCTTCCACGTTGCGGATGTTGGTCTTGGTATCGCTGATCACAGCCGTGATCTGCTTCAACATGCCGAAACGATCATCGCAAAACACAGTAATTTTCACCGCATACGAACCCGCGGCCGCCTCGTCTCCCGCCCACTCCACATCAATCCGCCGCTCCGGCTCGTACATCAGGTTTACGACGTTGGGGCAGCTCTGGGCATGCACCGCCACGCCCTTGCCTCGGGTAACATAGCCGACGATGGCCTCGCCGCGAATCGGGTTGCAACAGCGCGCGCGATATACCAACAAGTCGCCCTGGCCTTTCACCCGGATAGCGTTGTTGTTGCTGTCACCCCCGAACACCCGCCGCACCACGCTGGCCAGCCCTTTCGACGAATCGCCGTCGCCGGGCTCTGCCGGCTCGCCGGCAACGGGGACAAGCCGCGCCAAAATCTGCCGCGCTGAGTACTTCCCATACCCAATGCCGGCCATCAGATCATCGGGCTGGCCAACTCCGTACTCGTTGGCAATCTTCTGGAGTTCTTCGTCTTTGATTTCCTTCAGCGCCACGCGATATTTGCGCGCTTCTTTCTCGATCAGCTTGCGGCCAATTTCAATGGCCCGCTCCCGCTGATGAATATTCAGCCAGTGCTTGATCTTGTGCCGCGCCCGTGACGACTTCACGATTCCAAGCCAGTCGCGGCTGGGCTTGTGAGCAGGTTGGGTGAGGATCTCGACGATGTCCCCACTGTGCAACCGGTGCCTCAGCGGCACCATGCGCCCGTTCACTTTGGCGCCCACGCAACTGTGGCCGACTTCCGTGTGGATCGAATATGCGAAATCGATCGGCGTCGATTCCCGCGGCAAAACCACAACTTTGCCTTTAGGAGTGAACGTGTAAACCTCTTCGGGATAAAGGTCGATCTTTAGGGTGGAAAGAAATTCAGTCGGGTCTGAAACATCCCGCTGCCACTCCACCACCTGCCGGAGCCACGCCAGGCGCTGCTCGTCCTGCGCCGACACCGGGCCGTCCTTGTACTTCCAGTGGGCCGCGATGCCTTCCTCGGCCATGCGGTGCATTTCTTCGGTGCGAATCTGGAGCTCGAAAGGCGTTCCGTCTTCGGTAATCACCGATGTGTGCAGCGACTGGTAGAAGTTCGGCCGGGGCATGGCAATGAAATCCTTGATGCGCCCCGGCACCGGCCGCCATACGTTGTGAACGATGCCCAGCACCGCATAACAATCCTGCACGGACTTCGTAATGACCCGCATGGCATACAAGTCGTACACCTGGTCCACATTGATCTTCTGCCGCACCAGTTTCTTGTGAATACTGAACAGGCGCTTGATGCGGCTCTCAACCTCGGCCGTGATACCAGCCTCTTTCAGCTTGTCCCGCAGTACATGCTCTACCCGGCCGAGGAACTGTTCACCCTTTTTTCGGCGGGCCTGCACAGCTTTGCGTATCTGCTCGTAGGTGATGGGGTCCATGTAGCGGAACCCCAGGTCTTCTAGTTCGCCGCGAATCTTACCCATGCCCAGCCGGTGGGCGATGGGGCCGTAAATCTCCAGTGTCTCTTTGGCGATCTTCTGCTGCCGCTCCGGTTCGAGGTGCTCGAGCGTGCGCATGTTGTGCAGCCGGTCGGCCAGTTTGATGAGCACGACCCGAATGTCGTCCACCATGGCCAGCATCATCTTGCGCAGGTTTTCCGCCTGTTGCTCCTCGCGGGTAGCAAAGTCGATCTGGCTGATCTTGGTGACGCCCTCGACGATATGGGCCACCTGCTCGCCGAACTCTTTGCGAATATCAACGATCGTGACCGATGTGTCTTCCACCGAATCGTGCAGCAGGCCGGCCGCAATCGCCACCGGGTCCATCTTCATTTCGGCCAGCACCAACGCGACTCCCAGCGGGTGCACCAGGTAGGGCTCCCCGGAGGCGCGCGTCTGCCCTGAATGGTGTTTCTGCGAATACTCGTAGGCCTTCTGCACCAAGTCCAGATCGTCGTTGGGGCGATTGGCGCGCAGCGTCCGCATCAACTCGCGGAACTTGGTCACCGTGAGGGTGGTGGTTGCGATCTGTTCGCGCAAAGTGGCCATGGTGGCTGGGCAACCCGGAACGGAGCAACAAGGCGCACCGAGCGGTCGTCCTGCGATTGATTATACCGTCTGAGAACTCTCACTCAGGGCTTCGTTGCGGACCGGAGCCGGCCCAGCAAGTGACTCATGCTCAGTGAATTAGATAGCCGTGAGCCGCGCCTGCTGCGCCACCTGATAGAGTTACCAGGGACTGCGATGCCTCTCAAAGTTTTGCTCAGCGGTTCGTCCGGACTAATCGGAAGCGCCCTTCTGCTTGCCTTGCGGGCCGACGGCCACGATGTGAAGTGCCTGGTCCGCGGCGCAGCGATCTCTCCCGGCCAGGTCTTGTGGCATCCGGCGGGGCCATTGGTTCCCGATGCCGTCTCCGGCTTCGACGCTGTCATCCATCTCGCCGGAGAATCCATCGCCGCCCGCTGGACCAAAACCAGGAAACGCCGCATTGCCGAAAGCCGCATACCCGCCACACAACATCTGGCCACAGCTCTGTGCAAAGCCCGGCAACGCCCCCGAGTTTTCATCTGCGCCTCTGCTATCGGATACTACGGTGATCGCGGAGAGGAAATTCTGCGTGAAGACAGTCCATCCGGCCAAGGGTTCGCCGCCGAAGTCTGCCGCCAGTGGGAAGCTGCGGCGCAGGCGGTGGCCGGCTCCGGCATCCGCGCAGTGCAGATTCGTACCGGCGTGGTGCTCAGTGCCGCGGGCGGTGCGCTGGCGAAAATGCTGCCGCCGTTTCGCATGGGAGCGGGCGGCAAGGTTGGCAGCGGACGCCAATGGATGTCCTGGATCGACCTACGAGACGAGGTAGGCGCGATTCAGCACCTGCTGGCTGCCGAGTCCGTCAGCGGCCCGGTGAACCTGGTCTCGCCCAACCCGGTGCGCAACGCGGAATTCACCAAGACCCTGGCTGCGGCGCTACACCGTCCGGCAATCTTCCCCATGCCGGCGTTTGCCGCGCGCCTAGCCTTCGGGCGAATGGCCGACGAACTGTTGCTGGCCAGCCAGAGAGTACAACCGGCCAAGCTGAAGTCGAGCGGATATGAGTTCCATAGCCCGGATTTGCGGACTACTCTGGAAGGCATTCTGGAGAAGAGTTGATGTGTCAGGAAGCGATGGCCGCTCAGCACTGCGGCAAGTCGCGATGCATCTCATCCAGCAATTTTGCCAGCAGCTCGGCCCGCTGATCGGTAGTGAGTTCACGCTTCAACTCCTCCAGCGCCAACGCCACAATGTGATAGTGATGCGCTCCGGCGTACTTGGGATCCGAAGTTATGTCGCGCCACAAAGTGTGCATCAACTCCAAATCCTGCGGACGCATTCGCGGGGCATGCGGCCCCAGCAGGTATTCGTGGATTTTTCCATTAGGCTCATGGACTTCCACCGTAAGCCGCGGCCGCGGCTCCGGCAGCCGCTCCCAGGCGTCGCCGGTGAGCTTGGCCTGTTCATCGGTGGTTAACTTGTTCGATAGTCCACAGACCACGCGGCTTGAATCCAGGCGCTGTGCCGTCATCACGATAGCTTCGAAGACATCTCCCGCGGGCACGACCAGCAATGAAACGGGCTTGCCTTGCTTTTCCGCCACTGACACTGCTGCCGTGAATAGCTCCTGCTCATAGC
This sequence comes from Terriglobales bacterium, assembly GCA_050745985.1. GTDB lineage: Bacteria > Acidobacteriota > Terriglobia > Terriglobales > Acidobacteriaceae > JABCZH01. The sequence goes on along the minus strand of JBOGLG010000051.1, from coordinate 12,780 downwards.
GGTCGAATATCTCGTTGGCCTCAAATTGCGTGCGGGCGCTGAACGAATGCTCGCGGTGGTAAAGGCGGGCGGTCATCACCACCACGTCCTGCCGGGTTGTATCTGTGCTGCGCACCACGTCATTCAGGTAATACAGGTTGCGCGGGTCCCGGATCGCCACCAGAATATTCCCCGGCCTAACCCCCAGTACGCCGCTGCCCAGTTCCTGGTTTCCGTACACCCGGAACTGCTCTAATCCTTCCGGTTTGCCGGCCCGCGCTTTTTTCACACGGTATTCCGAATAAGAAAAAACCGCGAAAAAGATCACGCTGAACGTGACTCCAGCAATGGTGGCTTCCGACTTGGTAAACAGGTTGACGAGCGCAGTGGTGAAAAGTACCGCGGAAATCACCAGTAAGCCGACGGGGACCTCCCGACCAAAAATCTTTGGGTTCCCCGGAACCCTCCACTCCCGGTTGCCTGGCTCTTTGTAGCGCAGCACCACCACCGCCAGTGACAGCAGGGCGAAACTCCAGATCACTCCGAAGGCATATAAGCCGGCCAGGATGAACACGTTGCCGCCGGTGGCAATGACCGTGATCAATTGCAGGCCCACGATGAGGTTGATTACGCGATAGCTGGTGCCGTAGCGGGTGTGGGGCTTTTGAAATGCAGATGTCAGCACTCCATCTTCGGCCATACGGCTCAAAACCCCGTTAGCCCCCACAATCGAGGTGTTTTGCGCCCCAGCCAGGATCAGCACGCCCACCAAAACCACGAACCCACGGAAGATCAGCCTCGCCCACAGCGGTCCCGTCAGATACATTGCGATGCCGCCGATCAGGTTGGCGAAGTACTCGTGCCGCACCGCGTCGGGGATGATCATGACGGCAAAGAACGAAACCAGAGACGTGAACAACAGGCTATAGACGAAAATCACCAAGCCCGTCTTTTCCAGGTTTTTGAGCTTGGGGTGCTCAATCTCGCGGTTGACCTGGGCCAGCGTCTCTTCACCGCTCATGGCCAGAACAGAATGTCCGAAGCCGACAAACAGGATGATCCAGGTCAGGTGGGTAATCCAGCTCCCATCCAGCCAGCCAAGAGACTCCTTGTTCAAACGCACCACGCCCGCATGCAGCGGGTTGGGAGGCCATTGAACCGGCACTTTGAAAATCGTGATGGTGCACCAGATGATCAGCATGACCACCATCACGGTGGTGATGATCATGATCTGCAACGCCTTCTCGCTCGATTCATGAATGCCCTGAATGTTCTTCCACCAGAAATACAGAGCGATGAGAATTGCGAAGCTGGCGGCAAAGGTGTTTTCAGGAAAAGCGTGCAGCGGGTGGCCGATGTAACGTGCAATATCCTCAACAAACCCGGCCAGGTACTGCCCCGCCGAGACCGCGCTGATGGGGCCAGTTAACACGTAATCGAACAGCAAAGCCGAAACTGAAATCTTGGCCAGGGTGCCACCCATGGCTTCCTTGACCACCCGGTACACGCCCCCGCGCACAAACATGCTGCTGGATTCGATATATAGGGCCCGCACCGCATAGCTGAACAGCATCACCGCCAGGATGAACCAGGGCGCGCTCTTGCCAATCACCTTCTCCGCATCGCCGCCGGCGTAATAGGCCGACGATGCCAGATCGGCAAGCACGATGGCCGCCGCCCGCCAGAAAGAGATAAACGTCAGCATCACCGTAGTGGCGACGAAGACCTTGACCGCCGGACGTCCGAGGTTTTGGGTTGGAGACGACATGCCCGTAGGCTGGAACGAACGCAAGCTTAGAAATCTAACACACTGGGCCGCAGGTCATCAGTGACTCGTGGAGACAGGCGCCGGTTTCGCGGATTTCGGCGCCATATAAGTATGGGTTATGCGGTCGTGCCAGCACAGCTCATCCTCATCCATGAAGCACCAGGCGTAGCCCAAGGCCAGCGACAACCCTGAAAGCATTGATGCCAACACCCGCCACCGGCGTAGCTTGCGGGGAACCGGGCACCCGTTGAAACGGCTTAATTCCAGCCCGGCCAACTTCAACCCCGGCGTGCTTCCTGCGTACACCAGCAGAAGATACTGATAACCAGCCCAGAATCCGGCCAGCAGCGCCGTCGCCACCTCCACCGCCTGCGGCAACGGCGGCACGATGGCCGTGATCCTGACGAATATGTAAGCAAACCCCGCAAAAGCGGCGGCTACGATCATCGCATCCGTCGCCCCTGCCAGAATCCGTCGCGACATCGGCGCCGATTTTAGTGGCAACTCGAAACCCGGCCTGCGTTCGTCCGCAGGCGATTCCGATGGCTCAATCGAAATCCCTCCCATGGCGGGCGGAGGAGGCAAGACCTCGGGCACCTCCAGAATGCGTGGACGGTCGAATACCGGCTCCGCCAGTTCGTCCGCCACAACCGGCGGCATGAACGACGAACGCGGAAAGGTCAGGACCTTGGTACCACTGTCCGGTTGTGGGACGGTTGACAAATCGCGTATCGGCGGCGGAGTTTGCCGCTCCCTAACCGCAGCTGGCTCAATGTCCAGGGTAATAGCCAGCTGACCGTGAGTTGGAGCCTCCAAGGGTCGGCTGACGGAAGGCGGCCCTGTCATCGGCGGTTCACTGGATTCGAACTTCAACTGCAACGAAGGATAGTGCGGCGCCCGCGGACGCTTGCCGCGATAGTGATTGACCCGGGCTGCCACCTCCCGCCGCCACGAATCCGGATCGGGCGCTTGACCGGCGCCCGCCACTCCGGCCTCCGCCAGTGCGCTTTCTCCCCCCGGCCCAGCCGCCTCCTCCGCGGGCTTCACTACGGGGGAGGAATCCTCCGGCATGCTCACCGCCGGTTCTGCGTACTGCGCCTCAAATCGCAGCGGCGGAACTGATTCTGCGTCCAGGCTGGCGGCAAATTGCTGTTCGCTGACATCGTATGCTTCAGGATCAATCAGTTTAGGGGCTGATCGTGGCGCGGAATCCGTATCTGGCTGGAATCTGGATTTCATCACAGGAGTGAATTTAGCAGCATGCCGCCGCACTCCACCACATTTGCGGGGACCGGAGGGCCCACTAACTTTGCCTGCCGGGCCATCCCCGTGCTAACGTCACCGTACCCCCAGATGGAGTCAGCACCGGGGAAGTTCGTGCGCTTCCGATGAGTTCCCGCACACGATTTCTTATCACGGCCACGTTCGTCTGTCACTTGCTACTCGTTCCTCCGCTAGTAACCAGCCAGTTGCGTGCCCCTTCCCCGGCAACGGACGACCTGCCAAACACCCCGTCATCCCTGCACGACGAGGACGTCACCATCACCGCCCTCCGCCAGGAAAAGCAAGGCGCGATCTACGAGTTGCACGGCAACGCCGCAATTCACTACGGAACCTACATCTTGCGCGCCGATGAAGTTTCCTACAACTCTGCAACCGGTGATTCGAAGGCCGAAGGCCACGTGGTCCTCGAAGGCGGGCCCAACGACGAGGAAATCCAAGCCAGCCGCGCGAACTACAATCTTCGTTCTGAAAGTGGGCGCTTTGAAAACGTTACGGGAAGCATTGGCGTGCACCTGCGCGGACGTCAGGTCATGCTCACTTCGGCAAATCCTTTCGTCTTTACCGGCAGAGTCGTAGAGAAAACCGGGCCGGACCATTACAAAGTCTACGATGGTGTTGTCACCACCTGCGCGATGCCGCGCCCCAGGTGGGACTTTCGTGCCCGGAAGGTTGTGGTTGAAGTCGGCGGTACCGCCAAAATCTACCACAGCACTTTCGGCATTAAGGGAGTCCCGATTCTCTATTTGCCGTTTGCCACTCTGCCTGCCCAGATCCTACCCCGGCAATCCGGCTTTCTCATCCCCAACTTCGGAGTTTCCTCCGTCAAAGGCACCATCTTCGGAGAGTCTCTCTTCTGGGCCATCAATCGCAGCATGGATGCTCACATCGGAGCCGAATACTTCTCCAAGCGGGGCTGGTCGCCACAGGGAGAATTTCGCGCCCGCCCCAGCGCTGGCTCGTTCCTCGATCTGAACTATTTCAGCGTGCTCGACCGCGGCATTGGAAATCCCCATGTGGACCAGGGGGGCGAGGAAGTACGTCTGACGGCAGAAGGGGAGTTCGCCCACAACTTTCGCGGCGTCGCCGACATTGATTACCTCAGTTCATTTCTCTTTCGCCTCGCCTTCAACGAGGTGTTCACGCAGGCCGTCAATTCTGAAGTCAAATCCGACGCTTTTCTTTCCAACGCCACCCGGGGATTTTTCTACAACCTATCCATGCACCGATATCAGGACTTCGAAAGCTCGACCAAGGACGATGTCATTACCATCCTGCACGCCCCCGGTGTGGAGTTATCGAGCGTTGACCAGAAGCTGGGCAAATCGCCTTTCTACTGGTCGTATGACGCCGCTCTCGAGGGCTTATCACGCAGCGAACCCACGTTCAGCACTGCCACCCTGATCGGGCGCTTCGACCTCAGCCCGACAGTTTCCGCGCCCTTCCAGTTCAAGGGGTGGTCGTTCCGGCCCGAGCTTTCTTTCCGGGACACTTCCTACACTCAGCAACAGATTCTTTCGGAAGGAAACAGAGAAGTGGCTTCGGATGCGATCAGCCGTAAGTCCTTGGACACTTCGCTCGAGATACGCCCTCCCGTCTTGAGCCGGGTGTTTGATCGTGAGTTCCTGGGGCGAAAATGGAAACACGTAATCGAGCCCCAGGTCGCCTATGACTACGTAACCGGGGTCAACAACTTCGCCGGAATCCTCCGCTTTGATGAGCGCGACATTCTCAGCAACACCAACGAAGTGGAGTACGGCGTGGTGCAGCGCCTCTACTCCAGGCGCACATCCAAAGAGCCAGACTGTGGCCGGCCAGGAATGCCGGCGCTGTTTCTCGGCGGCGCAGCTCCTCATAGCTCGATCCCGTGGGAGCGACAAGATCGGACAGGAGAAACCCCATGCCAGGATGGACCTCAAGTCCGGGAAGTTGTCACCTGGGAACTGGCACAGAAATACTTCCTCGATCCCACCTTCGGAGGGGCGCTGTTTCCCGGCCGCAGCAACGTACTGACCAGTACAGTCGACCTTACCGGCATGGCATTCCTCAGCGGCGCGCGCCGTCTTTCGCCGCTGATCTCGCGCCTGCGAATTCAAACCAGCTCCCGGACGGACATCGAGTGGGACATGGACTACGATTTCAAGCTGGGTCACATGTCAGCCAGCACAGTCCTTGTGAATTATCGGCTTGGGCCGTTTACGCTGGGCGGAGGCGATGCTTATCTTCAAGTGCCGCCCGAGAGCCCGAATGCCAGTTCATCGCCGCTTCCGCAGTCATTCAACCAGTTCCGGCTGTTGCTAGGCTATGGCCATGCCAACAAGACCGGATTGAGCGCCGCCACCAATATCGGATTCGATGCAGACCTGGGATTCTTGCAGTATGCCGCGGTGCAGACTACTTATAACTGGGACTGCTGTGGTATCAATGTCGAGTTTCGTCGCTTTGCCCTGGGTTCAGTTCGCAACGAGAATCAGTATCGCTTCACCTTTGCGCTGGCGAACCTGGGATCGTTGGGGAATTTAAGGCGGGCGGAAAGGCTATTTTGAAGCTGCGCCCGTATTAAGATACTCACGTGCCCGCATCCCCTGATCTTTCGGCTAAACGCGCCGCGTTGGACGGCCGCATTCGCGCCCTTGGCCGGACTCTTGTCGCATACTCCGGCGGAGCCGATTCCGCTTTCCTCGCATGGTCAGTTCACCGGGTGCTAGGCGCCGACATGCTGGCCGCGATCGCCGACTCGCCCAGCCTCGCCCGTGCCCAACTTGCCGACGCCGTCGACTTCGCCCGCGAGCAGGAAATTCCACTCGAAATCATCGCCACTGCCGAATTCGACCGCCCCGAATACGTGCGCAACGATGGGGCGCGATGCTTCCATTGCAAAGATGAGCTTTTCACCGTAATGGAGGAATTTGGCCGCCAACACGGATTCAAGTCCATTGCCTACGGCGTTAACCAGGACGATCAGGGTGATTTCCGGCCTGGCCAGCTTGCCGCCCAGCAGCACGGTGTGGCTGCGCCGCTGCTCGAAGCTGGGTTGACCAAGCAGGAGATTCGGGAACTGGCCCGCGAAAGCGGCCTGCGCATTTGGGATAAGCCCGCCTCCGCCTGCCTGTCGTCGCGCATCGAATATGGCCGCCCTGTGACCCAGGAGGCAATCAGCGCGGTGGAGCGGGGTGAAGATGCCCTGCGGGCGCTCGGATTCCGTCAATTCCGCGTCCGTCACCACGGCGACATCGTGCGCGTCGAAATTGCCGTCGATGAGATGCCTCGTGCGCTGGCCGGCGAAATGGCCGCTGAATTCACTCGGATATTCAAAGCCCTTGGCTTCAAATTCGTGACTCTTGACCTGGAAGGCTTTCGGTCCGGCTCGATGAATTCGCTGTTGCCCGCCAGCCAACTCGCACGCAAGTATTGATCATGGGGCCAATCCCGCGCCCGCGTTGCTGCATGTGAGATAATCGTGTTTTACACCCGATGTCAAGGCGGTTTCTAACGATGTTGATGAGGCGATCGATTATTGTCCTCGTGCTGGTCTGCCTGGGTTGCGCGGCGCAATCCTTGCCCCCCGATCAGGCCATGCGCATTGAACACCAGGTACGCAGCTATTACTCCGTGCCGGTCGCGGTGAAGATGACTTTCGGGCCGCTTCGGCCCAGTGACTTCCCCAATTACAACGCGCTCACCGTCCACATGGATGGGGCCGAAAAAAACGCCAATTACGATTTCCTCGTCTCCAAGGACGGCAAAACCCTTTTGCGGATGATCAAATTCGATCTTACCGAAGATCCCTACGCTGAGAACGCGAAGAAGATCAGCATCGGAGATCGTCCGATCCGCGGTAAAAAGGACGCCAAGGTGGTGGTGGTAAACTTCGACGACTTCGAATGTCCGTTCTGTTCGCGCATGCACCAGACCTTGTTTCCCGAAATCCTGAAGGAATACGGGGACCGCGTGCAATTCGTTTACAAAGACTATCCCTTGACGGACATTCACCCTTGGGCCGTGCATGCTGCGGTCGATGCCAACTGCCTGGCCGCACAAAACGGCGACGCCTACTGGGACTTCGCTGACTACCTTCATTCCAATCAGCGACAGATTAGCAGTCAAGGGGAGCAGAAGCTGCAGTTCGCCGCTCTGGATCGCCTGACCACCGAACAGGGTCATAAACACAACTTGGATGACACCAAGCTGCAATCCTGCATCAAGGCACAGAACGAAGATGCCATCAAGGCCTCCATGCACGAGGGCGACAGTCTGGGAGTGAACGCGACTCCCACGGTTTTCGTCAATGGGCGGGAATTGGATGGGGCGGTTCCGGCCTCAGAATTTCGGGCTGTGCTGGATGAAGCCTTGCAGCAGGCCGGCGTTCCGGCGCCCGCTCATAATGCGCAGGCCATCCCCAGTGGGTCTCCAACTCCCAGCAAGTAGCACAGGTGAGGGATTGCGAGGCCGTAATGCCGGGAGAGCTGCGGACATCGTGCAGGAACGAGTGCGGAGAAAAATCGAGTGAACACTAACTTGCCCTTCCGTCGTAAGCTGACCTCAACTGTAATTGCAGTGCTGCTTGCCGCCGGCGTGGGTTGCGGGACCAAGCAGGTCGGCGACGACGTGGCCGCCTCCGTGGACGGCCGCAAGATCTACCGCAGCGACGTGGAAAAGTATTACCAGAACCAGACTGCGGGATCGCAGCAGTTGCCGGTGGGCGAGCAAGCCACTAGTTTGCGCCTCAGCATCCTGCGTGAGTTGATCGACAATGAGATCCTCATGCACCGCGCCGAAAAGCTTGGCCTGCTGGCCACCGACGACGAAGTTGACCGCAAGGTCAACGAGATCAAGTCGCCTTACACCAAAGAAGAATTTGACGCTCGTCTGCTGGAGAAAAAAATCACGTTGGAGGACTTCAAACGTGATCTTCGCCGCACCCTCACGGTCGATAAAGTTCTGAATAAGGAAGTCACTTCCAAGATCAACATTTCCGATCAGGACGTCACCGGCTATTACAACGCGCACAAGGCCGAATTTAATCTGATCGAGCCCCAATTCCACCTGGCCCACATTTTTGTGACTACAGCGCCCAATCCGCAGGTACACAACCTGAAGAATGACAAAGCGCAAAACGAGGCCGAGGCCCGCAAGAAGATACAGATGATTTTGAACCGGCTCGACAGCGGCGACGACTTTGCCACTTTGGCCATGAATTATTCCGAGGACCCCGAAACCTCCGGCAACGGCGGGGACCTGGGATTCGCTCCCGAGTCTTCGCTGAAGAATACCGATTCCGTGACCCGTGACATGGTCATGAAACTTAAACCCGGTCAGTACAGTCCGGTGATCACGGTCATGAATCCGATGGCCAAGCAACTGGTGGGTTTCCGCATCGTGAAGCTGATTGCCAAGGAACCCGCTGGACAGCGCGAACTGGCTGACCCCCGGGTACAGGAGGCCGTGCGCTCGCAACTCCGCGACCGCCGAGAACAGCTCTTGAAGGCGGCGTACTATGAAGTTTTGCGCGATCAAGCTAAAGTAGAAAATTATTACGCCGAGAAGATCCTGCAAGGCAACGGCGTGCAGTAGGGTTACTCCACAATCACGAGCACGTCCCCGGCATTCACGTTGGTCCCTTCGGAGGCGAGGATTTTCTGAATTGTGCCTTTCCGCGGTGACTTGATCTCATTCTGCATCTTCATGGCTTCCATCACCACAATACTCTGTCCGGCTTCCACCGGGGCCTTCTCGGGAAGCAGAACTCGGATCACCTTTCCGGGCATGGGGGCCACCAGTTTCCTGGGGCCTTCATCGTCTGCGTCACCGCGCTTGCGGCCACGCAATGACCGCGGGTCCCGCCACTCGGCACTGTATGGCGTGTGGCCTACCCACAAAATGGTCCCGGTCAAACTGGTTTCACGCTTGACCTCGTAGACGCGGCCTGCAATCCGCAATGAGAGCACGTCGCGGCGGACAGATACAGCCTCAAACACGACCCGGCGCCCGTCCAGCAGGCACTCCCAGCCTCCAGTCGCTCGCTCCAGCTTGAGCTGGTGATCCTTGCCGTCGATCTGGATGCGGCGCGAAATTTTCTCCACGGTGATTAGGTTTCGCTCCAAACCCGCCCTACTCCGCGCCCCGCAACACCTCTGCCCGCGCAGTCCTCTTCCAGCCTGAGCCAACCGGCGCCGACTGACCATTCCTCGTCGCTTCGGAGTCAGCCATTGCAAACCAGCCGGCAGCAATGGCCGCGACTTCAGCATCTGGTTTCTGCACCGCACCGCCCTCCGACTTCAACAGCCGGTTCAGGAAGCCGGTATCCAAATTGCCCGCCTGAAACTCCCTGTCACCCAAAATTCTACGGAACAGCGGAAGATTGGTCTTGATGCCGCCCACAAAGTATTCGTCGAGTGCTCGTCGCATGCGCTCAATCGCCTGCCGCCGATCACTTCCATAACTGATGAGCTTGGCCAGCAGCGGATCGTAGTCAATAGGCACGGTCCAGCCCTCGTAGATGCCGCTATCCTCGCGGATTCCCGGCCCCGAGGGCACTGCCAGGAGAGTGACTTTCCCTGGACTGGGGAAGAAATTCTGCTCAGGGTCTTCGGCATAAATGCGGCATTCGATGGCGTGACCACGAATCGCAACTTCCTCCTGCTTGAATGGGAGACTTTCACCTGCCGCGATGCGAATTTGCAAGTGGACCAGGTCCAACCCGGTAATCAGCTCGGTGACCGGATGCTCCACCTGCAAGCGCGTATTCATTTCGAGAAAATAGAAATTCTTCTCCTGGTCCACCAGAAACTCGACTGTGCCGGCGTTGGTGTAGCCGGCAGCTCTTGCCACTCGTACCGCGACTTCGCCCATGCGCCGCCGCATATCACCATCCACAACCACGGAAGGAGACTCCTCCAGCACCTTCTGATGGCGCCGCTGGATGGAGCACTCACGCTCTCCTAAATAAACCGTATGGCCGTTTTCGTCGGCGAGTACTTGCATTTCAATGTGGCGCGGATTCACGATGGCTTTCTCGACATATATTTCGCCGTCGCCAAAAGCGCGCTGTGCTTCGCTCCGGGCCGCCTCCAGTGCCGCCGCCAGATCTTGGCGATGATGCACCAGCCGCATGCCCTTTCCTCCGCCCCCGGCAGCCGCCTTCAGCATGATGGGGTAGCCGATCTCCTCGGCCACTTGCGCGGCCTGCTCCACCGAATCCAGCCCTCGCGAAGTTCCCGGCACAAACGGCACCCCTGCTTTTTCCATCGCCTGCCGCGCTCGCGTCTTTGATCCCATGGCCTCCATGGCGGCAGCGGTCGGCCCAATAAACTTCACGCCGGCATCGAGGCACGCCTGGGCGAACTTCGCATTCTCCGAGAGAAATCCGTAGCCGGGATGGATGGCCTCGGCCCTACTCCGCTTGGCCACCGCCAGGATTTTGTCGAAGTCTAAATACGATTCAGCAGCTGCTGCGGGGCCGATGGCATACGCCTCATCCGCCTTCAAAACGTGCAAGGAGGCGCGGTCGGCTTCAGAGTAAACGGCAACCGTCTGGATATCCATCTCGCGGCAGGCGCGGATCACTCGCACCGCAATTTCCCCGCGATTGGCAATCAGTATCTTCTTGAACATGCCTGTTGAACTCTCGGTTGCTCCAAAAACAAAACCCCTTCCCGAACACGGAAGGGGCTGCGATCCATTACGAACCGGCTACTTCGGCTGGTCCATGGTAATGCCCTGAGCTCCCGGCTGCTTCTCAGCCTTAGCCTTCTTCGCCGCCATGGTCTTGTCTACCCAATCATCGGCGGCCTTCAGGTCAGCGGCACGGGCAGCAGGATCATCGCACTCGATGTCCGCTTTCTCGCGGTACATCAGGTTCATGTAAGCCATGGCATCGTCGTATTCTTCGCGCAACTGCATGGCCTTGTTTAGCGCGTCAATCCCGTCCATTACATTCGCCCAGTTCTTTTCTTTGAGCTCGGCACACACCTTTTTGTCTTTCAATGGCTCTTCCGGCTTCAGTCCCAGCTTGGCCCGCTCTTCCATACGGGGGGCGTAGGTTTGCGTCCAGTCAATCACCCCGATCGAGTAATACGCTTCCGGATCGGTCGGATCCAGCTCCGCGACTTTGTGGTTGTATTCCTTCGCCAGGTCCAGCTTTTTCATATTGAAATAGAGCGAGGCAATGCCCTTAAGACTGGTGATCTTCTGATCGCGGCCGGGATTCGTCTCCAGCACCGCCTTGAACACGTCCACGGCTTCTTGGCCAATCCGGTTGTTCTCGTCAGTATCCACGCCGGGAATGTATTGATTGGCCAGGGCGGTGGCCAGGTAGAGACGCGCGTTCAGCAGTTTGGGGTCCAGGTTTACCGCCTGCTGGAAGTGGTCAATGGCCTCTTCATATCTCGCGTTCTTGTAAGAGGTCACACCCTTGTTGAGCTGGTCCCGGGCTTTCAACTTGTCGCAACCAATGCCAGAGAACAACACCAGCCCAACCGCCGCGAGCGCCAGCACTCGTATGCAGTTTTTCATTAGCGTATAAATCTCCTTGCCAGGAATGCTAGAGAACTGCCTCACAACTCCGCTTCACCATCTCACGCGTCAACTCATGACTCGCAAAAGCGGCGGCGGCAGAGCGCAGTCTGAAACTCCGGGAGCAGGCTACCCCCCGGCCTCAATCTTGGCGGTGATCAGCCCCACTTTATCGACTCCTGAGGCGTGGGCAATATCAATCACGTTGGCCACATCGGCAAACGGCACATTGTCGTCGCCTTTGACGAACATTACTTTCTCGGCGCGGGTCTTGAAAATGTCCGTCAGGCGCGACTGCAGGCCGTCCCAAGTCGTATCTTCGTTATTGATCTTCAGCCCAGGTTCCTGTCCAGCTCCACGATCGATGAGCTGCACTACGATGGTGCGGTCGGGCGTGTTGTTCTTGGGCGCATTCGGCGGCGGTGGCTGGGGGACCAGGGCCTCCAGGCCTTTCGGCGTCAGCGGCGTGATTACCATGAAAATAATCAGCAGCACCAGAAGCACGTCGATCAGGGGGGTCACGTTGATGTTTGCGCTTTGGCCCCCGCCAGCGCTAACTCCCATTCCCATAAGTTCTCCTCTATTGCCCGCCTGCCGGTGGCGGCGCGGTTCCCGTCTGCTTCTTTTGATCGGTCAACAGACCCAACTGGTCCACTCCTGCGGCGCGAACATTGTCCACCACCGCCACCACTGACCCGAACTTGGCCCGGGCGTCGGCGCGGACAAATACGCGCTTGTCAAGACGATTCGCCAGGCGGTCCTTCACCTTTTGCGTGAGCTGGTCGGGCGGAGTCTGATCGTTCCCGAAAAAGACCTTCCCATCGCGCATGACCGCCACGATCAGCGCGTCTTCCTTGTCCGCGTCCGGCATCTGCTCCGGATTGTTCACCTTGGCCAGATCAACGCTAACGCCCTTCTGCAACATCGGCGTAATCACCATGAAGATGATCAGTAACACCAGCATCACGTCCACCATGGGGGTCACGTTGATGTCGGAGTTGACCTTTGCTCCTTCATTCCTCTTGTTCATTGCCATAAGGCTGTTTCCCCTGCATCCACACTCAAAGTCGCCTGCGCCATTCGATTTTGGAGGGCCGGCGCTGGAGCCATTGATCCAGCGACAAGTCGAAAAATCATGATCGAAAGCCTGCTGCGAGCCGCCGAAACAACTACGACCGGCGCACGCCGCGGCGCTTCAGGAAGTAATCGATCAGTTCGCTCGAGGAATTGTCCATCTC
>JBOGLG010000050.1:0-41932 GCA_050745985.1 Terriglobales bacterium | reverse complement strand
ACGATACAGTTTCGTGGTCCTCGGTTATGTGGTCATGCCGGAACATTTTCATGTCTTGATCAGCGAGCCGCAGGAAGTCACGCCGTCAGTGGTAATGCAGGCGTTGAAGCTGAGTTTTGCGCGGCGGCTTCTGGCAGGGAGGAGTTCGAGCCAACCCGCCCACGTGTGGCAGCGCCGTTTCTATGATTTCAATGTGTGGACGGAACGGAAGCGTGTCGAGAAGCTGCGCTATATGCATCGGAATCCGGTGAAACGCGGGTTGGTCGAGCAGCCGCGGATTGGCGGTGGAGCAGTTTCCGGTTCTATGCATACGGGGAAGTGGGGTTGGTGCGGGTGAATGAGTGGCAGGTATTGAAGATGAAGCTGCGGAAGTTGTGATGTCCCGTGAAGTCTTGCCGCGGGACAAGCCCCACTTCTCGCGCACAGACCGCGCGAGAAATGGGGCACCCCCGTTGGAATTTGTGGTAAGCGGCAGCGGTATACTTACGGATCGTGCGGATCGAGATGTGGGCCACCCGCCGAGTCCGAGACTCGGGCAACCCCAAATATCGATACTGTAATCAGATAAACACGCTTGGTCGGGTGCGCCAGACTTTAGAGCCTGCCTCCCTCAGCGGAGGGGCCGTGTCCGTAAAGATTCTGCTTGTGGATGATAACCGCACCATGAGAACTGGGATGCGCTCGTCTATTGAACAGCGGACTGATTGGGTAGTATGCGGTGAAGCGGAGAATGGAGAAATCGCCGTTGAGATGGTGCAGACTTTACTTCCCAGCCTCGTAATTCTCGACCTGTCAATGCCGGGAATAGACGGTCTTGAGACGGCAAGACGAATATCTGCGATTTCTCCCGGAATGCCGATGATTATGTTCACTCTGCACGCATCCGCCTTACTGTGGGAACAAGCTCAACAGCTCGGCATCCAACACGTGTTCTCAAAGGAGGATGGATTCGGCGACAGCGTGTTTGAAGCGATGAGAGCTATACTTTCCCACGGCAAAGCTGCCTAAATACATCGCCGTCCTCGATGAACACTGCAATGCTTGGAAAGACGCTGGTCATAATGAGGGAGCGCCCGCATGAAATTGTCAAAGGTCTTCTCCGACTTCAAGAAAATGAATACGCAGTGTGAGCTTCGTCGAACTTTGAAATTCATAATCGGCAAAATTACTTACCGAGTGGATGTTCTGCACTGCTACTCGAACCCGAAAGCGCCTTGGAGTGCCCAAGTGTATTTCGAAAGAAACGACGCGTGGAAAGGTGTTCCGAATTTCCCGTGGATCAGCGAAAGGAATGAAGAAGCCGCAATTCGCGCTGCTCTAAGCTTTCTGGAAGACCTTCATCCATAGGTGCAGAAATCAAAGTGACCCCTGCCAGCCAAGCGGAGCAGATGGTGAAGCGAGGCACGGTTTCGGTTGCATTCCCTTTCCCCCAAGTGCTAGCCTCGAGGTTGTTTTCCTAAACCATCGTCACTGGCACCATGCTAAATGTTGCTTCTTGTGAGGATACCCATGCCCGAAAAACTGAGTGTTACGTTGCCCGGCACTGTGGAAAAAATCATCAAGCCACTTGACCCCCGAGAGCCTGAAAAGGCGCAGATAAACATCGAAAGTGCCGACCCGCTTTACCAAGAGGTTCGTATCGAGAACACCGTGACCGATGATGCGGGTAACGAGGCGAAACTCAAGCAAGGGGCGAAGGTGGAAGTCACCGTGGAGGCGAATCCGTCAGGGACCGTCCCAAAGCAATAGAAGTCGGCAATTTTTTCTTAACCTAGGGGTATGATTTCGTGGAATCCCATGTTTCGAAAACCGCGAAACGTGGGGCGCCCGGCCCTATTCTCAATGAACGGACTGGGCATTTGAGAGTTGCAAGTACATTAGCGTAGGTTTGACAGAAGCAAGCGAAGCGAAGAAGGGAGACGCCCGTGTTTGCCCGGTGCTTGTGGAACCACCTCAAAAACTACACCCAAACCGTTCGATCCGCCCAATTTTGCTGTACCGTACAAGTTCCCCGCCTTATCTCTTATAAGTCCCGACGCAGGTCCTGCCCCATCCGCGCAGTTAGCCTCTGAGCAAAAATTGTAAAGCACCGTTTCTTGCCCCGGAGCGGCGATTCGGTAGACAGTTCCGGCTTGTTGCTTTCCTCCAGCGTAGGTTGTGCCGTAAAGGCTGGGATTCTTCGAATCGATCAGCACTCCCGCGATAGGGGTAGCGCCGTTAGTGCTATTAAACCAAAATAGATTTCGGCCAACTCGCGGAATATATCTGAAAACACCACCGGCCCCGTTCGGCCCACCTGCCGAAAACGTACTGTATATTCGCCCCACCGGGTCGATGCTCACTGTCCCCAAAGGGTTTCCCCCCGCCGCGAAGGGCGCCGCCAGAAGTACGGTCTCAGCCCATCCATTGCCGCTGGGGGACAGTTCATATAAAGCACCGGCGCCTTCTTGGCCTTTGGGAGCCCCTCCGAGTTCGGTAGTACCGTAGAAATTGCCAGCTTTGTCGAATGTGACACCCGCCATCGGCTGCGCACCGTCGGCACAGATGTTGTCCTGACCCTCAGAGCAGAAATTGTACAGAACGCTCTCTTTCCAGAGACCTTGGCCATGAACCATTTCGAATACCGTACCGCCAACCGAGCGGCCGTTTCCTCCAAAGCTGGTGGTACCGTACAAATTTCCAGCAGCATCCAACTTCAGATCGCTAACAGGTGCTGCCCCGTCCAAACACGTGCTGTTCACATTGCTCGAACAGAAGCTGTATAAGACGACCTGTGTCCACGCTTGGCCAGGGATCTTGGGGGGAGACAGCTCGAAGACGGTTCCACAGCCCGCAGTGTCAAACGGACATGGCACTCCACCACCGTTATTGGTCGTGCTGTAAAGATTTCCATCGGCATCAAACACGAGATCAGACTTGGGAAATGCGCCGTCCAGGCATCCAGACTGTGAGAAGTTGGTACAGAAACTGTAAATTATGGTGTTGCTCCAAGTACCGTCTCCATTCGGCGCGAGTCTAAAAATCGTACCGCACCCGCCGCCCGAACAGGGGAGAGCGGTAGAATTCCCGCCCCCGAAGGTTGTTCCATAGAGGTTGCCCAGGGGATCGGGGGTCAGCTTTCCAAGTGGGATTGCGCCATCGCCAGGTGCGCCATTGAAACTCCACAAGACCTTGTACTCCGCCGCCTGACCCAGAACTAACCCACAGCTCAAAACGACCAACAATGCCGGGCCAAAAAACCTATTCTTCATCCTTCTACCCCCTATCACTGAAAGTCAGGCGGATGGCCCACATCTCCGCCCGCGCAATCCGGCTAAGTATATGCCGCTGCCCCTATCACAGGTCCCAACGGGGTGGTCATGACGGGTGGCCACATCTCGCGGCCTCGGAATGGCTTGCATCCCAGACACAAACCTTGACGGGGTGCCCCATTGGGTTTGTGGTAGAGGGCAGCGGTATACCTACGGATCGTGCGGGGCGAAATGTGGACCACCCGTCTCCTTTTCTCCGAGTCTCATACTGCCCCCTTCCCTCCGCTCGAACTCTCACAACCCGGGTTTTGCGCCCCTTTTGACTGCTTTTAACCTTCCTTTCACACTCCCCAATTTTCCTCATTTTTGGCGTTTGACACTGCTCCGAAGCGGTTGCTATAGTCGAAGAGTTCCCTTAGGACGCGGGTTAGCTTTTTAGAAACGTCCGACCGCTGGGATTGCCAACAGTCCGTCCGCCAGGGCGGGCTCAACACAACCAAAGGCTCACGCCAGCAGTCTGCTGAAAGTCCCGCATCCTTCGCACTCAAGCGCGCGATTTGACCAGAGAGGCCATGACCTTGTTCGACGACAATATCCCTCACGCCCCGGAATCTGCCACCTCAACCATAACCGAACCTGTCCCAGCCTCACTGGACGACGCAACTGAGGAAATCGCGTTGCCCTCGGCCGCGCACTCGGACGACAAACCCTCCGCCCCAGCCGGCGACGACTTTGCCTCAGCTCTCGAGAGCTTTACCACCGAGACCGAAGAAGCCGCAGGCGATGACAAGGTCATCAAGGGCACGGTGCTCAAACTCACGCCCACGCACGTGGTGGTGGACATTGGCGCCAAGTCCGAGGGCATGTTGCCGCTCTCCGAGGTGCTGGATTTCGAAGGCAAGCCCAGGTTCCAGCCGGGCGACGAAATCTCGGTCATGCGGGACAAGGGTGAAGCCGAGGAAGGCTACATCAATCTCTCGCACCAGAAGGCCCAGAAGATTCGTTCCTGGGATGAAATTGAAAAGGCCTACAACGAGAAGAAAGCCATCCAGGCGGTCGTGGTCGAGCGCATCAAGGGCGGCCTCACGGTTGACATCATGGGCGCCCGCGCCTTTCTGCCGGGTTCGCAAGCCGACCTGCGCCGCACCCGCAACCTGGACGCGGTGAAAGGCCAGGTCCTCGAAGTCGCCATCATCAAGCTCAACAAGAAGCGCGGCAACATCGTGGTTTCCCGCAAGCAGGTGCTCGAGGAAGAGCAGGGCGAGAAGCGCGCCAAGACTTTGGAACACCTGGAAGAAGGCGCAACCCTGACCGGCGTGGTCAAAAACCTTACCGATTACGGCGCATTCGTGGACCTCGGCGGCATTGACGGCCTGCTGCACATCACCGATATGTCCTGGGGACGGCTCACCCATCCTCGAGACCTGGTCAACGTCGGCGACAGCATTCACGTCAAGGTGCTGAAGTACGACAAAGAGAAGCAACGGGTTTCGCTGGGATTCAAGCAGCTCACGCCCGACCCCTGGCTGGATGCCGAGCACCGCTATCCGGTGGACGCCCACGTCAGTGGCCGCGTCATCAGCGTGACCGACTACGGCGCCTTCGTGGAACTGGAGCAGGGCATTGAGGGCCTGGTACACGTAAGCGAGATGACGTGGTCCAAGCGCATGAAGCATCCGTCAAAGCTGGTGAATGTGGGCGATCAGGTGGAATGCGTGGTGCTGAGCGTGAATCCGGGGGAACGCCGCATTTCTCTCGGCATGCGGCAACTGGCTTCGAATCCCTGGGACGCCCTGCACGAGAAATATCCGGTGGGAGCCCAGGTCGAAGGCCGGGTCCGCAACCTGACCGATTTCGGAGCGTTTATAGAAATTGAGGATGGCATTGACGGCCTGGTCCATGTCAGCAATCTGAGCTGGACCAAGCGGGTAAAGCATCCCTCGGAAGTGCTCAAGAAGGGCGACCGCGTGAAAGCCGTGATACTGGCAATTGAGCCGGACAAGCGCCGCCTGTCACTCGGAGTCAAGCAGTTGCAACCCGACGTTTGGGAGGCGTTTTTCGCACAACATCGGGTGGGTGACGTGCTGCACGGAAAAGTCCTGCGCGTGGCCAGCTTTGGCGCATTCGTGGAGATTTCCGAAGGCATCGAGGGACTCTGCCATAACTCGGAGGCGGTGGATGGCAACGGCCAGCCGCTAACGCTCGAACCTGGGCAGGAGCACGACTTCAAGATCATAAAGATGCACCCGGAAGAAAAGAAAGTCGGGCTCAGCATCAAGGCGGTTGGCGAAGAAGCCTCGCACAAGGAAGTGGAAGCCTACAAGCATCCGGCGGCGAGCACGGGCGGTTCCACGATTGGCGAACTGATGTCATGGAAACGCGCCGGCAACGAGAACAACTGAGGCTTTCGCACACGGATTTTCACGGATCAAGAGCAAGACAAAAGCCGCCACTCGTTGGCGGCTTTCTTATTGCTTGTTTGAATCTGTGAAAATCCGCGCGGGCCGATGTTGACTTTACTTCAGCAGCCCAAACACCGCGACGCCATCGATCATTCCCACATACACCTTGCCATTCACCACCGTCGGGACAATAAACTTGTTGCCCTCGTTCAATTCGTCCCGGGCGTCGCCGGCCTGGCTGCTGTTGTACAGCTCGATCGCAAGGTTGGTGGCGTCGTAGGCGTGCAGCACCGCGGGATCGTCGTTCTCCATGGCCCACAGAATGGCATTGCTCGTCCCGTTGGCGGAGATACTCGGCGTCGCCCCCGGATACGGAAACTTGCGGCTGGTGTGAGAACCGGCAGCCGTAGCCAGCCGCGCCTGGCCAATGGCAAAGGCCCTGATTTGGTCTCCCACGGCTCCGTAGTACAGAGTGTTATTGAAATACGCCGGCATGGAAAAGACTCCACCCGACAATGCCCCGGAAACCTGCTGGTAGATATGGTTCGAGTTGGGATTGAATCCTCCCATCGCATCCCGGTCGAGCAGGTAAATGTTGCCATCTTTCCCGGCGCCGACTGCCAGGTGGCGCGGCTTGCCTGTGCTGTCGTTGAGATCGGGCAGCACCAGCGCTCCTCCCGAGCCCAGGTCCTGGTCCGAGCTATTTTCCGCAGCCTGATTGAACATCTCGAAGTAATCCGCCACTGCCAGTTGGCGGTTGGCGGTTGCGATCTTCAGAAATGCATTTCCGAAATCGCCGTGATTGGGGAACCCGCGGGAATCGAGCGCAGTATCAAACACGCCGTTGGCGTCCAACAGGTAGATGTTGCCGCTGGAGTCCGCCGCCGGCCCAGCCCCGGCCATCCAGATTGCCCCTTCGCTGCCGTTCGGAGTAACGTTCAACACGCTGGCCTGGGCCAGCGTGTTCTGGTCATAGCCGATCACCCAACCGGTGTAGGGACGATGGTCGCAATGCGAAGTCCACGCTGTGTACACAACTCCATTGACCAGCAGCAAGCCTGCCCGCTCTTCATATTGCCCGGGAGAGAAAGTCACCTTTCCTCCCGAACTGCCGTCGCCATTTCCGGGGAATGTCGCCTGTATTTCCTGGGGCCCGCCGAACTGTTCCGCGCCGCTGGTAACGTCCAGCGCATGCAGGCGCTGATGATAGTTCCCCGCGCCGTCCTTCGACATAGCCACCAGGTAGATAGTCCCATGCGGGCCGGCGGAGACATCAATCACCGGGGTCGCGGTCACCCCGATTTCCGGCTCCACTTGCGAGCAGCTGTGGTCATCACTGGTCTTCTCGCCCGAAAGCAAAGTGGATTCTTGCCAAAGCACCGAGCCGGTGTCAGCGTCTAACCCGTAAACCGTGCCGTGCTCACTGGCCACGTAAAGAATGTTGTGAGTGCCGTGGTTCGGGGTGTTTACGTTCGGCAGATAAAGCGGCTGGGCATCGACTTTACCGTCGGCGGCGGCAACAAACAACTCGCCAAATTTCGCGGAATTGACATTAGCCGGGGTCAGTATCGTTTCGTTCAGATTCTGCCCAGTGCGCCCATTGTCATTGTGAAACGTGACGACGGCATTCGCCGGAGTCGTCCCGGGCGGCGGCGGCGTGGGCTGTTGCGGAATGCCGCCGCTCACCTTGCCGCAACTCGCCAGGTGCAATCCTGTCCATACTACTGTCAGGATCAGCCCTGCCAAACCGAGCCGCAGCCAGCCGGAGCGACCAGCGGAAAGTGTGGGGAGATTGACGGATGAACGCAAGCGTGGCTCCTTAAAGCGGGCTACTTGAGATCGATTCTCAGGACGATATTGATTTGCCGGTGGTCATCAAACTGGCTCACCGCTTTGGTGTCGCTCTTCAGCCCCTTGTATTGCGCATAGACCTCGAAATCCACGTTGGGAGCGAGTTCAGGAAAGCGGAAGTTGCCGTCGGGTCCCACGATGTAGGTCTTCACCGCGTGCGTGCGGGTGTCGGAGAGATACACCACAGCATCGGTAATAGGGTTGTCTCGTTTGTCCAGAACTTTGCCGGTCAACATGCGGCCAGTGGACCTGTCCTTGTCTTTCGGGGTGTTCGGAGCTGCTCCGGACACCGAAATGGCGATTACGCCGATGAAAAGCAGCATTCCCAATACCACCGCTGATCGCCTTTTCATGCCCATTTTCTCCTTCCGACAGAGTACTACTTTAGATGCAAACTGGTATCTGCGCGCTCATCGTATTCCAGGTGGATGGTTACCGGGTCGCCCGGCCGCAAGCGATTGCCGGACACGTGGCTTTTCGGGTCGGCCCAAAGCACATAATCGGCCTTGCCGGCGGGCACGCGTTGAGCAAACTCTCCATTGTGATCGGAATAAACCACCCAGCGGGTCTTCTTCTCGTTCTGGCGGCGGATGTTAACTCTCACGCCAGACACCGGGGCGTCATCCGGGCCCCATACGGTTCCGAAGATCAGCGCATAAGGCTTCTCGCTGTTTTCTTTCTGCAAGGTGAGATTGCTGGCAGCAGCTTCGAGGTTTGGATTGAGCGCGGTGATGGCCAGGAGAAAGCCCACCATTCGCACCCATCCCGGCGGGCACAAACTAAGAGTAGTCACCGTCTTCGGTTTCCTCTTCTTCGTCATCCTCCTCGTACTTCGCCTCCTCCACTGACTTCAACTCGATGGGGCTGACCGTCACCACCTCGAAGTCGGTGCCACATTCGGGACAGGAAACCACTTCCCCCTCATCGACTCCGTCCTCGTCAATGTCGAGGTTGTGCTCGCATTCGGGACACAAGACCATAATTCCCTCCGTTCTATAAGGACACACTGATAATATTTAGTGACTCCTGTGGCGTAGGTCAAGTGCTTGACTTGCAAAATCTGGCTTGACCCCAAAGCCGGGATGTGATGCAGGATTCAGGGTAAACTGAGGACTGACCACCGAGACCCGAGAGCTGGTTTTATGCCTTCCGGACGCACCTTTTCGCTGAGTTTCCCGCCCTTCACCCCGTGGGTGAAGAGAATCATCATTGCCTGTGTCGGAATTTATTTTCTGCAAGTCCTGTTGGGCGCGTTTGCTCCCGGATTGAAAGGCATTCTGGAGCTTTACGGTGGACTGGTGCCGGCACTGGTATTGCACTACGGGATGGTATGGCAACTTTTTAGCTATGCCTTTCTGCACGCAAGCGTCGGCCATGTATTGATCAACATGCTGATCCTTTGGATGTTCGGGGCGCAGCAAGAACAGGACTGGGGATCGAGAAAGTTCCTGGAGTTCTATTTGTTCTGTGTGGCGGGCGCGGCCTTGGCGACCATCGCCGTAGCCTATTCCCCGATCCCAGGAGTCAGCCCGGGCACTTCCACGATTGGGGCGTCTGGCGGCGTTTACGGCGTGCTTGCAGCTTTTGGCCTGCTCTACGGCGACCGCGAAATCTTCCTGTTTCCCTTTCCATTCATGATGAAAGCCAAGTACCTGGTGCTCATCATGGTGTTCCTGGTGGTGATTGCGACCTTCCAGCCCTCGCAAGGAGTCGCCAATTTTGCCCACCTCGGCGGTCTGCTTTGCGGGTTCCTCTACGTCAAGTTCGTTCCACGCCACGGTCTGACGACGGGAGCTTCAGAAAGTTATTTCAACCTGCGCAATTCCTACTACCGCTGGAAACGCCGCCGCGCCGCGCGCAAGTTCGAGGTTTACATGAGCAAGCATGACCGTAAAGTGACCTTCGACGAGCACGGCAACTATGTTCCTCCGGACGAATTGGACAAGAAAAACGGCGGTTCGAAATCAGGCTGGGTTAACTGAAAGCAAAGGCGGTTGTCATTCGGCGCCGCTCGTAGCCGAAGGCGAGAGCGTGTCGAGGAATCGGCTCTACCCGATCATCGCCCGGAACTCCGCCACGATCTGTGCCGGCAGGTCCTCGTTCCTCGTCTTCCCTTTAAAACCGAGATCGTGCCCCGCGCCCTCGACCTTTAGTAGTACTGATGTCTCCGGAATCAGCTTGCGGGCCTCATCCAGTTCTTGGATGGTCCCAAACGGATCTTTCGTACCGTGAACGAAAAGCACTGGAACACGCAAATCGGGTAAGTGCTGAGTACGCAGCCGCTCAGGTTTGCCGGGCGGATGTAGCGGATACGAGCACAGCAGCAAACCGTCAGCCAATGCCGGTTGCTCCGCGCACAGCATGCTGGCTTGGCGCCCACCATAGGAATGACCGCCAAGGAAAATCTTTCCAGAAACGATCTTATTGATGACGCTGACCGCATTCGCCAATCCCATGCGGTCGCGGGCGGCGTCTCCCGGACGCGGCGGCCCGTATGCGCGTGCCTGGCGATAAGGCAAATCGCAGCGCAAGACCGCAAACCCGGCGCTGGAAAAGTTCTCCGCCAATGCCACCAGCAACGGCGCCCGCGCGTTCGAGCCCGCACCATGTGTCAGCACTACGCCCTTCTGAGGTGAATCCGGGTGGTGCAGAAACCCGCGCACCGGTGGATCAACGGAAACGTCAACGAACGGCTCGATGCCGGCGCCGGGCGACATCGGCTATGCTCCAACCTGATCCAACGTCTCGATCACTCGCACCGTCCGGATTTCCTGTGCCAGCTTCGACCAGCAGCGCAACAGCTCGGGATCTTCCAGGGCCGCTCGTCGCGCTTCCTCCGAACGCCAGTAACGCAGCAGAATGTACTGACCCGATTTTGCGTCCCGATACACGGCATCCCGGCTGTATCCATTTTTCGCCAGCGCCGCACCCAACTCCCGGATCGTGGCCAAAGCCGCCTCCTGGCTTTCGGGAAGCGGTTCAAAGATCGCGATGGACAGTATCTCGGCCATAAGTCTTAACGCTTGTGGGCGATCCGGCCTTTCTTCGGCAACGGGATCGTCCCTGCCTCTTCTTCTGTCACTACATGCAGGCGCAAGAAGTTAGTGGATCCGGACGCCATCTGCGTGCCTGCGACCACCGCCAGCACGTCTCCGGCCAGCAGTCTTCCGCGGCGAAGCAACGCCTGTTCCGCCGCCGCTAGCATGTCTTCCCCGCTGTGGACCGGTGGCTGCATTAACGGATTTACTCCCCATAGCAGGTTCATGCGATTGCACACCGCCGCCACATAGCTCAGCGCGTAAATGTTGGCCTTGGGCCGGTATTTCGAAATCATACGCGCGGTGTTGCCGGTCTCGGTGAACACCGCAATCGCGCCCATGGGAAGATCTTCGGCAGCGTGAGCCACCGCCTCGCAAATGGTTTCCGCCACCCCCAACGAGTGCCGCTCCCTTCGCCGTCGCGGAAAGTCCCCCGCATTCTGTTCCGCCTCCACCACAATCCGGGCCATCATAGTGACCGCCTCGCGGGGATAGCGCCCGCTGGCAGTCTCCGCCGAGAGCATCACCGCGTCCGTCCCATCGAAAACCGCGTTGGCCACATCGCTGGCCTCCGCCCGCGTGGGACGCGGGTTTTCAATCATCGACTCCAGCATCTGGGTCGCCGTGATTACCGGCTTCCGCCAGTCCGCAGCGCGGCGGATGATGTGCTTCTGAATGATCGGCACCTTCTCCGGAGGCATCTCCACCCCAAGGTCCCCGCGCGCCACCATCACTCCATCGGTCACTTCCAAAATCCCTTCCAGATGTTCCAGCGCCTGCGGTTTCTCGAGTTTCGCGATCACCGGAACGTCACTGCCGTGGGCGGCAATCAGCTGTTTGGCAGTGGCCACGTCGGCCGCCGAGCGCACAAATGATACCGCAACCATGTCCACGCCATGCTTTAAGCCAAACTCCAGGTCCGCCCGGTCCTTTTCGGTCAAGGCTGGAATGGAAAGCGCGATTCCCGGCAGATTG
Organism: Terriglobales bacterium; assembly: GCA_050745985.1. Taxonomy (GTDB): domain Bacteria; phylum Acidobacteriota; class Terriglobia; order Terriglobales; family Acidobacteriaceae; genus JABCZH01. The sequence goes on along the minus strand of JBOGLG010000050.1, from coordinate 30,415 downwards.
ATGCCCTTATGCTCACCCAGCAGCCCGCCGTTGATGACCTCGCACTCCACATCGTTGCCGCGCACCCGGCTGACGCGCAGCTCGATCAATCCGTCGGCCAGCAGGATCCGCGCGCCGGCTTGCACTTCCCGCGCCAGACGCCGGAAGGTCGTCGAAATCAGCGAAGCAGTGCCTTCAATTTCGCGGGGAGTGATCGTGACTCTCGATCCTGCTTTGAGACTGACCGGGCTGTGCCCCTTGAGTTCTCCCGTCCGGATTTTCGGCCCTTGCAGGTCCTGCAGAATGCAGACGGTGCGGTCTTCCTTCGCCGCCGCCCGCCGCAAACGTTCGATTACCCGTCCGTGCTCTTCGTGAGTGCCATGAGAAAAGTTCAGCCGGGCCACATCCATGCCCAGGCGCATCAGGTCGCGCAGCGCAGCTTCGGAACTGCACGAAGGCCCGATCGTGCAAATGATTTTGGCGCGGCGCACGTTCCCAGGCCGGACTTCCGCAACCCCATTGGTAGAGCGCTTACTCTTTCGCACACCTTCTCCCCGCTCGTTTCTTGGTGACACTGTTATTGTATATGGCGGATTCGCCCAGGCTTGACTCACTGCTGCACACATTTGTATGGGCTGGGAAGGCCTGCCGAGCCGCTGGGAGGAATTTGTCCTTCTTTCACGCAACGTGAGCCAACAAAAAGGAGGGAGCGTCCGCGCCCGGAAGCGACGCCGGGCTGCGGCTTGCGCGCCGAGTTCGAGGACGAACTTAAAGCGCTTTGGCGCCAGCGGCCGCCATGCCAACAGCTGGGATCGAGCCACCCGCTGGCTCGGCAACGGAGGGTTTCGCACACAGCTCTTCGGCTTCGGCGATGCTCCGCGATTCCTGCTGTTTCATGGTCAGCCAATGATTGAACACAGCCTTCTCCCGCGCCACACCTTCCTGATTGCGGCCGATGCGCGCCATGTAATGCGCCTTCACACGCTCCAGTTCGGCCTGAATCTGGACGTTTTCTTCCGCCTTCTGCGCCCACTCTGCCTCAACTTCTTTTTTCACTTCAGCCTCGTAGGAGTCGAGAGCTTCTCGCCGTGCCTTGGCGTCTTGTAATACCTGGGCGATCGGAATACCGGCCGCGTCCAGCGCAATCAGCACCGCCGACCGCTTTGCCTCTTTCGATAACTGACGCGCGTGTTCACTGTGGACCATCTCGACCACCTTGCTGATGCTGTAGCCGCGCCGCAGATTCGTGATCCCCGCGGGCGCGGTAGATATCTTCCATCGGCAGAAGCTCGATGCGGAAACTCGCAGCCGCGTTCTCGGAAGGATCCTCCGCGAGTTCTTCCGTTGCCTTGCCATTGGCGTGTCCATTGCCGCTTCCAGTGACTTCATCCTGTTTGTTGTGCCGGTGAATCAGTTCCGACCATTTGCGTTGCATAGGTTTCCTTTCCTGGCTAATTTCTTGGGCCGTTGGTGGCGATGCGACCCTTTTGCGATCAGTCAATTGAAGGGGAGCGATGCCGGGAAGCCGCGAAGGGCGAGGTCTGGCCTTGATATCGGCTTCGTGGTCCGCCGCGCACGGAGGACGGAACCCGGCGAGGCTCGGGATGGCCACGCTTGGCACAGCCTCGAGGCTGGGCTCCGGTGCGGAGGGCTTGCTCACTTTGCTTTCCGGCGGCTCGGTAGCGCACACTTTGGCGGGTGGCAGCGGAGCAGAGGGCCCTCCGCTCTCCCGAACTGGGGCGACCGCCAGAATGGACCGGTCAGGCGCAATATTTTTGCTCGAGTCTCGCTGAACCCCCACAAGATAGTCCTTTCCGGCGCTGCGGCAGTATCTGGCGGTGCCGGAGATCTGCTCCCATCGACTCTGGATTGTCAGCTTCGAGCCCACTCCTACCGGAGTCTTGATCCGTATGCAGGCGCCGCCGATAGACCTGTTCTCGATGCAGGCAGGAGCCCTCTGCTGGGCTCCCGTCGGGCCCGCCCACGAGGCCTCCACCAGAATCATGACCGCCGTGCGCGGTTCGGGCATGGCTCGGCTCATGCCAGACCTATCGGCAAAAAGGCAAGCAAGTTCAACCGAAAACGGCCGGCATCGCGGGCCGTACGGGCACGGTCCCACTGAGGGCCGTTCGACCCTACCGACTTACAACCGCCTTCATATATACTCTCGACGCCAAGCGGAGAGTCACATGACTACGCGAATCACATGGCTCGTGCTGATGTTGCTTCTTACCCCCTTTGCCTTCGCCCAGGAGACAGTGATCTATCGGTTTGGCGCGGCAGGCCCGGGCGACGGAAGCCAACCAAACGGTGGATTGGTCTTCGACCCAGCCGGAAATATCTATGGCACCACGGTACAGGGAGGCTCGTTTGGGTTCGGCACGGTGTTTGAGTTGTCACCGCTCCAGGATGGCACGTGGCAAGAAACTATCTTGTATAGCTTCTGCTCGACAATCAACCTGTGCCCGGATGGACAATACCCACGAGCCGGATTGATATTCGATACGAGTGGCAACCTTTACGGCATGACTCCAACCGGAGGGGCGCATGGCAGTGGAACTGTTTTCGAACTCTCTCCACCTGCAGTGCCAGGTGGCAATTGGACGCAGCAGGTTTTGTGGAGCTTCGGCGAAGCAAACGACGGGTTGAACCCATATGGCAGCTTGGCGATTGATACCGCCGGCAACCTGTATGGAACCACCTATGGCTCCACCAATGTGGGGGCTGGCTTGGTTTTCGAACTATCTCCGGGGCAACACGGTTGGACAGAGTCCTTACCACACGTCTTTTGCCTCAACTACCCCGACTGCTCGGATGGAGCACTGCCAATGGCGGGCGTGACGTTTGACAAGGCTGGGAATCTTTATGGAACTACGATGTTTGGCGGGCAGCCACACAAGATTGGCTGTGGTGTAGCGTATGAATTGTCGCCAACGAAGAGTGGGTGGACGGAAACCGTCCTCAAGGTATTCAACTCTACCTCGGGCGGCAGGACCAGCGCTGGAATCACCATCGGCCCAGCGGGGCAGCTCTACGGAGGCTTGTCCCAAGGTGAGGCAAACTCGTGCGGCGGTTATTTTCGCCTGAAGACGTTCGGAGTTTTCCAGTTGTCCGGCGGGAATGGATGTTCACCGCAGGCTGACCTGCTTTATAACTCTGGAGCTTTGTTTGGCGCTACCAGTCAGGGTGGAAACTCGCAGGGCGTACTATTCAAGTTCTCCAAGAGCGGAAACAAAGTCACGCAGACGATCTTGTACGACTTCTGCCAGCAGGCGAATTGTGCCGACGGAAGCCAGCCAAACGGCTCACTGACTCTGAGAAACGCCCGGCTTTACGGCGCAACCGCAGCGGGGGGTACCAACAACTTCGGCGTCGTTTATCAGATCACGCAATAGAGTCGGGGCCAAGACTAGTGGTATCTACCGCCCCTCGCTCTTCCCTGCCGCCAGTTCTTTCCCCAGCATCGCCCGCGGGAACAGCATGGCGTTGTATTCCGCCGCCACCAGGATGACGAGCGAAACCATATACATCCACACCAGCAGCGCCACCGCCAGGCCCAGCGAGCCATAGATCAGGCTGTAGTCGGCGTAGCTCTGCAAGTACCAGCCGAACAGGCCGGTGGCCAGAAACCACAGCACAGTCGCCAAAGTGGCCCCAGGCAACACGCTGTGCCAGGGCTGGGTACGCGGCACCGCGTTGTGATAGATCAAGGCAATGACCGCGATACTGGTGAGAGTCGCAATCAGCCAGCGGATCATGGTCCACATCACCACAATCACCGGCCCAAACTCGTGGCCCAGTTGCAGCAGAATGCGGGTCTCAATGCGGCTGCCAAACGCCACCAGCACGGTTGAGAAAGTCAGCGGTATGCCCGCCAGGATGACCAGTGAGAAAGCGATCAGGCGCTCCTTCACTAATCCCCACACCTTGGGAAGCTGGTAGGCGTTACGAAACCCTTCCATCCACGACACCATGACGCCGGACCCGGTCCACAGAGTGATCAGCGAAGCTGTGACCAGCACGCTCAACGGGCGCTGGAGCGTGGTGCCCTTGAGATATGCCAGAGCAGTGCTGCTTCCCGCTGGCAGGATCTTGTCGACTGCGTCGGAAATCTCCAGCAAATAGGCCTGGGTCCGGTGGGACGTTGCCAGTACCGAGCCCACCACCAGCAAGGCGGGGAAAAAAGTCAGAATCAATGAGTACGCGGAAGCCTTGGCCACGGCGAAGGCATCGTGCTGAAACGACCGCCAGAGCGCCAGCCGCAGCAAGCGCAGAAAGCGCTTGATCACCGGCCAGAGAGTCGAACCCTCCTCGACGTCATAGAGCAGCGAAATCTCCATCTGCTCCCGGTCCCGCATCTGTTGTGGAGTGGCGTACATGGGGTGCGAAAAAACAGAGGGGCGGATAGTCCGCCCCTCGCGCTTCTTCTAATTTTACTCCGCGGTAAGTTCTTCCGTCTCGCCTTCGTGACGCATGAGTTCGAGCGCGCGCTCGGCCTCCTCGTACGCCTGCGAAACTTCCTCTTGCACCTTGGCCGCAGCTTCTTCCATCTCCGGCGAGAGGCGCACGTTGCGGTAGTATTCCATGCCCGTGCCCGCGGGAATCAACCGTCCCACGATCACGTTTTCCTTCAGCCCGCGCAGGTGGTCCACCCTGCCGTTGATGGAGGCCTCGGTGAGCACGCGCGTGGTCTCCTGGAACGACGCCGCCGAAATAAACGAGTCGGTCGAGAGCGAAGCCTTGGTGATGCCCAAGAGCAGTGGCCGGCCGGTAGCCGGACGCCCGCCCTGCGCAATCACCCGCTCATTCTCCTCCGCGAAGTGGAACTTGTCCACCTGCTCTTCCAGCAGGAACTTGGTGTCGCCGACGTCTTCCACCCGGCGCCAGCGCATCATCTGGCGAACGATCACCTCGATGTGCTTGTCGCTGATGTTGACGCCCTGCAACCGGTACACTTCCTGGATTTCATTCACCAGGTAAGCCTGAAGTTCCTTTTCTCCGAGCACGGCCAGAATGTCGTGCGGATCGAGCGGCCCGTCCATCAGCGGCTCGCCCGCCTTCACCCGCTCGCCTTCCTGCACATTAATGTGCACGCCGCGCGGCACCGAGTATTCCTTTTCGGTCCCGTTGTCGGCAGTCACATACAGTTTGCGCTGGCCTTTGGCGACCTCGCCGAACTTCACCGTGCCATCGATTTCACTGATGACCGCGGTGTCATGCGGCTTGCGTGCTTCGAACAACTCCACCACGCGCGGCAGGCCGCCCGTGATGTCCTTGGTCTTGGTGGTTTCCCGCGGGATCTTCGCCAGCACATCACCCGGGAAAACCGTGTCGCCGTCCTGCACCATCAAGTGCGAACGCGACGGCATCAGGTAACGCTTGCTGGCTTTGCCCTTGATGACGATCGCCGGCTGCCGCTTCTCGTCGGGTGAGTCCGCCACCACGTGCCGCGACAGACCAGTGACTTCGTCGACTTCTTCGTGCAGTGTGATCCCTTCCTGCAAGTCTTTGAACTGCACCGTGCCGCCGATTTCGGTCAGGATCGCGAAAGTATAGGGGTCCCACTCGACCATCACCTGCCCGAGTTGGACCGTGTCTCCCTCGTTCACCTTAACCTTGGCGCCGTACACCACGGAATAGCGCTCGCGCTCGCGGCCTTTTTCGTCCACCACCGCAATCGAGCCCTGGCGATTCATCACCACCAGATCGCCGCTCTTCGCCTTCACCGTCTGCAAGCCGGCAAAGCGCACAATGCCGCCGGTCTTGGCTTCCAACCGTGACTGCTCAGAAACCCGCGACGCGGTACCGCCGATGTGGAACGTCCGCATGGTAAGCTGCGTTCCCGGCTCGCCGATGGACTGCGCCGCGATCACTCCCGTGGCCTCGCCCAATTCCACCAGCCGTCCCGAAGCCAGGTTGCGTCCGTAGCACATCACGCAAACTCCGCGCTTGGACTCGCAGGTCAACACGGAGCGGATTTTCACCCGCTCAATACCGGCAGCCTGAATCGATCCCGCCAGTTCCTCGGTAATTTCGTGGTTGATGTCCACCACCACGTTGCCGTCGTAGTCCTTGATCTTCTCCAGCGACACCCGGCCCACAATGCGGTCGCGCAGCGGTTCGATGACTTCGCCGGCTTCCACAATGCCCTGCACGTAGATGCCGTCCACCGTTCCGCAATCGTATTCGCTGATGATCACGTCCTGGGCCACGTCCACCAGACGCCGCGTCAGGTAGCCCGAATCGGCGGTCTTGAGTGCCGTGTCGGCCAGGCCCTTACGGGCGCCGTGAGTGGAAATGAAGTATTGCAACACGTTCAACCCTTCACGGAAATTCGCGGTAATCGGCGTCTCGATGATTTCGCCGGAAGGCTTGGCCATCAATCCGCGCATACCGGAAAGCTGGCGAATCTGCTGCTTCGAGCCTCGGGCGCCGGAATCCGCCATGACGTAAATCGGATTCAGATCGCCTTCCTTGTCCCGCCGCTGCATCTCGCCGAACATCTCGTCGGCGACGCGTTCCGTGATTCCCGACCAGATTTCGATGACCTTGTTGTAGCGTTCGCCGTTGGTGATGGCGCCGTCGAGGTATTGCTGCTGCACGGCCACCACCTGTTTCTCGGCGTCACGCACCAGGACCTTCTTGTCGTCCGGGATGACCATGTCGTCGATTCCGATGGAAAGGCCGGCCTTGGTCGCGTAGCGGAAGCCAAGTTCCTTGACTTCATCGAGCATTTTGACCGTGACTTCGAGGCCAAAGCGCAGGTAGCAATAGCTGACCAGCGCCCCGATCCCCTTCTTCTTGAGCAACCCGTTGATGTAGGGCATGCCCTCGGGAAGGTGATCGTTCAAAATGGCGCGTCCGACCGTGGTGTTAACGAAAGCGCGGTCGATGTTAATGGGATCAGTGTGGGTGATGTCCTGATCATCGTAAGCTTGAGTCAGATCGATGGCTTCGCCGGTATAACGCAGACGAATCGGCGTCAGCGTCTCGATCGCACCCGCCTCCAGTGCCATCAGAACTTCCTCAATGTTGGCAAACGCGCGGCCTTCGCCCTTCGCGCCCGGCTTGCCCTTGGTCAGGTAGTAGAGTCCCAATACCATGTCCTGCGTGGGCACAGTGATCGGATGTCCTGAAGCCGGCGACAGAATGTTGTGCGACGAGAGCATCAACACGCTGGCTTCAACCTGCGCTTCCGGCGACAGCGGAATGTGTACCGCCATCTGGTCGCCGTCGAAATCCGCGTTGAACGCGGTGCAAACCAACGGGTGGATCTTGATGGCCTTGCCTTCCACCAGCACCGGCTCGAACGCCTGAATGCCCAGGCGGTGCAACGTGGGAGCGCGGTTCAAGAGCACAGGATGGTCTTTGATGACCTCTTCCAGAATGTCCCATACGATGGGCTCCTGCTGCTCCACCATTTCCTTGGCCTGTTTGATGGTGGTGCAGTGCCCGGTCTGCTCCAGCCGGTGATAAATGAACGGCTTGAACAGTTCGAGCGCCATCTTCTTGGGCAAACCGCACTGGTGCAGCTTGAGTTCTGGTCCGACCACGATCACCGAACGGCCGGAGTAGTCCACGCGCTTGCCCAGCAGGTTCTGGCGGAAACGGCCCTGCTTGCCCTTTAGAGTGTCGGACAGCGACTTCAGCGGCCGGTTGTTGGCGCCACGCAGCACGCGTCCGCGGCGTCCGTTGTCGAACAACGCATCCACAGCTTCCTGCAACATGCGCTTTTCGTTGCGCACGATCACTTCCGGCGCATGCAGATCCATCAGCTTCTTCAACCGGTTGTTGCGGTTGATGACGCGGCGATAAAGGTCATTGAGATCGGAAGTCGCAAAACGGCCGCCATCGAGCGGAACCAGGGGGCGCAGTTCCGGCGGAATCACCGGAATCACATCCAGAATCATCCAGTTCGGCTTGTTGCCGCTCTTGCGGAACGCTTCCACCACCTTCAGGCGCTTGGTGTACTTGAGCCGCTTCTGCAGCGAGTTCTCATGCTTCATCTTCTCGCGCAGTTCGCTGGAAAGATTTTCAACATCCACCCGCTTCAGCAGCTCTTTGATCGCTTCCGCGCCCATCATGGCTTTGAAGCCGGCGGGGCGGTACTGCTGGTCGAGTTCGCGGAACTTGGTTTCGTCCTTGATGACTTCGCGGTCTTTCACCGGCGCGTCGCCCGGCTCCACCACCACGTAGGCCTCGAAGTACAGCACCGATTCCAGATCGCGCAGGGAAATATCCAGCAAGTGCCCGATGCGGCTGGGCAGGCCCTTGAAGAACCACACATGCGAACAGGGCGAAGCCAGCTCGATGTGGCCCAGGCGTTCCCGGCGCACTTTCGACAGCGTGACTTCCACACCGCACTTGTCGCAGATCACCCCGCGGTGTTTCATCCGCTTGTACTTGCCGCAGAGACACTCCCAATCCGTCACCGGACCGAAAATGCGGGCACAGAACAATCCGTCCCGCTCCGGCTTGAAAGTTCGGTAGTTGATGGTTTCGGGTTTCGTTACCTCGCCATGCGACCAGCTCCGGATTTTTTCCGGAGAGGCCAGGGAGATGCGGATAGCATCGAAATCTGCAATCGGATTTGCCAGGTCAAAGGGGCTCGAACGAAACAAGGTGGTCCTCCGCTTCCTGCTCTCAGCCGGCACCCGGTACCGAGTACCGTGTACCTGGTTATGTTCCGCAGCCCCCGAGAGCTCTGCGTGCTGCGGAACTTTTTTCTTCAATCTCCTGCCGCGCCGGGTACGCCATTGCGCGCTGCCAGCTACCCGGTACTCGCCACTAGTCCGCTGCTACCATCGCCGGCTTCTTTTCTCCGGCCTTGATCAATTCCACATCCAGGCACAGCGACTGCAATTCACGAATCAGCACGTTGAACGATTCCGGCACGCCCGGTTCCATGGCGGCCTCGCCCTTGACGATGGCCTCGTAAATCTTGGTGCGGCCGTAGACATCGTCGGATTTCGCCGTCAACAGTTCCTGCAGGATGAACGCGGCTCCGTAAGCTTCCAGCGCCCAAACTTCCATTTCCCCGAAACGCTGGCCGCCAAACTGCGCCTTGCCGCCCAGGGGCTGCTGCGTAATCAGCGAATAGGGTCCGATGGAGCGGGCGTGGATCTTGTCATCCACCAGGTGCGAGAGCTTCAGCATGTAGATGTACCCGACCGTGACCGGCTGTTCGAACTTGTCTCCCGTCATGCCGTCGTAGAGATACGTCTTGCCCGACTCCGGCAACCCGGACTGTTTCAACAGCGCCTTGATCTCGCTTTCGCGCGAGCCGTCAAACACCGGCGAACCGGTGAACACGCCCCGCTTCAGCGTCGGAGCCACCGCCATCAACTCCTCATCGCTGAGATCGGCAATGGTGTCGGCGAGAATCGTGTCCTTGAACAGGGCCTTGAGTTCACGCCGGATGGCTTCCTCTTTGGTGTTTTCCGCTAGCATTCGCGTAATCTTGTTGCCCAGTTCGTGTCCCGCCCAGCCCAGGTGGGTTTCCAGAATCTGGCCCACGTTCATACGCGAAGGTACGCCCAGCGGATTGAGTACGATCTCCACCGGTGTGCCGTTCTCCAGATAGGGCATGTCCTCGTCCGGCAAAATGCGCGCGATCACGCCCTTGTTGCCATGGCGACCGGCCATTTTGTCGCCCACGCTGAGTTTCCGCTTCATGGCGATGTAAACCTTCACCAGCTTGATGACGCCCGGCGGCAGTTCATCGCCCTTGGTCAGCTTGTCCTTCTTTTCGTTGACGATCTTCTTCAGCACATCGATCTGCCGCGAGGTCATCTCCTCGATCTCGTCGATCTGCTCATTCACTCGCGGATCTTTGTCGGCATACTTGATCCGCTTCAGGTTGCGGGTGGAGATGCGCTCAATGGCGTCGCGGTCAAGGATCGTGTCCTTGGTCAGCAGGCGCTTGTTGGTGCGCTCGTCGTGCAGGTCGGCCTGCACTTCCTTGCCACCCAGAATATTTTCCAGGCGCTTCAACCGCTCATCCGTCAGAATCCGGATCTCGTCGGAAAGATTCTTCTCCAACTTCGCGATCTGCGACCCCTCAATCGCCTTCGCCCGCTCGTCCTTGTCCTGGCCCTTGCGGGAGAAGATCTTCACGTCCACGATCACGCCCTCAATGCCCGGCGGGCAGTAGAGCGATGCGTCGCGCACGTCGCCGGCTTTTTCGCCGAAAATGGCGCGCAGCAGTTTCTCTTCCGGCGTGAGCTGGGTTTCGCCCTTGGGCGTCACCTTGCCCACCAGAATGTCGCCCTGCTTGATCGTCGCCCCGATGCGAATCACGCCCGCTTCATCCAGATTGCGTAGCATCGTTTCGCTCACGTTGGGGATGTCGCGCGTCACTTCCTCGGGGCCCAGTTTCGTGTCCCGCGACTCGAGCTCAAATTCCTCGATGTGCACGGACGTGTAGTAATCCTCTTTCACCAGTTTTTCCGAGACCAGGATTGCGTCCTCGAAGTTGTACCCGCGCCAGGGCATGAAGGCCACCAGCACGTTCCGTCCGAGCGCCAACTCGCCGTGATCGGTGCAGGGACCGTCGGCAATCACCTGGCCCTTCTCCACCCGCTGCCCGCGGGTTACGGTCGGCTTCTGGTTGATGCAGGTGTTCTGGTTCGAGCGCTTGAACTTGGTGAGCTGATAAATGTCGCTGCCCACCTCGCGGGAAAGCTGCCCGGGATGATGTTCGCCCTCAACCCGCACAATGATGCGCTCCGAGTCCACCGAATCGATGACTCCATTGCGCCGCGCCAGAATGACCGCTCCGGAATCGCGTGCCGTCACGCCTTCCATTCCAGTTCCCACAATCGGCGCTTCAGCCCGCAGCAACGGCACCGACTGGCGCTGCATGTTCGCACCCATCAACGCACGGTTGGCGTCATCGTGCTCGAGGAAGGGAACCAGCGAGGCCGCCACCGAAACCAACTGCTTCGGACTGACGTCGATGTAATCCACATCATCGCGGGTGACCAGCACAAAGTTACCCGCCTTGCGCGCGTTGACCAGGTCGCCGACGATGCGCAGTTTGTCGTCCAGTTCGACGTTCGCCTGCGCAATCACGTGCCGGTCTTCTTCCCATGCCGAGAGATAGAACGAGAAGGGCTCGACTTCAGCCGGCTTCTTCTTGCGCTCTTTCAGTTCAGCATTGACCTTCTCGGCTTCATGCTTCTCGATGTGGTCGCCGACCTTGTAGTCGCTGTCGCCGGCATTGACCACGCTGACGTAGTCCACCACCCGGCCGTTTTTCACCCGCCGATAGGGAGATTCGATAAACCCGTAGTCATTGATCCGCGCATAGCAGCTCAACGAAGAAATCAGCCCGATGTTCGGACCTTCCGGCGTCTCAATCGGGCAAATGCGCCCGTAGTGCGTGGGGTGAACGTCGCGGACTTCGAATCCTGCCCGTTCCCGCGACAGGCCGCCCGGCCCAAGAGCCGACAGACGCCGCTTGTGGGTGATCTCCGACAGCGGATTCGTCTGGTCCATGAACTGCGAAAGCTGTGACGATCCGAAGAATTCGCGGATCGCCGCCATCACCGGCTTGGCATTTACCAGGTCATGCGGCATGGCCGTCGACATTTCCTGGTACACGCTCATCTTTTCCTTGATGGCGCGTTCCATGCGGACCAACCCGATGCGGAACTGGTTTTCCAGCAGTTCGCCTACCGCGCGTACCCGGCGGTTTCCCAGGTGATCAATGTCGTCCACCGCCCCGATGCTCTTGCGCAGCTTGAGCGAGTAGCGAATCGTCCCGTAGAAATCATCCGGCTCCAAAGTGCGGTGCTCGAGACTGGTCGCGTCGTTCTTCTCAAACAGCTTGATATTGAACTTCAACCGGCCCACCCGCGAGAAATCGTATTTGCGGGCGTCGAAGAACATACCGTGGAACAGCGCCGTCGCCGTATCCAGCGTCGGCGGATCGCCCGGCCGCAGTTTGCGGTAGATTTCGATCAGCGCTTCCTGCGGCGTCTTCACCGCATCGCGCTTCAGCGTCTGGCTGATCACCACACCCACGTCGTCGCGCTCGGGGAAGAAAATGTTCATTTCCAGAACGCCCGAGTCGAGAATCTTCGCCAGCTTGTCAGGAGCGATTTCCGAGTTGGCCTCGAGCAGCACTTCGCCCGTGGTGGTATCCACCACGTCGCTCGCCACCCAGGCGCCTTCCAGGTCCGAAGCGTCAATCTCAATCTCGCTGACCCGCGCCTTCTGGATCTCCTTCAGCGTCGCCGCATTGATCTTGCGTCCGGAGTGCGCTATTTCCTCGCCCGCCCGGTTCTTGATACTGCGGGCCAACTTCATCCCCACCAGGTTCGTGGGCTTGTCGCTCATGGGATCGAGCGTCCAGAAAAGCTTCTTGTCTTTAATCGCCAGCCGGTCCACGGTGTAAAACGTCCGCAGAATATCTTCACCGGAACGCAGTCCCAGCGCCCGCAGGAAGATCGTGCCCAGAAACTTGCGCTTGCGGTCAATACGCACGTACAACACGTTCTTCTGGTCGTATTCGAATTCCACCCACGACCCGCGGTAGGGAATGATCTTGCCCAAAAAGTAAGTGCGGTTGTTGGCGGTCTCGAAGAACACGCCCGGCGAACGGTGCAACTGGCTGACAATGACTCGTTCCGTGCCGTTAATAATGAACGTCCCGTTCTGCGTCATCAGCGGAACATCGCCGAAAAACACTTCTTGTTCCTTGATGTCTCGAATGGAGCGGTTGCCGGTCTCCGCGTCCTTATCGAAGATGGTGAGACGCATGGTGACCTTGAGGGGCGCCGAATAGGTCATGCCGCGCTCTTCGCACTCTGCCACGTCGTACTTCAACTGCAATCCCACCGGATCGCCGCACTTGTTGCAGAAGTCGGGCGTATTCGCGTTATAGGTGCCGCACTTGTTGCACAGCACATCCCCGGGATGGAACGGGTCGGTGATCACCGTCGATCCGCAGTTTTTGCAAGTGGTGCGCAAGTGATGCAGCCCTTTCAAGTGGCCGCACTTGCACTCCCAGTTGCCGATGGCATAGTCGACAAACTCCAGTTGCGACACGTTGCGGAAGTCGCTGATCGGGAACACCGATTGAAAGACCGCCTGCAAGCCAGCGTCATCGCGCTCGCTGGGCAAGCGATCCATCTGGAGGAAGCGCTCATAGGAACGCCTCTGGACCTCGATCAGGTTCGGGATCTGGATGGTTGCCGGAATTTTGGAAAAATCAAAGCGGGTGCGGTATCCGTTCGTCTTAGACATTCAGCGACTCCCAATGTTGCCAGCGCGGCCGCCGTGGTGACGGACCGCGGATAAGGGCGCAGTGCGCGCCGCAATCTTTAAACCCAACAAACCCGGGACAAATACGCATGCGCCCACAGGGACAAGATTCCCCTGGGGCGCCGTGAAGGGCGCTCAGCCTGTGTTGAAATGTGTCGTTTCCGCGCCAGTCTCTAAGGCCTGTTCCCGTTCCGCCCTGCCCGCGGAACAGTTTGCCAAACCGTGTCAGCGACCATTTCCGCCTCTCTAAGAGATTCTCTAAAAGAAGTGAATCGTCGCCGTCACCTCGATGAAGCAGGAAGTAGTGGTTGTTAATATAGATGCTAACACCACCGCAAAAGCTTCACCAGGTGTGCTTATGTGGAACCCGGGCCTTGGGCCAGGCCAGACGGCCCAACCCGCGCCCCACACAGTTCAGACTACTTAATCTCTACTGCCGCTCCTGCCTCGGTAAACTTCTTCTTGATGGTCTCCGCCTCGTCCTTGGAAACGCCCTCTTTTACCGTCTTCGGGGCCCCGTCAACCAAATCCTTGGCTTCCTTCAAGCCCAGACTGGTGACTTCACGTACTGCCTTGATTACATTGATCTTATTTGCGCCCACGTCCTTCAAGACCACGGTGAACTCGGTCTTCTCTTCAACCGGAGCCGCTGCCGCCGCTCCGCTGCCGCCGGCCATCATCACCGGAGCCGCCGCTGCCGCCGAGACCCCAAGCCTCTCTTCTAGCTTCTTCACCAGTGCCGCCGCATCCAGCAGCGACAACCCTACAATCGACTCTTCCAACTGCTGTAAATCCGCCATGTCCGTTTCTCCAATTAGTTTTAGTCTTGATCGTCCATCGTAGAGACGCAGCTTGCTGCGCCTCTTTCATTTCGTCATCCGCAGTCAAAGTTTCCAGTGCGACCAGGCCTCCGAACCACCGCGCCAGACACGCAGCAGAGCCGAAACCGCGCAACCCTCGACCTTGAACGACAGAAACCCTCACAAATTGGGCACTTGCGGAAAATTGGGTAATTGCTCAATTTCCCGATTCCTCAATTACTCAATCGTCTTATGCTTCTTTAAACTTCTTCTGCTGCACACCCTGATCCACAACCACCGCCAGATTGCGGCCGACAGCATTCATCACCGTCGCCAACCGCTGTGCCGGAGCGTTGATCAGGAATAGCAGCTTGGAATAAAGCTCTTCCTTCGATGGCATGGTGGCCAGAGCCTTGATCTCATTGATCGAGACCACGCGCCCTTCGACCACGCCTGCCTTGAACGTGAACTCCGGATTGTCCTTGGCATACTTCGAAAGCGCCTTCGCCAATGCCACCGGATCGCCCGCGGTGTAGGCAATCGAAGTCACGCCGGCGAGGTCCTTGAGGACGCCTTCCGCCTTGGTGCCCTTGGCGGCGCGTTCCGCCAATGTGTTCTTCACCACCGCGTACTTCGCGCCCGAACTACGCAAGGTCTTGCGCAACTCGAAATCCTGCGCCACGGTCAGCTTGGTGTAGGTGGTAACAATCAGGCTGGACACATCCTTCAAGTCCTTGCCCAGCTTCTCAACCTGCTCGGTTTTCTTTGCTCTGGTAACCGCCATATCCTAGTCCTCGTCTCACGTGGGAACAGCCAGCCTCGGCTGTCCACCGACCGAAGGTCGGTTGTTTAAGCTTTCGCCGCCGCCTCGATCGCGCTGGTATCAATCGCAATTCCCGGCCCCATACTCGAGCTCAAATAGCAGCCTTTCACATACTTGCCCTTGGCCACCGTGGGCTTCGCCTTGACAACGCTGCTGATCAGCGCATTGGCGTTTTCCACCAGCTTCTCCACCGGGAATGAGATTTTGCCCACAGGCACGTGCACCAACGCCGTCTTGTCGGTGCGGAACTCCACTTTGCCGGCCTTGATTTCCTGCACCGCCTTGGCAATATCAAAAGTGACCGTCCCCGTCTTCGGGTTCGGCATCAGGCCTTTGGGGCCGAGCACTTTACCCAAACGGCCGACTGACTTCATCACATCCGGGGTCGCGATCAGAGCGTCGAAATCCGTCCAATTCTCTTTATTGATCTTTTCGACCATCTCTTCGCCGCCCACGAAATCAGCGCCCGCCTGCTCGGCTTCCTTGATCTTGTCGCCGCTGGCGATCACCAGGACCTTCTTCGACTTTCCGAGCCCGTGGGGTAGAACCACCGTCCCACGCACCATCTGGTCAGCATGCTTGGGATCAACTCCCAGCCGCATGGTGATCTCGACTGTCTCGTCGAACTTGGCGTACTTCACTTTCTGCAAGAGCGGAACCGCCTCCTGCATGGTGTACGGACGCTTTTCCACGCCCGCCCGCGCCTTGGTGATGTTCTTGCCTGATTTCTTCATTTTGCTTCTCCGTCTCCCACCGCCCATCATTGGTCCGATGAGCCGTAGTATTCGACATCAATTTTGTAATTTTGCAATTGAGTAATCGGGTAATTTGAAAGCCGAACCACCGCCGATTCCAAATTACTCAATTACCAAATTCCCCAATTACCCGATGACCTCAATTCCCATTGACCGCGCCGTCCCGCGAATGCTCTTGATCGCGGTCTCGACCGACGCCGCATTCAAATCCGGCATCTTCTGTTTCGCGATGTCTTCAACCTGCCGTACCGTGACCTTTCCGACTTTGTCCTTGTTCGGCGTCCCCGAACCCTTGGCGATGCCCGCTGCCCGCTTCAACAGCACCGAAGCCGGCGGGGTTTTGGTGATGAAGGTGAACGAACGGTCGCTATAGACCGAGATCACCACCGGAATAATCAGACCTTCGAGTTCCTTCGCGCCGGTGCGCGCGTTGAACTGCTTGCAGAACTCCATGATGTTGATCTGCGCCTGGCCAAGGGCCGGCCCCACCGGCGGCGCCGGAGTCGCCTTGCCCGCCGCAATCTGCAGCTTTACCGAACCTGTAATCTTCTTTGCCATCGAAATTCCTTGTCTCCTCTGTGTCCCGTGTGTGCTCTGTGGTGAAGGTTTTTCTAACCACAGAGGCCACAGAGATCACAGGGTCATGCCACCTTCTCGACCTGGTTAAACTCCAACTCCACCGGCGTCGACCGCCCGAAGATGGTCACCATCACCTTCACGGTTTCTCGATCTTCGTTCACTTCATCCACGATGCCGGTAAAGCTGGCAAACGGCCCCTCAGTAATACGCACCGACTCGTTCTTCTCGAACTTGACCTTGAGCTTGGGCTTGTCCTTCGCCTCGCCCACGCGATACACAATGTGCTGCACTTCTTCTTCGGAAAGCGGTGTGGGCTGCTGCCCCGTTCCTACGAATCCGGTGACCCGCGGGGTGGACTTCACCACATGCCAGACGTGGTCGTCCATGTCCATTTCCACCAGAACATAGCCGGGATAAAACATCCGCTCCGTGGTGTACTTCTTGCCGCCCCGCACTTCGGTGACCGCTTCTGTTGGAATCAGCACTTTGCCGATTTTGTCTTGCAGCCCGAAAGCTTGCACCCGCGACTCCAGCGACTCCTTCACCTTGCGCTCGAATCCCGAATAGGAGTGGATAATGTACCACTTCATATTAGGGTTGCGCGGCACTTCCGGCGCGCCGCCGGCTCCAGCTACCGCCGGATCGCCGCCGGCTTCCACGGCCTCGTGTTTTTCTTCGTCCTGCATAGTTGTCGCCAAAATCGCAGCTTCCTTCCCTGAGCCTCAGCGATGCGTCAAATACTTGAACAAATAATTGATGCCGCTGCCGATGGTGTTGTCCACAACCCAAAAATACAACCCAAACAGAAATACCGTGATGATCACCACCACCGTAGTGGCCTGCACATCCTTGAACGACGGCGTCGTGACCTTCTTCATTTCCTGGCGCACGTCGCTGTAGAAAGTCTTGACCCGCGCCGGCCAGGACTTGATCGTGGTTGCTAACGCGTTCTGTTCCGCGACACTCGCCATCCCGTTTCCCGCTTTCCTAACGCTCACGCCACCCAAATTCTGGCAGGGGCGGAGGGATTCGAACCCCCAAGTTCGGTTTTGGAGACCGACAGTTTAACCGTTGAGCTTACGCCCCTGTCTTGATTGAGTAATCTTGTAATCGGGTAATTGAGCAATTGAAAACTCCGCCCGCACGGTGCTTTTTCAATTGCTCAATTACCCAATTCCTCAATTACGCAATTACTTCACTTCTTTGTGCGGCGTATGCTTCCGGCACCGCTTGCAAAACTTCTTCATCTCCAGCCGGTCCGGAGTCGTCTTCCGGTTCTTGGTGGACGAATAATTCCGCTCTTTGCAATCACCGCACTGCAACGTAATGATCTCTCGGGGCATAACAAACCAGCTCCTAGCTCTTAGCCTCTAGCTCAAAGCCAAATTTAAAAACTCTTGCCATCAGAACCGCCTCAGCGGCTGCTAAACGCTAGCAGCTAGTAGCTTTTAGCTGCTTCTACTGCACAATCTCCGCAATGGTTCCGGCGCCGACCGTGTGGCCGCCTTCGCGAATTGCAAACCGCAACCCTTTTTCCATTGCCACCGGCGTGATCAACTCAATCACCAGGCTCACGTTGTCGCCCGGCATCACCATCTCGGTTGCCGCCGGCAACTCCGCTACTCCCGTCACGTCCGTCGTCCGCAGATAAAACTGCGGCCGGTAGCCCTTGAAGAATGGCGTATGCCGCCCGCCTTCTTCTTTCGTCAGAATGTAAACTTCCGCCTTGAACTTGGTGTGCGGCGTAATCGATCCACCCTTCGCCAGCACCATGCCGCGCTCGACATCGTCCTTGCCAATACCGCGCAAGAGCAATCCGGCGTTGTCGCCCGCCAACCCCTCGTCCAACTGCTTCTTGAACATTTCCACGCCGGTGACGACCGTCTTGCGAGTGTCGCGGAAGCCGACGATTTCCACTTCCTCGCCGACTTTCACTTTGCCACGCTCGATACGCCCCGTGACCACCGTGCCGCGACCCGAAATCGAAAAGATATCTTCAATCGGCATCAGGAACGGCTTATCGAGTTCGCGTGCCGGCTGCGGCACACTCTTGTCCACCGCCTCCATCAGCTCGTCAATCTGCTTTTCCCACTTCGCTTCCCCGTTCAGTGCGCCCAAGGCCGACAGCCGCACCACCGGAACCGTGTCCCCAGGAAACTGATAGCTCTTCAAGAGTTCGCGCACTTCCAGCTCCACCAGGTCCAGCAACTCGGGATCATCCACCGCATCGCACTTGTTCAGCGCCACCACGATATACGGCACTCCCACCTGCCGCGCCAGCAGCACATGCTCGCGCGTCTGCGGCATGGGACCGTCGGTCGCAGCGACAACTAAGATCGCGCCATCCATCTGCGCGGCGCCCGTGATCATGTTCTTGATGTAGTCGGCGTGGCCCGGGCAGTCCACGTGCGCGTAGTGCCGGTTCGCCGTCTCGTACTCCACGTGCGCGGTCGCAATGGTGATACCGCGCGCCTTCTCTTCCGGCGCGTTGTCAATCGAATCAAACGACCGGAACAGAATCTTCGGGTTGTGCTTCGACAACACCTTGGTGATGGCTGCCGTCAACGTAGTCTTGCCGTGGTCAATGTGACCAATCGTCCCTACGTTGCAGTGCGGCTTATTCCGTTCAAATTTTTCTTTCGCCATGTTAGCGTTTAGCTCCTAGCTCTCAGCTTCCAGCTCAAACTTTGTCATTTCGTACCGCTTCAGCGTTAGGAAACCTGCCGCTCCTCAGTAATACCGAAAAAGCTTCTGGAACTTGGTCCGCAGCTTTGGATCCACTTCCTCGACCCGCGACAGATAAAACTCGCGCATCTGCGCCTGGTCGGAAACCGGAAGCGCCCCATACAACTCCCGCGCCTTCACCGGCCCTTCAATCACCCGTTCCAAAATGCGCTTCGCGAGCACCGCATCCCAGTCCCGCATCCGCACGCTTTCGCGGTTCACCCGCTTCAGAAATTTCTCGACCCGGTCAGGACTGAAAGCATGACTGATCGCGCTCTTCAGTTCCTCGTATTCCTTTTCCTTCTCAACCTTGATCGTTCCCTGCTCAAAACCCATCTGCCGCTGACCTCGAATCTCTGGAGCGGGAGACGGGAATCGAACCCGCGACCAACAGCTTGGAAGGCTGTGACTCTACCACTGAGTTACTCCCGCCCTTCCCTGACTCCCTCTCACTACCGGTTCACGCCGAGACGCAGCTCGCTACGTCTTGGCCACCACAAATTCCTGGAGCCGATGATCAGGATTGAACTGATGACCTCTCCCTTACCAAGGGAGTGCTCTACCAACTGAGCTACATCGGCCCGCCGCTCATTGCTCGACGTCACTGCCCTTGCCGGGATGCATCAAGTCCTTCCGGCGCACCCACGTCTTTACCGCAAACATCGCCAGGATTGCCAGCGTCGCCACCCGGATCCGCGGGTCGCCTAACGTCATCCACGCCAGCACTCCCAACCCTACGAACGCCGCCAACCCTGCATATAAGCGATTCACATCATTCCTGGTGCACAGGGAAGGATTCGAACCTTCGTACCTCGCTAGGAGGGACAGATTTACAGTCTGTTGGCTTTAACCACTCACCCACCTGTGCAGAAACAAACTTGCGGCGGACAAATCAAGAATAGAAAACCGGGTGCGTACAAGATTTCTGTCGCACGCACACGCACATGGAACTGCTTCCTTATGGAGTGCCGTTGGGAAAAACTCGCTACGCCGCCGCGCCGCGCAAAACGCCCGCCTTCCGCAAAACTGATCCTGGAGCTGGCGAAGGGATTTGAACCCCTGACCCTCTGATTACAAATCAGATGCTCTACCAGCTGAGCTACGCCAGCAGTCAGGGACACACACCCTCTTCGGGCATGTTAATCCCACTGATCCCTTCCGCTTGTCCGGGACAACTGTAAAAGTTACCACAACGGCACTTTACGTGCAAGGACGCCGTTCAACTCTTTATCCGAGTGCTGTCTTTGCACCTTCCCAGCCGCATCCCGAGTGCTATGATTGCCTCCTTCGGCTGGGCTTGCGCGAATTCTGTGGTTTCGTCGCCATCCGCCGTTCTGACATGCGAATTCGACGCCGCCTTCCTCTCCTTCTTGCGGTTGCGCTGGTAGTTGCGGCCGTCGCCCTGATGGTCGTACTCCGCAAGCACGCTCCGCCCGAAGCGGCCCGTCTTCTCCCTACTGCCGACGGATTTGCCTACATCAATCTGCAATGGATGCGGCGCGCCAACATCACCGGCGAACTCCCGCCCGTGCCTCACGACCCCGACTACGAACGCTTTATCAACGCCACTGGCTTTCAGTTCGAGCGTGATCTGGAAGAGGCCGCCATCGCCGTTCACTATCCCGAATCGATCGCCGCCGCCGTCCCCGGTCAACCCAATGAAGCCCGCTTCTCAGAAGTGTTTGTCGGCAAGATCCAGGGCGAGCGCTTTCGTGCCTATCTCCGCAATCTTTCGAATTCAGTCGAAAATTATCGCGCCATCGACATCTACAGCATTCCCGTTCAGGACCGTACAGTGCGGGTTGCGATCCTGGGCGTGGACACGGTGGCGGCTTCCAATTATCCCGATCCTGCGGTGATTCGTGGCATCATCGAACGCTCGCGCAAGTTAGCGTCCCCCTTCGCCGGCCCCGCCCTCTTGCGTCAATATTATCCGCGCGTTCCGATTGCCAGCCTCGCCTGGGCCGTTTTCCGGATTCCATCTCAGGCCAATCATGCCGCAGCCGTTCCCGGCGACTTGTCTTTCCTTTTTTCTCAGCCCGCGATTGTGGTCGCCTCCGTCCGCTATATTCGCGCCCTACACCTGCGCGCCGTCGCCTTCACCGGCAGTGAGGAGGAGGCCCAGCGCCTGACCGAACAGCTGAGCACGTTTCTCAACTTATTTCACAACTTGAATAACACCACTGCGCCTTCGCCGACCGATGCCGACGTCAAAGCCATCTTTGACAGCCTGCAGGTCCAGCAACAAAAAGACCGTACTCTGCTGACTGCCACTGTGCCTGTGGGCTTCATCCGCAAAGCCCTCGCCGAGGCTCCAACCATAGTGGAGCCGGCCCCGGCGGCTCCATCGCCGCCGCTTCCGCCCAAAAAATCCAGCAGGCGTCACCCTTAACCGCACCCCGTTTGCGACTTTTTTGCCCGGGAAACGTCGAATGAGTAAACGGGCTTCGCCCGCTATTCGCACTCTCTAAGACCGCCGACAGGTAGAATAACTTTTAATGGCAACTCTTCCGCTCCCGATCGCCGCATTTGTAGCAGGCTTGATCTCGTTTCTCTCCCCCTGCGTCCTGCCCCTGGTGCCCGGTTACGTGTCGCTGATTTCCGGGGCTGGGGTCGAGGAACTCAAAGCGCAGGAATCGAAGCTGCTGCGCAAGATGATGCTCAACTCCATCAGCTTCGTTCTCGGCTTCAGCGTAGTGTTTATCACCCTCGGCGCCATCTCGACTGAAGTCGGTCAGCTGCTTGCGCGCTACAAATCCAGCCTGGCGCAGGTCGCGGGCGTGGTCATTATCTTGTTCGGCCTTCATCTGACGGGGATCTTTCGCATTAACGCCCTCTACGCCGACAAACGCATGCACAACGTAAAAGGCGGCAGCACTCCTGTAGGAGCCTTCTTGATTGGCTTCGCCTTTGCCTTTGGCTGGACTCCTTGCGTGGGCCCGATTCTGGCCGTGATCCTCGGCTTTGCTGCCGCGCAGGATTCCGTCAGCAAAGGAATCTTTCTGCTCTCCATCTATTCACTGGGGTTGGCGGTGCCCTTCTTGCTGACCTCCTTTGCCATCGAACGCTTCCTGAAATTCTATGGCCGCTTCAAAACCTTCATGCATGGGCTGGAGGTGTTCAGTGGCGCCTTGCTGATCGCGCTGGGCGTACTCTTGGTCTTGGGACGCTTTACTATCATTTCGAACTATCTTTCTTTCTTAAATCGTTTTTCCTTGTAGTTGGGAGTAAACCCGTGAAACGCGACCCGGTCGTCATCATCGTTGTGGCTATGGTGGTTTCCCTGATGCTGGTGTTCGGATTCAACATAGCTCGTAAGTCCAGGAGCAACTCAGTTCCCGGCCCGCAAGCCAAAGGCGACACCGCCCCCGATTTCACCCTGCAAGCCCTTGACGGCAAGAATACCCGCCTTTCCGACTTCCGTGGCCAGGCCGTGTTGCTCAATTTCTGGGCCACCTGGTGCGCCCCCTGTAAGATTGAAATGCCCTGGTTCGTCGAACTTCAAAAACAGTATGGCCCTCAGGGCTTTCAGATTGTCGGCGTCGCCATGGATGACGCCAGCACCAAAGACATTGCCGACTTCGCCAAGGAGATGGGCGTGAATTATCCCGTGCTGCTGGGAAAGGAATCCGTCGGCGACGCCTACGGCGGAGTCCAATTCTTGCCCGAAAATTTTTATATCGATCGCAATGGCAAATTGGTCGCCCGCGCCTTCGGCCTCAAGAGCCGCAGCGAAATTGAAGACGACATCAAGGCCATCCTTGCTTCCAAGGCAACCCCCAGATAAAAGTGGAGATCGACCGCATGCTGAAAACTCTCATCACGACGGTTCTAAGCATCAGCCTTTTGAGCGCTCTTCTATATGCCCAGGAGCCCTTCGGCAAGAAAGTCCCGTCCGTGACCATGTCGCCTCCGCCGGTTTCTCCTGTCACCCGCGGCAAAGCCAACACCGTGGCGCTTAGATTTCACGTGTCTTCCGGGTTCCACATCAATTCCAACCAGCCCAGCGCCGAGTACTTGATTCCCACCGTGCTCAAGATCGACGCGCCCACCGACATTGTCCTGGGACGCGTCACCTATCCTGCCGGCGAGCAAATGAGCTTCGCCTTTGCTCCCGACGAGAAGCTCAGCGTTTACAGCGGAGAGTTCGATCTTCAGGTCATGGTCCGGCCACTGGCCAGCGTCCTGCCCGGCAAGTATGCCTTCCGTGGCGAACTCAAATACCAGGCCTGTGATAAGGCCGCCTGTTACCCGCCCAAGAAGCTGCCGGTCTTTTTCGAAGTTAAGGTGGTAAAGGCTCCACCCCCGCCGCGCAAGAACCCAGCCCAAAGCCCGCACATCCATAACTAGGGAGACCGAACAACGAACGGTAGCGCCGGCGCACGCCGCGCAACCGTTCCATTTCTGTTGATTAGCTTTTCCCTTCCCACCGGAACCATTAGAATTCGCACCATGAGCCGTATTTCAATCCTGTTCTTGATTTTGACCCTGACTTCCCTCGCCCGCGCAGATTCCGCCCGCCCGCCGCTGATCATTGAAAATGTCACGGTCATCGACGTCACCGGCGCCCCGGCCCAAACCCATCGCACCGTGGTCGTCGAGAATGGCCGCATCGAGGGCGTCTACGAATCCAAGCGCAGCCTCAAGGGCGCGCTCCGTATCAATGCCACGGGCAAATTTCTGATTCCCGGCCTTTGGGACATGCACGTCCACACCGTCTTTGGAGACTGGTTCCCGCGGGGCAGAGAAATCGCTTTGCCGCTTTTCATCGCCAACGGCATCATCGGGGTGCGTGACATGGGCGGCGAACTGGACGTCCTTCAACAATGGCGGAAGGAAATTGCCGCCGGTACCTTGCTTGCTCCTCGCATGGTGATTGCCGGCCCCATGCTTGACGGTCCCAAGCCCCGTTTCCCCAGTTCAATCGCCATCGCCACCCCCGAAGACGGCCGCCGTGCAGTGGATGACCTCAAGCGCCGCGGCGTGGACTTCATCAAGCTGCAATCGCTCATTCCCCGCGATGCAGTTTTCGCCATCGCAGATGAGGCCCACAAACAGGGCATCCCCTTCGTCGGCCATGTCCCCGATTCCGTCCGCGCCTCCGAAGCCTCCAACGCCGGACAAAAGAGCTTTGAACACCTGATTGGGATTTTCGAAGGCAGTTCGCCCCTCGAGGACGAATTCCTCAAAGGCCCCAAAACGGAGACAAAGTTCCTGGCGACTTACGATCCCGCGCGCGCCTCTGCGCTGTTTGCGCTACTGGCCAGGAACCACACCTGGCAGTGCCCCACGCTGGTCTGGGAGCGCGGAGGCAATCTGATTGATCAAAGCGACTTCACTCACGACGCCCTCGCCAAGTACGTTCCGGCGTATTGGAAGGACGTTACCTGGAAACGCTTCACCGACGAGATTATTCAGGGATTCAATACCGACGACGGAGTCACTCGCAGACGCTTCGTGGAGAAAGAACTGGAAGTCGTAAAGGCGATGCACGCCGCCGGAGTCCAATTTCTCGCCGGCACTGACACCGCTCCCGGCGTTTACATCTTTCCCGGCTTCAGCCTGCACCAAGAATTGCAGCGTTTCGTCGCTGCCGGGTTCACTCCCCTCGAGGCCTTGCAAACCGCGACGCTCAATCCCGCCATATTTCTGGGAATGACTGACCGGCTGGGTACCGTCGAACCGGGCAAACTCGCCGACCTGCTCTTGCTCGACGCCAATCCGCTCGACGACATTCGCAACACGCAGAAAATCAACGCCGTGATCGTAGATGGCCGCTACCTCTCAAGCGTTGATATGGACAAGCTCCTCCAGGGTGTTGAAGCTGCCGCCAAGGCAAAGTGAGTTCCGCCCGCGGGATCAGCAGCAGGTCCGGCGGCTGCTTCAAGCTATATCGAACTCATCGGCAAACCCACGTAGTTCTCGGCAAACGCCTGCGCCGCAAAGTGCGAACTGGTCAGGTAGTCCAGTTCCGCCAATTGCCGGCGCTCCTCGAAACCGTCGCTTCCAGGAAATCGGTGCAGCATCGAGGTCATCCACATGGAGAATCGTTGCACCAGCCACACTCGCCGCAGGCAAGTCTCAGAATAACGATGCAGCAGTCCGGTGTCTCCGGAACCGTAGAAGGCCGCAAGGGCGGCGGCAAGAACTCGGACGTCGGCGACTGCAAGGTTGAGTCCCTTCGCTCCCGTCGGAGGCACGATGTGCGCCGCATCCCCCGCCAGATAGAGCCGCCCATACTGCATCGGCTCCACCACAAAACTCCGCATCCCGGTAATGCCTTTTTGCAGGATCGGGCCCCTGGTCAAGCTCCATCCGTCGTGGGTGGCCAGCCGAGTTTGCAATTCTTCCCAAATTCTCTCATCCGGCCATTGCTCCAAGTCCTCATCCGGAGCGCATTGTAGATACAGGCGAGTGAGTTCCGTCGTCCGCATGCTGTGCAGAGAGAAACCCCGCTCGTGATAGCAGTAAATCAGTTCCTCGGAAGATGGCGGCGCAGCCGAGAGAATTCCCAGCCACGCAAAGGGGAAAATACGTTCATACGTCGTCAGCGCCTTGGCAATGCTGGGACGGCACACTCCATGAAACCCGTCGCAACCGGCGACGAAATCACACACCATTTCTTGAGCTTCGCCATCGCGCCTAAACCGAATCTTCGGCTTTTCCGAATCGATGTCATGAATACTGGCCTCGTCCACCTCGAACCATATCTGGCCGCCGGCTTTCAGGCGCGCCGCAATCAGGTCTTTCACAACTTCCTGTTGCGCGTAGATGGTGATCCCGTGCCCAGTCAGCGCCTTGAAGTCGATGCGATGGCCGCGCCCTCCAAAGCGAAACTCCACGCCATCGTGGATGAGGCCTTCCCGGTTCATGCGGTCTCCCATCCCCATCTCGATCAACAGATCAACCGTGCCCTGCTCCAAGACTCCAGCCCGCACCCGTTGTTCGCAGTACTGCCGGCTCCGGGTTTCGACAATCACCGACTCGATGCCCCGCAGGTGCAGCAGGTGTGAGAGCACCAGCCCCGCCGGGCCCGCTCCTACAATTCCCACCGGTGTGCGCATCATTTTTGTCTTTGTCATTGGCAAAATTTTACAGGCAAGCCTCAACCGCGCGAAGAGGCGGTACGGCAGATGGAATGGAAGGATGACGGAGAATCAGCCGTTTAGGCGGAGTTAAAAAACAATACTGCCCGCGTCCGGTGCTTCGAACGCGGGCAGAAAATTAGCAAGCTTATTGTATGGTTCCCAACACCTCGTATCCGGGCAGCAGATTTTGACCCGCCGTCCAGACTCCGTTCGCATACCCGGCCATCGGAAACAGCCGCATGTCCGTGCTGTTAAACGCCCACGCATCCCACGTGTCGTTGGTTGCGTTGGAAGTGCTCACTACCACCCAGTATTGGACGCCCTGCTTAACTGGCAGTCCACCCTTGCCCGATGCCACCACCAGCTGGCAGCAGTCGCCGAAGGCTTCAAGGCCGGTAAAGTTGCCGCCCGCCAGCTGTGCTCCCGGAACGCCACCGGCATCCGAGTTCACGCTCAACGTCACGCCGTTGGTCCCGGTAACATAAGCGGCCGATACTTCAACCTTCTTTACCATGGAGTCGGCGCTGGGTGTGAACGGCACCCCTACCCAATAGGTGGCGCCGATTACAGAATTGGGGCCGGAGATGGTGAACCCGTAGCAGCAGAAAAATACGCCGTTAGGGTACTTGCTCAGATTTCCGGCGATTGCGGTCAGGCCGGCATCATTGTCAGCCCAGGGTTTGATGTGAGAAGAAGGGCCGTGTGTGGCAATGGTCTGCCGCCCATCTACGCTTGCGACGATTCCACGGCGGCCCGCCGCTGCTAGTGCGGCAATGCCTACCAGTGTGAGGACAGATAAAACCAGCAGGATGCGAACAACGGGTTTCTTAACCATTTTTTTCTCCATGTTTCGGTTCGTATGCTTCGCCTCCGCTCAACTGAAATCCGTCAGGGGACAACCCTCCGCTGGACCTATCGCAGAGCGGGTTGGACGAGATGCGCCGGATTCTAACTCACTTCCCGCGCCTGTCAAGCATAATCGTGCTCCAAATCAGGCTTTGGACGGGCTTTTTGGAGGGAGAATCCGCCCCGATATCCACAAGGCTGCCAGCCGCTGGCTGCGCTGTGGCCTGTTACTTCCCCTTGTTCTCAATCTTCGCCCAGGTGTCTTTCAACGCCACCGTCCGGTTGAATACCAGTTTGCCCGGCGAGGAATCGCGATCTGTACAGAAATACCCCAGGCGCTCGAACTGGTAGCGGCTGCCCGCCGCACTCTCCGCCAGGGACGGCTCAAGTTTGCACTGCGCAAGGACTTCCAGTGAGAGCGGGTTCAGGTTGTCGGTAAAATCCCGGCCACCCTCTTCGACGTGATTCGGATTTTCACAAGTGAAAAGATTTTCATACAGTCGCACCTCGGCATTCAGTGCCTGGGGCGCCGACACCCAATGAATGGTCGCTTTCACCTTCCGACCGTCGGGAGGATTATTGCCGCCCCGGGTCGCAGGATCGTAGGTGCAGTGCACTTCGACCACTTCGCCCCGGTCGTTCTTCACCACCCCGGTGCAGGTCACAAAATAGCCATACCGCAACCGCACTTCCCGCCCCGGCGACAGCCTGAAATACTGCTTGGGCGGGTCTTCGCGGAAGTCGTCCTGCTCGATGTACAACACCCGCGAAAACGGCAGCTTCCGCGTTCCCGCACTCGGGTCCTCAGGATTATTGACCGCATCCATCTCCTCGACCTGCCCCTCCGGATAGTTATCGATCACCAGCTTCAACGGGCGCAGCACCGCCATCACTCGCGGCGCCCGCTTGTTGAGGTCCTCGCGCACAAAGTGCTCAAGCATGGCCAGCTCAATCGAGCCGTTGGTCTTCGATACCCCAATCGCCCCGCAGAAATTGCGGACCGCCTCCGGCGTGTAGCCGCGCCGCCGAATGCCGCTGATCGTCGGCATCCGCGGATCATCCCACCCGCTCACCCGCTTCTCCTGCACCAGTTGCAGCAGCTTGCGTTTGCTCAGTAGCGTGCAGGTAAGGTTCAGCCGGTCGAACTCGATCTGCTGCGAAGGAAAAATTCCCAACTCCCGGATGAACCAGTTGTACAGCGGGCGGTGGTCCTCAAACTCCAGCGTACACATGGAATGCGTCACCCGCTCCAGCGAGTCTGACTGCCCGTGCGCATAGTCGTACATCGGGTAAATGCACCACTTCGCGCCCGTGCGGTGATGCTCGGTGTGCAGCAGCCGGTACATCACCGGATCGCGCATGTTCAGGTTCGGCGACGCCATATCGATCTTTGCCCGCAGGGTGCGCGAGCCGTCGGGAAATTCTCCCGCCTTCATGCGCGCAAACAGATTCAGGTTCTCTTCTACCGTGCGATTGCGGAACGGGCTGTCCTTGCCCGGTTCCGTCAGCGTGCCGCGATACTTGCGGATCTCGTCCGCCGACAAGTCGTCCACATAGGCCTTACCCGCCTTGATCAACTGCACCGCCCACTCATACAACCGGTCAAAATAGTCGGACGCGTAATACAACCCATCCCAATGGAAGCCCAGCCACTTCACATCTTCCTTGATCGACTCGAC
This sequence comes from Terriglobales bacterium, assembly GCA_050745985.1. Taxonomy (GTDB): domain Bacteria; phylum Acidobacteriota; class Terriglobia; order Terriglobales; family Acidobacteriaceae; genus JABCZH01. The sequence continues at coordinate 1,873 of JBOGLG010000050.1, read as the reverse complement.
GTACTCGGTCTCTTCCTTTGACGGATTGGTGTCGTCAAAGCGCAGGTTGGTATGCCCGCCAAACTCGTCCGCCAATCCGAAATCCAGGCAGATCGCCTTGGCATGGCCAATGTGCAGGTAGCCGTTCGGCTCCGGAGGAAACCGGGTCTGCACCCGGCCCTGAAATTTGTTGGTCTTCAGATCTTCAAGAATGATGTCGCGAACGAAGTTCGAAGGCGCAACGACGCCCGCTGGAGTCGAAGTTTTGGATGAATTCATGCGTGAGTTTATTCTATAACCAGTCTCGAAAAGACGTGCGCAACCGGGAACCGGGAACTGCGATCTGAGTTTGAAGGCGCTCGCCGGTATCGCACGAATCCTGACATTCACGGCATAACCACCACTGCCAAAATCGTAGCCCCACGGAACGGGTTCTGAGTGTAATCGGCTGATAAGCGCAGTTTGGATTCGCGTCCATCCGTTACTTCACCGGCTACTACGCCAATCCAGCCAACCAAGGCCAGGCGCCGATGGGGCCCGACGGAGATATACGCCGACTCCGAGCTAGTGTGGTGCGTCAAACAGACCGACATTTATAGCTCGCCCGTTTCTCCTGTGATCCTCTGTGCCCTCCGTGGTTAAAGCCTTTGACGTCTTCGCCCGCTAGGACGGATCACGCATATAGGGCCGGAAACTTGTACGGAGTGACAGCGGGCGGCAGTCCGGCGTGCGGCGGGTTTTCGTGCGGCATCGTGTACCGGTTGGCACCGCAACGCAACGGCACCTGGAAGTACACCAAGCTGCACGAGTTCAGCGGCCCAGACGGGATGTTTCCCAACGCGGTCATCGTGGGCCCGGATGGAAACATCTACGGAACGACGCAGGCCGGCGGGCAGTACAACTTCGGCGTCGCCTTCGAAATCACGCCGTAGCCTCCCCTGTTGTTCCTACCATATCGATTAGCCCGTCTGACTTAGTGCGATTTTGGGGTATACTTTCGGCCCGAGTGGCAGCGGAGGCGCTCTCCGCTGGTGCCGGGTAAGTGAGGCAGTCTTGAAGTTCACGACAAGAGTTCCGAAGCTCACCTCTGCAGCTCTGGCTTTCGCCCTCGTCGCGCTCGCGTCCACAGCCAGTCCGGCAGCGACGTTTAAGATCATTCAAACCTTCAACTGCACCGCCAACAGCGGCTGCGGCCCGCGGGGGCCGCTAACCCCGGACCCTGGAGGTAACCTGTACGGTACCGCCTTTGGGGGAGGCGCCAATGGTCAGGGTTCGGTTTTCGAACTCCTCCCCAACCAGGACGGGAGTTGGAGCCAGACGATCATACATAGTTTCGCCTTCACTCCCGACGGCGCGCCTCCTGCGTTCGGAGTTGCCTTCGATGAGCTCGGAAACTTGTATGGGACGACTCTCCAAGAAGGCGGCCCGCGAGACCTCGGCACGGTCTGGGAACTAACCCCGGACGGCGGCGGATGGGCGATTAGTCTGCTTTATGACGGTGCCGGCAATTCCAGCGTGCTGCCCGATCATGCCGGCAACGTTTACGGACCGATCGGGCCCGGCGCCTATGAGAACGGCGCCGTTGCGGAGCTATCCCCCGGCCCCAGCGGTTGGACTTATACGGCGCTCTACAGCTTCTGCGCCCAGCCAAATTGCTCGGATGGGTCTACTCCATCGACCTTTGTTTTTGATGCCAAAGGGAATCTCTTTGGCACAACTCTCTACGGCGGCAACCGGCCGCCCTCCTGCAGGATCGACCCCGAAGGGTGTGGTGTGGCCTTCGAACTAACATCCAACCGCGACGGCACCTGGACGTATCACCTCATCCATACTTTCGCCGCCTTCGCCAATGATGCCCAATTAGCCGACGGAGCGTTGCTGGTAGACCGCAACG
>JBOGLG010000049.1:0-54401 GCA_050745985.1 Terriglobales bacterium | reverse complement strand
GATTTTGAGCGTTTTACCGGCAGCCGGGTGAAGCTCAAAACACGGCAACCGGTGGACGGAAACCAGTATTTTGAGGGGCGGCTTGAAAGCTTCAAGGATGGCCGGCTTATTCTTGAGCTGATCGCGGCAAAAAAGAAGAAAGCTAAGGCCGCCGAAAGTACCGGCACGAAGCTCGAAATCGAGCTAGGCAACGTGGAAAAGGCGAACCTGGTGCCGGAGATTTAGAGGCGAGCTACTAGTCGCTAGCTTCTAGCTAAATGCAACTTTAGCTAGAAGCTAACAGCTAATAGCTAGAGGCTGGACTTTTTATGGCAAGTGAGCTTTACAACACGATTGACGCACTGAGCCGGGAAAAAGGCATCGACCCGCAGATTGTCGTGACTGCGGTCGAAGACGCCATCGTGGTCGCCACTCGCAAGTACTACAAGACTCAGGAAAACCTGCGCGCGCAGCTCGACAAAGACACAGGCAAGATTCGCGCCTTTGCTGTGCGCACCGTGGTCGAAACTCCTGAGCAGGTCGAAGACCCGCTGCTCCAGATCACGCTTGACGATGCCCGCAAGTCTGATCCCAATGTTGAAGTCGGCGGCGAGATCCAAACTCCCAAAGTTACAGAGGGAATTTTGGGCAGAATTGCGGCGCAAATCGCCAAGCAGGTCATCTTTCAGAAGGTCCGCGAAGCGGAACGCGACACCGTGTACAACGAGTACATCGGGCGGGTGGGAGAAATCGTCAACGCCACGGTGAAGCGGGTCGAAGGTCCGGATGTGATTTTCGACATTGGCAAGGCCGAGGCACGCATGCCTCGAAAGGAGCAATCGCGGCTTGAATCGTTTGCCGTCGGCGAACGGGTGCGCGTGGTGATTGCGCGTGTCGAGCGCGCTTCCAAGGGCCCGGCGGTCGTAGTCTCGCGTGCCGATCCGGCTCTAGTGCAGAATCTTTTTCAGACCGAAGTGCCGGAAATTTACGACGGCACCGTGGTCATTCGCGCCATCGCCCGCGAAGCCGGCGAGCGCACCAAGATTGCCGTCCTCTCGAAGGACAAAGATGTGGATGCGGTCGGCGCCTGCGTCGGCATGAAGGGTATGCGGGTGCAGTCGATCATCCGCGAGCTGCGCGGCGAAAAGATCGACATCATCGAATTCCACGACGACCCGGTGACCTTCGCGGAAAAGGCGCTACAGCCGGCCAAGGTCAGCCGTGTCACTATCGTTGACTCGGCGGACAAGCACCTCGAAGTGGTTGTGGACGACAGCCAGCTCTCGCTCGCCATTGGCAAGAAAGGGCAAAACGTCCGCCTGGCGGCCAAACTCCTCAACTGGAAAATCGACATTAAGAGCGAGGAAGAGAAGCGGCAGGAAGTGGAGCAGCAAATGTCGCAGCTGGTTTCAGCTGCGCCGACTCCTCTCGAGAGCGTTCCTGGTCTGGGCGAAGGCCTGATTGAAAAGCTGGGTGCGGCGGGTGTGACCACTGTCGAAGCCCTGGCGGACATGACCCCCGAGCAACTGGAAGCCATTGAGGGCATTGGCCCCAAGACGGTGGAAAAAATCAGTCTGGCAGTCAATAATTATTTCTCCAGCCTGGAGGCTGCCGCAGCTGCGGAGACTCCTGTGGCAGCGGAAGCAGTTGAGGGACAGATTGCTGAAGAGGCGGCGCCAGTGCCGGCGGAGCAAGCTGCCGAAGTCGCCGACGCGGCCGCGCCGGGCGCTGAAGCGCAGCAGGAAGCCACGGCAGAAGTTTCTGCGGCCGAAGTTTCTGCGGAAGGATCGACGGAGGAGCAACCCTCCTCCGAGCGGCAAGAGTGAAGTCATGCAGTGGGTTCAAACTGACACCGTGAGGTTGATATGAAGACTTAGCGGGATAGTCCGGAGGAAGCGGGGCGGATGAGCAAGGTTCGAATCAACGATCTGGCCAGAGAACTGGAAGTTAAAAGTAAGGCGATTCTCGACGTGCTGCAAGAAGTCGGAGTCACCGAGAAGAAGACCCATTCCAGTTCCATTGAAGATCACGAGGCCGTCAAAGTGCGGGCGCACTTCCGTGCGAACGCCGGCGAGGCGGCGGGCTCGGCAAAACCGTCGCGTTCCAGCCGCGTCGAGGCCGACGAAATCAAGACCAAGATCGATCTGTCGAATATTTCCCGTCCCGGCGATGTTCTAAACGCTATCCGCAAGCAGCAGGCTCCCGCAGCACCCCCTTCTGTCCGGCCTTCCGCGCCCGCTGCCACGGCTGTGACCCAGCCCGTAGCCCCGGTCTCGGCGCCGAAGGTTGCAGCACCCCCGGCGCCGTCGTCTGTGCCTTCACCAGTAGCCGGACCAGCCCCAGCAGTCAAACCAGCCATTACGGCTCCGCCTGCGCCCAGTGCTCCCCAACCTGGCCCCTCTAGTGTTGCTCTGGGAACGCCTGCGCGTCCCCCAGTCGCGCCGCCGGCCGCCACGCCGCCGCCCATCGCCGCGACGTCTGTCGGCGTACGGCCGGCTGCCAACGCGCCGATACGTCCGGTTGCGCCCGCGCCCCGCACCATCATGCCGCAAACTGGCCCGCGTCCCGTGTACAAAGCGCCCATAAGGCCACCTGCGCCGGCTCCCCAGGCAGGGGCACCCATGCGTTCGGTTCCGGGGCGTCCCGTGCCTGGTCAGCCCATTTTTCAACGGCCGCGGCCGGCTGCGCCTGGAACCGGACCACGTCCGCCCTTGCGCCCCGGCGAGCGCCGCCCCATGCATCCTACGCGTACCGCGCCCACGGGCAGCCGCCCGTTGGGAGTCGGACCGGGCATGCCCCCTCCGGGACCTACGCGTCCCGGTAGCCGGCCGGGCGGGCCTTCCCGCCGGCCTGGGCAACGCTACATTCCGCGAGGCGTAAAAGAAGGCCCAATGAAGGGCTTCGTACCGCCACCGCGGCTCTCGCTTTCCAATGAGCCCCAACCGATTACGCGCAGCATCACCATTACCGAAGGAATCAGCGTTAAGGATCTGGCGGAGAAGCTGGAAATTCGCGCCAAGGATCTGATCGGGCGTCTGCTCACGCGCGGCGTCTTTGCCACTGTGAATCAGACGCTTGATACTGAACTGGCCAGTGAGATGGCTCGCTTCTTCGGAGCCGATACCAACGTAATTTCCTTTGAGGAACAGGCGGCAAAAGAAGTCTCGGAAACCGCAGTGGGCGACGAAAGTGCCGCAACCGAAGCTGTGCCCCGGCCTCCCGTCGTCACCATTATGGGGCATGTCGATCATGGTAAGACCACGTTGCTCGACGCCATCCGGTCCACCGACGTAGCCGGCGGCGAAGCTGGCGGCATCACGCAGCATATTGGCGCCTACAAAGTCACCATCCAGGACCAGCAATCTCCGGCGTATGGCCGCCAGATTGTTTTCCTCGACACGCCCGGTCACGAAGCCTTCACCCGCATGCGTTCCCGCGGCGCAAAAGCCACTGATATCGTGGTGCTGGTGGTCGCGGCCGATGATGGCGTCATGCCGCAAACTCTGGAGGCCATCGACCATGCTCATGCCGCTGAAGTGCCCATCATTGTCGCGGTCAACAAGATTGACAAACCCGACGCCATGCCCGACCGCGTCAAAAAACAACTGGCGGATCGCGGCCTGATGCCGGAAGACTGGGGCGGCACTACCGTCTTCGTTGACGTCTCCGCCAAGAAGAAGACCAACCTCAATCTGCTGATGGAACTGATTTGCCTGGTTGCGGACTTGCAGGAACTCAAAGCCAATCCCGACCGCCCAGCCACGGGCGTGGTTCTCGAAGCCAAACTGGATCGCGGACGCGGTCCGGTCGCGACCCTCCTGGTACAGAATGGGACCCTGAAGACCGGCGACAACTTCGTGGTCGGAAACGTCTATGGAAAAGTGCGCGCCATGTTCGACGATCGCAGCAACTCGCTCGCAACCGCGCCTCCGTCCACTCCCATCGAAATTCTCGGCATGGAAGGTTTGCCTCAGGCCGGCGACCAATTCGTCGTGGTTGCCGATCGTGACAAGGCCCGCGGCATCTCCGAATACCGCGAGCAGAAGGCCCGCGAAGCCGCGCTGGCCAAGAGTTCCCGCGTTTCTCTCGAAGGCCTGGCCGAGCAAATCAAGACTGCCGGGGTCAAGGAACTGAACATCATTCTCAAAGCCGACGTCGGCGGTTCGGTCGAAGTGCTGGGCGACCTGCTGGCCAAGCTTTCCAACGACAAGGTTCGTTTGAAACTCATTCACTCCGGCGTAGGCGCCATCACGGAAACCGATGTGCTTCTGGCCTCGGCGTCGAACGCCATCATCATCGGCTTTAATGTCAGGCCGGAACGCAAAGCTCAGGAACTTGCGGAACAGGAAAAGGTCGACATCCGCATGCACTCCATCATTTATGAGCTGCAGGATGAGATCAAGCGTGCCATGAGCGGCCTGCTCGAGCCGACTTTCAAAGAAACTTATCAGGGCCGCGCCGAAGTCCGCGAGACTTTCCGTATCCCGAAAGTCGGTACCATCGCCGGCTGCACGGTGGCGGACGGCCTCATCAAACGCGATTCCCAGGTTCGCCTGCTGCGCGACAACGTGGTCATCTTCACCGGCAAAGTCGGATCGTTGCGCCGCTTCAAAGACGACGCCAGCGAAGTCCGCAACGGCATGGAGTGCGGCATCTCGATCGCTAACTATGCCGATATCAAGGTTGGCGACATAATCGAAGCCTTTGTCACCGAAAAGATCGCCGCCGAAGTCATCGCCTAATCTGGCGTGTTCAAGGTAGGAGTTAGGCGCCGCCGAGAGATTACAGAGCTGTTCAGATCGTAATCTTCAGTCCGGCCGCCGCCTCGAACCCCTGGAAATCCCGGTCCCGAGTAAGCAAAGCAATCAAATTCAATGATCGCCCAACTCACCCTCGAACTCCACATCGAGGCTGCCCAATCGCTGAAAGACAAACGGCGGGTGCTGCGCAGTCTGAAAGACCGACTGCGGAGCAGTTTCAATGTGTCCGTCGCCGAACTCGACGCCAGCCCTTTGTGGAACCGGGCCACGGTCGCTGTCGTCGCAATATCTGACTCGCGGGACTACCTTGATGGCTTGATGAAGAACGTAGAACGCCAGGCGAACCGGATCACGAATAACGCCGGAGCCGAGGTCGCCGACTCCTTTGTGGAATATCTCTAGGATTTTGTCTGGCGCGGTTTTCCGCGCTTCGTTAAAGCCCTCCCTTTTGATTGTGCGCTTTAGCGTGTACCAATGCCTTGTCTGGTCGTGACCGAAGTGTTTTCGGCGTCTTCACGGGAAACACAGATTGCCGGTTTTCTGATATCCTCATCCGTTTTACTCCGAGGGAAAATCGTGGAGCAGCGAGCACGCAAATACCATCGTGAACGGCTCGGAGAAGCCCTGCGCGAGGAGATCGAAACCATCGTCGAAGGCGAACTGGGCGACCCCCGCATCGGCCTGGTGAGCGTCACCAGCGTGGTGCTGGCGGAAGACTCGCGCTCGGCGCGCGTTTTCGTCACACTCGATGGAGACGATGAGGAAGCGGAACGCTCGCTCCAGGGGCTGACCGCGGCGGTAGGCTTTATCCGTCGCGAGGTGGCAGAGAACCTGCATCTTCGCCGTCCTCCGGAGCTTTACTTTCAGCTGGATCGCTCGCACCAATTTGGCGCCAGAATCGACGAGCTGCTGAATCGCAGCAAAAAGCGGAAGAAAAGTTAACATGCTGGACGAAGTACTCAAACACATCGAACAGCGCAGCCGGTTCCTGCTGACTTCGCACGCACGCCCCGATGGCGACGCGGTGGGCTCGGCACTGGCTTGTGCACAGATTCTCCGCCTGATGGGCAAGCATGCCGAGGTTATCCTGCACGACGGCGTCCCGCGGATCTATCAACCGCTGCCTTTCGCCGACGCCGTTATCCGCGCCGACAGCGTCAATGGGACCTACGAAGCCGCCATTGTTCTCGAATGCGACAGCATCCAGCGCACCCGTCTGGCCGGCCTGGAAAACCATTTTCTGATCAGCATCGACCATCACCTGAGCGGCCGTCCCTTCGCCCATGTGAATTGGATCGACCCTCAGGCCGTCGCTACCGCCGAGATGGTTTACCTTCTGGCGCGCGAAGCCGGCGTGAAGATTTCACCTGAGGTCGCGACCTGCCTCTACACCGCCGTACTCACCGACACCGGTTCGTTCATGTTCGAAGGTACCAGCGACCGCACCTTTGCTCTGGCGAGAGAGTTGGTACTGGCCGGAGCTGATCCCGCGCACTGCGCCCGCAACGTCTATTTCGCGCATTCCACCGCCAAACTGCGCCTGTTGGGCGCGGCCTTGTCGAATCTGCACCGCGACGGCCCTCTCGCCTGGATTTCCGTGACCCAGCAGCAAATGGAAGCCGCAGGCGCCCGGGAAGAAGATTGCGAAGGCCTCGTGAACTACGCGCTTTCCATACAGGATGTCGAAGTCGCGGCATTCTTTCGCGAAATGCCGGATGGCCGGTTTCGTGCCAGCCTGCGCAGCAAGGGCCAACTTAACGTGGCCGCGGTGGCACAGGCCTTCGGGGGTGGAGGCCACAAGTGCGCCAGCGGTTGCTCTCTCGATGGACCGCTCTCGGCTGCGGTGGGGCGTGTAATCGCGCAACTTCGAGCCGATCCTTCCGCGCAATAGGGCCGTACAATAGTTGCCCATGGACATATCATTGGCACGGCAAGCCCTTTCCTTTGCCGGGGCGCTGCTTATTCTGGTGGCCTACGTTGGCCACCAATGGGGATGGATGAATTCGCGCAAGGCCGCCTACAATACTCTGAACGCCGTCGGCTCTGCTATCCTCGCTTACATCGCTTTTCATCCGTTTCAGATTGGCTTTGTCGTGCTCGAAGTCACGTGGGCGCTGGTCAGCGCCTACGCGCTGCTGAAACCGGCGCATGAGAACTAAAGAAATCTGTGTTGATCCCTCAAAATCCGCGGCCGAGGTCTCAGGCGTGAAGCCTCGCCTGCGGACCGATTGGCTGCTGCTCGCCGGTTTCTGCGGATTCCTGTTTTTCTACGGCCTCGCCTATTTCGGACTGATCGGCGCCGACGAGCCGCGCTACGCTCAGGTCGCCCGCGAGATGCTCGCACGCCACGATTGGATTACGCCAACACTCGGCGGCACGCCGTGGTTGGAAAAGCCTCCCCTGTATTACTGGCAGGCCATGCTCTCCTATCGCGCGTTCGGAGTGAGCGACTGGGCCGCGCGCCTCCCTTCGGCGATAGACGCCACGCTCATGGTCATCGCCATCTACTTTTTCTTCCGGCGCTTTCGTCCCGGCGCCGAACTCGACGCAGCGCTCATGACCGCTGCTGCCGCCGGAATCGTCGGCTTCGCCCGCGCCGCCTCCATGGACATGGCCTTGGCGGCCACGTTCACCATCGCCTTGTTGGCCTGGTACGCCTGGTATGAGGGCGGAGCGCGCCTTTGCCTATGGATTGCGTATGCCTCCCTCGCTCTGGGTATGCTCGCCAAAGGGCCAGTAGCGCCCTTTCTCGCAGCGCTGGTGGTCAGCGCTTTCGCTGTCGCAAAGCGTGACTACAACGTTTTCCGCCGCATTCTTTCAACTTGGGGAATCATCATCTCTTGCGTGATCGCGCTGCCCTGGTATGTTCTAGTACAACTCCGAAACTCGGATTTCTTCCGCGCCTTCATCTTGCAACATAATCTCCAGCGCTTCAGCAGCAACCTCTATCACCACCGGGAACCCTTCTGGTACTACATTCCCGTGGCTCTGCTCGCATTGCTTCCCTGGACAGTCTTCTCGGTCTCGGCAGTCGCCGAAACGGTTCGTGTGTGGTGGTCGGAGCGCGCGGAAATGCTGAAGTCGGAAGACGCGTTGAGCGTGTTTCTCTTGATCTGGCTTCTCGTCCCACTCATCTTTTTCTCTCTCTCGCAATCGAAGCTGCCCGGCTACATTCTTCCCGCACTACCCGCCGGCACTATGCTGCTGGCAGACTACGTGCGCCGCCACGCGGCGAGCGATGATCGGCCCGGTCTCATTGCGCTCGCCCTGCACGCGCTAGTGGCCGCTGCTCCGGTTTTCCCCGCAGTGCTGCTGGGACAAATCCTGCTTCTGCACCACATCGCCTGGGGCAACGCGACCCTTGTCGCATCGATAGTCACCGCTGCTTTGGCCATTGGCATTCTGCTTACTCTGTGCACGCCGGCCGGCCTTCGTATGTTGCGCTTTGTCACTCTCATCCCCGTGGTCCTGGCCGTTGCAGCGGTGCTGCGTATCTACGCGCCGGTGCTTGACAACCGTCTCTCGGCCCGCCCCCTGGCCATCGAACTCAGCAAGCTCGAATTCAAAGCCTTGCCTCTCGCCGTCTTCCGTGTGCGGCGCGAGACTGAATTCGGTCTGGCCTTTTACTGCAATGAAACCATCAATCGTTACGAGACGGGACAGGTTCCCAAGGAAGAACACATCGTGGTTGTTCCCGCGGGGGCCCATCAGGAACTGGCCGATCAACTCGCAGGGCGCCGTGCTCTTTATCTGGGCAGCTTTACGCCCCAACGCCTCGACTACTACTGGATTTCCGCGCAAACCGCCGTGCCATAACCCCGGTATGTTTGTGCAACTGTGTATTCATTTTGTTCCCCAGTTTGCCTCCCGCTTAAGGAAACATCTAAACTCGGTTCGCGATATCCAGGAGCCCGGGTGGAGATTCTTGATTTAAGGCACTTCTCCGCGGTTGACTTGCGTCCGCTACTCGACGACGAGACCGAAGTGTGGGAGCGTCTGCTTTCCTGGGACTACTCCGGCTCCGCTGCCATGATTCTCCGCTATGTGGATGCCAAGATTCTGCCGGGCTACGCCGCTGTGGATCGCGGCCGCGTTTTTGGATACTCCTTTTTCGTATACGAGGGCAGCAAGGGCGTGATCGGCGACCTGTTTGTCGCCAACGGTGGCCGCTTGCCCGATGTTCACGCCGTAGAGACCCAATTGCTGGTGCACGTGATCGAAACCTTGCAGCAATCGCCGGGGATCAACCGCGTGGAGGCGCAACTTCTGGCGCACCAGGCGGGGCTGGTGGCCCAGCCGTTTGTCGAACAGGGTTTCCAGCGGCACGCCCGGCTGTTTATGGTGCTGCCCCTGGGCGGCGCTGCCGGGCCAGCCGCACCGTTGCGCGCGGATATTGAAATTCGCCGCTGGTCGGAGCAGGACTACCAATCCGCCGCCGCCATCATTACCTCCGCCTATCGCGGCCACGTCGATTCTGAAATCAACGACCAATACCGCACCCTGAGCGGTTCGCTGCGCTTCCTGAACAACATTGTCCGCTTTCCCGGCTGCGGGACTTTCGATCTCGACGCTTCTTTCGTTGCGGTGCATCCTAAGACGCGAACTCTGCTGGGGTTGATTTTGTGCTCGCGCGTGCGCAACGATGTGGGCCACGTGACCCAGGTTTGCGTCTTGCCGGAATACCGCTCCAAGGGGATCGGAGAGGCCTTACTGGAACGCACCATCCACAACCTGCGGCAGCAGAAGTTTTCTCTGCTCTCGTTGACCGTCACCGAAGCCAACCGCCGCGCCGTGGACCTCTATCTCCGCATGGGGTTCGAAACCAAGCGCGTGTTTGATGCCTTCGTGTGGGAGGGATGAAGCTGCGCGGCATCCTTGACAAATTACTTCACGCCGCGAACTCCACTTTCGCCGCCTGGGGAATGATCCCTGCGGTATGGCCCATGTCGAGCAGGCGGCGCACCGCCTCCCGTCCGTCCGGCCCATAATCCAGAGTGCGATCGTTCACATACATGCCGACGAATTTATCGGCCATTTGCGGGTCCAGATCGCGGGCAAACTGCATGGCGTAGGCCAGCGCTTCTTCCCGATGGTCGAGCGCATACTGAATACTCTCCCGCAACGCCCCGGCGACTCTTGACATCAGCTCCGGCCCCAGGCTGCGGCGAATCGCATTCCCTCCCAGGGGCAGCGGCAACCCGGTAACTTTCTGCCACCACCTGCCCAGATCAACAATGCGGTGCAACCCTGACTTGTCATACGTGAGTTGGCCTTCGTGGATGATGAGTCCGGCCTCGTGCTTGCCTTCCAGTAGCTGCGGGATGATCTGGTCAAAGGGCACGACCTCGGTTTCAATACCCGGGGCGAACAGCTTGAGGACCAAATAGGCCGTGGTCATGGTTCCCGGCACCGCGATGCGCTTTCCTTTGATGTCGTGCGGCGAAAAGGCGCGCTGGGCCACGATCATGGGGCCATAGCCGTCTCCCACGCTGCCGCCGCTCGGAAGCAGAGCATAGTGCTCCTGAATGTAGGGATAGGCATGAAATGAAATCGCCGTCACGTCGTACACGCCTTCCATCGCCTTCCGGTTCAAAGTCTCGATGTCGCACAGCGTGTGGGCAAAATGCAGTCCCGGCACCCGCACCTTGTTGGTCGCCAATCCATAGAACATGAAAGCGTCGTCAGAGTCGGGACTATGCGCGACTGTGATGGTCCGGATCAGCGAAGGCTGGCTGCCCTCTCCAGCGGATTTCTCGGAAGTGATTTCGGTAGGAGTCATTGCCGGAACCTGCGGATGCGCTGCCAGCCGTCTGCGAGGGCCGCCGCCATCATAATCTTGATTATCTCAGCAAAAACGAACCAATAGAGCCCCCAGCGCAAGGCCGTGGAAATGGAATGAGTGAGGATGGCCAGCCATGAAAGTCCGCCGGCAAACAAGGCAATCTCCGCCAATAAGCTGGCGGCCGCCGCGCGGGCGAAAGTCCGCCGTCCACTTTCCATAATCCAGCCGGCAATGCCGGCCACAAAGGGATACGCCAGCAGAAAGCCTCCTGTAGGGCCTGCCAATTGAGCGAGGCCGCCCGGCCCAGTTGGACTGAACACCGGAAAACCCATCACCCCTTCGGCAAGGTATAGGGCCAACGCGGCAAAGCCGAGTCTGCTTCCCAAGGCCAGTCCGGCGAGCAGTACGCCGAAATTTTGCAGCGTCAGCGGCACCGGGGTAAAAGGCAGAGGCAGGGTGACATGCGCGCACACGGCAACGAAAAGACTCGCCCCCACCACCAGTGCCACCTGTCTTGCCCCATCAAGAAGGCGGTCCTGCTTGTGCAGGACTGGGTTTTGCACGATCGAAGTGTTCAACTTAGACATTAGGTTCTCCTGCTCCGTTCACGGCCGCTCTTCTACGTGCGTCTCCTGGGGCGCTGAGGCCTTCAGGTGCCGTCGCACGCGAAAATAGGCGGCAATCCCCGCCCACAGCGCCGCTCCGGCCCCCCCGGCAAAAATCAGAAACCACCACATCATGCGCACGATGCCCTAGGATATCAAACTACGAGGTTACTTCCCGGCCATTATGCGCTCCACGTCCTCTGCCTTCGATGGCAGATCGGCACTCAGCTTGATCAGCTTCCCACTGCCATCCACATAGTACATATCTTCGATGCGGACTCCCAACTTCTCCTCAGGAATGTAGATTCCCGGTTCGATGGTGAATACCGAACCTGGACCCAGAGGGACATCGTAATCGTTGGCGTCATGGACATACAGGCCCACGTAGTGGCCCAAGCCGTGAATGAAATACTTGCCCAGGGGATCTCCGTGCGCGTCCTTGCCGTGAGTGTTTATGTAGTCAAGAGCGACTTTCTGAAGCGTGTATGGTCCCGGCCTCAGTGTAGATTTCCCCGACTGGAAGGCATCCATCGCGGCTTGTTGTGCCCCGAGCACAATGTCATAAATCTCACGCTGGCGGGGAGTGAATTTCCCTGAAACCGGCAGGGTGCGGGTAATGTCTGAGGCGTACATCGCGTACTCTCCCGCGGCGTCGATGACCACCACGTCCCCAGCCTGCATGGTGGCCGAATCCTCGGAATAGTGCAGTACTGTCGAATTCAATCCCGATCCCACGATGGGCGCGTAAGCCGATCGGCTGCAACCGCGCTTGCCCCACTCATACTGCATTAAGGCCGAAATCTCGCTCTCGTTCACGCCGGGTTTCACGGCGTGCATGGCGGCCAGATGCGCCGCCACGGAAGCTTCCGTCGCTTTGCGAATGCGCTCGAGTTCGCCTGCATCCTTGACCGTGCGTAGCGATTCGACCAGCGGCCTTACGTCCTGCAAACGGGCGCCCAAAGGAAATGCGTTAGCCCGTTCCAGCCAGCGCACGGACTCCTCGGAATTTGAAGTTTCCCCCGCGGCGGGAACGTCGGTGTAAACCGCCGCCCGATGCTCCGAAAGCAGGCCGTAGAGCACGGCGCGCAGCTCCCCGAGTTCCTTAACCTGATCGAACCCGGTGATTCGCGCGGCATCCGGTCCTTCAGCTCCAAGTTTGGGTCCGGTCCACTTCTCTTGCACCGCATTGCGGGCGGGCAGAAACAGAATCTCGGTGTACGGGCGGGCCGGTGTATTGTCCTTGGCCTCAACCGCGGGTGCAATCAGCAGGGCTGCTCCCGGCTCGGTCCACCCTGAAAGATAAAAGAAATTGTTCTCCTGCCGGTAAGTGAACAGATCGTTGGGCCCTTCGCTCTCGGGAGGCGAAAACAAAAGCACGATGCCGGCATTTGGCGTCTTGGCGGCTAGGGCAACCCGCCGGACGCGGTAGTCGGCATTGGGCTGGCGGTCCAGCGCCCAAACTGCTTGAGTGACCAGCAAAACTACCAGCAAGAATCTGCGCATCGTTCTCCTAATCTCTTGTACCAGGATCTAAACTCCAACCGGAAAAGGCTTGGTATGTGTCTCCGCGCTCAAAGACAGTCCGGAAAACCGTCCCTGCAACAGCGACATCAGGCCCGTGTACCAATATCCCACAACGAACAGAATCAGAAAGGGGACAGTGATGTAATTTTCGTTGTCTATCGCGTAATAAACCGTCAGGGCAAAGTAACAGCCGATCAGCAATTCTACCCACGGCACCCAACCCAGGCGGCGGCGATACTTGCTGGCGCGCACTTTATCTTTCCTGCTCTCGACGTGATATTTCGGAGTGCGCGCAAACGCCGTTTGTTTCCCAACCAGCGCTTCCAGCACCGCCCGCGTGTTGGTCACCGTCAAGCCGATTCCGAGCGCCATCAGGAACGGAAGATAGAGCAGGGCGCGAAACCACTTTCCGGGGAACAGCTCGCGCTGCGACACTAGGTAAAAACTGGAAATCGAAAACGTCGACGCTAGAAACAGCGGCAGGTCAATGTACAACATCTGAAACCAGCCCTGGTAGAAGCGAATGATCATGGCCGGCATCAAAAGCACTGAAAACACCACCATCAACGGATAGCTCAGATTCGCCGTCAAGTGATACCAGGCCTCCAGTTTGACGTGGAAACGCTGATCGCTCCTGAGCACCTGCGGCAATATTTTCTTGCTGGTTTGGATCAATCCCTTTGCCCATCGCGCCTGCTGCGTCTTGAATGCGGTCATTTCCACGGGCAGTTCGGCTGGGCACTCGACGTCTTGCAGATAAATAAACTTCCAGCCCTTGAGCTGCGCCCGGTAGGAGAGATCGGTGTCTTCGGTCAGGGTGTCGTGCTGCCAGCCTCCGGCTTCTTCAATCGCCTGCCGCCGCCACATTCCCGCCGTCCCGTTGAAGTTAAAGAAAACGTCGCTGCGCGCCCGGCCCGAGTGCTCCAGCACGAAGTGGCCATCAAGCAGGATGGCCTCGACCTCCGTAAGAAAAGAGTAGTTGCGGTTGATGTGCGTCCAGCGCGTCTGCACCATGCCGATTTTGGGATCGGTAAAATGATGGATGGTAAGCAATAAGAAATCCGCCGGAGGAACGAAGTCCGCATCGAAGATGGCAATGAACTCGCCTCTCGCGGCCCCCATGCCTTCCGCCAGTGCACCGGCTTTAAAACCCTCGCGGTTATCGCGGTGGTGATACGTTATGGGAAATCCTTGCGCAGCGTAATGGTTTACCAGGCCCCGCGCCACGGCTTCGGTCTCGTCGGTCGAGTCGTCCAATACTTGAATATCCAGCTTTTCCCGTGGATATTTTAGGCGGCAAACTGCCTGCAACAGCCGTTCCACCACAAACTGTTCGTTGAAAATGGGCAACTGCACCGTGACTCGGGGGAGTTCGGCAAAATGGGAGGCCGGCGCGGTGGTGCGGTTCTTCTTGTGCTTGTAGTAGAGATAAACCAATACATAGCGGTGCGCCCCGTACGAAGCCAGCAGAATCAGAACCACAAAGTAGGGAATCAGCAACGCCAGGTCGAACCCATTCGCGTGATAGAGACCCTGGAAGGTCCTATCCAAATAATGCTGCCGGATGTACTGCCCCAGGCCTTTGGGGGCGAAGACCGCCGCTAACAATTGAAAGGAGAGGAACATGCGAACGAGCGAGAGCACCTCGGCAGCTCACAGCGGTACCACCGAAACCCCTATTCTACCTGAACGCCCGGGCCGGGAAGGGAAGGCTGGGTGGCGACGTGGGAAAGTGCTCTAGTTCAAGAAGTACGTCCGATACAGCGTGTCCCGCTGGGCTGGCTTGAACCCGGCATCGCGAATGATCCTTCGTAGCTCTTCTTCGGTAGTGCAGTTGGTCACTCCGGCCGCGCGCACCACGTTTTCTTCCAGCATCACTGATCCCACGTCGTTGCCGCCGAACTGCAAACCAAGCTGGCAAACTTTCAAGCCTTGCGTCACCCAACTGGACTGCACATTGAGGAAGTTCGAAAGAAACAGCCGTGAAATCGCCAGCGTCTTCAAGTATTCGACCGACGTGGCCTCATCCCAGTGCCGCCCGCCCAGAGCCGTGTTCGCCGGCTGGAACGTCCAGGGGATGAACGCGGTGAATCCGCCGGTTTCCTCCTGCAACTCGTAAAGGCGCTGCAAGTGGTTGACCCGGTTCTCGAAGCTCTCGCCCACGCCGAACATCATGGTCGCGGTCGTCCGCATTCCGAGTTGATGCGCGGTGCGGTGTACGTTGAGCCAGTCGTCGGTCAGGCACTTCAATCGTGCGATTTTGTAACGCACTTCATCGTCGAGAATCTCGGCCCCACCGCCGGGGATCGAATCCAAGCCGGCATCCCGGAGCCGGGCGATGGTGTCGCGCACGCTCAGGCTGCTGTACTCGGCGATGGCAATGATTTCCGAGGCGGAGTAGCAGTGCAGGTGAATTTGCGGAAACCGCTGCTTGATGCCACGCATCATCTGCTCATGCCACTCAATCTTCAGGTCGGGATGCAGCCCGCCCTGCATCAGCACGCCAGTCCCGCCGAGTTCGACTGTCTCCCGAATCTTGTCGTAAATGGTATCGAAATCAAGGATGTAACCCTCTTTGGCCTTAGGCCCCTTCAACGGCCGATAGAAAGCACAGAACGTGCAGTACTCCGTGCAGTAGTTCGTGTAATTAATATTCCGGTCGATGATGTATGTCACCACGCCCTCGGGATGCAGCCGGCGGCGCACCGCATTCGCCTCCATGCCGATGCCGACCAGGTCATCAGAGCGAAATAATTCGACCGCTTGTTCTTTGGTCAAAGACATATTGCCTGCAATGATTCTATCGGACAACCGAACACGGGGGCCAATCTCCGTGCTCCTTCGTGCCCTTTTTGGTTACAACTTCAACTGGCCGCCGCCCGCGCAACTTCCAGAAACTGCAACGGCGCGGCCGCGGGCAGCGCTCCGCACTCGTCCGCGTATCGGTAAAACAGTCGCAAGCCCGCAAGGCACTCTGCGTCCAGGAAATAATGGATATTGCGAGTCAAGTACTCTCTCACCATCTTTTCGCTCAATCCCAACCGCGGCGCCCATTCGCAGGCGAGTTGGTCGACATTCTCCGGCTTCAACCCGTGGTCCCGCGATTGTTGAAACAACGCCGCCAAGTCGTCGCTGGCGGGGGCCTGCAACGCTGCCTGCCGCACCGCCCAGAATGCGAAAACGAATGGCTTGCCCGTCAATCGTATCCACTCTTCCGCCAGATCATAGGTTTCGTATTGGGAACGATCAATGCGCAGCGCGGAATCGCCGATCAGCAGCCCCGCGTCGTGCTGTTTCAGCATCTGTTCGATATCGGGTGCCATCGCGGCGAACCTTCTCTCTCCGCCCCACCACTTCCCGAACAACACCTTGGTCAGTGCGACTGAAGTCATCGAGGAAGTATCCAGCGCAACGCTATGAATGTCCGCCAGCGGCACTTTGCTGACCAGCAAAATCGACCGCACTGCCTGCCGCGAGGCAATAGCCACCCCTGGAATGACTGCAAGATCGGGGATGCTGCACCAGGCTGCTGCGGGGATGATTCCGATGTCCGCCGACCCGGCCTGCAAACTGGCCGCACATTGCGCCGGCAGCGTGTAGGAAATCTCGAAGCCCTCGACTGCGCCGCGCTCGAAATCCCACATCAGCGGCGCGGTGTTCAGGTAGGAAATGGCGGAGATACGAAGGGGTTTCATTGAGGGAACATCCTAATTCTAACAAACCGCCATGTTCATCTAACCTTGACTCCATTCCGCCGCCGTGTATAGATGCGCCCAGCAGCTTGTTGGAGGTCATCCGTGCTCGCAGCCCCCGCCCTATCCGATGGAGCCGTCGAAACCACCGCTCGCCAGTGGCTCGCCCTCGCCCTGACCCCGGGTTTAGGACCAACCCGAGGACGTCGCCTGGTCGAACTCTTTGGCGGCATCAACGCCGTGTTTCAGGCGTCATTGACCGAATTGGAGGCCACTGGCATTCAGGCGGCCGCGGCCCAATCGCTCGGCACCGGACGCTCCCTGGAACTGGCGCAAGACGAAATTGCCCGCGCCGCGGCCGCCGGCGTTAAAGTCATTTCTCTGGACGGACCCGCCTACCCCGCCCAGCTGAAGCAGATTTACGATCCCCCGCTCGTTCTCTACGTACGCGGCCATGACGCCGCAATTTCGCAGCCGGGCGTCGCGCTGGTCGGCACCCGTCACCCGACTCCGTACGGCTTGGGCATGGCGGAGCGACTAGCCTGCGATTTGGCCGCCCGCGGGCTGGTAATCTTCAGCGGCATGGCCCGCGGCGTGGATACGGCAGGGCACCGCGGCGCGCTCGCTGGAAAGGGCAGAACCGTCGCCATTTTTGGCACCGGCGTCGATGTTACCTACCCCAAAGAGAATACCCGGCTTATGGATCAGATCCTGGCTTCGGATGGCGCGGTGATCTCCGAGTTTCCCATGGGAACGTTTGCGGCGCCGCAGAATTTCCCCATACGCAACCGCATCATCAGCGGCATTTCGTTGGGAGTTCTGGTGGTGGAGGCTGCCGAATATAGTGGAACCCGCATCACGGCCCGCTGTGCCCTGGAGCAGAATCGCGACGTGTACGCGGTGCCGGGCAACGTCACCAACAAGAACTCCTGGGGGCCCAATACCCTTATTAAGCAGGGCGCCAAGCTGGTGGCCACCTGGGAGGACGTGTGGGAGGAACTCCCTGCGGATGTTAGGCTTAGGCTCCAACCCCAGGGCGCCAATGAATCGCCGGCAGGTCAGACTGCATCTCTATTCCAGGAAAGCGAACTGCCGCCTCACGAAAAAAAGATCTTCGCCCTGCTGAAAGCCGACGAAGCCACCCACATTGATGAGATCGTTGAGCGGCTGGAGCCGGGACTATCGTCCTCCGAAGTCTTCGCAGCCCTGTTCGAGCTGGAGCTAGCCGGCAAAGTGAAGCAATTGCCGGGGAAGAATTTTGTGAAGAGCTTCTAGCTGTCAGCTTTCAGCCATCAGCTCTCAGCTAAGTCCATCGTGATGGGAGGTCAATTTGCAGAGTTTCAGAAACCTCAAGGTTTGGGGGAAAGCCCACGTGTTGACACTTGACGTGTACCGCTCAAGCAGGCCGTTCCCGCGGGATGAAATGTATGGATTGACCAGTCAGATGCGACGGGCGTCGGCTTCTATTGGCGCGAATATCGCGGAAGGAGCCTGTCGCAAAGGAGATTGTGAATTCGGCAGATTTCTACAGATTGCGATGGGCTCAGCCAGCGAGCTTGAGTACCATCTCCTCCTCGCGCATGATCTCGAGTTGTTGAAATCGCCGGATTACAAGCGGCTCTCAGAGAAAGCGGAGGAGATAAACGGATGCTTGCCTCCTTAATTTGTAAACTGAGAGCTGATAGCTGAAAGCTGACAGCTGAGGACTGGAAAGCCGTGGGTACCTTGTTGCGACCTTGACATTCGTGCTAGCTTCGAAAGCAATCGCCCATTGAGGAGTCCATTGAGCAAAGGTTTAGTCATCGTCGAATCGCCGGCTAAGGCGAAAACCATCCAGAAGTATCTGGGTGCGGGTTTCACAGTCGAGGCTTCTCTCGGCCACGTGAAAGACCTGCCCAAGAGCACGCTGGGGGTCGATACTGATAACGACTTCGAGACCGAATACATCGTTATCCCCGGCAAGGAGAAAGTTCTCGCCAAGCTGAAAAAGCTGGCGCTCTCCGCCGACAACATTTATCTGGCGCCTGACCCGGACCGCGAAGGCGAAGCCATTGCCGCCCACTTGGCCGAAGAACTGGGTGATGGAGCCAAGGCCAAGAAGAAGAAAAAGAAAGCCAAGAGTGAAGACGACAACGGTGGGGAGCGTATCCGCCGCGTCACCTTCAATGAAATCACCCAGCGCGCGGTCCGCGCCGCCTTCGAACATCCCCGCGATATCGATCAACATCTGGTTGACGCTCAACAAGCCCGCCGGGTTCTCGACCGTCTTGTGGGATATCAGGTTTCACCTTTGTTGTGGGACAAGGTCCGCCGCGGTCTTTCCGCCGGCCGAGTGCAGACGGTTGCGCTGCGTCTGATCGTCGAGCGTGAGCGCGAGATCAAAGCATTCGAGAAGCAGGAATACTGGACCATCGATGCCCACCTTGCCGGCCCCAAGCCGCCCGCGTTCGACGCCCGCTTTGTCGGTAAAGGGGAAGAGAAGGTCGAAGTCCACAACGGCGAGGAAGCGGAGAAGATCCGCGGTGCGTTGGAGAAAGCTGACTGGCTCGTCCGCTCTGTCGATCGCAAGGAGCGCCGCCGCAACGCGACTCCGCCCTTCACTACCAGCAAGCTCCAGCAGGATTCCTCGCGCAAATTGCGCTTCAGCGTGAAGCGCACCATGATGATCGCCCAGCGCCTTTATGAAGGAGTGGAACTCGGTGAAGAGGGTCTGGTCGGCCTCATCACCTACATGCGTACCGATTCAACGCGTGTATCGAACGAGGCCCTGACTGAAGTCCGCGAGTACATCAAGAGCCAGTACGGCGACCAGTATCTGCCGCAGTCGCCCAATACTTATAAAGAGAAGAAAGAAGCTCAGGCCGCCCACGAAGCCATCCGGCCGAGTTCTGCGGCCCGCCATCCTGATCAGATCAAGCAATATTTAAAAGAAGACGAGTACAAGGTCTACAAGCTGATCTGGCAGCGTTTCGTGGCTTCGCAGATTACACCCGCCGTGTTCGATCAGACCACTGTCGATATTGACGCCAAGTCCGGCAGCGATACTTTCTGGTTCCGCGTGACCGGCAGCGTCATGAAGTTTGACGGTTTCCTTAAGGTCTACGAGGAATCCAAGGAAGGCAAGGACGAAGAAGACGAGGAACTGAAACATAAACTGCCCGCACTCGAAGCCGGCCAAAAACTGACGCTCCGGGAGTTGAAGCCGGAACAGCACTTCACCGAGCCGCCTCCCCGCTACAACGAAGCGTCGCTGGTCAAGGAACTTGAAGAGCGCGGCATCGGCCGTCCGTCCACCTACTCCGCGATCTTGAGCACCATCCAGGAACGCCAGTACGTGCAGAAGCTGGGAGGCAAGTTCTCGCCGACCGAAATCGGGCTCGTCGTGACCGATCTCCTGGTGGCAAACTTCCCGGATATTTTCGATATTCAATACACCGCCCGCCTGGAAGAAGAACTCGACGGCATCGAAGAAGGCAAAGAGAAGTGGACCGATGCGCTGGCGGATTTCTACAAGAAGTTCGAAAAAGACCTCAAGTACGCCGCCAAGCACATGGAAAACATCAAGCGGATGGAGAAGCCCACAGACGAAAAGTGCGAGCGCTGTGGCTCACCGCTGGTGATCAAATGGGGCAAACACGGGTCCTTCTATGCTTGCAGTTCGTACGACAAGGAAGATCCCAACAGTTGCACCTTTACCAAAGAGAATCCCATCAATCTCCCCGACCTCGATTCCGCCGATGTCCAAGAAACTACGCAGGAGGAATACTGCGAAAACTGCGGCCGGGTGATGGTGCTGAAGCGCGGACGCTTCGGGCAGTTCATGGCGTGTACCGGATATCCCGACTGCAAGACCACGCGGCGTCTCGATCAGGGCAAGAAAGTGCCAGACATTCCGCTCGACGAACTGTGCCCCAAGTGTGGACGCAACATGATGATCCGCCACGGGCGCTACGGAGAGTTCACCGCTTGCAGCGGCTATCCCGAGTGCAAGTATGTGAAGCAGAATTTCATCGGCGTGAAGTGCCCGCTCTGCAAAGACGGCGACCTGGTGGAGAAGCGCGCGCGCAAGGGCAATACTTTCTATGGATGTTCCAATTATCCCAAGTGCAAGTTCACCTCGGCCGGCAAGCCGATCGCGGAGAAGTGTCCGGCATGCGGCCATGAATTCTTGGTCGAGAAATTCGTCAAGTCAGTCCCGGTGATTGCTTGTCCCAATAAGGAATGCGATTATGAGCGATCCGCACCCGCGGAAGCCGCGACTAGTATCTCCGCTCCTTAATTAACCACGGAAAACTTTTCCATACGGGGTCTTGACATTCGTCTCAGTGTTTCTATAATATAACCTAAAGGTTATACAACCTTGGAGTTATGGATAGATGAGTCCTGAACGCCTTGACGCAACCTTCGCCGCGCTTGCCGATCCCACCCGGCGTGCGATTCTGGCCCGGCTGGCCTCGGGTGAGGCGTCGGTCGCTGAACTCGCTGAGCCTTTTGCAATGACTCAACCCGCGATTTCCAAGCACCTCAAGGTGCTGGAGCGCGCGGGCCTGATCTCGCACGGCCGCGATGCGCAGCGGCGGCCGCGCCGGCTTGAGGCCAAACCGCTCGCGGAGGCCACCCAGTGGCTGGAGGCCTACCGCCAGTTCTGGGAGGCCAGCTTCCGGCGGCTTGACGCCCTGCTCGATGGACTCAAGACCACGAAGAAGAAACGCCGATATTCCCACTAAGGAGATCAAATGAAAACGAGTGGAACTTTGAAGATAGCCGCCCATGGCGACCGTGAGCTGGTGATGACGCGCGTCCTGCAGGCACCCCGCAGCCTGGTCTTCGACGCCTTTACCAAACCCGAGTTGGTCAGGCGTTGGCTACTTGGGCCAGACGGCTGGTCGATGCCGGTCTGCGAAATTGATCTCCGTGTGGGCGGCAGTTACCGCTACGTCTGGCGCAATGACCGCGACGGAACTGAAATGGGGATGGGTGGCGTCTACCGCGAAATCGTGGTCCCGGAGCGGCTGGTTTCCACAGAGAAATTCGATGAGGCCTGGTACCCAGGCGAGGCCGTGGGCACTCTCATCTTTGTTGAGCAGGCAGGAAAGACAACCGTCACTCAAACCTTGCTCTACGGCTCGCGAGAGACGCGCGATGCCGTCCTCAAGTCCCCGATGGAGAGCGGCGTGGCCGCAAGCTACGACCGGTTGGAGGCGCTGCTGGCGTCACCGGAGAAAACAGGGAGAGCTTCATGAGCGAACCCCGCGCTCCGCGCCGTCTGGGTCGAAGCATCGGCGCGGTACTGGCCGGCATCGTCGCCGGTGTCATTCTCTCTCTTGGCACCGACATGCTGTTGCATGTGACGGGCGTCTTCCCGGCGTGGGGCCAGCCGATGAGTGACCAGCTCTTTCTGCTGGCGACGGCTTATCGCACCGTGTACAACATCGTGGGAAGCTATATCGCCGCCTGGCTCGCGCCTGACCGGCCCATGATCCACGCTTTGAGCTTGGGCGTCGTGGGCACGGTCGTGTGCGTCGTGGGCGCTGTGGTGACCTGGAACAAGGGGCCCGCCTTCGGACCCCACTGGTATCCCCTCGCCCTGGTCGTGCTTGCCATGCCATGCGCCTGGGTGGGCGGCTGGCTGTTTGGGAGTTCGCCAAGCCGTCCATAGTGCAATAGGTCTCGGCCGTCATCCGCTGGCCGGGCCACTTATTTTGAATCCCGGCGGCGGCGCGCTCATCCATAAGCTCGTCTGTCCGGAACCAGTTTCAACCTAACCCCAAAACATTCAATAGGAGAATTGCATGCCGAATACACCGACGACCGCTGATGCTGAACTGATTATCAAGCTTTATGACTTGCGGCGCGAAGCCGAAATCCGCAAAGCACGAAACTGGTGGTTGGGCTTCTGGCCCGAATCTGCCGACGACATTTTGAAAGTTGCAAAGGCCTTAGGCACTCAGGAAAATGCCTGGCTACGCCAGGTTGGCGGGTACTGGGAGATGGCCACCTCCTTTGTCCTGCACGGCGCCCTGAGCCGGGATCTCTTTCTCGAAGGCAGTTTCTCGGGAGAGATGTTCTTCACCTTCGCCAAAATCGAACCCTTTCTGAAGGAACTGCGCGAAAAGATGCAGAACCCCAAACTGTTCGGCAACGTCGAGAAGGTGATCATGACCTCTCAAGGCGGCCCGGAGCGATTGAAACAAACGCAGCAATCCCAGGCTGCCATGCGTAAAGCTAAGGCCGCTGCCTAAGCATGATGCGCAATTGGCGGCTGCGTTTTACGCGGCCGCCTCTCCATTCTTTTTCCTAGGAAATGTACTCCCGGATATACTCGTCCCGCGACGTGGCCAATTCGTGGACGTCGCCGTCGAAGATGATCTTGCCATCCTTCAAAATCAGAAAGCCCATGGGGACTTCTCCGCGCATGCCCGGCGGCAGTGGCTGCATGGAATTGGTTTTCTTGTCAAAATAATTCGCCGCCATGATGAAGGCATCTTGCAGCCGGTGCGTCACCAGCAGCGAGCTGGTCTTGTAAACATCCCGCTGTTTCACGATCAATTGAACGATCGTCGTGGAGGTGACCGGATCCAGTCCTCCGGTCGGGGAATCGTAAAGAATGATCTCCGGATGAGTGATGATGGCGCGGGCAATCGCCACCCGCCGCCGCATGCCCCCGGATAGCTCAGAGGGGAACATGTCCACGGTCCTTTCCAGTTCCACGAAACTCAGCGACTCGCGAACCGGCTTTTCCACTTCTTCTTCCGTCACGTTGCCCTCCTCGAGCAAGCGGAACGCGACATTCTCCCGCACCGTGAGCGAATCGAACAGCGCGCTTTCCTGAAAGACCATCCCGATCTTCCTCCGCAGGTCGAACAGGTCCTCCTCCCGCATCTGGGTCACATCTTCGCCCAGTACATGAATGTGCCCGGAGTCGGGCTTGATCAGTCCAAGGGCCAGCTTGAGGATGGTGCTCTTCCCGGAACCTGCCACGCCGAATATTGCTTTAGTCTCTCCTTTGGACAGCTGAAAGGAAATTCGATCGAGAACAGTTCTGCCCTCGAAGGCAATCGACACTTCCTCAAATGCGAGGACGGTCGATGGAGACTTCTCGGTGGAAGTGCGCCGCTCGTCAAATGTGATCGGAGGTGCGGCCATGGCTCAACGATAGGAAAAAATTGCCATCAGGAACTTGGTGGTCAGCAGGTCCACCATAAGGATCAAAACCGACGACGCCACCACCGCCTGGGTCGTTGCCCGGCCCACACCTTGTGTCCCACCCCGCGCTGAAATTCCGTAGTAGCAGCCCACCGTGGCAATAATGAATCCAAAAAGGACGGGCTTCAGCAGGCCCATCAGCACATCCTGGAACATTAAGATCTGGTAAGCGCTGTTCCAGTACTGCCGCCAGTCAACCCTGAACAGCAAAGTGGAAATCAGTGATCCCCCAAACAGACCCAGCAAGTCAGAAATGATGGTCAGGAAGAACAGCATGAACACGGTCGAGACTACCCGCGGTGTCACCAGCTTCTTCATCGGGTCGGTGCCCAGTGCCCGCATGGCATCGATTTGTTCGGTCACCACCATCGAACCCAGCTCACTGGCCATGCCGGAGGAGTTTCTGCCCGCGACCATCAGGCCGGTGATGATCGGCCCCAGCTCGCGCACCATTCCTACCGACACCAGCTGTCCGATCAACGACAGCGAACCAAACCGCTGCAGCGTATTCGCGCTGTTCAAGGCCAATTCCGCCCCGATCGAAAGCCCGGTCAGAATCACAATGGGCAGTGACCCAACTCCAATCAAATCAGCCTGCTGCATCATGTCTGCGAGGTAGCGGGGGTGGCGGAACAGATTGGCGACCGAACGGCCGGCCAGAGCTGAATAGTCCTGGACGGCCTCGAGCTTTTCTTTGGCGATTTCTGTGGGTGAGATCAGTTCCATTGCGTGGTCTCAGGATCGCACACGGAACTATAGCAGAGAAGGCAGTCGGCTTTCAGCCCCAGTTGTCCGGGAGGTTGCAGGGCAAGGAAGTCACTGAACTCCGGGCTAATCCCTGGCCTTGCGCTTGATTTCGATGTTGAGCCGCTTGATCTTCTGATTGAGCGTGGAGAGGGGCACATGAAATCGCTCGGCGGCTTCGGTCTGGTTCCAATTGCACTTTTCCAGCATGTCAATGATGACCCGCCGTTCGCCGTCCTCCACAATGTCAAAGAGGGAAGCGTCCGAGCGGTGCTCGAGGGCGGGGAAGGCCGCGGTCCGGCCTACGATGGAATCAGGGAGAAGCTCCGGTCCAATCTCCTCTTCGGTGGAAAGCACTACCGCGCGTTCGATCACATTCTCCAGTTCGCGAACGTTGCCCGGCCAGGCATAGGCCATTAGCGGACGTAGAGTTTCCGTCGTAATGCGCCTGAGGGCGAGGGCATTCTCCTTGGAATAGCGGTCGAGGAAGAAGCTGGCCAGCAACGGGATATCCTCCCGCCGCTGCCGCAAAGGCGGCAGGTCGATGGTGATGACGTTCAAGCGGTAGAACAAATCCTCCCGGAACTTGCCCTCGCGCACCTGCTGCTTCAAATCGACGTTGGTGGCGGCGATAATGCGTACGTCCACCTGGATTTCGTGGACTCCGCCCAGGTGCATAAACTTCCGGTCTTGAAGGACGCGCAGAATCTTGCTCTGCATGTCCAGATTCATGGTGCCGATTTCATCAAGAAAAAGCGTGCCCCGGTCGGCAACCTCAAAGAGGCCTTTCTTGGAAGCAATCGCGCTGGTGAAGGCGCCCTTCACGTGGCCGAACAGCGTGGATTCGAGCAGGTCGGGAGGCACGGAACCGGTATTGACGGGAACGAAGGAGCGGTCGTGGCGCGGAGAATTCAGGTGGATGGCCTTGGCGATCAGCTCTTTACCCGTGCCGCTTTCGCCTTGCAACAGCACCGTAGAACGGCTGGCAGCAACCTGGCCCACTAGGTCAAAAATCTTCAGCATGGGCTCGCTCTTGCCCACGATGTTTTCAAAATTGTAGCGTTGCTTGAGGGCGCGCTTGAGCTGGACGTTTTCTTCTTCCGCCCGGTGGCGGGCGATGGCCGCGCGCACGTCAGCCAGAAGCTTTTCGTTGTCCCATGGCTTCTGGATAAAATTCGCAGCACCCACCTGCATCGCCTTAACCGCGTTCTCCACGGTGCCGTAGGCCGTAATCATGATGACGGAAAGTTGCGGATCCTGGGTATGAAGTTCCGCCAGCAGTTCCATCCCGTTGCGGTCAGGCAGAGCCAGATCGAGCAGTACCAGATCGAAGCTGCGCTCCCCGATCCGCGCCAGTCCCTGTTCCGCGCTTTCCGCCGACTCGACGGCATAACCTTCCATTTGCAACAAGGTCTCGAGCGATTCCCGAATGGCGGCCTCGTCGTCAATGATCAACACCGAGCCCATCGAAGACTGGGTATCGTTCCGCGGCGGCGAGATGACGGCGGCTTCAGACATTGACAGCCTTCCTGGTCAGGGGGAAATCAAGATAGAACCGGGTGCCCTCGCCGGGCCGGCTCTCCACCCGAATCTTGCCGGCATGTTCCTGAATGATGCCGTAACTGACCGACAGGCCCAGCCCGGTGCCTCGCGGCTGGCCTTCGCGCGACGCCTTGGTGGTGAAGAAAGGATCGTAAATACGCTGGATGTGCTCCTGCGCGATTCCCGAACCCGTGTCCGATACCACCACGCTCACGCTTTCGCCGTTTGAAGTAGCGATGCGCAGCGTTCCACCGTTGGACATCGCATCTTTTGCGTTCAGGAATAAATTCAAGAACACCTGTTGCAGCCGCCCGGCGTTCCCACTGATGGTGGGAAGATGGGCCGAGGTTTCGTCCTGCACCTGAATCTTCGAAGTCTTAAACTGGTGCTCCAGCAACGCCAGCGTGTCGTGGATGATCCGGTTCATGTCCACTTCTGTGAACTCAGTGCCGCTGGTGCGCGAGAAATTCAGCAGGTTGTTGACGATCTCTGAAGCGCGGAACGTCTGTTTGGTGATCTTCTCCAACAGCGCGCCCCTTTGCGGATCGCCTTGCAGTTGCTTGGCGAGCATCTGCGCATAGGAGGAGATGACCGCGAGCGGCGTGTTCACTTCGTGGGCCACGCCCGCAGCCAGCAGTCCAATCGACGAAAGTTTGTCCGCCTGTGAAAGCTGGGCTTCAAGCTCAACCCGCTCGGTGATGTCGTCCATGATGATCAGACGGCCGATCACGTTGAATTTCCGGGTAACCAGGGGAGCAATCGCCACGTTCACGATCCGGCTTTCACCCGTGGGCGTATTCAGCCGGAACTTGTAAAGGTTGTGAATGCCCTGGTTCTGCCGCACCCGATAGAACTCTTCCACGAAGGCCGCCGGCAATATCTCGCTCAAAGGACGCGCCAGCACCTGCCAACGCGGCAGCGCATACATAACTTCCATCTGCGAGTTCCAGGACTCGATCCGATCAGCCAAATCCACCGCCAGCACGCCGACGTTAATCGACTCGACGATGTTTTCGTTGAAGTCCTTTAGGCGCTCGTATTCCGCGACCTTCTGTTCCAGCGAGGCATACAGGCGGGCATTCTGGATGGCGATACCGAGATAGCCTGCCAACGTCTCCAGCAGTTCCACGTCCTCGCTCGACAGGAAGTCGCCTTCCACGGTCTTTCCCAAACCCAGTACTGCGACGGTTTGCTTCTGGGCGCGGCAGGGGATGTAGTAGTTCAAATCCAGCCGCGCGATGGTTTGTTGCGCGCTCGGGGTTTCACGCGGCACCTGGTGGGTGTTGTCAAAGAAAATGTGTCCGGCGCCGATTTCCGGCCGCGGCGCAGCCAAGAAGCTCAAGTCAAGCCCGCTGGTCTGGGTCATGCCAAACGATTTCGAAAGTAGAAAGCGCACCGGTCCTTCACCGGAGGAGAGGAACACGGCCATGCGATCGACCAGCAGCGTTCGCGACAACCGGTCCACCACCGAACTCAGCATTTCGTCGAGGTCGGTCTCCGCGCTCAGTTCACGGCCGAATTCGATCAGCGTCTTGCGGTAGTCATATCGAGTGCGATAGAAAAACTGATCGATGCGTTCCTGAATCCACTTGCGCACCGGATCGAACACCAGCGCGGTGACCACGATGGCCAGCACCAATCCGATGGGGCCAGAACTTGGCACCCGCGCATGTACCACTTCGGCGACCCCCGCCACCACGGCGAAGTACGCCCCGATGATGGCCGCGGCCGACAAGGTGTACACCATGCCGCGCTTGAAAATCAGGTCCACGTCCATCAACCGGTAGCGGAAAATGGCGTAGCCAAAAGTCAGAGGAAGGAGCCCAAGGGACAGCACGGACACCTTCATGGTGTTTTCCGGCAACGTGCCCGCCAGATACGGGATCACATAAAACAATGTAAACGGGGTGATGGCGAGAATCGTCCCGCGCGTAATCCACTTCAGTTGCTGACGAAGAATGGGCGTACTGGCCCAGCGGTAGGTATTGACCAGCACCACGGCGGCTGCGATGAAAAACACCGCCAGATAGGCCATTTGCAGCCGGTCGAGGTTCCAGCGCAACACCTCGCTCGCTCGCAACAGTTCGAGCGATGCGATATGCACACTCAACAGCAGCGCCCCGGGCAGATAAATGACAGGAATGATCCAGCTATGCTCGCGTACGAATTGCCGCCGCTCGGGAAAAGTCAGAACGAAATGCAGGAACAGTGCGGGTTGCAGCATCCAGGCAACAACATTTCCCCAGTAGATCGTCCAGTCAAACTGATTGAGTTTCCCGCTGTAGTGGAACGTGTAAAAAATAAACGAAACCAGACAAAAGATATAGAAGTGCGTCGATCCGAGAGCGGTCCAGCGCCGCAACAACACGTAGAGGCCCACTCCCAGGTAAATCAGGCCAATCATCCTCAGCCAGTTGTATTGCGAACGCTCGGCGGGGACCGGAATCAGCACCACGTCCACTGGGACTGCCTGCCGCACCAGCGAATAGGTGGTCTTGGACCAGGCGCCTACGCGAAATAGTTGACGGCTGAGGGCTGCGGTGGTGTTGGCCGGGTGTTGGTCGATTGCAGTGGTTTGGTCACCGACCTTGATTCCTGCGCGGGTTCCGGGCCCGCCGTCGTCCACCCGGGCTGCTACCAGGCTTCCGCCCTGCTCCACCCACCAGACGCCGTCCGTCGGCAGCTGGAACGAACGCTCTGCTTCAAAGTTATATCCGGCGTAGACGATCGCTGCCGTGGTCAGCAGGGCAAGCAGGATCACGGTAAAGCGGACTTGGAAGTCCTTGTTCATGGACGGCGACGGCACCAGCCGCGGGCTGGAGGCTTCCCGTCCTACCTTCTGCACGTTCGCTGCCATGACCACAGCCATAGGGTTGCCACTAAGTGGCTTGAAAACATCTAGTTCCAATATTATAGAACCAATTCCATAGCCAGGATATGTTTTTTGGAAGCCTTATTGTGATATTTGGTAACTGTTTGATTCGAGCATTGGTTAGCTCTGTTATTTCCCACATCCTCCATCCCGCCGCCAATCCGGTAGAATCGTATTCCTCATATGACCCGCAGCGAAGAGGTTATCCAGCGCGAACGCCAATTCCTGCTCCAGACCTACAGCCGATACCCACTAGTGATCGCACGCGGGAAAGGCGTGTTCCTTTTTGACATCGAAGGCAAACGTTACCTGGATTTCGTCGCCGGTCTGGGTGTAAATGCTTTGGGCCACGCCCATCCCAGGATCGTGAAGGCCATTCGTGAACAGGCGGCGCGCGCCATTCACCTGTCGAATCTTTACTACAACGAGTACCAGGGACTTCTGGCCGAGAAGCTGTGCCGGCTTTCCGGATTGCAGCGCGCTTTTTTCTCCAACAGCGGAACGGAGGCGATTGAAGGGTCCATCAAGCTGGCGCGACTGGCCGGGCACCGCGCGGGAGGCGAAGCGAAAAGCCGGCTGGTTGCATTGCAGGGCTCTTATCACGGCCGGACCTTCGGTTCCATGTCGCTGACTGGGCAGGACAAATACCGCAAAGGTTTTGAGCCGCTGCTCGAGGAAGTGACATTCGTCGCCCGTAACGATGCGGAAGCTCTACGCGCGGCGGTCACTGACGATACCTGCGCCATTGTTCTGGAGCCGATTTTCGGTGAAGGCGGAATTTACGAGTGCTCAGTTGAATTCCTGCAGGAATGCCGCCGCGTGGCTGACCAACATCGCGCCGCCCTCATTTTCGATGAAATCCAGTGCGGTTTGGGGCGCACCGGCACGATTTTCGCCTTTCAGAGTTTTGGCATCACACCGGACATTGTCGCGATTGCCAAGCCCATCGCAGCCGGGCTGCCGTTGGGCGCCTTTCTGGCGAAGGAAGAATTTGCATCTGCAATCGGAGTTGGACAACACGGAACCACATTCGGCGGCGGCCCACTCGCTTGCCGCGTGGCCCTTGAGTACCTCGCTGTCCTCGAAGACGACAAGCTGCTGGAGAATGTCGCTCGCGTCGGCGGACATTTGCGGCAGGAGTTGAAGCTGCTGGCCGAACGCTACGCAGCCGCCCGGGAAGCCCGGGGCCGTGGGCTGATTCAGGGCTTGCAGCTAGATGTTCCCGCCCGCCCGATCGTAGAACAAGCCCTCGGCGAGGGTGTTCTCTTCAATAGCACCCAGGACACAGTTGTGCGATTTCTGCCGCCGTTTCTGTTGCAGGAAAAGCATGTGGATAAGGGTATTCGCGTGCTGAAGAAATTTCTGGGCAAGAAACGGCGCAAGAGCTAGCGGTGCAGTGGCTGTGAATCTCATATCCCACCAAGCCAGGGTTCTCGTCGAAGATTTGCGAGTGAATCTCGACGGGCTGAGCTGCCGCTATGAGCGCGCGGGCTCGGGCCCGCCTCTCGTTCTGGTGCACGGGCTCATGGGTTACTCGTTTTCCTGGCGGCATGCGATTCCCGTTCTTGCCCAGCACTCCACGGTCTATGCCCTTGACCTGCCGGGCGCCGGTTTGTCGGATTATTCATCTGACATGGATTGCAGCCTCACCGCCAGCTCCCAACGCCTGCTGCGTTTCATGGACCTGGCCGATATAGCTTCGTGCGACCTGCTGGGGACCTCTCATGGCGGGGCGTTGGCGATGATGACTGCGATTCGGTCGCCCGAACGTGTTCAGCGCTTGATCCTGGTTGCGCCCGCCAACCCCTGGTCGGCCCACGGCAATTTCCTGATTCCTTTCCTCAGTAATCCCATGGTCGCGCCCGTTTTTCTGCGACTCGCGCCTCGGCTGCGCATTCTGCAAGAGTATTATTTCCGGCGGCTGTTTGCCGACACCCGGCGGATTCGCCCGGGAACGCTGGAAGGTTACCTGGCGCGGTTGCGCACTCGCGCTTCGTTCGAGTACGCCTTGAGCATCCTTCGCACCTGGAAGCAGGACATGCGGGAACTGCGATCGGCAATTCCCTCGATCGCCCACATCCCCACCTTGCTGATCTGGGGAGACCGCGACGCTGCTGTGGATCCCGCCTCGGCTCATGTTTTGCAAGCGGAATTTCTAAGCTGCCGTCTGCTGATGCTCGAAGGAGTCGGCCACTTGCCTTACGAAGAAGTACCGGAGGACTTCAATCGGGCGGTCACTCTGTTCTTGTCCTAGAAGCGCAGGTTCCCTGATAGGGTTATCGCATCGCCCGCAAATGAATGTCTACTTCAAACGGGTTCTCGTCCTCACTGTCGGATGGGCCTTCATTGCGCTGGGTATTGCGGGATTGTTCCTGCCGGTCCTGCAAGGCATTCTTTTTCTGCTGATTGGTCTGGTCATTCTCTCGACAGAATACGTTTGGGCGCATCAACTGCTGAACAAACTCCGCCAGCGCTATCCCAAACTGGGCCATGTTGCCGATGAAGCCACCGCTAAAGCAAACCGCTGGATGCAGCAAGTCTTTCGTCACCGCGGAGACAATTGATGCTCACCCTCCCCGGTGCTAGGCTCGACCAAGCGATTCCCGATGCCTGCCCATGCGAAGCCGTCCGCTATTCCCAAAGGCTCCCGCCTGGCCAACGCTTTGCACCTTGAGGTTCCTGAAGTCTGGGTACGGTTTCTGCTGGCGATCATCGGATTGGGAATGGCCTTTGCGGCCGCGCTGTTTTCGACGGTCGCTCGCGAAGCCGGAAGCCTGTGGGCAACGCTGATCCTCTCCTCAATTGCTCTCTTGCTGGCGGTGGTGGTGGGCCTGACCACCGTGCCATACCTCGCTCGACGGGTCACGGCCGCTCGCCTTCGAGACGCCTTCGATTACGACGTGACCCGCATCGGCATGGCCTACGTGGTCACTGTCTTGCTCATCGGCATTGCCGCCCTGAACACGGGGAACAATTTGCTCTACATCATTGTGGCGGCGATGCTGGCCGCGATCCTGGTTTCGGGTGTCGCATCCGCCCTGGTGTTGCGAGAACTTGAACTGGATGTCCGGCTACCCGAACACGTTTTCGCCGGTCGAGCGGCGCTTGGCCGGATTGGACTGCGCAATCCCCGGCGCTGGCTGCCGTCCTTTTCCGTGAATGTGGTTGCCATCAAGCCGCAGACCACGAAACGCTGGCGCTGGGCGCCGGCAATCTTCAGCTTTCCGCCGAAACGCCCGCCCGGGAAGCAATGGATCAAGTTGCCCGACCGCAACCTGCGCCGTGTCGAGGAGACTAAAGCTGCTCCCGGCATTTTTGAAGGTTCCGCTTACTTCCCCTACATTCCGGCGGGCGGCGAGTTCAAGGCCGACCTGTTGCTGCGATTCCCGCGCCGTGGTCTATACCGGCAGGCGGGTTTTGGCTTGGCGACGCGTTTTCCGTTTGCTTTCCTGGTGAAGACTCGCCGCCTGCCGCTGGCTCGCGAAATCATGGTGTACCCGGCAGTGGAACCGGCGGACGAATTCTTCGAAGTACTTCCCTTGATCACCGGCGAGTTCGCAGCCTTCACCCGCGGCCGCGGATCGGACCTCTACCGTATCCGCGAATACGCTCCCGAAGATTCCGCGCGCCACGTGGATTGGAAAGCGACCGCCAAGTCCGGTTCACTCAAAGTGCGGGAATTCACCCGGGAAGACGAACGCAAGCTGCGCATCGTCTTCGATAACCCCGCCGCTGGAGTGCTCCCGGAGAAAAGCTATGAGGATTCGATTGCGCTGGCGGCCTCACTGAGCTGGCATTTTGCCGGAGAAAACGCCGACCTGTCGTTCGTCGCCCCAGGCTATGGCGGAGCTCCGGACCTCCATCGGTTCCTCGCCTACCTCGCCGTGGTCAGCCCCAAATCTTCACCCTCCGTGGTCGAGACCCTGCAACCCTCCGGCGACTACAACATCATCTTCACTTGCCGGCCTCGCGGCAGCGTTCCTACCTCTCTTTGGGCCTGCTCGTATTTCGTGTTCATGGGCCAGAAAAAGCGATAAGTGAACCCTGCCCCCTGGGCCCAGGCTGGGCCTACAGTCCTCTGTCCCCAGCAATTACATGGTTTTTCTCTTTTCCCGGAGTCACATTTCGGCATATACTCGCGCCGATTAGCGATTTCCGCACGAACGGAGGTGGCATGTGAACATTTCCGATTTGATCAGCAACCAGGAAACCTACGCTACAGAAGCCAATCAGTCGGTGTTCGAAGTCGTCAAGGCCATGGTGACCCGCAACATTGGGGCCGTGCCGGTGCTGCACGAGGGGACACTGGTAGGCATATTCTCCGAACGCGACCTCATGAGCCGGGTTGTAGCGGAAGGCCTTGATCCTCGCACTACCCACGTGGAACAGGTCATGACCAACGATCCCCTTACCGTTAGCCCTACTGAGAGCCTGGAAAACTGCATGCTCTTGATGCGCCGCCACGGGTTTCGCCATTTGCCTATCTGCGACGGTCGGCGTTTGGTAGCGGTAGTTTCGCTGCGCGATGTTCTGCTGCACGGCCTGACCGAGAAGGACTATGAGGTTCGCATGATGAGGGCCTACATTCAGGCATCTCCGGAGGTGTAAACGTCTGCGTTTCAAGACTTTTTGACGCAGCCTGCCCAGGGCCGGAACCCCTTCGGTAACGGTTACCGGCGGGTTACTTTGGTACATTGACCCTTAAGGCACACGTGCTAACTTTAGTGTGAGCAGGACGACTTTGTACTCCTGCCCCGAGACAATTCGGCCCCATTTTGACTGCCAAAGTCCAGCTCGTGCTATGGCTTTCTCACCCGGCTCTGGAACTCCTCCTGGCCGCCGCCATAATTTGGCGCAAGCTGCATCGCACTTTTCCCGTCTTCTTCGCTTATATTATTTTTCAGTTGGTGAATTTCGCAGTGCTGTTCCCCATCCAGCGTTCCGGGGATTACGATCTTTATTTCTACAGTTATTGGATCGGCGCGATCATCAGCCTGGCCATCGGATTCAAGGTCATCCACGAAATTTTCCTGGATGTTTTTCGGCCCTACCATACGCTTCGTGATCTTGGAACTGTGCTGTTCAAATGGGCTGCGTTAGTTATGTTTTTTGTGGCCTTGGTGGTGGCGGCTGCGAGTCCCGCCGGCCAATCGCCTGTCGTCCAGGCGGTGGTCACGGTGCAACGTTGCGTGCGCGTCATCCAGTGCGGTTTGATTCTCTTCCTCCTGGTATTTTCCAAGTACCTGGGAGTCTCCTGGCGGCAACAAAGCTTCGGAATCGCGCTGGGGTTCGGCGGCTTTGCCAGCGTCGAGCTGGCGGGAAACGCTCTTTACTCCGGTGGCCAGATCAACGACCTGACAGTGGGCTTCCTGAATACCGCCGCGTACTGCTGCGCCATTCTCATCTGGTTGGGTTATGCGGTATTCAAAGCCGCCTCGCGGGAGTCGGCCACGAATCTGCTTATGTCGCAACGCTGGGAGCAGAGTCTTGGCGATCTGCAACGTCCGGTGGCGGGCGATTCCCTTATTCCCATGTTCGAAGGCATGGTGGACCGTGCCTTCTCGCGCACCGAGCAGGATCGCCAGCCGGTATCCGCCAAGGATCTGCTGTCGGAACTATCTTCCTCGCATAAAAACCCACCTCCGGCTCTTCCCGACATACCCTCGCATAAATAATTCAGCTGTGTCTCATTTTTGAACACTATGTTCTGCGGGGCTGTATGTCTCTAAAGAATCAATATGGAAGCAGTAAGTCTGAAGTTTGTGTGCTCTCTTTTCCCGAGTATGGTGCGGGCGGAACCGTAGCCAATGATACTTGCACTTGACATACCCCTGTATAATCTCCTGCCATCTAGGGTTTCCGCTCCCAGGGGACCCGCACAAGGAGAATCAATCCATGAAACGTGCGCTCAGGATGCTATTCCTGATGGTAGGAATGTTGTGCGCAGGCACAGCGCTTGCCACTCCAGCAGTGACTCTGTCACTGGATGGAGCGCCTCCGCCGTATTGTCCGCCGGGTTCCGGTGGGCATTGCCGGTAGTGTGGCACATGTAAACGTTCGCGCTGCAATCAGTGCAGCGCTGAAACTTCGCGGGCTGGCGTCTCAAACGCCAGCCTCTTTTTTCTTGTGGGGTGACTGCTAGCTTGCGCGAGAAAGGCCCTTTAGGGCCTTGGATAAATCGGCTGGGTTGAAGATCGGTGGCTGGCAGGAGAATCCCGAGCAGATAACGACCGCTGTTTTTCCTTCCCTGACAACTGGCAATTGCGGAATCGTCTCTGCCAACGCCGGCGGCAGATTCTGGGGCACCGCCTGAGCAGGTGACAGCTTGACCACAGCCTTGGTGGCAGAGAAGGGTTGTACGGCTGCGCGATACAGTTGCTGCGCAAGTTCGCCCTCTCCGATCACCACCACCTGGGAGTGAGGCTGCACAAGATGCACGCCCGCGATCCCGTAAGTCGCAGCGAACAGCCCGTATCGGCCCGCGGCCCCCGCCAGCAATTCCATCGTCTGCTCGGCTTTGTCGTAATACGCCTGGTTATTGCTATAGGCATGCAACCGCAGCAGCGCAATGGCCGCGACGGAGTTTCCGGCCGGCGTGGGCGAATCCTGGAAAGGCTTGCGACGAGTGCCCAGCACG
Organism: Terriglobales bacterium; assembly: GCA_050745985.1. Taxonomy (GTDB): domain Bacteria; phylum Acidobacteriota; class Terriglobia; order Terriglobales; family Acidobacteriaceae; genus JABCZH01. Next base: position 19,058 of record JBOGLG010000049.1, on the reverse strand, counting down.
CCCAGGGGCGGAGCAGTTCCGGGCGGCGTGGGGGTGTCAAAGAATCCGCCCGAAACCCCGTCGAAGAAATTCCCCACCATTGCATCTGCGACGCGCTTCGCGAAGTTGAAATAGCTCAAATCGGCAGTCGATTCGTAGGCGTCGAGACAGGCCAGAGCCGTGAACGCATAGTCGTCAAGCACGGCGGGAACATTGCGCCTCTCGGCGGTCGAATCCGAATACGCCAGGACGTGCAACAAGCCACCCTCGACGCGCCAGCCTTCCGCCAGTATCCGGTCCAGGCTGCGCAGCGCGAAATGCCGGGCCCCTTCCAGGTCGAGGACCTTCGCCGCCTCCAGGTAAGCCGATACGCAAAGCGCGTTCCAGCCCACATATATGGTCTTGTCCACGTAAGGAGTCGGGCGTTGCAGGCGGGCGGCATACATTTTTCGCTTCGCCGATTGCAGCACGCTTTCCACGCGCGAAAGCGGCAGCTTCAGCCGCCTGGAAATCTCTTCCGCGGATGCCCGCAGGTAAAGCACATTCTTTTCGGGATTGTGGTGCATCTCGCCGACATCGTTGATGTCGTAATGGAGGCTGACGACGCCGGCTTCCTCCTCGTCGAGCGCTGCCCGGGCTTCGGCCAGAGTCCAGGTAAAGTAATCGCCGTCATCGTCCATCGAATAATCTGCATCCTGGGAAGCATAAAATCCGCCATGCTCGCGATCACTCAGCCACTCGTCCATCCAGCGGATGATGTCGCGCGCCACCGCGGCAAAAAACTCCGAACCCGTGGCTTGATGAGCATGCACATAAGTCTTCAGCAGTTCGGAGTTGTCGTAGCACATCTTTTCGAAGTGCGGCACTACCCAGCGTTCGTCCACTGAATAACGGTGAAAGCCTCCCGCCAGTTGGTCATACACGCCGCCCCGTGCCATCTTCTCCAAGGTGCTCACGAAGACGTTTCGCAATTCTTCGTCGCCGGATTGCAGGCTGCGATCGATCAGCAAATCGAGCGCTGCGGGATGTGGGAACTTGGGAGCGCTGCCGAATCCGCCATTTTGCGGGTCATACATGCCCAACGCCGACTTCACGATGGCGTCGATGACCGCGGAAGAAAAGTCGCCACCCTTGCCTGCGAACGACTCCGCCTGAGAGATTGCGCTCTCCACCGTTTTGGCCTGCTCCATCACGTCGTCATTCTTCTCGTGATACGCGTTGGCGATGGAAACCAGCACCCGCTTGAAGCTGGGGCGACCGTATTGATCGTCAGGCGGGAAGTAGGTTCCCCCATAGAATGGCTTGCCGTCGGGCGTAAGAAACGCGGTCAGCGGCCACCCCCCCTGCCCGCTGATGGAACTCACCGCGACCTGGTAGCGGCTGTCAATGTCGGGCCGTTCATCGCGGTCCACCTTCACCGCCACGAAACGCTCGTTCACAATTTGGGCGATCTCCGGACTGTCGTAGGACTCGCGGTCCATTACGTGGCACCAGTGGCACCACACCGCGCCAATATCCAGCAGGATGGGCTTATTCTCGCGCTGCGCCGCGGCAAACGCCTCCTCACCCCACTCCCGCCACTGGATGGGCTGGTGCATGGCGGAACGCAGGTAAGCGGAAGAGGCCTTGGAGAGGGAGTTGAGGGTGGAGGTGGTCATGGAATACAGTTTATACGGAGCGTCGCTTAACGGACGACGTCTCCGCGAACATAAAGATTTAGGCAAGATCAGCCGCGTTGAACTTCCTCCGTGCACCGTGGCGGATGTGGAGCACTTCGACCTGCTTCTCTTTCTCCTGCACCCGATAGATCACACGATAGACGTTGGGCTTGTGGCCATATAGTAGGTGTCTCAGTTTGTCGCGTTTACGTATAAGAGGGCATCGGTTTGGACGGTTTTCGAGACTCAGGATGGCGCGCTTTAGGCCCCAGTACCATTTCAACGCAGCACCGGAGTGCTCGACGTTAAGGTCTTCATACAAGCAGGCGAGATCTCGTTCAGCGCGGGAAGTGATGCTAACGTCGTAGGCCATGTGCAGCTTCGAATTCGCCGAAAAACTTCTTTGCCGGCCGTACCCGTCCCTCCCTGATATCCTTGAGCCCCAGTCGGATGCCTTCCTCAGCATCAGCCCGGGCCGCAATGTCAAGCAGACGCTGATAGGCCTCAGCGTCCTGCACAATGGCGGCAGCTTTACCTTTCACCGTAAGCACCACGGGGCGCTTGCTCTTCTTCAGTTGCTTCATGAAATCACCGGAGCGGCGACGGAAAGTTGTCAGCGATTGAATGTCACGGGTGATGTCGAGCATCGATGTGACTCCTTAGCACCTTTTTAGGTGCTTCAAGATTAGCACCGATCAAGCAAAAAAGCTTGCAACAAAGCAATTCGGTAGTGGGCTACTTTGAATCCCGCCTGCCACGCAGGATCACTGCATACCATACACCACCGACAATTAACCCCGGAAGCAACCCGTACAGTGGAAAACCGAAAAGAGTGGCATCGCCAATGAGTCCCTTGGGAAAGAGAAATCCACCAAGTAGCCAAAAAACGAATGTTCCCAAAGACAACGCAGACACCCACAGCGAGAATAGCAACGATGAATCGTAGTATGAATTCAAACAAAGCCCTCACTCACGCCGCACTTTCAATTCAAAGTAGCCCACTACCAAGCAATTCACTCCGAGACGGGATTAATTTGCCTTAACCAGACGTTTGGCGATCGCAACGTACAGCTCGACCGAATCTTGCAATTGCCGTTTCTCAACGTATTCACCCTCGGTATGCGCCACATGTATCGATCCCGGCCCTACCAGCAACGGCTCGCCCCAATTCCCCAGCCAGGGAATATCTGTGGTGAAGGCCGCGACCATGGTGGGCAAGCCGTCCAGGGTGCGCAGGCGTGCGAAAGGGATCTCCAACACGAACTCGGCTGTGGCTAATCCCGCGACGTTTCGCACAATTTCCTCTCGCAGTTTGTCTGATGGCCCGACCAGGCGATACAGCAGTTGCGCCCGCGCTTTGTCGGGAATCACATTGGGGGCCCGCCCGCCCTCGATTACTCCAATATTCACGGTGGAAGGCCCAATCCCCTCGACGGAAGGCAGTTTGATGGCCCGCAATCGATTCAGGGCTTCCAGAAGCTTGTCAATCGCAGACTCTCCCAGCTCGGGATACGCCGAATGCGCCATGTGTCCCGTCGCGCTGATTTCAACCCGCAACGTCCCTTTTGACGCCGAAGCCATCTTGTTCTCTGTCGGCTCGCCATTCACCAGATACTTGCTGCCGCGCGGTTGTTGGTTTGCAACATTGGCTCCCAGACTGTCCTTTTCTTCACCAACAACAAAGAGTAGCCCTACATAGGTTCCTTGCTCACGCAGCCGCTCCGCCGCCGCGATCTGCGCAGCGATGATCCCCTTGGCATCGCAAGCCCCGCGCCCATAGATCTTGTCGTCAGTTTCTGACGATGGGATGAACGGAGGGACCGTGTCCATATGGGTTGAGAACACGATCTCGGGTCGCGCCTGCTCGGGCGAAGTCGCGAACACATTGCAGCGCTCGCCTTCGACCAGCATTTTTTCGGCGCGGTAGCCCATCCGGCCAAGTTCGCGATGAAGAAAATCCGCCACCCGGCCTTCACTCCCGGTGGTGGAGTCAATATCGACCAGTTGACGAGTCAATGTGGCAACATCCATGCGGAAAAGCATAACCTACATCAGGCCACGTGGGGACGGGCGCCTCGCCCGTCCCAGGCCGGGCGAATCTGATAATTTGATGTCAGTGTCCTCCTCACCCCCATCCTCTATCCGCTCATTCTTTCTCGATGGGCCGGCCGGACGCCTCGAAGCCCTGCTCAACCAAGGCGCCGAAGGGGCGACCCACGCCGCTCTGGTCTGTCATCCTCATCCGCTCTACGGTGGCGCGTTTCACAACAAAGTTGTCTTTCACACCATGAAGGCCTTGAATAGCTTTGGATTTCCGGTATTGCGCTTCAACTTCCGCGGAACTGGAATGAGCCAGGGCACGCACGACAACGGGATCGGCGAGGTGGACGACGTTGGTACTGCTCTGGACTGGTTGCACACAGCGTTTCATTTGCCCATGATCTTTGCCGGATTTTCCTTCGGCGCGGCAATCGGCTTACGCGCGGCTTGTCCGGATGCACGTGTAAATTCGGTCATCGGGCTGGGCCTTCCTCTCCTCCCAACCGACGAACGCAGCTACGACTTGGACTTTCTCCGGTCCTGCAACAAGCCCAAACTACTGGTGAGCGGAACACGCGACCAATTCGGCCCCAGGGCCAGATTGGAAGCGCTGGCGCAATCGCTGCCGGAACCCAAAAAGCTGGTGCTGATCGAATCCGCCGATCATTTTTTTGAAGGCCGGCTGAAAGAGCTGCGCGAAACAATCGAAGCCTGGGTGAGGGAAGTGGTTGCGATTTGACGGAAGACATTAGCGCAACGCTCCCAACCTGACCCCGGTTGCTGAGGGCCGATAGCCGAAAGCTTATCGCTGGCCCGTATAATCTTCCCCGTGACCCCCGAAAAGCAGGCCATCGAAATGCGCGTTAACGCGCGTCATCTGTTCGAATACGCTCTGGCCGAATCGAGCATCGACCGCGCCTTCGAACAGCATGTGGTGTGCGAGCGCGGTGTGTTGCGCATCCGCGAGGACCTGTACGACCTCCACACCTACCATCGGGTGTTTGTAGTATCGCTGGGCAAGGCGGCGCACACCATGGTGCGCGCTCTTGAAATGCAGGCCGGGGACCGCTTTGAAGGGATCATCGCCAGTTCCGTCGAGCCAGGTTCGCAGATTCGAGGCTTCCGTTATTTTCTCGGCGGCCATCCCGCACCCAACCAGGAATCCATCCGCGCCGCCGAAGCCATACTCAAATCGCTCGGGTCTCAGGATGCGTCATCGCTGGTAATCTTTCTGCTTAGCGGCGGCGGCTCTTCCATTGCCGAGAAACCCATCGACGATGCAATTTCTCTGGAAGATTTGATTGCGACCTACCAGGCACTGGTTCACTCCGGCGCTTCTATCGCGGAAATCAACGCCATCCGCAAACATTTGTCCGCCATCAAAGGCGGCAGGCTGGCCTGCGCCGCCCATCCCGCGCAGCAGGTGTCGATTCTGGTGTCGGATGTCCCCGATAGCACGCCCGATGCTCTGGCCTCCGGCCCCACCATGCCCGACTCGACTTCGATTGAGGATTGCGGCCGCATCGCGGCGAAGCACGGGCTCCTGGCGCAATTCCCCGCGTCGGTTGGTGAGCTGTTCCAGCGCCACGCTCTGGAAGAGACGCCGAAGTCCGACGATCCCGCGTTCCAGCGCAGTCGCTGGTGGACAGTGCTTTCGAACGCAACGTTGATCGAGGCGGCAACAGCTGAAGCCGGGCGTCAGGGTTTCAAGGTTGAGGTGGATAACAGCTGCGATGACTGGGACTACGAGCGAGCGGCCAACTATCTTCTTGAGCGGGCGCGCGACCTGCGGAAGCAGTCTGCGCGGATCTGTCTGATTTCGGGTGGTGAAGTCACAGTCAAGGTCACGAACGGCGGGATTGGGGGCCGCAATCAGCAGTTTGCGCTGGCGTGTGCGCAGAAAATAGGCGGCGACCGCATCACCGTACTCAGCGCTGGGACGGACGGCATCGACGGTAATAGTTCCGCTGCGGGCGCCATCGTGGACGGCACCACCCTCGACCGCGCCCAAGCCCGCGGACTAAGCGCTGAAAATCATCTGGCAAGTTTCAATGCCTACCCCTTCTTCGAAGCAATCGGCGACGCCATCATTACAGGGCCCACGGGGAACAATCTCCGGGATCTTCGAATCTTGCTAACCTACTGAGCCAGTGCCAGTCTGTTTCTAATTGCCGCCTTGCCGGCGGGCATGCTTTACTGATTTCTTGCCAGGGAGGAATGAATGCGCAGGGTGATGTTTCTTTTGAGCGCGCCGATTCTGCTTTTGATGACTCTCAAAACTATTCACGCCGACGACCACAGTTGGATCGAGGTCAGCAACCGCTATACCAACCTGGTGTTGAACATCGAGATGAACCATCATCCCGAGCAGGGAACGCGCCAGGGCCTGAGCCAATACGACGCGCTGGTTTCGCACCCCACCCTTGCGGACGAAGACCAGGAGCGCAAGCAGACCGAAGCCGTCATCGCCAGGCTCAAGAGCGCGTTGACCCAGGAGAAACAACCGGAGGTTGCACAGGACCTGGCAATCATCATTCGCAGCGTGGAGCTTGGCTTCCGCGAACAGGACTACGAGCGCGCCCACGAAGTGCCATTCCTGAACGCAAGTAGTCTGGTGTTTAGCGGGATACGGGGCTTGCTCGACGATCAAACGCCGGCCGAGCGGCGCCCGGCGGCGGTGGCGCGCCTGCGCAAGTACGCCGGGCTTGAGCCGGGCTACCAGCCGATTGCCGAGATTCTGAAACAGCGGGTGCTGGAGCAGGCGGCGAAGCCCGGCGTGGTTTATCCGGCGAAAGTTGAGATCGAGACGGAACTGGGGCGGGATTCCAATTACCTCGAGGGGATTGCCGCGCTTTGCAGGAAATATCAGCTGACCGGATGGGAGGAGGCCTACGCCAAGCTGAAGTCCCAACTGACCGATTACGACGCCTGGACCAAGGCAAACGTGCTGCCCAAAGCGCGCTCCGACTTCCGGCTGCAACCGGAGGAGTACGCGCTGGCGCTCGAGGAGTATGGCATCGACATTCCGCCGGCTCAAATGGCGGAGATGGCTCACCAGGGATTCACGCAGATCCAGGAAGAGATGAAGCCGATCGCCGCGCAGATCGCTAAAGAGCGAAGACTGCCGTCAGGTGATTATCGCGACGTGATGCGCGAATTGAAGAAGCAGCAACTGGTGGGTGACGCTATCCTGCCGTTTTATCAAGAGCGGCTGAAGCAGATCGAGAAAATCATTACCGAGCATGGGCTGGTAACCTTGCCTGACCGCCCGGCGCGGATTCGTATCGCGACCGCGGCGGAAACCGCACAACAGCCGGCGCCGCATATGTCGCCGCCACCGTTTCTGCACAACACCGGGCAAAAGGGCGAGTTTGTGCTGCCATTGAATATTCCGGCCGGATCCGGCGAGAGCACATCCCAGAAGTACGACGATTTCACCTTCGATGCCGCGGCTTGGACTCTCACCGCCCACGAGGCCCGCCCTGGGCACGAACTTCAGTTCGACTCCATGCTCGAGAAAGGCGTTTCCATCGCGCGCGTTCATTACGCCTTTAACAGCACCAATGTCGAGGGCTGGGGATTGTATTCGGAATATATTGTCCGGCCTTACATGCCCTTGGAAGGACAGTTGGTCTCACTCGACTACCGGCTGTTGCGGGCGGCGCGCGCGTTTCTCGATCCTGAATTGCAGGCCGGCAAGATTCAGCCCGCCGATGCCAGGCGCGTGCTGGAGGAGGATGTGGTGCAATCTCCCGCATTTGCGGAAGAGGAAGTCGAGCGCTACACCTATCGTGCCCCCGGCCAGGCGAACAGCTACTATTACGGCTTCACCAAGCTGCTGGCCTTGCGAAAAGATACGGAAGCGGCGCTCGGTGCAAAGTTCAACCAGAAAAAATTCCACGATTTCATTCTGGCCCAGGGCTTGCTACCGCCCGACCTGATGCGCAAGGCTGTCATGGAGGGCTTGATTCCCGAGCAGCGAGCGCAGGCGGCACAGTAGGGCGGACGTTCGATCGAGGCTGTTAGAAAAACTGGGTCACGCCCTCTTCCAGTACCCGCACGCGATCTTCAATGCCCGCGGCTTTGGCTTCTTGTGCCAGAAGCTGCAAAGGTTCATCGACCGGTTCATGCGATAGGCGGAAGGTCCCGTAGTGCATGGGTACCATCCAACGAGCATTCAGATCAAGAAACGCGCGGGTCGCATCCGAGGGATCGGCATGGACGTTTCTGAAAGACGGCGGATTGTATGCTCCAATTGGCAGCAGAGCGACTTCCGGCGCCAGTCGTTGTCCGATCTCGCGAAATCCGGGAAAGTAGGCGGTATCTCCGGCGTGGTAAACCGAATGCCGGTGATCGCGCAGAACGTACCCGCCGTACCCGCGATGCGAATCCTTCAGCACCCGCGCTCCCCAATGCTGCGAGGGAACGTGGGTCACCGTTAGCCCCTGCCGGATATAGTTGTCCCACCAGTCCAGTTGCACTACTTCGCGAAATCCCAGGTCCGAAACCAGATCCACAACATGATGGGGAACCACGATCACCGGGGGAGCAGTTCGCCGCCGCCGCGCCTGCTGCACGATCGCGCGCAACGATGGCCGGTGCAGATGGTCGAAATGGGCGTGCGTTACCAGCACCATATCGACAGCCGGAAGGTCGCGCATCCGCATGCCCGGCTTTTTGAGCCGCTTCAACACGAACAACCAACGCGCAAAATTCGGATCAATCACAAGGTTCTGGCCGCCCATCTGTATGAAGAAACTGGCGTGGCCGATGAAAGTTACGCCCAGCTCTCCGTGGCTTATCAATTTGGGTTTGTGGGATTGCCCGGTGCGCGGGGTCACGGCGGAGTTTTGCACCAACCGCCCGAAAGCCCGGGCTCGCTTGCGAAGGACGGGGTTCTGAAGACTGGCCTTTAACATCAATCCGCTTCGGCTCTCACCCGGTTCGGCTACAACCGTTTCCCGGGCGTGGAGTCCAATGCTTCAAGGGCTCCTGGTTACCTGCGTTGGTCCAGCATGGGATCAGTTGCTTTCATTGTATGACAATTAACACACAGATTGCTTGACCGTTCCAGCGCGGTCGTTTCTAATTCTTGTTCCGATATTTCCTTAACTTTGGGGGTTGAACATGCGTATCGCATTCTTGGGCTTGGGAATCATGGGGCGCCCCATGGCGTCGAATCTGGCGAAAGCCGGTCACGAAGTGACGGTGTGGAACCGCACCCCAGGCAAGACTGTCGAAGGCGCCCGAACCGCCGCAACTCCCGCGGACGCAGCCCGCGATGCCGAAGTAATCTGGATGTGCGTTGCCGATACCAAGGCCGTCGAAAGTGTCTTATTCGGGCCTCAGGGCGTGGAAGAATCGCTGGCGGAGGGACAAATCATCGTAGATTCCAGCACCATCTCGCCCACCGCCACCCGGCGCTTTTCCGAACGTGTAAACGCCAAAGGCGTGCAGTACGTAGACGCACCCGTGACCGGCTCTAAAATCGCAGCCGAAGCGGGCACCCTGATTTTTATCATCGGTGGCGAAGAATCCACCATCGAAAAACTGAAGCCTCTGTTCGCCGCCACCGGCAAAAAGATTTTCCGCATGGGTGAGACCGGAAAGGGCGAAGCTGCCAAGCTGGCCATGAACCTGCAAATTGCGGTGATCTATGAAGGATTTGCCGAGGCGCTCACTCTGGCTACCAAGCTCGGGGTTGATGCGGAAACCATACTTCCTTTGATTGAAGCCTCCATGGTGCGTTCGGGAGTGGTGGACTACAAAGCGCCGTTCATCCTGAAACGAGACTTCTCGGCTAACTTCCCGCTGCGGCTCATGCGTAAAGACATCCGTCTCGCCCTCGAAGCTGCCAGGGAAGCCCGGGTTAAGCTACCCGCCCTTGAAACCGTGGAAGAAATCTACGAAATGGCTACCGAGGACGGCCACGAGGACCTCGACTACGCCGCGACCATTACTCTCCTCGAGAAATGGGCCGGGGTTGAAGTCAAAGGCACAGCGGCCTGATGGACAGTGACCTCTCGTAACCCGGTATTACAGAACTATTACATTGGAAGTCCTTTCCTCTTGATACCTTAACTCTAGAATCCAGCTACAACCGGGGAATGCGCCATGGAACTCGAAGCCCTTAATCGCAAAGCCGCTGCCGACAATGAAATCAATTGGGTCACCGCAAGTTTTATGGGCCTGTTTCATGTGGGCGCCATCGCTGCCCTGTTTTTTTTCACCTGGAAAGCCCTGCTGTTCTCCATGTTCCTATGGTGGGTTTCGGGAAGTTTGGGCATCGGCATGGGCTACCACCGCCTGTTGACTCATCGTGGCTACAAAACACCGAAGTGGGTGGAATACGTCCTCACCACCTGCGCCACCCTGGCGCTCGAAGGCGGCCCGATTTTCTGGGTGGCCACGCACCGCATTCACCATCAGTATTCCGACGAAGAAGGCGACCCGCATTCGCCGATTGATGGCAAGTGGTGGGCCCACATGGGGTGGATTCTAACCGGCAAGTCCATGCACCATGACACCACCACTCTTGCCCGTTATGTTCCCGATCTCGCCAAAGATAGATACCACGTCTGGATCACGAAATATCACTACGTCCCGATGATCGTTCTGGGAGTGGTTCTGTTCGCCATCGGAGGCCTGCCGTTCCTGTTGTGGGGCGTCTTCATGCGCACCGTGGTCGGACTGCACACCACATGGTTGGTCAACTCCGCAACCCATAGCTGGGGCACGCGTCGCTTCATCACCAAGGACCTCTCCACCAACAGTTGGTGGGTGGCGATTCTGACCTTCGGCGAGGGCTGGCACAACAACCATCACGCTCATCCGGTTTCTGCCCAGCACGGCTTGCGGTGGTACGAAATTGACATGAACTGGTACGGCATTTGGGCGCTGAAGAAGCTCGGTTTGGCGCGCCACGTCTATCGGGTGAAGCTGTCAAATCTGCCGGCGGTGCCGCCGGTAGCGTCTTCCGTCAACACCCTGCACCTGGCCGGTCCCGCATCTTCGGCTGCATCCGCCGATTAGGCTAAGTCGAGGGTTTCAGGTGGAGCAGGGCTTAGGCCCTGCAATAAGGGCCTCCGAATCTCGCCCGTGGTGGCCATTCTCCGCGAATCTCCTTCTAACGCGCTAGAATCCTGCTATGCGCATTACCAGCAGGCGCAAAGCCACAGTCACTTTCCTGGTGCTCGGGGTGAGCCTGGCGGGGATCGCCCTCGCCGTAGGCTCCGGCTGGATCATCCTTAACTGGCGCTTCGACATCAAAGTCTTTCTGGGATTCATCTTCTTCGGCGCCATTACGGCAGGCCTGGTGCTCAACACAATTTTTCTGCTGCGCGAGATTCGCCGCAATGAGCAGCATGACAGTTTTATCAATGCTGTCACTCACGAACTGAAAACTCCCATCGCCTCCATCCGTCTTTACCTTCAGACCCTGCAGCATCGCGACGTGGACGAGCCCCAGCGCCACGAGTTCTACCGCCTCATGCTGGAAGACTCCGACCGTTTGTTGAACACCGTCGAACAGGTCTTGAAAGCGGGGATGGTCGGCCTCAAGCGTGGCGCCCGTGGGCGGGTTGCGGTAGATTTCGCCGGACTGGTGCAGGAATGTGTCCAGATCGCTCGCAACCGCCGCCACCTCAAGCCCGAAGCCCTGCGCTTCGATCCCGCCGTCAATGGCTCGGGCGCTACCGTCAATGGTGATCCTGAAGAACTTCGGACTGCGGTGGCCAACGTGCTCGATAACGCCATCAAGTATTCCGGAAACCAGGTGGACATTTCCGTTCGCCTCGATGCGCCCGATGAAAAGCGTGTAGCTCTGAGTGTCCATGATCACGGAATGGGCATCCCGCCGGCCGAACTGAAGCGGGTGTTCAAACGCTTCTATCGTGTTCCCGGACGTTCGTCTTCGCATGTGAAGGGGACCGGCCTCGGCCTGTTCATCGTGCGCGCCATTGCCAAGAAGCACGGGGGCCGCGTATTTGCTCAGAGTCAAGGGGAAGGCCACGGCACAACGGTCGTTCTGGAACTGCCGCGAAGCGTTCCGGAGAAGCTGGCATGAGCCGCGTCCTGATCGTCGAAGACGAGGTACATCTCGCCAACGGGCTACGATTTAATCTGGAGGCGGATGGCCATTCGGTTGAGGTTGCGGGCGACGCAGAGACCGCGCTGGATCGTCTCTTGGGCCCTTCTGGAGACAGCAAGAAGGAGAGGAACGGGAAGAAAGACAGGCCCCCCGCCTTTGATGCCGTGGTCCTGGACGTCATGCTTCCCGGCAAAGATGGCTTTACCGTTGCAGCCGAGTTGCGCGCTGCCAAGAACTTCGTTCCAGTGCTGATGTTGACCGCCCGTGGACGCCCCGAGGATGTGCTCAAAGGCTTCGCCTCGGGGGCTGACGACTATCTTCCCAAGCCATTCGAACTGCCCATCTTGCTGGCGCGCCTTCAGGGCCTTCTACGGCGCCGCGAGTGGTCTCGCATGAGCGGGGGTTCCGGAATAGAGAACCCACCAGCCGCTGCTGCCACGCAGGAAGATGACATCTTTTCCTTCGATGGGCGAGCGCTTGATTTCAGGAAACTTCAGTTGCGCGTGAAAAGGAACATCACCCAACTTACTCTGATGGAGGCCGAACTTCTGCGCCACCTGGTACGGCACAGCGGGGAGGTAGTCTCCCGCAAAGCGATTTTGGAGGAGGTTTGGGGATTACACGAGGACACGGACACTCGCGCTATCGACAACTTTATGGTCCGTTTGCGCCGCTACATCGAGGACGACCCAACCGCCCCCACTCATCTGTTGACAGTCCGCGGCATAGGATATCGCTTCGTTCCCGAACCAACTGAGTGATGTTGCCTCTCGCCCCTAAAACTCGAAGTACCCCTCTGCTTGCGCCCGCCGCGGGCGGTCGTCGGTGCCGGTGGCCGGCAACAAACCGACGACACCGCTGAGACTCTCCCAGGCTGCCTGATTCAGCGCCGGATCCGAGCCCACCAAATCGCGGATCATGTTCCACGCCGCAACGTTGAGCGCGCCCTCCGGCGGCGGCCCCATCGCCAGGGACACTGAGCATTGCGGGCAAAAACAAATTCGCTGTGCCGTGGACTTCTGGCGCGGGCGGATTCCTACCGTCTGCGCGAACATATACATCGCAACCGATTTGCGCCCCGCTTCCAGTTCCCGATTGCAACGCAGACAATGCAAATGTTCCAAGGATTCCCCCTATACCAGCCCATCAAAATACTGTCTCCATCCTGCAAGTAGCGCAAGTATGTAAAGGGATTCCGCAAAGGCGCCTGGCCCACGCGACTCTGTGCGCCTAGGTGCCTCCGGTGCCAGGATTTTCAGAAGTGCCGACGCAAACCGGCAAAGTTTTCTACCAGCAGAAGCTGGCTCGGAGGCTGCGCCTCGGCCACTTCGTCATGCTCCAGGATCCAGGTATTGCCGTGTGGCACAAACACCGCATTCAACCCCGCAGCCAGCGCCGGATTGATGTCCGACTTTGGGCTGTTTCCCACCATCCAGGTCGAACTAGGCGTGAGACCGTATTTGGACACCACCGCGCGATAAGTCGGCATGTCTTTTTCCGCTACCACTTCTACCGCGGCGAAATAATCTTTCAGTCCAGAGCGCTCAACCTTGCCCGATTGCTCTACTACCGCCCCTTTGGTCATCAGAATGACGTGATGCCGCGCAGACAGGTACTGTAAGGTTTCCGGCACTCCCTGCAAAATTTCCATCGGATGCCCGGCAATGGCGTGAGCGAATCCGTGAATGGTCTCGTGCAGCGCGGGAGTGAGGGGCTCTACCGCCAGCCGCTCAAAGGTTTGTACCAGGGCATGCGCAAAGCTGTGCAGCCCGTAACCGTGACTGACGATGCACTCCCGCTCCACGTCATTCAAAACCTCGCGCACCTGCTCGGGAGAGTACTCGTGATGATTGAGAAAAGAAATGAAGTTGGCGATGGCCCGTTCAAAGTAGACATTGTTTTCCCACAACGTGTCGTCTGCATCAATCAGCAGGGTTTGCGATTCATACGAATTGTTTGATGTCCGCACGCTGTAAACATCATAGCGGTGTTATTGTTGGTTCGCGAAATGCAAGAACTTTGTGCAATCGCTTCTGCTAGAATCGCGGACGAATGACACGGGTCCCCTGGGTTCTCCTGCTGCTTGTTTCTACATTGTTTTCCTCCTCTGTACCACAGAAGAAACATAAGCCAATGATTGGTTCTGCCGCCAAAGGCGCTGAATCGGCCAGGCTCCAAGTTGTTCCTGACCTCGAGCGGCGAGTGGCGCAGTTCGCCGAAGTCAGAATGCCCTTCCACACTGCCGGTCTGACGCCACGCGAAGTGAAACTGGTCCATAAGTTGGTGGATGCGTCGCAGTACCTGGAGCAAATTTACTGGCGGCAGATGGATCCCGACGGCCTCGCGCTTTACACCTCCCTGGAAGACAGCCGGGACCTGCGAGACTTGGACCTGCGCCGTTACCTTCGCATCAACGCCGGACGATTCGACCTGGTTGACGGGAACAAGCCCTTTGTCGGAACCGCTGCAATGCCACCGGGGCGCGGATTTTATCCTCCGGATTTAACCCGGGAAAAGATTGAGCAGTATGTGAAGGCCCACCCCGAGAGGAAAGAAGCGATCTACAGTCAGACCACCATTGTGCGCTGGCACAACGGCGAATTGGTGGGCTTGCCTTATCACATCGTTTTCCGTCAGTTCCTGGAGCCTGCTGCTCTCCGCCTGCGCGAGGCTGCCGCGCTCAGCGATGACCCGGCCTTCGCCAAATATCTGCGGCTCCGGGCCCAGGCTTTGCTCACCGACGATTACTTCCAAAGCGATCTTGCCTGGCTCGAACTCGATCGCCCCAAGGTGGATGTGATCTTCGCGCCCTACGAAACCTACGATGACGGCTTACTTGGCGTAAAAGCGACCTTCGGCGTATCAGTTCTAATACGCAACGCCGCGGAGAGCCGCAAGCTCGACATGTTTCAGAAGTACGTGGCGGACATACAGGATGCTCTGCCGCTGCCGGCGGAGGACCGTCCATCCAAACGCGGACTCCGAGCTCCCATGGAAGTCATGGATGCGCCCTACCGCGCCGGTGACTTGAGGCACGGCTACCAGGCAGTCGCTGACAATCTTCCGAACGACGCTCGCGTGCACGAACAGAAGGGAAGCAAAGAGATTTTCTTCAAGAACTTCATGGATGCGCGCGTGAACTATGTCATCATTCCGGTCGCCCGGCACGTGATGCTGCCTGAGCAGGCGGCGAAAGTCACGGTCGAGGGTTATGTTCTAAGCATCATCATGCACGAAATTGCCCACGGGCTCGGGCCGGCCTACGCGCGTACCAAAGACGGGAAGGTGGAAATTCGCCAGGCCATTGGGCCCGCCTTTGGGGGCCTCGAAGAAGCAAAAGCCGATGTTGTCGGCCTGTTCGGCCTGAACTGGTTGGTGGAACACGGTTTCATGCCCAGGCGCGGGATGGAAGAGTGTTACGCCTCCTACGTTGGCGGCCTGTTTCGTACCATGCGTTTCGGCATCGCCGAGGCCCACTCGAAAGCGGAAATCATGGAATTCAACTATTTGGTAGAGCGTGGCGCCATCAAGCGGCAACCCTCAGGGCGTTATGCCATCGAGTACACGAAAATGGCGGGGAGTTTGAATGATCTGGCGAAGGAACTGTTGGAGATGGAAGCAACCGGAGATCGCGAGCGCACCGAGAACTGGTTTAAGAAGTATGACGTTTTGCCGGTGGAACTCAGAGGAACCTTGAAGGCTGCTGCCCACGTTCCGGTTGACGTTGACCCGGTGTTTTCGTTCAAAGAAATCGTCAGGTAGGTAATTCACGGTCTAATCTTGTACACCACGCCGGAATTGAAGTCTCCTCCGAAGACGGTGACCCCGTATAAGTTCCCGGCTGTATCGCTCACTAAACCTCCCCCAGGATATTTTCCGTCAGGTCCGCTGAACTGATGAAGCATTGTTTCTCGGCCGCTCTTGTCGACCCGGAATACCACTCCGTACAACCCAGATCCGCCGCCAAACGTCGCACCGTATGCGAATCCCGCTGCATTCGGAACAAGAGCTCCCTGTGGACCGTATGGACCCCCTTGAGGGAAACTGTAGAGAGTCTCCTTGCCCATTTTGTCAATTTTGAAAACGGTTCCGGAACCGCTGGTGCCCCCGCCGTAGGTGGTGCCATAGATATTTTTCGCTGCATCGAAAAACACCGGTGACTGGGGATACTGTCCGTCATTTGGATACCCCAAGAACGTATGCAGAACTTCTTCGTGCCCTGCCGAATCCAGTCTGAACACTGTTCCGCAACCGTCAAGAGTTGGGAAACAGTTGTAGTCGCCGCCGGACTCAGTAGTTCCATACAGATTCCCCTGCGCGTCTAGTGTTAGCTGCCCCCAAGGATTGGCGCCATCCGGCGGCCCGGCAAAGGCGTAAAGGATTGTCATATGGCCCAACTTATCCAGCTCAAAGATGGTTCCGCAACCATCGGTGGAGGAACAATTCGGATTTCCACCACCTTCCGTGCTGCCGTACAAGTTTTCCTGACTATCTATGTTCAAAGGAGCTTGGGGGTTAATCCCCTCCGTGAGTTCAAAGCTATGCAAGACCGTCTCCTTACCGCGACGGTCTATCTTGTATATGACTCCACAACCCCCTAACGACGGCGCGCAGCTGGCGTCCCCTCCGCGATAAGCGGTGCCGTAAACGTTGCCCTCTCTATCCGCCACCAGGCCGCTCTGCGGATAAGCGCCGTCCGGCGCACCGGTAAAGCTGTGAAGTACCGTCTCTTTGCCCGTCGGGCTCACTCGGAACACGGTTCCAAGATTGGCACTGCCGCCGCCACCCGTAGTCCCATAGACATTCCCATTCGAATCAACCAGGAGGCCCGACAATGGCTGCAGACCGTCCGCTCCCCCAGTGAATTGATATAAAACTGAAAAGCTCTGGCTAAATGCCGGCTTCAGAAGTGCGCAAAACAAGACAAGCACGATGAATACTTGGGATATAGTTCTGATTGTTGAGTTGTAAGCATATACGTTATGCCGACTAAACTGCATACGACACCTCACTTAAGTGCCTAAGCTAGGTAACCGCAGGGATTATACACTGCAAGTGTCAGGTCGAAGAAAGTGATTCTATTTGGAGAGTCCTAGGCCCCGGAGCTACCTTCGCAAGAACCACATCACCCATCCCGCCACAAACACTCCGCCTACAAACATGACAAAGCAATACAAGCCGTACCGGACCTGTTCCCGGGAAGTGCTGCGCTGCGTGATGCCAAACACCACCGAAGCGAACACCGCGAACAGCACAGCGGCGCTGAAATGTGAAAGGGCCAGGGTCATGGTTTTTTTCCCACCGCAATGTGATACGCGTCCGCCGCGCTGATGAAATTCAGCAGTCCGGCCACGATCAGATACTTGGTCCCATAATCCGCAGTGGCATGGGAAATCGCGCCCTGTCCCCAATTCATAGCCTGGGTCAAAATGTACAAGCCCCCCGCGCCCACGTCTCCGACAAACCCGAGCATGTCGAGTATGTCGCCCCCGTTGGGCTGGTAGATGTGGCCCTGCATGAGCAGGCCGAGGATAAACATGGTCACAATGGAGGCCAACAGCAGCCCGCCGCGCATCCAGCGCCTTTGAATCAGGTGTCCAGCGCCAGGGATCAGCCATCCCACCGCCGGGGCCAGCACTGCCATGGTGCCCGGCAGCGGCGTCGCTTCCGTTGTGTCCGACGATTTCTTACTGCTCGAGGAATTTGCCATTCAGATGAGCACAATCTCGCCTTGGATTTTACCCGTTACCTCCGCCAGCTTTGGCCGTACCAGCACATTCACCTCGCTACGCACACCGAATTCCGGCAAATAGATGCCGGGTTCAATCGAAAAACAGGAATTGGGCAGGATGCGGCGCTCGTCGTGCGTTTCCAAATCATCCATATTGGCGCCATTGGCATGGATATCGGTGCCGATAGAATGCCCGGTGCGATGGATGAAATAGTCGCCGTATCCCGCCTTGCGGATGAATTCGCGCGTGGCCCGATCAACTTCCCATCCCGCAATGGCGCGGCCGGAGGCAATCGCATCCTGCACTGTCTTGATACCCGCATCGCGCCCGCCGCTGACAATAGTAAAGATTTCCCGCATGCGGTCGGAGGGCGCCTTGCCGACGAAACCCGTCCAGGTAATGTCGTAGTAAACGGCGCCGGGTGTATTCTTTTTCGCCCAAACATCGAGCAGCACGAAATCGCCTTCTCGGATCGGCGCCGAACGCTGCGCGTTGGGCTCATAGTGCGGGTTTCCGCTATTGGCGTTGACTGCCACAATGGGAGGATCGTCCGTCACCAGGTTCTCGCGCCCGAACGCCTCCATGAACCACTGCTGGATCTGGTATTCATTGGCGCCGCCGTCACGCACCCGCCGGCCGATCTCCTTGAAAGCCTCCGCGGTGATCGCATCCACCGCGTCCCGCGCCGCAAAATGGCTCTTGATCTGCTCATCCGTCCAGGTTGCCTCAAACTGCGCCACTAGATCGCCCGAACTGACCACGTTCTTGCCCATGCCGCGAATCATCTCGAGCGTTCCCCCGTCCACCAGCGAAACATAGAAGACGAGGTTGTTTGGAGAGTACTGCATGGCCACATCGCGAAACGCCGCGAGCATTCCCTTGAGTTGCTCAAAAAGCTCCTGCCAGGCGGAATATTGCAGTTTCTTGCCGGGCAGTGTATCGAGATGCCCGGCCTCAATCTTGTGCACCAGTTTGACCGGCTCGCCGTGCGCAGGAATCACGTAATACCATCGCCGAGTGACCATCAGGCTGGCGGGCAAACCCAGCAACCGGTAAGCAATGGGATCGCGATGATGGTGATCGTAAAACAGCCAGGCGTCGATATTGCGCTCGCGCAGGGCAGACTGGATGGCGGCCAGGTTCATGGGCAAATAACCATTCTAAACAAGACCAGCCTTTTGAGCGAATCGGGAAATGAGCATCGACCATGTGGGAGAGCCGCTCGGCGGCCGCCGAACCAAGCCTCTCAAGTAGAAATGGCCTCATGGCCGGAGCCATTTCACATAGCGTGGTGTAATTTAGCGCTGTCCAACAAGATATTGGCGCGCCTCGGTGACCGCTACTGTCGGGTCCTGACCGTCCGGTCGTAAATCCACAACGCCGCCGCGGTCGCGAGGCCCACTGCCGCGACCACCCACCACATGCGCTCGGGTTCATGAGCAACCTCGCCAAAGTGATGCATCAGCGTTCCGCCGAACCAGCCTCCAATCAGCGAGCCCAGCCCAATTGGCAGGAAGGCGAAACCCATATAAGTGCCCTGCTGGCCCGGCGGCGCCAGCC
>JBOGLG010000048.1:0-191706 GCA_050745985.1 Terriglobales bacterium | reverse complement strand
GTGCGGATGGAAGCATGGCGACAGTGGCTACTCGGTGGGAGAAGAACTTTGTCAGCGAACAAAACCAAGAACTCACCATGAACCCAGAATTCTCTTGACTCCGACCGGCCTTCTCATGGAAGGCGTTAGCACTCAAAATCACTGATTTCGGTCCAAAGAGTGCAAGGGCGATCTATTGAGCGATGGTTGACGACAGCCGCGCTACGGCTTGAACCCCACGCTCTTCCACAACTCCGCGCAGTTATACATCACTCCGTTGGTGATGACGTATTCCACGTTTCGCGTGTTGCGAATATCGGCTAGCGGGTTGCCGTTCAGCACGATCAGGTCCGCACGCTTGCCTGCCTCAACTGTGCCCACCTGTTTGTCGACTCCCATTACCCGCGCCGGCACTATGGTTGCAGCCTGAATCGCTTCCATCGGCGTGAACCCCGCCCGCACATAGAGTTCGATCTCGCGATGCAGGCTGTAGCCGGGCACCGTCTGATCGGTTCCGGCAACCATCGTCACTCCCGCCCTGTGCAAAGCGCCGATGATGGCTAGGTCTTTCTCAAATATCTGCTCCAGCAACTCCGACCTTGGCGAAGGCGGGGCAACGTCGGTTAACTGTTCTGCCAACTCCGGCGCCACCTTGATGACGCCCGGCTCGAAGCTGGCCACCGGCTTCGCTGTGGTTGCGGTCAAAAATTCAAACAACGCCACCGTCGGATCCACCACCGTACGGTGCGCGACCAGAAACGCGATGGCTTTTCGAGCCGCGGTCGAATTCAGGTCGATCTCGACGACCGCTTTCCTGCGTTCCGCCGGGGTTGCGCCTGCCGGCAGCGGGGCGTGCATGACGTCGGCGATGTAGCTGATGTGGTTGATCTGGTCCTGCCCCGCATCAATCACCTGATAGGCATTGAGTCCCTCGGGAACGTGGCCGGTAACGGTCATCCCGAGACGATGCGCTTCATCCGTTACCGCCTTTACTTCCTCCAGCTTCACCGAACTGTAAATCTTCATCTGCTGGAAGCCGGCGTTATGGTAGCGGTCCACCCATTGCCGCGCCTGTTCCGGAGTGTCCACCCGCTGCACACCCATGGCGAACGGACTGGACCCATCCACCACGCCCGCCAGAAGCATGCGAGGACCCAGGCCGCGGCCTTCGGCCACGGCGTCCCGCACTGCGCTGATGAACTCCAGTTCATTGCCCACGTCACGAACCGTGGTCACACCCGCAGCCAGATAAATGGGCCCCCACTCCACCTGCTCGAAATGTGCGTGCATGTCCCACAGGCCGGGAAGAATTGTTTTGCCATGTTCATCGATCACCGTCGCGGCCTTCGGAATTTCGACCTGCTTTCGCGGCCCGGCGGCGATTATGCGGCCGTCCTTGATAACAATCGCGGCATCGGCCACCGCCGGGCGACCCGTTCCATCGATCAGGGTGGCCCCCGTCAAAGCCAGAGTTTCCGCGTGGCTGCCGGAAATTCCCCTGGAAATATCGGCCAGAGCAGCCATCCCATCGGCGCCGGCGCGTCTCACAAAATCGGGCAGCGCGCTCTCGTAACCGTCACCGATGGCCTCGAAGTGATCGAATTCAGCGTCCAGCGTGACCGCAGCGACCAGGTTTTTCTGGCTGTCGAACCACAGCGTCTCCCGCCCCCAGATCAGCCCTTCCACGGTGTAGCGCTCCAGCTTTTCGTCTTTGCCGTTGACTCGGATGGTATCCGTGCCCCGCGGTTCGACCTTCACATTACCGCTGGGAAAGGTCGCAAGCTGTTCCGGCGAGCCGTGACTCTGCCAATACCGCACCAGCAACATCTGCATGGTCGCGGGCGCATACCCGGCGATGGTGAAGAACTGCTGCGGCGCCGCAGCTTCGCTCCACTTCTCGCGATTTCGGATTCTGACCTTGCCTGCCTGAACTTCAACCGCTTCGTCGATCGCACTCTGGCGCGAAGTTTTACCTTTTATCTCAAACGCCTCAGGTGTGAAATCCTGTCGCCCGCGAAACGTCGCCGAGAGCGGCACCGCTGTGCTCCGGTCGGTGAATTTAAAATCCATCTTTACCGAGAGGGAACCGTCGTTATGAGTAATCTGGTAGGTTTCCTCCCCGATGGGTTGCTCCATCTTGTGCAGGCGGAACCTCCCTTGTTCTACAACGCCAGCGCTTGACGATGGCTGGGTTTGCGAGGATGCTCCGGGGAGAATAAGGAACATCAGGAAAGGGAAGTAGAAGTACTTGCGAAGACCGCTGGAGTTCTTCATTTTGCCTCGCGCAAGAAATTGAGAATATCTGTAAACTGCCTCATCCCGCAAACCCCGGCCTGGTTTGACAGCACGGGTCCGATTCCACGAAAGTCTCACCACACCCAGCCGGTTACCGATACACTACCTCTAACCCACTGTGAGGAATGGCTCGTTGAAGAATCTTAAACTTTCTCTTCTATCTTTTCTGATTGTCGTCACTTTTGCGTTCTCTGCGTCCGCGCAATCTGTGCCTGCCGACCTTTTCAGCGCCTTGAAGTGGCGATTGATCGGCCCATTTCGCGGAGGCCGCGCGGTCGCCGTCGCCGGCATTCCCGGCAACGGAACCACATTCTATTTCGGCGCGGTGGATGGCGGCATCTGGCAGACTACCGACGCCGGTGTGGTCTGGAAGCCGATCTTTGATAGTCAGCATGTGGCATCAATCGGCGCGCTCGCAGTCGCTCCCTCCGATCCCCAGGTCATCTACGCGGGCAGCGGAGAATCGGACATCCGCTCTGACCTTTCCTCCGGGGACGGGGTTTACAAATCCAGCGATGGCGGCCAGACCTGGAGCAACGTCGGCCTGCGGGATTCCAAGCAGATCAGCAAAATCGTCATAGATCCGCGAGATGCGAAAGTGGTTTACGTCGCCGCCCTCGGCCATGCCTACACTCCGAACGCTGAGCGCGGCGTCTTCAAGTCCACCGACGGAGGCGCGAGCTGGACCAAGGTTCTGGATCAAGGTCCCGATATTGGAGCCTCTGACCTGGCTCTCGCCGGCGACGATTCCAATGTTCTTTTTGCGACCACCTGGCACGCGCACCGCCCGCCGTGGAGTGTCTATGCGCCAATTGGCGGTCCGGGGAGCGGTCTGTACCGTTCCCGCGACGGCGGTGCGACCTGGATGCAGTTGACCGGGGCAGGACTGCCGGATGGAGACTGGGGGCGCACCGCGGTGGGCGTGTCACCGGACGGCAAGCGCGTGTACGCGCTCATCGACGCCAAGAAAGCTGGGCTCTACAGGTCCGACGATGGCGGCGACACCTGGACTCTGGCGAACGCCGATCCTCGCATCACCAGCCGCGCCTGGTATTTTGGCAATATCACGGTCGATCCTCAGAATCCCGACGTCATCTACATCCCCAATGTCGCTCTTTATCGGTCGCAGGATGGAGGCAAGACGATTTCGGTGCTGCGCGGCGCCCCCGGCGGTGACGACTATCACCAGATTTGGGTTGACCCCAAAGATTCGGCACGCATGATTCTGGGCACCGACCAGGGAACCACCATCAGCCTGAACTACGGCAACACCTGGAGTTCCTGGTACAACCAGCCGACGGCGCAGCTCTACCACGTCATCACCGATGACCGCTTTCCCTACGCGGTTTACGGCAACCAGCAGGATAGCGGCGCGATTGGAGTTTTGAGTCGCGGTGATTCCGGGCAGATTACGGCGCGCGACTCGTTCTCAGCCACTGGAAGTGAGGCCGGCTACATTGCTCCGGACCCGAATGATCCCAACATTCTCTATGTGACGGAAACTTTGGGTGGCGTGGCACGCTTTAATCGGCGAACTTCGTTCAGCCAGAACATTACGCCCTGGCCCGTGCCCAATTGGACCAAGGAAATCACCGATCGCAAGTTCCGCGATCCCTGGGCGCCGGTGCTGGTGTTTTCACCGTTCGACAAGAAAGCGCTTTACCTGGGGACGCAGTTCGTAATGAAGACGCTCGACGGCGGCTTGCATTGGGAAGCCATCAGCCCCGACCTCACCGGATCAATGCAACGTGATGGCGACAAGAAGCCGCAAGGTCCGGCGACAGTTGAGAACGCTAAAGAACGCGGGTACGGCGTGGTGTACACCATCGCGCCCTCGCCTCTGAATGGCGATTTGATCTGGGCAGGAAGCGACACCGGCCTGATTCACCTGACCCGCGATGGCGGAAAAACGTGGACAGACGTTACGCCAAAAGGGCTGGCCGATTGGAGCAAGATTTCTTTGATCGAAGCTTCCCATTTCGATGCAGCCGTGGCCTACGCCGCCGTGGACCGCCACCGCCTCGACGATCGCCAGCCCTACCTCTACCGCACTCGCGATTACGGCGCCACCTGGCAGGCGATCACCAGCGGCATCAGTGAGCCGTCGTTCCTTCGGGCGGTTCGCGAGGATCCCCAGGCGCGCGGACTTCTCTATGCCGCTACTGAATTTGGGGTCTATGTTTCCTTCGACGATGGCGACCACTGGCAGTCTCTGCAACTCAATCTTCCCGTGACCGCGGTGCATGATCTGGTCATCCATGGAGACGATCTGGTGATTGCCACCCACGGCCGCTCGTTCTGGATTCTCGATGACATGACTCCGCTCCGCCAGATTAGCGCAGCCATGAAGGCCGCGAGTGCGTGGCTTTACCAGCCTGGCAGCGCTGTGCGCGTTGACAACGATCAATTTCTCGGCTCACCCCTGCCGCCGGAAGAGCCCACGGCGCAGAATCCCCCAAATGGCGCCATCATCGACTATTACCTGAAAAGTCCAGCCAGCCAGGTCAAGCTGGAGATATTCGACTCCAGCCAGACCCTGGTGCGCAGCTTTTCCGCCGCCGATAAGGCAATGAAAATTCCTCCGTTGCCGATCGCCGAGCGCTGGTTTCCGAAGCCCGAGGCGTTGGAGAAGACCGCGGGCATGCACCGTTTCGTATGGAACCTGGCGTGGGGTAGTTCCGGTAGCGAGAATGCGCCCGAGGACGGAGAGGGCTTCCTTGCTCCGCACGGCCCGCGGGTTGTGCCTGGAAGTTATGAAGTGAAGCTCACCGTCGATGGTACGACCTGGACACAAGCCCTGAAGGTCGCCATGGATCCGAGGTCGGCGGCCACGCCCGAAGAACTGGAAAAGCAACTGGAATTAGGCCGCCAAATATTTGCCGGCACCGTCACCAGCCGCCAGGCTTTGGCGGAAGCTCAATCAGTGCAGAAACAACTGTCTGAGTTGGAGCCGAAACTGAGTGCCGGACAGGCGGAGCTTAAGGCCGCGGTGAGCCAGGTGCAAGCGGAGATGACGCGAATCCTCACTGGCGACCCGGTAAGTGGATCGTCTGGACTGAAGGAGGCCAATTCTGCGCTTAGCGCCGCCCTGGGAGTAGTGGAAAGCGGCGATCGCGCGGTTCCTTCCCAGGCCCTCGCAGTCTATGAGCAGTCTGATCAGGCGATGAAAGCCCGGGTCGCGGAGTGGGGAAAGTTGAAGGCCGGACGCTTAGCCCAGCTCAACGATCAACTGAAACAGGCCAGGCTGCCCCCCATCGCCATTGCCGAAATCGAGCGCGAAGTCGAGTACTTCATGACCCGCTGAAGCCTGAGACGCCAATTGACGGCACCGAGGCTGCCGCCTAAGATTGGGTGTCGGACCAGCGCCAACAGCATGATCGGCCAGACAATTTCACACTACAAGATCACCGAGAAGCTCGGTGGCGGCGGTATGGGTGTCGTTTACAAGGCGGAAGACACGCGCCTTCATCGCACCGTAGCCCTGAAATTCCTGACCGACGATTCCCTGAAAGATCCCTCGGCTCTCGAACGCTTCCGGCGCGAAGCTCAGGCCGCCTCCGGCCTCAATCACCCGAACATCTGCACCATCTACGATATCGGCGAAGAAGGCGGGTCTGCCTATATCGTGATGGAGTTTATTGACGGGCAGACCTTGAAACATCGCATCGAGGGCAAACCGATGCGGCTGGGCGAGATGTTGGAAATCGCCGGGCAGGTTGCCGACGCTCTCGATGCCGCACATGCCAAAGGAATAATCCACCGCGATATCAAGCCGGCGAATATTTTCGTCACTCGCGGCGGTCAGGCGAAAGTCCTGGATTTTGGTCTGGCAAAATACACCGCGGAAGCGCAGGCCGCGCATGACGCGAACGCAACCGACTCCGCCCCGACGGCGGTGAATGCACATCTGTTAACCAGTCCCGGCATGGCGGTCGGAACCATCGCCTACATGTCCCCGGAACAGGCCATGGGCGAGGAGTTGGACCGTCGCACGGATTTGTTCTCCCTGGGGCTCGTGCTTTATGAAATGGCCACCGGACGGCAGGCGTTTGCCGGTTCCACCAGCGCCGCGGTGTTTGACGGGATTCTTAATCGAACCCCGGTATCGCCGCTACAGCTGAATCCGCAACTTCCGCCCAAGCTGGAAGTGATTCTCGACAAAGCCCTGGAAAAAGATCTCAAACTGCGTTACCAGACGGCCTCGGACTTCCGTGTCGATCTTCAGCGTTTGCGTCGCGAGTCCGATTCATACCCAAGTGCGAAAGCCACAGCGCAAACCACCGTGGAGCAACCGGCATCCGCTCCCGAGGCCGCGAGTCGCAGTCGCCGGCCGATCGCCGCGCTGGCTTCGGCGATTGTCGCCATCGCGCTCATTGCCGGAGCCTACATTTTGGGAAAGCATGAAGGCCTGGCTTCGAGTATTTCTCCGCCGACCTACCATCAGTTAACCTTCCGGGGTGGCACCATCCGCATGGCGCGCTTTGCGCCGGATGGAAAAAACATCGTCTATAGCGCGGCCTGGGAAGGCAATCCCATCGACCTGTTCATTACCCGGCCGGACAGTCCTGAGTCGCGCCCCTTCGGACTTTCGAAGGCCGAGGTGCTGTCGATCTCGTCCGAAGGCGAGATGGCGGTTCTGCTGAACAGTCACAACATCGATCCTTACATCAACGCCGGAACTCTGGGCCGGGTGCCACTCGGGGGCGGCGCTCCGCGCGAGGTATTGGAGAACGTGCAGTGGGCCGACTGGTCGCCCGATGGCGCCAATTTCGCCGTGGTGCGCGAATTCGGCGGAATGAGCCGCCTCGAATACCCAATCGGAAAAGTGCTGTATCAGACTGGCGGCTGGCTCAGTCACCCGCGTGTGAATCCCAAGGGAGACAAGGTGGCTTTCATCGAGCATCCTGTCCGCCGCGATGACGCGGGATCGATTGCCGTGGTCGATCTCTCCGGGAAAAAGAAGACTCTGTCCGTCGGTTGGGAAACCGCCTGGGGCCTGGGATGGTCTCCGAACGGAAACGAAATCTGGTTTTCCAGCACCCGGCTCGGATACGGACGATATCTCTCCGCTGTCAATCTGGAGGGCAAGGAGCGGCTGCTGGCGCGAGAGCCCGGCACTCTCACTCTCCAGGATGTTGCCCGGGACGGGCGCGTGCTGATCACGCGCGACGTGCCGCGCGTTGGCATGGTGGGTGTTGCCGGCGGCAGCACCAAGGAGCGGGATCTTTCTTGGCTGGACTGGTCAGCGCCCAAGGATTTGTCGGTTGACGGCAAGATGCTTTTGTTTACTGAATCCGGCGAGGCTGGCGGAGAAAACTATTCAAGTTACATGCGCGGCACCGATGGCTCGCCCGCTGTCCGCCTTGGGGACGGATCCAGCTTCGCGCTCTCGCCGGACGAAAAATGGGCATTGTCAGGTTTGCCCAGTCCCCCTGTTCAATTTACCCTGCTGCCCACTGGCGCGGGAGAGTCGAGACAACTCACCCACGATCAAATCAATCGTCTCGACGCCCGCTGGTTTCCCGATGGCAAGCGGCTGTTGTTTTCCGGTGACGAGCCCGGCAAAGGCGTTCGGCTTTACGTGCAGGATGTTAACGGCGGCCCGGCGAAGGCCATTACCACCGAAGGTGTGAACGCCAGCATGATCGCGATTTCTCCCGATGGAAAACAGGTGGCGCTGGTGCAGCCCGATCAGAAACCTGCGCTCTTGACCTTTGAGACTGGGGTGATGCGGCCAATTCCCGGTCTTGATGCTGGAGAGGCCCCAATTGGGTGGACCAGCGATGGACGCTCCCTGTTTGTGTACCGCCTTGGCGAAGTTCCCGCCACGGTCAACCGCCTGGATGTTGCCACGGGCCGCAAACAACTTTGGAAACAGTTGGTGCCACCCGACGTTTCGGGTGTCACCGATATCAGTTCCATCCTTGTGACTCCTGACGGCAACAACTACGTCTATGAATACGGCCGCACGCTTTCTGACTTATACCTGGTGAACGACCTCAAGTAACCGCTCAACTGATCCAGTCGAGGATCTTGTAGTAGGCCCCGGCAAAGGGCAGGAACCACGGCCAGCCGGTGTACAGGCCGAGCGGCGCGCCGGGGAAGGGAATATTCTCGTAAGGATTGTCACTCTTGCCGCCGCTGATCTGCTCAGCGATCTTGGCTCCGAGATAAGTTGCCATGGCCACGCCGTGCCCGGCGTACCCGAGCGCGTAGTAGATTCCGTCCAGCCGCCCGGCGTGAGGCATGGTGTCAAAGCAGAAATCGAGCGTGCCTCCCCACGCGTACTCCACCTTGGCGTCACGTAGTTGGGGATAAACCCCGACCATTCCACGGCGGAGAATCTCAGCCCCGCGGCGGATGGTGTTCGCGGTCTCGGGAAAAAATGCTGCCCGGCCGCCAAACAACATGCGATTGTCAGGCGTGAGGCGATAGTAGTGGAGATAGTTCTTGGAATCGAAAATCATACGATTGCGTGGACTCAGCTCGCGCGCCAGTGCCTCCGACAGCGGCTCGGTAGCAATGATGAAAGAGCCGATGGGAATGATCTTCCTCCGCAACGCCGGAGTGGCAGATGAGGTGTATCCGCTGGTGGCGATGAAAACCTCCTTTGCGAAAATGCGGCCGTGGGAGGTATCGAGGCGGAAGCCGGAACTGCCGTTCTGTGATTCGCGGCCGATGTGCTGCACGCGGGTGTTCTCAAAGACGCCGGCTCCGGCAGCCAGCGCGGCCTGCCCCAATCCGGCGACGTAGCGCGCAGGATTCACTCCGGCGCTGATGTCATCCACGATCCCACCGAAGTAGATGTCGGAACCGATTTCGGAGTTCAGCCCGTTCTTTGGAACCACGCGAAGCTGATGCTGAAACTCGCGGCCGATCAGCTCGACCGACCGGGCATAGGCGTCAAAATGCGGCTGCTTGCAGGCAACCTCAAGATGGCCGCAGCGGGAGAAGTTGCAATCGATCTGCTCTTCGCGAACCACCTGCTCCACAAAAGCGATGGAAGCGAGCGACGCCGCGTACATTCGTTTGGCGGATTCCATTCCGTAACGCGCCGCCAGAGTTTCGACATCGAGCTTCATGCCGGTCAGGACCATGCCGCCATTGCGCGAACTGGCGCCCCATCCAATGCTGTTGGCCTCGAGCACCGCGACGCTCGCCCCGCGCTTGGCCAGTGTGCGGGCCGCGGAGAGTCCAGTGAAACCCGCGCCGACAATGGCCACATCCACCCGCGTCGGCAAGTCGCCGGGAGTGGCCAGAGGCGGGGTAGCCGTATCAAGCCAGTAGTTGGATTGCCGAAAGCTCATGAAGGGAAAGTCGCTGCGAAGCGCGTCCAGTCTAGGGAGAGAAGGGAAGAGGTGTCAATGCCGGCGTGGGGTGAGAACACGACGGGATGGAGTTGCACCCCCCTCCCAAGGGGTCAATGAGTGAAATCGCGTGATTTCGTCAGCCATTGCGTCCCTTTTTTGTCAGGGTGTTCAGGTAACGAACAGTGGCGAGAAATTCTGTATCGATTCCGATTGAACCAACGATAGCCCTGCCAAAGTATCCGATTGAAACCTGGCAAACTAAAGATCCCGTAGAAAGGCCATGCCCACCAGATTAGCCGGGTCACATAGAGGTATGCGTTGGCACCCGATTCCAATTTTCCCGCACGCGTCAACACTTGGATGTCGTCCAGCAGATTCTCCTGGGAGATTTGCAAGCTGCCGTCAGAATAAGCACTTTGCAGGTCTTTAAGCGCAAAGCCCCTGCCTGCAAACACCTTCTCCCAGAAGTGAACCCAACGAAAGCAGAACCCGCACCCTCCGTACGTAAAGTATCCAGCCCCTACGAGGGACCGAGGGTTCCAATTCATGGTTGGATGATGTCATTGAACTCCATTACCCCGAAAGACAATCACGGGCGAACCATCTGCAACAAATGCGCAGTCAGGGCGGCCTTGAAGAACGGTTGCGAGTTCGCGACCGTAAAGAGCGCTGGTTTCCCCTTCAAATCCAGCCTTAGCGGACGCCAATACCTGCCAAGGGACATGCGAAACGTGGTATTCCATACAACGTCTGGCTCGTTGGGTCGAATAGCCCCAGAAGTGTTCGGTAATAAACTGTTCCAGACTCCCTTCCTGAGGCTGAGACGGAAGACCAACGGCCTGAGCAAAGACTGTGCACCACTGGTCGCCGATTTTCCATCGATACTCTGTTGTCTTGTTCAAGTCTTGCGCCTCGATGCGATGCTTCATCGGCAGGTGGGTATAGTTTTCCCCGTACACCAAGCGAGCGGTCATCGCAATTGCTCGTCTGGGCACGACCTCGGCAATGAAGACGACACCTCGCCGAACATCATTACCTTCTTTCCGACGCACGTAGAAGCGCAGATTTACTTCGTCGAAATTGGTGTGAAACGGAACTGGGAAATAGCCAAGCAACTTGGTGTTGCAGAACCGAAAGCCGACCAGGGAAAGGTATGTTCGTCCGTTGAATGAGTCAAGCGTCGTGCCATGCGGAACGTACCGACTCAATAGATTGGGTTCAACCTCGTAGTTCAACATCACGAGGTCTCGCCATTCAGCGGAAAGGAAGACTCGTTTTGACTCGGACATTTAAGTGCCATTGAAGATCCAACCGACGACTCGATTGCGTAAGAACTTCCCGAATATCCCTGTGGGATGAAGCACTTCACCGTGCATTAGCTTAGGTAGGTGCTTTTCAACGAGTGAGCCGGAACAGCACGCCGCAACCGGGAACACCGCCGGGACCGCCGTCACCGCAATTGATCTTGGATCCTCCCGATCGAGTAGTCCCGTACAGGGCCTCATTCCTGATGATGAGGGCCGTCCACTCCGGCTCGGCACCATTAGCGGGATCGCCGAAGTTGTAAATGTACTGAAAGGAATAGCCGTTTCCTGATGACAGCAGCCGATAAACCGAGCCGCAACCAATCCCATTGCAGCCGCCTCCACCCAGGCTGGCGGTTCCATAGAGACTGCCGTCGGGCCGCAACAGAAGTTGGCTCTCGGGATAGCAGCCGGCTTGGTAATTGCTGCAGTCAAAGGCATAGAGAACGTTCTCTTTATAAGTGGAACCCGATCGTGTCAGCTTGAACACTACCCCTCCGCGCCTCGAGCCGCCATATTGCGTCGTGCCGAACACGTCGCCAGTTCGTTCATCAACCGTTGGCGCAGCAAAAGGTTGCTGACCATCATCACTTCCTCCCTGGAAACTATACAAAGTCTCTTCCACATAGCTTTGCCCATTCCATGTCAGCCTGAACACAGTGCCGGAGTCTGCGGTACCACCATAGTATGTAGTGCCGTACAACGAGCCCTTACGATCGATCGTCAAGCCCGCCTCTGGCAAGTTCCCGTCGGCGCCTCCGGTGAAGCTGTAAAGAATGTTCTCGGTGTAGCCCGACTCACCAGGAGTAAATTGGAAGACGATTCCCTCGTTCCTCGTGCCACCAAGCTGCGTGACGCCGTAGATGTTTCCTAGCTGGTCGAGCACCGGTGCGCCAATGGGCTGCGAGCCGTCCGAACCGCCACGGAAGCTGTAGATCAGATCGAAAGTGTAACCGGACTTTGCTGGCGTAAGTTTGAAGGCAGTTCCATTCTCGTGAGTGCCGCCAATAGACGTCGTGCCGTAGAGAACACCATTGGGGTCGGCCACGATACCAGTCGGTTTGGCACCATCGGCACCGCCGGTGAAGCTGTAGATTACGCTCTCCACGTATCCCGATTTGCCCGGCGTCAGCTTGAACACGACACCCTCTTGCGCGTAACCGCCGAACACTGCCGCGCCATAAAATGCGCCCGACGTATCCGCGATGACGCCAGTCAGGGGACCCGCCCCGTCTCCACCTCCGAAACTGTAAAGAACTGTCTCGCGCACGCCCGCTGAGGTCGTAGTCTGCGCCGACACCACCGCCGCGGCCAGCACAATGAGAAGTCGAGAAGTGAAATTACATATCTTGCGGGTGACTAGAGTTGAGAGCATCGGATCCTCTGTAGCGGAAGAAATGACATTTGATCTACCCCTGGCGAAAATCATAGTTCAAACCCTGGCGAAAATCATAGTTCAAATTCTGGAGTGGCAGTATGGATTCGACAATTTGGTCTTACTTGAGTGGGTGCCAGCCCAAAAGCAGGCGGCTGCTTTGAATATCGTCTTTGTCCCATCAGAGCTAGGGGACCGTCGATCACGGGCATTCGCAGACGAAACCTTGCTACACGGAGCGTTCGTTACGAGCATTAACCGCAGAAAAGCCTACGGCGTGATCCCGAAAACCACGCCGCCATTGTATTTGCCACCAGCGGTAGTCGTGCCGTATAGATTTCCGTCAGAACCAACCGTGACCCCGTTCGGTCCGGCACCATCCGAACCGTTGAACTTGTTCAGCGTTGTGTACTTCCAGGTGCCGTCGCGTTTCCTGAGCAGTTGGAGCGATTTTGCTCGCACTTTCTGTCCTTTCCGTGCTCAAGGTGTCAAGCGAACACTGCTGTATTTGTTCCTGAAACACAAAGCCGGGAATTGCTATCTTTTCTTTATAACGAACGAGCGACGGTGTTAACGTGCTGATGTCGTCTGCCCCCAGCCTGCTAGCTTGATCTTTGGGGGATGGTTTTGAAGCACGGGCGGCCTCCTGCCGGGGCTGGCCCATCCACTCGTCTAGTCTAACTCCTTGCGTGCTCCGTCCAAGCTACGCTTGGGCAGGTCTTGATTGATATCGGCACAGCTTGGCCGCGACCCTCCATGATGTGCGCTGGAGGCGCCACAAGAGTAAATCCGCAACCCTGCTTCGTGCGGACTTAGGTGAATCAGGTCATAGCGATACATGGTTCACTGTATTCGTTGGTCAGGTCGCTTACTAGTAGCATAGTCACGTTGTTCACCCGACAGCCTCCGCTGTTGTGTCGCCGCCTCGGGCTAAGGATGAGCAAAATCAGCGGAGTGTCATGCCGTGGATGAGAAGATCAACATTCTCATGGTGGATGACCAGCCGGGCAAACTGCTCAGCTATACAGCAATCCTCGATGAATTGGGCGAGAACTTGATCCCGGCTCATTCCGGGACCGAAGCCTTGGAACATCTCTTGAGAACCGACATCGCCATCGTCCTGACGGACGTAAACATGCCGGACCTGGATGGTTTTGAACTCGCCAAGCTGATCCGGCGACACCCGCGCTTTCAGAATGTTGCCATCGTCTTTATTTCCGGAACGCGGATGACGGACTTGGATCGGCTCAAGGGATATGAACACGGAGCAGTGGATTACATTTCCGTCCCGATCATTCCAGAACTGCTACGAGCGAAAGTCAAAATCTTCGCCGAGTTGCACCGCAAGTCACGACAACTCGAAATGCTTAATGCTCACATGGCTATTTTGCAAGACGAAGAGCGGAGGCGGATTGCCCGCGAGTTGCACGATAGTGTGGGACAGCTACTGGCTGCGATCGGTATGAACAGCAGCTTTGCGGAGGCGGAATTTCATAAGCTGAGTCCTGAAGCAGCCAGGCGCCTCGCCGAAAACAACGGGATGGTCCAGGAAATCACTAAGCAGATTCGTACAATTTCGCACTTGCTGCACCCGCCCTTGCTGGATGAAGCTGGTCTCGCATGTGCCGTCCGTTGCTACGTCAATGGGTTCTCCGAGCGCAGTAAGATTGACGTAAAGCTGGACGTTCCATCTAATTTCGGCCGGTTGTCCGATGAAATGGAACTTTCCATCTTCCGGGTGGTTCAGGAGGGTCTGACAAATATTCACCGCCATGCCGGCAGCCGGACAGCCGGAATTCGCATTATCCACGACCAGTCTCATTTACGAGTTGAAATCCAAGACGCAGGCAAAGGGATTCCACTCGAAAAGCAACTTGCGCTCGAATCGCCGGCTCAACGCGGTATGGGGTTACGTGGCATGCGGGAACGAGTAAGGCGGTTGGGCGGAACTCTAGAAATCGAATCGAATGGGCACGGAACACGGGTAACGGTGGTGCTACCGGCTCCGCAGGTAACGCCTGCCGTTGTAGGCGAACCAGTCGTCCGAGTCTGTCCTTAGCGTTTGTTCTTCTTCAGCCAGCATTCGAGCAATCCTCGTTCCGCCGACTATCTTCAGCGTGCATCTCTTGGGCTTGTAATAGTTCTTCTCGAACTCATTTCTCTTCCGCTTGCATCAGCGACTCAATTCTCCGCAACGCTAAAACCAATTCGCTGGAAACGTCATTCTTCGCGACAAATCCGCTCGCTCCCGCCGCAATGGCTTCACGTGCGAATGGACCGGACGCGAACTGGCTGATCATGAGAATCTGAATTGCGGGAAATTCATGCTTAATCCTGCGAGCCGCTTCAAAGCCGTTCATCACTGGCATCTGCACGTCCAAGAGCACAATATCAGGCTTCAATTCTCTGACTTTTTCAACGGCAACCTTTCCATTTTCTGCTTCTTCGCATACCTGCCAGTCGGTTTCTTGCTCGATGTAGGAGCGGAGCGAGCGCCGGACGATGGGACTGTCGTCCGCGATCAGAATTTTATAGGCCACGAACCCTCCGTGAACTGCCTTGGCGGGTTGCTAGCCGAGGTCGAAGCGTGCTGACGGTGGATGGCGACAGGGAAAGGCAGATTTCATACTAGATCGTTGGCTGGCAAGGACAATACAGCGAACTCTGTACGGCAGCGTAACTTGTTAAGTGCGATACCAGATACAGCTCATCGGAGGTTCGAATTGCTTCTTTTTCGCACAAGGGGCGAAATAAGAGTAGTGTGGAGGTGTCTCATCTAGCATCCCTCCGCCGTACCCCGCTTTCGGGAGACGGTTCCTTGCGAAAATCAGACAGCGTTTTCGCTGCGCAAAGGAGCCGTTTATGGTGAGAAAAAATTCCGTTTCTCCAGCTAAAACTCCGCTTAGGACCGTCAAGATAGACGGCGACGGCCACGGTGTGGCAAAGAAATTTTGTTGAGGCTGCCCCGCCGTGAAAATGAAGAACTTTTTCCCAAGCTGGAGTTTGTTCGCTTGAAACTTCATACGATCATTCACGAAGCAGGAGAGCAAATCAAGTCGGGTTATTTCGTCAACACCGGGCTACAATCCGTTCTCGCCGTTCAGCCCGACGGAAAAAGCGTGGAAGTCGGACTGATTGGAAAGGAAGGCTTCGCCGGCGTGCCAATCATTGCCGGATTTCGTAGCAGTGCCACGAGAGTCGTCACCCAGGGTGAGGGAACTGCGTTCAGGGTGGATGTCGATGCATTCCAGAAAATCCTGCCTCGCTGTCCACAATTGCAGCTGGAGTTGCAACGCTTTGCTCAGCGCCTGGCAATGCAGTCCACCCAGATTGCTGCTTGCAACCGCTTGCATGACGTGGAGGAAAGACTTGCTCGATGGTTGCTGATGAGCCGAGAGCGCATTGGCTCAGACGACCTTCCGCTGACGCAGGAATTCCTGGGTCAGATGCTTGGAACCCGCAGGTCAAGCGTCAGCGTGGCCGCCAGCATGTTACAGAGGGCGGGCATGATCCACTATACGCGAGGCAACGTGACCATTCTGGACAGACCAAAACTTGAGGATGCTGCCTGCGACTGCTATGAGATTATCCAGCGTCAGCTAAAGAACTGGCACACAGAGACCCAGAACTCGTAGCGTGCGTAAGCGCACATTTGTAAGCCGACAACGGGATAGACGGTCTCACAGCACCCTTCTAGCATTTCTCTTGTGCCCCTCCACAATGAACCATCGAATGTCAGCGGTTCCATCCACGGAGTTCTGGACGAACTGTCCGCGCAAACTCAGGAAGGCCGTGCTTGCTCCCGCTGTGGCGCCGTGCTTACGTATGTTGGCGTGATGCTCTGGCTAGAGGGCATCGATAAAACATGGGATGTACGTCTTCCGGTCTGCTACGTATGCGCGAACGCATACCCCATAGAGAAGGAAATCGTCATGAACACGGGAATTGCGAAATCCCTGGCGGTATCTGCGTGGGTGGAACATTACAAAGCCGCTTTGCTTGAGCCTGATCACTCCAAGATGTCGGAGCGTATTGCTGAAGCGGACAAGGCTCTTGTCCAGCGGGCGCGGGAATTGTTTCAGAACCCAGGAGACCATATCGAAGAAGAGCTCGCCATGGACGACGCGATGCACGCCCTGCGCGCCTTGCGGAAGACATACGAATGTTGAGTTCCCACGACCAGGTCCGGCTTGGAAGCAGTTCGTGCACCTAAGCTGACGTGCTCCCGCCGCGAGGGACAACCCACCTACTCCTCGTCCCCCTCGCCGATTTCAACGTCATACTGAATCTTGAGTGTCAATTCGCGCAGACCCGCGCCGCGAAGCTGTGCGTTTAGCTGGTCGAGATCTGAGGCTTTCATCTCCTCCCATCGTTTCAGGACAATCGCAACATCTCGCTCGGTCGCTTGTGCCGCCGTTGCTTGCGCCGCGGTAGGCGCTGCATCGGCCCGGTCCACCTCGGTGTAAAGCGTATCGGCCGCCCCGTTTACGCGGCTGAGCGTCGGCTCTTTCGCTCCCGGCACCGGCTTCGCGGCGCCCTCCATGACAACTTTGATTTTGTCATCGAGCGCTTGTAGTGACTCTTTGACGGTCCCGCTGGCCTGCGGAAGAAGCGCCTTGATCTGCTCCCGTATGGATCGTGTCTGCACCACCGCATGGGTGCTCTGCGTCAGCAGGGAAGCAAGGCGCGTTTGTAGGTCGAACATCTCCTCCAAGCCGGCGGATGAAGTAGTTACTCGCGGATCCATTTTCACCACCAGCGGAGCGGTATAGCTGTGCCCGCCCACTGTGAGCCGCACGGTATAGCTCCCCGGCAGCGCCAGCGGCCCCTGTGGTGTTCGCGGGGTGTCATGCGGAACCGCCGAAATAGGGTATTCGTAATGCGGGGCAAGCGGCGTCGCATAGCGCAAGTCCCACACCCAGCGATGCATCCCTGGCTGAGTGGACGGAACCCGGAACGGACGAATCCAGTACAGCGGAATGATTTGCTGCTTGAGTTGTGACTCGGTCTGCTCCGGCTGGTCAGTACTCGAGCAACGGCGCACCACGGCGCCCTTTGTGTCCAGAATCTCAATCGCGACTTCAGCCGCCGGCTTGGCCAGGTGATAGTCCAGAATCGCCCCGTCTGGCGGATTCTTCGCCAACGCTTCATCCGGTGGAATGGGAGTATCCGTATAAGTGCTCCGGCGCACACGGTAGGCCGGAGCGGGCTTGAACAGAACATCGGATTTCGCGGTCGCATCCGTTAATTGCCGAAGCGGTGAAATATCATCCAGAATCCAGAAAGAGCGGCCGTGAGTGCCCACAATCAGATCGTTCTCATGAATCCAAAGATCGCGCATCGACGTATGCGGTAGATTGAGCTGCAAAGACTGCCAGTGATCGCCGTCATCAAATGAGACCCACACCGCCGTCTCCGTGCCCGCGAACAGCAACCCCTTGCGCACCGGATCTTCGCGCACAGTATCCACCGGAGCATCGGGCAGCCCGCTGGTGATCAACTGCCAGCTCTTGCCGCCGTCGTGGGTGCGGTAAATATAAGGACGAAGATCGTCATCCCGAAAGCGGCTGACCGAAGCGTAGGCGGTCTTGTCATCAAAATGCGACGCCTCGAGCTGCGTGATCTTGCTCCAGGCAGTCAATTCAGGAGGGGTAATGTTTGTCCAGTTTTTCCCTCCGTCGCGCGTTATCCAGATCAGGCCGTCGTCCGTACCCGCCCAAACGGTGTTCACATTGTGAAACGAGGGCGCGAGCGCATAAATCACGCCACGTTGTTTGGCAGCGTCGGGGTTCTTGGCCAAGAGCGGGCCAATGCTCGGCGGAGCGCCTGGATCCGGCCGGGTGAGGTCAGGACTGATGGTTTGCCAGTTGTTCCCGCCATCCACCGTCTTGAACAGCATGTTGCTGGCGAAATAAAGAGTGTGCGGATCGAGCGGGGAAAACATCGTCGGTTCCGTCCGATCAACCCGGTAATCCCCGCGAAGCGGAATCGGCGTGACGTTCTGCACCTGTCCCGTGGACAAGTGGTACTTGGAGACTTCATTCCGCCCGCCGCCGTAAATTATGTCGGAATCAAGCGGGTCAGGCGCCACATATCCATACTCAATCACGCCTACCGGATGCCAGTCCCGTAGCGTGATCTCCCCGTCATTCCCGCGGCTTGAAATGCAAAGCGAGCCACTCTCCTGCTGCGCCCCGCAAACGCGATAGGGGAACGTGTTGGTAGTGGCTACGTGATAAATCTGTGCGGTGGGCTGGTTATACCAGGAACTCCAGGTTTCGCCGCTGTCAACCGTCACCACCGCGCCCTGGTCGCTGACCAGCAGAATAATTCTGGGATCGTCGGGATTGATCCAAAGATTCTGATAGTCGTCGCCGCCCGGCGCCCCGCGAATGCTCGTCCAGGTTTTCCCGCCATCGCTCGAACGTGCGGTCACAATGCCGGTGGTAATGATCACGTCAGGGTCCTTGGGATCGACGCGTGCAATCGGCAAATCGCCTCCGCCGATCCGCATCGACGCCCGCCCATCGGTGGTTGCCAGTTTCCAGGTTTCGCCCGCATCGTCCGAGCGGTAGAACCCCAGCCCCGCGCCGGTGCCGTAACCTCCCCGCCGTGTGGTGCCGACTGTGGCATAAATGCGGCTGGGCAAACTGGGCGCAATGGCAATGTTCACCTGCGCCAAATCCGCGGGCAGGCCATTTGTGAGTTGCTTCCAGGTGTTGCCCCCGTCAATCGACTTGAACAACCCGCCACCGCTTCCACTGAAAATGTTGCCGTCTTCCCACGGCCCCTCCCGCACTTCCCACAGCGCCCCGTACAAAATATTCGGATTCGACGAGTCCATCGCAATGTCCGAGCCGCCGGTGTTCTCGTCTTTGTAGAGGACTTTCTCCCAGGTAACTCCGCCATCTGTCGAACGAAAAATCCCACGTTCGGTGCTGGGGCCGTAAGGATGTCCCAACACCGCCGCGAACACCCGGTTGGGATCGTGGGGATCAACCGCCAGCGCCGGAATCTGCTGCGCATCCTCAAGCCCAAAGTGCGTCCATGTCTTCCCCGCGTCGGTGGATTTGTAGATTCCATTCCCCACTGACAGGTCGGGGCGGTGCAGCCCTTCACCGCTGCCCACGTAAATAATGTTAGGGTCCGAGGGCGCTATGGCAATCGCACCAATCGACTGCGTTGGCTGCGAATCGAAGATCGGGTTCCAGGTGCGTCCATAATCGTCAGACTTCCACACCCCGCCGTTGACCTGGCCGATGTAAAACAGGTTGGGTTGGCCGGGCACTCCCGCCACCGCCCGGGTTCTTCCACCCCGAAAGGGCCCGATCATTCGCCAGTGCAAGTCCTGATAGGTGCTTTCGGGATAAGACTGGCCGACGGCCGCGATTGAAACAAAGGTAAATGCAAGCAGAATTGCGACAAGACGATAAGCCCGGATCAAGTTCCCCCCAGTTGAAGCCTGATCGCAAAGCATAAATGAAATCCCGGGGAAACGGAATCACAACGGCTCTGAACCGGCGCTCGAGGGCCGGGATGACGGAGTTTTGCACAGTAGCACGGACGGGGAGTGCTACCGCCCGCTCGTGCCATTTACGATTTTTGCCGCTCCGCTTACATTCCTAAGTGAGCAGTTTTCGGGGGAGGGCTGTTCAGGCGCTTCGGATTCGAAAGAGTCCGGGGCGTCTTTAAGTTTGGGGCGCTGCCGGGCGGGATAGGCGATTTCAGGGCACGATCACTGCCGCCCCGTCGATCGCGTCATTCTTGACCGCCTGCAACGCTTCATTCGCTTGATCCAATGAGAACGCTGTGGCCTTGGGCCGCAACTTAATCTCGTCCGCGGTGCGCAGGAAATCCCGCGCGTCCTCGCGCGTCATGTTGGTCACACTGCGTATCTGCCGCTCACCCCACAACAGGCTGTCATAGTCGAACTGCGGAATGCAGTCCAGGTGAATGGCATTGATCGCCACCACGCCGCCTTTGCGCAAGCTGCCCAGCGCCGCAATCACCACCGCACCGCTGGGGGCGAAGGTCACGGCACGGTCGAGCGCAACCGGAGGCCTGTCGTTCTCGCCGCCCACCCATTCCGCTCCCAACGATGCCGCCAGCCGCCGATGCGATTCGCCGCGCGTCGAAACGTAAACCTCACAATTCCACGCCTTGAGCACCGCGATCGCGAGATGTGCCGACGCCCCAAATCCGAATAGACCCACACGCTCTCCCCGCTCCACCCCTGCCACCCGCAGCGCCCGGAACCCGATAATGCCGGCGCACAAAAGCGGCGCCGCGTGCAGGTCATCGAGTGCGGCCGGGAGGGGAAACACGAAGTCAGCGCGCGCCGTTGCGTACCCAGCGTATCCGCCGTTCACGCTATATCCGGTAAAGGTAGGCGAGTCGCACAGATTCTCGTAGTTGTGCTGGCAATACCAGCACTTGCCATCGGTGCCGCCGACCCAGGAAACTCCGACGCGCGCGCCCACCGGAAACTCCGCCGTGGCTCCGGCGACTACGTCGCCAACAATTTGGTGTCCGGGGATCAGCTCCGGGAGGCGCGCAGGAAGCTCGCCTTCAACAATGTGCAGGTCGGTGCGGCAGACCCCGCAGGCGCGTACGCGCAGCAAGACTTGTCCAGGCTGGATTTTAGGCTCAGGAACGTCGCCGATCTGCAACGCGCGATTCGAAACACTGCCGGAAGAGCGTAAGACTGCGGCCTTCATGCCTATAGGATACCGCCGCGCGTGGCGCTGAGGTCTTACGAAGCCGCGACCACCGCCTGCGCTGGCGCCGTCTCCAGCACCGGCTCCGCCGTGCGCTTCACATAAAACGCTACCGCCGAAGCACGCTGCCAGAAGCGGGTCGCGAGCAGCAACAACATCGTTACCTGGGCCACCAGGAAGGCTCCCAGAACGCTGGCGGCAGGCACGATCATGTTCCAGAGCACGATGCCGCCGGCCAAGATCGCGAGCCCAACCACGCTGATCTCCGCGTATGTAATCAAGAGCCGGGCGAAGTTCTTGCGTGCCATGCCGAACCCCGCTGCCACCGACTTTCGCACCGCCGGCTCATCGCGCAACACCACGTCGGTCTGTGCCAGGTCAAACCACATCCGAACCGTATTCAAGATCAGAAATGTCACCACCCAGCCGCCGAGTTGAGTGAAGAAGGGAAGCCTCTCATAGTTCGTCTTGTCCGCGGCTTTGGCCAGCGCATCGATTGCCGGCGCCAGCGCGCCGCACACAATCCCCACCACGATCGCAGCCATCACAAAGAGCCGCACAAACCGCCACAAATTCCTCCCGCAGGCGCGAAAGAATTCATCCCGTGAAATGCGGTGATCGGAAGAATACCCGAGCAGCACGCCCGGCATAAAAATCAGATTCGCCAGAAGGAACAGGACAGCAAAAATCATCATCGGCGCGGTCGTGCTCTTGATCGGCCCGAAATCAGGTCGGTTGATCAACTCCACCAGGGCAGGGAGGTCGAAGCCGTGCAGCAACTTGTCGGAGTATCCGCTGTGGTCCATGATGCCATGCGCGTGCGTGCCCAGGCCCGAAGTTCCGCACCATGCGAAAAATAAATTCAGCAGAAAGAACCATACGATGTAACGCAAGTTACGCCGCGCAATGCCTGCCCCTGAAGAAATCAGACCCGTTTTTTCATTCATGCAAAATCTCCTAGACCAGGAACCACGTAAGAAATTGGCCCGCGAACTCGCTCACGAATTCCCAATAGTTCACCAGCTTGTTCGCCGGAGCCCGCTTCGCCTCCGCCAGATAGCTGGCCTTGAAGTTATCGCGGTTGAATTGCAGCTTGTGGTCGGGATCCACTTCCACCGCTTCGATCTTCGCCTTCTTCTGATACTGGTACCTTACCCAACGGTCCTGCGCATCCCAGTGTTCGCGGACCCGCTCGCCATTATCAAACTTCACCTCTATATCCACCGGAATGACAAAACCCCCCTTGCGCTGGATCCAGACGTTGTCCACATACGGGGTCTCGCCTTTCTTCTCGTTGAGATCTTCCTTGTACCACTCGACTGGCACCGAACTGACCTTGAGCACGCGGAAGTCAAGCACCTCGGTTCCATAAACCGCCTGGTTGAAATACCAGCGCAGGTCCTTGCCGGAAACCTCCTCAATCGTTTTCAGAAAATCTTCCGGAGACGGGTGGGTAAAGCGGTAGCGCATGAAGTAGGTATGCATGGCCTGGCGCATGGTGTCTTCGCCGATGATGCTTTCGAGAGTGAGTAAAACCACCGCCGTCTTGCCATAGGTGATCCCGCTGTAGCTTCCATCCCCCGCAAACTTCCAGCCCATGCGGGTCATAGGATCGAGATCGGCGACCCCCAGCATGAACACCCTATCCACCCCCCGCTCCCCCGCCGTCACCCCCCAGAGATGATTGAAGACAGACGTGGATGGCCCAAACAGTGAATCCATCACTTTAACTTCCGTGTATTGATTGATGCCTTCGTCCATCCACGCATTCTCGAATTCATTCGTGGCCACCATGCCGTACCAATATTGATGGCCATATTCATGCTCAATCACGCCTTCCGGTTCGCTGAGGAATGCCTTCGGATCAAACCAGCCGACTCCGGCGGTGAAAAACGTCGGATATTCCATGCCAATCGAAGGCGATCCCGGTTCGGGATCGACAACCGTGATGGTCTTATAGGGATACGGCCCGTACCAGTGCTCGAAGGTCTCCATGACCTGGTGCGTGATGCGATTATGGCGCTCCGCCAGTGACCAGTGCCCGGGTTGCAGCAGGATGCGAATCTTCACCGGCCCCATCATCCCGGAATATGTATCCTCAAAAACTTTGTAATGCGGGCTGGCAGTCCAGGCAAAGTCGTGGATGTCGTCGCCGTGGTAGGCTACCGTCTTGGTGCCATCGGGGTTGTCCACGTCACTGACCTCAATGCCGCTGGCGCCGACCACTTCATTTTGCGGCACCGTCAGCCTGACGTCATAAACTCCAAAGTCGGCAAAAAACTCCGTGTAAGCGTGATACTGATGGCAGTTCCATGCCCCGTGCCACCACACCCCAACCTTGGGGAACCACTGCCCGCCCAGCACAAAATCGCGGTCCCAGCCGGAGCGCGCCACCGTCTTCGGAAACTGATCGTGAAATTTGATTTTGAACTGCACGTAGCCGTCGGCCGGAATCGGCTTGGGCAGGTGTACCTGCACCACCGTTTTGTCGTCCTTGTTGTCGTCATCGGGATGAATAAATTGCAACTGCGATGTAAGGTCGCCCTGTCCGACAACTTCAAACGATTTGATCTCGCTCGCGCCGTTGCTCCTGGGGTCCCATTTTTCAAAGTCCTGGCCACGCGTGCCCTCGCGTTTCCCCTCGCGCAGAAAGGTGGAAGAGGTTTGGAAAGCGTTCAAGTAAAGATGGAAGGGAAAGCTGTCCAGCGGCTGACCGGTAAGGTTGTGATAGGTCAGCGTCTCATTCGCTTCTAGAGTGTGGGCCTTGGCATTGTACTTGGCGTCAATCTCGTAGTGCACCACTCGCTGTGACATTGGAGCGGCAGAGTTGATGGCCGAAGTTGTGCTGGGGATGGAGAGCCCCGCGGGCGTTTGCCCCAGCGCCGGAAACGTGGCCAATATCACAAACAACCAGACAAACCGACGTTGCACGATGAACATGCTCGCGACCTTCTCTCTTCTAAGCTTGAAAAGCACCGCCAGAAAGCATAACAGTTCACACGACATTCAGCGTGTGTCATCCGATAGTACGGCTCGGCAGCCGGGTTGGTTCCTTTATTTCTGGCAAGGCCCTTGACTTCAATGCCTGTCCTGTTTAGCTTTCTCCCAACTCATAAGAGGGGGGAAAGGGGCTTCTATGCCCGAGACTGAACGTGACCCCTGCGACCAACCACTAGCCACCAGACCCGCTGATTGCCCGGTCACCTTCGCTACCGTTCTGGAGAAGGAAATCGATCAGATCAAGGCCGCCCGCAAAGCCAGAGGCGTCTCCGCAGAGAAGACCCAGGATTCTCTCATCGGCCTGGCCTTCTCCGGCGGGGGCATCCGCAGTGCCACATTTAATCTCGGCATTCTGCAAGCCCTGGCGAGGCGCGAGTTGCTCCACAAGTTCGACTATCTCTCGACGGTTTCGGGAGGTGGTTATGTTGGCAGTTGGCTGGCGGCTGTAACCAAGCGGTATCTCGCCAACGTTCCCGGCTCTTCCTTCAAGGATGTGGAGAAGGCCCTGGTTCCAGAAGATTATCAGCCCGGCGCCCGGCACGAGCGGTCCTTCCTGCGCTGGCTGCGCCTGTACAGCAACTATCTGACTCCGCACAGCGGTGCGTTCTCCCTCGACACTTGGGCGATGATCGGCACCTGGTCGCGTAACTGCTTTCTGAATCAGACCATCCTGGGGTTGCTGTTCCTGGGCTTCTTCGTCCTCTGCGACGTGATGCTGCTCGCGCTGGTCCGCTCCTGGGGACTCGGCTGGGACATGGTCGGGTGGGGCTGCATCGTGCTCTTCGCCGCCGCGGTCGCCATGGGCTTCAGCGTCGTGGACCAGACTCTGCGCAAGGACATCAGCAAGTCGTGGTTCCAAAGAGTAAAAGTGACCATGACCGTGATGATGCCGTTCCTGGCGGCGTCGGTGTTGTTGAATTCCGGATTGTGGCGCCTGGCCGTCTCCGAACAGTACGCGCTGCGATTCGGCAGGGCAGTGCCGGCGATCTTCGAGAAGTCGCCATGGTACTGGGCAGCCGGAGGTGCGATTTTCTATTTCGTGGTGTGGGCGCTGGTGGCGCTTTTCGTCGCTCTCCGCACCCGGTTCACCGGCAAGCAGCACGACGGCATGGTTTCCCTCTCAGCGCTGCTGTTCTCGTCGGCGGTCGCCGGCGCGATTAGCGCCAGCCTGCTAAGGGAATACGCCGTGGTCTTGACCCATTTGAAAGGCTCCCCCGCGATGCAATGGACCGTCATCGCCTTGGGCCCGGGCGCGGTGGTACTTATTCTGCTCAGTTGCGGAGCTTTTCATCAGGGCATTACCGGCAGAGGATGCAGAGACCTGGTGCGCGAGTGGTGGGCCCGCCTCGGTGGCTACATGATGCTGGCCACCTTGGGGTGGCTGCTCCTGACCGCAATTTGTGCCTTCGGGCCGCTGCTGGTCCGCTGGGCGCTGTTCAAACTTGAAACCTGGAGCATCATCCCCGCGCTCCTCTGGCTGCTGCACAATTATTTGGGAGTCAGAGCAGCCAGCAGCGCGACCACTAGCGGCAAACCGGGCAAGCCCAGGAAGCCGGATGACGAAGACGCCGGTCTCATGGAGAAGGCCGCCGCCTCCGTGAAATCGCCGCGCATTCTGGATCTGATTGCGAAAGCGGCGCCCTATGTTTTTGCAACCG
The DNA here is from genome assembly GCA_050745985.1 of Terriglobales bacterium. GTDB lineage: Bacteria > Acidobacteriota > Terriglobia > Terriglobales > Acidobacteriaceae > JABCZH01. The sequence continues at coordinate 166,068 of JBOGLG010000048.1, read as the reverse complement.
GCCTGTTCCTGTTGCTCGCGACCGCCGTGCACGTCGGCGCCGGTCTGGCCTTTGCCCCGGATCAGACCACTGCGCTATGGCATTTGGGCGCCGATTCGCCGGCTGCCTCCGGCTCGGCCGCCCAATCCTATACCTGGCCCGCCCTATCCCAGCTCTACTGGAAAGTGCAACATGGAGGACAGGGTCCGCGAAGCGTCGTTCTTCCACCCATGTTGCTGGTAGCGGGGGTCTTGTGGTTTGCTTGCCTCTTGCTTTCCCTGCGGGTTGACGTAAACGATTTTTCCCTGCATCACTTCTACCGCAACCGCCTGGTGCGCTGCTATCTGGGAGCCTCGAACCCCAAACGGAAGCCACAGCCCTTTACCGGATTTGATCCCAACGATGATGTCGCGTTAGCCGACCTTGCCGCCGGCTATCCCGGTCCTTATCCTCTGTTGAACGCCGCCCTCAACATCACCGGTGGAGGAGAACTCGGTTACGCCAGCCGGCGGGCCAAGTCATTCGTGTTCAGCCCCCTTTTCTGTGGATACGAAGTCAATGTTCCTGGACACGGCGAAAGCTGGTTTCTGCGGGAAAATTCCGAGGGCCCGACCTTCGCAAACACCTTTTCGCCCACCGGACAGGGACGCACCAAAAGCTCCTTTTCCCAGATCACATCTGAAGATGGCATCGCGCTCGGCACCGCCATGGCCATCTCCGGCGCCGCCGCCAGCCCCAACATGGGCTACTACACCTCTGCGGCCACCGGCTTGTTCATGACGTTGTTCGACGTCCGCCTGGGATGGTGGATGGGAAATCCCCGCTATCGCTCCAAGTGGCGGAGTCCCGGCCCCAGGCTCGGTCTGTGGTATCTCTTTTCTGAACTGATCGCGCAAAGCGACCAGAAGAAGAGCTACGTCTATCTCTCCGATGGCGGCCATTTCGAGAATCTCGCGGTCTACGAACTGCTGCGCCGCCATTGCCGCCTGATCGTGGCCTGCGACGCCGATTGCGACGATCAATATCAATGTCAGAATCTGGTCGACCTGATGGAGAAGGCCCGTACCGATCTGGGCGCGGAAATCAATATCGACTTTCGCCAGATTCGCCCGGACGGCGGCGGACGCGAAAGCCAGCACAACTTTGTCGTAGGAGATATTTATTACGATCCCCAGGACCCCACAGATCGCGGGAAATTCCTGTACATCAAAGCCAGCATGCCGCAGCGCCCCAAGACCCCATCCGCAACCATGCGGCACAAAGAGAACATCCTGCCCGACGATGTCTGGCAATACTTCGACAAACACCAAACCTTCCCGCACCAGAGCACCGCTGACCAATGGTTCGATGAGCTACAGTTTGAGAGCTACCGCGCGCTCGGAGAGTTCATCGGCATCGAGGCCGCCGAACGAATCAAAGAATTGCTCACGTAGGGCCGGCGTCCTCTCCGGCCGGGGAGCCGATCCCCGCCATCATTTCCCCGTCGCATCCTCGATATACAGCAGAATCAGCTTCTCTCCCGGCTGCGGCTCAATCCGCCGGGCATTCAGCAGCATCCGGCGCCGGCCCAGATGCGGGAAGTCGTGGATCACCTCAAAACCCTCCACCCGCCCATCGTGCGGGAGCACGTCTTCCAGCAACTCGCGCAGCTTGGGGATGTTCCATTGTCCGCTGCCCAGGTCATAGATCGCGCGGCGCTGGGTTTCTTCGCGGGAGACTTCAAAGTTTCGACAGAAAGCCAGATTAGCGCTGATGACCCGCAGCTTGCCATCCAGAACCAGGATCGATTCCCGGGCAGTTTCAATCAGCGCATCCGCATGTTGATGGATATGGTCGAGATTGCGCTTCAAGGTGTCAATGTCCTGGAAGCTGACCACTGCGCCCTCAATCTTGTTGTCCCAGGTCTTGTACGGGCGCGCCCGCATCAGGTGCCAGTTGCCCGTCCCGGTCTCCCGGACTTCACGCTCCACGGCGCAGACATTGTCGATACTTTCCCCGGCGACTTGCCCCAGGTCCTCCACGTCGAGATTCGGACGGATGTCGCTCAGGCGGCGGCCCACATCACTGGGCAGCAGGTTCAGCAATTTTTGCGCCGGAGTGGTGAAGCGGCGGATGCGCAGATCCTGCCCCAGAATCACCACTGGAATGGTCACATTCCCCAGCACGTTGAGCAGATCGTTGTTGACCGCGGTCAACTCCGAGTTCCGGTTTTGCAGTTCTTCATTCAGCGTGGTGAGTTCCTCGTTGCTCGATTGCAACTCCTCCTTGGCCGTCTCCAGTTCTTCATTGGTGCTTTGCAACTCTTCATTGGCGGAAAGCACTTCTTCGTTGGCCGACTTGAATTCCTCCGATACCGTATCGTGCTCCTCAATCAGCGTCTGGAACTGTTCCCGCACCTCTGCCAGTTCGCGTTTCAGGCGCACGTTCTCTCGCGAGCCGCCGGCCTTCGCCTGGGGAGCCTTTGCCCTTTCCGGGCCGCCCTTGGAGTGGGCAAGGGCGTCCTGAAACACGATCACGTAGAAACGCTCGCCAACGCCCTGCCGCCGTAGAGGAGTGACTTCCAGATTCACTTCGCGGGTGTGCCCATTCGAGCGAACCCGCGCGCCCACTTTGCGCACCGTGGCGTTTTCCTTTTTGGCTTTGGTTATCGCCGCCCGCAAGTCCACCAGCAGACCCTCTCGTGCCATCTTGGCCAGGCTGAAGGTGGGCTGGCCGGTGGCCGGCTCCAGATAGTGGCCGGTCTTCCCCCGGAAGTGCACAATCTCCATCGCTTCGTTGACCACAATGCTGGCAGGCGCAAAACGATTGAGCAGCAACCGGTCCACTTCCTTTTCAAGCATCGCCGCCGGCGAAACCTCGGGTGCGGCTTTGTTCTGGTCCCGGCGGCGAATGCTGGAGTCAGGGGAGCCGAAGCGCGCCGGCAGGCGGGTGGCCGAATTTTTCTTCTGGTAGACCCGGTTCTTCTTGTCCAGGGGCGAGAAGTACTCGGAATACGTCCCCAAACTCTCCGCCCCGCCCAGCATCAGATAACCGCTGGGCTTGAGTGCATAATGCAAGGTCGGGACCACTTGCTTCTGAAGCGCCGGGCCGAGGTAGATGAGAAGATTGCGGCAGCTGATCAAGTCCAAATTGGAGAAAGGCGGATCTTTGGCTATGTTCTGCTTGGCAAAGATGCACATCTCCCTCACCGGTTTGACAATCTGATATCCGCCGTCGATCCTCATGAAGAACCGCCGCAGCCGCTCCGGAGAAATTCCTGCCACCAGCGCCTCAGAATAAAGGCCGGCCCGCGCCCGGTCGAGCGAACCGTCGCTGATGTCGGTGGCGAAAATCTGGAAAGGCGTGGCTCCCAGCCCTGGCTTTGCCGTCCGCGTGGTCTCCAGCCACAGGTATTCCAGCATCGCCATGGCCAGCGAGTAGGCCTCTTCACCGGTCGAGCAGCCGGGCACCCATATCCGCACCGTGCCGCCTTTGCGATTGTCACGAAACAACGCCGGGAAAACGTGCTTGCGGAGGGCCTCGAAGGCCTGCGGATCCCGGAAGAAGCCGGTCACGTGAATGAGAATGTCCTGGTACAGTTCCTCAATTTCCCCCGGAGTGCTGCGCACATAGCGCACGTAGTCCTTCAGCTTTTCCAGTTTATGCAGGACCATGCGCCGCTCGATGCGGCGTTGCAGAGTGGTCTGCTTGTAGTGGGTGAAGTCCACTCCGATGGCCTCGCGCAGCAGCGAAAGCAGCACCTCCATTTGCCCGCCGAAGGCGATGGTGGGTTCCGATTTCCCCAAGGAAATCGGCGCCAGATAGGGGTGCCGCGCCACCCGGTTCAGTTCCTTGGAAATTCCCGCCGGCGGCAGAATGAAGTCCACGCATCCGGCCGTCACCGCGCTGTGCGGCATGCTGGAATACTTCGCCGACTTTTCATCTTGCGCAAAAGTGATTCCACCGGCCGCCTTGATCGCCCGCGAGCCCTCGGTCCCGTCAGAAGCTGTGCCCGAAAGAATCACGCTGATCGCCCGGTTGCCGCGGTCTTCCGCCAGCGAGCGCAGAAAATGGTCAATCGGCATGTGCTGCCCCCGCGACAGCACGCGCGCCGCCAGCCGCAAAACCCCATTCTTCATCGCCATGCTGGTGTTCGGCGGGATCACATAAATGTTGTCCGGCCGCACCGCCACGCCATCCGCCACCTGCTGCACTGGAATCCTGGTGACCCGAGTCAGAATTTCTCGTAGATCGCTCGAATGTGTGGGATCAAGGTGCTGTACCAGAACGAAAGCCATTCCCGTCTTATGGGGAAGGCTGCGCAGCAGTTCGGAAAAGGCTTCCAGACCTCCAGCCGAGGCGCCGATGCCGACCACGGGGAATAACTCAGGCTGAACAGGAGACAACGGACGATTGATAGGCCTTACTCTCGCGACAGAACCCTTCATGGGAACCGCCTGTGCCGATGAAAGTAATGGAGACCCGGGGGAACGATCTTTGCCACAAACTCAGGAGAGAACGCGAATGACACGGCCCATGTTGCTCAGGCCAGACCGTCCGCGCGTTGGATTATATTCCGCGGGTACCGTAGGGTCAACCAAAAACCAGCTTTGGTAATGGCTTAACGTGTTGCTGACGGTAGTTCCTATTCAGCCTGTTGTTGTGCTGGGTAATTGCCAGGAAAGCGGCCCTTTCTATCGTTAAGTAAATCGTTGAGTTCTTGCACCAGTTTGATGAATTTGGCGTGATCTTTCTCACTCTGGATTTGGAGCACGAGGAGATTCATCCGCTCTCGTTCCTCCGGGGTCACGATGGACGAAGCCTAGCAGAAGGCTATGAAATTACAAGGAATAAATGACTTCTCGAAAAGTCCAAGTGTGGTCAATCAAACCCGCTTCGATGGCATGCGCGACGAACCAGCTTTCAACGAAGATTTCCGGTTCTGGGAGGCCTGGGAACGCTTCCACAGCCTCAAGACTGACCGCATGTGACGAGCGTCACAGCCCAACCATCTGCCGTAAATTAACCTGCCGGAAATGTTCGAAGAGTTAGAAAGGTTCGCCAGGATTACATCTCTGATTCGGTTCTTGCACCTCCCTCCCGTACCCAAACCCAAGGAGCTGCAAGCCGCTTTACTGGAAAAGGCCTACCTCATGCAGCTCCGCCTCGATCTGGAGTCAAGGGTCGAGTCCGCGATGCAATAGAGCGCGAAACGGAGACGGGGAGGAACGCGAGACGTTCGGCGCCTGCTAGCCGATCTTGACCAGCTTCTCCACCAACTCCGAGTAATCCTTTTTCTCCAGCCCGTGCACTTGTTTGTTGTACTCGTCCACTTTGCTGGAGTAGTTCATCGAGCAGAATTTCGGCCCGCACATGGAGCAGAACGCCGCCTCTTTGTAGTAATCATCCGGCAAAGTCTCATCGTGCATAGAGCGCGCCGTTTCCGGATCGAGCGAGAGCGCGAACTGCTTCTCCCAATCAAACTTATAGCGCGCGTAACTGAGGGCGTCGTCGCGGTCCTGGGCGCCCGGCCGCCGCCGCGCGATGTCCGCCGCGTGCGCCGCGATCTTGTACGCGATAATTCCGTCCTTCACATCCTTCTCGTTGGGCAGCCCCAGGTGCTCTTTGGGCGTCACATAACAAAGCATGGCCGCCCCGTGCCATCCAATCATGGCCGCCCCAATCGCCGAAGTAATGTGATCGTAGCCGGGCGCGATATCAGTCACCAGCGGCCCCAGTGTGTAGAACGGCGCTTCGTAACACAGTTCTTTTTCCTTCTCCACCTGCTCCTTGATCTTGTCCAGAGGCACGTGCCCCGGCCCTTCGATCATCACCTGCACGTCGTATTCCCACGCCTTCTTTGCCAGTTCGCCCAGCGTCTTCAACTCCGCAAACTGGGCTTCGTCGCTGGCGTCAGCAATACAGCCCGGCCGCAAGCCATCGCCTAGTGAAAACGAGACATCGTGCTTGGCAAAGATCTTGCAAATGTCGTCGAAGCATTCATACAGAAAATTCTGCTTATGATGATGCGCCATCCACTGCGCCAGAATCGCCCCGCCGCGGCTCACGATCCCGGTGATGCGCTTGGAAACCATCGGCAGATACTGAATCAGCACCCCGGCGTGAATGGTCATGTAGTCCACGCCCTGCTCCGCCTGCTCTTCAATGACTTCGAGCATCACGCTGGCAGTCAGGTCCTCAATCCGCTTCACCCGTGAAATCGCCTCGTAAATCGGCACCGTGCCAATCGGAACTGGCGAGTGCCGCAGGATCGCCTCACGAATTTCATGAATGTTGCCGCCCGTGGAAAGGTCCATGACGGTGTCCGCGCCATAGTGCACCGAGGTGTGCAGCTTCTTCAGTTCCTCCTCAATGTCGGAACTCACCGCCGAATTGCCGATGTTGGAGTTGATCTTGCACAGCGAGGCCACGCCAATGCACATCGGCTCCAACTCAACGTGGTGAATGTTCGCCGGGATAATCATCCGCCCGCGCGCCACTTCCTCCCGCACCAGCTCGACTGAGAGTTTCTCGCGCAACGCCACAAACTCCATTTCCTCAGTCACCACGCCCTTGCGGGCATAGTGCATCTGGGAGAAATTGCCGTCGCTATTCTGGGTCTTGCGCTGCTTGATCCATGCGGCCCGGGGATGGGAAGCGCCTTGCCCGTTGCCATTCGCAGGAGTGCCGTTGCCTGAAGCCATGAATGATCCACCTTGCAGAAGTTTGGTTAGGGTGGATTATACGCCGTCCTCTGCGCACTCTGCGGCCATGCTCAGCGACCTCTGCGTTTTAAGCTCTTGCCTTTGCCGCTGCTAAACCCTAAAACGCAGAGACCGCAGAGAACGGCCGCAGAGTGTTGTGAAACAAGGCCATCGGCACTAAGTTTTCGCCTTGTCCGCTGGCCACGTCAATTGCACCGCGACTGTGACCAGGATGGTAAGAAAGAATCCCCCGAGCTGGGGGTGCGCAGGCCAGAATATTTTCGTCAAATCCAGCTTCCACGCCCAGAACCCGGCCGCCGTCCCAATTAAACTCGCGATCAACGAGATCTTGAAAGTACGCATCACATCTCTCTATACGGGAAATGCCCCCGGCTGGTTCCAGTGGCCTCGACCTCGTAAGTGTACTCCGGGCTTACTCTTTATTGGGTTGTTCGTCCAAGCGCATCGGGCTTACAATCTCCAGTTCACTCCTAAACGAGGTCAACCATGCGTTTTTCCCGTTTCTTGCCCGCATTCTTTCTGTCATTCGCCCTGGCCGGTTTTGCGCAGTCAGCGCCGCCCGAGAAGGCAGTCGGCTTCAGCATCGACAATATCGACAAAACCCTCGACCCCTGCGTTGACTTCTATCAATACGCCTGCGGCAACTGGCTGAAGAACACCGAGATTCCCGCCGACCAAAGCAGTTGGGTAAGCTTCACCGAACTCGACGAGCGGAACCTGGTGACCCTGAAAGACATTCTGGATAAAGCCTCCGCCGGCGGACCCGGCCGCACGCCTGTCGAACAGAAGATCGGCGATTTCTATGGCGCCTGCATGGACGAAAAGACGGTCGACGAAAAAGGCCTGGCCCCGCTCCAGCCGGAACTGGATCGCATCGCAGCCGTCAAAGACAAAGCCAGCCTCATCGACGTCATCGCCCAGGTCCACTTGATCGGCCCCAACCCGCTGTTCAATTTTTATTCCGCCTCTGACCTCCACAATGCCAATAAGGTAATCGCCTACATCGACCAGGGAGGATTGTCGCTGCCCGACCGGGATTACTATCTGAAAGACGATGCCCGCATGACGGAAATGCGCAAGCATCTGGTGGATTACATCACTCAGATGTTCACCCTCGCCGGCCAGTCCCCGCAGCAGGCAGGCGGCTCCGCACAGACGGTTCTGCGCATTGAGACCGAACTCGCCAAGGCATCCATGGACCGCACCATGCGCCGCGATCCCAAAAACCGTGACCACAAAATGACCCGCGATGCCGTTCTCGCGATGGCCCCCAATTTCTACTTCGATCGCTACTTCACCGACATCGCTGCGCCCAAATTTTCCGAACTCAACGTTTCCAACCCTGAATTCTTCAAGCAAGTCAACGCCGTGCTCGAAAGCGAGTCGCTAGACGGTCTGAAGACCTACGTCAGTTGGCACATGCTGCGCGGGTCCGCCCCCTGGCTCTCTCAGCCTTTTGTCGATGCCAACTTCAAAATGCGCCAGGCCTTGACCGGGCAGAAGGAAATTCAGGCAAGATGGAAGCGCTGCATCGAACTCACTGACGACTCCCTGGGCGAGGCCCTCGGCCAGAAATATGTGGAAGTCACCTTCGGCCCCGAGGGCAAGCAGCGCATGTTGAAGATGGTCGATGCCCTGGAGAAATCCCTTGACCAAGATATCCAGGGCCTGCCCTGGATGTCGGCTGAGACCAAAAGACAAGCCAGGGTCAAACTGCAAGCCATCCGCAATAAGATCGGATACCCCGACACCTGGCGCGACTACAGCTCCGTGCGCGTTGTGAGCGGCGACCTGATGGGCAATGTCGAGCGGGCCAACGAATTTGAATCCAAGCGCCAGATCGCCAAGATCGAAAAGCCCCTCGACCGCAAGGAATGGGGAATGACGCCGCCCACGGTGAATGCCTACTACAGCGGTTCCTACAACGAAATCGTTTTTCCGGCAGGCATCCTCCAACCCCCGTTCTTCGATAAGCAGATGGACGACGCGGTGAACTTCGGCGGCATTGGATTGGTCATCGGCCACGAACTTACCCACGGCTTCGACGATCAAGGACGCAAGTTCGACCCCGAAGGCAACTTGCGCGACTGGTGGACCCCGGAAGACGGCAAGGAATTTGAAAAGCGCGTCAGTTGCGTCGCCGACGAATACAGCAACTTCGTCGCCGTTGACGACCTCAAACTCAACGGACGTCTCACCCTCGGCGAGAACACCGCCGACAACGGCGGCGCCCGCATCGCCTACAACGCCATGGAAGAACTGATCGCCGCCGACCGCACCGGGAAAGCCGCTCAGAAAATCGACGGCTACACTCCCGAGCAGCGTTTCTTCCTGGGATTCGCCCGCGTCTGGTGTCAGAAGCAAACACCCGAATATGCCCGCATGCAAGTGACTACCAATCCTCACTCGCCCGGCAAATATCGCGTGAACGGCGTAGTGCAGAACATGCCGGAATTTCAAAAGGCCTGGGGCTGCAAAGCCGGACAACCCATGGTCGCCGAGAACGCCTGCCACGTCTGGTGAAATCACAGTTGCGCAGTGATGCGATGTCTAGTGCAGGCCGGTGACCGGGCGCGCCGGTCTGCGCGCGCGAAAATGTACTCGCAGTTGACAATCTTCTTACGGCCCCGTGACAAACGCCCGCAAGCGCTGCATACACTGGAAGCTCGGACGCCACAACTGAAACTCCTTGGAGTAGTTCGTCAGTTGTTGTGGAACCGTCATTGGCACAGCCGAAAATCGATCCTCCAGTTTCGTCTCCAGGTCAATGAGAACGGCGCAACCGCGGCGAGGGAGTGGCGAGTCTCTCTCGCCGCCGGTCGCCGCACTGCGCGTCCTTAACCGTTGGCGGGAAGGCGCCCCGTCCCTTCCCACCTCTTGACCCGCATCCCTTCGGAGCATACGATCCTATTGAAGTGTCCATCGTCCCTATGTCCACTCAAAGCAGCCGCATCCTGAGATTCGGCGGCGCCACCGCCGTGATCCTGGTATCACTGGCCTACCTCGCCTACACCGGCGTCCAGCAGAGCAAGAGCTATTACGTCACTATCAAAGAACTGCACGCCATGGGCAATGACGCCTATACCAAGCGCCTGCGCGTAGCTGGCAACGTCCAGCCCGGCTCCATCAAGCGCGTCGGCATCAAAGTCGAATTCATGCTGATGGAAAACGACCAGACTCTGCCGGTCGTTTACACCGGAAGCGAAGCCCCTCCCGATACTTTCAAAGATAATTCCCAGGCCCTGGCTGACGGCAGCTTCGGACGTGACGGCGTCTTCCACGCCAAGCAACTGCAAGCCAAGTGCGCCTCCAAGTACGCGCCCCAACAACCCGGAACTATGCCCGCGGCTGCTGGGGCCAAGAGTACGACGTAGGCCACATCAACCGCTCGACTTCCCACCCTGCTTCAGCTATCTTCACTCAGTTCAAACAATTCCTCCGATTGTGACTGACGCCCCCCTCATCACCGTCACCGCTCTGGTCAAACAGTTCGGCCGATTTGCCGCCCTGCGCGGAGTGACTGCCAGCTTCGCTTCCGGACGCCTCTACGCCATCCTCGGCGACAACGGGGCAGGGAAGACCACGCTGTTGCGCGCCCTCGCCGGACTCGCTCCCGCAACCCGCGGTAACATTTTTGTGCTCGGAACCGCCAACCTCCGCGAGATCTGCTCCCAGCTTGGCTACATGGCGCACCCTTCGCTTCTCTACGACGAAATGAGCGGCCTCGAGAACCTGCGCTATTTCGCCCGCCTCTACGGAATAAAGGACGAAGCCCGCTGCTACGCCGTGATCCGCACCGTGAATCTGGACCCCACGCTCGAACGCCCCGTCGGCCAGTACTCGCAAGGCATGCGGCAGCGCCTCTCGCTCGCCCGCGCCCTGCTCAATGATCCGAAAATCCTCCTGCTCGACGAGCCTTTCTCCAACGTGGATGTGCGTTCCGCCCGCGAAATGGCCGTGCTGCTGGCTCGCCTGCGGGATGGCGGCAAAACCATCCTGGTGGTCACACACCAGGCCGCGTTACTCAGCGAAGCCGCTGACGAATTCGTGTGGATGGAAGCTGGACGGATCGTCAACCGCGCTCCTGACTACCAGCCGGCGGAGGCAATATGAGCAGCGGAGTGACCCGGGCCACACTCCTGAAAGACCTCCGCCTGGAGTGGCGCTCCAAAGACGCCATCAACTCCATGCTCTTTTTCGCCCTGCTGGTCGTAGTGATCTTCAGCTTCTCGTTCGATCCCACGGCCGAAGAATCCCGGCGCATCGCCGGCGGCCTGGTTTGGGTGGCATTTCTATTTGCCGCGGTAGTCGCCTTGAACCAGACCTGGGCGAGAGAGCTCCGCAATCAAGTGCTCGACGCCTACCGCGTGTCGCCCGCGCCCGCGAACTCGTTGTTCCTTGCCAAAGCCCTGGGCAATTTCCTCTTCGTCAGCGTGCTCGAAGCCCTGATGACCCCGCTCTTCGTAGTTTTCTACAATCTCCGAGTCCTCGGGCCGGCTTATCAGCTCTGGTTGGTCGCCGCGCTCGGCACCTGGGCGCTGGTCGTCAATGGGACGTTCTTTGCAGCCATGTCCGTCCGCACTCGCAGCCGCGAAATCATGTTGCCGCTGCTGCTTTTCCCCATCACCATTCCCGCGCTCTTGGCCATGGTCGAGGCTACTTCCTCAATCCTCACTGGCGAACTCTCCGCTAAGTTCTGGATCGTGTTGCTTGCCGTCTACGATGTGGTGTTTACTACAAGTTGCTTGCTTTTATTTGAGACCGTGCTCCATGCCGAGTAACCCAGGTTTTCGATTTTCATAAAATGAAACGCGCTTTTCCCATCCTCGCGCTGCTGACCGCCGTTCTTCTCAGCTACGGGCTTTACCAGGCGCTCGTCGTCGCTCCCACGGACGCGCTTCAAGGGGACGTTTACCGCATCATCTATTACCACGTTCCCTCGGCATGGACCATGTTCGTCTTCTTCCTGGTGAACTTCGTGGCCTCGGTTGTCTACCTGATCCGCCGTAATTCGAAAGCCGATGCCGTCGCCGTCTCCGCCGCCGAAGTCGGAGTCGTCTTCTGCACCGTCGTCCTGGTGACCGGCCCGCTGTGGGCCCGTCCGGTCTGGGGCATTTGGTGGACCTGGGACATTCGCCTGACGTCCACCCTGGTGCTCTGGCTCATCTACGTGAGCTATCTGATGCTGCGCCGTTTTTCAAGCGGCGGTCAGATGCCTGTCCTGGCCGCCACCCTCGCCGTCTTCGGCGCCCTGGATATGCCCCTGGTCTATTTCTCCATCTGGTTTTTCCGCACTCAGCATCCCCAGCCCGTCATTGGCGGCGGCGGTTCCATCGATCCCCGCATGCTCCACGTCTGGCTCATCAACTGGGCGGCCTTCCTCTGCTTTGGCGGCCTCGTGTTCTGGTCGCGTTATCGCCTCGAGGTCCTCAGCCGCGAAGTCGAGGAAATACAAGCCCTGGAGTCCATAGCTCGGAGTTCCCAATGAACTACCTATACGCCGCGTACATCGCCACATGGACCATTCACATCGCCTACCTGGCCCACCTGGTTCGCCGCTACTCCCGCCTGAAAAGAGAAATCCAAGAATTAAACAAGAACCGCTAATCGCCAGCTCCCTGGGTTTTCTCCGCGAACTCTGCAGTGTTTCTCCGCGATCTCAGCGTTCCAAGATGTTGCCTTCTGCTGCCGTCTGACAAGAATCTCCTTTGTGCACCTTCGTGCCCTTTGTGGTTCACGAATTTCGATCCGTCCCCGGCATCTCCACGCCGCCTCCGGCGCATCTCAGGATTCCAAGGCCGCGGCAGCCGATGCCGCCGCTTGACAGGCTATCCGTCAGATGTTTAAGTAGTTATTTAATTTTTCGCATACAATTTCTGGTGACAGGCCAGCTTCGCGGGCAGCGCAGCCAGGTTTGTGCGCCGTCCTTCTTCCTTCCAGGGAATCAGGAAAATCCGGAGGAGCTCTTGACATTAAATCGCCGTCGGTTGGTATCGGCTTGCGCGCCGGGCGGAATTTTCGTAGCGGTAGCAGTGCTGATGGCCCTGGCGGCCACGGTGCTGATGCACGGCTGGCACCGCGCCAACCGTAGAGATGCCGGCAACCTCCCTGCAAACACTGCGCTAGCCGCCTACCACCGCCTCCCGCTAATCTTCGAGCCCAACCAGGGACAAACCGATCCCCAGGTGAAATTCCAGGCTCGCGGCAATGGATACGCACTCTTTCTTACCGCTGACCAGGCCGTGCTCACCCTCCGCCACGCCGCCGCTCGACAATCATCTGTCGTAAGCATGACGCTTGCAGGCGCCAGTGACCGCTCCCACGTCGCCGGAGTTGACCAGCTCCCAGGCAAGAGCAACTACTTCCTAGGTAACGAACCCGCAAAATGGCACACCGACGTTCCCCAATTCGCCCGGGTGCGTTATAGCGCCGTTTATCCCGGCATCGACTTGGTCTATTACGGAAAACACGGCCAACTGGAATACGATTTCGAAGCTGCCCCGGGCAGTGATCCCCGCGAAGTAACGCTTCGCTTCCAGGGTGCCGAGGACCTTACCCTCACCCCCGCCGGCGATCTGGTGCTGGCCGTCGGCGGTGGCCATGTCATCCTGCAGGCGCCCCGCGTCTATCAAACCTTCGGTGAACAACAGCGCCAGGTTGACGGCCGCTTCGAGCTTCGCGGCAAGAATCGAGTGGGCTTTGCTCTGGGGCCGTATGACCGGCGCCGCACTCTCATCATCGATCCTGTACTCACCTATTCCACATACCTTGGCGGCAGCGGCGACGAAGCCTGCACCGTCATCCTCAACCAGGCCACCGGCGTTGCCGGCTGTCCCGCGGTTGCGGTGGATACCAGCCTGAACGCCTACATCGCCGGTTCCACCATGTCCACCGACTTCCCCAAGGCGGGATCGCCCTTTCAATCCGCGTTGGCGGGCACCGCCAACGTCTTCGTCGCGAAATTCAACAATACAGCCGGCACTTTATTGTTCTCTACCTACCTGGGTGGCGACGCCGTGGATACGACCGCCGGCCTCGCCGTGGACGCCGCAACCAACGTGATTGTGGCCGGCAACACCACTTCGAGCAATTTCCCCACCCACGGAACCAACGCCGCCTTTCAAGCGACGCCGCTCAGTGTCCACAGCCACGCCTTTGTCAGCAAGCTCGATAGTGCGGGTCACACTTTGCTTTACTCCACCTACCTTTCGGGCAACGGCACTGACACCGCGACCGGCTTGGCCCTCGACGTAAGCGGCAACGCCTACGTGACTGGAGCCACCACCTCCACCGAGGTGCAGACTGGGTTCCCCTCAACTCTGGGAGCCTATCAGCCCACTCCGAGAGCGCCCAGCCAGTTTTTCCTCACCAAGGTTGACCCGTTCCTCTCAGGGCTGAACAGCGTGCCCTACTCCACCTATTTCGGCGGGAGTGCCCCTAGTGGCGGCCAGACCCTGGGAGGCGGAGTCGCTGTGGATGCGAAATCCAACGTGTACATCACCGGCGGAACCGACTTCACCGATATGCCGGTATTGAACGCATTTCAAGGGACCCTGGCCGGTGGACTCGACGTTTTTGTCGCCGAACTCAATCCCGCTGCTGTCACCGGCACTCAGCTTCTGTACTCGACTTATCTCGGAGGCACCGGCGATGACATCGGCTATGGCATTGCCGTGGATTCCGCACTGAGCGCCTACGTCACCGGTTCTACCTCTTCCACCAATTTCCCCGCCGCTGGAACCGGCGTATTCCAGCCAGCCAATGGCGGCCTCAGGGATGCTTTCGTGGCCAAACTGGGTGCTATCGCAACCGGCGGCATCACCCCCGGCAACGTCCCTCTCCTCTACTTCTCGTACCTGGGCGGGTCCAGTGATGATGTAGGCCTCGGAATCGTGGTGGACAACAGTGGTCAGGCCCAGGGCAGCAGCCAGGGCGCTCGCGTGACTGGCTGGACATCGTCCGCCGATTTTCCGGCGAGAAATAATCCCGTGCAGGCAAATTTCGGGGGTGGCCATGACGCTTTCGCCGCCCGCATTGACACTACCGCTACCTCAGCCACGGCTTCCGGACACTACGCCACGTTCCTCGGCGGAAACCTCGACGACTACGGCACCGGAATCGCGGTGGACTTTCAGGGAGCAAGTTATGTGGCAGGAGAGACCAAATCGGGTGACTTGCTGACTCAGGCTCCTCCTCTGAACCCGTCCTTCCAGCCTGCCATTAACGGGCTCAGCGATGCTTTCCTGAGCAAATTGGCGCCGCTGCTCGCCTTCAAAGTCACCGTAGTCACCTCTCCCGGCACCTTCGTCGGCGCCGGCAACCAGGTCACTTTCACCTACACCATAGAGAATCAGGGAGATTTCACCGGCGGTATCACCTTCACCGATAACCTGGGTACCGGCGCCACGTTCGTTTCCGCCAGCACTTCGACTTCAGCCAATGGCTGCGGCCAACCCAGCGGCGGCATCGTGTTGTGCAACATCGGCGCTCTAAACTCGGGCGGCACCGGCGACACCGGAGGCACCGCCACCGTCAGCATCGTGCTCACACCCATTGCCAATTTGACTCCACAGACCAGCGCTGTTTCTCTATCCAACAGCGGCACCGTGAACGTCTCCGGATCAACCTTCTCCGCCGGGGCCGGCGCCACGGTCACGGTCAATGATTTCGATATCGGTCTGGCGCCCTCCACCGCCACGGTCGCGGCCGGCGTGCCGGCGCAGTACACCGCCACCATCACTCCCACCGGCACTTACCCGGGCACCATCGCCATTTCCTGCACCTCGGGCCTGCCCAACGGCGCCACCTGCACCGAGACTACTCCCAGCTTCACCAACCTGAACGGCGCCGTCAGCACTGATGTCATCATCAACACCACGGCCCGCGTGACCACAACCACCAGCCTGTTTCCCGCCCGGCTGTTCTATGCCATGGGTCTGCCGCTGCTCGGACTGGGTGTGCTCGGCGTAGGCACAGGAAGACTTTCGCGCTCGCGGCGCGTCCTTATCACTTTGCTCCTGGGCGGATTCTTCGCGCTGATCGCGTTACAGGCCGGTTGCAGTTCCAGCAAGTCCACCACCACCACCACCGGCACCCCCGCGGGAACCTACGTGATCACCGTGAGCGGCGTCTCAGGTACGGCTACCCGCACGAAAACCGTCACTCTGGTAGTGCAGTAGAATCGCCGCGCTGGCCGCGCTATTTCTTCGGACGCGACTCCGGCGGCACCAGGCCGGCCACCCGGTAATACACCGCTAGCTGGCCGTATTGCTCTCCGCTGTGTTCAATCAAGCCGTAGGCAAGGTCGTAAATCCGGGTTTGCTGATGTGCGTCCGGATCCACCACCAGGCTCGACATTCCCTTGTCCCCCCGCGCTTTGATGGCAGCCGCGCCGTCGGCAAAGGATTTCTTCACATACGCTACTACCTCAGCCTTCGTCTTATAGTCAGCGCGCTTGGGGTCTGCTTCGGGTGGCGGCTTCAGTCCGTTCGCCAGATTCGTGAAGAAGTAATTCACACCCGCGGCATGCAGCAACTTCTCCGCGAAACCGCTCTGCGCAGGCGTCGGCTTGAAGTCATATTTATCTTCCGGAAAGTCTTCCGCCATTGCAATCAGCTTTCGTCCAATGTCGTTCCACGCGTCGAGCACCGCCCGCGAAGGGCTCGGCGCAGCCTTGACCTCCGCCCGTTTCTTGGCCATCTCCTGGGCGTGGCCCGGCAGAGCAAAAACAGCAATCCCCAGCATCAAAGCGACAGAAAACATCATTCTCCGCATGATTCCCTCCGTGATATTTGAAGGTGCAGTTAGGTTCGACGAAAAATATCTGACAAGGTCAACAGTGCGTGGTGTGAAAGCCGTCAGTCCCGCGCGCCCGGCGGTGATCTACTCCTTCTGCTTCACCCTGACCACCGTGATCTTTGAGAACCCTTCTTCAAAGGACGGCGGCTTCAACTTCGCCGCCATGCGACGCATCGCTTCCTCCGGAACCACCCGGTCCCGGCGCTGATTGCGGGCCAGGCAAACCTCTAGAGGAACATCGAACAGCACCGCCTGCACTTCGTAGCCGTAATCCTTGGCCAGCTTAATCCAGCCCTGCCGCTCCTGCGGCGTGAGGTTGGTCGCATCCACATAGTTCAAAGGACGCCGCGCGATCAGCCGCGCCTTCAGCATCGACCGCAGGTTGGAGAAAATCAGGTCCTGAAAGCGCTGTTCCGTGGGATCATCAAACAACAACGCCCGCAACAGATCGCTCGAAAGCGGCGTGATCTTGTTTCGTTTGAACCAGGAGCTCTTGCCCGACCCCGGCAGTCCAATCGCCAGTACCACCGTACCTTTGGGCGCCCGCGCTGCCGCCGCCGGAACCGCCGCTCCTCCCCCGCTGGCTATCGCCGCCGCCGCCGCAGGCACTGCACCTTCTGCCGCCGTGCCAGGCGCGCCCACCTTGCCGCGTCCGCGTCCCCCTCGCCCACGCCGTCGGCGCCGCCGGGAGGCATCCCCATTTCCTCCCAGGCGCGGCCGTGCCGGCTGCGCTTCCTCCGCCCCGCTTGTGTCGCTCGGCTGCGGCTCGAATGCTTCGGCCTCGCGCTGGTCCTGTGTACGCTCCTCCGTCATCCTTGGAGGAGGCTGGTCATCATAAAACGCGGGCTGTAACGGCGCAGGAGCCGGTTCTCCCCCAGCTTTCTCAGTCCCTTTTTTGCGGCGCGTCAAGCGCTCGCGCATCCATTTACGCATCTCTGGTGTGTAACACACCTTGAGCCTCGCGGGCAATGTATGTGGACCCAAACGAACCAACCCCGCCATGTGCCAATTTGAAACTCCCGGCCATTTCTCTGCGCCCTCTCTTGCACTCCTCCATTTAACTCTGCGATCAAGTTTTTGAGACTTTCCTCCCAGCCCTTTCGCTAGTGTGATGCGTCAAACAAACCGACATTTACAGCTCGCCGGTTTCCCCTGTGATCCTCTGTGCCCTCCGTGGTTAAAGCCTTTGACCTCCTCGCCCGAAGCACGAATCAAGCCGATCGAGATCCCAATATTTAACGATCACAATTTCCGACGCGCTACACTAGACTTCCCTATGCCCATCCCTCCCCAAATCCAGGGCCACAACTACATCCAGCTAACCACCTTCCGCAAGAACGGCGACGCCGTCCCCACCCCGGTCTGGTTTGCCGAAGACCGCGGCAAGCTCTACGTAAAGACCCGCGCCGAATCCGGAAAAACCAAGCGCATCCGCAACAACCCAAAAGTCCGCCTTGCCCCCTGCACCATCCGGGGCAAAGTCACCGGACCCGAGTTCTCCGCCTCCGCTCGCATCCTTCCTCCCGAGGACTGGCCCCGCGCCGCCAAAGCCATCAACCGAAAATATTGGATGGCGCGCCTCTCCCTCTGGAACAAGAAGAACGTTTACCTGGAAATCTCCAGCGTCACCGCTTAATCCATTACCGGGAGTGTCCGTACAAACCCGGCAAGTGCGGTCGATCTTGATCAGCGCGAACCTGCGCCCCGATTTGCCGCCCCTACCGTTCCCTGCTACCATTTTCATGTTCCCAGCCCGAGAATCTTTTCTGTTGTGACTTCATCATCATTCCGGAGGCGAGATGGCAATCAAAGTTGGCATTAACGGTTTCGGACGCATTGGCCGCAACGTAATGCGTGCCTCGCTCAACGATCCGAACCTCGAGTTCGTCGCCGTTAACGATCTCACCGATCCCAAAACCCTGGCCCACTTGCTGAAGTACGACTCCATTCTCGGCAATCTTAAGAACAATATCTCCGCCGGCCCTGACAGCATTACCGTCGACAATAAGACCTTCAAAGTCTTCGCAGAAAAAGATCCCGCCAAACTACCATGGGAATCCGTAGGCGCGCAGGTGGTCCTCGAATCCACCGGCCGCTTCACCGACGCCACCGACGCCAAAAAGCATATGCGAGGCCCAGTAAAGAAAGTCATCATCTCCGCCCCCGCCAAGAACGAAGACATTACTCTGGTGCTGGGCGTGAATCATGAAGTTTACGATCCCGCCAGGCACCACATCATCTCGAACGCTTCCTGCACCACCAATTGCCTCGCCCCGATCGCCAAAGTCGTCCACGACAATTTCAAAATTACCTGCGGCACCATGACCACCATCCACTCCTACACCAATGACCAGGTGATCCTCGACTTTCCGCACAAAGACCTACGCCGCGCCCGCGCCGCCGCCATCAACATGATTCCAACCTCCACCGGCGCTGCCAAAGCGCTCAAGCTGGTGATTCCGGACATGGCCGGCAAACTCGATGGTTTCGCCATGCGCGTGCCCACACCAAATGTTTCTGTCGTGGACTTGGTCGCTTTTGTAGAAAAGAAAACTACGCGAGAAGAAGTCAACGCCGCCCTCAAGAAAGCCAGCGAGGCCGGCCCGCTGAAGGGCTACCTCGGATTCGAGGAGCATGAACTGGTCTCCGCCGACTTCCGCGGCGATTCGCGCTCTTCCATCGTTGACGCTCCCATGACCCTGGTTGTAGCCGGCAACTGCGTGAAAGTAATTTCCTGGTACGACAACGAATGGGGATACTCGTGTCGCGTCCGCGACCTGATCAACTACCTGGGCCAGAAAGGTTTGTGAAATTAGTGCGCCGGCCACCCGCCGGTTGTAAATGAGAACATTTCTCGCGACGCTGTCGAAAACAACATGCCAAAGCTTTCCATCCGCGATCTTCCGATCAACGACCACCGCATCTTCATGCGCGTCGATTTCAACGTCCCGCTCGAAGACGGCCGTGTAATGGACGACACCCGCATCCGCGAAACTCTTCCCACCATCGAGTATGCTCTGCGCCACGGGGCCCGCCTGATCCTGGCCTCCCACTTAGGCCGCCCCAACGGCAAACCCAATCCCAAACTAAGCCTGAAGCCGGTAGCCGAGCGCCTCAGAATGTTGCTGGATAAAGAACTCGCCCGCGGCGAGAACGTAGGCTTCTGCCCGGAAAGCGTCGGCCCAGAGGCCGAAGAGGTCGCGGGCAAGCTGGAAAAAGGCCAGACCTTGCTGCTCGAGAACCTTCGCTTCCATCCCCAGGAAGAAGCCAACGATGAAAAATTCTCCAAGCAATTAAGCGCCCTCGCCGAATATTACGTAAATGACGCCTTTGGAGCCGCGCACCGCGCCCACGCGTCTACCGTCGGCATCACCAAATTCCTGCCAAAAGCCGCCGCCGGCCTGCTCATGGAAAAAGAACTCGAATACCTGGGCAAGACCATGCACCATCCCGAGAAGCCCTTCGTGGCCATCCTGGGCGGCGCCAAAGTCAGCGACAAAATTGCCGTAATCGAAAACCTGCTCAGCAAAGTCGATGTCCTCATCATCGGCGGAGCCATGGCCTACACCTTCCTGAAAGCTCAGGGCGCAGAGGTAGGGAAGTCCCGTGTGGAAGATGACAAACTGGATCTTGCCCGCCAGATCATCCAAGACGCCAAAAAGCGCAACGTAAAACTGCTGCTGCCGCTTGACCACGTGGTAGCCGACCGCATCGATCTCAACGCCGTCACCCGCACCATCGACGCCAGTCAACCCATTCCCGCGAATCTGATGGGCCTGGATATTGGCCCCAAATCCGTAGAAGAATTCTCCGAAGCTATTTCCACCGCCCGCACCATAGTCTGGAACGGCCCCATGGGAGTCTTTGAAGTCTCTCCCTTCGCCAAAGGCACATTCAAGATCGCCCACGCCGTAGCCGACAACGGCGGCGCCATTTCCATCGTAGGAGGGGGCGACTCGGTCGCCGCAGTCCACGCCGCCGGAGTAGCCGACAAAATCACCCACATCTCCACCGGCGGCGGTGCCTCCCTGGAATTTCTGGAAGGCAAAAAACTCCCCGGCGTAGAAGCCCTGTCAGAAAAGAAATAAAATGTAGGCGCTCGCGCCCCGCGCGTGCAGGAGGCCACGTAAGAAGTTTCAATTCTGCCCTTTCAAATAAGGCATAATATTCCCCTGGTTTGCCCGACCGGCGGCCCTTTTCGACATTCAAAGGAGATTTCGCAATGCTGCAATCTAAATCCAGCCTCATGCCACGCATCACCGCAATTCTTTTCGCCCTCATGTTTCTGCTGCTCACGCCGGCGTTCCCCCAGACCTACCAGGTGATCTACAACTTCACCGGCCAGGGCAGCGACGGCGCAACGCCCTACGGCGGACCAATCCTCGACCGCGCCGGAAATCTCTATGGCACCACCTACCTGGGTGGAGAATGGGGTTCGGGCAGCGTCTATCGCCTTGCCCCTGACGGCTCCTCCTGGAAATACACCTCCCTGTACAGCCTGAAAGGCGGAATGGATGGCGCCGGGCCGGCTTTCGGTTCCCTCGCCAACTTCGCCAATCGCGCTCTGCTTGGAACCACCGAGGGCGGCGGAACCTTTGGTACGGTTTTTGCTGTCTGCGCCTGCCCCAAGAAAGAGGCCGTCCTGCACAACTTCGGCACCGGAGCCGATGGCGCCCAGCCCATTGGCGGTGTGGTGCTCGATGCAGCCGGCAATTTTTATGGAACCACCAGTTTGGGCGGAGACTCCGGCAACGGCACCGTCTACGGAGCCAAGCGCTCCGGCGATCACTGGACCGAGAAAGTGCTCTACAGTTTTGGCAGCGGCAACGACGCCGTCAATCCCGTCGCCGGCGTCACCCTCGACGCTCACGGCAACCTTTACGGCACTACTCCTTCCGGCGGCGACTTCGGCGTCGGAACCATTTACAAACTCACTCGCTCCGGTTCGACTTTCACCGAATCGATTCTCTACAGTTTTCAGGGTCTGGATGACGGGCAAAATCCGGTTGGCGGCGTGATTTTCGACAAGGCCGGCAATCTCTACGGCGCCACGTTTGATGGCGGCATTAACGGCGGCGGCACCGTGTACCAGTTGTCACCATCCGGCGCCTTCAGCGTTCTCTACAGCTTCACCGGTGGCTACGGCGGCCCCTACAACAAGCTCACGCTCGCGGCCAACGGAAGCATTTACAGCATCACCAACGGAGAGGGCGCAAACGGCCTCGGCTCCGTATTCAAGCTCGCACCAGGCAAGAGCGGCTGGACGTTTACCGACCTCTACGACTTCGTGGGCGGCGCCGCGGGCGCTTTGCCCTACGGCGCGGTAGCGGTCGATGCTTCCGGAAATGTTTTCGGTACCGCGGTCGTCGGCGGAACTAACAACCAGGGTGTCGTGTTCGAGATTACGCCGTAGGCAAAGATCCCGCGCTGAGCCGGGCGACCCGTGCAGTTTCCACCATCACGTGTCGCCCGGCACAGCCTTGAAAGGGCGCGGCTTCAGCCGCGCCAAAAAGTCTGCGGCTAAAACTTCGTAGCAAACCCAAAATTGCCGTGGTCCCCCGGCGGCCGGTACGATCCCACGATCACATGATGATCATTAACCCCGTGCCCGAATGTCTGCGCTCCCAGCGGGTCGTTAAACTCGTAGAACGTCTTTCCGCGCAGCAGCGTCCCGTGATAGTTGCGGTCCGTATCCTGCCAGTAGAGAACCATCTCGTTTTCGTTATTAATGGCCCCAGCCCAGGTATTCATTGCCCCCGGCTCATTGACGGTCACAAACTTCTTTCCGTCATACACCGAAGCCTCTGAATTTCTCTCCAGATCGATCCACGACTCGGTTAGAATCCCGGCGTTATTGATCCCGCCTCCCAGGGTTGCGATCGCCCCCGGCACGTCGATACTTATGTACTGGCTGCCATTCCACAAAAATCCCCGCGCCACTGAATTCGAATCCACGGACATGCCGTTGATCTCGCCCAGGTCATTGATCCCCAGGGCTCTCGATCCCTCGGCCCCGTCCGGCCCAATGTCAGTGAACTTTCCGTTCGCATAAACGAACGCCTGCGAAGCCAGCTGGGGGGTGGTGTAGTAACCGACAATCACATTCAGATTATTGATAGCCATGCAGTAAGTGCTGCTGCCGTTCGGGTCGTCAATCGTCTTGATCTTCCCCGCGCCCGCCACGAAACCGTGACTCACGTTGTTGCCATCCACCCACGCCCCCACCACCACGTTCGCGTTGTTCACTCCATAAATGTCGGTCTGAAACGCTCCCGGAACTCCAAACGATCGAAACCTCAGGTCGGCCTCCGGCCCGGCCGCCACCGACACCCGCGAAACAATTAACAATGCGAAAAGCAATCGACCCATTCGCGACCAGGAACCCAACATGAAAACCTCTCTGCGAATCGACTCTTACCCATGCCAGCCGAAAACGCACCGAAATATACCGCAAAAACGGTACTGTCTCAGTTTCAGTTTAAGGGCTTGCGTGGCTCGATTCTAGACCCCTCGGCCGTAGGGTTATCAACCGTGTCGGCCTCGACAATCTTGATCTGAACCTCATCGCCAACGCGAAGATGCTGGCGAAGCCATGCGACGTGCTCTCCCGTGGGGGTTAGTAGACCACCAACGGTAAAGAACAAATCACCCTCGCCCCCTTTGGCTACCCAGTTCACAATTGTCGTAAGGACGCCATCGTTCCCGATCCCAGCCAAACACAGCTTCGCGCCGTTTAGGTAAACCTCGAATGCACGCATCAGGATTACGATTCTACGCTGCCAGCCGCGCCGGTATCGCCCCTCAAATCGAAACTGAGACACTACTGTAAAAAACATCAGATGGAACGAGCAGAACACCTGCAAGCTGCACAATTTCCGATTTCCATGCACAATAGAAGATTGATTGCCATTCTGAGGACGGCGTTTGCCCCCGCAGGACCTGGGCTACCCTCGCGCAAGGGCGCGGTTGGCCCGCTTCATCGTTATTTTGGACGCGCTTTCTTTGAGCTTAGAGGGCCCGGTTTTTCTCGGCACTCTCAGCGTACTGGGCGGTGAACGAAAGGACCCCATGCCTCGCACCAAACTGATCGCCGGCAACTGGAAGATGTACAAAACTCCCGACCAAACCCGCGACTTCTTCCAGGCTTTTCTCTCCCTGATCGCCCAGCACGACCGCGACCAGGTCCTGATCTGTCCGCCCTTCGTTGATCTCCACGCAGCCCTCGAATCCGCCAAAGGCACGAACGTGGCCATCGGGTCCCAAAACGTTCACTGGGAAAAAGAGGGCGCTTTCACCGGTGAAATTTCCACCGCAATGCTCGAAGCCATCGGCGTCACCCATTGCATTATCGGGCACTCCGAGCGCCGCCAATATTTCAACGAAACTGATGACACCGTAAACCTCCGCTTGAAAGCCGCCCTCGAGGCCGGCCTCACCCCCATCGTCTGCGTCGGAGAAGTTCTCGAAGAACGCGAAGCCAATCTCACCGAAGACGTTCTCCGCCGCCAATGCACCCGCGCCTTTCACAAAGTCTCGACCAAGAAAGCCGAAAAACTGGTAGTCGCCTACGAACCCGTCTGGGCCATCGGAACTGGAAAGACAGCCACCCCCCAACTTGCCGCCGAAGCTCACGCCGTGATCCGCGGCGAAGCCGCTAAAACCTTCGGCCAGGAATTTGCCGCCCAACTCCGCATCCTCTACGGAGGCTCCGTGAAACCCGAAAACGCCAAAGCCCTGATGTCCGAACCAGAAATCGACGGCGCCCTGGTAGGCGGAGCCAGCCTAGACCCCAAATCCTTCGCCGCCATCGTGAACTATTAGGCCAGACCCGTGGGCGGGACCCCACCGAAGGCTCAGCCCTCGCAATTCCGTTTGTTATAATCACTCCTGCACTCAAGCGGAAGTGGTGGAATTGGCAGACACACCATCTTGAGGGGGTGGCGCCGTGAGGCATGGGGGTTCAAATCCCCCCTTCCGCACCAGATTTTTGTTCACGCTTATTCTTGGGGCCACAGGGGAATTCGCGTGTGGACCTATGTTCAGAAGACCGGGGAATTGTTGCGGGATGGATTGCACATCGCGCTGGGATATTCCGGATTTGATGATCCCGAGACTGGGCAGAGGGGCAAGAATAATCCGGAACTGGCCCGGGTGGAGGAGGTGGGGCCGATTCCAGTAGGGAAATATTTTATTGGGATTCCGCATGACACGCTTACTCACGGGGCTTTCGTTCTGCCTCTGAAACCTGAGGCGGAGAATGAAATGTTCGGCCGGTCGGCGTTTCTGATGCATGGAGATTCGGTGGTTGAGCCGGGAACGGCTTCGCGCGGATGCATCGTCATGAGCCGGGCGGTGCGCAGACAAGTGGCGGCTTCCGGAGATAAGGTATTGCAGGTGATTTCCGGCGTGGCTGAGGATGTGCGGGTGGCTTAGGCCACGATTATCAGGGGAGGAAAAAAACTTTAATCGCAGAGATCGCTGAGAATCCCGGTGAGGTCGCTGAGAACTTCAGGACTTTGACCACCGAGGGCACAGAGGTTCACAGGAGAATCGGAGATTCCGGCCGCCCCTTGACGCCTTTTCACTCTGCCCATAGCATGTTAGCTGACGGGATTTCTGAAAAATAGCCATGATTATCTTAATTACAATCATTCACATCATCGTTTCGCTGTTTCTTATTATTGTGGTGCTGCTGCAGAGCGGCCAGAGTGGCGACATCACTGCGGCATTTGGCGGCATGGGCAGCCAGACCGCTTTCGGTCCACGTGGCGCCGCGACTGTTTTGTCCAAGGCAACTACCTGGTCGGCCATCATCTTTATGGTGACCTCGGTCACGCTTTCGGTGTATGCGTCTCGCCATGCCAACCTTTCGAAGTCAGTGTTGCAGGGCATCCCGGCGCAGACGCAGCCGGTGGCGCCGGCGCCTCCGAAGAAATAGAAGAGCGTAAACCGCCAAGTTCGCCGAGGACTGCGGAGCAAACCCTTTCACCGCAGGGACACGCCGATCACGCAAAGTTCGCCAAGCTAGAAGCTAGCGGCCAGAAGCTCAAAGCCCCCATGATCCACGAAATCTTCCCGGTCGGCCCGCTCCAGTGCAACTGCTCGGTCATTGGTGACGAAGCTTCGCACGAGGCCATGGTCATCGATCCGGGCGACGACATTGAGAACGTGCTCGCCATCGTCACGCGCCACAAGCTTCAGGTAAAGCAGATCGTCATCACCCACGGGCACATCGATCACATTGGCGGGGCGATGAAGCTGCGAGCGGCGACGGGCGCGCCCATTCTGCTCAATCAGAACGATCAGCCACAGCTCAAGATGCTCGACATGCAAGCGGCGTGGTGCCGCATGGCGGCTCCCGGCAAAGTGGAGATTGACCAGAGTATCGGCACGGCGGACACGGTGAAAGCCGGGTCGCTGGTGGCCGAGGTGATTCACACTCCCGGCCACACCGAAGGCAGCATCTGTCTTTATTTTGCGCCAGAGAAAAAGCTGATTGCCGGCGACACCCTGTTTGCCGGCAGCATTGGCCGCACCGACCTGCCCGGCGGATCGACGGAGAAAATCATCGCGTCGTTACATGAGAAAGTGCTGGCGCTGCCGGATGAGACTGTCGTGATTCCAGGCCATGGATCGCTGACGACTATTGGTGAGGAGCGGGAGGGGAATCCGTGGTTGCAGAAGTGATTAAGCTCTCCGAGGATCAAGAGCGGGCGGACAAGAGTGTCCGCCGCACGTACTGCTGCTTAAAGCAGATTCCTCGTCGCTTCGCTCCTCGGAATGACAAGTTGGGAGGGGATTTTCATGGGCCAACACGGATCGGACAAAACCCACCACAGAGACGGAGAGACACAGAGAAGATCAAGGGCAGCGGGCAAGGGTGTCCGCCGCACGTACTGCTGCTTAAAGCAGATTCCTCGTCGCTTCGCTCCTCGGAATGACAAGTTGGAGGGGGATTGGCGGGAGACGCTGGCTAGGACGGCGCTGGCTCGGACGCACGGACTGGGACGCACGGGCGAGGACGCCCGCGCCTACATTTCTTAAACCGGGGCCGGGCCTCGCGCGTTTTCTTCGGTTGAATCGAAACCTGTATAATCCGCGCATGCAAGGAATGCCGTGGAACACAATTGCGTTGGGCTCGCTGTTGTTCATCTTGGCCGGCTCACTAGGAGGACAGGAAGTGCCATCTCCGCAACCTGAAAAGTCGAAGCCGCCTGCCAAAGTGGAGCAGCGTGGGCGCATCCTTGGGATCGGCGGGGTCTTCTTCAAATCCGCGAATCGCGATCAGATGCGCGACTGGTATTCGAAGCATCTTGGACTCGCTGACAAGGGCGAAGGCGTGATGCTTCCGTGGCGCGAACACGACGACCCGCAAAAGGAACACGTCACAGTTTGGACGGTTTTCCCCGCCACCACTGACTACTTCGGCCCCAATCACCCGCAGTTCATGATCAACTACATCGTGGACGATCTGGATGCTTTGCTCGACCGCTTAAAACAAGAAGGAGTAAAGATTGACGACAAACGGATGAATGAATCCTACGGTCGCTTTGCCTGGATCTACGATCTGGATGGGAACAAGATTGAGCTCTGGCAGCCGGTGTCGGCAAAGCCCTGAGCACCTTCCACTGCAACTCAATCGGTCTTCTGTTTTGGGCTGAAGGGGCAGGGAAGGAGTTTGCAAATGTCTGACAAGCCCACGCAGAAGGACGCTCTGATCACCCGCCTTGCCCGGTCTCGGGAAATCAAGATCAGTGTGACCGGACGAAAATCGGGACGAACGATTTCAAACCCTGTCTGGTTTTCATGGGACGGCGGCAAGCTTTACCTGCTGCCGGTGCAAGGGTCGGACACGCAGTGGTACAAGAACGTACTCAAGAACTCGTCAATGCAGATCGAGGCCGGAGGCGCGAAGGCTGACTTCAAGGCGATTCCGGTGACCGACGCGAAACGGGTGGCAAAAGTGGTGGAACAATTCCGCGAAAAGTATGGGGCCGGCGACGTGAAGAAGTACTATTCAAAGCTCGACGTTGCGGTTCTGGCGCAAGAGCAGTGACGGCATTTGTTTTGCCGCCCGAAGGCGTGCGCTTTGCGAATGAAAGTCCTCGCCGCGGATCAATACTTCTTCTTTAGCCGATCTACTACCGCGCGCAGGGTGGCCTGGGTTTCGGGGCGCCACCAACTGGCTACTACTTTTCTTACTTCGAGGGCTAAGTCGCGGCGGAAGATGGCGACTAGGTCGGCGCGGGCTTCGTGGCGGGTTGCCAACATGGCTTCCCGCGGCAGAGCCAGCAGAGTGTTGCACCATTCGATGGCGCGTTCTACTACCCGTTCGGTTGGGACCAGTTCATCTACCAGGCCGATTTCGAGAGCCTGAGTTGGGGACATCAGCAGTCCTGACGATGCCAGGCGCTCGGCCTGGCGGGGGCCTACCTGGCGGCGCAGCGCGGCCAAGATTACAGCGGGCAAGGGAATTCCTACCTGCACTTCACTGAGGCCGATTTTGAATTCGCCGGCCGCCATGATTCGCCAATCACAAAATAACGGGAGGACCGTGCCGCCGGCGGGAGCGTGTCCGATGATGGCGGCGGCGATAGGGATGGGCGAGCAGGCGAGGGCTTTCATCAGGGCGTAGAGTTCGCGCCACAGAGTAGAGATGGCTTTGCGGTCGAGGCCCATGAGCAGCGGGACGTCGAGGCCGGCGCAGAAACGGCCGGGAGTTCCGGAGAGAACCAGGGCGCGGACTTTGTCTTTCGGAGCGGATTCGACGGCCTGGCGGAGGGCGGTGATGAGGTCTCCGGTCAGAGCGTTAACGGGTGGGCGGTCGAGGCGGAGTTCGCGGATGGGGCCGTGGTTGATGGTTTGGATCATGTTGATCGAGTATAGCTGCCCGGGAAGAAATTCTATCGCAGAGAAAAGCTTAACCACAGAGGGCACAGGGGTGCACAGAGGACAGAGCACCCGCACAAAGGACGGTTAGGTATTCAGTTGGGACAGTGCCAGTTTGGCGGCGTGGTAGCCACACATGCCGTGAACGCCTCCGCCGGGTGGAGTGGAGGAGGAGCAGAGGTAGATGTCGTTGGCGGAGGTGGCGTATTGCAGGCGGGTGGGGCGGAAGAGGAATTGGCGGAGATCCATGGCGCCGCCTCCGATGTCGCCGCCGATCAGATTGGCGTCCATGGATTCGAGGTCGGCGGGAGAGAAAGTTTTTCTTGCGAGGATGCAGTCGCGGAAGCCGGGCGCGAAGCGCTCGATTTGGGCTTCGATCCTGGGCAGCATGTCGAAGGTGGATGCGTTGGGCACGTGGCAGTAAGCCCAGGCGGTGTGCTTGCTGGCGGGAGCACGCGTGGGATCGAAGAGACTGGGCTGGGCGAGGATCATGAAGGGGCGCTCGGGGGGATGTCCGGTGGCCATGGCCTGCTCGGAGGCGGCAATCTCGGCGAAGCTTCCGCCCAGGTGGATGGTCGCGGCGCGGGCGCACTCTTTTGCTTTCCAGGGAATTGGCTCGGATAGCGCGTAATCGACTTTGAAGACTCCGGGGCCGTAGCGGTAGGTCTCGAGGCGCTGGCAGTATTCCTTGGACAATCGGCTGCCGGCGATGTTCACCAGTTGTTTCGGGCCGACGTCGCAAAGTGTGAGGTCGTAATTGCGGAGGGCGTCGAGGTTTTGAATTCGGGTGGAGTTGATGAGCTTGCCGCCGAGTTTTTCCAAATGGCCGCACAAGGCATTGGTGATTGACTGCGAGCCGCGGCGGGGGATGGGCCAGCCCACGGCGTGGGCGCTGACGGCGAGCAGGATTCCGAAGGCGGCGCTAAGTGGGTCGTCCATTCTTAGAAATGAGTGGGCGGCCATTCCGGCGAATAGGGCGCGGGTGCGCTGGTCGCGGAATTTGACGGCGGCGAGGGACTCGGCGGAGCGGAACGCTGTCAGTCCGAAGCGCGCCATGAGCAGCGGATGTGGAGAGAGTAAGTGGACCGGTCGAAGAATCTCTGGCGCGAATTCCTGCCAATGGTCGACGAAGGGATGCAGCAAGCGGCGCCAGGCTTTTCCGTCGCTGCCTAGCGTGGAATCGGCGGCGCCTAGGTCTCGCTCCAGCACAACTGCAGTGCCGTCGTCGAAAGGATGGGCGAGGGGCGCGGGCGAATGGATCCATTCCAGTCCATAATCGCGCAAGGGCAGGGAAGAGAAGAAGGGCGATCCTACTACCCACGGGTGCACGGCTGATCCGAAATCGTGGAGAAAGCCGGGCAGGGTGAGCGGCAGAGTGCGGGCAGCGCCGCCGGGAGTTGGCTCGGCCTCGAACACTTCGACTTCGAGGCCGGCTTGCGCCATGACGATGGCCGCGGCCAGGCCATTGGGGCCGGCTCCCACCACGCATGCCCTCATTCCAGGATGCTCCGCATGTTCTCTCATGATGGCACACTCCGTGCGGTCGCAATTGGCTATTCGCGGGGAGCGACCGTTGGCATCTCAATGGCGCTGATCTTGCCGTCGGCTTCGCGCTCCAGTGTGGGAGCATATAGGCCAAGTTTTTCACGGCGCCACCAGGCTCCGGTCATTCGCATCTCGGCCGATGAAGTAAACCAATACTGCCAGAGCACGGCGCGAATTTCATGGGGCGCGCCTTGCGGGAAAGGATTGCCGGCAAAGAGCGCGAGCACGTCTTTATCGCCAGCGAGCAAGCGCACCTCGGTATTGAGCACGATGGGATAGTCCCGCCAGGAACCTAACGAGGCGAACCACAAGTTCCAATCGAAACGCGGCTGATAAGGCGCATAGATTCGGGGCGGCTTACTCACGTCCTGCGGCTTGTAGGCGAAAGGATAGGTGGTCCAGTTCTGGCCGTCGTTGGAGCCCTGGAATTCGATTTCGTAACGGCCTCGGGTCATCACCGCGAACAGGCCGTAGCGATTGGCGATGCGAAAAGGCTCCAGGGCGACGATGGGTTGAGTGGGCAGTGGCATGCGCCAGAACATCCAGAGCATGGTCACGGTGGTGACATAGAAAACCCAGAGAAGCATGGCGGAAGCCAAGGAGAGCTTGATTGTCTTGAGGGTGGCTCGAAGCGCCGAAGGTGGGATGGCGGGGGCGGCGGAGTCCGCTCCCGCATCTTGCAGGAGAGACGAGACGCGGGGCGCCCAGCGTTTGAACCATTGATCATCAAGCAGCAACACGCCGAGTACCAGAACCAGATAATTCAGGAAGGTGTAGTTGGCGGTGAGAATTACACCGATCTGCCACGGGGTCACGATAAAGAAACAGACGATGCGCCAGCGGCGCGGGAGCAGAAACATCCAGACTAGGCCCAGCTCAAGGGCCAGGGTGGCGTAAACGCTGCCGGCGTGAAACCAGTGAGGAAAATGTTGCACGTACCAGCCGATCCAGGTGGGCAGCGGGCCGTTCTGGTAGTACTCGTCCATGGCGGTGAAGTTTCGCCATTGCGGATCGCCGCTAAGCAGTTTCACAGCGCCGGATTCGAAGTAGATGCGAAACCACTCCCATTGCAAAAGGAATAGGCTGGCGCGTGATGGTGGGTGGGCAAGGCCGAGGCCGGGGCGAAGTCCGGGTGGGGCGAAGAATAGCGCGATGAATCCGGCTTCGAGCAGCATGCCGTCGGATTGGTAGCCGGAAAAGTCCTGAGCTGCGCTTACGAATGATAGGAAACAGACGAAGCAAATCGCGAGAGTGGCGCGTGGCCAGAGATTGAAGACCAGCAACAGTGATGCTGCCATGCCGATCCAGCAAACAGCAATCAGCATCTGGTTGCCGCTGGAAAACCAAAATAGGGTGGGTGCGTACCAGACCCGCGAAACGTGGCCGAGCGATTGCGCGACGGCTTGCAGGAAATCGCGGGCGGGAAGGATTCCATTGGGGCCGATCAGTCCGCGGATCTGAAACAGGAGCGGGAAGAAGGCGGAGAAATAGATGAGGCCAAGGGCTCGCAGGAAGAGCCAGCGCGGGATGAGGCGGTTGGCCGCCCCGCGGTCGGAGTCGAACAGCCAGCGGAATGACGCTGCCCAATCCATTACGGTGGGCAATTATATAGATAGGGTGGTCGATGCTATTCGGGGTCGAGAGTGCTTCGGGTGTGTTTTGGGAAGCGGGTGGGGGAGGTGGAGTAAGGGTTAGTGGTTACACCACGACTGCGTCTTTGCCGGTTGTTTCGGCATCTACGGGTTCGGGGCGTTTGCGGGCGATGCGGTTCGGAGGCAGACCGGCGTCGCGGATCTTGTACAGTAACGCGCGGTAGCTGATGTTCAAAGCACGTGCTGCCTGCTTGCGGTTCCAGTGATGGGCTTGCAGGACTTTCAGGATGATCTTGCGTTCCAGTTCACGAGTGGCGGCGCGGGTCACTTTCTTCAGCGAGATGGGGCCGTCGAGATTGATTTCGGAGTTATAGAATTCTTTTTCGTTGCGGGTCAGAAGATCGTTGCTGATCACGTCCTCGGTGCCGAGGATGACGTAGCGCTTCATCAGGTTTTCGAGTTCGCGCACGTTGCCGGGCCAGTGATATTTCTGGAGAATCGCGATCAGGTCGGAAGACAGGGCGCGGGCGCGGCAGTTGTATTTCTGATTGTAGAACTCCAGGAAATACTGGACCAGGTCTTCAATATCGCCACGGCGTTCGCGCAGCGGCGGCAACTGGAGATTTACCACATTGATGCGGTAGTAGAGGTCCTGGCGGAAGGTGCCGCCTTCGATTTCGTCTTCCAGCTTGCGGTTGGTGGCGCAGACCACGCGGACTTCAACTTTCTTGTCTTCCTGGGCGCCGATGCGGCAGAACTGTCCATCCTGAAGCAACTGCAAAAGCTTCGATTGCAGCGACAGGTCAAGTTCAGAAATCTCGTCAAGGAAGAGGGTTCCGCGGTGGGCCAATTCCACACGTCCGGGTTTGGAGCCGTAGGCGCCGGTGAACGCGCCTTTTTCGTAGCCGAACAGTTCGCTTTCCAGCAGCGTCCCAGGGATGGCCGGGCAGTTGACCTTCACCCACGGGCCGCTCTTCCACGGAGACAGGGCATGGATCATGCGCGCGATAATGTCTTTGCCGGTGCCGCTTTCACCCTGAATTAGAACCGGGACGTTGGCGCTGGCTACTTTGTTCATGCGGGCACGCAGCGCTTGCATCGCCTCAGACTTGCCGAAGACCACGGAGTCTGGAGGAAACTCTCCTAGGGATTGAACCAGCGAACTGAAAGAATTTGTCGAATGGGTTGCCATAAGCCGCCTGCATTTAGTTGCAGGCAGGCATGAATATGCACCCCGAGCGCCAAAGTCCAGAATTCTAATCCAGGGAGGGTTTGACAGTGCTTAATGGCTGCGATTCAGTGGGTTACGTTGCCATGGGTAACCCGACAGACGACTGACATGACCATGGTCTTAGTTCTCACACGAGGATTTCAGGATAGGAAAAACTTTTCACACTGAAGAAACAACTTTCCTTCGCACCGCCGCGCCCGGGGATTTTCCGTTGAGTAGCGGTTGCGAGAACCTAAGACCCACCAGCTGGTAGGTGGCGGCATGAGTGATCCACATGGCCTTGGCTCGCAGATTACGGCAGGATTTGGGCAGAATGGCTGTAGAGTTCATGGGAACGCTGGGGATCTCGAGCAGAACCTGCGAGGAGAGCGGCAAGGAGCGCCGCACCGCGACCAGGGCGCCGGTGGCGGAAATGTTCAAGGCGGTGGCAAATTCCAGGAGTTCTTTGCCACCTTTATCGCGGCTGCGCACAAAAACCGGAATCGCCAACGGCAGGCGGGCCCACTTGCGGCGTTCGTCATGCGGTCGATTTCGATTCAAAGGGACTCCCAGGAAAGCCGAATCAGCGGTTTTTTACCGCATCTAGGGGGCCAAATGGCAGGTTGAATTCGCGGCGGTCTCCGGCGAAAGCCGGCATATCCCGTGCCTTCACCGTCAAACTAGGCCGCAAACAGGGAGTTTCGCGGAACTCCGTTTTGCTCTTCTTTCGCCCTGCGGCTGCCTGGTGCATGTCCGCATAAGTACTTTCGACTGCATACTTTTGCCCATGAGTGGCAATTTGCTTGCGCGTTTTCCGTTGACAGTAGAAAAGGGCTGCCTTACCATCGTGAGATTCCTCCCTCTTTGTCAACCAACTGAGTTCCGAACATGGCAGTAGTCCCAGAAAATACGTGTCTCCCCTCAGCCCCGGCGACCGGAGCGAGCGCTGCGCCAGCGTCGCCACGGAGGCTGGATAGCGCCGATAGCACCCCCGAAGCCGGCGACAGCGCAGAGCTGTTGCAGCAGCAATATTCTCAACTGCGGGAGCGTTTTACGCGTACCACCCACGCTTTAGCTTCGGCCGCACATGATTTGAAGACGCCGCTGGCGATTCTCAACGGATATGTGGAACTTTTGCAGAGCGAGAAGCTGGGCAGCCTGAACGATCGCCAGCGGGAAGTGCTGCGCGACATGAATTCCAGCGGACAGCGGCTGCAACATTTCATTCAGGACTTCTTGAGTTACAGCGTTCTCGAAACCGGGCAGGTGAGAATGCGTTTCGAGACGGGCGACATCAACGCCTGCCTGTCGGAAGTTTGCCGGCTGTGGTCAACTCCCTTCCAGGAAAAGGGGCTGGCGCTCTATTTCCTGGGGAATGACAAGTTGACGGAATTCTTTTTTGATTCGGCAAAAGTGCAGCGCGTGGTTTCGAATCTTCTGGAAAACGCATCCAAGTTTACTCCTGCGGGGGGCACAGTGTGGCTGCATGCGGAGCCTTATATGTGGGACCGGCGGGCGGCCAACCAGCCGGCGATCCTCACTGAGCGGCGCCGTCAGGTGAATTCGCAGCCCAACTCGGTGAAGGTCAGCGTGGCCGACACCGGGCCGGGCATTCCTCCGGAATATCACATGGAAGTATTCGACGATTTCTTCCGGCTGCCGCAGAACGAGCGCCAGTCCGGCATGGGACTGGGCCTGGCGATTGCGCGGCGCCTGGTGACCAACATGGACGGCAAAATCTGGGTGGAAAGTGACCCCGGCGCCGGTTGCAAGTTTTCTTTCATCATTCCGCTGCATCCTCCAACCACCGACCAAGGGAACCACGAATGACAGAGACAGCTCACATTTTGCTGGTGGACGACGAGCCGGGTATGCTGCGGTATATCCGCACCCTGCTGGAAGTGGAAGACTACAAGGTGGAAACCGCGAGCACGGGCGAAGAAGCAGTGGAACGCCTGAAAAAGGGATCGCATCCCGACCTGGTGTTGTGCGATTTGCTGATGCCCGGAATTGACGGCTTGCAAACCCTGGAGCAAATTCGCCAGCTTCGTCCCGGGACGAAAGTGGTGATGCTTTCCTGCGTGGGCGACACCCGCAAAGTGGTGCAGGCGATGCGCCTGGGCGCCTATGACTACCTGACCAAGCCGTTTCAAAAGGCGGAACTGGATGCCGTGCTCGACCAGTGCCTGAGCACGAACCAGCAGAATTATCCGGGCGACGTGGAGGAATTGGCTGACGACCAGTTTTTTGTGGCGGCCAGCCCGGCCATGCGCAAGCTGCGTTCCGAGGCGGCACTCGTGGCCAATGTCGATATTCCGGTGCTGATGCTGGGCGAGAGCGGGACGGGCAAGGAAATCATGGCGCGGCTGATCCATAAACTTTCGCCGCGGGCCCATAGAACCTTCCTGAAAGTGAATTGCGCCGCGGTTCCTGCTGATCTTCTGGAGAGTGAATTGTTCGGCTACGAAGCCGGGGCGTTCACCGGGGCCAACCATCCCAAGCCGGGCAAGTTCGAACTTTGCAACAAAGGCACCATCCTGTTGGATGAAATCGGCGAAATGCCCACCTCGCTGCAAGCCAAGCTGCTGCACATTTTGCAGGATGGACAATTTTCGCGCCTGGGCAGCCGGTCGGTCATTAAGGCGGATGTGCGCATTCTGGCGGCCACCAACATCGATATTCCGGAGGCGCTGGCGACCAAGCGGCTGCGCGAAGATCTTTATTACCGCTTGAATGCTTTTACCTTGCAGGTTCCGCCGCTGCGCCAGCGCAAGGAAGAGATCCCGATTCTGCTGAAGCATTTCATGACCCGGCAGGCGGAGCTTTACGCGCGGCCGCCGCTGCCCTTGACACCGGATTTGCTGCAAGCTTGCATGGACCATTCCTGGCCGGGCAACCTGCGCGAGTTGAGCAACTTTGTGAAGCGCTATCTGGTGCTGGGCGATGAGAAGTTGGCCATCAACGAGCTGCGGCCGAAGAGTGATGGAAGCGGCGCACAATTTGACGGCGCAGGAAGAGCTTCCGAGGGCGCGGGCGGTTTGAAGTCTCTGGCGCGGACCGCTAAAGACGGCGCCGAGGCCGAGGCCATTGCCAAGGCGCTCGACGAAACCAACTGGAACCGGAAACAGGCGGCGGCTTTGTTGAAGATCAGCTACAAGGCGCTGCTTTATAAGATTCGCCAGTACGGCATTGCGCAGGCGAAGGGCCATCACAAACTCTCAGCCGGCGCCTAGTGGAGTGCGTCACACAGAGCGGCATTTATAGGCCGCCGGTTTCTCCTGTGATCCTCCGTGCGCTCTGTGGTGAAAGGCTTTGACCTCCTCGCCCGGTAGCACCGATCAGAGACGTTTGCATCGTTCCTGCCCGGTTTTCTACCCTTTCAAATACGGCAGTAATTCCTTGAACGCCGGAGATCCGGACGAGCCCAGCAGTTCGTAGAGAATCATTTCGGTGGATGAGATGACGGCGCCGGCGGCGCGCATGCGCTCGAGACCAATCTTCCAATTCCATTCGCTGCGGGACTGACGGCATCTGAGGCGATGTGGACGATGTAGCCTTCGCGCAGCGCCGCCAACCCGGTTTGCATCACGCAGATGTGGCTCTCCATTCCGCAGAGCAAGACAGTATTGCGATTTCCCGGCAGGCGTTTGAGGGTTGCGCAGAACGCGTCGCTGCCGAAGCAGGAGAACATTTGCTTGTCGATAGGCTGAGTTTCCGGGAGCAGGGAAGCGATCTCAGGCGTGGTGTTGCCGAGGCCCTTGGCGTATTGCGTGGTCACAAGTGCGGGAATCTTCAAGATGCCGGCCAGGCGGATGAGTAGCTCGGAGTTCTTCAGCAGCCGGGCTTTTTCGAATATCGGCGGCAGCAGCTTTTCCTGGATGTCAACGACGATTAAGGCGCAGCGCCCGGCTTCGAGGGGGCGGCGGGCGATTTCAGCGTAGTCGCTGGTGAGGGTTGAGACGCTGTCTAGTGTCGTGACCATGGAAACTCCTTGGGCAAATCTTAAACCGCGAAGCTCGTAAAGAACAGCCGCGAAGGGCGTGAAGAGACAAGGCAGGATGGTTACGGGCGGTGGTTGACCCCGAGGGGCGCAGCCCATAAAATCGAGACGACAGACGAAATTCTGTCGCGTGTCAGTTGCCCCCTCGTTCAACGGCTAGGACACCTGCCTCTGGAGCAGGTTATCGGGGTTCGAATCCCTGGGGGGCAGCCAAAATCCTGGTTTCACCCAGCAGACGTATCGATTTCGTTCGGTTTTTCTACGGCTTGATCCATCAACGGCGATCGCTCCTTGATGGTACTCGACCAGCCTAGCGCTCATTCACGATGGCCAAGAGCTCAAGATGCAGTTGCTCCCAGGGGACAGTCACGGCTTTGCCCGCTTTCAGATCTTCGATTCTGCG
The DNA here is from genome assembly GCA_050745985.1 of Terriglobales bacterium. Classification (GTDB taxonomy): domain Bacteria; phylum Acidobacteriota; class Terriglobia; order Terriglobales; family Acidobacteriaceae; genus JABCZH01. The sequence goes on along the minus strand of JBOGLG010000048.1, from coordinate 128,948 downwards.
TGCCACTTCCTCGTCCCAAGCGTCTTGGACAGACTCATTCGTAGTCTCAATGCTGTCAAGCAGGGTGTTGGCTAGGGCAGCGCGCTCATCAACGGATAGAGCGAGCGCACGTTTTAGCAGATCGGAAACCTCGGGACTCATGCAGCCATTCTACTCCGCGCCGAGCGTGACACAAGAGGCACCGGACTGAGCGCGCCCCACGGATCGAACTTTGATCGCCCCACTTCATGGTTGTATATTCTTCGAGCGACCAAATCCGGTTTGGTGTATCTAATAGGATTGATCCAAACAGCCTGCAAGCCGGAAACATCTCATGGCAAAACCAATTCTATTAAGCGTTGATGACGACTCCGACGTGCTGCGCGCGATCGAGCGCGACTTGCGCTCGCATTACGGAGCGGACTACCGGGTGATTGGCAGTGATTCTCCCGAGGGGGCGCTGGACCTGTTGCGGCAACTGAAGCTGCGCAATGACAGTGTGGCACTGCTTCTGGCGGATCAGCGCATGCCGCGCATGGACGGCATCGGGTTTCTTCAGGAAGCGATGGAGATTTATCCGGAGGCCAAGCGGGCGCTGCTCACCGCCTACGCCGACACCAACGCCGCCATTGGCGCCATCAACCAGGCCAGCATCAATTATTTTTTCATGAAGCCCTGGGACCCACCGAGCGAGCACTTGTACCCGCAACTGGACGATTTGCTGGATGACTGGCAAGCTTCGTATCGTCCGGCGTTCGAGGGCATACGGGTGCTGGGCACGCGCTGGTCGCCGCGGTCCTACGAGCTGCGAGATTTTCTGGCGCGTAATCGTGTGCCCTACCAGTGGATCGACGTTGAGCAGACCGTGAATGATCCGGAGACTAAACGCCTTCTGGACGCGCTGGGGCCGGACGCGCCCAGCTTGCCGGTCGTACTGTTTCCGGATGGAACCAAGATGCTGAAGAGCGTGCCCGCGGAGGTTGCGCAAAAAGTCGGATTGCGGACCCGCGCGCAAACTGACTTTTACGATCTGGCGATTGTCGGCGGAGGCCCGGCAGGGCTGGCGGCGGCGGTGTATGGAGCCTCGGAAGGCCTGCACACGGTGATCATCGAACGCGAAGCGCCGGGGGGGCAGGCGGGGATGAGTTCGCGGATCGAGAACTATCTGGGATTTCCGACCGGGTTGAGCGGCGGCGATCTGGCACGGCGGGCGGTGGTGCAGGCGACCCGCTTTGGAGTGGAAATACTGTCGCCGCAGGAGGCAGTGAGCGCGCGGATCGAGGGGCCCTATCGCATCCTCAAACTGACCGATGGGAGCGAACTTTCCTGCCACGCCCTCATGATCGCGACCGGAGTGCAGTGGCGCAAGCTGTCGGCTCCGGGCATCGACCGGCTGCAAGGCGCGGGAGTTTACTACGGCGGCGGCGCCACCGAGGCCTTGGCTTGCAAGAACGAGGTGGTGTATGTGGTTGGGGGGGCGAATTCGGCGGGCCAGGCGGCGATGAACTTCGCCAAGTACGCGGAAAAGGTTTTTATTCTGGTGCGCGGGGAATCGCTGTCGAGCACCATGTCCCAATACTTGATTGACCAGATCAAGGCCACGCCCAACATCGAGTTATGGACTCATGCCAGCGTGATAGAGGCGCATGGGGAGAGTCATCTGGAAGAAATTTCCGTGCGGTGCTCTGACACCAACAAGGTGGAGCGCGTGCCGGCGAGCGCCATGTTCATTTTTATTGGGGCGTTGCCGCGCACCGACTGGCTGGGTGATTTGGTGAGGCGCGACGAACGCGGATTTCTTTTGACCGGGCCTGACCTGATGCAGGACCGGCAGCGTCCCCAGGGCTGGACGCCGGACCGCGATCCGTTTCTGCTGGAAACGAACGTGCCCGGGATTTTTGCTGTCGGCGATGTACGCCACGGTTCGGTGAAGCGCGTGGCTTCGGGTGTGGGCGAAGGCTCAGTAGGGGTGCAGTTCATTCATCAGTATTTGAGCAAGGTATAAATGGTGGAAAACTCAGAATTGCGGCGCGTGCCGGTGTTTAAGGATTTGCCGGACGACCAACTCAGTTGGTTCATTGCCCAGACCAGCGAGGTGCGGCTCAAATCCGGCGAGGCCAATTCGCGCCAGGGCGATGCCGCGGACACGATGACTGTGGTCCTCGATGGGCAACTGGAAGCCCGCGGCGAAATCGGCGGCGAAACCGTCATGTTTTCCCTGCCGGCCGGCACGGTCACCGGAGCGCTTCCATTTTCCCGGATGAAGCAGTTCACGGTCGGCGTTCGAGCGGCTATCGACAGCCGCATCTTGCGATTTCCGGCCACGCTGTTTCCAGACCTGGTGCAGAAAATGCCGGAGTTGGCGAAGCGGCTGGTTGGGGTGATGGCCGACCGCATCCGCGAGACCACGCGCATGGAACAGCAACGCGACCGGCTTGCGGGTCTGGGCAAACTTTCTGCCGGGCTGGCGCATGAACTGAATAATCCCGCCTCGGCTGCAACCCGCGCCGCCAGCCAATTGCGCGGCATTCTGCAGCGCATCCGCGACGCCAGCCAGGAGCTGGGCCGGCGCGACTTGAATGCGGAACAGAAGGAAGAAATCACCCGGATTGAAAACTCGGTCGCGCAATCGAGCGAGCCTCCGCCGGATGCCTTGACCATCAGCGATCTGGAAGACCGTCTGGATTCATTGCTACGCAGCCACGGGCAGGACGATTTGTGGCAGTTGGCCTCCGATCTGGCGCACAAGAATGTCCAGCCGCAAGTGCTGGAGCATGTGTTTGCCACGCTTGACGCCCCCACCGCACGGGCGGCGCTGGTAAGGATTGCCGCATGGATCGAGATCATTAACCTGCTGCACGAGCTCGAAAGCGCCACCACGCGAATCTCCGATCTGGTGCGCGCCATCAAGGAATACACCTATATGGACCAGGCGCCGGTGCAGAACGTTGACATCGTGAAGGGCCTGGAAACCACGCTCACCATCCTCAATCACAAATTGAAAAAAGGAGTCGCGGTGAAACGCGACTACGAGCGCGTGCCGCTGATGGTGGATTCCTTCGGCAGCGAACTCAATCAGGTGTGGACCAACATCATCGATAACGCGATCGACGCCATGGGCGGCCAGGGGGAATTGCGCGTGCGCACCTACCGCAGTGAAAACTGCGTGGTGGTCGAGATCGCCGACAACGGTCCGGGGATTCCGCCGGAAGTCGTCCCGCACATTTTCGAGCCGTTCTTCACCACCAAGGGGGTAGGGCAGGGAACCGGGCTCGGCCTCGATACGGTGCAGCGCATCGTGAAGAAGCATGGCGGAAACATTCAAGTGGACTCCAAGCCCGGCGACACCCGCTTTCAAGTGTGGCTGCCCTTGTCGAAGAAGACCGTGTAGGCGCGTCGCCCGGCGGTCGAAAAAAGCCGCGCAGCAGACAACAACCACAAAAAAGAGATAGGATTAGATATGCCACGAGGCCGGTCTACATTTACCAAGCGGAAGAAAGAGCAGGCGCGCCAACAAAAGCAGCGCGATAAGGCGGAGCGCCGCGTCCAGCGCAAACAAGAGAAACCAGAAGGCGGCACTGTGGATAGCATGGACGAAATGCGCGAGTTGCAGGAGCACGCCGCCGCCCAGGCCGCCCTGTTCCGCATCGGCGAAGAAGACGACTCCGAATCCGCAACCGAGGACGACAACCAGGATAGCGAAGAATAACCCCGCCCCGTGTGGGGAGGAGACTCCTGCCCCGCCGCCGCTGAAGTTGTTCTGACGGGGGGTAGGCGCGAGCGTCCTCGCTCGTGCAGGATCTGAAACGCCCTCGACTCTTGTCATTCCGAAGCGCGGCCCCACCGCGCGAGGAATCTGCTGTCGCCCGCACCCTCCACCACTCTGTCATGCTGAGCGAAGTCGAAGCACCCCACCATGCCCATGCATCTCCACGGACGCCGCAAGGCACTCTCCCCGCGGACAGCGCAAGGCTCCGCCGGTTGGAGGACGACCTCAGATCAAGCTAATATTGCGCAGATTTTACCGTCGCCTGAGGAGAAGCGGAACTATGAAACGTTCAACGTTAGCGATAGCTGTATTGTCTTTCGTTCTCGGAGGAATGATTGGTGGTCTACGGCCAATGCACAGTGTGATGGCTCAAGAAAAACCGCAGGGGCAGGATTGGGTCATTCAGCTATCGAAAGAACACTCGAACTTCGACGCCTACATCTTCAACAGCCGTACCGGCGAAGCGTTCATTGTTAGGGAATCGAGAAAGGAAGCCATAACCAAGAAGGACTAACCAAGGCCGCCCTCCGCCAGTCCTCGAGAAACCATGGGAACGCCGGGGCACTCAATTCAAAATAACTTCCCGGAACAAGAGGCGGGCCACGTCCACTTCCTGCGCGTTCTGTGGGTCTGGGTGCCCCGCTCCTTGCGCTTTTTGCAAGGGGCGGGCGCAAGCTCCCGGCCACCCGCCGCCGTGACGTATGATGTGGCCCTAACAATTTGTCCGGGAGGCAAGCGAACTTATGAAACGTACCAGTGTGATATGCGTATTCGTGATTCTCGCGGCGATATTTCTCTACCCGCAGGGTCAACACAAAGAGCCTAGCTCCAACGACCGTTACAGGTTAGTATCTGCTGAGGTGATGACGGAAGTGGACCCTGCCGGAAACGAAATGCCCATGCATACGGTATTTCTTGTGGATGTGGTCCAGGGTCGGGTTTGGAAATATGAACCTAGCCATCTGATAAAGGCGGCGGATGGGCGTCAAACGGCTACGGGGGAGATGTTTTTCCCAGTTGGTGTTCTGCCAAACATGACGAAGTAAGACCTGGATGCCCCGCTCCTCGCCTGCACGAAAGGACATCCTTGTGTGGCACCCGGCTAACATCTAGGATGGTGGAAGGAGATGGCCTACACGAAACGTATCGTTTGCCTCGCGAACTCTTTCAAGAAAGGTGGCAGTTGTGTTGCGGGTCGGGAACTAGTCGGCACTGGTCTGGGTCAATGGATTCGGCCTGTGGGGGATCGACCTACCGCTGAGGTACGGGCTTCGGAGTTCGGGGAACTCAAACTTTTGGACATCGTTGACGTGCCGCTCTTGCGTGCCGAGCCGCGCTATCATCAGACCGAAAATCACGTCATCGACGCCTCACAACCCTGGGTGAAAGTCGGTGAGCTTCCATGGCCAAGGCTAGCAGAGATGATTGATCGGCCGGCATCCCTGTGGATTAACAGGGATCGCACAAACGGCCCGGGACTCTACGATTGCGTCAGTGAAACTGAAGGCCTCACGCTTGATACGTCCCTAGTGCTCATCAAACCCGATAATTTCAGCGTCGAAGTTAGCCCTCACTACTACACTAGAAAGAGAACTTGGAGAGCAGACTTTGTCTACAACGGCACCAACTATAACGTCAGCTTAACCGACCCGATTGCAACCAGAAAGTATTCCGTGGATGGCAGCTATCCGCTGAACGATGTCTATATCTGCGTAAGCTTGACCGAGCCGTGGGTGAAAGACAACAATCGCTGCCACAAGCTTGTAGCGGCGATTTTCACCAACCCGCCATTGTGAGCGAAAAACTATGCAAGACACGCTATTCACTATCGGACACTCAACGCACTCGCAGGAGCGTTTCATTGGTTTGCTCCGCCAGCATGGCATTACGGCACTTTGCGATGTGCGCTCTGCGCCCTACAGCCGGATGAATCCCCAGTTTAACCGTGAGGAGTTGGAGAAGGCTTTACTGGTGCAAGGCATCGAGTATCGGTTTCTAGGTAAGGAACTCGGTGCGCGGAGCGACGATCCGCGCTGCTATGAAGCCGGAAAGGTTCAGTATGAACGCCTGGCGGAAACGACTCTGTTCAAATATGGTCTCAAGCGGATACTGAAGGGAGTGAAGGAAGGGTTTCGCATTGCGCTGATGTGCGCCGAGAAGGAGCCGCTTGAATGTCACAGGACGATTTTAGTTGCGAGACATCTGGTGGCGTTCGGAATCGATGTTGCACATATTCATGCTGACGGTTGTTTGGAGACTCATGATGCCGCGCTGAGCCGACTGGCACGCCTCATGAACTTGCCCGAGCACGACATGTTTCACTCTCACGAGGAATTGTTGGCAAATGTGTACCGCAAACAAGGGGAACGAATTGCTTATGAAATTGATCCCGATAGTGTGATAGTGAAGGACTTGGCTGGATGAAACTTTTCACTATTGGATTCACTAGAAAGTCGGCCGAAACCTTCTTTATGCTGCTGAAGAACGCGGGAGTCAAGCGGCTGATTGATGTTCGACTCAATAATGTCTCACAGCTTGCGGGCTTCACGAAAAAAGATGATTTGCGCTATTTCACGAAAGCAATTTGCAACATCGAATACGTACATCTCCCCGAACTCGCCCCGACTGCGGATATTCTCGACCCCTACAAGAAGGCCAAGAACGGAGACTGGGAATCGTACGAGCGCCAGTTTCTGGAGCTAATCCGCGCTAGGCATGTTGAAGACACAATATCGCGTGAATTGTTGGATGGTGGCTGTTTGTTATTTTGTTATGTAGTGAAGAAAAGCCACACCATTGCCACCGGCGTCTCGTCGCTGAATATCTCAAAGAGAGGTGGAGTGATGTTAATGTTGATATTGAACATATCCGCTAGTCTGCCGCGCGGCGGTCCGGTCGCGGCCCCCTCCCAGCGCTTTACACCTTCCCTTCCAACCTGTTAACATTGACCACGTTACAAACAATCGAATAAAAATAGACAGGAGTGCACCCGAGTAGTGCTAGCCAGAGAGCAAAAGAAATCCCTCATTGACCAGTACGGCACGCATGCCACCGACACGGGCAGTCCGGAAGTCCAAATCGCGCTGATTAGCGAGCGCATTGGTCAATTGACGGAACACTTCAAAGCGCACCAGAAAGACCACGGTTCGCGCCGCGGTCTTCTCATGCTGGTCAGCAAGCGGCGTCGCTTGCTCGACTACCTGAAGACCTACGATTCCGGCCGCTATAAGACAGTTGTCTCGAAACTCGGTCTCCGCAAGTAGCTACCCGCGGAAACCGGGTTCCCATGCCTTGGGAAAGCTCCAAAAACATGGGATCAGGCCCGGCGAATCGCTCTGCCGTCATGGGGACGGCATGGTCCAGGGGAATCGCTAAAGAAGCGCGCGGCAGGATGGTCGCGGCCGATTCCCTTTCACTACTGGCAACAGTTCTATCAACGTGCATACTCCCAAAAGACGGCACTGGAGTGCCCTCCTGCCATAAGGAATTACACATGAAACCTGCACCATCGGATGTATCTGTAGAACTCACCGGCGGCAAACAACTCTCATTTGAAACTGGAAAACTGGCCAAACAGGCCCACGGCTCTGTGGTCGTGCGCATCGGCGACACGGTCGTGCTGGCCACCGCTACCTCCAACGCCGATCCCCGCGAGGGCATCGACTTCTTCCCGCTTACCGTCGATTACCGCGAGTACACCTACGCCGGCGGACGCTTTCCCGGAGGCTTCATCAAACGTGAAGGGCGTCCGAGCGAGCGCGAGATTCTTACCAGCCGCCAGATCGATCGCCCCATTCGCCCGCTGTTTCCCGAGGGCTTCCGCTGCGAAACTCAGGTAATTGCGTTTGTGTTGTCGGCCGACACGGAGAACGATCCTGATGTCGCCGGCATCAACGGCGCCTCGGCGGCGCTGACCATTTCTGACATTCCTTTCAACGGGCCCATCGGCGCGGTGCGCGTCGGCCTGGTGGAAGGAGCATTCGTCATCAATCCGACCTACAACGAGATGCGCGAAAGCTTGCTCAACATCATGGTGGTGGGCACGGCCGATGGCATCGTGATGATCGAGTCCGGCGCCAAAGAAGTAAAAGAAGAGACGGTGGTGGATGCGATTGAGTTCGGCCACACTGAAATCAAAAAGATCTGCGCGGCGATCAATGATCTGAAGAAGAAAGCCGGCAAAGAGAAGAGAGCGGTCACGCCGCCCGAGTTCGATCAGGCATACTACGATGCGCTAAAGAAGAAAGTCGGGGCCGACTTGATCGACCGGCTGGACACGCAGAAACATCCGAAAGCGGAAAGCTATCTCCTGGTCAGCCAACTGAAGAAAGAGTTGTTGGCGGCAATCCCGGAAGACGACGAAGACGCGCAGAAGAAGCTGAAAACCTATTTCGAAACGCTGCGCGAGCGCATCTTCCGCGAGGCGGTCATCAACCAGAAGCGGAGACCAGACGGCCGCGCCTTCGACCAGATTCGCGACATCTGGATCGAGGTAGGCGTCCTGCCCAGAACCCACGGCAGCGCGATCTTTACCCGCGGCGAAACCCAGGCGCTGGTCACCACAACCCTGGGCACCAGCGACGACAAACAGCGCCTCGAAACCTTCGAAGGCGAAGCCAAAAAACGCTTTCTTTTACATTACAATTTTCCGCCGTTTTCAGTGGGGGAGGTTTCGTTCTTGCGGGGGGCGGGGCGGCGAGAGATTGGGCATGGGGCTTTGGCGGAGCGGTCGATTTCGTTTGTTCTGCCTACGGAGGAGAACTGGCCTTACACCATGCGCGTGGTCTCCGACATTTTGGAATCGAATGGGTCTTCGTCGATGGCATCGGTTTGCGGAGCTTCTTTGTCTTTGATGGACGCTGGGGTTCCGCTGAAGGCTCCGGTGGCCGGCGTGGCGATGGGGTTGGTGAAGGAAGGCGAGGATTACGCCATCCTGACCGATATCGCCGGGGCGGAAGATCACTACGGCGACATGGATTTCAAAGTTGCCGGAACGAAAGACGGGATTACCGCTTTGCAGATGGACATCAAGGTCGGGGGAATTACGGCGCAGATCATGCGGGAGGCTTTGGCGCAGGCGCAGCGCGGGCGGTTGTATATCCTTGACAAGATGGTGGAGGCGATTACCGGGCCGCGCGAGAAGGTTTCGGCGTATGCTCCGCGGATTTACACTTTGCAGATTCCGGTCGATAAGATCCGCGACGTGATTGGGCCCGGAGGCAAGATGATCCGGTCGATCATTGAGCAGACCGGAGTGAAGATCGATGTGGAGGATTCGGGCAAAGTCAACGTTGCATCGAATGATGAGGCTTCGGCGAACAAGGCTTTGCAGATCATTCGCGATCTGACGGCTTCGGCTGAGGTGGGCAAGACTTATCTCGGAAAGGTAACGCGGCTGGCGGATTTCGGGGCGTTTGTGGAGATCATTCCCGGAACCGATGGATTGCTGCACATCAGCGAAGTGGCGGAGCACCGGATCAAGGATGTCCGCGATGAGTTGAAGGAAGGCGATCAGGTGCTGGTGAAAGTGCTGGCCGTCGAAGGCAATCGCATTCGCTTATCGCGCAAGGCGATTCTGAAAGAGCAGCGGGCGAAGATGGGCGGCGGCGATGGCGCGGTTGAAGGCGGAGGCGAAGGGGCCGCGGAAGCCGTGGCTGAGAGTCATGGGGAAGTTCGCGCGCCGGCGCTGACCATTGAAGGCGGCGGGGATTTTCCGGATGAGCCGGAGCCGAACTTCAACCGGGATGCTCCTCCGGTGGGCGCGGGCGATCGCGGACACGACCGGGGCGGGGATCGCGGAGGACGTGGTGGCCGGCCAGGCGGCGGAGGACGGCGTCGGCCGGGAGGCCGCGGTGGCCGCGGCGGACATGGCGGGCATGGCGGCGGCCACGGTGGTGGAAGGCACTAGTCGCTGATTTTCGTGAACTGATGCAGATTAAAGAGCCGCGACGCGAGTCGCGGCTCTTTATGTGACGGCGGGGTGGCATCGAGCAACGGGCTTGTCTCCACTTCGCTCATCCTCTTCACTTTAGAAAACCCCCGCCCAAGCAGAGCTTGGACGGGCCACCCGGCGATTACATTCAAAACCCCCGTTCCAAAGGTAAATGAGCGCAATTGCGATTTATCACCAACTACGACACAAAAGGCGTGGCATCCACTTCGTCAGCAAACGCCGATGCTACTCTTGCGTTACTTCCGAACAGCAAAGACCGTCCCGCAGCCGTCAACTCCACCTGGATTGCAAGTTTGGCTTCCCCCTCCCTCGGCAGTTGTTCCCAGCAGCCAGTTTCCGCTCTGAAGGAGCATGCCGAACGGGAAGATCCCGTCGGGGCCACCCTGAAATTCGTAGATCGTGTTCTCTGTCCAATCCCCGTCCGGTTTGGAAGGGTGCACTAGTTGAAAAACCATTCCGCATCCAAGGCCGTCCTCGCAATCGCCATTTCCTCCCACGAGTGTTGTCCCGTAAAGATTATCTGCGGAATCTACGATAAGACCGGAATTGACGGCACCGGTAATATTGCCGAGCTGAAAATTGTAGAGAATGCTCTCGGTTATGCCGCTTGGCGAAGAACTGATCTGGAAGACAGTGCCTGAAGAATACAACCCGCCGCCCGACGTCGTACCGATGAGATTTCCGCGAACCCAAATCAGGTCTCCTTCTGGAGCATACCCATCATTAGTACCGGCCCTGAACGAGTATATGGTCTCGCTCCACCGACCCTCTGGTTGTTTGGGTGGCCGCAATCGGAAAACAGTCCCGTACGAGCCAGAATCCCCGCCACCGTAAGTGGTTCCGTAGAGGGCACCCGACTGATCGAAGGTTAAACCGGCGTACGGGGAGTAGCCGTCGCCAGGTTGAGTGTGAAAAACATGCAATGTAGTCTCAGTCCAATCACTGCCCGGCTGGGCTGGAGGGCTCAACTCAAACACTGTACCGCAGCAGTCGTAGATTTGCCCCCCGGACGCAGCAGTGCCGTAAAGGTTGCCGGACTGGTCAAAGATCAGGCGTCCCACGGGCAGGGCGCCATCCGTGTAGGCGGTGAAGCGGTAAAGGACTGTTTCAGTCCAATCGCTGCCCGGCTGCGCTGGGGGGCTCAACTCAAACACTGTTCCGCAGCAGGCTTGGCTCAAGCCTCCCCCCATAGTAGTGCCGTACAAATTGCCTGCTTGATCGGGGACCAATCCAGCCCTTGGAAACGCGCCGTCAGTGGCACCCTGAAATTCGTATAGAATCGTTTGGTTCCAACCGCCACCGTCTGATCGCGTAAGCTCGAAAACCGTACCGCAACCGGAGCGCTGCCGAGGTTGGTATGTGCAGTTGCCCTTTCCACCCCAGGAAGTGACACCGTAAAGATTCTGCTGTGCATCGGCGACTAGCGCGCCCATAGGGTAGGCGCCGTCGCCCAGATGAAAACGGTGCAGCACGATGTCGTTTTGAGCCTGCATTGAAGAGCTGGATGCGAGAAATAATAAAATGGCGACGCTAAAAGGTCGCAGACCGAACCGTCGTCCTTCGTTAGTCATAACATCAATCTCCATTCAGGTGCCCGGATGCCTGTGCTCCAACGCACCCCTCTTCTCCGCCGTGGATTCTACACCGAAGTGTTTATAGGAGTACATGCGAAAGAAATGACGTTACTCGTCAACCGCGTAATCGAATCGCAGTGGACGGCGCGGCGGCGGGAGTAGATGGGAATCTTTCCGACCGTTCGGGTGCGTCCTGTCGACCCCCCCAAGCAGAGCTTGGACGGGCCACTCCGAAGAGTTAGAGTAGAGAGCAGGGTGAGCCAGTCCCGGGAGTTCTGGCCACTGGTCCCGACGCAGCTTTTGTTCGTGCTTACTTCGTTCGTGTCGGCAATGGCATTAGCAGGCGGTGTATAGCTTTAAGGGAATGAAGACGGATCCCGTGCGCACGATTTGCCATCCTGAATCTTCTCGGTTGTTGTACACTTCATAGCCGTCAGCGCAGGAGGCAATTTATGACTCGGATTACGCTGCTTTCTTTGTTGATCCTCACCCTCATATCACGGGTTGCGGTTGCACAGATGCAATATAGAGTCGTGTACAACTTCGGCACTAATAGTGTCCGTGACGCCGCCTTGCCTAACGGGGGCTTGATCATGCTTAAGGGAGTACTCTACGGAACTAGCTGGGTTGGCGGGCAGACGTATGAGACGGGTCAGTGTTCCGGCGGATGTGGAACGGTATTCGCGCTCGAATCCTTTTACGGCAATCCAGCCGAGGCAGTTATTTATAGTTTTTGCAAGACGGCCGACCCGAACACCTGTGCCGATGGAGCTTTTCCAGTCGGCGGATTGATTTCAGATGCGTCCGGGAACCTCTACGGCACTGCTCAGGGTGGAGGTTCTGAAGCTTGTGTTGACGGTGGTTTGGGCGGCTGCGGAGTTGCATTCAGACTATCGCGCTCGGGCAAAACCTGGACAGAGACCGTTCTGTACAGCTTCACCGGACCTGATGGCGAACGACCTACGAGCACGTTGACATTTGACTCTAAAGGCAACCTATATGGAACAACCGTCTTTGGCGGAGCTTATGGGGCAGGCAATGTTTTCGAGTTGACTCCTGGACTCGGGGACATCTGGACTGAAACCACCTTGCATGACTTCAATCCGGCGATTGGCGATGGTGCCGAGCCTTTCCTTTCGGGGGTCACATTCGATTCTGCAGGAAATCTCTTTGGAACCACGGCAACCAGTGGAACAGGGAAGTGTCAGTTTGATCAATACGCAGGGTGTGGCACACTGTTTGAGCTTTCACCGAACCCCGACGGTACGTGGGACGAAAGTATCCTCTTCGAACTCGGGAAGAATCTCGCATTCCCCGAGGCTACTCTTGTTTTCGACAATGCTGGCAGGCTCTACGGGACCACCTATGGTGGTGGCGGCGAGGGTTGCGGCTTAAGCTGTGGAAGCGTCTTCAGGTTGACTCCTCAAGGGGGGGCCTGGAAGGCGCAAACGTTCCTCTTCAGCGGTTCGAACGGAGAGGCCCCTATGGCAGGAGTATCGCTAAAAGATGGAAATCTGTACGGAACAACCACGGCAGGCGGTTCGAAGGGATACGGGGTCTTGTACAAAATCCAAAACGGTATCGAAACCGTTCTGCATGATTTCAGTGGGTACCCCGGTGACGGCGCCAACCCGCAATTTGGTGGGGCGATGCTATGGGTTGACGGCAACTTTTATGGCGTAACGTCATCCGGCGGAACGAACGAGTGGGGTACTATCTTTCAACTCACTCCCTAAAGCATTGAGGGGTAATGATTTTGAATTCCGCAGATGCCCTTGACGGAGCCTTCGCTCTTATCGAGGGGCACCCCGAAAAGTTAGAGTAGAGGAGTAGGGTGGGCCAGCAGCCTGAAGGCTATTTACTCTCTTTCGACCGAGGCTCAATTAGCCTCTTCGTCAACCACACTAACCCAAACAGTTGCGTCCACTCCGAAACTACATTCCCCACTACCTGCCCCCACTTGCTCTCGGCTTTCATTTCCGCAAACAGTGAAATCCAAAAGACTCCTGTAATCACGAGAAAAATCGTCAGGGAATGATCGCGTATTATTTTTCGCGTGCCGAACCAACCCTTGTGATGCGGATCGCGGCTCTGCGCCGAACCTTTTTCATACCAGAATTTCGTCGCCAGCACCGTCACCACGACGCCGCTCCAATCGGCGATTGCATTGCCGAAAAATGATCCCCAATGCGTTCTCGGATCGGAGACGCAATAAAGCGCGACCCAACTTGCGAGGATCAGCGCGGTCACCAGGCTCAGGGAATGCTCTTTCAGAAAACTCAGCGCGCGCTTGTTCTCCATTCGCTTCTACCCCCAGGCCTTAGAGGGCAGAACGGTGCCGCTGGATGTATGACGGCATGAAACGGGCCCAGGGGGCAGGGGAAACTGACCCTAATTCTTGTCAATTCCTGCCCTGGGTTTCCCTGAACTCGTCGACCAAATCCACCACCGATTCCACGCGGAGCGGCTTGGATTCGCCGCCTTACCCGCGATTGGAATCGGTGTCACCCGCGTAGGTCGCGGCGCAGAAGAATCCTGAAGGCTAGGCCGTGGGTGATCAGCAGCAGGGGAACGATGAGGGTAGGGATGAAGTAAGTGGCTCCTAACTGCCCCGGCGTCAGCCCCGCCTGATTGGCCTGATAGAAAGCGTTCAGGAGATCAGCGGTGCCCCAGAGATTGAAGATCCAGGCGCTGAGAACGCCTGCGCTACCTGGCAGCAATTGCAGGGAGAGCAATGCCAGCGTGGCTGCGATGATATCTCCGTAGGCCGCGGAGTGCGCGAAGGCGGAGGGCAGATCGGGTGATACGACACCTGGGACCAGGAACGCCAGCCCGACAAAGCGGAAACTGTGCAGGACGAGCAGAGGCTGCAAGGCTGCCGCCCGTTGCCGAAGGCGGAGTTCCGGCCAGATGTATCGTGCGGTGACAATCCCCCACACGAGGACACTGAATGCGATGCTCGCGAAAAAGCAGAGTTGCGGCGACATAATTTCCTCCTTAATCAGAATCAGCCGTTGACCGCGGCGTGGTGGCCACGGAACCGGCATTGTCCATAGGATGACAGCAATCATCTGATAGATTCCGGATTTTCTACACTCAATCGGCAAGGGCGTTGCGGGACTGCATCTTGGGATGATTTGCAGCATCCTATAGACATGCGTTACCGGCCGGGACATAAAGCGGAAACCCATCAAAAGATTGTGCAAGACGCGGCGCGACGGGTGCGTGCCGAGGGATTAGACGGCGCGGCGGTGGCAGCGGTTATGCGGGATACCGGCCTGACTCATGGAGGATTTTACAAACACTTCGGCAGCAAGGACGATCTGCTGGTGGAATCGTTTCGCGAGGCTTTCCGGGAAATGGCGGATACGCTGGTCCAGGCTGCTGAACAGGCGCCGCCGGGCGAGGCGTGGAAGGCGATTGTGAAAGCCTACCTGCGGGCGGAACACTGCGAGCACCCCGAGCGTGGGTGTCCGCTGGCGGCGCTGGCGCCGGAACTGGCGCGGGTGAATAAGAGGATGAAGCCGCAGATCGTGGCTGAGCTTGCGAACTACAAGAGGCGAATGCTGCCGTTCATGCCCGGGCGGCGAAGCGCAGAGAAAGAGGGAGCATTTTTTGCGATTTTCTCGACCATCATCGGGGCAATTGAAATTGCCCGCCTGCTGCCGGATCCAGCGATGCAAGAGAAGGTACTGGCCGGTGCGCGGGATTTTCTCTTGCGGAGCTTCTGATTGGTGATGTTTTTTTCACAAATCTTAAAACGCAGAGTTCGCTGAGGTTGCGCTGAGGTCGCGGAGAAAAGCCGTGGACAAACCAGGGCGCGATGCTGGGCACGGTTTTTGGGGCCGGTTGCATTTGCAGTATGATTGGCAGGATGGGGTTCTCGGAGACAATTTTCCTGTTCTTTCTGGCGCTCTTGATCTTTGGCCCAAAGAAGCTGCCTGAGATTGCGCGGCAAGTGGGGAAAGTTTTGAATGAGTTGAAGCGGGCGTCCAACGAATTCAAGTCGCAGATTGAATCTGAAATTTCGCATCTGGAACTGGAAGAGCAGCGGCGGGCGCTGCCCGCGTCGGAAAAACCGAAGAACACGGTAGAGGCGCTGCCTGCGGCTTCCGGCCCTTCTTCTTCCGGGCAGGACGATCAATCTGCGATGGCAAGGGTCCCCGATGCCTGAGTTGACGGCCGAAGCGCCTTCCCACGAGCCTGTGCCTGACACCATGCCCGCCATGAGTTTTCTCGAGCACCTGGAGGAACTGCGGCGGCGCATCATCTACTCGATCATTGCAGTGGCGCTGGGGTTTTTCGCCTGCTGGGGATATGCCGAAAAGATCGTGGGCTGGATGCAGCAGCCCATCATGGAAGCGCTGAAGCGCAATGGCATGCCGCAGACGCTGGTGTATCTGAACCCTACCGACCCCTTCAACCTTTACTTGAAGATCGGGGCGTTAGCTGGTCTATTTGTGGCTTGTCCGTTTGTCCTTTACCAGCTGTGGATGTTCATTTCGCCGGGGCTTTATCGCAATGAAAAGCGCTACGTTGTGCCCTTCATGGTCTCGACCATCGCATTGTTTTTGTCGGGAGGATATTTTGGGTACAAGCTGGTGTATCCCGCGGCGCTGGACTTCCTGATCGGCTACGGCAAGCAGTTCCAGCCGATGATCACCATTCACGAGTACACGGATTTGTTCCTCACGGTGATTCTGGGGTTGGGGATCGTGTTCGAACTGCCGATTCTCATTTTTTTCCTGGCCTTGATGGGGGTGGTGAGCGCGGGATGGATGTGGCGGAACGTGCGCTATTCGATCCTGGTGATCTTTGTGATTGCGGCTATCCTCACACCGACGACAGATATTTTGAATATGTGCATTTTTGCGGCTCCCATGGTGGCGCTGTATCTGATCAGCATCGGGATCGCGTACCTGGTCCATCCCAAGCAGCGGAAGGCGCGGCGGGAGCGAAAGGGAGCATGAGAGTTTTCAAGGTTCTTGGGTTAGTGGGGTTTCTGGCGTTGGTGGCTTGCTCGAAGAAAGATGGGGTTGCGCCGGCTGCGAGCGACAACGCCGCTGCATTGGCGGCTACGGCTGTGCCGGCAGCTTCTGACACTGCACCCGCGCCTTCTTTTGATTCGGCCCGTGCCATGAAGTATGTGAAGGAGATCGTGGGATTTGGCCCGCGGCCGATCGGCAGTGCGAATCATAAGAAAGTTGAGGAATACATTCACTCCCAGTTGAAAGGCGACGTTGTCGAAGACGACACTTTCACCATCGATACCTCGGAAGGGAAATTTCCCGTCCATAACATCATTGCGAAGTTTCCCGGCAAGCGGGATGGCATCATTGTGATCGCCAGCCATTACGACACCAATTGGCCGCTGCGGAATACGACGTACGTTGGCGCCAATGATGGAGCTTCGTCGAGCGCGTTGCTTCTCGAAATCGCCAACCAACTGCGCGGCAAGAGCCGGGATGGCTACAGCGTGTGGCTGCTTTGGGATGACGCGGAAGAGTCGATGCGCTTGCCCTGGTACGACCCCGAGAGTCTTTACGGGGTGCGGCATTTGGCGGATAAGTGGAAGCGCGATGGGACGATTAAAAAGATGAAGGCGTTTATCCTGGAGGACATGATTGGGGATGCCGATCTTAACATCTTCAAGGATACGAACTCCACGCCCTGGATGCAGGATATGGTGTACGCGGCGGCTACCCGGCTGGGATACCAGTCGCACTTCTTTGGGCGGACGACGGCAGTGGGGGATGACCATATTCCGTTCGTCGAGGCGGGCGTGCCGGCGGTGGATCTGATTGACCTGGAGTATGGCTACGGAAATGTCTTCTGGCATACAGAAGAAGATACGGTGGACAAGCTTAGTCCTAAGAGCCTGGAGATTGTGGGGACGGTGACGTTGGAGGTGGTAGAGATGTTGGACAGGAAACCTTGACCGCTGGGAAGAATTTAAACCGTTCACCACAAAGACACGGAGGTCGCGGGGACCGGCTGCAGGGATCACGCGGAGAACGAAAACCGTTCACCACCGAGACACAGAGAAAACCAATCGCTTTCGGCTTTCTTTTTGTTCAATTCTCATTTCTAATGCGGACTCTATGCGAACTGCGAAAATCTGCTGTTTTCTTTTGATTGTGACTTCTGTTTTTGCTCAGCAGCCCGGCGATCAGGTGATCGCGTCGGCGCTAAAACCTTCTCCCCTTGAAAGCAACCTGCGCAAACTGACAGACGAAATTGGTGGGCGGGTTCCGGGAACTCCAGCTATGGAGCGCGCTGTGGCTTGGGGCGAGGCGGCGTTCAAGGCTGCCGGGGCTGACAGCGTGCATACCGAAAACTTCACGATCAAGGCTTCGTGGGCGGAGGGCGCGACCAAGATGTCGGTGGTTGCTCCGGAAGGGTTCGTAGTGAGGGCGGTTTCACTGGCCTGGGCTCCGGCGCTGGCGGCGCAGCATCATGTGCAGATTATTTCGGTCGGCGGAGGCACGGCCGGGGATTTCGAGCGGGCGGGCGACTTTGCCGGCGACATCGTCCTGGTGAACACCCACGAAATGCATGTGTGGGCGGACCTGTTTGCCGAGTACTTGAATGCTCCGGGGATCATTGATCGCGCGGTGAAAGGAAAGGCGCTGGCGATTGCGTTTCAGTCCACGCGTCCGCATGATTTGCTTTATCGTCACACCAATTCCTTGGCGGGAGAAATTGACCGCCTGCCCATGGTGC
This sequence comes from Terriglobales bacterium, assembly GCA_050745985.1. Classification (GTDB taxonomy): domain Bacteria; phylum Acidobacteriota; class Terriglobia; order Terriglobales; family Acidobacteriaceae; genus JABCZH01. The sequence goes on along the minus strand of JBOGLG010000048.1, from coordinate 110,950 downwards.
TGGTGGCGCGGGAGGATGCGGGACGGATGATGCGGCTGATGGAGTCAGGGCAGAAGCTGTACGCCGATCTCGAGATTCCCAACCGGGTGGGCGGGCCGATTACGACCGCGAATGTAGTTGCGGAACTACGGGGCAGCGAGAAGCCGGACGAGTTCGTGGTGCTGGGGGCGCATCTGGATTCGTGGGAGTTGGGCACCGGGGCGCTGGACAACGGCTGCAACGCGGCGCTGGTGATTGACGCGCTGCGGGCGATTAGGGCTTCGGGAATGCGGCCGCGGCGGAGTATGCGGTTTATTTTATTTTCGGGCGAGGAAGAAGGCTTGTTGGGATCGCATGCCTACGTCATGGCTCATCGTAACGAGCTCGACAAAGCTGCGGGAATGGTGGTGTTTGATTCCGGCAGCGGAGCCACCACCGGGTTCTCGTTGGGTGGACGCAAGGACTTGGTGCAGGCGGCAACGGCTCTGGTGGCGCCACTTCAGCACTTCGGCGCCACCACGCTGACAACCGACATGTCGTGGGGCACTGACCACTTCGACTTCATGCTGGAGGGTGTGCCGACATTTATGGCGAACCAGCGGGAGGCGAATTATCTGATCAACTACCACGCCATGTCGGACACGTTCGATAAAGTGGACCTGGAGCAGCTCAAGAAACACGTGGCCGAGGCCGCTTACCTGAGCTTCGCCCTGGCCAACGATGCGGAGAGAGTGGGACCGCGGTACACGCGGGCGCAGATCGAACAGAGCATACATGAGACCCACTTTGACGACTTGATGAAGACCTTTGGAATGTGGGATGACTGGACGAAAGGCACGCTGGGAAGGTCGGAATAACTCGCTGTCTCGAGTGCGCCGGAGGGAGTGAGTGAATCAGCCTCTGTTCTGGGTCCTGTTTAATCTGTTTGTTCTGGCCATGTTGGCCTTGGACTTGTTCGTTTTTCAGCGGCCGGGGCACGCGGTAAAGTTTCGCGAAGCGCTGGCGTGGAGCATGGGTTGGATTCTGCTGGCGGCGGCTTTTGCCGTTCTGGTTTATTTCTGGCGCGGGCACCAGACCGCGGTCGAATTCACCACCGGCTACGTGATTGAGCTGTCACTCAGCGTAGATAATCTCTTCATCTTTCTTCTGATCTTCCGTTATTTCAAGGTCCCGCCGGACTACCAGCACAAGGTCTTGTTCTGGGGGATAGTGGGCGCGCTGGTGATGCGCGGGATCTTTATCGTGGCCGGCATCGGGCTGATCCGGAAATTTCACTGGATCATTTTTGTGTTCGGCGCGTTTCTCGTTTACAGCGGCATCCGCCTGCTGGGACAAAAGAAAGAGGGAATCGATCCGGAGAAAAATCCGGTGGTGCGGCTGTTTCGCCGGCTGATGCCGGTCACCGACGATTACGAGGCCGGCAAGTTTCTGGTGCGGCGGCCGCGGCTGATGGCCACGCCATTGCTTGTGGTGTTGGTGCTGATAGAAACCACGGATGTGCTCTTTGCCACTGACTCCATTCCAGCGGTGCTGGCAATCACGCTGAAACCGTTCGTGGTTTATACGTCGAATGTATTTGCCGTCCTGGGGCTGCGCTCGCTGTATTTCGTGCTGGCGGGAATGATGGACGTGTTCCACTATCTGCATTACGGGCTGGCGGTGGTGCTGATTTTTATTGGCGGGAAGATGCTGGCTTCGGATTATTTCGAGATTCCGACGCTGTGGGCGCTGCTCGCGGTGGCGGGCGTACTGGCGATCTCTATGGTGGCATCAGTGCTGAGGCCGAAGCCGGCGGCGTAGTACGCTCGTCAGACGGTCGGTTGCCACTCAAAATCGACAAATTCTGAGAGTCTGGCGAAATCGTTCGCATTCGCCGTGATGACGCGGATACCCGTTCTCCCGGCACTGGTTGCGATCAGGGCATCGTTGGTTAGCCGGCCGCGCCCGATTTCTTCATAGCCGTAGTCCCCGGCCAGCTTCGACAATGCCCGGCCAGACTGCGCCCAGTCCTGAAGATTGGGCACGAGGATTCGCTCCGCTTTGTCAAAGTCGCGTTCCCAGCGCTCCAGTAGATCGAGGTCCGGGCCGAACGCTCCGGCGTACAGTTCCTCGAGGACCACTGAGCTTAGCCAGAGCGCTGTTTGACTGATGAGGGGACGGAGAGCGAGGGCCGCGTCACGTCCCCGGCGCAATGCGGAAATGTATACGGAAGAGTCAAGCAGCACCGCTTGCAGGGTCATTTCTGCTGCCGGCCGTAGACATCGCGAATCCTGGCGCCGCTCTTCAGAAACCGTTCATTGGCTTCGAGGACGAGACGGTTCCGCTGGTGTTCGGCGATGGCGAGATCCAAGGCGCGTTCGATCGTCTCGGTTTCGGTGGCGGCACTCAAGGCCTTTTGCGCTCGCTTGATTTTCGTGGCGTCCAACTGAAAATGCTTGTGCGTCCGCGTGTTCATTGTCCCCAGGTCTCTTCCATAGGGTATCACGGAATGTACATAGGTGCACATTCGATGTACATAGAAAAAAACACCAGAAGTTATTTGTTATCAGTCCCGTACAAAGCGGACCGAATCTCCCTTGATCACCGAGTGCTTGAGGAACTTCGCGTCATTGTGATCGGGATAATCGAGGCGGTAGTGAGCGCCACGGCTTTCTTCGCGGGCGAGAGCCGAACGCGCGACGAGCGTGCCTACGAGATGGAGATTGCGCGCTTCAAACGCCCGGCGGGATTGCGGATGAGCCACGCGGGGAGAGATCTGCGCGAGTTGATCGAGGGCACACTTGAGATTCGCGCCGGTGCGGACAATGCCCACGTCGCGCCACATCAGGTCCTGAATCTCCGCGATGGTTTGTTCGATGGGCGCGTTCATGGGGCCATTTGAGGCGAGCGCGCGGGGCGCACCGATTTTCGCCGAAGATTTTCCCAGTTCCTGCCGCATGGCCTGACCGGCGCGGGCCCCGAAGACCAGGCCTTCGAGCAGGGAATTGCTGGCCAGGCGGTTGGCGCCGTGAACTCCGGTGGCGGCGGCTTCTCCGGCGACGTACAGGCCGGGGAGAGTGCTGCGTCCGTCGAGGTCGGAACGGATGCCGCCCATGGCGTAGTGCGCGGCCGGGCGGATCGGAATCAACTCGGTGGTGATGTCGATGTTGTACTGGAGGCAGGTGGCGTAGATGCGGGGGAAGCGTTTTTTGATTTTCTCGGCGTCAAGATGGGTTAGGTCGAGATAGACGACCGGATCTTTGGCGCGGCTCACTTCGAGCTCGTGGACGATGGCGCGAGCCACCACGTCGCGCGGGGCAAGTTCCGCCATGGGGTGGTATTTGGGCATGAAGCGGTCCATCTCAAGGTTGCACAGGTAGGCGCCTTCGCCTCGAAGCGCCTCGGAAAGCAGAAACCGCGGGGCCTTTCTCAGATACAAAGCCGTGGGATGGAATTGAATGAACTCCATGTCGGCGACTTCGGCGCCGGCGCGGAAAGCCATGGCGACGCCGTCTCCGGTGGCGACGCCGGGGTTGGTGGTGTTGCGGTAGAGCTGGCCCAAACCTCCGCTGGCGAGAAGCACTGAGGAGGCGCTCATGTGTCCGGTCTCGCCTTTTTCGGTGATCAACTGAATACCACAGACGCGTCCGGCTTCGAGGATCAGGTCGGTGGAAAATTCGAACTCCATAACGGAAATGTTTTTCAGCGTCTGGGTTTTGGCGTAGAGGGCGCGGAGGATTTCGCGTCCCGTGGAATCGCCGTGGGCGTGCAGAATGCGGTTGCGGCTGTGAGCGCCTTCGCGGCCGAAAGTCAGCTTAGTCCCCTGGCGGTCAAATTCTGTTCCCCATTGGATTAGTTCCTCGATGCGGTCGGGGGCATCCTCAACCAGCACTTTGGCGGCTTCGGGGTTGCAGAGGCCGTCGCCTGCCTGGAGCGTGTCTTGCAGGTGGAGACTGATTTCGTCTTCGTCACTTAGGGCGGCGGCGATGCCGCCTTGGGCCCATTGAGTGTTGGAGTCGGAGACCTCGCGCTTGGCCAGGACGGTGACGGAGCCGGCGGCTGCGAGGTCAATGGCAGCGCGCAGGCCGGCAACGCCGGCGCCGATCACCAGGAAATCGGACTGGGCGGAGGCGGAAGGCATCTTAAAAATGGTACCACCTGAGCACGGCGGATGCGTCAAGCGGTAAGTTATGATGGCTTCCATGTCTCGAGTGAGCATCACGGTGCCGCCACGGCCTTATGAGGCGATTATCGAGGCCGGGTTGCTGGCGCGGGCTGGGGCGCGGTTGCGGGAGTTGCCGGGCGGCCGGGAGCGGTTGTTTGTGATTACGGTGGCTCCGGTGCGGCGTAAGTGGGCCGCTAAGTTGAAAAAATCGCTTGCGGGAGCAGGTTTCAAAGTGCAGTTTGCGGAGATGCCGGATGGGGAGCACAGCAAGCGATTGGCGACGGTGGAGCGGTTGGCGGAGAAGTTGGTGGGGTTGGGGGCGGATCGGGATGCGGTGGTGGTGGCTTTCGGCGGCGGCGTGGTTGGAGATGTCGCGGGGTTAGTGGCGTCTTTGTATATGCGTGGCGTGGATGTGGTGCAGATTCCCACTACCGTTTTGGCGCAGGTGGATGCTTCGATCGGAGGGAAGACGGGTGTCAATCTTCGAGCCGGGAAGAACCTGGTGGGGACTTTTCATCAACCGCGGATGGTGTTGATCGACCCGGAAATTCTTTCGACGTTGCCGGAGCGGGAATTTCGAGCCGGGCTTTATGAAGTCTTGAAGTGTGGAGTGATAGGGCGCCCAGAGTTGTTTCGCCGATTGGAAGAGGTTGGGGTGCGGGAGTTGAGGCGGGACGCGGCTTTGCTGGAGTGGATTATCGGTGAGGCGGTGAAGTTGAAAGCGGAAATCGTGGCGGCGGATGAACGCGAGGGCGGGCTGAGGCGAGTCTTGAACTTTGGGCATACGGTGGGGCATGCGTTGGAGGCGGTATCGCGGTATCGGGGGATTTTGCACGGAGAGGCTGTGGCCTGGGGAATGATTGCGGCTACGGAAATTTCCCGGGCGTTGCGGAAGTGCGACGAGCTTACTGCGCGGCGGATTGAGAAGGCGGTGCTCGGTTTGGGGCCGTTGCCGCGAGTGAAAGCGCGGGCGAGCGATATCCTGCGGGCGATTCGCGGGGACAAGAAGAGCCGGGATGGAGTGGTTCATTGGGTTTTGCCGCGGGAGATTGGAAAAGTGGAAATGGTGGGGGAAGTTCCCGAAGAAATTGTGGTTGCGGCGATGAGTGAGATCGGGCGGTTGTCTCGTGAGCTCTAGGAAAACGTAGCCACGGACTTGGGAAGAAGTTTTTGATCGCAATAGTCGAACAGTACTGCTGTCGAGATCGCGGAGAAAAGCTTTACCACAGGGGGCACTGAGGGCACGGGGGTTGGATTGAGTCGATCGAGTGACAATGCGGTTCTTGGGGCGGCGCCGGTTGGGGCTCGGGACCGGGAGGCTGCGGCGCGGGCAGTGCGCGAGATGTTTACTTCGATTGCGCCGCGCTATGACCTGCTCAATCACTTGCTGTCGTTCAATGTGGACCGCATGTGGTGGCGGAAAACGGCGCGGCGGTTTGCGGCTACGTTGTCGCGGCGGGATGCGAATGTCCTGGATTTGTGTTGCGGCACGGGCGACATGACGTTTGCTCTGTTGCGGCAAGCGGGCAAGGCTTCGGGAAGGATTCTGGGGGCGGATTTTTCTCATGCCATGCTGCAACGGGCGGCGGCAAAGTCGGCGGGGACTTCGCTGCGGTGGGTGGAGGCGGACGCTCTGCATTTGCCGTTTCCCGGAGCGCAATTTGATCTGGTGACTACTGCTTTCGGCTTTCGTAATCTGGCTGATTATGATGCTGGCTTGCGGGAGATTTTACGGGTGCTGCGGCCGGGTGGAGAGTGCGGGATTTTGGATTTCGCCGAGCCACGGGGGATGGTCGGGAAGGTGTACCGGATTTATTTCAAGCGAGTGTTGCCGGTGGTGGGGACGATGATCTCCGGGGTGCGGGGGCCGTATGCGTATTTGCCTTCGTCAGTGGAGAGATTTCCGCAGCCGGGTGAGATGTTGGAGAGGATGCGCGGGGCGGGGTTTCGGGAGGTTTCATGGAGTCCGTACACGCTGGGGATCGCGGGGCTTTATTGGGGGAGGAAGTGACGCGATGCGGGGACGCCGTCGCTACGGTTGTGGAGGGGCGGAAGGGGCGAAAGAGTCGGCGAAGGCTTCGGCTATGGTGTAGCGGATTACATTTTCGTGGTCCTCGCCCAGAAAGCGATGCAGGCGGTCAGTGTTCATGATGTACTCGCCGGTCATGTAGGGAAGGGCTTCGGGCGGAATCGCCGAGATGCCAAACTTCCACAGGAATCGCAAGACCTGGAGGAAGGTCCACTTTCCCGGCACGCGTACCAGTTTGGCGTGGGCGATTTCAATACATTGGGCGAAGGTCAGCGGCTGGCCGCGGCCTGCGACATTGAGTATGGTGAGGCGCTGGGCTTCGGGTTCGGTCTTATTGACGATGGCGGCCAGCAGACGGGCGACGTCGTCCACGTGAACGAACTGAATTTTGTTTTCCAGATATTTCTTTCCGTAGGGCAGCATGCAGGGTAACCGCTTGCCCTGGGCGCGCATCTCGGCGGCCCGCTTGCCCTCGCCATTGGGAGTGCCACGAAAGGCTCCGATCATGTAGTTCTGCATGCTGGCGCCGGAAAAAATGTGGGGACGCAGCAAGTAAACACTGCAACCGCGCAAGGCGGGGGCACGTTGCTGGACGACCCGGTCAGATTCCATCTTGTGGAGGGCATAGGGGAGGGTGTGGGCGGCCAGGGGTGAATCTTCGGTGGCGGGAACCGGCAGATCGGATCCGTAGGCGGAGACACTGCTGGGGAAGATAAATTTTTGCACTATGGGTTCGGTTCGATTGGCTTCGGTGATGGCCTCCATGACTCGTGCGGTGCCGGCGACGTTGATCTGCCACATGCGATCGACATCGAGCACACCGCTGCGCAGGGGATCGATTACGAAGGCCAGGTGCAACACGGCAAACGGGCGGAACTTCTTGAGCAGCAGGAATAATTCTCGGCAGGACGGCTCCAAAGCCAGGTCCAGACGCTCAAAAGACAGGGACGGCGCAGCCGCGGGCGGATTCAGGTCAACCCCAATGACCTGATAATCCGCCAGCAACGGCAACAATCGCGATCCCAGATTGCCAGCGATCCCGGTAACCAGGACAGCTGGCTTGGCAGGGTCCATTATTTAGGTCCAGCAGCGGGCGGCTTGGCGGGCGCCGGGGGCTGGGTCATGTGGGGAGGCGGAAACATGGGCCCACGCGCCGGCATGTCGGGGCCGAAGTAATCTTCGTCAAGGGTCAAGGTTGCAGAGTGCTGCACTGCCTGCATGGCGTTCTGCATGTGCTCGGAACGCAACGTGGCCTTGATTTCTTCGCGGGCTTCGTCGAGCGACATGGTGGTCTTGGACTTGATCTTGTAGATGAAGAATCCATTGGCGTCGGACAGGACCGGAGAAATGTCTCCAGCCTTCAATTCCAGGATGACGGCTTGATTCTGCGCCAGAACGTTGCGCCGTACCTTGCCCATGTCGGTATTAGGGACGCCGGTCTTGAGACCGGCAGCATCGAAGGCCTCTTCCTGGAGCTTCTTGAAATCGTCTCCGGCAACCGCGCGGGCGTGCAGCTTGTCAGCTTCCGCCTGCATGACCTTTTCCGATTCCTTCTCGAACTTCTCTTCTTCGGCTTCGCTAGGCTCTTTGTCGCTGTCGGGAGGAGTCTGGTTCCTGGGAACGTAGATGCGATCGACGTCCACCTGTTCGAACTGGGATTGATTGGCCTTGTAGTAGGCGTCAATGTCCTGGTCGGAAACGTGCGTTGCCTGCTCCTGGAGAGCCTTGCCCAGTTCCTGGGCGAGAATCTGGATTCGGGCCAGCTTCATGCGTTCTTCAAAACTGGGACTCTTGTCCAGGCCCATCTCCTCAGCCTTTTTCGCCATCATGAGGGAATGGGCGTAACGGTCGGCGAAGGGCCGGCGGGAGCGCGCAGGCATGTTGGGCTGCACGGAATCAATCATTTTTTCGAATTCGGCACGGGTGATGGTGGTCACGCAGGCGGCATCGGCAGGCGCAGCGCCGCTGCACAGGCCCTTGATGGTGACGACCGCTGCAGTGGGTGGAACCTCGGGAGCCGTGGGCTTGGCGGCAGGGGTGGCATTCTGTGCGGGCTCAGGTTTTGTGCTGGCGGCCTGGCCAAAGGACATAGTTGCCAGCAGCAGACAGACTAAGCAGTATTTAGGCATTTCAGGGATTCCTCCGAGGCAATAAAGTACGAAACAAAATCCTAGCATAAAGTCAGTGTCGAGTTGAGCTCCAGCGGGCAAGCGGGGACCTTCGGGCAAAAACTCCTACCACTGATGACTTGGCGGCGGGGATGGGAGCGGCGATAATGCCGACATGGCGGGATCGCTCGGAGGCTACAGTCCGGATTCGATGCGGGCCGAGAAGCGGGCCGTGGCCGGAAATTCGGTGCTGGCGGCGATTGCCATTACCACGTTGAAAATCGTGGTCGGGGTCACCACTGGCAGCCTGGGGATTCTGTCGGAGGCGGCGCACTCGGGTCTGGATCTGGTGGCGGCGATCGTCACCCTGCTTTCGGTGCGGGTGTCGGACAAACCCGCGGATGCGGAGCACCAGTATGGCCACGGGAAAGTGGAAAACTTTTCCGCCTTTATCGAGACCGGGCTGCTGCTTCTGACCTGTGTCTGGATCGTTTTCGAAGCGGGGAAGCGGCTGTTCTTTCATCGTGTGGAAATCGAACCCAGCCTGACCGCCTTCGTGGTCCTGTTTGTTTCCATGGGAATTGATTTCTGGCGGTCACGGGCGCTGGGGAGAATCGCGGCCAAGTACGACAGCCAGGCGCTGGAAGCGGACGCGCTGCATTTTTCTACCGATATCTGGTCGAGTGGGGTGGTGGTAGTGGGGTTGCTGGTAGTGCAAGTGGGGCGGGTATATGACATAGGCGCTCTCGATGCCGCCGATCCGGTGGCAGCCCTGTTTGTGGCCGGAGTAGTGGTGTATGTGAGTTCGCGGCTGGCGCGGAAGACCATCGACGCCTTGCTGGATGCTGCGCCCGCGGACGTGCGCAACCGGATTCTGACTGCGCTTCGGGGAGTCGATGGCCTGCTGGAGGTTGACCGTGTCCGGATTCGGCGGGCAGGGAACCGTTATTTTGCCGACTTGTCGGTGAGCCTGGCGCGGAATGTGACTTTCCAACGTTCCGAGCAGGTGTCGGACGCGGTTACAGCAGCGGTCCATGAAGTTCTGCCGGACGCGGACGTGGTGGTGCACCCCATCCCCCGAGCTGACCGGAAAGAGAATATTTTCGACCGGGTGCGGGCTGTGGCCACGCGCCACAATTTGAACGTGCACGACGTCAGTGTGCAGGACCTGCATGGGCGACTGCATGTGGAGCAGCACCTGGAACTCAACGAGGGGCTGAGTTTGAAAGAGGCGCATGACCAGGTGAGCCGGCTGGAGTCGGAGATTCGAGACGACGTGCCGGAGATTTCCTCAATTCTGACGCACATTGAAAGTGAGCCGGCCACCATTGAGAGCGGCGACGAAGTTGTGCGGGACGCGGCCTTGGAGAAGAAATTGAAGACCATTGTGCAGGAGTTCCCCGCCGTGCTGGATGTGCATGAGGTGGAAGTAAAGCGAGTGCGGGGACGAATCTACGTCTCGTGCCACTGCACCTTTTCCGATGAGTTGTCGCTGGCGCGAGTGCACGAGATCCAGACCGAGCTGGAGATCCGCTTCAAACAGGAAGCGCCGGAATTGTTCAAGGTGCTGATCCATCCCGAACCTCTTACTGATAATCGAAGGTGAAACTTATGACGGAAGCGCAGGCGATCTGGAAACAGAACCAGGAATTTCAAGGAACAGCAACGAGCGGCCATTCCATTGTTCTGGATGGCGACAAGAAGGCGGGGAATAGCCCGATGGAACTGGTGCTGATCGCTTTGTGCGGTTGCACCGGATATGACGTGGTGAGCATCCTGGGCAAGAAACGCGAGCCTTTTTCGAGCCTTGAGGTCAAGGCCGAGGCGGAGCGGGCGGCGAGTCCGCCGACGGTTTATACGGAGATCAAGTTGGTCTATCGAGTGGGAGGGAAGGTTTCGCATAAAGCGGTGGAGGATGCGGTACGATTGTCGGAGGAGAAGTATTGCTCGGTGGCGGCCATGCTGGGAAAGACCGCAAAGATCAGTTATCGGATTGAGTATTTGGATTCGTAGGGCAGGAAGCCAAATCGTGAAAACGCTGAGGTCGCGGAGAACTGCGGAGTGCGCGGAGAAAGTCTTTGGTGGATGCGGTAGTCTACTTGCTTGCCGAATCGTACTCATGCGCTGCGGGGATATGTTTACATTGCCACCGCTACGTTATTTTGGGGTGTCGCCGCCACCTTAGGCCGGGCGGCGTTCACCGGGCGGTTGCTGGCACACGGCGAGGCATTGCGGCCGATTGATCCGCTGATTCTTTCGCAGAGCCGCGTTTCTTTTTCGTTGCTGGTGTTGCTGGTGGGGCTGCTGGCAGTTCGCGGGCCGGGGCGGTTGCGGCTGCCGATGGCAGATGTGCGGCGGATGTTCGTACTGGGGATTCTGGGGGTCGCAGCGTCGAATTACCTCTACTATCTCGCCATTCAGCGTACGAATGTTGCCACTGCGATCATCCTGCAATACACGGCGCCGGTTTGGGTGCTGCTCTATACGGTTGCGCGGGGGACTCAGAAGCCGACTTTGCAACGCATCGTGGCAGTCGGGCTGGCTCTGACCGGGATTGCTTTGGTCATCGGAATCTTCGGCGCGGGCGGGTTCCGCCTGGATGTGATCGGCGTGATTGCGGCGCTGCTGGCGGCATTTTCTTTCGCCTTCTACAACGTGGGTGGTCACAGCATTCTGGCGCGATATGATCACTGGACAGTGTTGTTGTACACCCTGTTTTCGGCGTCTCTGTTCTGGGTAGTGGTGAATCCGCCGTGGAAGATCGCGGCGGCGCACTACACGGGAAGCCAATGGTTGTTCCTGGCCGTCTTCTCGCTGATTTCTGTGCTGGGGCCGTTTTCGTTTTATTTTGCCGGCCTGCAACATCTGGAGCCGACTCGGGCCATCGTGGTCAGTTGCCTGGAGCAGGTATTTTCCATTGTGATTGCGGCATTTGCCCTTGGTGAAACCCTGCGGCCGTTGCAGACGCTGGGAATTGTGCTGGTGCTGGTGGCCATTTTGGTGGTGCAATGGCCGGACCGGGAATCCCGCGAGCCCATCACGCTGCTCGAGCCGGTGGATTGATGCAAAATTAGAGCGCGCACACCAAGGTAACTATCCCTCCCGCCTTTTACAAACATTTGTTCCTGCCGCAATGAGATTCTTTCTATAGCGGCCGAGGTCTGTGCCTATGAAGCGTTTTCACACGTTGGTATTGTTTTTCCTGGCGGTGGCTGTGGCGCCTTGTTTTGCGCACCACGTGGCCGTGGTGGTCAATCGAGACAACCACGTGGCCGACGTCACTGCCGCGCACCTGGCGGCGATTTGCCGCCTGGAGGCCAGAAAATGGCCCGACGGAAAAGAGGTAGTCCTGGTGCTGCGCAGGGATTCCGTGGGGGAGTTGGCGACGCTGGAGCATCTGACGCGCATGTCGGAGAGCGAGTGGAAGGCTTTTGTTTCATCGCACAAAGATGCGGTTACCTGGGCCGATTCGGATGCCGAGGTGTTGCGGCTGGTCGAGACGGTGCAAGGCGCGCTGGGGTTCGTGGAGGTCCGCTCCATCAACGATCGGGTCAACGTTTTGAAAGTGGGTGGGAAGTTGCCGATGGAAGAAGGATATTTGTCGCACTAGAGAGGGCGGCGCCCGGAGATTCTGCGCCCGCTGCCGGCGGCTTGCGCAAGAAAGTTTCCCATTCTGCTTCAAATGCTTCGCAGGCGGAGGAGGTCTGACGCTCATCCCACCCGAGCGCGGAACCCACTCGTTTACTGGCGATACGGCTGCACTCTCGCGACCAGCAGGCGCCCAGCGCAACCGGCACGCGCCGCAGCAGCGCATCTCCCAGGGTGACAGCGTACTCGTTGGTCATGGCATGAACCGCCTCGGCAATGATGTGGTTGGTGTGTGGACACAAAGGTTCGCGCAACTGCGGACGGTTTCGCGCGGCATGAGCGATGGCCATCGACTGCTCGCCGAACCATTCGACCAATCCCTGCGCTGCCTCGGGCGCAATGTCGCCGGCGCCGGCTACATCGGCGATGGTTCGTTTCATGATCTCCTCGACTCGATTTTCATCCGCTAAGGTGATCTGTGCGGGCGCAATGGCTCCTCCAAGAATGTGAACGGCACATTCGCGCGCCAGGCTGGCTGCCGTGGTCAGTTTTCCGCCGATCACGGAGATCATTCCAGCCGCGCCGTTTGCCGAATGATCGTGAAGATAATGGCGGCGGCTCAGATCTGAAAGTTTGGCGCCGGGAGAATAGGGAAGAGGACGAACTCCGGCAAAGGCGCAGCGCACGTCGCCCCGGGACAACCCGGCCCGAGGATACAGGCCCTGCACCGAATGCAGCAGGTACGCGATCTCTTCAGCCGAGGGCTGTGCCTGAGCTGGATCGCCGCTGTCTGCGACCTCCGTGGTTCCCACCAAAAGCTGCTGGTTCCAGGGGATGGCGAAGAACGGCCGCCCGTCCACTGCCTCGGCGTAAACCGCGGCTTCGGGCACGCCGGCAAACTTCGGCAGCACGATGTGAGACCCGCGAACTCCGCCGACCATGGGATGTTGGGTGGGAATGCCGGATTGCTCGCAGATGTGATCGGCCCATGGTCCGGTGGCACTGATGATCCACCTGGCGGTGACCGCGTACTCGACGCCGGGCAGATCGCGCAGGCGCAGGCCGGTGACCCTGCTGTTTGCAACCTCCACCGCGAGCACCTGGGTGTGGTTGCGCGGCACGCAGCCGGCGCGGACGGCCTCCATCAGCCACTCCGCCACCAGGCGCTCGGGGAATTCACACTGAGCATCGTCAAAACTGAAGATGGAGAAATGCCTGGCGCTATCGAGCAGGCGCTCAAGGCGATGGAGTTCGCTCTGATGGTTAGCCAGGCTCTCCCCGCCGATGCGCCGGTACAGCCACAACCCCGCGCGCACCGCCAGCGCACTGCGACGGCTGTTCGGAGGAAGGGTCAACAGAAATTCCAGGCGGCGCACCAGGTTGGGATATTGCCGCAGCAACCGCGTCCGTTCGCGCAAAGACTCTCGCACTTGGGCCAGATCGCCGTGTTCGAGGTATCGCAAGCCACCGTGAATGATGCGGGTAGAGCGGCTGGTTGTTCCGGCGGCGAAATCGTGCTGCTCCAGGAGCAACGTGCGCTGCCCGGCGCGCGCACATTCCCGGGCTATGGCGACGCCGTTGATCCCGCCGCCGATCACGGCCACGTTAAAATGCGCATTATCAAGCGGCGGGCGCGCGCTGATAGCCGGGTTGGGCTGCGTGGTCATTCGGGACAGACTGGAGCGTCCGCTTCAGTGTCGCTTATCGTGGCCCGTGGCGAAAAGGTGACATAAGTTTCGGAAGGCGGCTTTTTTATTAATCGGCCGCGACCTACGCCGGCTCCACGTCGTACCCTTCCAAGTCAATGGAGAGCGACCGTTGAATAGGCTCGATGAAAATCACCAGGCTACGCTGTCCCCGCCGCGCCGTCAGAATGCCTTCCACACCATCAATTGCCCCGCCCCGCACGCGCACTTTCTGGCCCACTTTCAGTGAGGCGGAACTCTTGAAGGGAATTTTATTGCTCAGCAGAAGCCTCACGTCCTCAACTTGCTTGTCCGGAATCGGGGTACCGCGCCCTTGGGTGCCTACAAAGTCCACGACGCCATGCGTCCGCAGGACCCGCACCCGCTCATTTGGAGAGTAGACCAGGCGCACAAACGCATACCCTGGGAACAGCGGCATTTCCACCTTCACCGCGCGGTCTGACCAGCGGCGCATGCTGAGCACCAGAGGCAGAAAGTTCTCCACTCCGAGACCGTCCAATTGTTTGACCACCATCTTCTCGTGTCGGGAGCGGGTACGAATTGCATACCAGCGGGTTTCGTCGGAGGCGGCCGGGCTGTCAACGGAAGACTTGTCGGCGGTTGAAAGATCGTTCGTCATGCTTAAAATAGAATCCCACAGCTTCAAAGGGACTACAAGGCGGACTCGTGCAGGGATATACTGCCGCTAGAATCAGATCATGCCCTGGCAAGAGTATTGCAGCCGCCGTTCCGAACGCGGCCAGACCATTCTACTGGTCGCGGTCTCCATGGTGTCTTTGCTGGCCATGGCGGCGCTGGCGATTGACGTGGTCACCCTGTACGTGGCGCGCACCGAAATCCAACGCGCGGCCGATGCTGCGGCGCTCGCAGGCGGGAAAGCGCTGGCCGATTCCGGCATAACTACGCTGCCGCCAGCCGACGCCAGTCTGCCTGCTGCCACTATCCTGGCGCGATCGATGGCCACCGCGGCCGTTCTCGCCGTGGTCAATGCCCCTCCCGTCATCGTCAATCAGGTGGCTGGTTCTCCGCCGGTGCTGGTAGGCGGCGTTCCCACCTTCAACTTTACGCCTAACAACAATCCCACCGTCACGGTGACGCTTCAACAGACGAACTTGCCGACATTTTTTGCGCGTATTTTCGGCCAGCATGCAGCGACCACCAGCGCTACGGCCGTGGCCGAAGCATACAACCCGTCGAATCTGGTCGGCCAGTCGAACTTTCCCCTGGTCACGCCGCGGTGCGTGAAGCCCTGGCTGGTGGCCAATATGGATCCTACGAATGGCAATACCCCTTTTATCGATCAGGCCAGTGGAGCGGTATTGGCCAACCTGACCACGCATATGAGCACTTCCTTCAACCTTCAGGCCGACTGCCGAACCGGCGTTTCGTTTTGCCAGATCAAAGACAACCCCATGACGGCGGTAGGGGGCGAAGTTGGTGTGGAGTATCTACCGATGCTGGTGTCGGCCAACCCCGGCGTCGATGCGTGCCCCTCGGGCGTGGGAGCGACGAACTATGAGGAAGGTGTAGCGTGCTGCAACGCAGTGACCTATAGCTGCGGCGGCGGCGCGGCGAATGCCGACTGGGATTCAACCATCAATCCGGAAGATGGCCGAGCCGCCGGAGCCGCGGCCTTGTCGACCGAGCTGCTGATTCACGCCACAGATACGGGGCTAGACCAAGGCCAGGACGCGCTGGACTCGTCGCTTTGGCCGAACGGCCCGCCGAAAATTACCGCCGGAACCAGGAGTCCGATGAGCACTCAAGTCGTTACTACCAGCGCTTCGATCGTTACCATACCGATCGTCGACAACAATAATCCGTTTTCCGCGACCACCGGGCCGGTCACTATCGTGGGATTTCTGCAGGGTTTCGTCAACAAGGTTGAGGAGAGTACCGGCCCGCCAAGTCACGTGGGTGAGATCAATATAACGGTGCTGAATGTGGTGGGCTGCAGTTCCGCAGCTAATGGGAATCCGCCGATCATCGGCGGCAACGGCGCCTCCACAATCCCGGTTCGCCTGATCAGCCCACAGTAAGACGGCGACGAGGGAAGTTTTCCTCCGTGCATCTCTGTGCGCCCTGTGGTTCGGCGTGTCTAAGGTTTTTCGGTGTACTCGGCGGTTGATGGCTTAGTCCGTCCCCGGATTAGGACGATAAACCCAACTGTTTGCCACCACCGGGAGCGGGTCCGGACGGATTTGCTGCAGCGCGGCCTCGACTACCGCGTGCTTGGGCGCCAGCGTACACACCGGGTCTGTCGCCGCGGCATCGCCGGTCAGCAGAAAGGCCTGGCAGCGGCAGCCGCCGAAATCTTCGGTGCGCCGCTCACAGCTGCGGCACGGCTCGGGCATCCAGTCCTCGCCGCGAAAGCGCTGAAAGGCCGGCGACTCGCGCCATATCCACTCGAGCGAATGCTGACGGACATTGTCAAATTGCACGCCGGGAATCACGCCCGCGGCATGGCAGGGAAGCGCCTGCCCGGCGGGATCCAGCAGCATCAAACGGCGTCCCCAGCCGCCCATGCAAGCTTTGGGATAGCGGGCATAGTAATCAGGCGCGACGTGGTCAATTCGCATGCGGCCGCGCAGCCGCTGTTCGGCGGCAGCCAGTGTGCGTTGCGACTGTTCCACCTGCTGCCGGGTGGGAAGCAGCAAATCCCGGTTGCGCAGCGCCCAACCATAATACTGCACGTTGGCAATTTCCAGACGGCCGGGACCGAGTTCCTCCGCCATGGCAATGATCTCTTCGAGATGATCGAGATTCTGCCGGTGCACTACCACATTGACGGTAAACGCAATCTTGAACTGGCGAATGAGCTGCGAAAGCTGGAGTTTGAGGGCATGGCTGCGCGCCCCCGCGATTTGGTTCGCTGCCGCCTCCTGCGAATCCTGAAAGCTGAGTTGAATGTGCTCCAGACCCGCTTCGACCAGCGCCGCCAGGCGTGCCTCAGAGAGTCCGAGGCCGGAGGTGATGAGATTCACGTAGAGTCCGGCCGCCCTTGCGCCGGTAATCAATTCTTTCAGATCAGCACGGGCCAGCGGCTCTCCACCGGTCAAGTGCAGGTGCAGAACCCCAAGCTTCCCCGCTTCGCGAAACACCCGCACCCATTCTTCGGTTGAAAGTTCGGCTGCGGCTTTCTGCATTTCGAGCGGATTCGAGCAGTACACGCAATGCAGCGGGCATCGGTGGGTGATTTCCGCAATCAGCGCCAAAGGGTTGGGTAGTATCAAAAGTCGACAATCCGTTTCTGATGCAGCGTCTCAAGGAAGCTGCCCACTTCCTGCGCAATGCGGGCGCCGTCGCCGGTTTTATATTGCGCCTGCAATTCCTGGACGATCTGCTGCACGCTGCGCTCTCCGTCGCAACGTTCCATGATCTCGCGTCCGGTGCCTTGCAGGCGCAGCGCGCCTTCGGGAAAGATCAGCATCCGCTCGGAACCGTTGGCCTCCGCCCAGCGGCATCCCGCAGCCAGTCGCGGCTTGCTGTTCTTGTCAGGCGCGGGCACGCGGTTACTCCTTTTCCGGAATGAAGACAAATGCTCCGGGAGGCGGCCACCCCGGCTGCACATAGGCAAAATGCAGGGCATCAAGCTGCGCCCACAGGATGTCGCATTTCCGCGTCAGGGCCGCGATCGCCACTTCCTGTTCGGCGCGGGTGCGGGCATTTTCTGCCACGTAGT
The DNA here is from genome assembly GCA_050745985.1 of Terriglobales bacterium. GTDB lineage: Bacteria > Acidobacteriota > Terriglobia > Terriglobales > Acidobacteriaceae > JABCZH01. The sequence continues at coordinate 93,714 of JBOGLG010000048.1, read as the reverse complement.
CGAAGGCAAAGCGCGCATCTTCGGGAGCCTGATCCAGGCGCGCGGTGAAGTAATCCAGTCCGCCGGAGAGCCACGGATAATGCTTGCGCATGGCATCCATGCGCAGGGCAATCAAGTCCCGCGAAAAAAGCTCGGTCAAAGAAGAGGCAACTGCCTCGAGCAAAGTCCGGTTCTTCACCAGATCCAGATAAGCGTCCACCGCAAAGCGCACCGCGGGCAGGACCTCTTTGCCGGTCACTACCCGCTCACGATCCAATCCCGTAGCCTCGGCCAGGCGAATCCAGCGTTCAATTCCGCCTTCGTGGCCGCGTTCGCCATCGTGGTCCACAATGCGTTTTCGCCAGGCCTGGCGGAAGCCGCGGTCCTCGCTGCGCGACAGGATGACGGCGTCCTTCATGGGAATGCGGCTCTGGTAGTAATAGCGGTTCAATGCCCAGGCCTGAAGTTGTCCCCGGTCGAGGCGGCCTTCGTGCATCATGAGGTGGAAAGGATGCTGGTGGTGATAGCGCTCCCGCCCGACATCTTTCAGGCGGGAAAGCAACTGCTCATGGCTAAGCAGTTGGGCTTCGGAACTCATCGAAATTCGGCCGGCCACGGATTCCACAGTGGTTTTGCTACCCCTTGCGCGATTTTCATCGCTTCTAAGAGAATACTCCCAGCAGCCCAAATCGGGCACTGGCCCAAAGTGGGAACTACGGCCACAGGGTCAATCATTAGTTAATACCAAACGTCAGGCGCAACCTTGACAATGGAGTTGGGTTCATATGATTCAGGCTTAAATATCGAACCAGGGAGAAATCAATGGCCGCTACCAGCGCTGGGGTCGCCATGGAGTTCGAATCGCAGTTTGAATCGCGCCGCACGCCCTACACCCAGGATCGCCGCACTCGCTACCCCAAGCCCGGACTCAGTCCACGAGCCTTCCGCAGCTTGCTGATGTGTTTTCCGATTACGTGCATGCTGTGGGCCGCAATTATCTATGGGGCGGTTAAGCTGGCGCAGTGATTTGAAACGCGCCCAACGCGGTTTGCATTTCCTGCTTGCGGGGACACTCGCTGATTTCTTCAATCCGCGAAGTCACGATCGGGGTCTGGTATTCAGGATGGCAAAACTCCAGGTGCATGCCGCGGCCAATGTAGCGCTGCTTCAACATGGACCCTCCCCAGGTTGAGCCTGCAATCGCCACCTGCACCGGCTGGGGACAATACTTGGGATGCCCTGAGATCAGCGCCTCGCTGCCACCCAGCAAAACCGCCGTATAGCGATGATTCTGGGTCCGAATTTCGAGGACTGTGGCAGGCTCGAGAGCGGCCAAAAGCACACCACCTTCAACTTCCGACCGGACGATGTTGCGGTTCACTTCATCGCTCAGATTGGGGTGGGGTGCGAACATATTGGGTGGAGTCTATCACCTTCTGACGAAATATCTCACAAATCGTTACCCTGGTTCCGCGCCCGCGTCCCCCGAAAGGTCCTGCCCCGTCAGGGTCAAGTCATGGGCTTGCGGAGTCAATAACTGGACACCTCAAGGCTCGGGCAGGATTGGACAGGGGTATCAGTGAAGGAGATACACAGGAAAAGCAAAGCGCTACCGACCCAGCTTCCAAACCCATCCGGGGGAGGCTACGGTAGCGCTGCCGCTTGCGTGAACCAAACCGATTTAGAATCTAGTCAATAGGATGCACCACTGCTAGTGCATAGTTGGATACGGGCGAAAGCCTCTTTGCTGCCCTGTAGCCGCTGTGTTTGAAGGGGTTTCTGCTATTTCTCGGCGTCCTCGGCGCTCTCGGCGGTGGAAGCCTTTTCTGGCCGCAGGAGGGGAAACAAAATCACATCCCGAATAGTGTGTGAGTTCGTAAGCAACATGATCAGGCGGTCCACTCCGACACCGACGCCGCCGGCCGGGGGCATCCCGTAGGACAATGCCCGGATATAGTCCTCGTCCATCTGATGGGCTTCGTCGTCGCCGCGCTCGCGCTCCTTTAATTGCTGCTCGAATCGCCGCCGCTGGTCTTCGGGGTCGTTCAGTTCGCTGAACCCATTGGAGATTTCCATCTTGCCGGCGAAGATCTCCCAACGCTCGGTCCACTCCGGTTCGTCGGCTTTTTGCTTGGAGAGCGGCGAAACTGCGGTGGGGTATTCGTAAATGATCGTGGGCTGAAGCAAGTGCTCTTCCGCAGTGGCCTCAAACAGATTCGCAATGGTTTTCCCCGTGGGTTCTTTGGGGTCGTAGGCCACATGCGCATGCCCGGCATTGAAGCGGCCAACCAGCGCCTGCACCGACTCCTGGGAACTGAAGTCCGCCATCGTGGGCTTGGCGCCTGCGGCTTCGGGCCAATACCGGATAATCGCTTCCCGCATGGTTAGGCGTTGCCAGTTATCGTTGTGCCAATCGATTTCGCCTTCTCCCCACTTCGTCTTGGTTCCACCAGTGACGTCCACCGCCGCCTGCTCGATCAGCTTCTGGGTCAAATCCATCACGCCGCGGTAGTCGGTATAGGCCTGATAAAACTCCAGCATCGTGAACTCGGGATTGTGCCGCATGGAGAGGCCTTCATTGCGGAAGTTGCGGTTGATCTCATACACCCTGTCAAACCCGCCCACGGTCAGCCGCTTGAGATACAGCTCGGGCGCAATCCTCAAGTACAAATCCATGTCGAGGGTGTTGTGATGGGTGACAAACGGCTTGGCCACCGCGCCACCCGCGACGGCTTGCATCATCGGGGTTTCCACCTCAACAAAACCATGCGCATCGAGAAAGCGCCGCATCGACTGGATCAGCCTGCTGCGTTGAAGAAAAACCTGGCGCACCTCGGGATTCATCACCAGATCAACGTAGCGCTGGCGATAGCGCAGCTCCACATCGGTCAGCCCGTGCCACTTCTCCGGCAGCGGCAGCAGATCTTTGGAGAGAAAGGTAATTTCTTCGACATGCACACTGAGTTCGCCGGTGCGGGTGCGAAACAGGTATCCACTTGCGCCGATATGGTCGCCAAGGTCAAGCAGCTTATAAAGCTCGAATCCCCGGTCACCGACGGCGTCCTTCTTCACGTAGATCTGTAACTTCTGTCCACCCTGCTGTAAATGCGCGAACCCGGCTTTGCCCATCAGGCGGATGGCCATGATGCGCCCGGAGACGCGAACGTTGACTCTCGAAGCCTCCAGCTCTTCCGCCGACTTGCCGGAGTAATCTGCCAGGATCGCAGGAATGGTATGGGTGAACTCGTACTTCGTCGGATAAACGCGCTGGCCGAGCGCCTCAATCTGCTTCAGCTTCTCCAGCCGCAACTTGTAGATATTTTCGTCGAGTGCCAATGGATTCCTTTGCTGAAATAGTGAGAAGCGATTATAAACAAGCACGCTTCTTCTGTGTTCCTCGGTGTCCCCTGTGGTTGATGTTTTTCCGCTGCCGAAAACTATAACCACAGGGGACACAGAGGATCACAGGGGAACATTGAAGTCTGGCTCGCGCGGCGGTACTATTGCCTTGCAGCCGGTAAGACCCCAATGCCGCAAAACTACATTCCTATCTTCATCTTCGTCGCCGTGGTGGCGATTCTTATTCCCATCACTCTGATAGCCGCCAAGCTGGTGCGCCCAGACAATCCCAACCGCGCCAAACTGAGCCCGTACGAATGCGGCGTTGATCCCGTCGGCGCGTCCCGCGGCCGCTACACCGTGCGGTACTACATCGTAGCCATACTGTTCGTGGTTTTCGACGTGGAAACGATTTTTCTGTTTCCCTGGGCGGTGAAGTTCAAGGCGCTGGGCGTGTTCGGCCTGATCGAGATGCTGATTTTTCTGGCCATCCTGGTCGTCGGCTACATCTGGGTCTGGCAAAAAGGCGCGCTGGAATGGGTGTAGAAAACTGGCATTCAGCACTCAGCCGTCAGCATTCAGCCCTTCATCATTTATGACTAGCGAGTCCGTTCCCGGTGAGACCTTCATCGCCAGCCACTGGACCAAAGGCAATTTATTCTTCGCGACCCGCATCGTTGTAACCCCTTTACACGTGGTTCGGGTCAGGCCGCGCCTGTTTGGCAGCAATGAAGAGAGCATCTCTATCTCGCAGGTGGCCTCGGTCCATATTTCGACCGGAGTCTTGTGGTCCGACATTCGCATCGAGTCCACCGGAGGCACCGACCCGATTGTCAGCCACGGCCATCGCAAGGCGGACGCCCAGAGAATCCGCGACTTGATTGAGAGCTACCAGTCTGCGGCGCGCACCTAAGCGGAGAGAACAAGATCTTAATCGCAGAAGTCGCAGAGAACAGGCACAGAGAACGCGGAGAAATTCGAGCCTGGCGGCGCGATTGCGATCCGGCATTTCCACCTCCTCGTTGACACGGTTTCGCCAAGCTGATATCACTTAACGTTCCTCCAAACCGACTACTGCGCCCGAGGTTTGCACCGTTAAGGTATGCCAGAGGATTCCAAGCCGCCCGCATCACCCAGCGAGCACGCTCATGCCGCCCCTGCCAAACCCGCCGGGCCGGCATCGACTCCGTGGGATTCGCCGACAGTTGCCCGGCTCAGGAGCCAATACGGCTCGGGCGTGCGAGAGGCCAGCACCTATCTCGGGCAAAACTACTTCGTGCTCGATTCCTCGGTGACCGCGGAAGCTTTGCGCATCCTCCGCGATGAAGAGCAATTCGACTACTGCGTGGACATCACCGCCACCCACAATCCCACCCACGAAAGGCAGTTCGAGCTTATCTGGATTCTGTATTCCTTCGCCCGCAACGAGCGCATCCGCGTAAAGACGAATATTGCGGACGGCGCCAGCTTCCCCAGCTCAGTTCCCATCTGGCCGGCAGCCAACTGGCTGGAGAGGGAAGTGTTCGACATGTTCGGCATCAAGTTCGACGGCCATCCTGATATGAAACGCATCCTGCTGCCCGAGGGCTGGAAGGGCCATCCGCTGCGCAAGGATTACGGCATCATTCAACAAGATCAGGAATGGGTGCAGATCAACCTGGGAATCGAGAGCGGCCAGTAACCATGAGCAATCAACTCACCAAAGACCCGGCCAGCTTTATCTCGAACCTCGAGCTTGACCAGCCCGACAAGACCTTTCTCGATTCGAACGAACTCATCATCAATATGGGCCCGCAGCATCCCGCCACTCACGGCGTGCTGCGAGTGATCCTGAAGCTCGACGGCGAAAAGGTTCTGGGCACGGAGTGCGTCATCGGCTACCTGCACCGCGGGGTGGAGAAAATTGCCGAACACCGCACCTACGCGATGTTCAATCCCTACGTGGATCGCATGGACTACGTGGCCGCGGTCTCGAACGGCCTGGGATACTGCGAAGCCGTTGAAAAGCTGCTCAACGTTCAGGCTCCGCCTCGCGCCAACTACATTCGCGTGATTCTGGCCGAGTTGAACCGGCTGGCCAGCCATCAACTGTGGCTGGGCACGCACGCGCTCGATATCGGCGCCATGACGCCGCTTTTTTACACTTTCCGAGACCGCGAAGAGATTCTCAAGATTTTCGAGAAGTATTGCGGAGCGCGCTTGACCACGCACGCTTTCCGCATCGGCGGCTGCCTCTACGAGACCTATGACGGCTTTGAGCAGGACGTAAAGAAATTCATCGACTTCCTGCCGCCGAAGATCGATGAATACGAAGAACTGCTGACCACCAACCGCATCTGGGTGGAGCGCACCAAAGGCGTGGGCAAGATTTCTGCTGCGGATTGCATCGCTCTCGGCGTTACCGGTCCGGTGCTGCGCGCCAGCGGCGTGAAGTGGGACCTGCGCAAGGCCCAGCCTTACGCGGCGTATTCCGAGTTCGACTTCGAAATTCCCATCGGCGCGAGCGGCGACACCTACGACCGGTACCTGGTGCGCATGGAAGAGATGCGGCAGTCACTACGCATCATCCGCCAGGCGGTCGGGTGCATTCCCGAAGGCCCCATCATGGCCAAGGTCCCCAAGGTGATGAAGCCTCCCGTTGGCGAGATTTACCACTCCATTGAAGCTCCCAAAGGCGAGCTGGGATATTTCATTGTCAGCGACGGATCGACGCAGCCCTATCGGGTGCGGGTGCGGCCGCCATCGTTCGTAAATTTGCAGGCGCTCGATCTTATGGTGCGCGGGCAGCTGGTGGCCGACGTGATTGCCGTCATCGGCACGCTCGACATCGTGCTGGGCGAGGTCGACCGCTGATGCTCAATTACATCACCTCCTACCTCAGCAGCAACACCACGCCCGGCCAGGCCGGCAATGTCTTCTGGGTGTTCGTCTATATCATGGTCGTATTCGGCGGCGTGTCGGTCGCCGTGATGGCGATGAACTGGCTGGAGCGCAAAGCTTTAGCCCATTTTCAGATACGCCTCGGCCCCATGCGCGTAGGTCCGCACGGACTCTTGCAACCGATCGCTGACGCCATCAAGCTGCTGACTAAAGAAGACATTGTCCCGGCGGAGGCCGACAAGTTTGTATTCCTGCTGGCTCCGCTCATTATTCTTTGCGCGTCGTTCACGGTGTACATCGTCGTGCCCTTTGGCCCGACTCACGCCATTACTGACTTGAACATCGGCATCCTCTTCATGCTGGGAGTTTCGTCGTTGAGCGTGCTCGGAGTGGTCATGGCGGGCTGGGCATCGAATTCGCACTACCCGCTCATTGGCGCGCTGCGCTCGAGCGCGCAGATGATTTCTTACGAAGTGGCGATGGGCCTGGCCGTAGTCTCTGCCGTCCTGATGACCAGCCTTAACGCCACCGGCACCGGGACTCTGAGCATGATCGGCATCGTTCAGGCCCAGCAGGCGCAGCAGACCTGGTTTCTGTTCAAGTTCTTTCCGCTGGGGTTCATCGCCTTCGGCATTTTCGCCATCGCCATGGTTGCGGAAACCAACCGCGCGCCGTTTGATCTGCCGGAAGCGGAATCCGAATTGACTGCCGGTTTCCACACTGAATACAGCGGCCTGCGATGGTCGTTGTTCATGTTGGGCGAGTATGCGGCGATGATTGCGGTTTCGTCGATCGCCGTGACCTTGTGGCTGGGTGGCTGGATGCGGCCTTTTCCTCACTGGCTGGCGGGCGAAATCTGGGACCTGGTGTTCGCGCTGGTTCCCGGCTTTCTGTTTCTGGGCCTGGCCCTGATCGCCTTCATCGGCGTGGCCCGCATGCCCAAGCATCCCTATTTTCGCATTCAGACCATCGGTCTCGCCGGCTTCGGCGCGGTGCTCGGCTTGATCGGCCTGGCGCTGTTTGCTCCGCCGGTGCGCGACCGCATCCAGGACATTTTCTGGTTTTGCGCCAAAGTGGCGGTCTTCATGTACCTGTATATTTGGTATCGCGCCACCTTCCCGCGCTACCGTTTTGATCAGTTGATGCGAGTGGGATGGAAGGTTTTGTTGCCGGTTGCCATCGGCGTGCTGATTCTGACCGCGATCATGGGAGTCGTGTTCTAACATGCAGCCCGTAGCCACCACATTCTTTTTTTACTTCTTGTCGGCGGTCACCGTGCTCAGCGGCGTGCTGGTGATCACGCGCAAGAACCCGGTTCATTCCGCACTGGCGCTGATTCTCGCGCTGCTCGCCCAGGCCGGACTCTACCTGATGCTCTATGCCCCGTTCGTGGCCGCGGTTCAAATCATCCTGTACGCCGGCGGAATCATGGTGCTGTTCCTGTTTGTAATCATGCTGGTGAACCTGGAGCGGGTGCGGAAGGAAGAACAGTTCAACAAGCAGTGGCTGGTCGGCTTGCTGGCAGGGCTGGCGCTGGGCGGGTTGCTGGTGGCGGTGTACCTGAAGGGCTCAACCCTGTTTACCGAACACATCACCCAGCCCGTCGAGAGCAGCAATACGCAGCAAATCGGAGTCATGCTGTACGGCAATTACATGTTCGCCTTCGAAATCGCGTCGCTGTTGCTGCTGGTGGCAATCATTGGCGCGGTAGTGATGGCGAAGAAAAGGATTTGAGGGAGGAAGCTGCTAGCTGCTAGCTCCTAGCTTCTAGCCAACACGCTAGTCGCAGTAGCTAGAAGCTAGTCGCTAAAAGCTAAGAACTTACGATGGCACCCATAGGCACATTGCATTATCTTGTCGTCGCCGCGGCGCTCTTTATACTGGGCGTGATCGGCGTGCTTACGCGGCGGAATGTGGTCATCGTTTTGATGTCGATTGAACTCATCCTCAACGCGGTGAACTTGAACCTGGTGGCGTTTTCGCGGATGTGGGGCTTGCAGGGACAGGTGTTCGCAATATTTGTAATCACCGACGCGGCCGCGGAAGCCGCCGTCGGCCTGGGAATTCTGATCGCCTTCTTCCGGAATAAAGAGACGGTAAATGTGGATGAAGTGGATTTAATGAAGTGGTAACGCAGATGCCAGCTCTTAGCTAGAAGCTGACAGCTAGAAGCTAGTTTGAATTTCATATGCTCTTTCTCGACCACATCTGGCTGATTCCTCTGTTCCCGGCGTTCGGGGCGGCCGTCATGTTCTTTTTCGGCCGCAAGCTTCAGAAGAAGACGGTCAACGCGGTTTGTGTCGGCATGGTGGTTCTGGCATTTGTTTTTAGTTGCTGTGCGTTCTGGCAGTACCTGGGTTACGCTCACGACCATCCCGGCCAACCCTACCAGACCATCGTTTACACCTGGTTGGGCACCGATACCGGCGGCATGAATTTCGTGAAATCCGACGGGGCGCCCGCCGCGTTTCAGGCGGATGTCGGCTTCCTGCTCGATCCCCTCTCCGGCATCTGGCTGCTGTTTGTCACCGGCGTCGGCATGCTGATCCACATTTACTCGACCGGGTACATGGCGCACGAAGGCGGCTACTACCGCTTTTTCGGATACCTGAACCTGTTCATGTTTTCGATGCTGACGCTGATCCTGGCCAATAACTACGTGCTGATGTTCGTCGGCTGGGAAGGCGTGGGCCTGTGCTCGTATCTTTTGATCGGATTCTATTTCCACCGTCATTCGGCCAGCACCGCGGCTAACAAAGCCTTCATCGTAAACCGTATTGGCGACGCCGGCTTTCTGCTGGGGATGTTCACCATCGCCTGGTACTTTGGATCGCTGCGGTTTATTGACGTGAACTATCTCGCTCGCAGCGGCCACTTCGCCATCGGCGATCCCGTGATCACCGCCGCCACGCTGCTGCTGTTCATTGGCGCGTGCGGCAAGTCCGCACAGCTCCCGCTGTATGTCTGGCTGCCGGACGCGATGGAAGGCCCGACGCCAGTCTCCGCCCTCATCCATGCCGCGACCATGGTTACGGCCGGCGTTTACATGGTGGCGCGGTCAAATGCGCTGTTCGTTCTGGCCCCGTCTTCGATGAAAGTAGTGGCCATCATCGGCGCGCTGACGGCGATCTTCGCGGCTTCCATCGGCCTGGTGCAAAACGACATCAAACGCGTGCTGGCTTATTCGACCGTCTCCCAGCTCGGTTACATGTTCCTGGCGCTCGGGGTCGGCGCATTCGCCGCCGGCGTGTTCCACGTATTCACTCATGCCTTCTTCAAAGCGCTACTGTTCCTCGGCTCGGGTTCGGTGATCCACGCCATGAGCGGCGAACAGGACATGCGCAACATGGGCAATTTGCACAAGCGCATTCCAATCACGCATTGGACGATGTTCATCGCTACTTTCGCCATCGCCGGGATTCCGCCATTTGCGGGGTTTTTCTCGAAAGACGAAATCCTGTGGCAGACCTGGTCTTCCGAAGGCGGCGCGTATCGCCTGCTCTGGCTGATCGGATTCATCACCGCGTTGATGACCGCCTTTTACATGTTCCGGCTGATGATTCTGACTTTCCACGGCCAGCCCCGCATGAGCCACGAAGTGGAACATCATATTCACGAATCTCCCAAATCGATGACCGTGCCGCTCGTCATTCTGGCGATTTGTTCACTGTGCGCGGGATGGCTGGGATGGCCGCACAGCCTGGGAGGCTCAGACCGCTTCGCCAAATTTCTCGATCCGGTGTTTGCCCAAGAGGCGCACGTTTTCCACGCCGAAGGTGAGCGCGGTCAGTTGGCCGCCGGGCGGAAGGAAGAAGAGCACACCAGCCCGGTTGAGTACGGCCTGATGTTCCTGTCCGTTGGAGCGGCGGTGGTTGGTTGGGGCATGGCCAACCGAGCCTACCGCAAGGCGGACAAGGGCTATGTGGAACCCATCGCAGCCGCGGCGCCTCCGGTTTACGATTTGCTCTACAACAAGTTCTACGTGGACGAAGCCTACGATTACGCCTTTACCGGCCGCCGCAAAGTGGGCGACGTGCGTCTGGGAGCAATGGGACTGGGTGAGGCTTCCTCCTGGTTCGACTCGCACGTGATCGACGGAACCGTCAACGCCGCGGGATGGATGACGCGCTTCGCCGGCACTCTTTCAACCTGGTGGGACAAGTGGATCATCGACGGCCTGCTGGTTAACGGCCCGGCGGTCCTGTCACGCATCGTGTCATATCCCGTGCGCATTTTGCAGTGGGGTCTGGTGCAGTGGTACGCGCTGGTGATGGTGTTCGGTCTGGTAGGATTTGTCGCCTATTACGCCTGGCGATGAAAGTGCCCTTGGGTAGAGACGCAGCCGGTTGCGTCTTTACGGCGCAGTAACAATTGAGAACTTATGCAAAGCCATATTCTCTCGATCATCTTATTCACGCCGTTAGTCGGCGCGATCCTGCTGCTTTTTGTCCCTAAGGACAACAAAGACGCCATCCGCTGGATCGCCAACCTGTTCGCGCTCGGCGGCTTTCTGGTCTCGCTCCCGCTCGTGCCCTGGTTCTGGGCGCAGCGCTTCGAGCCCGGCTTCAAGTTCATGGAGGGCGCGCCCAACAACTGGATCCCCTCCATCGGCGCCGGCTACGTGCTGGGCATCGACGGCATTTCTTTCCTGCTGATCATGCTGACCACGCTGCTCGGCTGGGTTTCCATCCTTTCCTCGTGGACCGCGATCGAGAACCGGGTCAAGGAATATTACATTTGGTTCCTGATCTTGCAGGTGGGCATGTTGGGCGTGTTTATGTCGCTCGACTTCTTCCTGTTCTTTGTTTTCTGGGAAGCCATGCTCGTCCCCATGTATCTGCTGATCGGCATCTGGGGCGGTCCTCGCAAGCTGTACGCCGCCATCAAGTTCTTCCTGTACACCCTGTTCGGCTCGGTGCTGATGCTGCTGTCGGTACTGTTCCTGTACTTCTACAACTTCCGCCAGACCGGCTCCTATACGTTCAGCATTCAGGCGCTCTACCGCACCGCGCCGCACATCTTCCATGATCCGGCTTATGGCTCGACCTTCGCCATATTGCTGTTCCTGGCATTCTTTCTGGCGTTTGCCATCAAGGTGCCCATGTTTCCCTTCCACACCTGGCTGCCCGATGCTCACGTGGAAGCTCCCACGGCGGGTTCGGTTATCCTGGCCGGCGTTTTGCTGAAGATGGGAACCTACGGCTTCATCCGCTTCGCGCTGCCGTTTTTCCCGGACGTGGTGATGCATACCAAAGTCCGCTTCTGGATGATTACTTTGTCCATCATCGGAATCATCTACGGCGCGCTGGTTTCCCTGATGCAGAAAGACATGAAAAAGCTGGTGGCCTATTCTTCCGTGAGCCACCTGGGATTCTGCACCCTGGGCATCTTCGCCTTGAACCCGGCAGGGTTGAGCGGATCGGTGTTGCAGCAGATCAATCACGGAATCTCGACCGGCGCGCTGTTCTTGATCGTGGGGATTCTGTACGAACGCCGTCACACCCGCGAGATTTCCGAGTATGGCGGAATCTCAAACGTGATGCCGCTGTATGCCACCATCACCATGATCATGTTCCTGTCTTCCATGGGGCTGCCGCTGCTGAACGGCTTTGTGGGCGAGTTTACGATCCTACAGGGCACGTTCATGGAGAACTGGCGCTGGGCGGCGTGGGCCGTCCCCGGCGTGATCCTGGCGGCGGCTTATCTCCTCTGGCTTTACCAGCGGGTTTTCTTTGGCACGGTCACCAATCCCAAGAATGAGAAGTTGCACGATCTGACGCCGCGCGAAGTGCTGACTTTTGCGCCGCTGCTGATCATGGCTTTCTGGATCGGTCTTTATCCCAAGCCGTTCTTCGAGATTCTTCAGCAGCCGGTCAACCAGATCGTCATGACCGTCCGCCCGGATTATCCCGGAATCAGCGCGCCGGTGAGCGCGTCGATTCCTGCGACGCCTGCTGAGGCGGCCGCGTTGCAGCCGGAGACCCCCGGAGCCGCGCAGAGGGCCAAACCGTAATGCCCGGCGCTCAATACTTTACCGGCACCGATTATCTGCTGTCGCTGCCCATCATTCTGCTCACGCTGTTCGCTCTGGGCATTCTGCTCATCGATTTGATGGTCCCTCCGGAGTGGAAATGGGCCAACGCGGCGACCGCCTTTGTGGGCGTGCTGTTCGCCTCCGCCGGCCTGGTCCGGATTCAACTTGCCCAGGCCGAACTCAAGCACCACGGGGCGCTCGTCGAGTGGGCTTTCATGCACTCGATCGCCATGGACCACTTCGCCATCTACTTCTGTTATCTATTCCTGGCGGGCGCAGGGATTGCCATCCTGATGTCGGCTCGCTATCTCGAGATTGAGCATGAACACCACGGCGAGTTTTACTCCCTGATCCTGTTTTCAGTGATCGGCATGATGGTCATGGCGTCGGGCTTTGACATCGTGCTCATCTTTATCGGCCTGGAACTGATGGCCATCTCCACCTACGTTCTGGTCGGGTTTCTGCGCAACGACAAGCGCTCTAACGAGGCCGCGCTGAAGTATCTGCTGCTGGGGGCGTTTTCTTCCGGGATCTTCGCCTATGGTCTTTCGCTTTTCTACGGCCTGACCGGGGCCACCAACCTGCAACTCATCGGTGGGAACGTGGCGCGTGAGATGGCTGCTCATCAAGGCCATGCCACACCCATCCTGGTGGTCGCGCTGCTTACTACTTGCGTTGGACTTTTCTTCAAGATTGCCGCCATTCCATTTCATCAATGGCTGCCCGACGCCTACGAAGGCGCGCCCACCAGCGTCACCGGATTCATGTCGGTCGCGGTCAAGGCCGCGGCCTGGGCCATGCTGCTGCGCATATTGATCTGGGGTCTTTATCCCATGCGCAAGGTTTACCTGCCCTTGCTGATCTTCGTTTCCATCGCAACCATGACCGGCGCCAATCTGGCCGCGCTCACCCAGAACAATCTCAAGCGGCTGCTGGCGTATTCTTCCGTCGCGCACGTGGGCTACATGCTGCTGGGATTGGTGGCCTTCGCCTCGGTTGATTTTCCTTCGCCCGCCATGACCGATGGCCTCAAGGGAATTCTGCTGTATTTGCTGGTGTACACTTTCATGAATCTCGGCGCCTTCGCCGTGGTTACGTCGTTGCGCCAGCGCGATGTGATTGGCGACGAAATCGACGACATTGCCGGACTGTTTTCCCGCGCTCCCACGGAAGCTGTCCTCATGCTGATTTTTCTCTTGTCGCTTGCCGGGATTCCGCCGCTGGCAGGCTTTTACGGGAAGTACTTCATCTTCCTCAGCCTGATGGAAAGCGGTCACTACGTGCTGGCGAGCCTGGCCGTGCTTTATGCCGTGTTCGGCCTCTACTACTACATGCGCATCGCCAGTGCCATGTTCATGCGCGAAGCCATGGACAAGAGCCGCCTGCCCATCAGCTTCGCCATGCGCGTAGCTTTGGGGGTGAGCGCGGCCGCCACCGTGTACATTGGAATCTTCCCTGAGCGCTTCATCAAACTGGTGACGTGGTCGGCGGGAATGTCCTGACACGGCGCCTGTCATGAGTCCCGACAAGGAAACTCCCCGCAGAAAAAGCCTATGGGTCCAGATGGGCATGTACAGCGAGCTGGCCTTTATCTTTCCGGCTGCGACCGTAGCCGGTTGGCTTCTGGGTCTTGCGCTGGACCACTGGCTGCACACATCCTGGCTCTTTCTCGTGGGCCTGATTGTGGGCATCGTCGCCGGATTTGTGGAACTGATCCGGATCGTAAATTCCGCTGACTCCAAGTAGATTGGAATTCATGAGCAATGACGCGGAAACCCGTGCTCAATCGTTCTACGCGGGCGCGGTGACGCGCATCCCGCGCTTCATGGTGCTTCTGGCTGTGCTGTTTGGGGTGGCGGCGTGGCTGCAATTCGGATGGCGCATCGCTGTGGGTTTCGCCTGCGGTTGCGCCATTGCCTATCTCAATTTCTACTGGCTGGAGAAGGTTGTCAACGCGATGGCGGACAGAGCCACACGGTCGGGAAAACCGCAGTCGAGCGCAGGGGTGGTGTTTCGTTTTCTGCTGCGTTACTTTTTGATGGCTTTGGCCGCCTATGCTATATTCAGTGTTTCTCCCGCGAGTTTGTACGGCCTGTTTGCGGGCTTGTTTTTGCCCGTCGCGGGAATTGCCTGCGAGGCGGTTTACGAGCTTTACGTGGCCTTGGCCCGCGGCTTGTAGAGAAAGCCGGAACTGAGAGCTGGATGCTGCCATATGCCTGAGCAACTCTGGTTTACCGCGATTCTGAATCACCTGTTCGCCGGTCCGGTTACGGGGCTGCTGCGTTCGCTTCACCTTGAGCCCCGCTTCGCTCAGGCGCCAATTCCCAACTCTGTAGCCATGGAGTCGCTGGTATTTTTGTTTCTGATTTCTTTGTTTGTGCTGCTGCGCTCCCGCTTGTCAGTGGACAGTCCGGGGGCCTTGCAACATGTTTTTGAAGGCGCCCACGGGTTCATTTCGCAGCAGAGCCACGAGATCATCGGGCACGGCAGCGAAAAATTCGTGCCGTACCTCACCGCACTCGGCCTTTTCATTCTATGCAGTAACCTTCTCGGGCTGGTTCCGGGCTTCGAGGCGCCCACCGGAGTGCCCGTAGTGCCCCTCGGTTGCGCGGTGCTGACATTTGTCTATTACAACTTTCACGGAGTCAAGCGGCAGGGCCTCTGGCAATATCTGAAGCACTTTGCCGGCCCCATGCCGATCCTGGCGCCGCTCATGGTCCCCATTGAAGTGGTCAGCCATCTGGCCCGAGTGTTGTCTCTGACGGTGCGCTTGTACGCCAATATGTTTGCCGGAGACATGGTCACCATGGTCTTCTTTTCCCTGGTGCCGATTGGTCTGCCGATCATTTTCATGATTCTGCATCTGGGAGTCTCGGTCATCCAGACTTATGTGTTCGTGTTGTTGGCGATGATTTACCTGGGCGGCGCGGTCGCTCAGGAACACTAGAAAGCTCGGATACAAGCCGTTCAGCGTGAGGGCGTCTGCCCGGTATGGCGTCAACCACCCACTGGCGGTAATTCATACGAGGAGAAAAACACTATGCGTCGTACACTCAGCTACATCTTCATGGCGATGGCGGTAATGTGCTTCGTCATGCCTGCCTACGCCCAGGGCGGAGAAGCATCCAACGCGGTGAATTGGGTGGCTATCGCTGCCGGATTCTCCATGGCCATTGCGTCCGCAATCTGCGGTCTCGGCCAGGGCAAGGCCACGGCGGCCGCAATGGAGGGCCTGGCGCGCAACCCCGCCGCCCGGCCGGGCATTCAATTGGGATTGATCATCGGCCTTGCCTTCATCGAGTCGCTGGCGCTCTATACCCTGGTCATCATCTTTGTAAAGGTGAAATAGGGAAGGCGCGCAGAATCTAAAAGCCCCTGCGCGTGCAGGGGCTTTTTAAATTTGCGAAGAGGGTTTAGTACATCTTCCGCTGGCCGTTCCACTCTGCATTCTTCATCTCAGGAGCGTGTTCTACGGTTTCCAGCAGCAGAGTGCGCAGGCGGTAGCGGCTTTCAAGATCGGCATTCACCAGTTCAAATCCAACTTCATTGACGCGCGCCCGCCGCAGCAGAACCTGCCCACGGATGTGGCGCACACCGATGGAAATATCGATGTTGGCTTCGGAGCCGACGCGCAGATTGTCTTCCTTGGTTCCCATGCCGCCGCCCAGGCTCATTTCGCGAATCAGAATGCCGGATTTCCCCCACGAACTGCTGATGTTCGCCGAGAGCGCCTTGCGCAACACGATGCGCTCATAACGTCGTTGCCGCACCCACGGGCAGGCGGGAGCCGCATCCAGCGGAGCAATGGCCATCTCGCCCGGCGACAGCCCGCTTTCGGCAAGAGCCTGGCTGGCGTAGCGCGGATCAATCTTGGCCAGGGCCTGCGCCGCCGCAATGCGCAGCTCGCGATGGTGGATCCACTTCCACATCCTCTTAGCTTCGAGCAGAGTCCGCAGCACCGGAACCGATTCCGGCTCGCGCAACCTGCCGAGCGATTCCACCGCCTTGACCTGGATCAGGGGAGAGCGGCCTTGGGCCTCGCCGGCTTCGGCCATGACCATCAAGGGCGGAACCGTAGTGCGGTCGCCGCTCATGCCGATTTCGTCGATGGCCTGCGGAAGCACCATGGGATCGATCAGTTCCAATATCTCCAGCAGCGTGCGCCCGCGATCATGCGCCGCCCCGTAGGCAATCTGCCGCACCGCTACGTCGTGATAAAAGCGGTTCCAGTCCGGCAAGCGCCCGGGCAAGAGTTCCAGCAGCGTGGGCACATCCAGGCGGCTCAGCAAACCGATGACGGAAGAGGCTGCCCGCGGCTGGCCGGTCCGCAGCATCTCCCGCATCTGCGCGGCTCCGCCCGTGCCCATTTCCTTCACCAGTTCGACCATGCGGTCGCATTCCTCGCGCCGCATGCAGCGGAAGAAGCGGTCGGCCATATGCTCGACGGAGGCCTGCGAGGTGCGCCGCAGCACTGCCATCAGGTCACGCGGAACTTCCGGAAGCCGCAGCGCTTCTTCAATAAACTCGGGAAGCCGGTTCTCCACGCCAATCCTGGGGCGGAGATCGCTCGCCATGGCTGGTCTATCTTTCGCCACGTCGTCGAGCGCGGTACAGACCTCATTCAGCGCGCTGAAATGTTTGCGATTGTTGGCTTCCGAACTCAGGCGCACGAAAGCCGCGCTGAGCAGGCTCTGCGCCTCGGCGTCCGGCTCTTTGACCAGCGCTTTGCCAACCTTGTGGATCGTAGGCCCGATCAAGTCCACTCCCGGGGCCGCAAACAAGTCGGCAAGCTGGCTCAGTCCAATGGCAGTCTTGCGCCGGGGTTCGGCGTCCTTGGCGGCGAGACAGTTGCCGTAGTTCTGGAGAATCTCGATGCAGCCGTCCTTCTCCCCCCGCTCCAGCAGAACTTCCAGGAACTGGCGGACGTTGCGGGGCGGGACGCAGGGAGCTTCATTGGAGAGCAGAACGCTCTTCTTGCCGGCCTCTGGAACCTCTGCCCAGAACATCCTGTCCAGAATGTCGGCGTGGGACTCCACCAGGATTCCGGCCTTGCCCATCTTGTCTTCCTGCAACCGCAGGATGCGGCGCAGCGTGTCCATCTGCCGGCTCATGTGCTCCAGCATTTGATGGACGGCGTTCACCTTGACGTCGCCCTTCTGGAAGCGCTCCATGGCAAAGCGAATCGCCATGTGCTCGGCCGCCTTCATCAACAGCGGTGTATCCGTCTTCTCCGTCTCGTTGGCCTTGCCGGCGAGAGTGGACAACAGCTGTTGCAGGTTGATCTTGGTATTCGGATCGGCCTGGTTGAATTCCTGCTTGAGCCTCTCCGGTTCGATCGAAGGGTCAGTCCCCGCCTCGCCAAACTTGGTGAGCAGGCGGATGGCCTGTATCACCTCTTCCTCTTGCAGAGGAACCACACCTCCGGTCCATGCGCCTCCCGTGTTCACCGCGCCCGGTACGCCACCGCCGCCTGAAGGAACATTCGGAACGCTACCCAGTGGTGCTCCGCCCGGCACGCCTCCGCCGGAACGCGAGCCTTCCGCGGCCGCGATCAGTTGCAACAGCTTCTGCGGATCGTTCAACCATTCCTTAAACTCCGGCCCCAGAGTCTGTGCTGCGATCTGGGCCGCCACGCTGATTTCGCCCGTGGACGGGTCCGCTGCCACAAACTTTACTTCGTTAATGCGGATGGTGGCCTGTTTGTTGTCCCCAAACGTGGTCTTGATTTCCTTGACCACGTCCTGCGCCTTGGAACCACCGACGGCAAAAGCGCGGATCAACTTGGCAAAGTCATCCAGCGTGACTTGATTGGAAAATTGAATACTGGCCAGGCCGGCCGTATTCAGGAACTGCGCGAAGCTGCGCTCGGCTTGTCCGGTCTCGAGCGCGACCCCGTCGAGCAGCAACCGGTTCTCCGAAACGCCCAGAAGAAAGTTGCCATCCTTGCCGGCGGGTAAGCCCTGCTGTAGCTCGGCCCATGTGGTTTCGAACTGGCCTTCGGTGCGCTTGTGGCTGAATCCATACAGGCGCACGTACTTCACCAGAATATTCAGGCTGTGAATGAAGGCCCGCGCGGACGCGGTCCTGTCATCACGCTGAGTTGTGGCGCCCGTTTGGATAAAAGACTCCTGCGGCTACCCCGTTAGGGTAGTGCAGAAAGTAAGAGCCCGCATGTTACGGAGGTAATTGAAGTTTTGCGGCCCATGGGCCCGTATCGGGCCGATTTCGGCACGAACACGGGGGTTACTGTCTTCCGCGGTGTCGCCTGTGGCCCTGGTAATCGAGCGCCTGGGCTTTCCGGCGCCGCCAGCATCAACTTGTCCACCTGATGTAAGCTCAAGGCGTCCCATATGTCCGCTAGCGCGGTAGTGGCTACAGCCAGGAATCCGTCTAGAACCACCGGCCTCGCCTTCTGGATGCACCGGGTTTTGGAGGAGTGCGCGCGGGCGGCTGGGGATTTTGCTCCTGACCCGGTGCACGATCTGCGCGTCGCTCTGCGCCGCTGCCGCTCCATCGCCGATGGCCTGCGCGCGGTTGATCCCGATCCAGCCTGGAAAGACATGAAGAAGGCCGCCAGACAACTTTTTGATCGGCTGGGCGAGCTACGCGATGTGCAGGTGATGGAGGAATGGGTTGCGAAGTTAGGGAGTCTGGATGATCCCGTGACCCTGGCGTTGCTACAGTTTCTGGCCGGCCGGGAAAGCCAACTCAAGCAGGAAGCCTCAGAGGCCCTGCTGCAATTCGACGAAAAACGTTGGCAGGGGTGGATCGCCTCACTTCCGCGTCGCGCCGCCAGGGTCCGGCCGGGCAGCCCCATCTTTCAACATCTGGCGCTCGAACGCTGGACTGCTGCCTACGAACTGCATCGCCTCGCCCTGCGCAATCGCTCGCAGGTGGCTTTTCACCGGCTGCGCATCGGGTTGAAGCGCTTCCGATACATCGTGGAAAACTTCCTGCCCGCGCAGCATGCGGCCTGGAGCGGCGACCTCAAGAAGCTTCAGGATGTTCTGGGTGAAGTGCATGACCTCGATGTTCTTTGGGCGACGGCCCAGCAAATCAATGCCTTCGCCGATGGGGATGCCCGTTCGCGGTGGCATCGCAAGATTTTCGATGAACGCAGCCGGCGCATCGAAGCCTATCGCGAAAAGATGGTGGGTAAGACGTCTCTGTGGATCGCCTGGCGCAGGCAACTACCGAGCGGCGAGCACCTGGAAGCGCTGGCCGTGAGCCGATTGCGGCTGTGGGCCTCGCTGCTCGATCCTGATTTCAAGCACTCGCAACACGTGTCACGGCTGGCCCTGCAACTCTACGATGGCTTGCCGCCGACCGACGGAAATGCCGGCAGGGAAGAGCGCGCGGTGCTGCAAATCGCGGCCTTGCTTCACGACGTGGGGCTGTCGCGGAAACACAAGGCCCATCACAAGATCACTCAGAAGCTCATCACCGGCATCGATCCACCATTGGGATGCAGTCCAGAGAAACTGAAAATGGCCGCGGTCGTGGCCCGTTATCATCGTGGCGCTCTGCCTCGCGCCGGACAGAAAGCGCTGCTGGAACTGCCCCTTGATCAGCGCCAAACCGCGATCAGGCTCGCCGCGATTCTCCGCCTGGCCAATGCATTTGATGCCGAGCGCAACGGACGCATCGCACGGCTGGCCTGCGAAAAAAAGAATGGCTTCCTGCTGATTCGTGCCCAGGACTATAACCCGCGCGATCGTATGGCAGAGACCATCGCCGGCTCCCGCCATCTTTTGGAGACCGTCTACCGCCGCCCGGTTCTGGTCAAACCGCTGCCCCCGGGGAAGCGACCCGCCGCGGCACGGCTTCGTCTTTCCTGAAAGGTAAAAAAGGAAAACCGGGCTGGTTAGCCCGGTTCCTTATGGCGTCGGTTGTGATGCGGTTACATCGCAGCGCGGCGCATGCTGGGTCAAGGGTGCGTCCGGCCCCAGTTTTGGGCCAGATCTGTTCGGATGCAACGCCTCGCGCCCCAGCCAAAAGTCAAATTCGAGCGTGCGACTGACGCAGCGGTAGTGCACACAACTGGCCAAATGTTCGATTGATTTATTGGTTTATGGAATCAGCCGCAATGCACTGATAATGAGATTGTTACGGCGTTTACGATGTGGCCGCTTGGAATTGCCGAGGAAGCCCGCCGCGCACAAATCTTGCACAACTTGAACAGCCGCGTGATCAGATCCTATAACTCCCGCCGCCCCTCAATCGACTTCAGCATGGTGATTTCGTCGGCATACTCAATATCGCCGCCCACGGGAATGCCCATGGCAATCCGCGTGACCCGCAGCCCGGCCCGGCGGAGTTGTCCAGAAAGGTAAGTCGCCGTGGCCTCACCCTCGACGGTGGGATTGGTCGCCAGAATTACTTCGTCCACCTGGCCGTCATCCACCCTTCGCATCAGATTCGAAATCCGCAACTGCTCCGGGCCAATCCCATGCAGGGGAGAAATTGATCCGTGCAGTACGTGATATACGCCGTTGAAGTGCTGGGTTTTTTCGATGGCAGCGATGTTGGTCGGTTCCTCCACCACGCAAACCAGCCGCTGGTTACGAGTGGCGCTGCTGCAATACACACAGGGATCGACGTCGGTAATATTGTTGCAGAGGCTGCACAACCGCAAGTTGGCTTTCACGTCGCGCACCGCCGCCGCCAGCGCTTCGGCGTCTTCGTCGTTGGTCCGCAGAATATGAAACGCCAGCCGCTGCGCGGTCTTGCTGCCAATTCCCGGCAGCTTCTTCAACTCATCGATTAACCGCACCATCGGCTCGGCAAATTTTGCCATCGTGTAGTCCGGGCCTACAATCCCGGAATCCCCATTCCGCCCAGCATGCCGCCCATGGTGGATTGCATGGCCTCGTCCACTTTGCGGCCGGCGCCATTGATGGCCGCGGTCACCAGGTCCTGCAACATTTCCACGTCGCCGTTCTTTACCGCTTCCGGATCAATTTTGACGCTCAAGACCTGCTTGCGGCCGTCCATTTTGACTACCACGCTGCCGCCGCCCGAGGAGCCTTCCACCACGGTCTCCTCCATCTTTTTCTGCAAGACTTCATATTGCCGCTTGGCCTGCGACATCATTTCCTGCAAATTAAATCCACTCATGCTCAATTCCTCGGCGTAGCCGTGTCTGACTCTGTATTCTCTGTGGTTGGAGGCTGATTTCCCCGGCGACCGTGGCGGTGAAAGCCCTCACCGCTTATCCTTGTAATCGATCACAGTCCTGATTTCCGCGCCAAATTTTTCCTTCATGCGCTGCACAATGGGATCCTGTTCCACGCGGCTGCGCCCGCCGCCACCATTCGATCGCGGCACGGCCACCGGAGACTTTCCGCTGGGCGTCACCCTCAGCTTCACCGGACGCCCCAAAACTCCGCTCGCGGTGGCCATGGCTAAGCGTCGCGCGTCCGCCGGCAGCGACATTTCAATCACACTGGCCGACGCGGATACTTTAATGACCAACTCGCTTCCCTCAACGCTCCACTCGCCGCTTTCCAACAGCGCCGCCAGCATGGGCTGGCCTGACAACCCGTTGAGGACGGCATTGCGCAATTCGTCAACCTGAGAGATTGCAACCACGGTGATACCGGATTCCGGCAACTCCTCAGGCTTTGCCTGTGCCATCACCGCCGGGGCCGCCGCCCCCATGACCACTCGCGCCGCCGGACCTTCTTCCGCCGAAAGCTGCGGCTTCGAACCACTCTTCCTTGCCGAGTCTGCCGCGAACGGCGAAACCGCGGAGCGCGTGGCCGGAGCCACGTCAGGCTTCCTCAACTCCGGAACCACTGAGGGTTTTCCCGCCGGTCGCAGCACTCCCGCCCCGGCTTCGCTCAACAACTGCTCAATTGGCAGCAGCCTTTGCGCATGCGCCATCTTCAGCAGGCCCAGCTCAAGATGAAAGCGTTGCTCCTGGCGATATCCCAATTCGGAATGAGTGCGCAACATGATTTGCAAATGCCGCGCCAGGTCTTCCTCGCTGAATAATTCCGCAACTCGCGCAACCCGCTGCCGTTCGTCGGCAGAAATCTGCAGCAGGGAAGACTCGCCACCGGCAACCTTGGCCACCACAGTGTTCCGCAGAAAGCGCACCATCTGCCGAGCGAAGTGCGTGGGGCTATGGCCTTCGCTGATCAAGCGATCCACCAGTGTGAGAACTTCATCGCTCGCGCTGCGCGCCACCGCCTGCATCACTTCTTCAAGCACGCCGGCGGGCGCAGTTCCCACCAGTTGGCGCACTGCCTCCGCGGTCAGGCGTCCGCCCGACGAAGCAATCGCCTGGTCCAGAATTGAGAGGGCATCGCGCACCGAGCCGTCACCGGCTTCCGCCAGCAGCGCCAGCGCGTCCTCGTCAGCTTCTATCTTTTCCCGTCCGGCGAGATCTCTAAGCTGGTCAAGTATTTGCTCGAAGCGCACCGCACGGAAGCTGAAGTGCTGGCAGCGCGAGCGAATGGTCTGGGGAATGTCCTCCGGCTGGGTCGTAGCCAGCATGAACACCACGTGCGAGGGAGGCTCCTCCAATGTCTTCAACAGCGCATTGAAGGCCGCATCGGTGATCTGGTGAGCTTCATCCAGAATGTAAATCTTGAAGCGGTCCCGCGCCGGACGATAGCGCGCAGCCTCGCGCAACTCGCGAATCTCATCAATGCCGCGGTTGGTGGCAGCGTCAATCTCAATCACGTCCACCGAATTTCCGGCGCGAATCTCGGTGCACGACTCGCACACTCCGCACGGCTCCGTCACCGGCTTGTCGGAGGAACGGCAGTTGAGCGCCATCGCCAGAATGCGGGCCACGGTGGTCTTTCCAATGCCCCGGTGCCCGCTGAAAATGTACCCGTGGGCGGTTCGGCCTTGTTCCAGGGCATTCTTCAGGGTGCGGGTTACATGTTCCTGCCCGATAACTTCGGAGAACTTTTGCGGCCGGTATTTGCGCGCCAGGACTTGATAGCTCATGATGCGGAACTTCGATTATACGTGATGCTGGCGGCCGCGGCGCATGCTCTCTGCCGCTTCAACCGTCCACGAAGTCCTTGCGAAAATCAGCATCCCAAGGTAGGCTTCTCACTTGGTTTCTAGCCTGCAGGAGGACCTGTGCAACTCAAGATAAGTGATCGCATTGTCGACGGCATCTTGATCGTGGACTGTGCCGGGCGGGTTATTTTCGGAGAAGAATCCGCGGCCCTTCGCGATACCATCAAGAAACAGATTGCCGAGAAGAAGCGCCTGGTGCTGAACCTCTCCGGTGTCACTTTTATGGACAGCGGTGGCCTGGGAACGCTGGTGGCCCTGTACACCACCGCCCACAACAGCGGCGGCCACATCAAGCTGGCCAACCTGACGCAACGCGTCGGTGATTTGCTCCACATCACCAAGTTAGTGACGGTCTTTGAGGTCTACGACACCGAGCAGCAAGCCGTAGATGCCTACAAAGTGACAGCTGCATAAACCCGGATGTGGCGCGCGCCCTCGCGCGCGTGCAGATTTCACCGATTCCGAATGATACCTAAGATCGCTTTTCTCCTCGGCCTGATCGCAGCCGCCAGCGGTTTCGCGTCTCCTCCGGTTGCGCTTGCCCTGGGTTTGGTTTTTGGTCTCGCCTTCAAGCATCCCTATAGCGCCGGCGCCCGCAAGCTGTCGCGCTGGCTGTTGCAAGCCTCGGTGGTCGGCCTGGGCTTTGGAATGAATCTTCATGAGGTCATCCGCGTCGGCCGCAGCGGTTTTTTTTACACCCTGTTCAGCATCAGCTTTACCCTGCTTGTCGGAATGGTGTTGGCAGAGTTGTTGAAAGTGGCGCGAATACCGGCCTTTCTGATCTCCACCGGCACCGCCATCTGCGGAGGCAGCGCCATTGCCGCCGTGGGGCCCATCACTCACGCCAGTGACGAAGAGATGGCCATTTCCCTGGGAACGGTGTTCGTGCTCAATTCTGTCGCTCTGCTGATTTTTCCGTTTATTGGTGCCGGCCTTCATTTGACGCAAACTCAGTTCGGCTTGTGGGCCGCGCTGGCCATTCATGACACCAGTTCCGTGGTCGGCGCGGCCGCGAAATACGGAGCCGGAGCACTGGCTGTGGGCACCACCGTAAAATTGGCGCGCGCCCTGTGGATCGTTCCCGTGGCGCTGGCGACGGCGGTGGTGAAGGGTGCAAAGGCCAAAATTCAATGGCCGTGGTTCATTGCTTTCTTCTGTCTCGCCGCAGTCTGCAATACGTATCTGCCGGCCGGCGCCCCGGCCTACCTACTTCTGACCAAAGTGGCGAAAATTGGTTTGACCGTAACTCTTTATCTGATCGGCAGCGGCATCTCCATCGCCACGCTGAAAGAGGTGGGTCATCGCCCGCTGGTGCAGGGAGTCCTGCTCTGGTTGCTGATATCGGTCGGGTCGCTGTGGCTGATCCGCACCGGCTGGATCGCGCTATGACCATGCAAGCCCGCATCCTTGCCGCCATCCGCAAAATCCCTCGCGGCAAGGTCTCGACCTATGGCTCCGTAGCCCGTGCTGCCGGCTATCCCGGCGCCGCCCGCCAGGTCGTGGGAGTATTGCGCTCCGCTTTCGGCCTCCCCTGGCAACGCGTGCTTGGAGCCGGTGGAGAAATCAAACTCCGTGGCGATTCGGCGGTCGAGCAGCGGCTTCGCCTGGAAGCAGAGGGTGTAACCTTCCGCGGCCGCCGCGTCGATATGAAACGTCACCAATTCAAGTTTTCGCTATCCAAGCCTAACCCTTCCCGTCCAAAGACCAAGAAGCGGACCTGACCTCAAGCCCAATTTCGCAGTGCCCGGAGGCGCCATGAAGAACTTCGTTCTCGGGATGCTGACCGCAGTTGTGCTCCTGTTCATCATGGGTTTTGGATATTTAAGAATGGGTCTTGCCGAGGTCCGTGGCGATGTCCCCTCATCCAGGTTTGAAGACTATCTGATGCGCGCCGCCGTCCATGCTTCAGTCCGCAGAGCGGCGCCAAACCTGCCTAACCCGGTTCCACCCACCGACGAAAACCTGATTGCAGGCGGCAAACAGTTTCTTAGCGAGTGCGCTGGATGCCACGGTACTCCCGGCAAAGCGCGCAAGATTTCCGCCGGTTTGAATCCCCCGGTTCCTCAGTTGCCGGCCGTGGGAACCGAATACACTGAAGCCCAGATCTTCTGGGTGGCCAAGCACGGCATCCGCCGCAGTGGGATGTTTTCGAACGGACTCTGGGATTCCGACGAAGAATTATGGAGGCTGGCAACTTTCATCAAACACATCAAAGATCTGCCGCCGCGCGTAAGGGAAGAATTAGCAAAAGAAAACAAAAGCGTGGACTAGTCCAGGGCCAAGGCCGAACGGCTGGCAACTAGCGACCGTTCTTGAACTGCTCATCAATCTCCACCTGATAGCCCGCCGACAGCCGGTTGGTCTCGTTCGCCATACCCACCACCGCCATCAATTCTTTGAACATGGCGTCCGTCATGCCTTTCTTCTGCGCCGACACAGTGTGCGACGCGATGCAGTAGTCACACTGATTGCTCACGCTAACCGCCACATAGATCATCTCTTTGGTCAGAGGATCCAGCGCTCCCGGCCCCATGATCTGCTTGATGTCCTCCCAGGTCCGTTTGAGGGTGACAGGATCATGCGCCAGCGCCTTCCAGAAATTATTGATCCAATCCGTCTTGCGGGTGGCCATGATGTCGTCATACACTGCCCGCACCGCCGGGCTCGCATCCTTGTACTCGATAAATCTGAACGTCGCCATTCAAGTTCTCCCGAAGAGTCTGTGACGAAAAAGCTTTTCCCCGTGATCCTCTGTGCCCTCTGAGGTTTGTGGAAAGACTAATTGTTACTTCGCCGGTTGGCCGGCGGGAGCCTGCCCGCTCAACAACTTCCCCAACGCGGCCGCCGGGCAGTGCAGCCCAACATAGAAATGCCCAAACAGCGCGTACACCGCGCTGACTTCGTCAAATCGCATCTCGTAAATCAATTTCTTGAACACCAGGGGATCGTCCGCGAACAAGTCCACACCCCACTCCCAATCGTCGAAGCCAATCGAACCGCTGATGATCTGCTTGACTTCGCCGGCGTAGCGCCGGCCGATCATCCCGTGATCGTGCATCTGCCGGGCACGCTCTTCAATCGGAAGCCGGTACCAGTTCTGTTCTTCTCCCCGCCGCCGGTCCATGGGATAAAAACACAGGTAGCGATTCGGCGGCAGTTGCGGGAAAAGCCGCGCGCGCATCGCTTCGCGCTGCCGGGCCAGGGTCTCTTGGATGGCTCGGTTCCATTCCTCAGAGTGCGCTTCCACTCCCCGTTCCGCCAGATCGTTGTAAGTCTTGAGCGTGGATTCGTACAGTCCCAGCTCAATCATCGACAAGTAAGAAGTTGTCGCCTCGAGAAAATCGCTCAGCTTCAGACTGCTGACTTGCAGCTCGACCTGCTTCAAGGCGGCAAACGACTCTCGAAAATGCACCAACATCAGGTCGCCTTTATGGCCGAGCAGGGAATAGAGCCCTGATTGTCCGGAGGCATTCTGCTCCATCCCGGCCAACAGACTGCTGGCTTCGCGCACGATCTCCTTCTTCACGGTCGCGCGCAATGGACGCCACGCAGCCCAGCGCAAACGCATCATCTGATGCAACACGCTGTAGCCTTCAATGGTGAGGGGAACCGGTGGGACCTCGAGCGAAGCGACTGCCTGACTGATGGTGCGGGAAGAGGACATAAGCAAAGTACCTTCGCCCTATTGTACCCGCGACCAACGCAACCGAGTGACAGGTTCCCGGGACCTGAGCGCACCGGGAACCTGCGGTCGGCTAGCTGCTCAATTCAGCCGATTCAATGCCACCGCCTCGGCGTAGATCAACAGATCGTCGACCTTCAGCCCGGCCATGAGCAACACCAGGACCTGAACCGGTTGGAGTCCGGCTGCCGATGTCACCGACACCAACGCTTCGGCAACACGAGCAATGGGCGCTTCTTGTGCATCATTCATTTCTATCTCCTGTCTGCGGACACGATTAGAAGATGGGCAGCGCGGCAAAAGGATCAGGGTGTTCCCCTCGGACCCCCTGACTTGGCGCCGCGCTGCCCCTTCTCGCCCCGGGATAATCGGGAGCAAGCTTGTGGCACAGCACGGCGAAGCTCAGCAACGCAGAGAAATTAGTGTGGCGAGAGAAACCGATTGAGCGGAAAACGGCGATGAGTCCGGGCTGGACGCATGGGCTCTCTGGGAAATCGACAATCTGAGCGGGACGCCGATTGACAGCAGTGCGGCGGAACCAGAACTGGTCCGTAAGTGAACCACTATGGGAGCGGTTCCGCCATGAAAGGCGGTGTCAGGAAGGTCCCACTCAGGAACGACAACAATCAGGACAATGGCCGCAAGCACACACGTGAGCAGCAGAACACGCCACGGAGATATGCCCCAACCCGTCATCGCATGAAGGCTAATAGGCCCGGTGGATTTGTGTCAACGCCACCAATGGGCCATGTGATGGTACTCTCCAGACGTGCGACGTGCACGGGGCACTTCGACGAAACTAGACAGCCTTCAACACCACTAGACTGGCGTCATCCTGAAAGCGGCCGCCGCAGTGTTCGAGCGCCGCCTGCATCAACGCGCTCATCACGTCGGTGGCGCCGGCAACCAAATTCCCTTTTGCCACATTAACCAGATTGGTTTCCCCAAAGGCCGTATCGTCAGCGTCGCAGGCTTCGACCAGGCCATCGGTGAACATCAACAACTGGTCGCCACGGCTCAACTGCAATTCGCTTTGCTCATAAACCCAATCGGGAAATTGCCCCAGCACCGCTCCTGCCGCGTTCAACTCCTGTGCGGTTCCATCGGCGTGCACGAGCAGGGGCGGATTGTGCCCGGCGTTGCAATACGTCAGGCGGTGGGCCTTGTCATCCAGCACCGCATAGAAGAACGAAATGAACTTGTTGAGCGGCGTCAAATCGCACAGGATGCGGTTCAACCGCCGGCACAATTCGCGCGGCGCCAGTCTTTGCCACATCAGAGGCTTCAGCGCCGCCTGCAAGCTGGACATCAATAGCGCGGCCGGCATCCCCTTACCCGCCACGTCCGCGATGCACAGCACGGTTTGCCGCTCGCTGATGCGCACCACGTTGTAGTAGTCCCCGCCCACGAAGCGCACCGGCTGGGTCATGGCCGCAACCTCATAGTCTGAAACCTGCGGCAGTTTCTTGGGTAACAGATTGCTCTGGATATCGCGCGCTTCCTGGAGTTCATCCTGCCGCCGTTGCCGCGCCTGCCGCAGCTCCCGCGCCAGTTTAACCTGAGCTTGAAGTTTCTCGAGAAGCTGGCTGTTCTGCCACGGCTTCTGTACGAAGTCAGAGGCTCCACGCCGCATCGCTTCTACCGCCAGATCAACGCTGCTCCAGGCCGTCATCACCACCATCGGCAGGTTTTCGTGGCGAGCATGAATCTGCGAAACCAGTTCCAGACCCTCGCCGCCGGCGGTGGTGTCACGCGTATAGTTCAGGTCGAGGAGCACGACGTCGAATTCATTGGCTTCGAGCGCCTGCAACACTCGCCCCGGATGCGTGGCCGCCTCGGTGCGGTAGCCATGCCCCTTCAGCAACAGCTGCAGCGCATCCAGAACATGCGGTTGATCATCCGCCAACAGCACTCGCGGCGAGGCCGAACTGGCAGCGCCGTACACTTGAGTTGTCGCCAGGCTTTCCATGCCGGTCAGGGTGCATCCCGCGGGCCAAAGGCCAGAACCCATGTAACCGCTGATTTCAGTGGAGGTTAAGTCTTGTCCCGGCGGGAGCGCGCAGCCCCTCGTTGTGCGGCAATGGAATCTCTTGTCCGAAAACGGACAACCCGACTCTGAGGCGAGGAACTGTGCCCTGAAGCGCACGGCAACCTGAAGCGCGCGGCAAAAAGAAAAGCCCACGGCGTGAGCCGTGGGCTTTCGGGTGCCAGGATGCGCCTGTGACGTTGTTACTGGATGGTAAGCGTCACCGGTGTGGAATGAGTGAGTCCCGCCGCCGTACCTTTGACCATCACCGTCACTTTTTGGCCGGTCGCGGTCATCGAGTTCGAGCCGTAGCCTCCGCAACCGATCGCGAATACGGTCAAGAGCATCACCAGGCCCAATCCCGTAGACCAGGCGAGTGCTCGACCTCGCCGGTTGGTTGCTTTACGTTTTTCCGGGCGGCCGGCAAAAGCCAGCCCCGCCAGACCCAGCCCGGAAAGCGGAATCCAACCGAGAGTCATCCCCATGATCGAATACCCCGTGGGTGGCGCGGAGGCGGCCAGTGAGATGGTCAGGGTCGAAGACGCCCCGGGCGCGATGTCGCTGTTCGAGAAGGCGCAGGTCACACCCGCCGGAATGTTCGGGCACGACAGTGCAACCGGGCTGTTGAACCCGGCCACCGGGCTGGCTCCCACCATGATCTGAGTGGAACCTCCCGGAGTCACGGTCGCGCTCTGGGCTGAAAGCGTCAGCGAAAAATCGGCCTGCCCGGAAACCGCCGCCGGCACGATTGCGGCAAACAGACCATGCGTCTGGTCGCTGCCTCCCGCCGTCAGGTATAGAGTGTCCGGATCGCCCGTGCCGCCCGCCCCGAAAACCAGGTCCCACAACCCGGGGTTCTTGATGGTTGCGTTATTGGTGTCCGCCATCTGTCCCATCGCTGCTCCAGTGGTTGCATTGAACGCGCTGATGGTGCCGTCGCCGAAATTACCCACCAGAATTGCATTCGAGAAGGTGCCGAACGCCGCCGGCGCCGCCACTACTCCCCACGGAGCATTGAGCGTCCCGCCGCTGGCGAACGTCTTCACGAAGTTTCCATTCTGATCAAAGATGTCGATCACCCCACTGCCCGCGCCCGGAACCGCATCGTGCTTGGCGGCATCCTGCATGGCATAGGCGACGAACACCTGGTTGCCGATCACCTTCACTCCATGAGGCGCAAAGCCTGCCGGCAAATTAGGATCGGTAAACGATCCCGCCAGCGCGCTGACCAGAAAGCTTCGATCCAGTACATCGATCTTTCCCGTCCGAAAGTTGGCTGCCAGCAGGAAACTGCCCGTCCCATTGGTCACGAGCGCCAGCCCTTTGTACACGGCGGATGCTGCTGAATTGTCAAACGCCACCACGGCGTTCGCCCCCACCGCCCAACTGGCCACGATCCCGTCCTCAGTATCGAAAATGAAATCGCTCCCTCCAAAGTCGGCCGACGCGTTGGCGACAGTTCCTGTCGGGCAACCGGTGGGGCACGGATTCAGCGAGGCAACCGGAATCCCGATCGTCCCCACCTGCTTGTTCCCCTGATCGTCATAGAGCGTCGAGGTACCGCCATTGTTGTTCGCGATCCAGAAGGGTTGGCCGGCAAGAAAGGCTATCCCCCATGGGTTGGTCAGTTGTGCGTCGGTGTGGTTGGCCACACCCGCAAGATTGCCTACCAGGTTGGTTTGGGCGTAGCCGGTGGATTGGCCCCATAGACTGGACGCGCCGCCCATCGCCACCCACAGGCCCAGAAACAGAAGCGCAAGGTTTTTCATGTATTTTCTCCTTTGGCGAATCACTCGGGATCGGTTTCCGACAGTTCAGAACCGGGATGGTTTCTGCGCTTCCTGGCCCGCGTCCACACTGCAATTCGCTACAGGTTGAAGCCTAGCGGCCGTGACCAAACCGGGTGTCAGAGGCGAGTCCCGCGGATGTAAAAAGTTGTTGACATGTTGCAGGCAGGAAAGCGGATTACTCCAGTAATCACAAGCTCCGGAACGCAGTTGTTCCATGGCGGCGGTTGCCGCAATCTAGAGGCAGGAGCAATTCAGGTGCCGGGTAATCCATCCGCCTTCAAGACGACGCTCGCCGGAAAATCCGTCATCGTGAAGATATCTCTGTTCAGCCGCGCCTTCTCCGGCACCATCATCGCCGTGGACGAAACCGGGTTCTGCCTGGATAGTGAAGCCATGGTGGCTGCCCTGCGCGAAACTACCGGTACCGCCATGGCCGCCATGGATGCCCCCGCCGTTTACCTCACATTCGCCAGTTTGGAGTGGCTGGTGTCCTCCCAGCCCAAGGCCGCCGCCGCGTCCGCTTGAGATCGAAGCCTTCGAGCAGTCAACAACCCCCGTGTGTATTGTCACGCTGGAACCATCTAGCCGTTGACGCCGGCCTGCTTCCTTGAAAGAATGCATCGCCCGGATATTCGCGGATTCAGGCCACCACAGCCCGAATCCAAGGGGCGACTCTAAAGTCTTGGGAGAGGTAGATGCAGAAGCCAATGCAGTCCGTCTTTGCGTTTTTTCTGATCATATTCGCCGCAATCACAGTTTTCGCTCAAACCGGAAAGGATGGCGTAGTTACCATCAACGGCGGCAGCAGAACGCTTTTTCTAAAACCACCGGTGCAGGTAACTGGTCCGGAGGCGCCCTTGCCGCCGGGAGTAGTTGTGATCTACAGCAACCTGGTTAAGGGTGATCAAGCCTACAACCCGAATGCCGGCGTCGGCATAGTGGGCAAGGACGCTGGTCAGCCGCTTCCTCAATGGGTGGGGATTGCGTTTACTCCCAAAGCCGACCATCTGGTGCAAGCCATCCGAGTCGCGGCAACCTACGTCGGCGGCAGCAACGAAATCGCTATGCTGTTGGATGCCGATGACCACGGCATCCCGGGCGCACCGTTGCATGCCTGGAAGCTCTCCGGCCTGCCGCAATTCGGGTCCTGCTGCATTCTTCAAACTCGCAAATACGAGGCGGGAATCCCGGTGAAAGCCGGTACCCAGTATTGGGTGGTACTGCGAACGCTGCCCAATGCCAGGGACACCTACGGCGTCTGGGACGATAACTTCAACGGAATCGAAGGCACTTGGGCCAACGACACCGGACAAGGTTGGCACACCAGCTACCAAACCCTACCGGCGGTTGGAGTCTACGGACATTAGGCGACACATGGCGCGAGCCAACCCACGTGAGTCAAGGCGCAAGCTTGGAATCACGTGGGCCGTTCGCGGCTTCGAAAGCCGGTAGTCAGGGAGCCGGGCCTAGTTTGCAATGAGCTTATGACTGGCCAGGGCGATGGTGACCATGTCAAACCGCGACTGCGCAAGCGTACTTGCGCCCACCTGGTGGAACCCGATGGCAAGCTGATTTTTGTTCACCGTAATCCGCAGGTAGCCATAGTTGTGATCGTCGTACTTCTTTAGTACCAGGCCAGCCACGGTCAGCGCCGGCTTTACTTCCAGGTAGTTCACTTTTGTTCCATTGGCGGGTTCCTGGGATGGCGTCCCCTTTTTGGCCCGGGTGAGCGCATTCACGTTGTGGCCGCCATCGCCGCAAACGATGAAAGGCACCTCGTAGTCAGATCCGTTAAAGGTTACAGTCCGGGTGTAGCGCTGATAGTTGTGCGCGTGTCCGGAAATAAAGGCGTGTGGATAAACTCCTTCCTGCTTGCAGATGTTGTCAATCTGGCGCAGCATGTTGGGGCTGCCTCCGTGATTGCCGCCACCGCCTGCCTTCTGCGGGGCGTAGCTGAACGGCGGATGGTGTACCGCCAGCAACACCGCCCCGGCGTACTGTTCGCTCTTGATGCGCTGCAATTGCGCCGCCAGGTACGTCAACTGCACATCCGAAACCGTCGCCCACTTATTGTTTTCGCTGGATATGACGCCAGGATCTTCCAGCGCATTGCTGAATAAACCAATGATGCGGACGAAAGGCGCATCCAGCGTGAAGTAAACTCCCGGCTGCGTCATCGCGGTACGATGCAACGACCCTGCCTCCGGCGTGATGACCAGCTCAGGGGCGCAGAAATTCCGCTGAAAGATCGCCAGCGGCGTATCCGCTTTGTGGGTGCCCGGAATCACGAAAGCATCGTGATTACCGGGAATTGCGAAAATTGGCGCTGGATAGTTGCGGTAAGGTTCGTAGAATTGATCGTAATAGTACTTCGACTCCCCAAAGTTGTACACCACGTCGCCTAAATGATAAAGAAATGCCGGGCGATTCGCGGTGCTCGTGGAGTGGCAGTCGTCGGTAACCTGGTCCGATACTCGAATTTCATTCCGGTATTTCCCCACGTTCGACGCGCCACTGTCACCAGTGGCATGAAAAACAATCTGGCCCGCCTTCACAATCGCCTTGATGATGTTGGGCCCGGGCGTGCCCAACGCACTTTGCAGCCCATAGACATCGCCGGGGTTGACGCGGGTGGGAGGGACCGGCACGACGTCTTTGGTCAGAAGTTGTTGGATCGCCTTGTAGCGCGCCGTGTCAGATGGATGCTTGTCCTTAAACCCGCTGGGATCCTGTGTGGCGCTGGGTTCGTCAAACACCGGCTGGGGGAGCGTGGGACTTGCTGCTTGTGGCATGAGGATGCGCCTCTCTTTTCTTAGTTTCGGTGGGAGCCCGGCTCGCGCCGACCGCGAGCGTGAATCTGAGACGGGGAAAAAGTCGAGGAAACTATAGGGCAGGGGCAAAGCCTCACGCAAGTAGTTTCTGGCACGCTTGAGTCGGTTGCTGCTGAGTCGCAAATGCTTGGAGGCTATCGGCTGGCGGTCCTGGGTTTCGGAATCTCCCTTATTTTGAACTGGCCGAGTCCGGTAATCTCAAGCAACTTGTTCAGCAGGAAGTCTTCATCGCCGGACTTCTTCACGTGATCGACAACCGGTCTGAGCCACTCCCATTGTTCCCGTCTACTCAGTCCACTTTCGCGCAAGACGATCAATCCAGGATGGGCGGGTGCGTTGAGGAGCGCGATGAAGTCTCGCGCATTTATTGTGACAACCGCAAAGTCATGAGCGAGCGCATATAGCCAGATAACATGATCCGCTCGGCCGGCGAGACCAACGTGCGGTACAAATTGGGCGTACACATCGATCTCAGCTAGCAGTGGCACGAGTGCTGGCGAAATATTCTCGTCCAGCAAAAGACGGATCACGCGTTCAGTCTCCGTCGAAGAGCCAGCTTTTGTCGTGGCCGGCCAGGCCTTTCGCAGAGGCGAGAGAAGAGCCGGGCATAGGCCAGGTCACGGAAGCTGAGAGCAGGGAAATCCTGGGCAATTTCATTCTCCGGAACACCGTTCCGAAAAAGGGATGCGACGTGCTGGAGGGATATGCGAGTGCCCCGGAAGACGGGCTCTCCCCCCAACACTTCAGGATTCGATACAATGCGCCGTCTGCCCCAGCGGAATGCCGACATGTTGCGGGCAACCTTCTGGCGGAAAGCCTTACATTCGACTGAAATCTGTAGGTCACCCGACCGGTAGACAAGGTCTGCACCTTCTCTCGACCAGCGGGCCGCTGTTCGACTGCCGCGTGATAGGATCTTCGCCAGAGACTGCTTGTCTTCCTTACTCAGTGCAAACGGAAACTCGACAAGCACTTTCACAAGAAGCACGTCTCCAACCGAGAACTGATACCGCACTGCCTTGCCGGCCTTTTGTTTGGATGACGGAGCTACGGACTTTTTGTCCAATGCAGTCCGGATTGTTTCTGGCGATACTTCCGCGATCGCCGCTGCTTCGCTAACGGAAAAGAGTTCAGTCATAAGAATTCCTTGATAAATATACCACCATAGGTCGTATATTTACAGTCGAGGTCGACGTGACCGCGCTCGCCACGTAACCCAAATCTAGGAGCGGGCATGGACGCTAGGCACAGGCCAAATGTGGCGGGTGGGCAAAAACGTGACAGCGGCCCGGGACAGGCGAGGCGTGCAACACCGCCACTCAAACATCATAAGTAAAATTGTTCCGTACAATTTGTAGAATTCCGCTCTCGCCGTTCGTCGTTATAGTGAAGGCGGGGCAATTAGCCCGGCTGAGACCATTTTAGGAGACGACATGCCGCAATATCTGGTATCTGGTTACCTCCCCGACAACTTTGACTCGTCCACCATGGATCCGGCAGTGGCGGAGGGGATTCACGCGCTCAACAGGGAAATGGACGCTGCCGGCGTGACCAAGTTCGCCTGCGGCCTGGGCTCGACCCACACACTGCGGTCGCAGCCCAACGGTGAAGTGCTCCTCACCGACGGGCCGTACCTCGAGGCCAAAGAACACGTGGGCGGTTTCTTCATACTGGAAACCGCAGATCTGGACGAGGCCCTGGTGTGGGCGCGCAAGGCCGCAAAATTGGGCGGCGGGGCGGTCGAGGTGCGGGAGATTTTCTTCATGCCGGCCCCGGAAAAGAACTGAGTGCCAGGGCAGCGCTGCAGGACGGCCCTGCGAGAAAAGACTGATTCTCCGGAGGAAAATTATGCGTGAAAACAAGCTTGGAGCAATCATAATCAAGAGCCTCGCACTGCTGGTCGTGTTCGGCATGGCACACCAGGCGATGGCACAGGATGCCGCGGCACTTTATCCGAAGATGGCCCCGGTAGAGCAGTACCTCATGGACCGAACTGGCGAGATTACACTGGCGCGAAGTGCGGCGCCGGAGTCCATATCCCGCGATGCGACGATTCTGGTTCTGCGACGGCAGGGCTATGAGACAGCGGTCCAGGGTAAAAACGGCTTCGTCTGCATGGTGGGACGGGCGTGGGGAGCGGCATTCGACTGGGACGAATTCTGGAACCCCAAGGTGAAGGCTGCCGATTGTATGAATCCCCAGGCTGCACGTTCGATGTTGCCCATCTTTTATCTGCGTGCCAGGATGGCGATGGCCGGCCGTTCCAAGGCGGAGATGGTGGCGGCCGTCAAAGCGGGGTATGAGAACAAACAACTGCCGGCCCTCGAAAGCGGCGCTATGGATTACATGATGTCGAAATCGTCCTATCTGACCGACCAAGGGGGCCACAACCTGCCTCATCTCATGTTCTACACTCTGGTCAAAGACGGTAAAGATTGGGGTTCTGGCGCAGCGGGCTCGCCGGTTATGTCGAGTCCCTATTGGTTCTTCACGCCGAAGGAAGAATCCCAAGTGAAAGGCTTGCCGCCGATTCTTGTGTTTTTGGTCGGGGTGGCGGATTGGTCCGACGGGACGCCGGCGCTACCGATGTAGCTCTGCCAAGTAAGAAAGCCTGGGCCACCCGCCTTTCTGCTGCTGCAATGTTTCTGCACGAACCTAGCGCCGTGACGGTGACGGGCGGTCGATTGTGTCATGACGGCTGAGCTTGTCCTGAACGGGAAACATAAGGAGCGACATATGCGTTTCGTGATGATCACACTCTTAGTCGGGCTCGGATGGGCGTACGGAGCGATGGCACAGGATGCCGCGACGGCGTACACGAAGATGGCGCCGGTCGACCAATACCTAATGGCGGATCGGGATGAGGAGATTGCCCTGGCGCGCAGTGCCGCGCCGGACTCGATTTCGCGCGATGCAGAGGTGCTTGTTCTGGGACGTCATGGTTTTGAAACCGCGGTGAAAGGCAAGAACGGTTTCGTGTGTATCGTGGGGCGTGGATGGTCATCCGCAGCGGATGCCGACTTCTGGAATCCGAAAGTGCGGGTTCCAATGTGTGTCAATGCCCCGGCCGCGCGTACCTACCTGGTACGCGTCACGAAAATCACCGACCTGGCCCTGGCGGGACGTACGCTCGGTCAGGTGAACGAGGCCATGGCTGCCTCCATCGCGAAGAAGGAATTGCCGCCAATGGAACTGGGAGCCATGTGCTACATGATGGGGAAGCAAGGATTCGGTGGCGACAGCGCGCCACATTGGCCTTCCCACCTCATGTTCTTCTTTTCCGGCACCGATCCTGCGATATGGGGAGCAAATCTGCCGGGTTCTCCAGTCCTCGGGATTGCCGACCCTGCGGAGCACCTGACGCAGTTCGTCATTCCAACGCAACGCTGGTCCGACGGCACGCAAGCCCCTCCTTCACCGCCGACTCACGTCCATTAATAAACGTGTTTGCCTGACGCCGATTAAAATGGCGTCAGGCGAACATGAGCGATGTCCACAGGACGATCGAGGCGGTGTGGAAGATCGAGTCTACGCGGCTCGTCGCCGCCATTGCCCGCGTCACCCGCGATATCGGCATTGCCGAGGAACTGGCCCAGGATGCGCTGCTTGCGGCCCTGGAGCGGTGGCCCGAAGAAGGTATCCCCGAAAATCCCGCTGCCTGGCTGATGACCGCGGCCAAGCGGCGTGCCATCGA
This sequence comes from Terriglobales bacterium, assembly GCA_050745985.1. Lineage (GTDB taxonomy): Bacteria > Acidobacteriota > Terriglobia > Terriglobales > Acidobacteriaceae > JABCZH01. Next base: position 56,419 of record JBOGLG010000048.1, on the reverse strand, counting down.
TGGTCTGCGCCGTGGGCAGATGCTTGTACAAAAGCACGAAGAAATTACCCGGGAACTTGAAGTGCAACAGCAGCGGCTCGGAGAGGCGATGGACCACGCACTCGATCAGGTCATCGACGATGACGTCCTGCGGCTGATCTTTACCGCATGCCATCCGGTGCTTGCGGTGGAAGGACGCGTCGCGCTTACCTTGCGTTTGATTGGCGGGCTCACTACGGAGGAGATCGCCCGCGCCTTTCTTGTACCTGAGAAAACCATGGGACAGCGGATCTTTCGCGCCAAGAAGACTCTCTCGGAGGCACATGTGCCCTTTGAGACGCCGCGCGGGGACGAGTTGCGCCGCAGGGTGCAGTCAGTGCTTTCCGTGGTTTACCTGATCTTTAATGAGGGGCATACCGCGACCTCAGGAGAGGAGTGGATGCGCACCGCACTCGTGGAAGATGCGCTGCGGCTCGGACGTATGCTCGCGCAACTTCTTCCCGGCGAGTCTGAAGTTCACGCGCTTCTGGCTCTGATGGAACTCAATGCGTCGCGCTCTGCGGCCCGCCGAGGAAGCAACGGCGAGGCGGTCTTGCTGCCGGATCAGGACCGCTGTTTGTGGGACGACGCGCAGATTCAGCGGGGAATGGCCTCGCTCGAACACGCGCAAAGACTAGGCGGCGCCGCTGGCAACTATGCGTTGCAGGCAGCGATTGCGGCCTGTCACATGCGAGCTCGCACAGCCGAAGAGACTGACTGGGAGCGGATTGTTCTTCTCTACGACGCACTGATGCAGATCAGTCCATCGCCCATCGTGGCGCTGAATCGTGCGGTCGCTCTTGGTATGGCGCAAGGCCCTGCCGCCGGACTTGATGCAATGGACAAGCTCGGCAGTGACTCTGCCTTGGCTGGCTACCATCTGCTGCACAGTGTTCGCGGAGACCTGCTGATGAAAATGGGCAGGTTCACTGAGGCGCGTGAGGAAATCCAACGCGCAATCACAATGACGCAAAACCTGCGGGAGCAGGAATTGCTGGCGGAAAGGCTGAAGCAAATTGAGAAGGCAGCCTTGTCGGCATAAGTGGGGTTCAGCAATGGTCGCGCTTAGCATCGCCTAGGCGTTTGACATTACCCGCGCGTTTCAGGGTCGAAAATACCGCACCGCGCTATTTTCAAAATCCATGACAATCGAAAATAACGACGTTGGCTATTTTCGTCGATGAGAACGGCCTTACGAAAGGTATCGGAGGTATGGTGGAGGCGGCGGGAGTCGAACCCGCGTCCGAAAAAGTTAGCAGTCAAGAGCCTACATGCTTATTCCAGTTCATGCCCTGGGCATTACCCCAGGACGTTCGCGGCCCCCGCTCAGAACGGACAAGAAACGGTTGCCGCTAGCCTGATGATCTCGTCCGCCCTACTCAGACGTGGCAGGGAAGACCAGCCCGCTGTGTGACGTCTTTTGGAGGCCCACGGGCGAAGCCTCCTCGGACGGCTGCCTAAACTAGTTAGGCTGCGTATGCCATCTGTTGATTGGCAATTATCATTTTGCCCACGATTACGGGTGTGTGCACCCCGGCATGCCTCTTGGCCGTAAGCATCTCCGTCGAAGCCGTGACGCCCCCAATTTGGGATAGGCCGTGAAAAGAACTGTTTCCAATCTAGGGTCAACCAGAAAGGAAGTCAACACTACATTCGATGGCCTAACTCTAAGAAAAGATTCAGCTTGTGTGGCATGGAATGAAGTCCACCTGTACTTGGCGGTTACAATGAACGAGTTCTTCCCATGACTGAGAGAAACAAAATCGTGGAAAAGAAGGATTCCGAACAAGCTAAGCGCTCCCAAGAAGCCTGGCTTCGTTTGCGCGGAGCTGGAAAGGATGTATTTGCAGAGCTGGGCGGGGGTGAGGCCTACATTCGAAAAGAGCGAGAAGATTTTGACAAAGACATGGAGCGTCGGATAAACCTTATCGCAAAAAGCGCCGCCTTCACCCTGCACGCGTGTCGTCGTGGGCGAGTCCGGTGATCTGCTCTGCCTTCATCCCGATAAATTCTGTGCGGTTCTTCGGCAAGCTATCTGGATACTCTCGTTGGAGAAATTCGATCAGCTTCTCGCGAACAAAGCACCGCAAATCCCACGACTGCGAACCGTTCGGAGCGCTCATCAGCGCCCGCAACTCCACGCTACGATCGGAGGCGCTGGTCACCTGCAACCCCCATACTTTCTTGTCCCACAATTGTGAGCCTTCCAGTACGCGCAGCAACTCCTGGCGCACTGCATCTACAGGCACGGTGTAGTCGGTGTAAATGAAAACTGATCCCAAAAGATCAGCGGTTGTGCGCGTCCAGTTCTGGAACGGTTTCTCGATAAAATATGAGAGCGGAACCACCAGCCGCCGCAAGTCCCACACCCGCACAATCACATACGTGGTCGTGATCTCTTCGATCCATCCCCATTCGCCCTCCACGATTACGACGTCTTCCAAACGAATGGGTTGCGTGATGGCAATTTGCAGACCGGCAAACAGGTTGCTCAGAGTGCTGCGGGCTGCGAGTCCGCCGACCAACGCAGCCAGCCCGGCGGAAGCGAACAGGCTCTCACCCAAATGCCGGATGCTCGGAAACGTCATCAGGATCACGGCTATGGCAATGAGGACGATGACCACAGAAGCGATGTGCCGCAGCACCTGAACCTGGGTGCGGATGCGCCGCGCTGCCAGGTTGTCTGCAATTTCAATCGCGTGCCCGTGAGCGACGAAGTCCTGGAGGACGTTGAGCATGGCCAGTGCGGCCCAGGCGATGGAGGCGATCAGCAATATGCCGAGGGCATGGGCGAGCCCGTATTCGGCCTCAGTTGGCAGACGCAAGCCTGGCACGATGGCAAGAACGGCCAGCACCGGAATGATCAGTTTTGCCGGCTTCTGCTGATAGCGAACCAGCAGCTCCCAGAATGCGCCCTCTTTATGTCCAGCAATGCGGCGCAGGGCCTTAAACAGCAGCCAGTGAGCAGCCAGCGCGAGAGCAAGAGCCGCAACCACCAGAATGGCGGAGGAAATCCAACTCCTCCAATCTGCCACCTGCGCGCCTAAACTCTTACCATCGAGTGACGTCGCGCGCAGCAATGCCACAGTCAAGATATTTGTCATGCTGTGTTGAGATGCGGCAACCGTGCCAGAGGTTCAGCATTAGCCTTCAAGACCTCGGCAGCATTGCCGCTCCAGCGCTCCAATTTCCGCCTGGTTCTCCTCTGTGCTCCTCTGTGACCCCCGTGGTTCAGTTTTTTTCACCACACTGAGCACAGAGAACCACAGAGTAAAGCATAATGTGAGTGTGCGAGTTGTGGTTTGGATAGCTTTGGTTCTCGCCGCGTCGATCCCCCGCGCCGCCGCAGCCCAGGCGCCCAAGCCCACCTTCTATCGCGACGTTCTCCCCATCTTGCAGCATCATTGCCAGAGCTGCCATCGTCCCGGCGAAATCGCTCCCATGCCGCTTGTGACCTACGAGCAGTCCCGCCGCTGGGCCACGCAAATCCGCGACACAGTCCGCGCGAAATCCATGCCGCCATGGTTTGCCGATCCCTGCTGCGGCCGCTTCGCCGACGATCCCTCCCTCACCGCCGCGGAGATCGCAACCCTCTCCGCCTGGGCTGACGCTCACGCCCCCGCCGGCAATCCCCATGACGCCCCGCCGCGTCCGCGCTGGACCCAGCGCTGGAACATTCCCCAGCCGGATGTGATCGTAAGCATGCCGAAGCCGGTTACTATCCCCGCCCACGGCGACGTCGAATACACCTACGAGATCGTCCCTACAAATTTTGCCCAAGGCAAATGGGTACAGATGTCTGAAATTCGTCCCAGCAGCCGGGCCCACGTGCATCACGCTGTGGTTTACGTTCGTCCGCCAAACTCAGATTGGCTCCGGGCCGCGCCCATCAACCAGGCCTTCACTGCATCCAGCCTCCACGACGAGCATCTCCGCCATCAGGCCCACGAAACCACCAGCGACCTGCTCCTGGTCTATGCCCCCGGCAGTTCGCCCGACCGCTGGCCCGATGGCATGGCGAAATTCATCCCTGCCCGCTCGGATCTCGTTTTCCAAATGCACTACACCACCAACGGCCACGCCGCGACTGATCGCACCAGCATCGGCCTGGTTTTCGCCAAACAACCGCCAAGCCAGCGCGTCATCACCTTGCAGCTCGCCAACGACCACGACACCATCCCCATCCCGCCGAATGCCGACAATTACCGCGTCGAAGTCCACGGCACTCTTCCCAACGATTGCACGCTGCTCAGCTTTTTTCCGCACATGCACCTGCGTGGCAAGCGCTTCGAGTACAACCTCGTTCACTCCGATAGAACTGGCCTCAATGGAACCGTCGAAACCCTGCTGCGCGTGAACTACGACTTCTACTGGCAACTAAGCTATCGCCTGGCCGAGCCGCGCTTCCTGAGAGCTGGTACCGAATTGCAAGCCGTTGCCTGGTATGACAACTCGCGCCACAACCGCCACAATCCCGATCCTGACCGCCCTGTCGCCTGGGGCGACCAAACCTACAACGAGATGATGGTAGGGTTTTTCGATGTGGCGATCCCGGCCAGCATGGATAAATCCCATTTCTTCATCCGCCACCATTAACAATTTCCCCGGGACAGCTGCCGGGCTCGGCATAGAGGCCGGCTCGCTCCGTGTTACACTGGCCGGTTTTCGGAGGACATCTTCATGCGCAAGATTCACCTGCTGGTTCTGATCGTCGCTCTCACATTTCCTGCCGCCGGCCAAATCTCTCCTGACTTGCGCCAGAAAATCGACGGCATCGCCAACGATGTGCTGGCCAAAACCGGCGTCCCCAGCGCCTCCATCGCCATCGTGCAGGACGGCAAGATCGCCTATCTGCAAGCCTACGGGGATGCCCGTCTCGATCCCAGGACTCCCGCGAAGCCGGAGATGCGCTACAGCATCGGCTCTATCAGCAAGCAGTTCACGGCCACCGCAATGTTGCTTCTGCAGGAGCAAGGCAAACTCTCGCTCGACGACAAAGTTTCCAAATTCCTTCCCGATCTCACTCGCGCCAACGAAGTCAGCATTCGCCAACTGCTTTCGCATACCTCCGGCTATCAGGATTTCTGGCCGCAGGACTATGTCATGCCCCGCATGCTACAGCCTGTGACCGCCAAGGAAATTCTTGAGCAATGGGCGCGTAAACCGCTTGATTTCGATCCCGGCTCGAAATGGCAATACAGCAATACGAATTTTGTGATCGCCGGCGTGATTATCGAGAAGGCCAGCGGGATGCCCTTCATGCAGTTCTTGCGCGAGAAAGTGCTGGCGCCGGCTGGGGTTCAGAACGTCGCCGACACCGACCAGGAAAAGCTTGGCCCCCCCGATCCCCAGGGCTATGTTCGCTACGGCCTTGGGCCGCTGCGTCCCGCCCCGAAAGAGGGTGCGGGATGGATGTTTGCCGCCGGCGAACTTGCCATGTCGGCGGCCGACCTTGCCCGGTGGGATATTTCCATCATCGATCAAACTGTCTTGAAGCCGGCTTCCTACCACCAGCTGGAAACCGAAGTCCTGCTCAATAGCGGCGTGGGATCATCCTACGGGCTGGGTGTCGATGTCTACATGGAGCGCGGCCATCGCGTTCTCAGCCATAACGGCGAAGTATCCGGTTTCATTGCCCAGAACACTGTCTATCCGGATGACCGCGCGGCCATCGTGGTTTTCACCAATCAGGACGCCGTAACCGCCGGACCGCAGATTGCCCACCAAATCAGCCCGCTGCTGCTGGCCAAGACCGATCCCGACGCGGCCCGCAGCCTCGAACAGGCTCGAAGCATTTTCGCGGGTTTACAGCGCGGCACGGTTGATCGTTCGCTCTTCACCGCCAACGCGAATGCCTATTTCAGCGAGTCCGCACTTAAAGACTTTGCCGAAGGCTTGGCGCCGCTTGGACCGCCGAAGGAGTTTGAACAGTATCACTCGGAGCTTCGCGGAGGCATGGTCTTGCGGGCCTACCGCGTGGTCTTCGATCACCGGACGCTGCGCGCCTGGACCTTCATGATGCCCGACGGCAAACTCGAGCAATACCAGGTCGCGCCGCTCGATTAGCTCAGGAAGCCTTCTTCTCGATCTGCACCAGTTCCGGGTTCCAGCGCGGGGGCGGCCGATAGCCCTGGCGAAGCCTGCCCACCGCCTTGCCGACCGATGTCGCGCTGAGCGCCACATGCTCGACTTTCAACGGACCGAAGTGCAGCGTCTTCAGCCAGTGCAATCCGCTGCTGATGGCGCACCCGCACTGTGTACAGTCCGGATTCCCGCCAAAGATGCAGGGTTCCACGCGGGTCTTCAAATCGGCGGAATAATTGGTTGACATGCGCGCGAACATGCAATGCGTAGGATCGGTCGGCGGCTTGCGAATCGCGTCTGCGATCCCATCGTTCATCAGAAGTTTCGGGTGCCGCTGGCGTGCTTCCAGCAGAGCGGTCGCGGCTCGATCCCGCTCCGAGTCATTCAGCATCTCGGCGGTCCGCTCGCCCTTCTGCGGCGTGTAAATGCTCATCCACATCCGCACTACCTCCGGGCGCGCGTCCCAGAACGCAGTGTACTCTTCGATGTAACCGGGCCGCTCCAGCATCGGCCGCGTAATGGTGCCGTGAATATTCACGTGGCACCCTTCAATATTCTTGAGGATGCGCTCGTAGGTCGCCGGCTTTCGCCTGATGTCGTGATGCTCCGGCAATCCATCCACTGACACCGCCACCCTCACTTTTGGAATTTCCATCCACTCCTGGGGCACGGGAATCACCGCGCTGGTGACCACCATGGTGTGAATGTTCATCTCGCTCAACACCGGCAGGATGCGGCTCAGCTCGCGGTGGCGCACCAGGGGCTCGCCTCCCACCAGGGACACATGCAGCGGGCGGTGCTTCCGGATGACGGCGATAATTCCATCCACCAGCGCATCTCCGCGATAATCACTCAGGCTGCGCAGAGTCACCGCTCCGCCCAAGTGATCCTCCCCGTAGGCATAACAACCTGGGCAGCTCAGGGGACACTCGCGCGTAACCTCGATCGACATGATGGGTGTGCTGCCGGTAAGTATGGATTTCCACGCCGACAAGAGTTCCACGACTCGCAACCCCGGTCTACCGTTCGTCCTATGCATAGGCGCCTCGATCAGGAAGCGGTCAACATGGTTCGCGGCCGCAACGAAAGCCGGGAAGGTTGGGCGGAACCTGGTGCCGCCATAACTGCTCCGGCGATCCCATCCCTGGGCGCCGGCGGAGCAAAGTGAAAATCCAACGAAGCTAGCAGAGACGAGCGCACATAAGAGACAACAGGTCAGCGGGTGAGGCATGCACCGCGACTGAGACCGAAGGTTGATAACCAGCGGCGTCCGCGCGCCAGTCCACAGATGCATTCGTCACCGGCAAGGCGATCGCATGATGAAGAACGCGCGGCAGGGCGCTTGGGAGTTCGTCAAGGGCGGGCGTGATCAGGACCGCGCACACCGCGAGGGCCGCCAGGATCACAATTGCGGACTTTGACAGCCGGCCCACTCAGACTCCAACCGAGAATTGCGTACAACCAAACAAACACCAGGACAAAAATAAGCCCTTATTTCTGTAGTGTACAGCGGGTCGGACTGTCCGCAACCAGGAAGTTTGCACCATAGCCAGCCCTGCTGGTGTTCTCTGTGGTTAACGTTTTCTCATCCATCCGTTACCTTAGATACCTTGTGTGGCTGCTTTGGTCGCGTAATGCTCGACAGAATGAACCCTCAGTCGAAACCACGCCCGCGCAAGCGGCACGCAACCGTCCGCGTCGCGCAACGCATGCTGCCCTGTATGGTCTTGCTGCTTATTTCCGCTGCATTCGGCTGCGCCCAGCAGGCTGCTCTGCCGTTCGAGGTTTCTAATCCCGGCAACAAGAAGTTTCCGTCCGCGGAAGCGGCGCGCATATACGAATCGGCTTGCGATCTTTTGGCCCGCGCCATCCGCCCGGAAAAGCCGCCGCATCTGCGCCCCAAGTTCCGGCTGGTTTTGGGCGCCGATAGCAATGTATTCGTGAATGAGGGTGGGGTGACTGAAGTCCAGCTAAAGTCGTGGAATCCCGAAAAATTTGCGGAAGGTGTGGTGGTGGTCGCGGTTCGCGACGTGCTGCGCGCCGATGACCTTGCCCGGGTCGCACATCAGTCCGTGTCTCTGGCTTCGTCCACGGTCAACGTCCACGAACTCGGGCAACAGTAAATGTTCAACGCGCCGACGCCTGGCGCAAATCCGGCGACAGCTTCGACTCAATCAAATCTTCTACCTGCCCCCACACTTTAGGGTCGCATTCAATTTCCGTATGGGGGCGGATCAAGAGCCGGTTAAACCAGGGATAGCCTTCGCAATCGATCGGGCTCTCACTGTAGTCGAAGCGGAAGTTGCCCACGATCTCGGTATGTTCCGGGTCTTCGGCGCGGATGCGCGAACGCCCGTGCACCCAGCCGTGAGGCTGATAAAAATTGACCGCCTCGCCCACATTGGCAGGGATCACCCCATCGTTCTCGCCGTGTTTCGACACGCTGTCCACCTGAATCGTAAGCAGGACCGGTATTCCTGCCTTCTCCAGCCTGCGGGCCAGATGCACAGTTTCAGAAGCGCCCCAACTGTGCCCGTAAATAATGATTCGCGCCTGCCGCTTTTCCTGCGGCGACAACGTTCCATCGTTGTCCGTATCCAGGTGCTTCAGTAGTTCGCGATACGCCTCGTCACCGTGGTGGTTCTGAAACACCTTCACATACAGACCCGTCGGGAACTCCTGGCGTAGGTGCTCGGCCAATTGCACTGTGGAGTGGACTCGCGCGCCGGGCTTCACGAAACCACCCAGGAAGCCGATCACTGTAGCCGGCCGCCCCGAAGCTAATCCCGCTCCGGTCGTGGGGTTGGGCGAGTCCGCTTCCCCCAAGGCCAGGGCGGCCCCGAGCAAGCAGAACAGAATGCCCACCGGAATACGCTGTCCGCGCATAAACGGGAATGCATCATAACAAAAACTGCACCCTCCAGATAGAGACGAACTTCCATCTTCCGCCGGACTCTACCACGGGGATTCTCCTTGACCCCCGCCCGCCGGAAAGTCATAATTCCGCCACTCGTAGAAAGCTTCCGGCCCGGCAAGTCTAGTAGTTTACTTTGTGGTACATAGGGGGATATTCCGATGTCCGAACCCATCAATAAGCGCATAGGCGACTACGAAATTCTCAACGAACTCGGCGCCGGCGGCATGGGCAAGGTTTACAAAGTCCGCAACGTCATCTCCGACCGCGTAGAAGCCATGAAGATCCTGCTTCCCGACTTGGCCGGCCGCCAGGAACTGGCCGCCCGCTTTCTACGCGAAATAAAAGTTCTCGCTGCCCTCGATCATCCCAACATCGCCGCCCTCCGTACCGCTCTCACCCTCGACAACCAGTTGGTGATGATTATGGAATACGTTGAGGGAACCACGCTCACGCAGCGCATGCAACAGGGGCCCATCCCGGTAGCCGACGCCGTGAACTACATCAGCCAGGTGCTTGACGCGCTCAGCTACGCGCACCAGCAACACGTCATCCACCGCGACGTCAAACCCTCCAACATGATGCTCACGCCGCAGGGCCTGGTTAAGTTGATGGACTTCGGCATCGCCCGCTCCGGCGACGATTCCACGCTCACCATGACCGGTACCACCTTGGGCTCGCTCGGCTACATGTCTCCCGAGCAGGTAAAAGGCGACCCCACCGACGCCCGCTCCGATTTGTATTCGGTCGGCATCTCGCTCTACGAAATGGTTGCCGGACGGCGGCCCTTCCGCGAATCCAGCGACTATTCCATCATGGCCGCGCAAGTCAACCAGGCGCCGACCCCGCCCATTGAGATCAAGCCCGGCCTGCCTCCCGCGCTCAATGAAATCATTCTGCTCTCCATCGCAAAAGATCCCGGCGGGCGCTTCCAGTCTGCTGACGCTTTCAAGAATGCGCTGAGCCGCGTGGGTCCGGTGCCGGCGGGACTCGTCGCCGCCGATCGCACCGTGACCAGCATCGGCTCTCTGCCGCCAACCGCCACCATGCCGGCGCAGACCATGACCGCGTCCCTCGCCTCCGCGACTGCGAAGCAACCCCAGGCCACGCCCGCCGCGTCGCAACCAGTTATGGCAAGCAACGTTGCGCCTCCGCCCCCCGCCGGCCATCGCGGTTTGTACATGGCAGTGGGGGCGCTATTATTGTTGGTCGCTTTGATTTCTGCCGGAATGTACAGCCGCAGCGCCGATGCCCGCCGCCAAGCCGCGCCAACTGCCCCCGCCGCTGCTGCGACGCCTGCTCTTCAGGATGCCACTCCCGCGCCCATAGAACCTCCGCCCCCGCCGCCCGACGCGGCTGACCAGCCCGCCACTGAGCCCACTCCCGCCCCGGCCGCAGCCACTGCCACCGCTCCGCCCGTCCACGCGAAGCCGCCCAAACCCGCTCCGCCCGCCTTCGATCTCAACGCCCTCGAGCACGATATCGACCAGCTCACCGCCCGTGCCGGCGCCGTAAACAGCGGCTTGGATCGTCTTCGTGAGGAACAGGCGCGCGACGGCTACGGCCTTCGCGGCGATATCGCTGGCCGTCAGGAAAGCATGAAGCTCAACGTCTCCAAAGCCCAAGACGCCATCGGCCGCGGCGATGGCTCTCGCGCCAAGCGCTATTCCGACCTGGCCACCGCCGACATCGAAGCCCTGGAGAAATTCCTGGGAAGATAACCGCCGAACACGCCAATGGGAACGAAGACTTCAGTCGGAGCAGCGCTCCCCGCGCCGCATTAGCCGCTTCAGTGCCCGAGGCACCTCACAGCCGCCCCCGAACCCTACCGTGGCCAAAGCCAGCCGAATGTCCCGGCCGTCAGCAAACCATAAATCAATCCATCGATGACTTCTTTGGCCACGCTCCCCCAACTCTGTCCCTTCCAAATGCCATTGCTCAAATTCCCCACGCCGTATGCCATAAAGGCGACAAGTCCGACCACATGAAATACCGCCTTGTACGACGCGCCCGGAGCCAGCACGTGTCCCGCCAGGCAGGCAGCAAGCGTACCCACCACCAGGCAAAACAAGAACCACTGCGCCAGAAACTTCGGCAGGGCCGGCGGCCCGTTCGGGCGAATCGTCAAAAACCCAACCGGCCCCTCTTTGAACTTTTCCATGACTGCCGGTGACTTCATGTCTTTGTGTGTGCAGAAGGGGAAGACATAAAGGCCGGGTTTGAGATTGGCCGGACGCAACGCCGCCAGAATCTTCTCTTCGCCGGGGATCTGGTGATAGTCGCTGTTGTGGTACTTCAACAGCATGTGGATGACGGAACTAGCCACGAACACGATGACCGCCGACAACACAATCGGCAGCCACAGAGCAGTGATAGAAACCATGCGCAGCCTCCTGCGAACCTGAAGATGTCAGTGAGAATTCGCATGTGAAGCTACGCCTGCGCGCGCCCGTGGTCAAGAGGGGTGGCAACTTCCGATTATGGGCCGACTCGAAATACCGTCCCCAGGTTGTGCGCGCCGCCCCCCGACGTAGTTCCATAACCGCCGCCCTTGCCATCCGGGATCAGCCCCGCAAACGGCGCCGCCCCATCAGTTTGAGTGAAGCTGAAGAGGACATTCTCCACCGCAGCCGGCGTCACCTGATACACCACTCCACAGGATGGCGCGCAAGTGAAATTACCTCCATCGCTCGTGGTCCCGTAGAGATTGCCTTTCGCATCCCGCAGCAACCCGCCGTCGGGATAGCGCCCATCTGCGCCCCCGGTGAAGGTGTAGAGAATCGTCTCCGCGCCCGCCGAAGTCAACTCGAACACGATGCCGTAGCCGAAATTTCCGCCGCCCTCGGTGACCCCGTACAGGTTGCCCTGAGCATCGACGATGACCGGCGTCTTGGGCTCAAACCCATCCGGCTGCACGCTTCCAAAGCTATACAGACTGGTCAGCGTGCCGCTCTGAGTTACCTTGAAAACCGTTCCGATATTATGCTGGCCCCCGCCCAGGGTGGTGCCATACATCGTCCCTGTTGCATCCGCAATCATCGGGGCATATGGGAACGCGCCATCTGCGTTATTGAAATGGTGCAGGACCGTCTCCACTCCGCTGGGACTCACCACAAACACCGTGCCCGACCCGAAGTTCCCTCCAGCCCCGGTCGTTCCATAGAGATTGCCGGAAGCGTCCCGAATCAACCCCCCGCGCGGATGCGATCCGTCAGCACCGCCAGTGAAACTGTAAAGTACCTTCTCCTTGCCCAGTCCGGTGATCTCAAACACCGCGCCAAAGCCATGCGCGCCGCCGTTGAAGGCCACACCATAAAGATGGCCCTGCGCATCGCGCACCAGAGTCGACTGCGGATTCCCGCCGTCCGCCCCGCCCGTGAAAGCATAAACAACTTTTTCACCGGCGCTCGTTATCGCAAAGACGGTGCCAAAGCTCGAAACGCCGCCGCTCTCGGTAGTGCCGTAAAGGTTGCCCTTCGAATCCCGAAGCAGGCCAGCTTCAGGAGTAGCTCCATCCGACCCACCCGCAAAGCTATATATGACTTTCTCTGCAATCGGAGGCGCGGTTTGCGTTCCCAGCGTCGCCGCCGCCATCAATGAAGCGAGGCCCAAAACTAGAGCGCTGCGCGCGATTGAGCTTACTGTGATCTGCATCATGACGCACTCCAGGAACCAGAGGATTAACAATCTTGCGCGCGATCTTACCACAGAATTCCGAATAAGATGCCGCCAATTCCGGCCACTGGCAGGGCTTCCCCCAGACTTGCACGGCAGAGATCGCCCAGATAAAGATTGTCCCGGATAAAGCTTGTTCCCGATAAAGATTGCTAAGATAAGAATTGCTAAGCTCGCCCGAGGAGGCCAACCCGATGTGCCGCAACATCAAGACCCTGTTCAACTTCGCTCCCCCAGTCACCGACGACGAAATCCGCGCCGCCTCCCTCCAATTCGTAAGAAAAATTTCCGGCTTCAACAAACCCTCCAAAGCTAACGAGGACGCATTCGCGGCTGCCATCGAAGAAGTAGCCGCCGCCTCCACGCGTCTCCTGCGTTCGCTCGAAACCACCGCCCCACCAAAGAACCGCGACGAAGAAGCTGCCAAAGCCAGAGTCCGCGCCCTCGAAAGATTCGGCGCCTAGATGATCCAACTCACGTAGGGACCGCCCTCCGCCGGGCGAAGCTTTGGCAGCGCTCGTCTTTCCTATAGCAATTTCCCCGGTTTCGTACAGCCGCCACGGTATCGACCATGCCGCCACCTTCCAGCATTCTTTCTACTGGAGGTTACTCATGAAGGCTCTATTTGGGGTGGGGCTGGTGGTTGTAGTCCTCGGGATCTTTTCATTCTTTGTTCCGCTTCCACACACCGAGCATCACGGTATCAACGCGGGCGACTTGCATGTCGGTGTCAACACCGAACACAGTGAGCGACTCTCTCCTGCCGTCAGCGTCGTGCTACTAGTCGCGGGCGCGGGCATGATGATCGCCGGAAGAGGTAAGACCGCGTAGCTCGACTTCCTGGATGCATCAAGGCCACAATCTGTGTAGGCGCGAGCGTCCTCGCTCGTGCGGGGTGCCCCCTTGTCATTCCGAATCCGCGTCAGCGGGAGAGGAATCTGCTGTTGCCAGCCATTGGCGCCGACTTGAAAGGGCGCGGTTTCAGCCGCGCCGAAAGACTCTAAGGGAGAAAAAAAGGAAAACCTACGCCGCTCGCGATCGAACTGACTTGAGGCGAACCTCAGCCTCAGCCCCAAGCATATCCGCGTAAAGCAGCAATCGGGCCACGCTCAAGGTAGAGAGCTTGCCCCGCATCAATTCACTAACCCGCGGTTGCTGAATTCTCAGGATTCGCTCCAAATCCCGCGCCCTGCAACCGCGCCGTTTCACCAACTGCAGAATCTTCTGATGCAAATCCGCCTTCAATTTCAGTTCCAGCGTCCCCTGGCGGTCGAACCCGAGTTCCTCCAATACGCTCCCGGCGACCCTGTATTCATCTCTTGCGGAGCCCTTGTTTGGCATGTCGTTTATCCTCGCGTTCGGCTTCCAGTACCCGCTTGAGACGCGCCTTGGCCGTCTCAATATCCTTCTGCTCTATGCTGTTCGACCGCTTCTCAAAGCAATGGAGAACCTGTATCGCATCTGCCCGGCGCACATAGAGAACTCGATACCAGGTCTTCTCATCCTGTTCCCGCAGTTCGTAAACTCCCGTGCCGACCTCACGAACTGCTTTTCTGTCCGGAGGTGTCTGACCAAGCTGCAACCGATGTAACGCATACCCGAGATCGTGTCTGACATCACGCGGAAACCCGCGCAACGTCCGCACTGAATCCCCCTGAAAAACGACGGGGACAAGTGTCTGACGGCCCGGCGGACTATCGGACTTCTCGTTACTTGTATACACGTTACGTGTATGTCTTGTCACCATAACTCCAGTAACCGGCAGTCACCGCACGTTGCGCCGGTTTCGTTACACATCAAAATGTATGCAATACAACGGAGAGTCCAGGCAGGAAAGCGAGAGAAAAAGAGAGAACAAGTCCAAATCGGGAAGTCAGGCCATGTCGGTCGCGAGCGTCCTCAGGGTCCTCGGCCTCGCCGAAGCCCTAAGCGAAGTCGAACGAGAAGCCGATAGCTCGTGCGGATCTGAACAAGTTCCCAACGCCATGTGAAAGGGCGCGGCCACAGGCGCACCCAACAGCAAGACACGACGACGTCCATGTTAGGGTCCAAAAGCAGCGAGAACGGTATCAGACAAATTAAGATCCCCTTGACACATACTAAGGAGGAGCGTAATTTGGTTGCGTTGTCAGCATTTCTCCCCCAGGGCATTACCAAGAACACTCCCAAATAGAACTCTCAAGGAGCCGACATGCGCCACATTCGGTCTTGGGCCCCAGCAGTGCTGTGCGTCTTCTTCTGTCTTTCTCGATCAGGCACGGCTTACTGCCAGGATTTACAGCTGCCAGCCGACTACGGCATCGACCTGCAACTCGCAGAGACTGGTCGTTCGTTGGCAATGAACGGTAGCCCCGAAATTACCGGAACCATCTCCAATCAAATCGGAGATGACGTTTTCCAGCATCTGGTCTCCGCTGGTTTTAGCCAGCCCTATCCGTGGAAGCTGACGCTTGTTAGTGATCGGGTCATAAACGCAGGCTCAACAGCCGGCGGGAAGATATACGTTCACGGAGGAATGCTCTCTCTTCTCGGTCAGAACAAAGGCTTATGGGCGGCGGTTCTATCGCACGAGACGGCACACACAGGCTTGCGCCATCAGGTGCAGGTCTACATGAGAAAGGTTTACATCGAGCAGATGACCCGGTACTACCGAGCGCGCGCTCTGGCCGGTGACAAGTCTGCCAACTGGGCGTTGATCGGATTTGCCGCAGGCTCACGAATCGCCCTAAAAAAACTTGAGCGCGATCAAGAACATCAAGCGGATCAGCAGGGTATGTTCCTGATGGCAAGAGCCGGGTACCATCCAGACTATGTCTTCGCGCTGCACCACCTGCTCCTAATGAACACCGGCGAGCAATCCAAGTTCGCTGCGTTCTTCTCCGACCATCCCCGCTGGGAGACGCGAGACCAACGCGACGACAAGGTCTACTCAGACGCGCTGGCAGAATTCAATAGGCTCTGGCCCGACGCCGCGTCCTCTCCGGGCGGAAAACCCCCAACAGTGGTGTTTCTGGGACAACCGGCATCGACTGAAAACAAGTCCACGGAGACAGCCGACATCAGTCTTCCGATGTATTGCCGCAACTCCGACCAACCTGTGGAGCTAGTGGTTGTCTTCCAGAAGGGCGGCCATCCTGTCAAAGCCGCCAATGCAGATTACGGCGATAAGGACGGGAATCTTGCCATACACGACAAGGCAGATTGCCTCGAGAAGACCGAGACGACACCGATAACGTTGCACATTCCTGCAAATGCGGTGTCAGGGAGTGATCGAAAGCTGAAAGGAAAAGCCTTTATCGCCAACGGGGGAGAAATGATCGGCGCAACAAAAGCGTTTGATGTACATTTTCCAAAGGCTAAATGATTTGAGGCGGACACCACAGACTCCACGAGTCAGGGGACCGGGTTCTGGGCCTATACTGCCGGGGAGGACGTTTGCCAAATGCCTAAGACCGAACTTGGCAAGAAAATCGAAGGGTGGCCTGCTAGCCCTAAGGCAGAATTCACGACCGACCTCAACAAGCTGAGCGGGGTTCCGCTTGCCACGCTGCGAGCAGTACTACATAAAATCGCAAGGACCTATCCGAACTGCAATGTATTCGAACTCGCTTAGCTCGAAGCAGAGCGGCATGGCCTTTCCAACCCACTCCACACCAAAACAAAAGCCCCACCCTTCGGCGAGGCTATTTTCTGAACGCTGTCCGTCAACTCTAGGATAGCGCGTCATGAATTCTCGTCAAGCAACTTTCGATCAAGTCGAGTAACCGCGGCGGCTGCCTCACGCATAATTTCGAAAACCTTCCCGAAATGGTCTGAGGCACACACCAACAACCCCCGCCCTTTCGCAAACATCGCGAAAGAACGGGGCACCCGCTTTTGACTTAGCTGAAAGCTGAGAGCTGACAGCCTTGCACGGACGAGGACGCCCGCGCCTACACAAACAACAAAAAGCCCCACTCTCGCGAGCAGGGTTTTTGACTTAGCTAACAGCTAGTAGCTAGAAGCTAGCAGCTGTTTAGTACATCCCTTCCATGCCGCCGCCGTGTCCACCCGGCATCGGAGCGCCCTTCTTCTCTTCTGGGATCTCCGCTACCAGCGCTTCGGTAGTCAGCATCAGCGATGCGATCGAGCCGGCGTTCTGTAGCGCAGTGCGCACTACCTTGGTCGGGTCGAGCACGCCCGCCTTGACCAGGTCCTCATAGTCGCCGGTCAGTGCGTTGTAGCCGTAGTTGGTGTCCTTGGCATCGTGTACTTTGCCGAGGACGATGGCGCCTTCTTCACCGGCATTCTCAGCGATCATGCGCAGCGGCTCGGTGATCGCCCGCTTCACAATGTTCACGCCGATCTGCTCGTCGCCATCCACTTTCAGGTTCTCCAGAGACTTGACGCAACGCGCCAGCGCAACGCCTCCGCCCGGGACAATCCCTTCCTCAACGGCTGCGCGCGTCGCATGCATCGCATCTTCCACGCGGGCCTTTTTCTCTTTCATTTCAGTCTCGGTCGCGGCGCCGACTTTGATCACCGCCACTCCGCCGACCAGCTTCGCCAGCCGCTCCTGCAACTTCTCGCGGTCGTAGTCGCTGGTGGTCTTGTCGATCTGGCTGCGAATCTCTTTCACCCGGCCCTGAATGTCTCCGGGCTTGCCTTTGCCTTCGACGATGGTGGTGTTGTCCTTGTCGATGGTGATCTTCTTGGCCTGGCCGAGATCGCTGACCTGCACGTTCTCGAGCTTAATGCCCAGATCTTCGGTGATGGCCTTGCCGCCGGTCAGGGTTGCGATGTCCTGCAACATGGCCTTTCGGCGATCGCCGAAGCCGGGAGCCTTGACGGCCGCGACTTGCAGCGTGCCACGCAGTTTGTTGACCACGAGAGTTGCGAGCGCTTCGCCTTCAACATCCTCAGCGATGATGACCAGCGGCTTGCCGCCCTTGGCAATCTGCTCGAGCAAGGGAAGAAGATCCTTCATGCTGGAAATCTTCTTCTCGTTGATCAGGATGTAAGCGTTCTCAAGCGCAACTTCCATGCGCTCGGGATCGGTAACAAAGTAAGGCGACAGATAGCCGCGGTCAAACTGCATGCCCTCGACCACTTCCAGCTGCGTCTCAAGCGTCTTCGACTCTTCCACGGTGATGACGCCATCCTTGCCGACCTTCTTCATAGCTTCGGCAATGATGTGCCCAATGGTCTCATCGTTGTTCGCCGAAATAGTCCCAACCTGCCCAATCATTTCGCCGGATACTGGCTTTGAGAAGCGATCGATTTCGCCTTTGCCGCGCTCGCCGGTTTTTTTGTCGATTTCGCCGCAGATGGTGTTGACGGCCTTTTCGATGCCGCGTTTCATGGCCATGGGGTTGGCACCGGCCGCGACTGTCTTTACGCCTTCGCGGTAGATTGCCTGGGCGAGAACGGTGGCGGTGGTGGTGCCGTCGCCGGCTACGTCGGAGGTCTTCGAGGCGACTTCGCGCACCATTTGTGCGCCCATGTTCTCGAGGCTGTCTTTCAACTCGATTTCTTTGGCTACGGTGACGCCGTCTTTGGTGATGGTCGGCGAACCGAATTTCTTTTCAATCACAACGTTGCGGCCCTTGGGGCCGAGGGTGACCTTCACAGCGTCCGCCAGAAGATTCACGCCGCGGAGGATCGCCTGTCGCGACTCCTCGCCATGTACGATTTGCTTTGCCATTTTCTTCTCCTTAGAAATGAAAATCGTTAACCACAGGGAGCACAGAGGTTCACAGAAAAACTCTGGCTACCCAAAACTCTTTGCCTTTCCTCCGTGTGCCTCTGTGTCCCCTGTGGTTATTGGTTCGGGACACTCGGCCCACGATCAGAAGCTAGCGACGCGATCCGGCGGTTTCTTTCTTGGCTGCGCCGCTGAGGATGCCGAGGACTTCCTCTTCGCGCATGATGATGAAATCTTCGCCGTCCAGTTTGATCTCGGTGCCGGAGTACTTGCCGAACAGGATGCGGTCGCCCTCTTTCACGTCGAGCGGACGAACTTTTCCGTCTTCGTTGACTTTGCCTTTGCCGGCGGAGATGACTTCGCCCTCCTGCGGCTTGTCTTTGGCTGAATCCGGGATGATGATTCCGCCACGGGTGGTTTCTGCTTCTTCTACACGCCGGACCAGAATGCGGTCGTGGAGTGGGGTAAACTTGGCCATGGTTGTTGCTCCTTTCGTTGCAGGTTCTTTTTAAGTTTGGGTTAAATTGCGGGTCATGAGAGCTGCCGCCAACTGCCCAGAAAACTGTTGTTAGCACTCATTGTTGGCGAGTGCTAATCATAGCAGATGTGATGGTCTGGCTGTCAAGGGTCACGGTTTCTGGCCAAAAGCCATAACCACAAAGGGCACGGAGGTACACAAAGGGAATCACTTCCTGGCCTAGATCGTTTATACAGACGGAGTCTCTAACTATATGAATATACGATATAAACTGCTTATTTTCTTGTTTGCAGCTTCTCTGGCCGCTGGCGCTCAGGCGGGGGCTTCCCATGAGTTGATACTGTCGGGGGGCACCGTCTATCCGGCTCCTGGAGCGAAACCTATCAGGGACGCGATAGTAGTCACCCGGGACGGCAAGATCGTTGACATCGGCAGGAAGCCCGACGTCAAGCGGCCGCCCTCGGCTACAGTGCTGGACTGCTCGGGCAAGTTCATTGTGGCCGGGTTCTGGAACAGCCATGTCCACTTCACCGAGGACGCATGGAAAGGGGCGGCTGCCGCCCCGGCCGCGAGACTCGAAGGCCACATGCAGGAGATGCTCACGCGCTGGGGCTTTACCACAGTGTGGGACCTGGGATCGGACCCGCAGAACACCTTGGCCTTGCGCAAGCGGGTGGACGCGGGCGAAGCGCCGGGGCCAAAGATTCTGATGGCGGGCGATATTTTTCCGGAGCATGGGCATCCGGTGTATGTGCCGGCCGAGATCGAATTGCCGGAAGCGGCAACGCCCTTCGACGCGGTGCGCATGGTGCGCGGCTATATATATTTGGGGCTGGATGGCACCAAGCTATTCACCGGCGCATATATGGGGCGCGACAAGCCGGTGATCAATATGGATGAGGCCATCGTGAAGGCGGTGGTGGATATTACGCATGAGCTGGGCAAGCCGGTGTTCGCGCATCCGCAGAACCATGTGGGCACCGACAATGCGCTGGCCGGCGGCGTGGACATTCTGGCGCACACCATCCCGACCGAAGGCAGCTTCACCGCGGAAGAGCTGGCGCGGATGAAAAAGCAGCAAACCGCGCTGATTCCGACGTTGACGCTGTGGACCACGGTGACGCCGAATGTGGAAGCGCAGAAAAGAATGGTGCAGGCGGGCGTGGATGAAATGAAGTCCTATTTTGCCGAAGGCGGGACGATTCTGTTCGGCACCGATGTGGGCTTTATTACCAAATACGACACCAGCGAAGAGTACGAATATATGGGCCGGGCGATTTCGTGGACTGACATATTGGCGTCGCTGACGACCAATCCGGCGAAGTTCTTCAAGGCTCCGACTAAGGGGCGGGTGGAAAAAGATATGGATGCGGATTTGGTTGTGCTGGATGGCGATCCAGCGGTGGATGTCAGAAATTTTGCGAAGGTGGCTTGGACGATTAGGGCGGGGAAGGTGATTTGGGAGAAGTGAAAGTGAGCGGGTTGGGGGCTAGAATCCTCGACGCCCGGAAGCTCGGACATAGCATCATCGAGCGCCGCTCTCCTGCCAAGAGCCATTCGGAATACAAGCTCATCCCGCCGCAGGTTCCCGTCTTGCCACCGGCATTCGATCCGAAACCCATTTCTTCTGAGCCAGAGAATGGGTCGAGGACCCAACCGCTCTTCTCGGCATGAAAACAATCCTCAAGCTGTTCGCGCTCGTGCTCGTTCTGCCGTTTCTTGTTCTCGCGACGGCGTGCCTCGTCTGGCCTTAGCCAAATCTTACGAGTGTATTCGGCAGAGACCGACGAATTCGTAACCGAGCGATGTCATATAAATAGCGTTCGGGTCGGTCTTGGATGGCCTTCGGATCAATAACCCCAGCCGCGTAAGATTGTCTATCATCACATCTACCTCATGCTGATGGGCCATTCCAGCTTTCTTGAAATTGTGTTCCTTCGCCAGAACCGCGAACCACTGATGCGCTGTGTTGTTCATTGGTTTTTTCTCTAGTTCCAAGAATGGACCTCGTGGGTGTACGGAATCGCAGCACATTTGCAGTAACAGAACTTCGAACGGACTCAGTTGCTTCAAAATCTCCGACGCGCCGGGTAACAGCCTTTGGTTTCCCAATGATGAGTTCACCAGTAGAGCAGCCCATCGATCTTGAAGGTCGTCGTCTTCTTCGACTGATCCATTTTCAAGAATAGGCAACAACACTTTTAGCGCTATGGGTTCTGGTTGACGGCGCATGCTTTCAAACATTTCTTTGGTTCTAGCGAGTAGCCGTACGGACCTCTTGAAGCGAACAAACTTAACTTGATCTCTCAGAGCTAAGCCAAATTCCTCCGTGGCGGGGCCAACGAGTTTGTCAAGAAGGTCTGCAAATGGTGCGATGATTCCTCCCACCATTCCTTCAACTCCCGCTTTGACTAGCTCCGCATCATCCATATCTTCTTGCATCGTGTTCTGCCATTTTACCCCTGCCGCCACTTTCTGAGGAGTTTCCACGCCGTGACAAGCTCTTGGATAGCTCGCGCTGGAGGAAAGTCGAAGAATTGATGATTGCAATATCGCGGTGTGCCCGTTGGTAAAAGTCCCGGACGGCACCGATCGAGAGATGGGCGAGCCGATGACCGAGTTCGGCAAGGTCTTCCCGGCTCAGCATGGCTTCTCTCTTCCCGAGATCAGGACGCCAGGCCATAGAAGACGGATTCTAGCATAGCGAAGAACAGGCGAATATCATAAAATTAACGCAAAAGAGCGATGAAAGGAATCTGAAATACAAAAACAGATCATCGATCTCTTCAAGCTCAAATGTTACGTCGTTTTCACGCCTTGCGACAGTCGTGAAGAGGCATGCGGTGGTTGGGGTCCTCCGACTTCGCATCTCGATCCGCTAGGCGCGGATCTTGATGCTGCGCTCTGGATGACAATTCACCGGAAAAGCAAAATCCCCAACCCTCGCGCGAAGGGCGTGCTGGGATGGGCACTCGCCGGGCCCTTCCACGGTGATTCGTTTGGTTGAGCGTGCGAGGAGGTCAAAGGCTTTAACCACAGGGCGCACAGAGGGTCACAGGGGAAACCGGCGACCTATAAGTGTCGGTCTGCTTGACGCATTACGTTAGGATGGGGTGGCGGTCGGCGAAAGTCAGGAAGTGGAGTGGGCGTGGTTGGTGGAAGAGTTTCGGCCCGCAAGGCAATCAGCGAGCCTAGCCTTGGACCCTTAAGCCGGGGCCGCAAACGACGAGCACAAAAAGTGCTGACGAGCGCGCTTGCTCCACGTGACAACAGATCAGGGAAGTAATGTTTTGGGTCGAAGAAATTCAGAGGGGGAGGTGCGTGTTCCGCGCGACGTATCCGGTGAAGGAAGTCGTAGCGGTCCTTTTGACGCAGTCCGATCTTGAAGCAACTCGGCAAGGAGGAAACTATGATTCGTCCTAAGATTCTTGCGCTCGCGGCGGTGCTCGGTTACGCATCGTTCTTGTTGGCCGGGCCAAACTCCCAGTGGAGGGTGCTACCCAGCCCACAGTCGGGCGTTGCGAACTATCTGTTTGGTGTTGCCGGGCTCTCAAGAACCAACCTGTGGGCCGTCGGTTACAGCTATGACGCCAACAACCGTCAGTTGACGCTGGTCGAACACTGGAATGGGCACGCCTGGGCCATCGTGCCCAGCCCGAATCCTGGCAACGAAAATCGCTGTGGCAGTGGATACAGTGGCAATCAGTTGAATGCAGTGGCCTCGGTGGCGCCGAACGACGTTTGGGCGGTTGGGTACGCATGCGGTTATGAAAGCCGAACCCTGGTTGAACACTGGAACGGCAAGAAATGGTCGGTGGTTGCAAGTCCCAATCAGCCAGGGGCAGAAACCAGCGCCCTGGCGGGAGTGGTGGCGATTTCTGACACCGATGTGTGGGCAGTCGGCAACTACCAGCTCGAGGGGCAGTACCTGTGGAATACCCTGGTTGAACATTGGGACGGGACCTCATGGTCGATCGTCAACAGTCCAAACATAAACGGCGCAGACATGAATTTTCTGAATGGCGTGGCCGCGGTTTCTGCAACGGACATCTGGGCGGTGGGATATCACGAGAGTTCCGAGTTACCTCCATACCAGTTGCCTCTTATTGAGCACTATGACGGACAACAATGGGAAGTGGTCGCAAGCCCCGCGCCTCCGCCGAGTGAATACAACGCGCTCTACGGAGTAGTCGCGCTGGCGGCAGACAATGTCTGGGCTGTGGGGTATGAAAACGAAGACACTCAAGGGGAAAATGGCACCGGCCTTATCGAGCATTGGGATGGCAGTCAATGGAACCTTGTTTCCAATCCGGTCGCCGGCGAAGCCAACGATCTGTTGAGTGTTGCAGGCGGATCGGAGAATGACATTTGGGCGGTCGGATACGTGAGCGACGCGGATGTTCAATTCTCTCCAATCACCGAGCACTGGGACGGCCAAACCTGGACGGTCGTCCGCCCTCCGGATCCAGGAGTGAACGGGCAGCTATTTGGCGTCGTACCGGTTGCGGGCAGATTTTGCGCGGTGGGAGCATATTCCACGATCCACAATCCGGGGTATCTCGAGGATCCGATGACGATGATCATTGCGAGATAGGGGAGATTCGAGCGGTTCGGGATAATTTGGCGACGGACCGAAGTGTCACCAATGCGGTTTAGTCAGGATTTGGGGCCAGTTCCTTCGATTCCGAATTTCCTGACCATAAACGAGGCAATTGAGTTGACCTTGAGGATGTGCCACAATCACAGATATGGACAAGCATTCCGTCGTCATGACTTTGCGGGCGCATGAGCCCGAGTTGAAAGCGGCCGGGATCGTCCACCTGAGCGTATTCGGTTCTGTGGCGCCCGACGAAGCTTCGCCGGTGTCGGATGTTGACTTGATGGCCGACTTCGACAGATCCAAGCGGTTAACGCTCGTCAAAATCGGCAGTTTGCAAAGCCGGCTGACGGATCTGCTGGGCGCGCCGGTCGAGCTTTCTTCATCCGAGTGGATGCGGGAACCTGTGCGTTCGAAGGCCCTGCGCGAGGCAGTTCTTGCCTTTTAGAAATAACGAGACCCACCTGCAAGATATTCTGGAAGGATTAGACCGCATTGACTCGTTTCTTGGGTTCCACCGCGATTCGCTTGTTCGTTGAGCGTGCCGGGAGAACGCCTTGCGGCGAGGTGGAGATGCGCGGGCTTGCGGGGTCCTTCGACTTCGCATCTTGATCCGCTTTGCGGATCGAGATGCTGCGCTCTGGATGACAATTCACCGGAAAGTCAAAGTCCCCACCCCAGCGTAAAGTGCGCGCTAGGGCGGGGAACCCCGTGTCCCCAGAGTGGTTTCTTCGGACTTACTCCACGTCGGAAACTTTGCCGTCTCTGAACGTTACCTTCATGTCCTTGTACTTGTAGATTTTCTTTGCGCCGAGGTCGACTACCGTTTCCGGTTGGCCGAGGCTGGCGGTTACCTGGTCGATGGATTGTCCGAGGGCGATGGTGGTTGGGCCGGCGGATTGGCCGCCTTCCTGCTGGGCTTCGTTGTCTACATCTTTTTCGGCCTGGCCGGCGTCGGCGAGTTCCTGGTTGACTTCGGCGGCGCCATTGGAGTCGGGCGGCGGAGCATCCTGGGCAATGGGAGCTTCGACCGGCGCGGCCCTAGCGGAGGGCGGAGCGGCGGGGAGGCCTCCGGTGCCTTGCTTGGATTGAAGTTCCTGGAGACCTTGATCGATGGTCTCGCGCATGTGGTTTTGCATGTCCTGCAAGTCGCCGAGGGAAATGGCGACGGTATCGGATTTTCTGCACTCGCGGCCGCCCTTGCTGGATAGCACTACGAGATCGGCGGAGGTGGCGTCGGGCGGCGGGGGAGTGGCGAGTTCGAGGGCGTCACCGTCGCTGAGGGCGCACTCGTTGCCGTCGGCATTGACCACGTCGAGCGCACTGCCGGCGACGAAGACGTGAGTCTTGCCATCGCTGAGCATGCGGGCAATGCCGCTCGAAGCCGGATCAGGTTCCTGGTTGCGGGCGTTTTGCTGGGCTTCAGAATTTTCCAGGGCGATCTGGTTCTTCACTTCGTCGGCGATCATCTGCTTGACTTCAGGCGTGAGCGGGGCGGCGCCGGCAGCCTCGCGGTCCATATCGATTTGCGCTTCCTGATGGGCCTGATAGGCGGCGGCTAATTCGGTGGAGATGATGTAGTCGGTCAGCCAGAAAGCGGCGGTGGGATAGGACGGGTAGGGAGAGAAATAGCCGCCGTAATAGCCGTACCAGGGAGCGGCTCCCCATCCCCAGCTGTAGACGATGGGGTGGTACCAGGGGTTATAGGCCCAACCGTAAAATCCGACGGGATAGTAGCGGTAGGGAGCGTACACGTTGATGTAAACGCCGCGGTAGGGATAACCGCGATAGTAACGGTCGTAGGCGCGGCCGTGGTAGTAGTAAGTGCGGCGCGAGTATTCGTGTCCGCGATAGACGTAGCCGCGTTGCACGTAGCCGGGGCGTCCGCGCTCGGCGAAGACGCGCGAGTGGTCGGCGCGCACTACGACGACGCGGGTGTTGCCGTAGATACCGTGATGAACGTTCATGCCGCGGCGGGCGTCATGCACGTCGCTGATTCTGCCGTTGGCGCGGCGTTGAATTGCGTTGCCACTTTTGAACTGTGCCTGCTGGCTGCCTCGGGGCGCAGGCCTGCCGAGGATGCCGGCGTGAGCGTGTCCGCCGTTGCCAGGTTCTTTGGCCATGCCGGGCCTGCCCGCGTGGGCCGGGGGAGGAGTCCGGGAGGCGTGCTCTGGATGGCGGTTTTCGTTTGAGTGGTTGGGAGGTCCGCCCGCGTGTCCCATGGCTGGACTTCTGGTGGTTGCGGTATGTCCGCCCGCCGGGCTGTTGGCCATGGGGCTGCGATGATTTGCAGCCGGGGCGCCGGGGCGTGGCGCAGTATGCGCTGAGGCGGGCGCGTTGACAGTCGGGGTGCGGTGAAATCCTGGATTGCTCGCCGCCGGAGCGGAATGTGGCGCGGCGGACGGAGCGTGGCTGGCTCCGTAGGGGGAGGCAGTCGCGGGCCGCGAGGGTGGAGGTGCAGCCTGTCTTTGCGGCGCAGGTTGTTGCCCGGGTGGTGCAGACGGTTGCCTTTGCGGCGCAGTTTGCTGCCGCTGTGGGGCGGCCTGTTGTCTGGGCTGGGCGCCCTGGTTCGATGGATTCTTGTGTTCCTGGGCGAGCGCACTCAGCGAACCGAGGACGATGAGGGTTGGGGCAGCGAGACGAATGACGCGACTCTTCCAGCTACGCGACGACCGCATGACATGCTTCCTTTGCTCGTGCGCCGGTGCGATCTCTCGTCCTGCGTGCGCGGGTCCACCGGCCGGTGGGAAATTGTTACTTGGATGCCGGAGTAATGATAAATCTTCTTTGCGCCGAGCCTGGCAATCTTTTGGGGCTGTCCAAAGTTTGTCACCGGACTGGCCTTTCGATTTGCTGGGCGGTGCGAGGGCTGGGGGGCGGGGACGCGTGCGCCACCGCGGCGCGAGGCTGGTAGAATTGGGCGCTGTGAAGAAACTGGGTTTCATACTATTGCTGACGCTGGTCAACGTTCCGGGATTTGCGGGGAGGCACGATGATACGGGGCCGGTGTGCAACCTGAATTTCGTGGTGGTCAGAGACTATAACGGCAAGCCGGTGCGCAACGCCGCGGTTGTGCTGC
This sequence comes from Terriglobales bacterium, assembly GCA_050745985.1. Classification (GTDB taxonomy): domain Bacteria; phylum Acidobacteriota; class Terriglobia; order Terriglobales; family Acidobacteriaceae; genus JABCZH01. The sequence continues at coordinate 29,891 of JBOGLG010000048.1, read as the reverse complement.
ATCAGGTGAGCGACAAAGGCAAGCAGGAATCCGGTGGGATCGAACTGAAGAGCGATCCTGAGGGCAAAGCCAACTACGATGGCGTCCCTTACGGCAAGCTGCGAGTGCAGGTGCTGATGCGGGGATTCCAGACCTACGGCGGCGATTACGAGATCAATCAGCCCACGATGAAGATCACCGTCCGATTGAAACGGCCGGAGGAGCAGTATTCGATCTACGGGCCTAACGGGGAAGCGAAGCAGCCAGAAGAAAAGAAATAACTTCGTCGTGGGTCGCCGGCGGTTCGCGACGCCCCGACGGACTTCACAACCGGCAGTTGATGACCAACCACTAGCGACGGAGTTTTCATGGACTACCTGCTCAAGACCGAACCTTCGGAGTATTCATTTGCTGATTTACAGCGCGACCAGGCGACGGTTTGGGATGGAGTGTCGAATCCGGTGGCGTTAAAGAACCTGCGCGGGATGAAGCCGGGGGAACGTTTGGTGATTTATGAGACTGGAGATCACAAGAGCGCGGTGGGCACGGCGACGGTGGTCTCGGTGGACGCGTCAGATCCGAAGAACCCGCGGGTGAAGATCAAAGCCGGCAAGGCGCTGGCCCGGGCGGTAACGCTGGCTGAAGTGAAAGCCAACAAGCTGTTCGCTGATTCGCCGCTGGTGCGGCAGGGAAGACTTAGCGTGGTGCCGCTGAATGCGGCGCAGTACGGGTTTCTGACCGAGTGAAACCCGTACTACGCAGGTGATTCAGGCAGATTCTCGCGGATCAAACAACTCCGGATATTGTGCCGGCTACTTCTTTTCTTCCGGCTTCTCCGATTTTTTCTCGCCGATGGAGAGCAGTTCGACTTCAAAAACGAGGGTTGCGTTGGGGCCGATGGTGGCGCCGCCTCCGCGCTCGCCGTAAGCGAGATCGGCGGGGATGAAGAGTTGCCACTTGGATCCGACGGGCATGAGCTGCAGGGCCTCGGTCCAACCCTTGATGACGCCGGTGACGGGAAAGCTGGCGGGCTCACCGCGTTTGTAGGAGCTGTCAAATTCAGTTCCGTCGATGAGAGTGCCACGGTAATTGACGGTCACGGTGTCAGTTGCGGCGGGCTTGGGACCGGCACCCGCTTTCAGGATCTTGTATTGCAGGCCGCTGGGAAGGGTGACGACGTCAGCCTTGGCCTTGTTGGCGGCGAGGAACGCTTCACCTTCTTTTTTGTTGGCTGCGCCCAGTTGTTCCGCCTTTTCCTGCTGCTGTTTGCGCACCTGGGTCTGCATTTCCATCATGACGGCGTGGGCTTCGTCTTCGGTGAGGAGCATCTTGCCGCCCGCCATGCTGTCCTTAATGCCGCGCGCCAGCAGGTCGGCATCCACGGGAACAGCCTGGCGCTTCATGTTCATGCCGAGATTCATTCCCAAGGCATAGCTAAATTTTTCTTTTTGGGTGGTCAAGCCGGAAGTATTCGGCGTCTTGGCCGGCATGCTCTGCGCGGCCTTAGCGGGAGCGGTCGCGGGTTTGGATGCGGCATGCGTCTGGGCGATGGCAACGCTCATCAGGCTGAGGCTGGTCGCCAGTAGGAGGAACAGGAAGGTCGAGAATTTGTGCATTCCTCTATTGTCACATCGGTGGAGCGGCTGGGCAAGTCGCCACGAGGGCAGCTGTTCCCAAAAACCCTGGAACCCGTGGCATGGCCCTGGAGGGCCACAACGGAATTGGGGGCCGATAACCTTCGCGGTTGGCCCAAAGTAATTTGCCCGGGAGCCAGTGAGTCGCTAGGGTCGTAATAGTTACCTCATTGGCCATGAGCGACGAACCCAGCACGCTCCATCCTCGATTCACCGTAGCTGCAACGGTGATGGTTCGGGAATCGACAGGGGAGACGACGCTGGCCCACCTCAAGAACATCAGCCTGAGCGGATGTTACGTGGAGACTCCACGGGAAATCGAAGCAGGCGCGCGAGTGCGCGTCATGTTGCAGACCGGCAACACCCACGCTGATATTTGGGGCGTAGTGAAACGAGGCGATGGCGCCGGCTTGGGCATCCGCTTCACTAACGGAGCGACGGTGGAAGACTGGAAGTGGCTGGAAGCGCTGATCGAAGAGTTGCAGGCTTCGGCTCCGGCGCGGGCGGCTTCGGCTTCACAACTCTAATCGCTTTTCGGATTCAGGCGGATCAACGCTAATCAAACAACAAACCTCGCCACAGATGTTCACCACTCTCACTGCTCACACCAGTTGCTTCAGTTCGCGGCGGAGGATTTTTCCGGATGGGGTTTTGGGGATGGCCTCGACGAAGCGGACAGCCCGCGGCTGTTTGTAGTGGGTGAGGCGGTCGGCTACGAATCCGCAGAGTTCGGTTTTCATCTTCTCTGAAACTTCGAAAGCGTCGCGCAGGACTACGAACGCAACTGGAATCTCACCGGCGGCCGGGTCGGGGCATCCGACTACGCCGCAGTCGCGGACCGCGGGATGCTCGAGCAGAACGCTCTCGACTTCAGCGGGGGCGACCGGGAAGCCCTTGTACTTGATCATTTCTTTGCGGCGGTCAACGACTACGAAGAAGTCGTCGGCATCGCGGGTGACGACGTCGCCTGACCAGAACCAGCCGTCGCGCAAGGCGGCGGCGGTGGCCTGCTGATCCTTCCAGTAGCCCAACATGAACTGGGGGCCGCGCATGACCAGCTCGCCGGGTTGGCCGATGGGACGCTCGTTACCGAGCTCGTCGCAGACCCGGCACTCGGTTGCGACCAGCGGTTGGCCAATGGATTCGGGGCGGTACAACTTGGGATCGAGATAACCGACGTGGGTGACGGGGGAAGCTTCGGTCATACCGTATCCCTGGCAAACGAGAATTCCAGTGAGGGAAGTGAAGCGCCTCGCCAGTTCTGGAGCCAGAGGGGCGGCTCCGGACTTGACCCAGCGGACATTATGGTTCTTGGGGAAGTCTCCGGTCTCTGCCGACTGACACATGGCGAGTAAGGCTGGGGGAACGGTGGGCATCATGGTGATGTTTTCCTCCACCAACAAGGCGGGAACCTGCTGAGGATGAAAGCGCGGGATCAGCACCAGGGTTGCGCCCAAAGCGAGTATAGGATTCAGCATCACGTTGAGGCCGTAGATGTGGTAAAGCGGCAGAAAGCAGAGGGCGATGTCATCATGCGATAGCCCGGTTGCGTTCGGGGCGACGAATTGAAATACGTTGGCGACCAGGTTGTGATGCGAGAGCATGACGCCTTTGGGCAGTCCGGTGGTGCCGCTGGAGTAGGGAAGCGCGGCGAGGGTTTCGGAGGAAGGCGCGGCAGGCGCCGGGAAACTGGCGGTGGCGGGGCGCAGCAGGTTGGCAAAAGGCTCGGCGCCCGCGGCCGGTTGGCGCTTGGTGTAAACGCGGCGAAGATTGGGGACGCCGCTCAAATTGATTCCCTCCAGGCTGGGACCATCGGTGATAAGGAAGGCCGCGCCGGAGTTTTCCAGTTGATAGCGGGCTTCGCGCTCACGGTAGGTGGGATTGAGTAGCGTGGGTATGGCTCCGGCCAGTGTGGCTGCGTGATAGGCGGCGCAGAATTCCCAGCAGTTGGCTAGAAAGATGGCAACGACTTCTCCAGGCTTGAGGCCGGCCGCGATGAATCCTTTTGCGGCGGTCTCTACGATCTCGCCGTATTCGGAGTAGGAGATGCGGCGGTTGCAAGATGTATCGACAATGGCGGTCTTGCCGGGGAAACGGCGGCAGCTATCGAGGATGACGTGGTGGACAAAACGGCCGTTGGGGTCGGCGTAGAACTGGGTGCGGAGCATGCGTTGGAGATTGTAGCGGAAAAGAACCGGTCGCGGAGTGCTCAGGGATCAGACGGATTCGGGCTGCAAAGCTAGCTGGCCAGTTTGCGGAGGAATTCGTGTTCGTCCATGTGGTACTTGAAGGCTTTGCGGCCATCGATGAAGACGACGGGGACCTCGTCGGTGAACTGGCGGCGGAGTTGGTCGTCGGAGTCCACGTCGATTTCCTGCCAGTGGAAGCCGCCGCGGCGGTGGAGCTTGGCCAGAGTTTCTTTGACGATCTGGCAGAGATGGCAACCCCTGCGGGTGTAGAGCACGACCTGGCGAGGGTCGGACATGGGGCGAGTTTAGCACGACACAAACCACAGAGGACAAAACCTCTAACCACAGGGGGCACAGGGGTGCACAGAGGAAACACGGAAGAAAATCGAGGTACAATCCGCTGATGAATGGAAATGAGAGATGTCTGGGAGGTAAGGTTGCGCTGGTCACGGGTGGGGCGAAGCGCCTGGGACGGGCGTCGGCTTTAGCTCTGGCGCAGGCGGGAGCGGATGTGGCCATCACATTTCGCGAGTCGGCGCGGGCGGCGCAGCATACGGTGATCGACCTCGCTGGCCTCGGAGTGCGGGCGGTGGCGGTGCGGTGCGACATCACGGATGAGAAGAGCGTGAAGGCGGCCATCAAGGAGATTCGAAGGGAGCTCGGGGGAATCGACATTCTGGTAAACAATGCCGCGAATTATGACGCCGAGGACTTTGACAAGTTGACGTTGCAGCGTTGGGATGCGATTTTTGCTTCCAATACGCGGGGGCCGTTTCTGGTTTCGCGGGAGGCGGTAAAGTCGCTGCGCGAGCGGCGGGGAAAGATCGTAAATATGGGGTCGCTGGGCGGGCTGCGTCCGTGGGCGAGGAATGCGCACTATTGTTCGTCGAAGGCGGCGCTGCATATGTTGACCAAGGTCATGGCCAAGGCGCTGGCGCCGGAGATTGCGGTGAATAGTGTGGCGCCGGGAATGATTGACCTGGGGGAGAAGGCGGCGAAAGCGGCTTTTCTGAGGCGCATGGCGAAGCAGACTCCGATGCAGCGGAATGGAACGGGTGAGGAGATTGCCGCGGCGGTGCTGTTTTTTGCCACTGCGCCACACTTCATCACGGGACAGATTATGGCGGTGGATGGAGGGTTAGGGTTGTAGTTTGGCGCTTCGCGGGGTTTCCTGTTATCTTGCCAGCTTCATGAAAAATGCTCTGGTTGCGATGGTGTTGTTGGTGAGTGCGGTGGGTTGGGCGCAGGCGCGTCCGGAGGATGGCGGGCACGAGTTTCAGGTGTGGACGGGCGGAGGCCACTCGGTGCCGGGCGGCACCGCTGACACTGGAGTTTGGAACGCGGGCGTGCGGATTGGGTGGGTCTTGACGAAGCCTCATGGGCCGGGCTTCTTGCAGGGGCGCTTTGAGTACGTGCTGGATGCTACGCCGGTGTTTGTGGTGTTTGAAAAATTGCAGACGGCGTATGGCGGAGGGTTTAGTCCGCTGGGATTGAAATGGAACTTTGCCACGCGTGGGGCGGTGGCGCCTTACCTGGAGCTGAACGGCGGGACTCTGTTTACGAATAAGGATGTGCCGGTTGGCACCAACGATGTGAACTTTACCTCGGCGGCTGCGTTTGGAGTGCATGTGTTTGGGAAATATGCCTGGAGTCTGGAGACACGGTACATGCACATTTCGAATGCGGGGTTGGCGTCGTCTAATCGCGGGATCAATACGGTGCAGGTGCGGCTGGGGATTGGGAAGTTCTGGCACCGGTAGAACAACACCTTAAAACGCAGAGTTCGCGGAGCCGGGCCGCGGAGTTCGCGGAGAAAAGTTTGACTTCAACCACATGGGGCACAGAGGGGCACAGGGCTCCCAGGCTTTGGTTATTAGTCTTCAAGTTGCAGCGCTTCGGGCTGCCAGCTATTCTTTTCGCTTATGTCAACTCTAGTCGAATGTGTTCCCAATTTTTCTGAGGGGCGGGACAAGGCCAAGGTAGACGCCATTGTCGATGCTATGAAGATGGATGGCGTGTACCTGCTGGACCGGGAGATGGATGCTGATCATAACCGCTGCGTGATTACTCTGGTCGGGGAACGCGAGCCGATTCAAGAGGCGGCGATTCGCGGGGTGGGCAAGGCGGCGGAGTTGATTGATCTGACGGTGCATCAGGGGGCGCATCCCCGGATGGGCGCGGCGGATGTGGTGCCGTTCATTCCGATTGAAGGAGTGACGATCGAAGATTGCGTGGCCATGGCGCGGCATGTGGGGGAGGAGATTTGGAAGCGCTACCAGATCCCGGTTTATTTGTACGAGGCAGCGGCGGCCTCGCCGGAGCGCGCCAACCTGGAGAACATTCGCCGCGGGCAATTCGAGGGCATTCGGGCGGAGATTGCGACGAATCCGGCGCGCAAGCCGGATTTCGGAGAAGCGCGGGTGCATCCGACGGCCGGGGCTACGGTGGTGGGGGCACGGAAGTTTCTTATCGCCTACAACGTTTTCCTGAACACGCCGGATGTGGATATCGCGAAGAAGATCGCCAAGGCGGTGCGGGCTTCGAGCGGGGGAATGCGGTTCGTGAAGGGCGCCGGGTTTTTGGTGCGAGGATTGGCGCAGGTTTCGATGAATCTGACGGATTTTGAGCAGACGCCGGTGCATCGGGTGTTTGAGATGGTGAAGCGGGAAGCGGCGCGCTACGGAGTGGTTGCGGTGAGCAGCGAGATTGTGGGATTGATTCCGAAGAAGGCGTTGGAAGCGTCGGCGGAGTGGTTCTTGCAGGTGGAGAATTTTGATTCGTCGCTGATTCTGGAGAATCGTCTGACCGCGGTGATGAGTGGAAAGATGGCGGCGGGCGGGTTGCGGGCGGGAGTCGAGCCGTTTGTGGAGCAACTGGCTGCGCCCACGGCGACCCCGGGCGGCGGCAGTGCGGCTGCTGCCAGCGGGGCCATGGCGGCTGGGCTTGCGAACATGGTGGCATCGATGTCGCGGGGGAAGAAGGCGTATCTGCAGTATGAGCGGGAGTTGAGCGAGGCGATTGCGCGGCTTTCGCAGTTGCGCGAGGAATTGAAGGCGTCGATTGATGCGGATGCCGAATCGTTCAATGTAGTGATGAAGGCTTACAAGTCGGCCAAGGAGTCGGCGGATGGAGGGAAGATCATTGATGCCGCGCTGAAGCAAGCTACCAGTGTGCCCTTGAGGGTGGCGGAGAAGGCGCGGGAAGTGGGGAGCATTGCGGAGAAGCTGGGGCCGATTACGAATCCCAACATGAAATCGGATTTGACTACCGCGAAGGCGCTGGCACAGGCGGCGATTCAGGGAGCGCTGGCGAATGTGGAGATCAATTTAGAAGCAATTAAGGATGCGGAGTTTGTAGGTCCGGTGAAACGCAGAGTCGAGGAAATAAGGCGTTAAAGGGATCGCCGAAGCCGTTGCGGCGCGAATTGTTATGGGGTTATTTTGAACACGATGCCTTGTCCCGGGCCTCCGCCGGTGGCTGCCGTGCCATAGATGGCTTTGGATTCCTGATTGAGAAGCAAGCCTGCGTAGGGATATGCGCCGTCCGTCACTGAAAAAGAGTGGAGGACGGTTTCGTGGCCGGCTGGATCCAGGCGGTAGACGGTGCCGCAGCCGGAAATAGGACAAGCGGTCGAGCCTCCGCCCCACAGCGTGGTGCCGTAAAGATTGCCGCTCGCATCGCGCGCCAGACCTCCCCAGGGATTGGCGCCGTCTGAGCCGGGAAAGCCGGCGAAGCGATAGAGAATGGTCTCGGTCCAACTACCGCCACCGTTGGGCGACAGCTTGAATACCGTACCGCAACCGGCGCCGTTGTAGCAGAGGAAGTTGCCGCCTATGTAGGTTGTGCCGTAGAGATTGCCGGCGGCGTCTCGGATCAGTCCGTGGGGATCGCTCCCATCCGTTCCGCCAACAAATGAGTAGAGCACGCTTTCGCTGAAGCCGCCCTGGCCGTTGGAACTCAATTCAAAAACGGTGCCGCAACCGCTGTTGAAGCAGTTGCCGCCGGCGGCGCCGCCGAAGGCCGTGGTGCCATAGAAGTTGCCTTGCCCATCGGCTATGAGACCGGCCTCGGGATATTGCCCATCGGGAAGGTCGCCGAAAGCGTAGACGATGGTCTGTTGTCCGGTCGCGGGATTCACTTCGAACACCGTTCCGTTCTGGCTGAGCCCGGGGCCGGTGGTCGTGGTGCCCAAAAGGTTCCCCGAGTCATCGCGTACCAACCCGGCAAACGGATTCTGACCATCCTGTTGGGTGAAGGCGTACAAGACGGTCTGCTTTCCGCTGCGGTCGATTTTGAAGACGGTTCCACAGCCTGCGCCCGGAGGACTCTGGCAGGTCAAGTCGCCACCGACCAGGCTGGTTCCGTAGAGATTTCCCTGGCCATCGGGCAGAAGATTTCCGAAGTCGGGGCCTGCTCCGTTCGATTGATCGAAGCTGACGAACGCCGTTTCCTTCCCAGTGGGAGAGAGTTTGTACACCGTCCCGTAATAGTTGGAATTGCCGCCGTAGAATGTGGTGCCGTATAAATTGCCAGCTGCATCAGCAATAAGAGGAGCCAAAGGATAGGCTCCATTGGCGTGGTCAAATTGATGGATGATGGAGAATTTCTGGGCCTGCGCCGCAGGTACCAAGACCGCAAGCGAGATCGCGGCGGCCAGGAAACATGTCTTGATTCTCACGTTTTATTTCTCCTGAGGAACGGTTAGGGAGCGATTTTGAATATAGTGCCGGCACCGAAGGCTCCGCCGCTGCTGGCCGTGCCCCACAGGGCGCCGGAGGGGTCGCGAAACAAACCGCCTTGCGGACTGTCGCCATCATTTCCGCCGGTAAAGGAGTAAAGAACGGTTTCAGTCCAGGTTCCGTTGGGGTGGTGGCTTAGCTTGAAGACGGTGCCGCAAGAACTGTCGAAGCAATTGCCGTTTTGATTTCCGCCCGCGGCGGTTGTGCCGTAAAGATTTCCGGCGGCGTCCGGCAGCAGGGTGCCATAGCCGGGGTTGGCCCCATCGGGCGATCCGCGGAAGCTATAGATCACAGTCTCTTTGCCTAGGCCAGTAATTTTGAATACTGTTCCCTGGTTAAAGTCGCCTCCGAGGGAGGTAGTCCCGTAGAGCACGCGATGGGAGGCGTCGAGCAAAAGGCCGGCCCATGGGCTACCGCCATCGCGTCCGCCCTTGAAACTGTAAAGGACGGTTTCAATGCCCTGGGGGTTGACCTCGAAGACGGTGCCGAATCCATCTCCGCCCGCGACCGTGGTGCCGTAAAGATTGCCGGAGGAGTCGCGGATCAGACCGGCATAGGGAGATGCCCCGTCTCCGCCAACGCCGCTAAATCCGTAGAGAACCGATTCCTGATCTTTCGAACTGAGTTTGAAGACAGTGCCGCAACCTTCCCCGCAACTAAACCCTCCGCGTTGCAGACTTGTGCCGTACAGATTGTTGGCGGCGTCACGAAGCAGAGGAGCGACTGGGCTAGCGCCGTCGGGGCCACCGGTGAAGCTGTAAAGGATTACCAGGCCCGCGGCATTGATCGAATAGATGGAGCCGAATCCGTTGGCGCCGCCGGCGGAGGTAGTTCCGACGGCAGTGGCGCGCGGACCGATGGTCAGGCCCGCCACCGGGTTGGCGCCATCCGGTTGGTCAGTAAATGAATGAAGGATGGTTTCTTGGCCGGAAGGATCGACTTTGAAAATGGTTCCGCAACCGTAGATGAAACCGCTGAGACACTGGCTTCCTCCGCCCCCCTCGGTGGTACCGTAAATGTTGCCGGCATTATCGCCGATCAGAGTTCCTATGGGAATTCCGCCATCGGGCGGGCCCTGGAAGGAATGAACGAGGGTAAAAGTTTGGGCTGCCAGGAAAGAAGGCACAGCCAGGGCTAATAGTGCGAACAAGAACAGTCGGGGGTTCACGGCGCGCTCCAAAATTCCGCATTTGGACGGCCCGAGCAGGCCGCCAGGTTGCTTAACGCTTGCCGGGGGAAGGAAACTGAGGGCTATGAAGCGGAACGGAAGCGCACCAGACCGGTACTTAATTCGATATCCAGATGTCCTTTGGTTTGAAGCTCCCGGTCACCCCCTGGCATACAATAAGGTTATCGATGCAGGGTCACGGTTGCGGCGCGTTCTGCATCTAAGAACTCATATCCACAAAGGTGTATCAGCTATGAAATCAGCGGGAGTTGTTCTGTTGGCATTTGTTTTCTGTATTCCCATGGCCTGGGGCGCGGCGATGCCGAGCGCCGCGCGCAACGCGGTTCCTTCGACGGTGCAGCAGATCATCAGCGTGGATTACCGGACGTTGAAGAACTCGGATACTGCGATGGCGCTGAAGGCGCAGGTGTTGCCGCCCAGCTTGAAGGAGTTTGAAGACCACCTGAAGAGCATCGGCATTGATCCCGACAAGGATGCGGACCAGTTGACGTTTGCGTCTTATCGAGGTCCCAAGAACGAGGTCCGGGTGTTCGGAGTTGCGCAGGGGTCGTTTTCGAGCAAGCTGGTCTTGAAGAAAATGCGGCTGAACAAAATGAAGCCGCGGAAGTACCACGACAGTGACGTGTATCCCATGTCGAACGGCATGGACATGACGTTTTTGGATGACAATACTTTGCTGTTCGGCGACGGGCCGGCGCTGAGAGGCGCGCTCGATACGCGCGATGGGTATGCCACCGGGCTCGATTCGAACAGTGAAGTCGCGGACATGATTGGGCCCGTGGAATCAGGGACGGTGTGGAGCGTGCTCGATCGGCAGGGGACACAGAACATGCTGATTTCGGCCCTGGGCGATGCCGGCAAGTTGGCGGATTTCGACATGGTGAAGAAGCGGGTGCAGGGATCGCGTTACAGCATGAACTTCACCAACGGCGTGACGTTTGATCTGGATGTGGCGGCTTCGGACTCGGTGACGGCGGGGACGCTCTCGTCGCTGGTGAAGGCGGGAGTGATTTATCGCAAGATGACGGCGTCGCCGGTTGAGAAAGTGGCTCTGCAGAATGTGGTGGTGAATTCTGACGGCTCGGACTTGCAGATGCACTTTAAGGCGGATGACAAGCAGTTTCAATCTTTGCTGCATTCGGATTTGTTTGCCGCTGTGTCGAAGTGAGGACCTTGCATTCTTAACCACAAACCTTGAATTCTTTACCACCGGGGACACAGGGTTGCACAGAGGGTCACCGGGGGACAACTGGCGACTCTTGCTCCCGCAGAGTGGCGGGTCGTGTAAAATCTAGAGCGGACGCTATTTTGGCTGCCGTAGACTGGCCTTAGAAACACTCCCGAAATCTTCTATATTTGAAGCCCGGGCCGGGGCTGCCGGCGGCGTGGTCAGGAGACCCAGAGATGAAGATTGCAAAGACAGCAGATCGAAAGAAAGTGATGGACACGACCAAGAGCACGGATTGCCCCAAGTGCGGCAAGCCCACGCGCATCGTGAAACGGGTGAAGGACCGCGAACGCGGGGTCCCGGGCGGAGTGTTTATTTCATGCTCAGGGTGCGAGTTTTTTGAGAAGTTGTAAGTAGTCGGGTTTGCACTCCTCCGGAGCTCGATCGCTCCGCCATCAGCCCACGGCTAACGCAGTGGGCTCTATTCTTGCGCCTTCCGCGGCGGATTCTCCATGACGCTAAAAGCTGATTTGGGCCAGGATGGCGCGGGCTTCCTGGCCCGGGTCTGATGCGCCGGTGATGGGCCGGCCGACGACGATGTGGGTTGCTCCGGCGGTGATGGCGGCGGCGGGAGTGACGACGCGGGCCTGGTCGGCAACGTCGGCGCCGGCGGGGCGCACACCCGGAGTCACAATCGCAAAGTGGCTTCCGAGTTCGCTGCGTAGATCGGCGGCTTCACGGGCCGACGCGACGATGCCGCGGCATCCGTGGGTCAATGCCAGGGCTGCGAGCCGCAGCACCTGGTCGCGGGCGCTGCCTTGAATTCCCAGTTTGTCGAGATCGAGATCATCGAGGCTGGTCAGGACCGTGACCGCCAGGACCATTACAGAATTGGCGGCTTCGGTGGCGGCGGCCAGCATCTTGCCGCCTCCGGAAGCGTGGACCGTCAGCATGCTGACGCCTAGCTGGGCAGCCTCGCGCACGGCGGCGGCCACGGTGTTCGGAATGTCGTGATATTTGAGGTCGAGAAACACTTTGCGGCCGGAGTTGACGAGGTCGCGCACCACCTGCGGGCCTTCGGCGGTGTAGAGTTGCATGCCGACTTTGTAGCAAAAGGCGGTATCGCCCACGGCCGCCACTATCTTCTTGGCGGCGGCCGCGGACGAAACATCGAGAGCAACGATCAGACGCTGGCGCGGATCGTCGGTGCCGTGGTTCACTCAGGCAGTGTAAAAGGTTTGTGGTTAGTACGCCACCGGCTGGATCATGGCGATCTGTTCGGGCTGGGCTTCCCGGGCGGGAACCAGGTCAAGGCGCACTTTTTGCAGGCCTTTTTGCTCGAAGGCGAGGGCCCGTGCGGCGCTGTAAGAAAGATCGATGATCCGCCCCGGAACGATGGGGCCGCGATCGTTGATGCGGACGTGGATCTTGCGACCGTTGGTCAGATTCGTGACCCTTACCCATGTGCCCAGAGGAAGCGTGGGGTGGGCCGCGGTGAGATCGTACATGTTATAAGGCTCACCACTGGCGGTAGCCCGGCCTTCAAAATACTCGCCATACCACGAGGCTGTCCCAACTTGATACGGTGGGTGGTGCTGGGTCGTGGCCGGACAAACCGTGCCCGCCACTTGCCGGGTAATGGTTACCGGAGTGTCTTTGGACCCGGAGCCCTTCGGCCCCTGGGCAGCTCCCAGGCTGACGACGACCAAAATACTCGCCAGTCCATGAGCAAAGAGTCTACGCATTCAATCACCTCATATCCAAAAAATCGTATCTCTAGAAAGTCTCGCTGAGTGTTGGAGAATGCTATCGACCCTCGGGTTGGCCTGTCAACGCCAAAATACAGGAAATAATGTAACCAGGCAGTTATGGATATCTCACGTAACTCACTGTATATCTTAGGTAATGTCGGTAATGTACCTGTGATAGCATTCACTTACGTGTTTACATAATGGTAAATAACCTAAGTTTGGTGCAATGCGAAATAATTACTTGCCTTTTGTTTTCAGCCGGTTAGGATGGCGTTGGCGATTGTTGCTTTTGATTCAGTGAGTTACGGAGTTTTGCTTCGTAGGCTCTGTAGAAATATTTTTGTGGCGACCTGCTTTTCGGTACATTTCCTGATATGGCTCCTGCGCCGCCCGTGGTTTTGAGCATTGCCGGGTTTGACCCTTCGTCTGGCGCCGGAGTGACGGCTGACATCAAGACGATCGCCGCTCACGGGTGCTACGGGGTGGCATGTGTTTCGGCTCTGACTGTGCAATCCACGGCCGGGGTGAGGCGGGTAGAGCCGGTGGCCGCCGACTTGGTGGGTGAAACCCTCGAGGAGCTGGCTGGCGACCTGGAGATTGCGGCGGTTCGCATTGGGATGCTGGGTTCGGCCAAGGTGGTCTGGGCAGTAGCGGAGTTCTTGAGAAAACACCGATTGCCGAATGTCGTGCTGGACCCCATCCTGAAGAGTTCATCGGGCGCAGGTCTGCTCGAGAGTACCGGGGTGCCTCTGCTGGTCGAGAGGATCATCCCACTGGCTACGGTAGTGACGCCGAATATCGATGAAGCCTCGGCCCTGACCGGCCTGGCGGTAACGAATCTGGAACAAATGCGGACTGCGGCCCAGCGGCTGCACGAGTTGGGGGCGGCGGCGGTGATCATCACCGGCGGGCATCTGGAGAAGGCGATTGATTTATTGAGTTTCTCCGGCCGATCAGGGACTGAGCAGGAGACTTTCAAATCGGCGCGGTTGCGGTCGAATTCCACTCACGGTACGGGCTGCGCTTTTGCGACTTCGGTGGCGTGCCATCTGGCATTGGGACGGGGATTGCCGGAGGCGGTTCTGCTGACCAAGGCTTACGTGGCGGCTGCCATAGTGAATGCGCATCCCCTGGGACGGGGCATCGGGCCGGTACATCATCTGTATCGCATGCATCAGCAGCGGCGGACAAGGGCCGAAGGTGACCCCGAGCCGGTGAACTAGGTGGCGCGTCGGAAATTGTGATCGTTAAATATTGCGACCTCGATCGGCTTGATCCGTGCTTCGGGCGGGGAGGCCAAAGGCTTTAACCACGGAGGGCACAGAGGATCACAGGGCACGCCGGCGACCTATAAATGCCGGCCTTTTTTGACGCACCACACCAGGTGGCGATCTGGCTATTTATCGTGTTGCGCGATTAAGTAAATGGAAATAACGGCGGGCGTGTTTGACGTCTTTCGCAATCTGAGTGCGCAAGGCGTCGATGGAAGGGAACTTGATTTCGTCGCGCAGCCTTTGCAGAAAGTGGATTTCCACTTCCGTGTCCGGCGTCAGCTCGATGGGATGAAAGTTGAGCAGGTGAGTTTCGACGGCGAAGGAGTCGGCGCCGAAAGTGGGACGATTACCCACGTTGGTGACGGAATCGAAACACTCTTCGGCAACGCGGGTGCGGGTGACGTACACGCCATCGCCCGGAAGAAGCTCCTCGTAGCGGCTCAAATTGATGGTGGGAACGGTGTGTTTGGCGCCATAGCCGCGTCCGCGGCCGGGCGGGGACAGCACACTGAAGGGGCGGGCAAGTAGAAAGCGTGCCCGGCTGAGGTGGCCTTCGCTGATGAGTTTTCGAATGTGGCTGCTGGAAACGGGCTCTCCGCGAAGACGCATTTCGGGGTAGATGCGGACAACGAATCCCAGCTTCTTTCCCAGTTCGCTGAGTTGGGTTACGTCTCCTGCGGCTTTGTGGCCGAAACGAAAGTTGAAACCTTCGTGGACTTCCCTGGACTTTAAGCGTTTCTTCAAGATGTCTTCAGCAAACTCTTGCGGCGTCAATAACGACAAGTCACGCGTGAAGGGGAGTAAGAGCACCGCATCGATTCCGGTGGAACTCAGCAGTCGAATCTTTTCCGCGGTGGGAGTGATGAGTTTCAGACCGAAGTCGGGCCGCAGGATGCGGAGGGGATGGGGTTCAAAGCTTACGGCGACAGCTTTGGCGCCGAGTTCCTTGGCGCGCTGAACGAGGTTGGCGAGTACCTGGCGGTGGGCGCGATGCAGGCCGTCAAAATTGCCTACGCTGACGACCGTAGGGCCGAAGTTGGCGGGGATGTCCTCAAGATGATGAAAGACCTGCATCTTGGGATCTGCCTTGATGTGGAGCGGGGGACTCAAATTTCGAACTCCAGTTTCATGCCATCGTAGGAGAGTTGCACGTTTGAAGGCAGGGTGGCATTGGTGGCGGCGTGCGGCAGATCGTGACAAATGTGGGTAAAGAAGGCGCGCTTTGGCTTCAGGCACTCCACGATGCGCAGCGAGTTATCGACGGTGGAGTGGGTGGGGTGCGGCTTGTGACGGAGCGCGTCCAGGAAAAGAATGTCGAGCCCTTGCAGCCTGACGAGAGATGCCTCGGGAATTTCACTGTGGTCGGTCAGGTAAGCCGCGCTGCCGGCGCGGAAGCCATAGATCTCGGTTTCGCCATGAATGAGCGGTATGGGCTCGAAGACCGCACCGAAAAGCGCAAGTGGGCCGTCGATCATCTTCAGTTCCACCTGGGGCAGTCCGCCAAATTTGTAGTCGGCGTCGAAAATGTAGCGAAACATGTTGCGGATGAACTCGGCGGCTTCGGGCCGGGCGTAGAGCGGAAGCTTGTTGGGGCGAAGGCGGTAAGTGAGGGGGCGCAGATCGTCGATGCCCAGGATGTGATCGGCGTGGGTGTGAGTGTAGAGGACTGCGTCCAGGCGAAGAATTTTTTCGCGGATCGCCTGCTCACGGAAGTCGGGGGTGGTATCGATCAGGACGGCACGGCCGTTGTATTCAATCAGGACCGAGGGGCGCGTGCGGCGGTCGCGCGGGTCGGAGGAAAGGCAGACCGCGCAGTCGCAGCCGATGGTGGGGACGCCCATCGAGGTCCCGCTGCCCAAGACCGTGAGCCTTGCTTTCATGGCTTGCCGACGGTACCCGTGGCTTGCGGGGGATGGGCCAGCGCGTTGGTGACTTCGACGTAGGCCATGCGAAGTTCGTAGAGACAGTTCTGTAGAAACACTTCTTCGGCGCTGGTGAGGTTGCCCTTGGTTTTTTCCGAAAGCAGAGTGAGGGTGTCGATGGTCTGACGAGCGCCGATCAAATCGAGGCGGGGCTGGCCGCCCTGTTCGTGCATGAGGCCGAGTTGCAGCATGGCATTCATGTAGAGCGAGGCCATGAAGCGCTCGAAAGTCATCTCCAGTTCTTTGGCGGAATGGCCGCTTAATTCAACGCGGTTGTCCAGGTCCTTGGAGGATTTCCGGTAGGCATCGGCTTGCTCCTGCTGCTCGGCGGCGGTGGGAGTAGGCGGCATCTCAGACTCCGACGGCGGAGGCGGCGCGGGCGGATGCTCGGAAGGCGCAGGCGGTTTCACGCCGGCGCTGGGGACTTCCTCCTGGGTGACTTCGGTGCGCGCTTCGCCGTCTGAAGTGAACAGCCGGCGGTCGGTTACGGTAAAGCTTTCCTGCTTTTTTTCAGCCATAGGTTTTCCTCAGAGTCGCTATTCTTTGGGCGAAAAGATTCCGGCAAATGGCAAATTGCTCACGGTCAGTTGCGCGGCATCTGCCTGCACTTGCTTGCCGGCGGCAAATTCGCGGCGTATGTAGCCGATGGCCAGGCGGCGTTCGCCGGCTTTGAGCGGCAGCGCCGCCGCACTGGTGATCTCGCCAACGTCTTTTCCATCGGCTTGAACTTTGGCGCCGGGCGCGGGCAGCGGTCCGTCAACTTCGAAGCCGGCAAACTTGCGGTGGACGGCCCCCCGGGAGCGGATGCGCTCGACGATTTCCTGGCCGACATAGCAGCCTTTGCTGAAGTGCAGGGAACGCTCCTGGCTGGTCTCCTGCGGCAGGTCGCGTTCGCGGATGTCCTGCCCGTAGCGCGGGATTCCTTCGGCAATGCGAAGCAGGTCGAGAGCGGCGTTGCCCACCGGTTTTGCACCCGCCTGGTTGAGCGCGGCGCGCATGGCGGGCAGGCTTTCAGGGGCGGCCCACAGCTCGTACCAATCGACGCCGGGATGGTCTCCGCGGATGACGGTTACAGCCGCATCCTGCCAGGTTACTTCGGCGAACTGCAAAGCCTGGAGCGAGGGCAACTCAAATCCGGCATGGTGTAACACCGGTGCGGCCTCGGGGCCTGCAATGCCGACGGACCGCACACGGTCGCTGAGGTTCGAGACTTGGACGTCATCCATGATGATGTAGCGGTCGAAAATTGAGATGAGCTTGTTCAGTTGAGCCTGATCGGTGTCCAGCGTCAAGGACTCTCCGCGGTTGAAAAGGTATATGTCGGCGAGGATGTGGCCCTGGGGATTCAGCAGGAAGGCATAAACGCCCCGGCCGACAGCCAAATCGCGAATGTTGTTGGTGACCATCCCATTCAGCCAGCGCAGGCGGTCGCCGCCGGTGATTGCAAGTTTCACGCGGGCGGTGAGGTCGAGCAGACCGGAACCGGACACCAATGTCGCGAATTCGGACGATACATTTCCGATTCCGGAAGCGGGTGGGACAGTGTCGCGGTGAACGGCAGAGGGAGTCATATCAGATGTTTGAATTATACAAGGGGGATGCGGGCTTCTACGCTACCTTCCCGCGGGGTTTCGCGTCTCACATGTCAGGAGGATGGTATGAAATCAGTTCGTGCAGCGGTAATTCTTGGGCTGGTGTTTTCTTCGACCGTGCTGCTGGCACAGTCGGACGCGCAAAAGGTTCTGGATCGTTTTAAGACCATGGTGGGCACATGGGAAGGGAAGACGCCCAAGGGCCAGCCTGCCGAGATGAAATACGAATTAGTCGCGGGGGGAACCGCGGTGATGGAAGAAAGCCACATGATCGGCGACGACATGACCAGCATGTTTTATGTGGACGGCGAGCGCTTGATGATGACCCACTTCTGCCCGTCCGGCAATCAACCGCGGATGCAGGCGACGATCTCGCCGGACCTGAAGACCGTGTCATTTGAGTTTATCGATGCCACCAACCTGGCGGGGCCGCAGGCGGGGCACATGCACAAAGCGGTTTATTTGTTTTCGGATTCCGGACATTACAGTGAAGAGTGGACCTGGAAGCAGGAAGGGAAGGACGCACATTTTCATTATGAAATGACCAGGAAGCCGTAGGCCGTGGAAACCTGGCCGGCGACGTCTTCATGCGGCCGGTCTTTTATCTGGCCGGTGTGTTACCTTTTTTAGCGGTGAGCGCAAAGAAACGAATTGCCATTATTCCTGGGGACGGCATTGGGAAAGAAGTGATTCCCCAGGCTGCCAATGTGATCGCTGCGTCCGGCGCCGCGGTGGAAACTGCCGTCTTTGACTGGGGCGCGGACCGCTATCTTGCCGACGGCGTCACCGTTCCGCCCGAGGGATTTGCCATGCTGGAGCGCGATTTCGACGCCGTCCTGGCTGGCGCGTTCGGCGATCCCCGGGTGCGCACCAATATTCACGCCAAGGAAATTCTGCTGGGAATGCGCTTCAAGATGGATCTCTACGCGAATGTGCGCCCGGTGCGGTTGCTGGATGCGAGTTTGTGTCCACTGAAAGAGATGGAGCCCAAAGATATTGATTTCGTGGTGATCCGGGAGAATACCGAGGGGGTTTATACCGACGCGGGAGGAGTGTTCAAGCCGGGGACGCCGGACGAGATTGCGGTGCAGGAAGACATCAACACGCGCAAAGGCGTGGAACGGATTATCCGCTATGCGTTCGAATACTCTGAACGGCACACGAAGGCGGACGGCGCAAAGCGCGGGCGTGTGCTGATGTGTGACAAGTCGAATGCCATGACCCACGCAGGCGGTTTGTGGCAGCGGGTGTTCAAGGAAGTGGCGGGGGAGAATCCGCAGATCAAGGCGGAGCACATGTATGTGGACGCTCTGTGCATGCAGATGGTGCGGGACCCGCGGCAGTTTGACGTGATCGTCACCAACAACATGTTTGGCGACATCATTACCGATCTGGCGGCAGGATTGCAGGGCGGGCTGGGCATGGCGGCCAGCGGGAATATTCATCCGGGGAAGACGTCGATGTTCGAGCCGGTGCATGGGTCGGCGCCGCCGATTGCAGGGAAGAACGTTGCGAATCCTCTGGGCGCGATCTTGACGGCGGCGATGATGCTGGCGCATTTGGGGATGACGAAGGAAGCGGAAAAGATTGAATTGGCGGTGTTGGACGCGGTGCGGGAGAAGAAGACGACGCAGGATATTGGCGGAAGCCTGGGGACACGGGAAGTGGGGGAGTGGGTGCGGGCCCGCTGCGGCTGAAGCCTGGCCTATGATCGTTCTATTCGTGAAGCGCCGCCTTCCGCGACGGTGACAGGTATTGGATTTTGTGGGCACAGGAGCCGAAGGGATCAATAAGAGAGTGCGTAAATTTGTAATTGCCGGATGGTTGGCTCTTGTCTTTGTGTTTTCGTCGCTGGCATGGGGGCAGTTGCCGGCTCCGCAAGAACAGAAAATCTCGCCTAAGGAAGCCGAAGAGCTTTTCAATGATGTCGATAAGATCCTGAAGTTTGTGAGCCAGGACTCGGGCTTGCCGATCAAGCAGGAAGTCAAGCGGCACCTTGCCAGCCGCGATGAAGTAGTCAGCTATTTGGAAAAGTCCATGGCTGAGGACAAGGACGCGCAGCGCTTGCGGCGCTCGGAGCTGGTGCTAAAGAAGTTCGGCCTCCTGCCGCGGGATTTTGATCTGCAAGGCTTTCTGGTGGCCCTGCTGCGCGAGCAGGTTGCCGGATATTACGATGCCAAAACCAAAACTGTGAACCTACTGGATTGGCTGGATGCCGAGCAGCAGCGTCCGGTGCTGGCCCATGAACTTACACATGCGCTGCAAGACCAGTCCTTCGATCTGGAAAAGTGGCTGAAAGACAGCGACATCAACGATCAGAAGCAGCCTACGGCGGCCGACATTGAAGGCGATGAAATCGGTGAGGCGCGGCAGGCGGTGGTCGAGGGGCAGGCTATGGTGACGCTGATCGATTACATGCTGGAGCCTACAGGCCAGTCGCTGCTGGGGTCGCCGCAAATTGCGCAGGCGTTGAAGGAGGGCATGCTGGTGGGAACGGCGGATTCGCCGCAGTTCAAGGATGCGCCGATTTTTCTGAAAGAGTCGCTGACGTTTCCTTATCGTTACGGTGTGGATTTTGAGGCGGAGCTGCTGCGGAGCGGCGGCAAGCAGAAGGCGTTTACCGGGGCTCTGGCGGACCCGCCGCGGAGTTCGCGGCAAATCATGGAACCGAAGACCTATCTGTCGGGCGAGCGGCTGGAGCCGATGCGGTTGCCGGACTTTGACCGTGATTTTAAGAACTACGACCGCTTTGACATCGGAGCGATCGGGGAGTTCGACGTTGCGCTTCTGGTGGACCAGTATGCGGGAGTCGAGGCATCGCACGCGCTTTATCCGCACTGGCGGGGCGGTTACTATTACGCAGCCAGGCCTAAAGGGGATGCGACAGCGCCTCTGGATGTCATGTACCTTTCCCGCTGGTCGGATGCGGAGAGTGCGGCGAAATTTGGGGCCATTTATGCCGCGGCGCTCGGAAAACGGTATAAGCATGTACACCAGGTCGAGGAAAAGACGGCGGTCCCGACGCCCGTGCCTGGGAGCCTGACCGGCACGCATACCTGGCTGACGGAAGAGGGGCCGGTGGTGATTGCGGTGCAGGTAGAGAGCGTGCTGATCACGGAGAGCTTTGAGCAGGCTACGACGGAGCAGTTGGAGCAGGAATTACTAAGAGGGACTTCCGGCGGCGTTAAAACCTTGCCGCAGCCGATGCACGCGGATGAACGCAAATAGATCGCCGGCGCTTCTTGCCTTACGATCCCTTGTATAATCTCAACTTCGCTTTCAAAGCCAGAAGAATCTAGAGGGAATACTCTTGTCACAAGCGGAAATCGGCATTATCGGGGGGAGCGGGCTTTATTCCATGCCCGGATTCAGCGAGGTGAAGGAATTGAGCCTGCAAACTCCCTTTGGCGATCCTTCCGATCCCTATGTGCTGGGCACGTTGGCGGGACGCAGGGTTGCGTTTCTGGCGCGGCATGGGCGGGGGCACCGCATTTTGCCGAGCGAGCTTAACTTTCGCGCCAATATTCATGGGTTCAAGCAGCTCGGGGTGGGGCGGATAATCTCGGTTTCGGCGGTGGGGTCACTGAAGGAAGAGCACAGGCCGATGGACTTCGTAATTCCCGATCAGTTTTTTGATCGCACTCGGCACCGGGTGGATACGTTCTTTGGCGATGGCGTAGTGGCGCATATCGCTTTCGCGGACCCGATTTGCGCGGAGATGGCTGGTGTTGTGCATTCAGCCTGTAAGAAGGTTGGGGTGACCGGCAAACTGGGCGGGACCTATGTGTGCATGGAAGGGCCTCAATTCTCGACCAAAGCTGAGTCGAATGTTTATCGCAGTTGGGGAATGGATGTGATCGGCATGACCAACTTGCAAGAGGCGAAGCTGGCGCGGGAAGCAGAGATTTGCTACGTGACTGTAGCCATGGTCACCGATTACGACTGCTGGCATCCCAATCACGATTCGGTGACGGTCGAGCAAATTCTGGCGGTGCTGGCTAAGAATGCGGACAATGCCGCGAATGTCGTGCGCGAAACCGTGGCTGAGCTGCCGGCGGGGCGAGGTTGCAAGTGCGGCTCGGCGCTGGCGCATGCGATTTTGACAGACCGCAGCCTGGTCCCAGCGGCGACGCGGGAGAAATTGAAACTCATTCTAGGAAAGTATCTGGATAAAACTGCATGAGCATTGTGGCCGTGGGTTCGGTTGCGTTTGACTCGATTGCCACCCCTTCGGGCAAGGTGAACGACATTCTGGGCGGGTCCGGGACATATTTTGCGCTTTCGGCGAGCTACTTTACCGAGGTGCGGGTGGTCGCGGTGGTGGGAGAGGATTTTACCGCCGAGCACGAGAACGTGTTCAAGATGCGCAAGATTGATATCCGCGGCATAGAGCATGCCAAGGGGAAGACCTTTCGCTGGGGCGGGCAATATATGGAGAACCTTAACGAAGCGAAGACGGACTTCACTGAACTCAATGTCTTCCAGGAGTTCAAGCCGCAAATCCCGAAGGAATATATGGATTCGAAATTCCTGTTTCTGGGGAACATCCAGCCTACGCTGCAAGCTGAGGTGCGGCGAAAAATGAAACAGGTCCAGCTGACCGGGTGCGACACCATGAACTTTTGGATTCAGGGGGCGCGGGAGGAACTGCTGGAGACTCTGAAG
Organism: Terriglobales bacterium; assembly: GCA_050745985.1. GTDB lineage: Bacteria > Acidobacteriota > Terriglobia > Terriglobales > Acidobacteriaceae > JABCZH01. The sequence continues at coordinate 7,789 of JBOGLG010000048.1, read as the reverse complement.
CTCATTGATGTGTTGCTGATCAATGACGGCGAGGCCAAGATGCTGGCGGGAGAGCGGAATCTGCCGCGGGCGGCACAGAAAGTGCTCGCCATGGGCCCGAAGGCTCTGGTCATCAAGCATGGCGAATATGGCGCCACCATTTTTTTCCGTGAGGGTGCGTTTGGCATCGGGCGGCATCCGTTTCGCGCGCCTACTTTGCCGATTGACGAAGTGAAAGATCCTACCGGGGCGGGCGATTCTTTTGCCGGCGGCTTTATGGGGTACATTGCTTCGCAAGAGAGCCTGAATCGCGAAGTGCTCAAGCGAGCGCTGTTTTACGGTGGCGTGATGGGATCGTTTGCCGTGGAGCGGTTCGGCACCGAGCGCCTGCAATCTCTGACGCGGGAGGAAATTGATGCCCGCTTTCAAGTGTTCCGCGAACTCACCCACCTGGAATGAAGCTCCCGCCCACAGGCCGCTGGGACCGTCAGACAACACTCGTAGGCCAGCTTGCCGCGGCGGCGTCGCTGGTGGCGTTTCTTTTCTACTACCGGCACGGGGACCTGCTGCTTTACGGCGATGCCGTGGCCCATATCAACATCGCACGGCGGGTGATTGATTCCCAAACGCCGGGGCTTCTGCAATTGGGAACGGTTTGGCTCCCGCTTCCGCACCTGCTGATGATTCCGTTTTTGTTTTCCGATGCGGCCTGGCAGACGGGGATTGCCGGGGCTGTGCCCTCGATGGTGGCTTACGTGTTGGGCGCAGTCGGCATCTTCCGTTTGGTGCTGGGAGGTTTGAGCCAGGATGCCGAGCCGGAGCTGGCGGCGAAAGTTTCGGCGTGGCTTGCGGCTTTGATCTACGCCGGCAATCCGAATCTTCTTTATTTACAGACTACGGCAATGACTGAGCCGGTGTATCTGGCGCTATTCGTCTGGGCGCTGGTGCACTTCTGTGAGTTCGCGCGAGCGGCGGCGAGGGCAGGGAAGGACGGCCGCAGGGGAGCTTCATCGCTGACAAAATGCGGAATGTGTGTTGCCGGAGCGTGTTTCACCCGCTATGACGGGTCGTCGATGGCGGTTGCTTTGGGTGTGGCGGCGGGGTTGGTGGTGATGCGGACGGGAAGGGCGCGCAGCAACGGCGGCGCCTTTGCGCGGTTCGTGCTGTTGGCCGCTGCCGGGCCGGTGCTGTGGCTGGGTTACAACGCGGCGGTTTATCGCAATCCGCTGGAATTTGCGAATGGGCCGTATTCGGCCCGGGCAATCGAACAGAAGAGCATGCAGAGTCATCCCGGGGCCCACGATCTTCCGGTGGCGTTCAGCTACTTCCTGAAGTCGGCCGAGCTGAACATGACCGAGGCCGGTTGGCAATGGATGTGGGTGGGAGTGCTGGTACTGGGCACGCTGGCGATCTTCATTTTCGACCTGAGGCTGTGGCCCATGCTGCTGCTGTGGACGCCGCTGATCTTCTACACGCTGTCGGTCGCTTACGGCGGGGTCCCGATCTATCTTCCGCCATGGTGGCCGTTTTCCCTTTACAACGTTCGCTACGGATTGGAACTGCTTCCTGCCTTCGCAGTGTCAGGTGCGTTGCTTTTCCATTTCTTGCTGAGGTTGGGGCGAGGACGGTGGATGAAGGCTGCGGCGGGGGTTGCGGTTGCCGGATTGGTGGCCGCGAGCTATGCATCAACTTGGCGGGCGCAACCGATCTGCTACCGCGAGGCTTGGGTGAACTCGCGCGCCCGCATCAGTTTGGAAGCCGAACTGGCGTCGAATCTGAAGTTATTGCCGCGCGATGCCAGCATCCTCATGTACCTCGGCGATCATGTAGGCGCGCTGCAACGAGCCGGGATTCCATTGCGACGGACGATCAACGAGGGCAACCATCGCCCGTGGGCAAAGCCATCCGATCCAGAAGGCTTGTGGGAGCGGGCGTTGGCCGATCCTCACCGGTACGTTGACTACGTGGTTGCCGTGGCCGGTGATCCCGTGGCCACGCAAGTACAGAGACAAGACCTCAAATCTGTGGTGGTGATTCACAGCGAAGGCCAACCTCCGGCCACTCTCTACTGGACCGGCCGCATTGACCGGTAATCACGCGGGTTAACTCGGCGGCGCAGGAAGCGGTTCGGGCGCGGTTTTGCAGTGATAGAATCCAGCCAAATCAGCTCATGTTGGCAGCTCACCAAGTTTACGAGATGATGCAGAATGAGATCGCCCGAACGGCCGGGGTCTCGACCCTACGGCTGGTGGTGGCGGCGATCCTGGGCGGTTTGATTGGTTTGGAACGTGAATTGAAACACCGACCCTCCGGGCTGCGCACCAATCTGTTTATCTGCCTGGGGGCGGCCATGTACACCATTCTCTCCGATGCATTGGCGGTGGAGCATCTCGGGGACCATACCCGGATTGCGGCACAGATTATTCCCGGAATCGGATTTATTGGCGCCGGTACCATCATTCATGCCGGTCGTGATCTGGTGACCGGGATTACTTCGGCGGCGACGCTGTTTGTGGTGGCATCGGTCGGCATGGCGGTCGGCGGGGGGTTCTATGTGACTGCCACTTTCGCCACCGTGCTTATCCTGATTTGTCTGTTCCTTCTGGGCGACGCGGAAGAGCGCTTCAGTCTCAAGTTGGCGGCGCATACCTACGAAGTTGCCGGGCCGAGCGCTGAGAAAATAAGCGCCGAGGTTAATCGCGTCCTGGAGGTTGTGCACGCAGTGACGCAGAACGTGCAAATTGCGGCCACTCCGGAGCATGTGCGATATCAGTTTGAGGTTGAAGGCACTCGCAAGGAACAGCAACAAATCTTCCACGGACTCAAGCAGTCCAAGGTTCTGGTAAGTGCGGTTGCAGTGGGACGAGTGCAGGGCTGAATGAATCCATCGGCCACCGTAATTCCTTTCGTGAAGGCCAGCGCTTGCGGCAACGACTTCCTAGTGATAGATGGCGAGCGCGGAGCGCAGGACCTGGCGGCTTTGACCCGGCGGCTTTGCGATCGCCATCAGGGTGTGGGAGCGGATGGTGTGGAGTGGCTGTTTGCTTCCTCTGATGCGGATGTGCAAGCGCGGTTGTTCAATGCTGATGGCTCGGAGGCGGAAATTTCCGGCAATGGCACCCGCTGTGTGGCCGCCTATCTGTGCGCCGAGCGCGCCAAAGAGAAGATGGTGGTGCGGACTGGCGCCGGCTTGAAAATTTGTGCCCTGATTTCGCGCAGCGAGACGCAGTTTGAATTCGAAATCGCCATGGGGGAACCACAGGTCGGAGCTGAGTTGGTGGTAAGGCTGGGCTCGCGCGAAATTCGGGGGACTCCAGTTTCCATGGGGAACCCTCACTACGTGATATTTGTGAAAGAGTTCATGCCTGAATGGCAGCGGGAGGCGGCAGAGATCGGGCTCGATCGACACTTCAAGCAAGGCATTAACATTGAGATGGTAGTGATTGAGGACAGGGAATATGTCTCTGCTCGGTTCTTTGAGCGTGGAGTGGGTGAGACGCAGTCTTCCGGCACTGGTTCCTGTGCGGCTGCGGTTGCGGCCATTGCTACGGGGAAGGCGGAGTCGCCGGTACGGGTACACGCACCCGGAGGAGTGCAGACGGTGCGCTGGCAGGGTGATGTGTTTCTGCGAGGACCGGCGCAGCTAATCTGCCGCGGGGAGTTTTTCCTTTAGGATGAGTTCAGATGCCACCCACACCGCCGAACCCGCGCGCCAGACCAGCCGCCCTTCAGCCCGGTGATACCGTCGGCATCGTCGCTCCTGCCAGTAACATCAAGCGTGAATTGCTGGAATTGGGCTGCGAGAGCTTGCGTGCTTTGGGGTACAAACCGTTCTACTTCGACTCCATTCTTGAGCAGGACTTGTATTTCGCGGGATCAGTGAAGCGGCGAGCGCAGGAGCTTGAAGACATGTTTCTGCGGCCGGAAGTGCGCGCGATTATTTGCGCGCGGGGCGGATATGGCTCTAACTATCTGCTGGACGCCATCGATGTGGAGAAGGTCAAATCGCATCCCAAGATTTTTGTTGGCTACAGTGACATTACTTCGCTTTTGACCTACTTTGCGGATGCTGCCGGCCTGGTCACATTTCATGGACCGATGGCGGCCAAGGATTTCGCACAGGAGGGCGGAGCGGATGTGGCTTCGTGGAAAGCCGCGCTGGGCGGGGAAGCCGAGTGGGCCCCAGATCTTACGGGCGTTAAGGGCCTGGCCGACGGTGCGGCAGAGGGGATTCTTTATGGGGGCTGTCTGTCGATGCTGGTGGCATCGTTGGGGACGGCTTACGAAATCCAGACCGTAGGGACGATCTTGTTTGTTGAGGATGTGGCAACGCGCCCTTACCAGATTGACCGGATGCTGATGCAGTTGAAGCTGGCTGGGAAGTTGAAGGGAGTTCGCGGGATCGTTTTCGGGGAAATGCTTGACTGTGTGCAACATCCGAAACAGGGCTATACCCTGGAAGAAGTCGTGATGCGCGTCCTGGGGGAGTTGCGGGTGCCGATCGCTCACGGATTGCGGTCGGGGCATGTGTCGCGCGGGAACATTACTTTGCCGATTGGGGTGCGGGCTGGGTTGAGCGTCCGGGGCGGGGAAGTTCGGCTGAGAATCCTGGAGGCGGCAACCAGCGGGACGGCGGCGGCCCGGGGGAATTCTTGACAGAGGGCACAGAGGTGCACAGAGGAAAGCGGCTTGAACATATTCACCTGATTGGAATCTGCGGGACGGCGATGGCGTCGCTCGCGGGAATGCTTCAGAAGCGAGGGTTCCGAGTCACGGGATCGGATGCGGCGGCTTATCCGCCGATGTCGGACTTTTTGGCCTCGCTGGGGATTTCCGTCCGGCAGCCGTTCGCGGTGGCGAATCTTGAGCCGCGGCCCGATCTGGTGGTTGTCGGCAACGTCGTTTCGCGCGGCAACGTAGAGCTGGAGCATGTTCTCGACCAGCGGATTCCGTTCTGCTCACTGCCGCAGATTCTGCATGATGAGTTCTTGCGAGGCAAGGAAGTGCTGGTGGTGGCTGGCACTCACGGCAAGACCACCACGACTTCGATACTGGCTTGGATCTTTGAATCGGCAGGACTGCGGCCGTCTTTTCTCATCGGGGGGATCCCCGAGAACTTTGGCAGCAGTTTTCAACTGGGAGACGGCAAACACTTTATTCTGGAAGGCGACGAGTACGATACCGCGTTCTTCGACAAAGGCCCGAAATTTCTCCACTACTTTCCTGACGCGGTTATTCTCACGTCGGTTGAGTTTGATCATGCGGATATTTACAAGGACCTCGATGCGGTGGAGACTGCGTTCAAACGGCTGGTGAATCTGGTTCCGAAGCGCGGGCGGATCGTAGGCTTTGATTCGGGAGAGAGCATTGAGCGCTGCCTGGCGCGGGCGTTCTGTCCGGTCGAGCGGTACGGTTCGGGAGCGAGCGCGAACTGGCGAATCAGTGATTTACAGTTGACCCCTGAACGCACGGCGTGGACGGTTCTCCGTGACGGCAAGCCCTGGGCCAACTTCGAATTCCCGCTGGCGGGAGAATACAACGTGTGGAATGCCACGGCGGCGGCCGCACTGGCTGCGGATTTTGGAGTCGGCGTAGCGGAGATATCGGCCGCGCTTAAGACTTTCAAGAGCGTGAAACGCCGCCTGGAAGTTCGCGCCAGCATCAACGGGGTGACGATCATTGACGATTTTGCGCATCATCCTACCGCCATCGCGGGCACGTTGAAGGCTTTGCGATCGCGCTATCCGGGGTCGCGGCTGTGGGTGATTCTTGAGCCGCGATCCAATACGCTTCGGCGCAATGTTTTTCAGAATGATTTGGCTGGAAGTTTGGCCCTGGCGGATGAAGTAGTGGTGGCGGAAGTGTTCAAGTCGGAAGCCATTCCGGAAGCCGAGCGTCTTGATCTGACTCTGGTAGCCAGCGACCTGCAAAGGCGGGGGCGGCGGGCCCGGGTTGTGCCTTCTGCCGATGCCATTGTGCAACTGGTTGCTCCGGAATTGCATTCGGGAGACGTGGTCGCCATCCTTTCGAACGGTGGTTTCGGCGGGATTTACGAGAAGCTGCCGGAGCGGTTGCAGTCATTGGCGGCGAGCCAGGCCAAAGCCGGGCGCTGAGAGGGAGACACGATCCGACTGTGATTCGCACTCTTGTGCTTTTGACGTTTTGGGGGTTGGCGCTGATTCCGGTGGCGCTGTTTTTCATCCCATGGTCGTTTATCGTCGGGGATGTTGAGTTGATGTATCAGGTCTTTATGTGGGGCGCGGCCGCCGGGGTTCGTCTGGTGGGGGTGCGGACCCGGGTGGTTGGCCTGGACAAACTTGATCCCAATCGCACCTATGTGTTCATGTCAAACCACGTTTCGAACCTCGACCCGCCGATCACTGTCCCGCTGCTTCCCCGGCGCACTTCGGTCCTGATCAAGCGAGAACTATTTGATATTCCGGTCATGGGCAAAGCCATGCGTATGGGGTCGATGGTTCCGGTCGATCGCGGAGACCGCGAGGCGGGCATTGCCGCGGTGAAGTTTGCCAGCGAAGTGGTGCGTCAGCAGGTCAACATGACGATTTACGTGGAGGGCCATCGTTCGTTTGATGGCAAGTTGATCCCTTTTAAAAAGGGCCCGTTTTATCTGGCGGAGGGATGCAACGTGCCGGTGGTGCCAATCACGATTGCGGGCACGCATTACGTCATGCCTAAGGGACGATTCGCGATCAAGCCGGGGCCGGTGGATGTGATTTTTCATGCTCCCATTGAGCCGAAGGATTTCGGATCGCGCGAGCAGTTGATGGAGAAGGTACGCAGCGTGATCGAGAGCGGGTTGCCACTCGAGTTTCAAGGGCCTTCAACCACTAAGGACACGAAGGTACGCTAAGGAAAAGCTATGAACTAAAGATGTTCGTGTACGCAGTGGCTAGCTTTTTCTTTCCCGCACCGCCTTCGCGATTTCCGGCAGCTTGCTGAGCAAGGCGGAATACTTCAGCCAGAGTTTGTGTTCCACGGCGGGCGCGCCGCTGACGATCGCTCCGGCCTCAATGTCTCCGGCGACACCACTTTGCGGGGTGACGATGGCGCCGTCCCCTACTTTGCAGTGACCGACCACGCCCACTTGCCCGGTGAGAATTACTTTGTCGCCGATCTCGGTGGATCCCGCCAGACCGACTTGCGATGCCAGGAGCGCGTCTTCGCCGATGTGTGAGCCATGGCCGACCTGGACGAGATTGTCGATCTTGGTGCCGCGGCCGATGCGGGTTTCGCCTACGCTGGCGCGGTCGATGCAGGAGTTGGCCTGGACTTCGACGGCATCTTCGAGAATGGCGGGGCCTGACTGGACGATTTTCTGCCAGATTCCTGCATCGTCTTTTGCGAAGCCGAAGCCATCGGAACCGACGATGGCTCCGTTCTGGAGGACGACGTCATTGCCGAGACGGCAATGCTCGCGAACGATGGAGTGGGCGTGAGCGAAGAAATTGTCTCCAATGACGGCGTGCGGATAGATGACGACGTGGGGCAGAAGGGTGGCGTTGTCTCCTATGATTGCGCCTTCGCTGACGACGACGTAAGGGCCGATGTGGGCGTTCTTGCCAATTTTTACGGTTGGATCGATGACGGCGGTGGGATGAATGCCGGGCGGGTAGTCGGGTTCGCGGTAAAAAAGCCGTATGGCTTTGGCGAAGGCGAGGTAGGGATTGGTGGTGCGGAGCGTGGCGGCGGCGATTTCGGGGAAGTTGGGCGCGACGATAACGGCTCCGGCATGGGTGGTGCGAGCGAGTGCGGAGTAGCGTGGATTGGCGATGAAGGAGATGTGTTCGGG
>JBOGLG010000047.1:0-241344 GCA_050745985.1 Terriglobales bacterium | reverse complement strand
GGCCGCTGCCTCACGGCTCCCGACGCGGATGAATATCCTGGACTGGAGTACCTTCCAGGGGTGAACTCGTCCGAGCACGAAGAACCGTCGATGCTTTTGTCGTCTGGGGACGGATCAAGGTAAACTTGCGGTTGGGCAGAGATCGAATAATTCGGGGAGATCGAATAATTCGGGGACAGACGGAAGTGACCCCAACCCAGTCTGGGTGCGAACCCGGGACGCTAAACACACCGCAAGAAAATCAGGATAATTCGGAAGGATGGAGCCGACGAGCGGAGTTGAACCGCTGACCTGCCGATTACGAATCGGCTGCTCTACCAACTGAGCTACGTCGGCCTGCTGTTGATTCTAAATGTGTGGGGAAGAGGCGTAAAGGGCGGCGGTGGTCCGCCCCGCCGCACTCTATAATTTGCCGATGGCGATTTCTCCATTCAGGGTCAACATCCCCGAGGCTCAACTGACCGACTTGAAAGAGCGTCTGGCCCGCACGCGATTTCCGGATGAGATCGTCAATTCCGGATGGACCTACGGCTTCGACAGCGAGTACCTGCGGTCCCTTCGCGACCACTGGCTGAACCGATTCGATTGGCGGCGGCAGGAGCAGGACTGGGGCCGCTTGCCGCACTTTCAGGCAGAAATCCACGGGCTCAAAATTCATTTCATTCATGTGCGCGGGGCAGGGAAGCGGCCGCTGCCCATCGTGGTCACGCATGGCTGGCCGGGGACATTTTTAGAAATGCTCAAGCTCATCCCGCTGCTGGCGAATCCGCAACAATTTGGCGGAGATCCCGGCGACTCATTCGATGTGATCGTGCCCTCTCTTCCCGGCTTTGGTTTTTCGGGACGGCCCGGCACGCCGGGTTGGAACACCTTCAAGACCGCTGAAGTCTGGGCAGAACTCATGCGGCAACTGGGGTATGAGAAGTTTGCAGCCCAGGGAGGAGACTTCGGCGCCAACGTATCCACCGTGTTGGCGTGGAAATATCCCGAGCGCGTGCTCGCATTTCATTTGAACTACATTCCAGGATCGTATTTACCGTTTGTGGATGCCGCGTCGCCCTTGAATGACGAAGAAAGGGCCTTCCTGAGCGCCGCCGAGCGCTGGATTGATCGAAAAGGCGCCTACTGGCACGTGCAGCGAAACGAGCCGCAGACCCTGGCCGCCGCGCTCAACGATTCTCCGATGGGGCTTGCGGCGTGGCTGATCGACAAGTATCGCGATTGGGCGGATTGCGATGGTGACGTCGAGCGCCGATTCAGCAAAGACGAATTGCTGGCGCACGTCTCGTTGTATTGGCTGACGGAAACGATTGGCTCGTCGATGCGGCTGTATCTGGAGAGCTCGAAAGCTCCCCTGCATTTTGCCCAAGGGGAGCGAGTGAAGGTTCCGTGCGGAGTCGCCCGATTTCCCAAAGAAGATCCGATGCCGCCGCGTTGCTGGGCAGAGCGTGTTTACAACATTCAACGTTGGACGGAGATGCCGCGAGGCGGCCACTTCGCCGCCTGGGAAGAGCCGGAACTGCTGGCGCAGGAGTTGCGGGAGTTCTTTCGTCCATTTCGTACCGGGTAAGTGCCGCAGGCGCTAAAGTGCTGCTCCCACCCAAAACCAATGTGCGTCCCCGTTTTATGCCGCGTGAATCCCGCGCGCCTGTGAGTGATATTCCGCATCCGACTCCGCGGGCAATAGCACCCACAAGGTGTAAACGCCCAGAGCGGTTCCAAAGGGCACGTGGAATAGCGCCAGGAAGGCAAGGACGATGGTCAGCATGCGGGCCCAAGGCTCGCGCTGCAATAATCCCCAGCCGGTCACGAATCCGAGCGCGGCTTTCGCTGCGACGATCAAGGCGATGACGCCGATGAAAGGATGCAACCAGGTACCAGCATTGGCGGGTCCACCGAACTCTGCCATGTGACGGAACAGCGTGTTGGCCAGCACGTAAAGAATGACAGCTCCGAGCGCGTTAAACGCGGCGAACGCCAGCCAGAGGATGCCGAGCAGACGAATGTGTTCGTGCACCCTGCTGCGGCGTGGAAATCCGACGCCGGCCCCGCCTGTCAACTCTCTTCCGCACGTGCCGCAGAAACGCTGGTCCGCCTGTACCGCACTGCCGCATTTGTCGCAGAACATGGTTTCTCCTTAAGCAGCCTCAGTTCTAATGAGTATACGAACGGCATGCCAACAACGTTCCCAGCTTCGAAGCTTTGGACAAACGAAAAGGCCACCCGGCAAAAGGCGGCCTCTTCTTTCAAGGGAGAATAGTTCCAACGGAGATTTCAACCGTCAAAACTTTCTGGCGAAATCTTATGAGCCGAAAAAGGGGGGTGTCAAGGAATTTTTGTGAAATAAATACCTTTATTTTCAATCACTTATAAAATAGGTTAACAGGTATTTCCACTGCCTCATTCTGAGACACTTGGGAGCGGATTAGCCTAAACCACTTTGATTGATGAACTTACGTTTCCATCGCCAGTTGGGGAGGGTTTTTCATCGAGTTGCAGCGAGATGAAATCCACCTGCCGTTCGCGATGAAAGACCCTTTCGGGAATGATGTGTTGCACCAGCACCCGCACGCCGCCGAAGGCGATCCCGATGACGAGTGCGAACGCCATCAGGATGCCGCAGAGCACCAGAGCGTTCCACACCAGGTTGCCGATGTTGTTCCTCTTATCGAAATAGGTGTTCTCATTCCAGGTGACATCGGCTTCATAATTCACCGAAGCCAGTAGCGCTTTGGCTTCGCTCGGCGAGAGTGCGCCGCTCACCACAACCACAATTGGTCCGGTGCGCCGGGTGAAGGTGGCGGCACTCTGCGATTGCGCCGCTTCGATTTTCCGCAAGTGAGCGCCGGCGATTTGTGGTGTGGGATAGGAGATCAGCATCAACGTGGCTTCGCCGCCTGAGCTGGCATATTTTCCCAGAACGATCTCCGCGCCGGCATTGAAGTCGGCCAACTGCGATGAGATGGGCGCATCTACTCTCTCAAGGGCGGCCGGCCCCAACACATATTTGGCGGAATTCTTCACGTATGCCTGAGTGGGTAGATAGGCCGGCAAGCCGGGCAGTCCCTGCGCATTGCCGGTGGCTGGTGGCAAATCGCCGGCCAGTTCCCGCAGCTCCGCGGCGGACATGGCTGACAGTCGCTGAAAGACCGCATCCACCAGAACATTGCCGCGGTAGAACAGCACACGCTCGTTGAGAGATCCGGCCTGATCGCCGATCTTTTCCACTAACATCGGCGGGGTTTTATAGAAAGTGAAGGCGCCATAAGCGCCGCTGGTATCGGCAAAACGCGCCGCCTTCAGCGCCAGTTTGCGGCCGTCATCACGGACGTAGGTGGCGGACTCGAAATTATCGAAACCGTATTCCTTAAGCACCGCTGCATTCACGGGATCAGCGACTGCGGGATCGGCGCTGCTGTTGACTTTGCCGGAGACCGTCCATCCTCCAAACTCATGGGGCAAAATCGGCGCAGCGGAAGCTTTCGCACCCGCAAACACCGGATACGAGAGCAGAATCGCCAGCCCGAAAAGTACCGCGGAAAACCGCATCGAAGACACACCAATCCTGTGCCATTAGACTACCGGGGGAGAGGGAAAGTTTCCAGAGAAGCCGGGGCCCGGGTGTTTCGCCGGAGCAATGTCATCGGAACGGTACGAGGTATTCAGGATTACTGCCCCTCGCCCTTTTCGGCAGTGCTTGCGACTTTCACTCCGCTCAAACCGTTGCAATACTTGGCAATTCCACGGTAGAGGGATTCGGCAATGCGCTGGCGATAGTCGGCGGTACGAAGCTTTCGTTCATCGACGGGATTGCTGACGAAGGAAATCTCCGCCAGGATCGACGGCATGTTTGCTCCGATCAGCACAATGAACGGAGCCTTCTTGACCCCGCGGTCCCGCACGCCTGGGTTCTTTGCGGCCAGGCCGGCGTGTAGCGAGCTTTCCACGTCGCTGGCGAACTCCTGCGATTCTTCGATCTTTTCTTTCAGTGCGATCTTTTTGACCAGGTCCTGCAACTGGTGAATCGTACTTTCCGAAACCGCGTTTTCGCGTGCGGCAACCTCGAGCGCATCCGCAGAGGAGGTGAAATTCAGGTAGTAGGTTTCAACGCCGCGGGCGTCGGGATCGCGGCTGGAGTTGGCATGGACGGAGACGAAAAGGTCGGCGCCTTCCTGGTTGGCAATTGCGGTGCGAGTCTCCAGCGGAATGAAAGTGTCGTCGCTGCGGGTGTAGACCACTTCCGCCCCCAGGCGTGTGGTCAGCAGCCTGCCCAGGCGGCGGCTAACGTCAAGCACTACATCTTTCTCCTGCAAGCCCCGCGGACCGATTGTGCCGGTATCGTGCCCGCCGTGGCCGGGATCAATGACGATCTTGCCAATCTTCAGACCCAGGGCACGAGTCAGAGAGCGGTCGCCGCTGGCGGTGGGCTGGGCTTCGCGGGCCTCCTCGTCGACAGCCGGCGACGGCAGCTTGCCCTTCTTACGGGCCACCGGTTCACGAAGCGAGCTTCGCGGCGAAGTCTTGCGAGCCGGTTTGACCTCCGGCGCTTCGAGTTTGGCAACGGTTTTGACGGCCGGCTGGTCGTCATCTTCCGCGTCTACAATCGTCTTCTTGACGCCGTTGCTGCTGACTACGATTGTTTTCTTCGCAGGTTCTTCCTCACCGCCGGCGGCACAGTTTTCCGGGTCCGCATCGCGGCAGTCAGTTTTCAGAGACGCATTCCTGACCTTCTTCGCGGCGGTTTGGGCGTCTGCGCCTGCCTCCGCCGATGTTGCATCTTCGGCGACCGCCGCGGCTTTGGCAGGGTGGTTGCGAGCCTCCTTCTCAGGCACATCCGTGTCGCGTACCTCAATCACCAGGCGTGGCGGGTCCGACTTCAACGATGCCTGAAATTTGGAAACGTCATTCACTTCCAGCACCACGCGAGTACGCCCGGGGCGAAATTGGGAAATGCGGATCTTTTTCAAAAAGTGATCATCCACGTCGATGCTTTTCGCCGGAAGCTGGGGATCAAGCCGGGTATTCAGCAGATCGAAGAAGATACGGTCGGGTCCGTCGATGCGCTGCGATTCAAACTTCACTTCTCCGCCCAGATCGACTGCAATGCGGCTGTAATCCTGGGTTGACCAGTGGCGGACGCCGGTAACCAGAACGAGTCCGCCGGACTCGGCTTCGTCTGGTTCCGCATTCTTGCCGCCAGTGTCAGAAGCTGCCTGATCGTCGCCGGCGTCAGCTGCGGGCTTCACATCCTCTACATCGGCCGGATGGGGCGGAGCGGCAGGCTTCTTCAATACTGTTTTTAGGCTAGCCTTCTCCACCGGTTCCGCCAGCGCCCGGCGTGCCTGCCCGGCAAACTGGTTGTGCGGGTAACGTTGCAGAAACTCGTGAAAGGCCGCGTCAGCCTGCGCATCCTGGTGCAAGTCTTCTTTGTAGATTTCGCCGATGCGGAACAGCGCCCCAAAGCGTGCCTTGCTCCCGGGGTACTGGCGTCGCAGGAACTGGTATTGCTCGATGGCGGCGCGCAGAATGTCGTGGTCTTCGAACCGCCGGCCCATTTCCTCCTTCAGCTGTGCGACGGCGACCACGCTGGGATCGGCGCGAGTGGAGGATGGCGCTTCGTAGTAAACCAGGCGGTAAGCATTGATCACGCGCTGATAATCGGCGCGGGTGAGTCGTTGAGCGGGCCGGGCTTCGAGCGATTGGTGCAAACGCTGTGCAGCAGCGAATTGAGAGCGGGCCCAGGCTTCGGATTTATTCGCCCGCGCGTAGCACGGCAACAGCAGCAACACTGCTACCAGCGCAACCGCTAGGGTCGGCTGCCTGCATCTGACTGAAGATTTCTTTATCAACCTACCAACCTGTACTCGAACCTGTTATTGCTGTGAGATGCGTGTGTTCTTATTCCGTGTTGCTGATGTGCAGCACGCCCCGGGAGTCGCGCTGCACCTGAATCGGCTCATGAAACGAACTGCCGAGAATACGGTCCTCGGTAGTGTCGGTTCCGCCATAATAGAGCTGGGTAATACGCTTCACATACTGCCGTGTCTCGGCGTAGTGGGGCACGCCCGCGCTGCGCGCGACTGCTCCCGGCCCGGCGTTATAGGCGGCCAGTGTGAGCTTCACATCGCCCCCGTAATTCTCCATCAACTGCTTCAGTTGGCGGACGCCCGCGTCCACATTCTGTTCCGGGTCAAAAGGATTGGCCACGTTCAGCCGTCGCGCGGTCTGGGGCATAAGCTGCATCAGCCCCATCGCGCCCTTGCGGGAAACCGCATTGGGATTGAAATTCGACTCCACTTTGATCACCGCGCGAACCAGACTCGGATCCACGTTGTGCCGTGACGCCGCCTGGTCAATGGCGGCATCGATTTCCTGCTGCGAGAAAACCCGGCCACGAACCGGCCGCGACGCCGGCGCCACCCCTCCGGTGGATGCCAGCAGGTGGTTCACTTCATCCGCCGCTGAACGGGCTGCCCGGACGTTGGCGGAAGGAACCGGCTTCCAGCGGCGCTCCGCCGGACTCCAGAACACCAGCGAACTCTGCCGGGTCGGGGTCTGGGATCGCTTGCTGGCCGTGGGCAAAGACTCATTCACGTACACCGTCCGCCCGTCCCTGTCAGTGCTGGATGTGATCACGGTATTGTCGGCGGCCCATACCCATGGCGTGATAGAAAGGCAGGTCGCGAAGACGGATGCCGTCAGGCCGAGTTGCAGGTGCTTTCGCATAGTCGGTATCGACCTCAGCGCGTGGACACACAACCATACCTTCGCGCCTACCTGCCCAGAACCTGACGAAGAACCCTTACCAGAGTAGGCTAATTATAGGCCGCGGACAGGGGCAGGGCAATCTATCGAAGGGGCATAGAACCACGGTGGTAATCCTCGCAAGTATATGATAAATATACATTTAATAAATTGGTAATATGGATTTACGGCTTGGCCAACCGCTTCGTTCTCACCCTCACCCCCAAGGGCGAGGAGGTTGATGCCTCCGACTCTGCTGCGGCGGAGCCCCCAGTTGCCAGGACCAGGGCGCGACGAGGACGGGCTGTGTTACGCTGCCCAGTTACCGATGCCAGAATTGGAGCACTTGCGCTCGATCCCCGACTCCCCGATGCTGTTCGGCTTCTGGTATCGGGCGATGGCCAGCGGCTCGCTTACGCGCAACCGCCTCCACAAAGCGATGCTGCTTGAGATCCCCCTGGTGCTCGGCCGCGACCGCCAGGGCAATGCCTTCGCCTTGCGCGACGCCTGCCCACACCGCGGCATGCCGCTCTCTCATGGGCAGTTCGACGGCCAACAGCTCGAATGCAGCTATCACGGCTGGCGGTTTGACGCCCATAGCGGCCAGTGCCAACTGATCCCTTCCCTCACCGCCGATCAGGACCTCAAGTTCGACCGCATCTTCGCCGGAGCCTATGCCTGTGAGGAGCACGATAACTATGTTTGGGTGTTCGTTCCCGATGCGCCGCCGCAGGGCGCCGGATTCACCAAGCCGTCGGAGCCGCCAATTCCCGCTCCGCGAGTCCCCACGTTCAGCGCCAAGTACAGGATCGCCCACTTGAGCGCCGAGCTGCCTTGCAGCGTTGACCACGGCATCATCGGCTTGATGGACCCGGCGCACGGGCCCTTTGTCCATCAGGCCTGGTGGTGGCGCTCGCGCCACAGCATCCATGAAAAGCAAAAGAACTTCGAGCCCATTCCGATGGGATTCCGCATGAGCGCGCACACCCCCAGCTCCAACAGCGCCCCTTACAAGCTGTTGCGGATGTATGCTGACGCCGAAGCTATTACCACCACCATTGACTTCGTTCTGCCTAACCAGCGCTACGAAACGATTCAGGCGGGGAAGTATTGGTTCGCCAGCCTGACCACGGTCACGCCCATTACCCGCGGTCATTGCCGCATCGACGTCGTGGCCTGCTGGAACCTGTTTCGCTGGGTGCCGTGCAGCGCCGGGTTGCTGAAGTTCGTGTTCGCAAAATTTGTGGAACAAGACCGGCAGACCATGGAGAAGCAGGCGGAGGGATTGAAGCACAATCCTCACTTGATGCTGATCGACGACGCGGACCGTCCCGCGAAGTGGTATTTCGCGCTCAAGGCCTCGCATTTGGGGGCCAAGCGTAGCGGGAACGAGATGAAACATCCCATGACCGGGCCGGTTACGCTGAAATGGCGCAGCTAGGCCGGTGAGCAACCGGAAGGACTGGAGAATTATTTGATCGAACGGGCTATCACCATACCCACACCCGATGGAACGGCCGAAGGCACGTTTTTCATCCCCAATCCAGGCCAGCGCTACCCTGGGGTGCTTTACCTGGTGGATATTGTCGGCGTGCGTCTGGCAAACCTAAGCATGGCGCGACGTCTGGCAGAGCAGGGATACGCTGTTCTGGTTCCGAATCCCTTCTACCGCACCAGCCGGATTCCCGTGTTCGACTTTCCGGTCCAGTTTGGGGACGAGCGCACCAACAAGCGGCTGGGTGAACTATCCATGCCGCTGACTCCGGAGGCCATGGAGCGTGACGCATCCGCCTACGTGGATTTTCTCTCCGCCCAGGACGGCGTGGCTCCGGGCCCCATGGGAGCAGTCGGCTTCTGTTTCTCGGGAAGCATGGCCATGCGCGCCGCCGCGGCCCGCCCCGACCGCATCGCGGCGGTGGCTTCCTTCCACGGAGGCCGCCTCTGCACTGACCAGCCCACCAGCCCTCACCGCGAACTCCCGCGCATCAAGGCTCGCCTGTATTTCGGTCACGCGGTCGAAGACAAAAGTATGCCCGCGGAATCGATCGCAAAGTTCGAGGGCGCGCTCGAGGCTTGGGGAGGCCGCTACGAAAGCGAGACCTACCAAGGCGCGCTGCACGGCTGGACCGTGCCCGGAGGCCATGTCTACAATCATGCCCAAGCGGAACGCGCCTTCGAAAAACTGACTCGGTTGTTCGCGGAAACTTTGAAGGAATGAGCTAGCCTTTCACCAGCCAGTCCAATGCCTCTTCTTTCGTTTTGAAAAGCGGGAGGTCGCGCTGCGAGAAGTTCTTGAGGTGCTCGTGGAACACGTGCGGTAAATTCTCCGCTCCGAACCAGGCCGAGCGCTTCAGGTAAGGACGGTCATAAACTGCGCCTTGCTTCATTTGTTCGACGGCGTCGCGGTCAAACTGTGCCCCCGTGAAATCCGCCAGCAGGAGCAGCGATTCCTTGGGTTCGGCGGTCACGTAGCTCGGCACCAGCTTTGAGATTTGCTCCAATTCGTCAGCCGAGCAGCCGGAGCAATCGACGAAGAGGATTCGCTTGCCTTGGTGAGTGATGAAGCGGATTCGGTCTTCCATAGGACCCCCCAAACCAAAGCGGACCTGCTCTTAACTTCTTATAGGAAAACCGGAAGCTTGTCATTACGGCCAACGTCGTTATTGCACGAGTGAATGATGGCGGTTGGAAACAGGGATGTCAAACCAAAATCGCTCAAAACAACCAAACTGCGCGGACAGAGTGTCCGCGCCACTCTAGCTGAGTAGGCCTTCCACCACTCCGTAGGCCTCATTCAGCGCCGCGTCGAGTGCGGCTGGGTCCTTGCCGCCGGCTTCGGCCAAGTCCGGGCGCCCGCCGCCTTTGCCGCCGACTTTCTGCGCCACCGGGCCGATGACTTTTCCGGCCTGCACCTTTGAGGTGAGGTCTTTGGTCACGCCCACAATCAACGACACGTTGCCATTGCTTGTCGAACCGAGCACCACCACACCGGAGCCCAACTTGTCGCGCAGTTGATCCACCAGAGTACGCATCTGGGCGCGTTCCAGGTTGTCCACCCGGTGGGCGAGAACTTTGACGCCGCGCACGTCTTTGATCTTCTCGTTGACTGAACCGACAGATGACGACGCCGACTTCATACGTGCCTGATCGAGTTCCCGCGCCAGGCGCTTGATCTCGGCGTCTTTTTTGTCGAGTTCGAGTTTGAGGGCCTCTGCAGGGCTGGCGGCTTCGGTATGGCCAGCCAAGGAAGCAACCACTTCCTGGAGTTGGTGATCTTTGCGGAAGTGTTGAACAGAAGTTTCGCCGGTGACCGCCTCTACGCGGCGTACGCCGGAGGACACGCTGCCCTCTTTCAGAATCTTGATCAGGCCGATTTCGCCGGTCTGGTTGGTGTGCGTGCCGCCGCAGAGTTCGGTCGAAAAGTCGCCAATTTTGATGACCCGTACTTTATCGCCATATTTTTCGCCGAAAAGCGCCATTGCTTTGTACTCGTTAATGGCAACGTCGATAGGCACGTTCTCGATGACTTCGACTTTCTGGTTACGCAGTACCTCTTTGTTGATGAGGTCTTCTACATCCTGCAGCTCTTCCTCGGCCACACCGGTGAAGTGGGAGAAATCAAAGCGCAGATGATTAGGAGCAACCAGCGACCCGGCTTGCTTGACGTGTTTACCCAGAACTTCGCGCAGCCCGGCCTGCAGCAAATGCGTGGCTGTGTGGTTGCGCATGGTGGACTGGCGGATGTCCGAATTGACGACTGCGTCGACCTTGTCGCCGACCCGAATCGGTTGTTTCATGATGACTTGATGCGCGCGTACGCCCTGAATCGGTGAATAACAGCCCTTCACTTCGGCAACGACAGTGTTGTGATCGTCGGAGTAGAG
Source organism: Terriglobales bacterium (assembly GCA_050745985.1). GTDB lineage: Bacteria > Acidobacteriota > Terriglobia > Terriglobales > Acidobacteriaceae > JABCZH01. The sequence continues at coordinate 230,716 of JBOGLG010000047.1, read as the reverse complement.
CCATCCGCGGTCGCCGACTTGACCCCCGGATTCTGCGTAGAACGGCGTGTGATCGAGAATGACTTCGCCTTCGTCGCCGGGTTTGAGCTCCTGCGCGCCTTGACCGTTCTTTATGATGGCCAGCACTTCGCAATTGTCGGAACGCGTCTGGCGGTAGCCTTCGAATGTGGACTTTGGAAGCTGCTGATAAGCGGGGTTGGCGGTCTGCTTGGCAGCGCCTTTCCAGGAGGCGCGGGCGCGGGTTTTCTGCTCGGCCATGGCTGAGTCGAAGCCGGCTTGATCAAACATGATCCCTCGATCGCGTGTTGCGTCCTGTATGAAATCGAGAGGCATGCCAAACGTGTCATACAGTTTGAATGCTTCATCGCCCGGTAACCGGCGATCCAGCGCACGTAAATCACCGATGGGCTCGCTTTCACTTGTTTCTCTAATGAAGGTACTAATCGCACCATCAGTCGAACCGGAAAGGTTCCATCCCTGTTCAGCTTTATCGAGCAGCGTCTCGAGCCTCTGGAGCCCGACATCCAAGGTATGCGCAAAGCGTTGTTCTTCCGCGAGCACGACCTTCGATACACGCTCCGCGGTTTCCTTTAATTCTGGATACGCATCCTGCATTAAATCACGCACGGCAAAAACCATCTGGTACAAGAACGGCGCGCTCTGTCCGAGCAACCGCCCGTGCGTAATCGCGCGTCGAACAATCTTCCGCAACACATATCCACGGCCGTCGTTGGCCGGCAATACTCCATCAGAGATCAAGAACGTAGCGGCGCGTGAGTGGTCGGCGATCACACGTAGTGAAGCCGCGCCATGATGCGAAGGCGCAGCCGAGCTTCGCTCGGCTCGACGGCCGAGGGCGGCCGTCGCCACGTGTTTCTTTTCTGTTTGCGTAGAAACAGCCGTCCCCGGCTGTCCGGGGGGGCGAAGGTCGCCAGTCAGTTCCGCGGCGCGACTAATCAACGGCGTAAACAAATCCGTATCGTAATTCGAAATCACGCCTTGCAGCACCGTCGCCAGCCGCTCTAGGCCCATTCCTGTATCAATCGACGGCTTGGGCAGGAGTTTTGTGGAACCTGGTTGCCGATCGTATTGCATGAACACCAGGTTCCAAATCTCGACATAGCGACCGCAGTCGCAGGTGAAGGCGCAATCGGTGTGGCCGTGCTCGGAAGCGGCGAGCCCCATATCGTAGTGAATCTCACTGCAGGGGCCGCATGGTCCGGTGTCGCCCATCTGCCAAAAATTGTCCTTCATCCCCATTTCAAAGATACGGTCCTTGGGCACGCCCTGTGCGGCCCATAGATCGTACGCTTCGGCGTCGCGCGGCACGTCGAACCCGGCCTCGAACGGGCCGTCGGTGCCTTTGAAAATAGTCACATACAGCTTGTCCCTCGGAATCCCAAACCATGCCGGCGAGGTGATCAGCTCCCAGGCATACGCGATCGCATCTTTCTTGAAATAATCACCAAAACTAAAATTGCCCAGCATCTCAAAAAAAGTGTGATGGCGATTGGTGAAGCCTACGTTTTCGAGATCGTTGTGTTTACCGCCGGCGCGCACGCATTTCTGCGAAGTGGTTGCCTTGTTGTAGTCGCGTTTTTCCAGGCCGAGAAAGACGTCCTTGAACTGGTTCATGCCCGCGTTGGTGAAAAGCAGGGTGGGATCGTTGGCCGGCACGAGTGACGACGAATGCACTTCGCGGTGTCCCTTCTGGACAAAGAAGTCCAGAAACTTACGTCGAATTTCAGAGCCGGTGAGCATGAGAAATCAATTCTAAACTACAAAGGACACAGCTATCACGAACGAGGCCAGATGCTGCGGCCCTCCGTGATCTCTGTGTCCTCTGCGGTGCGAAATCGTCCGCGCTACTTTACGGCGTCGGCAGTCTTGGTTGCGCCCTTCTTGACTCCGTGGCCGACGGCCTTGCCGGCCACTTTTACGCCGTGTCCCGTCTTGTGGGCGGCGTCGTCGGTGGCGTCGGCGGTCTTCTCAGCGCCCTTTTTCGTTCCCTTGGCCGTGTCCTTGGCGGCGACTTTGGTTCCGTGGGCGGTGTCTTTGGCCGCCACCTTGGTGGCGTGACCGGTGTCTTTGGCAGCATCCTTGGTGTCGGTGGCGACTTGCGCGTACACGAAAGCCGAGCAAGCCAGCAACGCAATGGCGAGGGCTCTCCCGAAGTTGAGTCTCATAGTGTTCTCCTGAGTGTTGGATTGGGACACCAGAGTATGGCTGATTCCGGGCGCGATTTCAACCATTGGGCGGGATGCTTACTCGATTTCGCTCTCCAACGCGCCCAAGGTTTCATCATCCGCATCCCACTTCTTGAGAATGGCAAAAATCGTTTTGGCCCCAAATCCAGCGCGCAGCAGTTGCCGAAAAATTCGCGCACTCTGCTTTTTATCTTTGGGTTTTGCCAGCCGCTTGCGCTTCAAGTACTCGCGCGCCAGGCGCTCTTCGCTCACCTTCCCGTAAACCGACTCGACGGCTTTCTCAATGACCTCGTTGTGAACGCCTTTGATTTTCAGATCGGTAATCACCCGGCGGCGCCCGAACTTTTCGTTCTCCCGGCGGAATGAAGAGTAGGCAGCCGCATAGCGGGCGTCGTTCAAGTAACCCTGATCTTTCAACTTGCGAATGACCAACTCCACCAGCGTTTGCCCATACTCGGTCTCAGCTTCCACGCGCGGCCGCAACAGGCGCTTCAGTTCCGCCACCGAGCGCATGCGGCGCGCCAGCGCGCCCACAGCGTACTCGTAGAGGTCGTCTTCCGAATCGGTCTTTTTAGGACGCGGAAATGACATATCCAGAAACTCTGAAACTCGTTCGATCCTCTTGAGCAGCCGTGACTTAATTGTGCAGCTTGGCTGTTCACCGAGGATTCTGCTGCATTTACTTCTTTTTACATCATTCTTTTAACATTTTGGTGACACCGGGAACTTTTTCCCGTCTATTCTCGTAAGTAACCAATAGAAATTGAGAGGTAGCCAGTCATGCTTACCATAGACGTAGAGAAGAGCGGCGACGTAGCAGTCGTGAGATGCGGTGGGCGCATCGTGCGTGGTGAAGAGGTTCGCAGTCTCCGGAGCGCGGTGCTGTCCGAAAAGGGCAGCCGCATTGTGGTGTTGGACTTGTCGGAAGTGGAGTCGCTCGATGCCGGCGGTCTCACGACGTTGCTTTCGCTGCATCAGTGGGCGCGGAGCCGCGGAGTGCAGCTTAAGCTGGTGAATCCATCACATTTTGTGGGCGAGATTCTCAGCCGCACACGGCTGGACCACGTGTTTGATATTTCTACCCTGAACGGCGCCTTGTGCGTGTTAGGCGCTGCGCCATCTTGCCACCCGCAACTGGTGGCGAGTTACTGAATCGGTCTTCGCAAGGGGCCAGAAGGTTCACCCCAATTGCCTCCACCGGAAATTCTGGCCCTCCCTCCAATTGGAAAGGCGCGCTTCAGAGCGCGCCTTTCGTGTTTCTGGAGCGAAGGCCTAGTTGCCGTAGCCTGAAGTTTGCATGGCGTTCTTGGAAATGTCGCTGGTTGAAGATATGCCCTGCATACGCAGTTTGAAGTCGTCGGCATTCGAGGCGTTTTCCAGAGCGGTTTCGTAATTGATGAGGCCGGCCTGGAACAGGTCCCACAAGGATTGGTCAAAGGTCTGCATGCCGTATTGCGAAGTTCCGGCGGAAATGGCCTCGCGCACCGCCCGGGTCTTTTCCGGCACCAGGATGCATTCCCGGATATACGCGGTGTTGATCATGATTTCGACAGCGGGCACCCGGCCCTCGCCATCGCAACGCCGGACCAGGCGCTGGCTGATGACCGCGCGCAGCACCGCGGCAAGCTGCAAGCGGATCTGCTTCTGCTCCGGTGGCGGGAATACGGCGATGATACGGTTGATGGTTTCGACCGCATCCAGCGTGTGCAGAGTTGAGAACACCATGTGGCCGGTTTCGGCGGCATGGAGCGCGGTGCCGATGGTTTCAACGTCGCGCATTTCGCCGACCAGGATCACGTCCGGGTCCTGACGCAGGGAGGCGCGCAACGCCGCGCCAAACGACGGCGTGTCCACTTCGATTTCGCGCTGGTTGACGTAGCCTTTTTTGTCGCGGTGCAGAAATTCGATGGGGTCTTCAATGGTGATGATGTGCTCGGCGCGGGTGGAATTGATGCGGTCCACCATCGCCGCCAGAGTTGTGGATTTACCAGAGCCGGTGACGCCAGTGACCAGAATCAGGCCGCGCGGCAGGTCGCAAATCTGTTCGACAACTTTGGGCAAGTACAGTTCATCCAGAGCTCGAATTTTCGTTGGAATGACGCGCAGCACCAGGCCGACATTGCCACGCTGCTGAAATACGTTCACACGGAAGCGGCCCAGTCCGGCCACGCCGTAGGCCATGTCGATTTCCGTACACTCTTTGAACTTCTGCTTCTGCCGCGCCGACATCATGCTGAATGCCATGGTGAGCATGTCTTCCGCGCTGACGCGGGGCTGATCGGTCAGTGGAACCAGTTCGCCGTCAATGCGCAGGTGAGGATAGTTGCCGACTTTCAAGTGCAGGTCGGAGGCGCGCCGCTCCATGGCGATGCGAAGCAGGTCATCAATGTTCATGCGAGAGTTCCTTGAGGCCTCTCGTATCATGAACTGAAAAGTGAGTTATCCCAAGATGACCTAAGTAATGGGGCTTCGGGGGACCGTCGCCGATGTTAGAAACTGGAAGGGCTCACCCGCCCATCATTGCCAGCGTGAACTCATGATAGTCAGTATCAGCTATGCCAGGACGCACATCTCGCGGCTCCTACGGGGCGTTGAAAGCGGTAGGGAAGTGACGATCACGCGACGAGGCGTGCCTGTGGCTCGGCTGGTGCCTATTACGAAGGGACCCAAGAGAACCGGTGCCGTTGGGGCAGATCGTGGCAGGCAAAGGGGCAAGAGCCAAAAAGCCGCCCCGCAGGGCGGCTTCCGGTAAACCTCGAAAACTTACACCCCAACCGGCTGCTTACTCTTAACCGGCACCGGAGTCAGCCAGTTAAAGCGGTCGGGCTTTTCCCCGTGGATAATTCCGAAAAACTCCTTCTGAATCGATCGCGTAATCGGCCCGGTAATGCCTTTACCCACGCTGATCTTGTCCACCGAGCGAATCGGAGTGATCTCGGCAGCGGTGCCGGTGAAGAAAACTTCGTCCGCAATATAAAGCAGTTCGCGCGGAATACCCTGCTCTACGACGGGAATTCCCAGGGACTGCGCAATCTTCAGAACTGAATCCCGCGTAATGCCCGGTAAAACTGAGTTCCCGAGCGGTGCGGTTTGCAGGGTCCCGTGGCGCACCACAAAAACATTTTCGCCCGAGCCTTCGCTCACGTAGCCGTTCACGTCAAGCGCAATGCCCTCGACGTAGCCGTTCAAGATCGCTTCCATCTTGATGAGCTGCGAATTCATGTAATTGGCGCCGGATTTGGCCATTGCCGGCAAAGTGTTGGGCGCGATGCGCGTCCACGATGAAACGCAGATGTCCACACCTTGTTCAGCGTCCGAGCCGAGATATTTGCCCCAGGGATAATTGCAGATGTACACCTCGGTGGGAGAATTGAACGGATTCACTCCCGCCTCACCGTAGCCGCGCAGCACAATCGGGCGCAAGTAGCACGGCCACACGCCGTTCCTTGCCACCAGTTCCACCATGCCGGAGATCAGCTCTTCGCGGGTAAACTCCACCTCGATGCGGTACACCTTGGCCGAATCCAGCAGGCGCTGCATGTGCTCCTCAGCGCGGAATATCGCCGGACCCGAAGGCAGCGAATAACAGCGGATCCCTTCAAACACCGACGAGCCGTAGTTGACCACGTGTGACATCACGTGAAGTTGAGCTTCATCCCAGGGGATGAACTTGCCGTTATGCCAGATTCTTTCCGTCTTCTGAATCGCCATGGGCACTCCTAAGTCTAGGATTCACTTCAGCGGTCCAACGATGCGTTTCTTTGGGCCAAGTTTGCCTGCCGTGGGCGGATCCGCTTGTTGGCGCGCAAGCGGCACAGCACTTGAGGGACGAACCAGATTATAACCGAGCCAGGATGATGCAGGACGTTTTTCGCCGCAGTTTTTTCGATTGCACGAAACAAGAGTCTTTTGTCTACGGCCATTGAGTTTGTGGCCTGGTTAGAGGCACTTAAGGCCAGTCGGGCAGGAAAGCCAGAGGCACAGGCTCGGTCTTTCTTTCCAAGTCTCCAAATTTAATTTTGCTCCGCCAGCGTCCGCGAGTAAAAGGCAAGCGCATGGTCAGGGTCTCGATTCCCTCCCCGGATACCGTCACAAAGATGCAATCCTCGGGAGCATGGCCGTTGTGCGCCCCATAATAATCCGCCGCTGCGATCGTAATGATCGCCTTTGCCGTCTTGTTCTTGGCCATCGTGACCACCTGGCGGAAGGCGGAATTCCTACTTTCGTCCGAGAATGCCAGACCCACCAGATCATAGGCTGGATGATTGTTCTCTTCACAGACCAGCACCGCGAGGGGGGTAATTTCCCTGCCGTTTGCGAGTTGCTGCCGGGCTTGCTCCAGAAAAATGTAGGCCGCCTCTTCCGGGGTTTGCGCGACACGCAATGCGGCGGTTGGAGTCATGGTCGGCTATGGGGCGGTGGGAGATTGCATGGGCGCGCTTTCGTGCGCCAGAGTGGCCTGCGCACTGCTTGCGATTTCATCTCCGCGGAAGTATTTTCCCTGGGCAGCCTGCATTTCGGGCATCGCAACATACGGCTTGCTGTAATCGTTGGCCGCGTTCCAGAACAAGAAGCCGATTCCACCCTTTTCCTTCGCAGTCTGCACCTGTACTTCGATGTATTTCGGCGAATAGGTCCTGGTGCGCCAGTGGAAGGCCTGCAACCAGGGGCGAATCGTCACGCCGCTGCCTTTGGTGATCAGTATGAACCGGTCCATTGAAGTGCCGATGAAGTGCTCCGGCGCGTCGCCGGGATGGGCAATGCCGTCCATACCGAAGAAATGCGAGGGATAGATCATCGGCGAGAGCACGTCACAATGCTGCGCCATCCCGACAATGTCTTGCCCAGTGTGCGCCAGATCCACCTGCCGCTGCCAGGCCATCACCCCAAACACGTCGAGCGAAAGCAATACTCCAGTGGGATGCAGTTGAGCATAGGCAGTCTTGAGAAAATCCGTAATCACGTCAGTGCGCTGCCAGGCAGCGTGCGCCGATTGAAAGACGAAGGCCGCGTCTTTTTGATCGCCTTCGGCAGGGAAGCGGACGTAATCGAACTGCACTTCGTCAACCCCCGACTTGGCTGCCTTCAGCGCCAGGGCGATATTGTATTCCTGGACTTTCGGCTGCGAGGGGTCAGTCCAGACCAGCTTGCCGTTCTCCTTCCACGGCTGGCCGGAGCGATGAGACTTTACCGCCAGCTCGGGGTGTTCCGCCACCAAGCGCTCGTCACGGAAGATAGCCACCCGCGCGATGGCGTGCATGTTCTGCGAATGCAGAAAGCGTACAAACTTCGGAAGATCAGGAAGCGGCGTATGGTGCTTGCCCAGGAGGGGATGCTCAAAAGGAATATTCACGCTGCCATCGCTGTCTTTGATGTCAAACACCACAGCGTTTCCGCCCACGGCGCGCCAGTGGCGGATGATATTTAGACCATGGTCGCTGCCCGCCATCAGTCCAGTCAGGTAGATCGCCCGAACTTCGAAATCGCGGCCCACAGGAACGGTTTTCTCGACGATGGGCGCATCGAGGATTCCTGGCACTACCACGGGTTCGCCGGCTTTGAGGAACGTCTTCTTCTCCAGATCAGCGTTCGCTTTGCGGATGGCGGCCGCCAACTCGCTGGAAGTCAGAAACGAAGTTTGCGACAGCATGTGGCGTGCAACCAAGGGGAGGGTGTCTCCTCTCCTGGCCATATACAGTGTGCTGCCGGGAGGAACAGCCGGGGTCACCAGGGCGCCAGCCATCGGCGATTTGGACTCAGCCGGGACTGGGGCAGAGGTGCGCACCAAGGCGGCTGATTGCTTGGATTGCGCCGCCGCCGAAGGCAGATGTCGAAAGAAAATCGCAAGTGCCAGGAAAAGAACCACGACTGCCAAAACTACGCTAAAACGACGCACAGTTGATCTCCCGAATGCTGTGTCCCGAGATTAATTGGGACCACCTTTTGCCAGCTAGTTACGTCCGGTCAGAGCCGCACGTGGCGACGCTGGTGGGCGCAGAAATCTCCCTGCATGCGCAAACTATTTCCTCTACTGGAGTGAGTCCCGTAGGGGGTGATGCTCCTGGGGATGGGCTAAGGCGTCCGAATTCTGGCAAAAACCTCAGCCACAAGCAGTTCCGTCCGATGGCGAATGGTTTGCAATGGACGTAACGCGATAGGCCTGGAGCCTATCACAGGCCGCCTGGGATTGACAGATTTTGTCAAGCGAGCAAGGGCGGCCAGGCAAGGAAAACAAAGGGCCGTCACCCTATGAAGAACGCTCTGAACACCGTACTCGATCCCACACTCCGCAGTAACGACGCGCGCGACTTCGAAGCGGCCCTGCGACGCAAGATCGTAGGCCAGGAAGCCGCGGTCGAGAAGGTCGTCGAAATCTACCAGATGTTCCTGGCAGGGTTGAATCCTCCCGGGCGGCCGGTCGGCAACCTGCTGTTTCTGGGGCCCACCGGATCGGGAAAAACCCGTGTGGTCGAAGCCATGTCCGAGGGGCTGTTTGGGGACGCCCGCGCCTGCATCAAGATTGATTGCGCTGAATTTCAGCACTCCCACGAAATCGCCAAACTGATCGGCTCGCCGCCGGGATACCTCGGCCATCGCGAGACCCATCCTCTGCTAACGCAGGAAGCGCTCAACCAGTGGCACACCGACCGGCTCAAGCTTTCGGTGCTGTTATTCGACGAAATTGAGAAGGCTTCGGACGCACTCTGGCAGTTGCTGCTCGGCATTCTCGACAAGGCCACGCTCACGCTCGGCGACAACCGCCGGGTGGACCTCTCGCAGTGCATCATCATCATGACCTCGAACCTGGGGTCGAGCGAGATGAGCAACCTTGTGGAAGGTGGTTTGGGATTTGCCCAGAAAACAAAGCAGGTAGATGCCAGCCTGGACGAGAAAATCGATCGCACTGCAATCGATGCCGCGCGGCGCAAGTTCACTCCTGAATTTATGAACCGCATCGACAAGACGGTGGTGTTCAAGACCCTGCGGTCGCAACATTTGGAGCAGATTCTGGAGATCGAACTGGGAATGGTGCAACAGCGAGTTCTGATGGCCTCCGCCGCCAACCAGTTCGTGTTCAACTGCACCAGCCGCGTAAAGAGTTTCCTGCTGGAGGAAGGCACCGATTCGAAGTACGGCGCCCGCCACCTGAAGCGGGCTATTGAGCGTCATCTGGTGTTTCCGCTGGCCAACCTGGTGGCGACCGGGCAGGTCAAGCTGGGAGACTTTGTCCGCGTGGATATGAACGGCGATAACGCTCTCACCTTCGTGAAGGAAGCCGAAAATGCGATGGTGCCACTGTTGATGGAACGCTACGGCGCCGCGGCCGCAGTCCCACCTGCTGCTGCTCGTGCGGCGCGGCCCATCGTTCGCCGCGAATTCGGGGCCAGTCCCAACTCCGAAACCAAATAGTTTTTACGTAAGTCTGCAGACAAAGAAGCGCCGGTCAACCAGCCGGCGCGTTTTTGTTGCCGGGCCTGAGACTGGTCCCTCCGCTAGGGTAGGGGCTGAATGGTTGCGTTGGTTAGATAGGGATCGTCAAAATCACTACGTTCGCTGGCCCGCTTGCCCTTGACCGGAAGCAGGCGCGCGGCCAATGGCTTGTGCCATTTGAAAGCCAGTGACGCCACATCGCCCAGAATTCTTCCAATCTGTTCTTCGCTGACATCGCCGGGCAAGGGCACAGTATCCAGGCCGGTAGCGCATACCGAGGAATAGGAAAGAAGCGCGTCCAGCGACACCCTGCCCTCCGACCAGCGCTCGGCCAGTCGCTGGTCTTCGAGCACCGGTAACATCATTCCGGAATATCCCACCTGTTTGGCCGGAACCGCCCGCACCGCAGCCGTGATCAGAAAAGCCGCGCTGAGAGTCCCGCTGCTGCCGAACGGATGGCCAGTGTATGCCTCAATTGCGGCCCCGATTGAGATGTCACCGAGCGAAGCCGGCGTCGGATCGATGCCCAGATATTCCCATCCGCTTTGGGCGGCGAATCGTTTGGAAACTGCCTCGGCCTCGGCAGCGTAACGCGAAAGCTCTTGCTTCAGCCTTTGCGCCGCAGCCTCGGGCTGACCCTTGGTCTCCTTCAAAACGTCGAGCACCACGTTGGCAGATTCCAGGCCCACCGCAAACTTCCCGCCGTTGCCAGTGTGATACGAGCCGGGGAAAAACGGTCCGTACGGAGCAATCATCGCCGTGGCGGCGAATTTGAAGTTGCCTTGACCATGAGCACTGTGGTCTTCGACATACTTCACCAGATGCGCCGCGTGCCGGATCGCCTGCCAGTGAATGCCGTCGTCCCCGGCGATGATCGCGCTGCTATTCGTGACTTTCGCCTGTGCCAGAAACTCTGCGAGCAGGTCCATCATGGCGGGATCATCAGAATCTCGCATCATGGCAGGGCCGATGTTGAAGTCGTAATTGCCGGTAGCCAGACTGTCAAGATCGAGCAGCAAGGCGAGGGCCTTGTCCTTTGCCAGCTCGTGTACAAACTCCGGAAACGGCTGCATGGTGATGCGAAGCGTTTCCACTTCCCAGCCCGCTTCTGCGAACTCCTTTTTGGCGTCGCCCAGCTTGGCGGCGGTTTCGGCAAGTTGCTGGCGGTAATCACTGGCATCCAGGCGAACGAAGGCAGTGATGGCGCGAACTTTTGGGCGACCGCTGCTCTGGGCGTGGCCCAGAACGCCGAAAGCCAGCGAGAACACGCCCAGCGCCAACGAAAAACGACCTATGACCGTCTTTACCACACCTCGCACCTCTTACCCTCCGGCCGCACCATCGCCGCGTCCGCCTTGCAGCTGAACGCCTGCTGAAATTCCGGCAGGTTCGAGAGCGGCCCATTCACCCGGTATTTCCCGATGGGATGCGGGTCCGACTGCATCATCACGCGCTGTTCTTCAATGCGGATGGCATCGCCACGCCACTGTCCCCACGCGATGAAGAATTGCTGCTCTGGGGTAAAGCCGTCAATGTCCGGCGGCCGCCGTTTGCCTGCAAGTGACTTCTGCAACGCCAGAAACGCAATCCTCGCGCCACCCAGGTCGCCGATGCTCTCGCCCAGCACCATTTTGCCGTTATGGTGGACGCCCGGCTCGATGAAGTAATTATCGAACTGGTCCACCACGCAAGCGCCGCGCTGCTGGAACTGTTTCAGGTCGCTCTCGGTCCACCAGTTTCGCAAGCGGCCAAGATAGTCGTACTGCGCGCCCTGATCGTCAAAGCCGTGAGAGACTTCGTGGCCAATCACCACTCCGATGGAACCGTAATTCACCGCATCGGTGGCGTTGATATCAAAGCCGGGCGGTTGCAGAATGCCAGCCGGGAACACAATCTCGTTCCACAGCGGGTTGTAGTAAGCATTGGAGGTCGGCGGCGTCATTCCCCAACGGGTGCGGTCTATCGTCTTGCCTATGGTTGACAGGTCGTCTTGCATCACAAAGCGCCGGCCTGCCAGATAGTCTTCAAAGAATGCATCGTGCCGGATTTCCACCTTGCTGTAGTCCTTCCAACGGTCGGGATATCCGACCTTCGGATCGAAGGTCGCGATCTTGGCCATAGCCCGTTCTTTGGTTTCGTCGCTCATCCAGGGGCGAGTAAGAATGTCGTCCCGCATGGCCAGGAGGATGTTCCGCACCATTTCCTGCGCCCGCGCTTTGGCCTCGGGCGGGAAATATTTCTCCGCGTACTTTTTGCCCAGGGCTTCGCCCAGAAGCTGGTCGGTGGATTCAACGCAGCGCTTCCAGCGGGGCTTGATTTCGGCCTGGCCGCGCAAGTACTTGCCGAAGAATTCGTAGTCCTCCTGCACAATGGGCTCGGAGAGCGCTTCGGCGGCCGAGTTCAGAACCTGCCACTTGAGATACACCTTCCAGTCGGCGAGCGAAGTCTGCTGCAACTGGCGCTCGAATTCCTGCATGTATTTGGGCTGGTCCACATTCATGTCCACATCCTGCGCCAACTGCTTGTGCTGGAAATAGGTGGCCCAGTCAAAATGCGGGACCATCGCCTGCAACTGCGCGAACGTGGTGTTATGGTCGGTGGCACTGGGGTCGCGCAGCGTGACGTTGTCCAGCGCCGCTTCCGCAAACTTGGTTTCCATGGTCATCACTGTCTGCGCGCCGGCGTCGGCGGATTTCTTGTCCCAGCCCACCAGCGTAAACATCTTGGCGATGTGTACCACGTACTTCTCGCGGGCTTCTTTGAACCGCGCATCCGGCTTCAAGTAGTAATCGCGATCGGGCAGGGCATAGCCGCTGGCGCCGAGATCGGCCAGCACCCATGTGGGCTTGTGCGGGTCGGTGGAGCTCGAAAGATTAAAGGGCACGGTCACCAGAATGTCGTGCAGGCCGGCCATCACCGGTTCCAGGCCGGAATTGTCTTTCACGCCGTCAATTTCCGCGAATGGCTTCTTCAGCGGATCCATGCCGCGCGCATTGACCCGGGTCTCGTCCATGCAAGCGCCGTAGTAGTCGCCGATGATCTGATCAGTGCTGCCTTTGACGGCGGACTTATCTTGCTGCGCGGTTTCGAGCACCTCTTTGAGCTTGTCTTTGGCAGTCTCACCCGACTCCCAGCGCCTGCTCCAGCGCACCTGGGTCGCTGGAATGGGGTGGTTCGCCCTCCACGTTCCGTTAGCGTATTCGTAGAAATCGGTGCAGGGATCAATCTTGCGGTCGAGGTCTGTGACGTCGATGCCGTGCAGCGACGAAGATTGCGAGAATGCCAGACATGAAAACCACAAAATCACCGCGAGAGCTCGAAGAGCGCGCATGAATTTTCTCCGCAATGCCAGATCAAATTAAGGTTTGTGTCAGCGGCTGACCATTCTAGACGAGTGTCAGGAGTTTTGCTCAGACCAAGAGAGCTTCTTTCCGCGAGGGACGGAAAGACAAATCACCCAACAAGCGTCATGCCGGAACCAGTTTCTGCAAACGGCGAAACAATCCTGCCAACACCGTGACTCCCTCGGCGATCCGCGGCCCGGGGCGGGAGAAGTAGCTGCTGGCGTCCACTGCGAATACGCGGTCATTGCGCACTGCCCGTAGCCTCTGCCACTCCGCCGGAAACGGGGCCTTTTTCAGTTCAGCTTCGACTTCCTGGGTATGGAAGCCGCACGGCATGGCCAGAATCGCGTCAGGATCGCTCTCCGCAATAGTCTGCCAATCGACTTCGCGGCCGGGCTCGCCCGCCTTGCCCAGAACGTCAATCCCGCCGGCCAGCGCCACCATCTCCGGCACCCAATGCCCGGCCACAAACGGCGGATCCAGCCACTCCAGGCATAGCACGCGCGGAGCATCCGCGGACCGCTGCGACCCGGCCTCGGCGATCTGGCCTTTCAGTCGCGCAACTAATCGCTGCGCCTCCACGGCGTATCCGGCAGCGATGCCGACTTTCAGCACATCTTTCAGCACTTCGGCCACGGTGTGCGAATTCAGGCACAGCACCTCGGGGCGAGGCGTGAGTCCGGCCAGCAGCGCTGCGAGATCGTTGGGAGACGCCGCACAAACATGGCAAAGGTCCTGCGTAATGATGAGGTCGGGCGCGAGAGAGCGTAGTTTCTCGGCGTCAACCCGGTAAAGGCTTTGCCCGGTGGCGGATGAATCTTTGACCTTGCGGTCGATTTCGCGCTCCCCGAGCGCCGGTTGCAGGTTGCTGAAGACCACCACCGGTTTCAGCCGCGCCTCGGCTGGATAGTCGCATTCATAAGTGATGCCGGCGACGCAGTCGCCAAGCCCGAGCGCGAATAGAGTTTCGGTCGCCGAGGGCAGGAATGAGCAGATACGCATGGACACGGCAAGTCCTAAAGGACGAGCAACAGTGTAACCCAATGAGGCGAAGCCATAAGCACTGGCCCATGCGTTGTTACTTCAGCCGGACGCCGCCGACTACGTCCTCCAGGGCAGGAGTCTGGCTGTTGTCCATCCAGGCTGCCACAAAGTAATCCGGGCCGGCCCAGGTGTTGCCGGTGTAGTCGCCGATCCAGCCGTTCCCGCTGCCGCTGCGATTGGGGTCGGAGAACCCTTCATTGAGCAATACGTTGGTGCCAAAGGTCTGTCCGCCATCGCGCGAGAAGGCCGCGAAGGGCTGGTAAAGAGTATTGGCCGGATCGTTTCTGCGATCCATCCAACTAACCCCCACCGTCCCGTCCGGACTCACCGAAAGCCAGGGGAAGAACTGATCATGCGTGTCGTCGTCGGGAGCGACCGGTACAGATTTCGACCAGGTCTGGCCGCCGTCTGACGAGCGCACCACCCAGACCCGCATGTAACTACCGTTCCAGCTATAGCCGCAAATATAGAGATTGCCGGCATGAGGGCCGTCGCTGTTGTCAATGCCAATGACAGGGAAGTCATCGACTCCGATGTTCGGGACATTGGGCAGCGGCCAGGTCTGGCGCACGTGGGTTACGAGGGTCGGTGTCGACCAGGTGTTGCCGCCATCGGTCGATTTCGAAAGCATGATGGCGCTGGTGCCGAATGCGCACGCCCGGGTACGGCCTTGCCGGCACAAGTCCCAACTCACATACACGGCGCCGTCGCGGGCGGTTGCGAGATTGGTGTACAGCTCTAAAAAGGGAAAGCGTTGCGGCACCCCGACCGGAACCTGTTGCCAGGTCTGACCGCCGTCGTGAGTGTGCGAGACAACGATCTGGCTATAGGTTGGGTCGCTTAGAATGAGCAACTGGGCAGACACATAAACTGAATTCACGTACGGGCTGGATGGGCTGTCATCGACGATGAGGCCGGCGTACGTGGTAATCGCATTTTTTCTGCCCATGACCGGCGTTGGGGAACTCCAATCCACGCCCCCATCAACTGACCTCTGCATACCGAGGATTCCAACTGAACTGAAGTCGTCGTCGATCACAAAATATCCACCTTCGAACATTCTTCCCAAGCGGTCGATGCCCACCAGGGGGTTTCCGCTGGGATCAAATTCATTGCCGTTACGGAAGAGGGGGGTGGCACAGCGGTGCTGCCAACTCAAGCCGCCGTCGTTGGACAGGTCAAAGCCTGGTCCTGTGTCAGTGCAAGTAGAGTCGTTACTGCCTAACAACAATTGCTTAGGGTTGAGAGGGTTGGCGACGATGGGGGCATTTACACTGAAAACGTCCGCCTCCGGCCACACGGGAGGGATGACGCAGGTGCGGGAGAGCACAGCCGGCCGCCTGGAGTGGCGACGCTCCCGGTCTGCGCGTTGCCGTAACTGCTGGCCATACAGATCACCAGCGCCACCCCGCAAGCCGACACGATCGCGCGCACGCTCATAAGCGTCACTTCAGCCGGACGCCGCCGACCACGTCTTCCATGTTTGGCGTCTGGCTGTTATCCATCCATGCCGCGATAAAGTAATTCGGCCCCGCCCAGGTATTGCCGGTGTAGTCGCCGATCCAGCCACCGCCTTCACCGCCGCGGGTGGGGTCAGAGAAACCCTCATTGAGCACGACATTCGCACCAAAGGTCTGGCCGCCATCGCTGGAGATGGCCGCGAACGGCTGGTAAAGCATTTGGCATGACGGCGTCTGCGCCTGTGCCAGAGCCGCCAGCACGTACAGCAATGCAGTCAGAGAAAGCAGGGGGGCGAAGCGGGGGCATAACCGACCTCCAAAGGAGAAGTGAACTGCGCCCGGGGTCTGAAGCAACTGCGGGAAAGACATTATCTGCAAGCTATGCAGCAGTCAAGGAAAAACGCGAGTGTGCAACGAATTGCAGTAGCGACAAACAAAGCTGCTGCTGCTTACGACCCCTGTTTCAACTCCACCAGCACCTGGCGGGCAATCTCTTTCAGGGTTTCGAACACGCCATTTCCCTTGAAGGCAATGGCCTCGATCACCGGCTCGTCTTTTCTCTTCAGCTCGGCTGAGAGTTTGTCCACGGGAAGGATATTCGGCAGATCGCGCTTGTTGAGTTGCAGCACGTAGGGAATCTTCTTGAAGTCGTAGCCGTGTTCCTTGAGGTTGTCCATCAGGTTGTCGAGCGCTTCGTGATTAGCGTCCATGCGCTCCTGCTGAGAATCGGCCACGAACACAATGCCATCCACGCCACGCAGAATCAGCTTGCGGCTGGCATCGTAGAAAACCTGTCCGGGGACCGTGTAGAGGTGAATTCTGGTCTTGAAACCGCGGACTGAGCCCAGGTCGAGCGGCAGAAAGTCAAAGAACAGCGTACGGTCGGTTTCCGTCGCCAGCGAGATCATCTTGCCCTTCTGCTGTTCCGCAGTTTTCTGGTAGATGAACTGGAGATTCGTCGTCTTTCCACCCAGCCCGGCGCCGTAGTAGACGATCTTGCAATTGATTTCCCGGGCTGCAAAGTTGATGAAACTCAAGGACCTTCCTCAGGCTCACGGCAGACGCTGGCGCTTGGGCCAACTCCCCGTTTTAAGTTTTGGTTGGTACTGCTGGTTTTATACCACACCGCCCCGATGACCCGCAGGTTACCCAGGTTACTGAAGGGAGAACAGTCCCATCATCCCGCGATGAACCGGCTACCAATTGCCTTGCAGCGCGGACTTCGGCGCCTCTGGGGCACAGAGCAAGAGCAATCCCGAGCCCAGGCAGCAGACGAGCATCACTGTCAACCCCGCCGTGAGGTTGCCGGTACGAGTGTTTAGATATCCGAAAGCAAAGGGTCCGGCGAAACCCGCGATGCTGGCGAATGCGTTGATGAATCCCACCGCGGTCGCAGCTGCCGATTCGCCAAGAATCTCAGTGGGCAACGCCCAGAATGGGGCGAGAAATGATTGAACTATCCCCACCATGCTGAACAGCGCAACCGTGAGCCACAGGGGGCCGTGCCAGGCCAGGAGGCCGGTCAATCCGATACCGCCAATGAAGAGGGGCAGGGCCGCGTGAATCCGCCGTTCGCCGCGTTTATCAGAGTGCCATCCATTGATCAACATCGCCGCCAGGGCTGCAAGATAGGGAATCGCTCCCAGCAGTCCGATGTTCTGGTTGGAGAGTCCAGAGAGCCGTTTCAGGATCGTCGGAAACCAGAAAATCATGGCGTAGGAGGCAAAGTATGCGGGAAAGGCCGCCGCCGCGAGCAGTAAAACCTGGCGAGACGTGAGCGCTTGCCGCCAGGTAACCCGGCCCACATCCGCAGGTTTTTCTTTCTCAAGCGTCTTAACAATCCACTCTCGCTGTTGCGGACGCAGCCAGTGGGCTTGGGTGGGCCAATCCGTCAGGTAGAAGAACGCAGCCACGCCCAGCAACACGGCGGGTAACCCCTCGAGGATGAACAGCCAGCGCCAGCCTTCGACGTTCAGCCAGTGACGGCCCACAATCCAACCTGCCATCGGCGACGCGATGATGAATGACAACGGAACCGCCGCCATAAAGTTGCTGGTGGCTTTAGCCCGGTCCTCGCGAATGAACCAGTGGCTCAAATACACCACCACCCCGGGAAAGAACCCGGCCTCCGCCGCCCCCAGCACTAGCCGCGCGGCATAAAGCTGGCCTGCGGTGTGCACCACTCCAGTCAGGGCCGTCAGCGATCCCCATGCCACCATGATGATGGCAATGCAGCGGCGGGCACTCCAATGTTCCACCATCAAGGCGCCGGGAATCTGCAAGGCCACATAGCCCACGAAAAAGATCCCTGCTCCCATACCGAACACGCGGTCGCTGAAACCCAGGTCGCGAGACATCTCCAGCGCCGCGTAAGCCACGCTTGTACGGTCAAGATAATTGGCGATGTAGAGAACGAACACAAAGGGAAGCAGCCGCAGCGCGATTTGACGGCGAGTATGGATTGCAAGGCCGGAGGCTCTGGCACCAGGCTCGCCGGCAAGGGATCGGTCGCGAACCACCGGCATGAGGAGGCGCCCCCGCCTGTTGAGACCTGGTCAAAAAGGAGGCCAGTATACCGGAATGGTCCAGATTGGCTAGCGGCTCAGGGCCCGCCAGCGGAAGCACTCGGTCAGGTGATCGTTGACCATGCCCACTGCCTGCATAAAGGCGTAGCAGATCGTGCTGCCCACGAAGTTGAAGCCGCGAAGCTTCAAGTCTTTGCTCATGGCATCCGATTCCAGCGTGCGGGCCGGCACTTGCCCGCGCCGGCGCCGTGAATTCTGTCTCGGCCTGCCGCCCACAAACTGCCAGATGTAGCGGTCGAAGCTGCCGAATTCTTTCTGCACCGCGAGAAATGCCTGCGCATTCCTCACCGCCGAGGCGATCTTCAAGCGGTTACGCACGATGCCAGGGTTACGCAACAAGGCTTGAGCCTTGCGGCGGTCATAGCGCGCGACCTTGACCGGGTCGAAGCCCTCAAACGCCGACCGGTATGCCTCGCGCTTTTGGAGAATCGTGTCCCAACTCAGCCCGGCCTGTGCGCCTTCGAGGATTAGAAACTCGAAGAGCGTGCAGTCATCGTGCATGGGCACGCCCCACTCTTCATCGTGATATCGGATGGAGAGTGGGTTGCTTGCCCAGGAACACCGGACCAGAGGTTTGGTCGATTTTCGTGGCATGAAAAAGACTAAGTCCAGCCCGTGCGAGCTTTTGACCCACTAGCGTAACGATTTTGGATCCGAGAGATTCTTCGGGCTCTTGGCATTCAAGATCGCCACCAGCTCCGAGGCGCACTCCGGTATCTTCACCTTGCCGCGGCGGATGATGTCCCGCGCACTCAGGCTTCGCCCGTAGAGCTTTTCATTGGCGCTGCCATCGGAACGCAAGGTCGAACCATCCAGCGAAACTCCGGCAAACAGGCCCTTATTTCGCGAGTAGGAAAGAATTTCAGCGCTCATCACCACATCGGTTGCGGCGGCGGCGGTACGGCCTTTCGGCCCCGCGGCGGCGGAGGCATCCGCGCCCAGCTTTACTTTGCTCTTCAAGAGAGACCGCGCCCCAGCCGGATTCATGACCAGCAAAACGTAGTCAGTTCCCTGTACACCGATCTGGAACCCGATGCTGGCGCCTTCCAACGCATACAGGGCGGGCGCGCCCCACGGCCCGGTGTACGACATGCCGCCGCGGCAAATCATCACCCCGCGGCCGTAGCTGGCGCCAATCCCGAATGCGGCCTTCTTCACCGAGGGCAGCACAATCACGCACTCAGCCTTGTCCAGCAGGTCCTGAGGAATGTCCTCAGGAATATTCAAAATTTCTTTGAGCACGTGGCCCGAGTCTTCCACCCGGTCTTCTTCGGTGCCGCTGTCTGCGGCGAAACAGGGCGTAAACATGGCACAAACCACCAGCAATGCCAAAAGCATTTTCATGGCGTCTCCTTAAGAATTTTGTTGTAGAACCATTCTACCCTTCGTTTTGGATCAAGCGTTATTCCATGACCTAACGTGTGCTCCTTTTGTAACTTGGCATTGCCCGGAGCCGCTCCTAGAGTCAAGGCAGGCAGACAGGAAGCACTTTCGGCCCCTGACGTGCATCCTAGTGTTCGGAGTACCATGCTGCGGGGGGTTGCTGGCCCTACCCCCGATTGGACGTGGAATGAAGTACACGAAGTTGTATTTTTTTCTCGCCGTCTTGGCGCTGGTAGTCAATCCCGCGGCAACGTACGCGCAGGTCAACTACCTCGGGCCTGACCATTCCCTCGTCTCCTCGGCCTCAACTGGCAGTAAGGATTCCGTCGCATCTGACGATTCTGTCCTCACCATCAGGAAGCGCGTCAACGAAGTAAACCTGGTATTCATCGCCACCGACAAGCATGGCAAGTTCGTCCGCAACCTGAGTGAGCGTGATTTCTCCATCCTTGACGATCACAAGCCGCCACAGTCCATCGTGAATTTCCGGCGCGAAACTGATCTGCCCTTGCGCCTGGGGCTGTTGGTGGACACCAGCGGTTCGGTGCGCACCCGCTTTGCCTTCGAGCAGGAAGCTGCCACTAGCTTTTTGCAACAAACTCTGCGCCCCAACTTTGACCGGGCTTTCGTAGTCGGATTCAGCAGTCGCAGTGTGGTGATGCAGGATTTCACCGATGATTCCGCGCTGCTGGCAGCCGGAGTTCAGCACCTGAAGAATGGCGGCGGCACCGCGCTTTATGATGCCATTTATCACGCCTGCCAGACCAAACTGGCCAAGGAGCCGGACAGCCATCCGGTGCGGCGCGCGCTCATCGTAGTCAGCGACGGAGAAGACAACCAGAGCGAAGTCTCCGCCCTTCAGGCGATCGAGATGGCGGAGCGCGCCGAAGTCATCATTTATGCCATTTCCACCGATGATAGCGGCCTGATTCTTCGCGGCGACACCGCCTTGCAGCAGCTTGCAGACTGGACCGGGGGCCGGGCGTTTTTCCCCTTCAAGACCAAGGACGTCAAGAACTCATTCGCGGCCATCGAAGAAGAGCTGCGCAGCCAGTACTCGATCTCCTATCATCCGGCCGACTTCGAGGCTGACGGCCGCTACCGGCCCATCGAAATTATCTCGCTGAAGAAGGACACCCAGGTTCGTGCCCGCAAAGGCTACTACGCCCCTCGACAGTAGGCCGGGGGGAAGGATTTTGGCGAGGTTACGAGCTCAAGAGCTGGCGTAAGTAAATGAAAATACATTAGCATTTCCCGCAGCCAAGGCTCCGGCTGAGGCCCATGACCAACGTCTATCCCCAGGTCTTTTTCCCTCCATTCAGGCAGAAGCTGGTGCTACAATTTTATCGGACGGATGCGCGCAAGACTGGCGGGTTCGAGCGTTCCATATGGCAGGTACCCAAGTGCAGTTTCGGTTTCTACTTACCGCGATGCTCGCTTGCCTGCTGGCTAGCCCTTGTCTGGCCAGCCAACCCAAGGCCAAGGTTCGTCGCGCGCCGGCCCCGGCCAAACCGGCTCCGGCGGAAGCAACACCCGCTGCGCCATTGCGGCCGGAGCAAATGCCGGCCACGCCTCCGCAGGTAGCCTTCCAGCGCGGCCTGCTTACCATCACCGCTGAAAATTCGACATTAGGTGACATTCTTCGCGCGGTGCGCAATCTAACCGGCGCCACGGTCGACGTTCCCGCCAACGCGACCGAGCGCGTTGCCGGCAGCTTTGGCCCAGGTCCTGCGCGGGATGTGCTGTCCTCACTGCTGAACGGATCTCATTTCAATTATGTATTACTGGGGTCGGCGTCAAATCCTGATGGGCTCGAGCATGTGATTCTCACGGTGAAAACCGCCGGCAGCAGTCAGCAGCAGCCTGCCGCCGCCCCGCAGCCTGAAACCGCGGCTGCGCCACCGCCGGCCACGCCGGATAATCCTGACCTGGCGTTGGACGATCAGACCGATCAAACCCAGGAACCAGATATTTTTGCCGAAGATCCCAACGCCCAGAGCGATGATCAGGCACAAAACCCCTTCGGCCAGCAACCTGCCAACAATGTCCGGACCCCGGAGCAGATGTTGCAGGACTTGCAGCGTCAGCAGGAAATCCAGCAACAGATCCAACAGCGGCAGCAACAGTTGGGAATTACCCCACCGGGCCTTGGGCCGCGCGGAGGAATTCCCGTGCCCGGCCAGGGCGGTGCTTTGCCCTCCCAGCCCCAGTGATGTGAGCTTCCGTTCAAATATCATTCAAATTGTGCGGCAGTAGAGGGTTGAGAAGAGACTTTCAGTCCCCGCCCGCATGAGCTGCGCGGGCTTGGCCAGCAGCCACCACCGGGGATTCCCTACGGGCGTAGGACTGCGGAGCGAGGGCGTGCAGAATCCCGATGATTGCGGCATACGCCGCCAGAATTCCAGTCGCTAACACCACCATGACCGTGAAAAAGAGCACAAACGCGCTTAGCAAACCACCCAAGTTCAACCCGCTTTCCTATGAATGAATTGCCGCAGCCGCAATCCCGGCTCTCCGGCCGATTTCCCGCCGGCAGCGCGCTTTTTCAATCTACCCGCGTTGACGCTGGCTGCTGTTAGCAAATAAGATACGTGAGTAGAGTTGCGCACTCCCACTTTCCAACATTTCTGTTGACCCGTCCACGTTACGGAAGGGCATTACTCTCGGATTATGGCAATCACGAAGATTTCGGTACGCGGGGCACGCCAGCACAATCTCAAGAACATCAACGTCGATATCCCGCGCAATGCCCTGACCGTAATCACCGGTCTGAGCGGGTCCGGCAAGTCATCGCTCGCTTTTGACACCATCTACGCCGAGGGCCAGCGCCGCTATGTGGAAACGCTTTCCGCCTATGCCCGCCAGTTTCTGGACCAGATGGAGCGTCCCGACGTGGACGCCATTGATGGCCTGAGCCCGTCGATCTCCATCGAGCAGAAAACCACCAGCCGGAGCCCGCGCTCGACGGTTGGGACCATCACCGAAATCTACGATTATCTTCGCCTTCTTTTTGCCTCCATTGGATCCCCGCATTGCCCCCGGTGTGGCCACGCCATCGCCCGGCAATCGGCGGAGCAGATCGTGCAGCGGGTCATGGCGCTCACCCCCGAGGACCGGGTCATGGTACTGGCCCCCATCGTGCGCGGCCGCAAAGGCGAGTTCAAAAAAGAAATGGAGAAACTGGTGCAGCACGGCTTCACCCGTGCTCGCATCGACGGCGAGTTGGTCAATCTGGATGACGACATGCCGCTGGACAAACGCAAGAACCACACTATCGAAGTCGTCGTCGACCGCTTGCTGGTAAAGCCGGGAATTGAGCATCGCCTGGAACAGTCCGTAGGACTGGCCATGAAACTGGCCGGCGGGCTGGTGCAAGTGGCCGTGGTCGGCGGGGATGAGCAGCTTTATTCCGAAAAGCTGGCCTGTCCGGATTGCGGCATCAGTGTGCCGCAGCTCGAACCGCGGTCGTTTTCTTTCAACAGCGCTTACGGTGCCTGTCCCGAATGTCACGGCCTCGGCAGCCGCTACGATTTCGATCCCGGCAAAGTGATCACCGATTGGTCGAAGCCCTTGCTTGATGGCGGCCTGGGGCCGGGGTCTGCTTCGCGGAATTTGATTCACATGCTGCAAATCGCCGCCGCCGCCCACGACTTTGATCTGAGCACGCCCTTCGAGAAGTTTCCCGAGAAGATCCAGAACCTGCTGTTGAACGGCGAAGCCGGAAAGCGCGGCAAGACGGGATTCGTCGGCATTCTGGGATATCTCAAGCGTGCGCTCGATGACTCAACCTCCGACGGTTACCGCGACTTCCTTCTTGACTACATGTCTGCCACGGAGTGTCCGTTTTGCCACGGGCAGAGGCTGCGTCCAGAGAGCCTGGCAGTCAAGGTTCACGGAATGTCCATCGCGCAATTTACCGGCTTGCCGGTTTCGCGCGCGCTCGGAGCCGCCAGAGAAATCAAACTGACGGGGAGGGAAGCGATCATCGCCGGCCGCATCGTGCACGAAATCGTCGAACGCCTGCAGTTCCTCGACGCGGTTGGATTGGGCTACATTTCGCTCGACCGCTCGGCGGCAACTCTCTCCGGCGGTGAGGGCCAGCGCATTCGCCTGGCTACGCAGATCGGATCGAAACTGCGCGGTGTTCTCTACGTGCTCGATGAGCCCTCCATCGGCTTGCACCAGCGCGACAATGCCCGCTTGCTGCACGCACTTGAAGAATTGCGCGACTTAGGCAACACCGTCCTGGTGGTCGAGCACGACGAAGAAACCATCAACCGTGCTGACTACGTCATCGACCTCGGCCCCGGCGCCGGGCGCCACGGCGGCGAACTGGTTGCCCACGGCACCCCCCAGGAAATCATGAACGTGCCCGGGTCGCTCACCGGGGCGTACATCTCGGGCAGGAGCCACATCGAAATGCGCCCGCTGCGCCGCCGCACCAGTGGCGCCGGCATCACCATTCTGGGAGCCCGCCAAAATAATCTGAAGAATCTCGATGTGACCTTTCCGCTGGGCGTGATGACAGTAGTCACCGGCGTTTCCGGCTCGGGCAAATCCACCCTGGTGAATGACATTCTGTATCGCGCGCTGGCCAAGGCGCTGTATCGTTCCCGCGAAGAACCCGGCGCCCACAAAGCGATTTCGGGCGCGGAGAACGTTGATAAAGTCATCCGCATCGATCAGTCGCCCATCGGACGCACCCCGCGCTCAAATCCCGCCACTTACACTGGTGTCTTCGCCCAGATTCGCGACCTCTACGCCATGCTGCCGGAGTCGCGCGAACGCGGCTACAAGCCCGGCCGATTTTCTTTCAACGTATCCGGCGGGCGCTGCGAAGCTTGCCAGGGCGAGGGCCAGCGCCGCATCGAAATGAATTTTCTCCCCGACGTCTACGTGCTCTGCGAAGTCTGCGGAGGCAAGCGTTACAACCAGGAAACACTCGCCGTGCGGTACAAGGGGTATTCAATCGCCGATTTGCTGGAGAGCCCGGTCGCCGACGCACTGCCGATCCTCGGAAATATCCCGCAGGTGAAGCAAAAATTGCAGACCCTGGTTGATGTCGGCCTGGGCTACATTCATCTGGGTCAATCCGCGGTGACGCTTTCGGGCGGCGAGGCGCAGCGCATCAAACTCGCCCGGGAGTTGAGCAAACGCCAAACCGGAAAGACCCTGTACTTGCTTGACGAGCCCACCACTGGCCTGCACTTTGACGATGTGAAGAAATTACTCGACGTGCTGCACCGCCTGACGGACCTCGGCAACACCATCATCATCATCGAGCACAATCTTGATGTGATCCGGAATGCCGACTGGATCATCGACCTTGGCCCTGAAGGCGGTGAAGACGGCGGACGAATCGTGGCCCAGGGTCCTCCCGAGCAACTGGCAAGAAACAGGAAGTCGCATACCGGCCAGGCGCTGACCCGTTACTTTGGCAGAAACGCCGAAAAGAGTCTCTCAACGGCTTAGGCATCCCCCGATGCTTCCTCGGCCCATCTCTGCGCGCATTCTCCGCGACCTTCTGCGCCATGGTTTTTCCTCGGCTGCGCTGCCCCCTGTTTTCGTGTAGATTCGAGATACCCCGTTCCGTGTCTTCCTTCCAGAATCCGTTGCCCGAGCCGGGAGCGTCATTGTTCCCGGAATCGCCTCAGCCGGCCAGTTCCGTCTCCTCTGAAAACCCGGTCTGGAGTGGTTGGGACGTGCTCCAGATCGCGCTACTCACCATCGCGTCAGTCATCGTTTTTCTGCTGCTGTCGGCCCTGGCGGCACATCGCCTCCTCTATCCGCAACGCAGCTTCGTTGAGGTCGCCGAACTTCCCTTGGTGACGGTCGCAGCGCAGTTGCTGGCCTATGTGGTGGTCCTGGGTTTCATGGTTGCGCTTGTCAAGCGCGTTCCCGGCCGCGATTTCTGGCACGAACTGCGCTGGCAATGGCCACAGCATTGGCCGCTGTACCTGGTGGGCGGGTTTGCATTGTCAGTGGGACTCCAGGCCTTTGCGCACTTGCTGCCCATGCCCAGGGAATTGCCCATCGACCGCTTCTTCCGCACCGCGCGGGAGGCCTGGGCGTTGTCAATTTTCGGTACGTTTGTGGCTCCGTTGATGGAAGAATTGTTTTTCCGCGGATTTCTCTATCCGGTGCTGGCGCGCCGTCTGGGAGCCGCGATCGCCGTGGTCCTTACTTCCGCCAGTTTCGGACTCATCCATGCTCCTCAACTAGGACGCGCCTGGGGGCCGGTGTTGGTGATCTTTCTGGTCGGGCTGACGCTCACCATTGCTCGGGCAGTAACCAAATCAGTTGCGCCCGGCTTTCTGATCCACGTCGCCTACAACACCACGCTTTCTGTTGCCCTTTTCGTTGGTACCGGCGGCTTCCGCCACTTGGACCGGTTGAGCCAATAGCAGGCGGGACCGGCGCGATTGCTCCATCCTTTCGCGTTCTTCGCGAAATCGCGGGATTCCACATGTTATCTTAAGAATTCATGCCGTCCGCTCGTCACGAACTGCTACGTTTGTTGGCCAGGAAGTCGTTTCGTCTGGGAGATTTCAAACTCTCATCCGGAGGCACCAGCGACTACTACGTGGATTGCCGCACCACGACGCTCGATGCTCGCGGCGCTCGGCTTACCGGCAAAATGTTTCTGCAAGAGATAAAGAAGCAGAAATGGAAACCGAGAGCCATCGGCGGCCTAACCATGGGGGCGGATCCGATTGTCACTGCCGTGGCCGTGACCAGCGGCAAGATCAACGGCTTTTTGGTTCGGAAATCCGAGAAACAACACGGCGCCGGCCGGCGGATTGAGGGCTTTTGCGAACCCGGCGCGCAGGTCGTAATCGTGGACGACGTGTGTACCACCGGAGCGTCCACCGTCCAAGCCATCGAAGCGGCGCGCGAGTTCGGATTCAAAGTCGTTGGCGTGATGTGTCTGGTGGAGCGCGAGGAGGCTGGTGGCCGCCCAAATGTGGAGAAGGCCGCGGCGCCGGCGCGGTTCGTGTCGATTTTTACTGCCAGCGAGGTAAGAAAACTGCACAGGCCGGCGAAAGTTAAACCGCTGCCAAGCACATAGGATGTAGTGGCCAACGACAAACGACCGACGACGAAACAATGATTCAAACTCTCGAATGGACCGACTCCGGCGTACGTTTCATCGATCAGACGAAGCTGCCCACGGAAGAGACCTATGTCACCTGCCGCACCTGTGATCAGGTTGCGGATGTGATTCGCAACATGGTGGTGCGCGGCGCGCCCGCGATTGGCGTGGCCGCCGCCATGGGCATCGCCGTGGGGGTCAAGAACTCGAAAGCGCAGACGGTCGGTGAACTCAAGCCGGAGTTTGACCGCTGCTGCGAAATCATCGGCCAGACCCGGCCCACTGCGGTCAATCTTTTTTGGGCCATTCGACGTATGAAAGACAAGTTCGAGTCGCTGCGTGTCCGCCCGCTGCCGGAGATCAAGAAAGCAATTATCGAAGAAGCCCAGCGCATGCACGCCGAAGACATCGCCGCCAACCAGGCCATGGGACGGTTCGGCGCCATGCTCATGCCTGCCAGCGGCGGCGTGCTCACCCATTGCAATGCCGGAGCGCTGGCCACCTGCGGCTACGGAACCGCGCTGGGCGTGATCCGCGCCGCAGTCGAGCAAGGCAAGAAAATCCACGTCTATGCTGACGAAACTCGTCCATTCCTGCAAGGTTCGCGTCTAACCGCGTGGGAATTGACCAAAGACGGAATCCCGACGACGGTGATTTCCGACAACATGGCCGGCGCGATGATGAAGCAGGGAAAAATCGCGGCGATTGTTGTAGGCGCCGACCGTATCGCCGCTAACGGCGATGTCGCCAATAAGATCGGGACCTATACCGTCGCTGTGCTGGCGAAAGAACACGGAATCCCGTTTTACGTGGCAGCTCCTTTCTCCACAATAGATATGGAAACGCCGGATGGCACGAAGATTCCCATCGAGCAGCGCGACATTAAAGAAGTCACCCACATCGCCGGCAAGCAAATGGTGCCGGACGCGGCTTCGGTGGAGAATCCTGCGTTTGATGTGACTCCGGCGAAGTATGTGACCGCTATCGTGACCGAGCGCGGCATTGCCCGAGCGCCCTACGGGGAAACCCTCGCGAGATTGGCGGCACAGGCGGCGGTGATCGCGTAATGTAGGCGCGGTTCGCCGCGCGTGCGGCCCTCTCATGAACTCCGTCTCCCAATCCGCACTGGTGTTCGAAAGTGGTGGCAAAGATGTTCGCCTGGACTGCTTTCTTCCCCCTATCGAAGGCCGGCGCTTTCCTGCCATCATCGGCCTGCACGGCTCCGGCGGTGGTCACGCCAGCATGGCCGACCCCGCCGCGCTGCTCGCCGCTCAAGGATACGCGGTCTATGTTCTGCACTACTTCGAACGCACCGGCACCACGCAAATCGACGGCTTGCAGACGATCGCCCGCAACTTTCCCGCCTGGATGAAAACTCTTTGGGATGCAGTCAGCTTCGTGGCGCGGCAGCCGTCGGTCGATCCCGAACGTATCGGCCTTCTGGGGTTTCCCTAGGCGCCTATCTCGCGCTCTCGGCTGCCGCCATCGATTCGCGGGTCAAGATTGTCGTGGATTACTTCGGCGGCTTTCCCAAAGAGATGAAGCTGTTCATGCGCCGCTTCTGCCCAGTGCTGATACTGCACGGCGATCAGGACCAAACCGTGCCCGTCGCCGAGGCCTATCAGCTCCAGCAAATGCTCGAAAAAAAGCGGATCCCCTACGAAATGAAGATCTATCCCGGCGCAGGCCACGGATTCGACGGCGAAACCTGGCGCGACTCCGGCCTGCGCACCCTGGCGTTTCTAAATCAGCATCTCGCCGTGTGACCTTCCTCTGTGTTCCCCCGTGCCCTCTGTGGTTAGGTCTTGCGTAGGCGCGGGCGTCCCCGCCCGTGCAGAAGCGCATAGAGCTTCGCGGTCCACCACGGAACTTTTCTCCGCTATTTTCCGTAAACTAAATCAGAGGATAACGAGGTCGGTCATGGCTGCTTTCTTTCTGTGGTGCATCCTGTTCGTGATCTGCTGGCCGCTGGCTTTGCTCGCGCTGATCTTCTATCCGCTGGTGTGGCTGCTTCTGTTGCCCTTCCGGATCGTCGGCATCGCCGTGGAAGGGGTCCTGAAGCTGGTCTGGGAGCTGGTGACGCTGCCGGCACGCCTGCTGGCGGCGCCGTTCCGGGTGTGACGCGTTCTGTTTCAGCCGCAGAGCCGCGTCAGAATGCAGCCCACGGCGTAAGCCGAGGGTGTGCCGAAAACAAATGAACCAGCCCCGGAGGGGCGAAAGACATCCGTACCTACTCCACACCCTTTGCCGGAATCGCCAGCCCCAGTTCCTTCATTACCATCTGCAAATCCTTCCAGGTTTCCTTTTTCTGCCGCGGATCGCGCAACAGAAACGCCGGATGATAGGTCACTGCCAGTTTCGTTCCCCGGAAATCAAACCAGCGGCCGCGAAATTCCGACATGGGAGCATTGATCGCCAGGAGCGTCTTCGCCGCCACTGCCCCCAGCGCTACAATCGCCTTGGGTTTGATGGCGGCGATCTGCCGCATCAGAAACGGCGAGCAGGTTTCGCACTCATCCCGCTCCGGCGTGCGATTTCCCGGCGGCCGGCACTTGATGATGTTGGCGATATATACATCCTCGCGCCTGATCCCCATGGCTCTGATCATGTTGTTGAGCAACTGCCCGGCGCGGCCCACGAACGGCTCCCCCTGCTGATCTTCATCCGCCCCCGGCGCTTCGCCGATGAACATCAATTCGGCTTTCGGATCGCCCACACCGAAGACAATCTGCTTGCGACCCTGCTGGTGAAGGCGACAGCGGGTGCAGTCGCCGAGATCTTCGCGGATTATTCGCAGTGCGGCAGCCGGATCGGTTGTTGCTTCGGGTTTGGGCACAACCGATAAGTCATGTTCCACAACTGCAACCGCAGCTTTGCTCTTAGGAGTCATTTCGTCTCGTGTTTCCGGCTGGAATTCGTGAAGAGATCCGGCCTCTACGACCGGCCGCCGATAGAGGTCGTAGATGCCCAGTTCACGGTAGTAGCGCACACGTTCGGTCAGATCGCGTTTGAGTTGGGGATTGAGCGTTCGCGGCATGTTCAAACGAGACTATCAGGAATGCGAGTGGAAAAGAGTAAGCGCCGCCGCGTTGCTGGCGGTAGAAGGGCTAGCTTTTCATCGCCGGCTTCTTCTCACGCAGTTTGACGACTTCATCCAGCACCCGCTGCGCCACTTCCCACTTGGTAGTTTCGGGAACTTCGACGACTTCGTGCTGAGTGATGATGGTCACGGCATTGCGGTCGGAATCGAAACCTACGCCTTCGCGCGAAACGTCGTTCACCACAATCGCATCCAGCGCCTTCGAGCCCAGCTTTTTTCGTGCATTCTCCAGAGCATTCTGGGTCTCGGCAGCAAACCCGATCACGATCTGGGACTGCTTGTGCCGTGCCACTTCGCCGAGAATATCGATGGTGGGCTCAAGTTCAAGGGACATCGGTCCGGTACGCTTGATTTTCTGCGACGCCGCAGACTTCGGCCGGTAGTCAGCCACGGCAGCCGTCTTGATCACGATGGTCGCCTCCGGCAGCAGCCTCAACACCGCCTGGCGCATTTCCTCCGCGGTCTCCACTCGCGCGACTTCCGCCGCACCCGGCGGAGTCAGAGCCGTAGGTCCACTCACCAGCAACACCCGTGCTCCCCGGCGCAACGCGGCTTCCGACAACGCATATCCCATGCGCCCGCTGGAGCGGTTGGTCAAGTACCGCACCGGATCAATCTTCTCCCGCGTCGGTCCCGCAGTGATCAGTACGGTCTCTCCTGCCAGTTCTTGCGAAGCGCCCAGCGCCTCCAGCGTAGCGGCGACGATGAGTTCGTTTTCCGCCAATCGTCCCGGGCCGGTCATGCCGCACGCAAGATATCCCTCACCAGGTTCGACCACCCGTACCCCACGCTTTTTCAATATCTCAAGATTGGCTTGCGTCGCGGGATGGTTCCACATATTCACGTTCATGGCGGGGGCGACGACCACGGGAGCGGTGGTAGCGAGATATAACGTAGAAAGAAAATCAGAGGAAATGCCCTGTGCGAAGCGGGCGAGAACATCGGCTGTGGCGGGCGCCACCAGCAGCGCATCAATCGATTGCGCTACGGCAATGTGTTCCACCGCGGATTCGATGTTGGGTTGGTCATTGGCGGTGGCAAACATGTCAGTGATAACTTTTTCGCCGGAAAGAGCTGCGAAGGTGAGGGGCCGTACAAACTCCTGGGCGGCGCGAGTCATGATGACCTGCACCCGAATGCCGCGCTCCTGCAACAGGCGCACAATTTCTGCCGCCTTATAGGCCGCAATTCCCCCACTGACACCGAGTGCAACTTTCATGAGACGCCTTACTCCTGCCCCAAGACCTTCTCCAGGGTTTCGTTCGCAATCTCCGCCGGCGACTTGGGCGTTTCGGGAATCAGCCATTTCACCTTGCCGGCGCGGATTTCATCCTGCGCAATGCGGCAAGGCTTGCGGGAACTGGTATCAATCACCGGCGGCGCGCCGCCTTGCAGTTGTCTGGCCCTGCGAGCCGCCACCAGGATGTAGCGATAGTTGCTGTCGAATCCCTCTATCAACTTCATGGTGTTCTCCCTTTGTACTAACGTCCACCGGGGGTTGCGGTTGCCACGAACGATGCCAGGATCGGCTGCAAGCGTTCCCGCACATTGCTTAAGCGGCAGCGCTCAGCTCGGGCCAGCAGGTCTTGGTCGGCAACCGATAACTGCGTGTTTGAGCCTTTCAACCGTTCTCCCAGAAGAACCGCTTTCAACGTCTCCACCGATTCTTCCAAACGGTCATTCACCAGAATATAGTCGTATTTCATGTAATTCTCAATCTCACGGCTGGCCGTGGCCAACCGGTGTTGGATCACATTCTCGGCGTCCAGACTGCGGTTTCGCAGGCGTGACTCCAGGGTCTTGCGATCCGGTGGCAGGATAAAGATGCTGATTGCCTGCGGGAGTTTGCTTTTGATTTGCGCCGCCCCCTGCACGTCGATATCAAGCAGCAGGTCATGGGCGTGCCGTTGCGCCTGTTCCAGAAAGCACTTGGCGGTGCCGTAGTAATTTCCGAACACCGAAGCGTGCTCCAGAAACTCGTCCTTGCGGATCATCTCCTCAAATTGTTCCCGCGTAATGAAGAAGTATTCCCGCCCATTTTGTTCATTGCCCCGCGGCGGCCGGGTGGTGTAGGAAATCGAAAAATCCAGGCCGGGAATAATCTGACGGACTTTATCTACCAGGGTGGATTTCCCCGATCCCGAGGGGGCCGAAATGATATAGACGGCGGTCATTCGAGGTTCTGCACCTGTTCGCGGGCTTTTTCGATGTCGGCCTTCATCGACAGCCCAGATTCAGTGATCTTTAGGGCTTCCCCCGCCAGCCCCGAGGTTTTCGAAAGCAACGTGTTGGCCTCGCGGTTCATCTCCTGCAACAGAAAGTCCAACTTCTTGCCCACTTCGCCGCCCTCGGTCAGCAGGCCGAGGAAATGTTTCACGTGTGTGTCCAGGCGGATGAGTTCCTCTTGAATATCGCTGCGGTCGACCAATAGCGCTGCTTCCTGCAAGATTCGTTCCGGCTCGATTTGCGAGCCCATCAATTCCTGCAACCGCGCCTTCAGCTTGTCGGCATAAGTCCGCAGCGTGGCCTGGCGATATTTTTCAACTTCGTCTTTGGCCCCCTGCACACCGGCCATGCGTTGCCGCAGTTCGCGCTCGGTGCCCCGCCCCTCTTCCTCGCGCATCTGGTTGAGGCGGGCCAGAGCGTCCTCCAGTTTCGCCAGGACGACAGTCTCCACTTCACCGTCGGCCGGCAAAACTGCAGACTCCAAGGCTCCCGGGATGCGCAGCACCACATTCAGGTCGGGATCCGCCGCCAGCCCGAATTCCGCCGCGGCCGCCCGAAACGCCTGAATGTATCCGCGCACCAACTCCCGGTTGAGCGTGAAATTCTCGCTCCCGCTTCGTTCCAGGCTCAGGGTCAGTTCCACATGGCCGCGGGCGAGTTTTTCCTTCAGCCGGCGCCGGAGCTTCATTTCGAGGTCGTCACTGTCCGACGGCATGCGGAAGTGCAGGTCCAGAAAACGGTGATTCACCGATTTGAGAGACAGAGTGAAGCTGAGCTGGCCGTTGATCTGCCCCTTCACCTGGGCGAAACCGGTCATGGAGCGGATGGTCATCAGTCGTTGCCCACCGGCGCGGGACTCTGCCTGGCCGGTTCCAAGTCCACGAATTGCAAATCGTACAGCCGCCGGTAAGTGCCAAGCTTCTTCATCAGGTCCTCGTGGCTTCCAATGTCTGCGATAGTCCCATTTTCCAGCACTACGATGCGATCTGCTTTTCGCACCGTGGACAAACGATGCGCGATGACTACGACCGTGCGCCCGATCATAAGATTATGCAGCGCGGATTGCACCAGCGACTCCGATTCACTGTCCAGCGCGGAGGTGGCCTCGTCAAGAATCAGTATGGGAGCATTCTTCAGCAACGCGCGGGCAATGGCAAGCCGCTGGCGCTCGCCACCGGAAAGCCGGACCCCACGTTCTCCGATCACACTGTCATAACCCGATGGCAGCCCGAGAATAAAATCGTGAGCCAGGGCAGCGCGGGCTGCCGCTTCGACCATCTTTTGGGGAACGTCCGGTTGTCCGTACGCAATGTTGTTGCGCACGGTATCGTTAAAAAGCACTGTGTCCTGGGAGACCACTCCGATCTGCGAACGCAAGGACGCGAGCGTCGTATCGCGGACATCGTGGCCATCGATCAGCAAGCGTCCGGAGCTGACGTCGAAGAAGCGAGGAATCAGGTGCACCAGCGTGGTTTTGCCGGCTCCGCTTGACCCCACGACCGCCAGAACCTCGCCGGCGTGGACCTCTAAATCGATGTCGTGGAGCGTATTTCGCCCTTCATCATTGTGTCCGTCGTAGGAGAAGCCCACATGCTCAAAGCGAATACCATGCGCGAACGGGGGCAGCTTCTTGGCGCCGGGTTTTTCGCGTACATCGTCCTCGGCATCCATGAAATGAAAAAGCATCCCGGAAGCGCCCAGCGCCTGCTGGAAGTTGTTGTTGAACAGGGCGAACTTGCGCACCGGGTTGTAAAGGCTAAACACCACTGCGATGAAAGCCCCGAAGGTGCCCAGGGTGAATTCGCCATGAGCGATCTTTGAGCGCCCCAGCAGTAGCAGAAAGGCGATGGCAATGGCCCCAAAAATATCCATCAAGGGCGAACTGATGGCGGCGGCCGCCACCGAGCGCAAGTTAGCCCGGAACAAGCGAGTGGCGGCTTTGCGGAAACGCGCGATCTCCCAGGCCTCCATGCTGAAGGCCTTCACAATGCGGTTGCCGGAGATGGTCTCTTGCAGAATGTTCTGAATATCCGCGAGCTTGTCCTGGCCGCGGCGCGTGGTGTGGCGCACACGGCGGCCAATCCTTGCTGCGGAAAAGATGATGAATGGGATAAACAGCAGCAGCACCCAGGCCAGACTGCGACCCAAAAAAACCACTGCCACTGCGGTGAATACAAACGTGAATAACTGTTGCAGGAACTCCGCCAGGACACTCGACATTGCGTACTGGACCCGCTCAATGTCGTTGACGATGGTGGAAATGAGCGTCCCGGTGGTGTGCCTTTGAAAAAAAGCCGCCGAGCGGCGCAGTATCGAGTTGTAGAGGTCGTTTCGCAGATCGGTAATCATCCCAAAGCCGGCATGATTCACTAAATAAGTCCCAGCATAGTCAAACACGCCTTTCAAAACCGTCGACGCCACCAGAGCGTAGGCCACCATTGTTCCCGCATTGTGCAGATGGGAAGGAACGAATTGTTGCAGGTAGACGATGTGTTTCGTGCCAGGGATGGTGAAGAGTTGAATGCCTTCGGATCCAGAGGCGGGATTCCATACTCGATCCAGAACGGGTTTTACAAGGACCAACCGAAACGCTTCCAGAAACCCAACTGCGGCCAACAGCAACACACCCGGCACCAACTGAAGCAGGTAGGGAAGCACATAGCGGACAAGACGGGTCAGTTGCCGCATCGGGGGCTCCCCATGCGCAGCCAGGCGCGGCCTAGAGCGGATGGAATCAGCATGCGTAGCAAGGCTTCATTCTACTTGAGTCGTTGGTCCTTCGTCGTTGGCCAACGAAACCAATGACCAGCGACCAACTGGAATTCTTATCCCGGGCTGTCCCGGTGCGCCACCTTTACCCGATATCCCGCCTTCCGCAGACGCTTGCCGACGTCCTCGGCGATCATGACTGACCGGTGCTGCCCGCCGGTGCAACCGAAGGAGATGGTCAGATAACTCTTGCCTTCGCGAATGTAGTGAGGCAGAAGATAGACTAGTAATTCCGAAATACGCTTAATGAACTCCCGGCTCTGCGGAAACGAGCGAATGTATTTGGCTACCTTTGGATCGCGTCCCGTCAGCGGACGGAATTCTGGCACAAAGTGCGGATTGGGAAGGAAACGCACATCAAATACCAGGTCGGCATCCTCCGGCACGCCCTTGCGGAATCCGAAGCTTACGCAGGAAACCAGAATGTTCTTGTCCGACTCGCGCTTGTGAAAGCGCTCGGTGATGTGAGCGCGAAGTTCGTGAACGTTGAACTTCGACGTATCAATCACCAGATCAGCCAGGGCGCGAATGCGGCGTAAATGCCGCCGCTCGGCGGCAAGGGAGGCCTTCACCGGCGCATCGGTTCCGAGAGGATGCGGGCGCCGGGTTTCGCTGAAGCGGCGTACCAGAACAGCGTCGGCTGCCTCCAGGAAGATCATTTTCGTCGGTAGTATGCGCTTTACCGATTTCACGATTTCCGGCAGGTCTTCCAACTGCGCGCCTTCGCGAACATCCACCACCAGTGCGGTGCTCTTGATTTCCGAGGACTGGCCGACCAACTCCGCAAAGCGCGGAATCAAGCCCACCGGCAGGTTATCGACGCAGTAGTAACCCAGATCCTCGAAGGCCTTCAGCACCGAGGCCTTTCCGGAGCCGCTCATGCCGGTGATGATGACCAGTTCCGCTGGAGTACGTCTTTCATGCGCCGTTTTAGCGCGCGCCGCAGCCCGGGTTCGCTTGATGGGTTTACGAGGTGGCATCTAGACGGATGTTAGCAGGGGATGTCTCGTCTCGCCAATGCACGAGCAGGCGAGCTGCGTAGTTTAATTTGAGATAGTGACTCTCGAAATTCTCCATTGGTCACAAAAACGTCGGGGCCGGACGACGCCGCCGGGCTGGGCGACGAGATCCGGCCCCTGGGTCTGTTGAAGCTAGTTGGGTACAATTACTCCGAAAGCGCCGTCCACATTGCCCACTGGCCCGGCTGCCCAGTAAAGGTTGTTCTTTTTTCCATTGGCTGCGGTTCCACCCCCGAACTCGATTCCCCAGATCTGGTCGATCAGAATCGGTTTCCCATCGGGGGTACTTACCGTTCCCACGAATTTCCCGGTCCTGATGTCGAAACCGTTAATGTCGCCGACGACATCGAGGTTGTTGGAGACCAGCAGGGTATTGCTGAGCGGGCCGAAATTGCCGGGCGCCAGCGCCATTCCCCAGGGCTGGTTCAGCGGGGCGCCGGAAGTAAAATGCTTCACGAAAGTGCCATCTTCGGTGAAGACATCAATCACTCCGCCTGGCCCTCCAGAGGCGTCGCAGTAAGCCACCAGGAGCTTTCCCTTGATGTCCTGGATCCCAAACGGCACCGCATTCTTTGGAAGGCTGGGGTCGGTGAAAGACTTGACCAGATGGAAATTGCCGTCATACATGTCAACCTTTCCGTTGGCAGTGTCGGCGGCGTAAATCATGTTTCCCGAGGGCCGGTTGGTAATTGCCAGGCCGGTATAACTCGCTCCGGTGCTGGAATTGTCCACCGCAATGATGGCCTCAGTAGGATTGGAGATCGGCGACCACCCACTGATGGTCCCGTCCAGAGTCGCAAAAATGAAATACGACGGCCATCCCTTTACCAAGAACTCATTGGCGGAGTTGGCGACGATCCCGGTTGGCGAGCCTCCATACAGCCCGTTCTCCGCCGGAACGATGACTTGCAGACTTTGCGGGTTCCCTTTGCCGTCATAAAGTGTGGACCAGCCGCTTCCAGCGTCAGCCACCCAGAATGCCTGGCCCGGGAGATAGGCTAATCCCCAGCCATTCACCAGCAGGGGGTCGACATGTCTTCCATGGCCGTTCACGTTTGAATCGAGCAGGACTGAGGTGTACTGTGCGAGGGCGGTTCCGGAAAACATGAGAATGAGCCCGAGAGATGCGGCCAGGCCAAATGTACGATTGATCCATCGTTGCATGTTGTTTCTCCTTAATCGACGAGAAGGTTGCGGTTATGCCGGCCGGTCTTGGCGACTCTGCCGGCGACTATGCAGCTTCGCGAGTCGCCAAAATACTAGGCTGGCCCGGAGATGAGTTTGTCAGCAGACGGTCATGGGTTTGTAAAATTCCTGTCTTCCCGGGGGAACTAGCTCCCACTGTTAGCATGATTGGAGTGATTCACTCCGGGTAGAGCCCAGGGAATCACCGCGCACGATCAATATGCCCGAATTCTGCGACGTCGCCGTGGCCGGTCCTTTTGACGTGCTGTTCACCTACCGCGTTCCCCCGGGTTTGTCGCCAGTGGTGGGCGGGCGGGTACTGGTGCCGTTCCGCCAGCAGCGCGTCTCGGGAGTAGTCACCGAGCTCCACGACCGCCCCCCGAAAGTCGCAGCCAAGAACGTCATTAGCGTTTTGGACGACACGCCGGTGCTCGACGATCAGCTGATGCGCCTGGGCCGGTGGATTGCCGACTACTACCTCGCTCCCCTGGGTGAAGTTTTCCGCAGCATGCTTCCGCTGGCGGCCGAATTCAAGCGGACCATCGGCTACCGCATTACTGATGCCGGCCGCGCGGCTCTGCATCTGGCCGGGGTGTCCGGGTCGTCCGGACGTTCTCGGAGAACGCCGCAGGAACAGTTGGCCGAGTTTCGCGTGCTCGACTACCTTGGGGAGCGCGAAATGGTGCGCGAGGAAAGCCTTCGTGCCGCCGCCCGCCTCTCGAAAGCGGTGCTCGCCGGCATGGTGCGCAAGAAGTGGATTGCCCGCGAAGATCTGTCGGACGCCCGCGACGCAGCGCGCACCGTCAGAGTCGCACTGCTGAAGAGTGCCGAAGGCAAACTCAATGCCAACCAGCAGCGGCTGGTGGATACACTCGCGGCTGCCGGAGGGAAAATCGCAGTAGAAACGCTACAGTCCCTGCCAGTCCCGCGAACAACTCTTGGCACTCTGGTGAAACGTGGGCTGGTGGAAATCATTTCTGAGCCGGCCGAGTTTGCAATATCCGGAGTGAAAACCAGGCCCCTGCCGGTGGATTTTCTGTTCAACGCCGCACAGGAAGAGGCGCTGGCGCGTATTCGCGCTGACGTAGCCGCCGGAAAGTTTTCCGGCATTTTGCTGCACGGGGTGACGGGATCAGGCAAGACCGCGGTCTATCAGGCTGCCATGCGCTCAGTGCTCGAGGCGGGGCGGTCGTCCATCATGCTCGTCCCTGAGATCGGCCTCACCCCCGCCGCCGCCGCCAATCTTCATCAGGTTTTCGGCGATGAAGTCGCTCTCCTGCATTCCGCTCTCTCGGATCAGGAACGCGCCGAGCAGTGGCACCGCATCAAGCGTGGCGAAGCCCGTATCGTAGTGGCAACCCGCTCCGGCGTGTTTGCGCCGGTATCAGATTTGGCATTGGTGATCGTCGACGAAGAGCAGGATTCTTCCTACAAGCAGGAGGAGGCTCCGCGCTACCACGCACGCGACGTGGCCGTGGTGCGCGCCAAGATGGCGAATGCGGTGGTGGTGCTGGGCTCGGCCACGCCGTCACTCGAGTCATATTTCAACGCAACCAGGCACAAATATGCGCTGCTCGAACTGCCTGACCGCGTGGAAAAACGCCCGCTGCCGGAAGTTGAAATCATCGACATGCGGCAGGAATTTCAGGAAACCGGGCGGGAGCAAGTGATCTCGCGGCAGCTGATTGCGGAAATCGGTGAGCGCCTCGAACGAAAAGAGCAAGTCATGGTGCTGCTCAACCGCCGTGGATATTCTCCGCTGGTGCTGTGCCGCGCCTGCGGCAGCCATCTGGAATGCCGCAATTGCGCGGTTGCCATGACCCATCACAAGCGCTCGCAGCGCATGGTCTGCCACTACTGCGGATTCATGACGCCGGTGCCCAAAGTTTGCGGCGAGTGCGGCAGTGAATACGTGCAATTCATCGGAACCGGCTCGGAGAAGCTGGAGGAATTGTTGCACGGTCTTTTTCCGCAAGCACGGATCGGGCGCCTCGATCGCGATACAGTTCGAGGACGCGAGGACTTCGAGCGCGCGCTGAATGCGCTCGACCAGGGTGAACTGGATCTGCTGGTGGGGACCCAGATGATTGCGAAGGGCCACGACATTCACGGCGTCACCCTGGTCGGTGTAGTAGGCGCGGACGCCGCGTTAGGATTCCCTGACTTCCGCGCCGCTGAGAGAACGTTTCAGCTGCTGACTCAGGTAGCCGGGCGCGCCGGGCGCGGGCAGACGCCGGGCAAGGTCGTCTTGCAGACGTTCTTTCCCGATCACTACGCCGTTCAATACGCCGCCCAACACGACTTCGCCGGCTTCTACGAAAAAGAGCTGCGCTTCCGCAGTTGGATGCATTATCCGCCGTATAGCTCGCTGGCCAATGTTCTGGTAAGAAGCGACAAGCTGGATGAGGCCCTGACCTGGTCCGGCGTTCTGGGTAAATGGTTCGAGAAGACGCGCCACGAAGGGATCCGCGTGTTGGGTCCGGCCGCCGCGCCAATTGTGCGCTTGAAACGGGACTATCGCTATCATTTCGTGCTGAAGTCCGCCAGCCGGGAAAAGCTCAACGCGCTCTTGCGGACCATGCTGGCGTATGCCGCCCAGCAGAAGATTCCGAGGACCCAGGTGATTGTGGATGTGGACGCGCTGTGGCTGATGTAGCGCCGCCGGCCTCAGCGGGTGTCCGGGGCGTCATTGCAACCCCTTCCCCCGCCGGAACTCCATCACCACTTCCTTCACACCCCGATGCTCCCCGTCCACCGCAAAGTTGAGCCGTCGCATGTCGCTGTCCGAAATTTTTCCCGCCAGCGCATCCAGCGCCTGCTTTACCTCAGGATGCCGCGCAATCGTCTGCTGCCGAACAATGGGGACGGCTTCGTATGGCGGAAAGTAATGGCGATCGTCTTCCAGAACAAACAAATCGAGGGCGGGGATCAAGCCGTCAGTCCTGTTCCCGGCGATCAGATCCACTTGCTTATCTTTCAAAGCCCGGCTCAGCAGGCCAAGATCCATAATTCGCGGCGGCTCGGCGAAGCGCAGACCATACGTCGCCGCCAGGCCCTTGTAGCCATCGGGACGCTCCATGAATTCGTATCCGAAACCCGCGCGCCACTGCGGTGTGTAGGGCGCAGCTTGCGAAATGGTTTTCAGACCGAGGCGGCGCGCGTCGTCGCCACGAATTTCGATGGCGAAGGTGTTGTCGAAACCGAACGGCGGACCCACGCTGAGGTTAAACCGTGTGGCATATTCGTTCTTCACCTGCCGATATACATTTTCAGCCCCGCCTTCGGCTTTCTGCTTGAGGACCGCGGTCAGCGCGGTGCCCGTATATTCAGGATAGACGTCAATTCGTCCCGCCAGAATCGCCTGCTGGCAGATGTAAGTTCCGGCAAGATAAAAGCGCCGCTCGACCGGCAGCTTCGTATGACTCTCGATCTGCTGTGCGATGATTTCGCCCAGGACCAGTTGCTCAGTGAAATTCTTGGATCCGACGACAATCCGATTCTCCCCCGGCGGGCCGCAGGCCATCAGCAAAGCGCTGAACAAAAAGCACAGCGCGACTCGGTAACGCATTCATCCTCATTTCTAAAGACGCAACTGGCTGCGTCCGGCGTAGTGTGTGTCGCGTCAGTGGGGGCTCAGACGCTTTTCCAGCCATCCCAGTCCCACATCAGCCGCCAACGCCATCAGCGCAGCGGGAATCGCCCCGGCCAGAATGACGGAGTTGTTCACCATGGCCAGCCCACGAAAAATATATTCGCCCAACCCCCCGGCTCCGATGGCGGCGGCAATAGTCGCAAGGCCCACGGACATCACCGTCGCAACCCGCACTCCGGCGATGATCACGCCCAGCGCCAGCGGCAGTTCGACTTGAAACAGCAGTTGCCAGTCTGTCAGTCCCATGCCGCGTCCGGCTTCGATTACCGCCGGATCCACCGCCTTGATGCCGGCGTAAGTATTGCGAATCAGGGGCAAGAGCGCATACAGCATCAGCGCCAGAATGGCCAGGCGGCCGGCCCGCGCGCCAACCCACGGAGCAGGTAAAAGAAACCCAAACAATGCAAGGCTGGGAATCGTCTGAATGATGTTGGCGCTTCCCAAGATCGGCTTGTTGAGCCAGGGTCGGCGAGTAATCAGAACCCCCAGCGGGATTCCCACCAGCACCGCCAGGCCGGTTGAGATCGCCACCAGCCACAGGTGCTCCAGCGTGTGTGCCAACAATTCCGCGTGGTTCTGCTGCACGAATTTCCAAAGGCTCA
Source organism: Terriglobales bacterium (assembly GCA_050745985.1). Taxonomy (GTDB): domain Bacteria; phylum Acidobacteriota; class Terriglobia; order Terriglobales; family Acidobacteriaceae; genus JABCZH01. The sequence continues at coordinate 189,616 of JBOGLG010000047.1, read as the reverse complement.
TGAATGCGCTCCCAGATCGTCGTCGAACGCCTGTTTGTATGCCACCACCAGCGGGTCCTGTGAAGCCATGAACTCGGGTTTCGCGTGCAGAGCGACCAGTTGTCCCGCCTCCAGCAAGGCGATGCGCGAGCCGAGAAGGAGCGCCTCCCGCAGATCGTGAGTTACGAACACAACCGTCTTCTGCAGCCGGGTTTGCAGGGTCAGAAATTCGCGCTGCAGTTCGGCGCGGGTCAATGGGTCAAGCGCTCCGAAAGGTTCGTCCATCAAGAGGAAAGGAGGATCTACTGCCAGGGCTCGCGCCACTCCGACTCGTTGCCGCTGTCCGCCGGAAAGTCCATGGGGATAACGCGTCGCCAACTGCGGCTCCAGTCCAACCAACTGCAATAACTCTCGCACCCGCTCACGGATGCGGTCTTCAGGCCAGCCCTCAATCTTGGGCACAAGGCCTATATTCCTTTCTACGGTGTAGTGAGGGAACAGGCCCGCTTCCTGGATCACATAGCCGATCATGCGCCGCAGGCGTATCACGTCCCACTCGCGCAGCGGCCGGCCCTCGACCCGAATTTCGCCCTCTGTGGCCGGAAGCAGACGATTGATCAGCTTCAAGGTAGTGGTTTTTCCGGAGCCGCTCCGCCCCAGCAGCACCAAAGTCTCGCCACGGCGAATATCCAGACTCAGGTTGTGAAGAAGTTCAGCCCCGCCGTTGACCCGGCAGGAAACGTCGCGGAATTCGATGGCTGCGCGGTCGTTGGGGGAATTCGCCATGGCCAACCTTTGAGGATTGTACCCACAGAAAACCTACAGGGCACAAAGGAAGTTGTTTAGCCGCCGTTGTAGGCTGCAGGCGGAAGGCCGGTGATACGAATTCCGGAATGCCCTTTGTGCCGGATGTTCAACCCAACCAGCAGCGCCGTGATCTGTTCAAGAATACGCGCGTTTTCGAGCTTACCGCCGTCAATTGCGCGAACTCCGGGAATGGTCGCGGCCAGGCCGCGAACCGTCTTGCCGGCAGCGGCGTCGTCGGTGCATACAATTACATCGCAGTCCACCGGGCCATCAGCGTTCAAGATTTCTGCGCCCGCGTTCTGGAAGGCTGCCACCACACAAACTCCGGCTGGCACCAATTCCGCAGTTTGCTGCGCCGCCGAACCTTGCCAGACGCCGAGTGTGCGGCTGGCACGACCGCCGACGCTCGCGGCGAGCGGGACGGTCGCATCCACCACGATCGTCCCCGGGCGCAGGGCGGGTTTCAACTGTTTCAGGAGAGCGGCGTGGCCTTCAAAGGGAATGGTGAGAACCAGCACGTCGGCGGAGGCGCACGCCGCCGCATTTTCCATTCCAGAGATCTTCGTGCTCGCGCCGGCGCGTTGCTTGATCCTATCCGCCGCTTCCTGCGCGCGCGTCGCGTCGCGCGAGCCGATGATGACAGTTTCTCCGGCTTTCGCCCAGCGCAATGCCAGCCCGAAGCCCTCCGGACCGGTTCCCCCCAGCACAGCGACGGTGCGGCTCACGCAAACTCCGGTTCCAGGGATTGTTCGGAGACCAGTTCCTCGGCCGGCAGCTTGATGTTGATTTTGGTGTAGGTGGTGTTGCGCTCGGCGGGAATTCGTCCGGCTTCAAGAATCAAAGACTGAAAATCCTCGGGGCTGGTGTACTGGCCGGCGGTAGCGCCGGCTTCGCGGGAAATATTTTCCTCCATCAGAGTTCCACCGTAATCGTTGGCCCCGGCGTGCAAGCACAGTTGCGAGAGGCGGCGGTTCAACTTTACCCACGACACCTGAATGTTATTGATGGCGCCCGCCAGCATCACGCGAGCAAGCGCATGGATTTTCAAGTGTTCCGCCAGCGTCGGTCCGGGCCGCGCAATTCCCTGATGGAAAAGCAACGTATTCTGATGCACAAACCCCAGCGGCACAAACTCGGTAAAGCCGCCAGTTTCCTGCTGGATGTCCCGCAACAATAGCAGTTGATTGACCCAATGCTCGGGAGTCTCCACGTGCCCGTACATCAGCGTGGAAGTGCTCCTGATGCCGCAGCCGTGCGCCGTGCGAATCACCTGCTTCCACTGTTCAGTGGTGAGCTTGTTGCGGGAGAGTACGAAACGCACTTGATCGTCCAGGATCTCAGCGGCGGTGCCGGGCAGGGTGTCGAGCCCGTTGTCTCGCAGCATGCAGAGGTAATCTCTCAGCGGCATCCCCGTGAGTTCTACGCCGTAGACAATTTCCATCGGCGAGAACGCGTGAATGTGCATCTGCGGCGTGAGCTTCTTCACTGCGCGCAAAATGTCGCGATAGTACAAAGCCGGAAGGCCGTGCGGCAGGCCGCCTTGAATGCAAACTTCCGTAGCGCCTGTTTCCCACGCCTGAAGGGCCTTCTCGCCCACCTGCTCCGGAGTCAGGAAATACGTGTCCGGCTCCCGCGGGCCGCGGCTGAAGGCGCAAAACTTGCAACCCACAAAGCACACGTTAGTGAAGTTGATATTGCGATTTACAACGTACGTCACCAGATTGCCGGAAAGCTCTCTGCGCAACTGGTCCGCCGCCACCAGCAGGCCCAGCAAATCGTCTCCTTCAGAGTTTCCCAGCAGCCGGCACTGCTCGTCCGTGAGCCCGCCGCCATCCAGGGTTTCCATCACTTGCTCAATGGCCGCCCGTTCGTCGAAACCCATGCGCTGAGCCACATCCGGCCAGTCCAGCGAAGGGAAAGCCTCGAGTTCAGATCGTTCTAATCGAGCCACAAATTCTCCTTGACCGCTTAGCGAAATAAGTCTGTCGCCGCCGCCCGAATCAAGTCACGGGCCCGCCCCGGTGCCGGACGGTATTTGAATCCGCGCACGATGCACGCCGGCGTGCGAGCCAGCTTGCCGCAGACCAGACCCGCCGCGCAAGCCAGTTCGTCGGCCACTGCCTCAATACTAACCCGTAAAGGGTAGCCCGAGGGATCACGATCACCGCGGTAATCGTGCGCCGCTTCCATTCCCGCCACCCCGATCGCAACTTCCGTAAGCCCTTCGCGCCACGGTCGCCCGAAAGAGTCGGTGATAATCACCGGAACTGAAATCCGCAGGCGTCGCTTGAGCTCGCGATGCAGGCGTGCCGCCGAGGCGTCGGGATTCTTGGGGAGCAATAGCGCATGTCGCCCGCCATCTACGTTCGAGACGTCCACGCCGCTATTGGCGCACACCAGCCCGTGGCGCGTTTCCGTGATTAACACGCCACGCCTGCGCCGCACCACGCGCCGACTCTCTGCCAAGCCCAGCTCAATGACTCTGGCATCAACTTGGTATCGCCGCGCCCAGGCCCGCGAATTCGCGGAAGGCTTGATCTTGTCCAGCTCCACCAGTTGGCCTTCGGCCTTGGACACGATCTTGTGCTTGACGATCAGAATGTCGCCGGCCTTCAACGACAACCTGCTCCCCCGCAGAGCGCTCACCAGCTTCTCCACCAACGCGTCGCCGGGGCGGATCTCCTCAGAGAACGGGACCGGCATAATCTCCAGCCCTCGAGGATGCGATGACGACCTCATTCGCTGGCTGCCAGAGGCAGGTCCGCCAAGTCGAACCGCCGAACCATACGCTGCGACCGGGTTTCACCGGGCAATTCCGCCAGCCGGCTAAGATCAGCGGGGCTGTCAACATCCAGCGCGATGCCCGGAAGTGACAATACAACCACCGGTTTTCCCGTGGCCCGCGCCGCCGCCAAATGCGGCTTGAAGCTTTCATTGCCAAAGCGCAGCGGAAAAAGTCCGGCGGGCCGTCGCAGCACCGCATTGGTGCCGCGCCCGTCAGCTGCGGGAACCAGCACTGAGCCTTCGTCCGGCGCCGCCTCCAGAATCGCCTCTATTTCACTCGCCCGGACCAGAGGAATGTCGCCGGGAATCACCAGCGTGAAATCGTCTCCCCCTGTCTCGCAGATTCGGGTCGCCATTTCAACCGCGTCCGTCTCGCCGCGATTGGCAGAGTCGAAGATCACCCCAAACCCGAATCGCCGCGCTTGATCGCACGCGAACGGGTCGCTGGTGACTAGAGCCGTTCCCGCCCGCGCCGTGCATGAAGCCAAAGTCTCAAGCACATCCAGCAACATGGTTTGCGCCAGCCCGGTTCGGGTCGCCTGGTCAAGCAACGATCCCAGTCGTTGCTTGGCGCCAGACAGATTCTTGACCGGAACCAGAATCATGAATGCTCCCCTCCCGCCCGGGCCGCGCTTTCCGCCGACAGCAACGCGAGCACGGTCCTGGCCAGTTTGGCCTTGTCATCCGAGTTCCGCATGATGGTATTGGTGCAGTGCACCCGCAGCTCGGGTCGCGTGAGCTGGCGGGCGGCTTCCGCATCGCGCAGGTCGGCAATCAGAATGTCGAGGAACTCCCCATAGATCTGTGCCATTCCGGCGATCGAAGCCGGGAACCCCTGCGCCTCCATCAGAATTCCTGCCGGCCCGGAGACTGCGGCATCTCCCACAATCGGGCTGACGGCAGCCACTGTCGCCTGAGTCTCTCGCAGCGCGTCTCGAATGCCGGGCACCGAGAGAATTGGCCCGATACTGGTGATGGGATTGCTGGGCGCAATAATCACCGCGCTGGCTCCGAGGATTGCCTCCACCACGCCGGGCGCGGGTTCTGCCTCCGTGGCTCCGGCGAAGCGCACCGACTTGACCGGGTCCTGATACCAGCGCTGCACAAAATACTCCTGGAAACTCAGTTCGCCCACTGGCGTATCAACCCGGGTTTCGACGCGCGAGTTGCTCATGGGCAGGATGCGCGCCTGTACCCCCAGCTTGCCACTGATCGCCGTCGTTGCCTCGGTCAAAGTCTTCCCCTCCGCCAACATCTTGGACCGCAGCAGATGGACCGCGAGGTCGCGATCGCCCACATGGAACCAGGTAGGCTCGGCCAACTCGCCCATCGCTTCGAGACAGAAGAACGTGTCGCCCTTTACCCCCCATCCCCGCTCCCGGCTCAACAGGCCGGCCAATGCGTAGGTGATCGAATCCAAGTCCGGAGAAACGTAAAGGCCCCACCATTGCAGGTCGTCACCGGTATTGACCACGAACGTGAGTTCCCCTGCCGGTGTCACCTGCGACAGTCCATCCACAAATTTCGCGCCACCTGTGCCGCCGGTGAGTACCACAATCATGCCGCCACCCGCGCATAGCATTGGGAATCGGCCGCCACCGATAATCTCTCCGCAAGCAGGCCGGGGCCTGACGTCAGGGCCGGCAGAAACTCCGGATAAACTGGCAACCGTTGTCGCAGCATGAACCCTTTCGACTCCGTTCGCCGCCGCAGTTCGTCAAGATGCGGCCAGGGTCTCTCTGGATTGATGAAATCGGGTGTGAGCGGCGAAACCCCTCCCCAATCATTAATGCCGGCGTCGAGCAAATCTTCGTAATTGGGAGCCGACAGGTTCGGCGGCGCCTGAAGATTTACTTCCGGCATCAGCAAACGCGCCACCGCAATGGTTCGCATCATCTCCGCTTGCGTCGGTTCCGGCCAATCATGCATGGGAATCCCGGGCTTTACCCGAAAATTCTGGATGATGACTTCCTGAATGTGACCATAGCGTTGATGTAGCTCGCGAATCGCCAGCAAAGAATCCACCCGGTCTTCAGGCGTCTCTCCAATCCCGATCAGCAGGCCGGTGGTGAAGGGAACTCCCCGTTTACCCGCTTCTTCAATGGTGCGCAGGCGCCTGGCCGGCAACTTGTCTGGAGCGTTGTCATGGGCGCGCCCCGGGGCCAGCAACGAAGCATTTGTGGTTTCAAGCATCAACCCCATGCTGGGAGAAACCGCCGCCAGCCGCGCAATCCATTCCGCGCTCAATAAGCCAGGATTCGGGTGTGGCAACAATGTGGTCTCGCGCAGCACCAGTTCACACATCGCCTCGAGATAATGCAAAGTGGAGTTGTATCCCAGCCGCCGCAGGGTCTCGCGCATTTCCGGGAACGCGAGCTCGGGTTTGTCGCCCAGGCTGAACAGGGCTTCGGTGCAGCCCAGCTTCTCGCCGGCGCGCGCCACGTCCAGCACTTCTTCCGGCAGCATGGTGTGCGCCCCCGGCTGTCCAGGATCACGCCGAAAAATACAATACCCACAATAATCGCGGCACAAGTTGGTTAGAGGAAGGAAGACCTTGCCCGAGTAGGTGATCACGCGCGACTTGAATCGCTCCTTGGCGGCCATCGCCGCCGCCAGAAGCTCTGGAAGCTGCTCATCCGGGCAGAGAAGCAACCGAACCGCCTCTTCGCTCGACACAGGCTGCGTCAGGTCAATGTCATTCCCCAGAGCCTCAACCCGAGTTGTAATTCCTGTCGCCAAAGTTCAAGACCTCGGCTGATTCTAATGGATTACCCTCCTGTACGGTGCAGGAACTGTAAGCGCCGCCGATGCAGCACGCTATCGTCAGATAGAATCAGAGGTTAATTCCAACTGCCATGCCCGTTACGCAAGCTGACTTCCGCAAAGCCCTAGGCAGTTTCGCCACCGGAGTCACCGTCATCACCGTGGATTACGACGGCCAGGTCCATGGCATGACGGCGAACGCGTTTACCTCTGTGTCGCTCGATCCTTTGCTGGTGCTGGTTTGCGTCGACCACAAGGCCCGCACCCACACCCACCTGCACGCCCGCAAGCGCTTCGGGGTAAACGTCCTGGCCGCCGGCCAGCGCGAGATATCTGAATATTACGCCCGCCCCACGCAGACGCACGAAGATGCCGAGAGCCAGGCTGCGGCCCATTTTGACCGCACGCCCCACGGTACACCGGTCCTGCACGGTGCCCTGGCTTATTTGGAATGCCGTTTGCACACCGCGAAAGATGCCGGCGACCATACCATCTTCATTGCTGAAGTTGAGGACGTGGTGGTGCGCCAAGGCGAGCCGTTGCTCTACTTTCGAGGCCGCTATTGCGATTTCGGCCCGACAAAAAGCTAGCTCGACTGTAGTCGGAGTGTCCCGGCCTTTGTTAAGCTTATTCGCCCGGCTCTGTTCGGCACGCCGGTAACGCATCAGGACAAGCGATGTATCCGCGAGCCTTTCATTATCACCGCGCTGGATCGTTGAAAGAGGCAGTGGCCATGCTCTCTGAGCTCGGGGACGATGCCAAGCTGCTGGCCGGCGGGCAGAGTCTCATCCCACTGATGAAGCTGCGTTTCGCCAATCCGGCACACCTGGTGGACCTCAATTTTATCTCCGAAACTTCATATATTAAGGACGACAACGCCGTCCTGCGCTTCGGGCCCTTGACCCGTCATGCGGAAATTGAGAATGCTGCCATCGTCAGCAAAATACCCATACTGCACGACTGCGCCGCCGGAATTGCCGATGTGCAAGTCCGCAACCGCGGCACCATCGGCGGCTCTCTCGCTGAAGCCGATCCCAGCGGCGACTGGGCCGCGGTTCTCAGCACTCTGACCACCCAGGTCCGATGTCTGGGGAAGAATGGCGAGCGTACCGTCGATCTGAAAGATTTCATCCTCGACGCCTACACGACCGCGCTGGCTCACGATGAACTGGTCAGCGAGGTCAGGGTCAAGATTCCAGCCAAGGGAAGCGGCGGCGCCTACCTTGCATTCAAGCGCGCCGCCCCGGTGTATCCCACCGCCAGCGCCGCGGTGCAGCTAACGATGGAAGAAGGTGTTTGCACGGAAGCCGCCATCGCCCTCGGCTGTGTCGGCCTGACCGCCGTCAAAGCAAAAGACGCCGAAGCCGCGCTGCGTGGCCAGACCATTTCCGAGAAAACGCTTTCCGCCGCCGCCGAAGCCGCCAGCGCCGCCGCCGATCCGCAATCCGACACGCGGGGTTCCGCCGATTACAAGCGCCGGCTGGTGGGGGCGTTAGTAAAACGCGCCGCCGAAATTGCCGTCCGCCGCGCGAATGGCGAACACGTCGAGGTCAGTCATCTCTATGCCTGAAGCGGTTGCCAAAGTCCCTGTGAAAGTGACAGTCAACGGCAAGCTCCACGCGCTCGAGGTCGAGCCGCGCACGCTGCTGGTTGAAGTGCTACGGGAAAACCTCGACCTCACTGGCACGCACATCGGCTGCGACACGACCTATTGCGGAGCATGCACTGTGCTGATGAATGGCGCGGCGGTAAAATCCTGCACCATGTTTGCCATCCAGGCCGACGGCGCCGAAATCACGACCGTCGAGGGTCTGGAGAAAGACGGCCAGCTGCATCCCATCCAGAAAGCCTTCGGCGACGCCTACGGCTTGCAGTGCGGATACTGCACCCCCGGGCTGATGCTCTCGACCCTGCAATTGCTTTCAAAGAACCGGCAGCCCAATGAAAAAGATATGCGTAAGGCGATCGCCGGCAACACCTGCCGCTGCACCGGGTACCAGAATATTTTGAAAGCCATGCGATTGGCGGCACAGAACTTGAAGGGAGCCTGACCGTTGGCCATCAAGCTGAGCGGCGAATTCGAAGTCAAACGCAGCCCGCAGGATGTTTACGCCTTTTTGACAGACCCGAATAAATTCGCTCCCCTGCTGCCTGACTTTCAAAGTATTTCCATGCAGGACGCCACTCATTTCAACGTGAAGGTGAATGTCGGCATTTCCTACATCAAGGGCGTCGCCGATGTGAAAATGGAGCTGGCACAGGCCGACAGTCCGACGCACGCGCAGTACAAAGGCCAGGGTTCGGTTGCCGGTGGCAATGTCTCTTTCACCGCCGGTTTTGATTTATCAGCAGTGAACGCAGGCACGAAAGTTGCCTGGCAAGGCGAAGCCCAGATCTTCGGACGCCTCGCATCGGTCGCTGGAGGCCTGCTCGAGCCGCTGGGCAAAAAGAATGTTCAGAAGTTGATTGACGGATTGCAGGCGGCATTGAACTGAAAGCGCAAGATCACAGGGTTGGAGATCAGGACTTGAGCAGTTCAGACGGCGAAGCCACGAAGAATTGGGTCGGCCAGGCGCTTCCGCGCAAGGAAGAGAACCGCCTGCTGCGCGGCCGTGGCCGCTTCTCCGATGACGTCAAGTTGCGCGAGATGCTCTACCTGAAATTCATCCGCTCGCCCTACGCCCACGCCAGGATCGTCAGCGTCGATACTTCCGCCGCCGAGCAAACGCGCGGTTTCGTCTGTTCCCTGACCGGCGCCGAAGTCGCCGCCCAAACCCAACCCTTCATCGAAATCGGACCCGACCCATTCGCCCGAATCAAAGACTATCCCCTGGCCCCTGCGAAGGCCCGTTACCAGGGCGAGCCAGTCGCAGCAGTGGTGGCTGAGTCCCCATCGCTCGCCGATGATGCCGCGGAACTGGTGCAGGTTGAGTACGAAGCCCTTGACCCGGTCATTGACGCTGAAGACGCGCTAACCAACAAATCCCTGCTCCATGAGGAAGCCGGCACCAATCTGGTGTGGAACGGCGTTTTTGAATACGGGGATGTTGAGAAAGCATTCAAAGATGCGGCCCACGTCCTCTCCATCGACCGGATGCACTTCCACCGTTTTTCCAGCACGCCGCTCGAGAACAACGTAGTCATCGCCACTTGGGACCCCAAAGACGAGCGCATTTATTACGAGTGCAATAATTCGTTTCCCTCGTTCGCCATCCAGTTCCTGGCCGCGCACCTCGGCGTTCATATCGACCGCATCCGCGTCGAGACCTCCGACATTGGCGGCAGCTTTGGCATTAAAATCACCAGTTATCCGCAGATGGCGGTCTGCGCCCTGGCTTCGAAAAAAGCCGGCGGACGCCCCGTCAAGTGGGCGGAAACTCGTTCCGAGCACATCACCTCCAGCGCCCATGGCAACGAGCGCACCTTTCGCGATACGCGCGTCGCGCTCGACAAAGATGGAGTTATCACGGCGATCGCTTCGAGGCACATCGACGATTGCGGCGCCTATCCTCGATACGAACCGCTTGGCTGCGTCATCTGGTCGCAGGTGGTTCCCGGTGTATATCGCTTCAAGAACGCGCGCATCGATTTCTCCCAGGCGGTTACCAACAAGTGCCCGGTCGGGCCCAACCGCGGCTACTCTCGCATGCAGCATTTGTGGTTCCTCGAGCGCGTAGTCGATATCTGCGCCCACAAGTTGGGAATCGCTCCCGACGAAATGCGCCTGCGCAATTACGTGCGTCCGGAAGAGTTTCCCTACACCACCCCCAACGGATGCATCTACGACTCGGGCAATTATCCAAAAATGCTCGAACTCGCCAAGAACAAGATCGGCTGGGACGACTGGAAGAAGAAGCAAGCGGCGGCGCGCAAAGAAGGCCGCCTGATCGGCATCGGCATCGGAACCACGCTCGATTCCGGCACCAACAATTTCGGGCAGTCGCAGATCGTCAATCCCGGCCTGCCGTACTCCGGCAACTCGCAGGGCGCAAACTGCAAGCTCGATATCTACGGCGAAGTCGTGGTCGCCGTCGGCTCCTGTCCGCAAGGCCAGGGGCACGAAACCACCGCCGCCCAAGTGGTCGCTGATGTGTTGAATATTCATCCTGACATGGTCACCGTGCGCACCGGGTTCGACACCGAGCGCAACGTCCATACTGGATTTTCCGGAACCTACGCCAGCCAGTTCGCGGTGTCAGGACTCTCCGCCGTCCATGGCGCGGCCCAGAAATTGAAGGCTGAGATGAAGCGTCTGGGAGCGTTTGTGCTACAGACCAAAGAAGCCGACGTTGAATTCGGCACGGGAGCCCAAGGGCCGGAGTTGAAGGCCAAAGGCAGCGGCAAGTCAATCAACTACTGGGGGCTGGCCAACATCGTCAACGCCAACAGTGCGACCCTGCCCGAGGAACTCTACGAGCTCACGCTCAACTGCCGTTACATCTGGCGTGCGCCCTTCAAGGTCCCCGACAAGCAGAAAAAATACGGCAACCTCACCATGACCTACGCCTCGCAGCTGCACATCGCGGTGGTCGAGGTCGAGCGCGATACGTTCATCCCCCGAATTCTTGACTACGTTGCTATCGACGACTGCGGCACCGCGATCAACCCGCCCATTGTTGAAGGCCAGGTGTACGGCGCGACCGCCCACGGAATCGGCGCCGCGCTCATGGAAAACTGCGTCTATGATTCAGTGGGCAACATGCTGACCAGCACCTTCAGTGACTACACGCCCATCACTGTGATGAACATGCCAAACGTAAAGTATGGCCATATCTCGACCCCCTCGCCCCACAGCTACAGCGGTGCCAAGGGCATGGGCGAAGGCGGCGCTGCGCCGGTGCACACTATTTCGGCGGCGCTGCAAGATGCGCTATTTGCCGAGGGCGTGTTCATCGATGATTCCTTCAACAACGCCGATAGTCTGTTCCGCGCGCTGGTGAGAAAAGAAAGCAGTCAGATGAACACGTTAGTGAAAGTCGAACGCTGAAAACGTGTGGCGGCAGGTTGCGAGTTCTAACCGTGCATGAAGAGAGTCTGTATCGTCGGCTGCGGGGCCATCGGCAGTCTATACGCCGCGCATCTGGCCCGTGTAACCGAGGTCTGGGCCTTTGTCCGGCGCGAGGACCACGCCCAGGCGCTGAATCGCGAAGGATTGCGGGTCTCGGGCAAACACGAGTTTCACGCTTCGCTCAAGGCCACGACCAGGCGTGATGAGCTCCCCGACTGCGATCTCGCCATCGTCGCTACCAAAGCCACGCAGGTCGCCGACTCGATGGCGTTGGTCGGTTCACATTTTGATCGCGGCGCGGTGCTGTCAGCACAGAACGGCCTGGGCAGCGAGGAGATCATCGCCTCGCACACCCGCGGGCAGGTGATTCGCGGCACCACTTTTATGAGCGGCACCAAACACAGCGACAGCCACGTGCAGTTGGAACTCGACACTGCTACCTGGATCGGCCCGTTCGAGCCTCGCAACACGCCGTTCGCTGTGGTCGAAGAAGCGGCGAACTTGATCAAGTCTGCGGGCCTGAAGGCGGAAGCGCTGCCCGACGCCCGTCCCGCGCAGTGGTCGAAGCTTATCTTCAATTCTTCGGTAAACGGCGCTTCTGCGCTGACCGAATTGCCGCACTCGCCGCATTTTGCAGACGAATCGAAACTTTCAAGCCTCGGCCATCTCCTGCACGAGCTGATCGACGAAGGCAAGCGCGTTGCCGGCGCAGCCGGGGTCAAGCTAAGTGAAGACCCGTGGGAGATGAACAAAATCGGCGCGATGACCAACCATCCACCGTCCATGCTGCATGACATTCGTCATCGTTTGCCGACAGAAGTCGATTTCCTCAGTGGAGCGATCGCGCGTGAAGCAGAGCAGCATGGAATTTCTGCGCCATTGCACACGGCGGTGTATCGTTTAATTAAGGCGAAAGAAGCTTCTTGGAACTTTAAGAATGAGAACCGTCCGGTTGCGTAGAGACGTCGCTTGCAACGTCTCCTGTTAACTATGCCATGGCCACTCGATAAGCCGAAACTCGACCGCGTCCGCTCCCTGATGAAAGATCAGGACCTCTCCGCCCTGGTGGTTCGCGCCCCCGACAACGTCGTCTATCTCACCAACTACTGGTGCATGAAGGGCTACGACATCGCCATCTTCCCCCGCGAAGGCGAACCCACGCTGATCGCGCTCGAACCGCAACTGGCCGACGCCCAACGCAACTCCTGGACCAGGGACATACGCTTGTTCAAGGGCTATCACCCAAGTGATCCGCGCCCGCCGCAGTATCGCGCGCTGGATCTTGCGCTGGGTGTACTGAAAGAGCGTAGCCTGACCGATCGGGTCGCCATCGAACTCAACATGGGGACGCAATCCGCCGACCGCATGGTGGGCGAACCCACAACGCCGACTCAGTTGTTCTTTGACGCCTTTGGCGACATCGCCGGCCACGTCGTCGATGCGACGCCGCTGCTGAACGAAGCCAGAGCGATCAAGACTGCGCAGGAGATCGAACGCATGCGCCTGGCCAACGAACTAGCGGCACTAGCCATGGAGCATACCCGCGAACACATGCGTCCCGGCATGAAAGAAAGCGAAGTCGGCGGTTTGTACGAAAGCTTCGTGCACGGACTCGGCGTCGGCTACAAGGGAAAAATCGAGATGGCGCGCGCCTTCACGCTGGTCTGGTCCGGAAAGGGAATTGCAACCTTCACCGCCACCGGCGATCGCCCTATCCAGAAAAATGAACCGACTCTGTTCGAGATTTGGGTCTGTGTCGATGGCTACTGGACTGACCTTACCAAGAACGCCTGCCCTGGCGAGCTAACCTCTCCCTACCAGAAACTGCTCGACCAGTTGTTGAACGTGTTCAATGAAGCGGCGGCCTTCGCCCGCGACGGCGCCAGCTTCCCCGAACTCGATCGCCTGGTACGCGCCCGTATCGCCGAAGGCGGATACCCCGGCCAGCCCTCGCATCCCATTTGCCACGGCGTTGGCGCTCGTGCTCACGAGCAGCCATATGCGCATCAGGCGGGAGGCGGTACCATAAAAAAGAACATGGTGCTGGCCATCGAACCCGGCATTTATTGGGAAGGCGGCGGCGGCCTCCGCCTGGAAGACAATTTCTTAATCACGGCGCAAGGAAATGAGAAACTGTGCAGCTATCCGGATGACTTTCGGCTGGCGCACTAGAAAACTGTGTCCAAATCAACTTCAAGGCTCGACCCAAAGCTGATCTCCCGCATTACCGCTGAAGTGCGCGAAGAAGAAATCATCGCTATGGCCAGCGATGTGATCAACATTCCCAGCCCCACCGGAGAAGAGTTGCGGATGGCGGAATACATGCAATCTGCCCTCCAGAACGTGGGTCTGAACGTCACCTGGCAAGAGGTCGAAGAAGGCCGCGCCAATGTCGTCGGCCGATGGACCGGCTCAGGCGGCGGCAAGAACCTGATGTTCAATGGCCACATGGATACATCCAACACCGGCCGCGAGGAATTTCTCACCGGAATCGGCTACAAGCCCGGCGCCGTGGTCAAGAACGGGTTCATTTACGGACTCGGCATCTACAACATGAAGGGCGCGCTCGTCTGCTATACCCACGCGGTCAAGGCCTTGCAACGCGCGGGAGTTAAACTGAAGGGCGACGTCATCATTGCAGCCGTCGCCGGAGAAATCGAAAAAACGCAGTGGGGCGATTTCAAGGGCAAAGAATACCGCGGCTACGGCTTCGGCACCCACTATCTCGTCAATCACGGCATTTTGCCGGACATGTGCATTCTCGGCGAGCCCACCGACATGCGCGTGGTGCTCGAGCACTTCGGGTCCTTGTGGGTGCGAATTTCATGCACGGGAATTTATGTTCACACCGCTTTTTGCGAAGGCCGCGAAGAGATGAACTCCATCCGCCGCATGCATGAGTTGATGGAAGCGATTTTGATATGGGTTGAGAGATGGGAGAAGAGCGCGGCCTATGGCGGCAAGAAAGCCCTTGTGAATCTGGGCGGGATTCGCGGCGGCCATGCCTGGCGCGCCAGCCGAACGCCGGAAAAAACCGACTTGTTCCTCGATGTCCGCGTACCCCCAATCATCCCCATGAACGAAGCTCGAAGGAATGTTCAGCAGATGTTTCTCGAACTGGAAAAGAAACATCCCGACTGGGGGCTGGAGTTTGAGACCTACGTTTCCGTTCCTGGCGCGCGCATCGGCGAAGAACACGAAATGATCGGGGCCATTGACCTCAGCCACGAGCAAATCATGGGCAAGCGCCCTGAACGCGAAGTGGTCACCTGGTGTTCCGATGCCAGCGTGCTCAGCCGTTATGGCATTGAAACCGTGAACTACGGGCCTTCCAGTGGTCCGCGCGACAAAGAAGGGGAAAAAGTTCAGATCAAAACTTTGGTCGATATCACCAAAATCTACGCCCTGGTTGCCGCCGAACTCTGTGGCGTGCAATCCTAGACAACTAGTCCGAGGAGCGATTGCCGAGCCAGCCGGAAATCGAACGCCGCTATAAGAGTCTTCGCGAAGCCATGCAGCGCGAAAACCTTGACGCGCTCATCGTGTGCGGCAATCAGTATGCGGGATTCGAGGGCGCAGTTCTCTACACCTCAGGATTCGAAATCGTCCATCGTTACGTATATTTGTTACTGCCCCTATCGGGCGAGCCTACACTGGTGTTTCCTCGCGAGGCCCGTTGGATCGGCGACAAGAAAAAGCCCTGGGTGAAGGACCACGTCTGGCCGGATGTCCCCGGCCAGTGGATTCGCGACCGTGCCCGCGACAACGGCTGGGAGCGGGTTGGCGTTTACGGCATGAACTTCGTAATGCCGGTTCGCGACTATCGCGAACTGATCGACGGTCCCGCTGAGCTGGTGCCCTTCGACTACCAGTTTGATATGGCCCGCGCGGTGAAGAGCGAAGAAGAGCTCGCCGAAATCCGCGATGCCATGGACATCATCGTCGATGGTTTCTGGGCGCTGGTCGCCGCCTACAGGCCAGGCAAGACCGAGGCCGAAATCATGGCGCCCGCCGTCGAGCGATTCTTCGCCCGCGGCGCCGGCCCCCGCATGATGAATATTCTGCTCTCCGGCTCTCACGGCGAGGCCGAAGCGTCATTCAAAGTGCCGGGACACCGCGTGGTCGCCGTCGACGACCTTCTGCTCTACTCGCTTGAAATCGCCGGCGCCGGAGGCTACTGGGTCGAGTTTTCGCGTCCTCTGATTCGCGGCAAGTTGAGTTCACGCACTCAGGCCATGGCGGACGCCTATCCTCATGCGCTCGAATCCGCCCGCAAACTGATGCGCGCCGGTGAACTCGCCGGCACCGTGCACCACGCCCTTGCCGACACATTCGCCAAGCACGGTTTCGCGCTCGGCCATCTTTCCGGCCACGGAATCGGCGCGACCATGCTCGAGTATCCGGCGATCGGGGCCGAGAGCGACGTGGAACTCAAAGAGAACATGATTTTCTCCCTGCATCCTCAGGTGGTCGATCAGGATGGCAAAGTCTGCCTCTACACGCAAGATACCTATCGCATCGGCAAGAGCGAAGGCGAGTGCCTCTGCGATGTGCCATGGAAGTTTTACAGCGGCGAAGAACGGCGAGGCGATCACTAAGAAATGAAGATCTGTGTCATCGGTTGCGGAGCGGTCGGCAGCTTGTTCGCGGCGCATCTCGCGAAGGCAGGCGAGGCCGAAATCTGGGCGTATGACGTCTGGAAGGAGCACACCGACGCCATCCGCGCCAACGGTTTGCGTCTTTCCGGCGCGGCCGACTTCACTGCACGCCTCAACGCAACCAGCGACCCCAAAGCCCTGCCTCGTTGCGACTACGGCATTGTCGCGACGAAGGCTATTCATACGGCCGCCGCCATTGCGCAGGTTGCACATATTTTCGACGACGCGAGCGCCGTCTGCTCGGTGCAGAACGGCGTCGGCAACGAAGAATTGATTGCTGAGCACGTGCCGTGCGTAATCCGCGGGACGACGTTTCCCGCAGGCCATCCCATCGCTCCCGGCCACATCGGCTTCGACATCAAAGGCGACACCTGGATCGGCCCCTTCGAGCCCACCCATACTCCGATGGCCAAAGTGGAAGAATTAGCCGGCTTCATGACCCGCGCCGGCATGAATACCATTCCCCTGAAAGACGCACGCGGCGCACAGTGGACCAAACTGATTTTCAACGCCGCGACCAATCCCGTGGGTGCGTTGACGCTGCTCCATCACGGCGCCGCCACGCGATTCGCTCCCACTGGGCGGCTATTTGACGATCTGATCGCCGAAGGCGAAGCCGTGGCCGGGAAGCTCGGGGTAGAATTGCATGGCGACCCGCGAGCCCTGGTGCAGAAAGGTGCGAACGCGCCGGGCAAGCACCGCGCCAGCATGTTGCAAGATGTCCTTGCCAGGCGCCAGACCGAAGTCGATTTCATGAACGGCGCGATCGTGAAGCAAGGCGAAGCAGTCGGCGTGGCAACGCCCTTGAACAAAGCGATATGGGCGCTGATCAAGGGCCTTGAGCATTCGTGGAAGGATCCGGACTGATGGTCCTCACATCTTGTCATTCCGAGGAGCGTCAGCTCCGAGGAATCTGACGGTTGGCCCGCAGGGGCCGCAAGAATACAACCCAGAGCGTAAGCCCTGGGACAAAGATCAAGGGAAAAAGTCCCGAAGGGACGAAAGAAAACCAGATTCCTCACCGCTGACGCGGTTCGGAATGACAAGGGATCGATCGAGGGTTTGCGAACAAGACTAGGAGCTAGCGGCGAGAAGCTGAAAGCTGATGGCTGAAAGCTGATAGCTGAAAGCGTTTTTATGTCCTTCAACATCGGAGTCTTGCAACTCAGCATGGAGCCAGTCCACGAGACCGTGGCCATGGCCAAAGCCTGCGAAGATGCCGGCTTCGACACTTTCTGGATCGCCGAAGCCTATCCCTGGTGGCGCAAACATGGCTTCGAGGCGCGTTCATCAACGGCAATCCTCGCAGTGATCGCTGCGCAGACCAGGCGCATCCAGCTCGGCTGGGGAATCATTTCGCCCTACACGCGCCATCCCGTGCAAATCGCGATGGAAGCCCGAGTCATGCAGGACCTCGCCGGCGGCCGCTTCTTGCTCGGGTTGGGCGCGTCCAAAATCTTCATGAAGGAAATCGGTGAAGGCGAAGGCGAGAAAGTCGGCCCTGCCACGGTGATGCGCGAGAGCATTGAAGTCATCCGCGGCGTGCTCAAGGGCGAGGCTTTTGACTATCAAGGGAAGGTTTTCGCCGCCAGCGTTCCGCCACTCAAGGCGGACGCGCACACCCCGCGCAATATTCCGCCGGTCTATGTTGCCGGCACCGGCCCCGTCATGCAGAAAATGGCCGGCTCCATCAGCGATGGCTTGCTGACCGCCAGCATCACCACGCCAGCGTTCGTCCGCCATTCGCTGAAGAACATGAATGAAGGCGCGGCGAAAGCCGGGAAAGATGCGTCGATGCTGGCGCTCGGCTCGGTCGTCGTCGGCAGCATCGGCCGCGATTCCGTCAAAGGCAAAGAGGGAGCCCGCGAGCAGGCGGCCATGTATCTGGCCAACAAGGTGCAGAATATCAAAGGCTCGGCCGACGAGCTTCTACGCAGCGCGAACCTCACTTTCGAGGAGCTTCAGCCTATCGCCGACGCCATGGAAAAAGGCGGACGCAAAGCCGCAGCCAAAGCCGTGACCGATGAGATTTTGCGCAAGGTCTGCGCGATCGCCGGAACTCCCGAAGAGTGCATCGCGCGTATAGAAGAGTACCGCGCCGCCGGCTGCACCCACATCATGCTCGAAATTTGGGGCGACGACCGCACCGGACAGGCCAAACTATTTGGAGAAGCAGTGTTGCCGCATTTTCGTAAGTAACGGCATCGAAAGAACCGTCGTATGCAGCTCGCAAGGCTATCGCCGATCTTCCTGACACTCGCCGTTACCCTAGTGAGCGCCACGGCTGCCGTGGGCAGCGACCTCGACAAGCGCATCGACCAGGATTATCACGGCAAGGTTCTGACCCTCCGGCAATTTGCCGATGGTTCTCGCCTTCGTTGTGGACCCGATGGCAAGCTTGTCGGCAAGGCCGGGAAGACTTCCTGGACCACCGACTCAGAAATTGAGGTCGAGACTCTCAGACTTAAAGGCAAGGTTCTCGAACTGAAAGGAAAACGGCTGCGCCTGGTCTACGATCCGGTCCACAAACAGTTTCGTGACGTTCTTACTATTTTGCCAGGAGACGAAATTGCGAAACATTTGCGAGAGCCCCGTAACGCAGTGGCATGGACGCAACTTATAAAGAGTACGGAGGTCGAAATTGACCTCGACCTGGGCTCAACCCCGCAGAAGGAGTCGGACCTGACAACCGCTCTCGGCAGGTTGTTTGTTTCATCGAATGATGAATTTTTGAATCTGGTCCCGGCTTTCTGGAAAGGCTTTCTCTCTCGAAAAGACTTGGATTCTCCTGTCGCTGAACCGGCGAGTGATGGATCCGCATACACAGTCGGCGGCGATGTAACTGCACCCCGGCCTCTCACCGCTTCCAACCCTTCGTATTCCGAGCTGGCGCGTGAGGCGGGGTATTCGGGAACCGTTGTACTGCAACTGGTCGTTACTCCGGAAGGCCACGTCAGTGATGTGAGCATCACGACTCCTATCGGCCTGGGATTGGATGAAGAGGCAGCGGAAACGGTCGGCGGCTGGACATTCGAACCCGGCCGTAAGGCTGGCGTCCCCGTGGCTGTGCGTATTTCGACAGAGGTCAATTTTAGTCTCTACTGAACCCCGGGTTTATTCACCGGCGCGTCAAACCCGTTTCTGCCCTTCGCTCGCGAATTAGAAGACCTGCTTTCCCCGAACTGCACTTGCTACCATTTCGGCCTTTCGTCCCTGTTACAATTTCCTCGTTCCAAGGAAAATATTTCGTGGCCTGCCCATTTTTTGTGCCGACCCGCAAGCTCGATGATGCCGGCTGGTTGCACCCAAGGCGCCTTCCTTTGGGCGGCGGCTGGCAGGGGGTTTGTTCTGCGCCCGGTCACGAAGGCGTCGAACCCGCCGAGCGCGAACTGCGCGAATGCTGCAATCTGGGGTACGCTTCGGCTTGCGCGTGGCTGCCGCTGGAGCGTTCCTGTGATGCCGTCCGCTTCTCCGTGGCGCATGATCGTGGCGCCCGCCTTCTGCTTTGGTTTGTCTGCGAGTCGGGCCATCAACCGGCGGGACACGGAATGTTGGAGTTTGATGTTCCGCTTGATAGCTGGATCACACGCCATCCCGATCCCCGCATTCAGAAAATGGCGGAGTGCTATCTGGAATCCTATTTGCTGCGTAGAATCCATTCCGCCCCGGCGGAAATCCCTTCGAGGGTCAATTCATGACTCAGACTGACGCCCTGCACCTTTTGCCACGTTCGGTTCGCGATTCCCAGTCCGAAATGGCGGAAATTGTTCTCCCCAATGACACCAACCCGCTCGGCGCCCTCCTCGGCGGACGCCTTATGCACTGGATCGACCTGGCCGGTGCCATGGCTGCCCATCGCCACTCCCGGAATTATGCCCTCACTGCGGGCATCGATCATATGGATTTTCTGGTTCCCGTGCATGTGGGCGATCTGGTGATCCTGCGCTCCTCCGTCAACCGCGTCTTCAACACCTCGATGGAAATCGGAGTCAAGGTGTGGGTGGAAAACTATCTGCAAGATCAATGTGAGCACGTCAGCTCCGCGTATCTGACTTTTGTCGCGGTAGACGCCGGAGGACGCCATATCTCGGTTCCAGCCATCATTCCCGAAACCGACGAGCAGCGCCGCCGCTATGATGAGGCCGGCAAGCGCCGCGATATTCGCCGCGCACATTTCGAACGCCGCAAACGTTAGCGGGACGTTTTGTGTGATCTGCATCACCGACGGAGGTTCGTCGATTACGGATACTGCTCTCAAAGCGATGAGAATCCTCCATGGATAGCGCGCTGCTTGTTCACCGCCTGCACTTCGCCTTCACCATTACTTTTCACTACCTGTTTCCCCAACTCACCATGGGGCTTGCCCCGCTGATATTAGTCCTGAAGACCCGGGGCCTCCGCCCCGGCGGCGAAATTTACAACCAGGCAGCCCGCTTTTGGGCGCGTATCTTTGGCATTAACTTTGTGCTCGGGGTGGTGACCGGCATACCCATGGAATTTCAGTTCGGCACCAACTGGTCTCACTTCTCCCGGTTCGCCGGAGGCGTGATCGGCCAAACTCTTGCCATGGAGGGCATGTTCGCGTTCTTCCTCGAATCCGCCTTCCTTGGACTGTTTCTGTATGGTGAGAAGCGCCTCAGCCCGCGCGCGCACTGGGGGTCGGCGATGGCAGTGTTTGTCGGCTCATGGCTTTCGGGATACTTCATCATTGCCACGGACGCCTGGATGCAGCATCCAGTGGGCTACGAGCGCGCCGCCGACGGCTCCGCCCAGCTGACGAGCTTCTGGAAGCTGGTGCTCAACCCCTGGGCAGGTTGGCAGTACGCCCACAACATGAGCGGAGCCGCCATCACCGGCGCCTTCGTGATGGCCTCCGTGGGAGCGTTTTACCTGCTCTCGGGAAAATACGTGGAGCACGGCAGGATCTTCGTCCGCACCGGGGTGGTCGCGGGTTGCATCTTCAGCATCCTGCAACTGTTCCCGACCGGCGATCGCCAGGGACAGCTTGTCTCCTGGCATCAACCTGTGACCTTCGCCGCCATGGAGGGAATATTCAAGGTCGAGCCGAACGCGCCGGTTGTACTCATCGGCCAGCCCAATCCGGAGCAACGCAAAATCGACAACCCCATACTCGTTCCCGGCGCGCTGGGATTCCTTACCTATCGCCGCTGGGGAGCGGAAATGCAGGGATTGGATTCCTATCCGCCCGATCTCTGGCCGCAGAATATTCCGTTGCTTTATTTTAGTTATCACATCATGGTGGGGCTGGGGACAATTTTCATCGCGATCATGGTGGTCTCGGTCTTTCTGTTGTGGCGCGGTACCCTGTTCAGCGCCCGTTGGATGCTGTGGGTTCTGCTGCTTAGCCTGCCGTTTCCCTACATAGCCAACACTGCGGGATGGATGACTGCGGAACTCGGTCGCCAACCCTGGCTGGTCTATGGCCTGATGCTCACCTCCGATGGCTACTCCAAAACCGTTTCCGCGGGGAACGGCATGTTCACCCTGCTGGGATTCATGGGCATGTACACGGTATTGGGAATTCTCTTTCTGTTTCTGGTAAACCGCGAGATTGATCAGGGACCGGCAGAGGCCGCCCACTAGAGGAACTATGGAAACGCTCTGGTTTATCGTGATCGCGGTCATGCTAGCCGTTTACGTGGTGCTGGATGGTTTCGATCTCGGCGCCGGCATCATCTATCCGTTCGTGGCCAAGAGCAGCGACGAACGTCGCGTGGTATTGCGTGCGATCGGCCCGGTGTGGGATGGGAACGAAGTCTGGCTGGTGGCGGCCGGCGGCACCCTCTACTTCTCTTTTCCGGCGCTCTATGCATCCAGCTTCAGTGGATTTTACCTTCCTTTGATGATGGTGCTTTGGCTGTTGATGCTGCGCGGCATCGGCATTGAATTCCGCGCCCACGTGAACCAGCCCGTCTGGCAGGGATTTTTCGACCTGACTTTCTTCCTGGCTAGCTCTTTGCTCGCCATCTTCCTCGGAGCCGCTCTGGGGAACGTGATTCGTGGCGTTCCCCTCGGTCCGGACGGCTACTTCTTCGAACCGCTCTGGACTGATTTCCGCGTGGGCCCGCACCCTGGAATCCTCGATTGGTACACCGTCATGGCGGGAATCATCGCACTGGTGACCCTGACCGCACATGGCGCGCTTTATGTAGTTACCAAGACCGACGGTGACCTGAATCTTCGTGCCCGCAAGGTGGCGTTGCTAATGTGGCCGGTCCAGGTGCTGCTGACCGTCTTCAGCCTGATTGCGACCTATTCCATAAGACCGCAGGTCATGAACAACTACCGCGAGCATCCCATCGGCATGTTGATACCGCTACTGGTGCTGGCCAGTTTAGCCGCGATGTTTTGGGCCACGTCGAAGCGCCAAGAGAAGCCGGCATTTGCAGCTTCCGCCGTCTACATTGTCAGCATGTTGGTCGGCGCCGCGTTTGCCCTGTATCCGGTAGTGCTGCCTGCCAGCACCGATCCCAGTTACAGTCTGACCATCTCTAATTCCGCCGCAGCGCACCATGGCCTGGTGGTTGGCATGACTTGGTGGGCCATCGGATTTGTACTCGCGCTTGGCTATTTCGTTTTCATCTTCCGCATGTTCCGTGGCAAGGTACGCCTCGAGGGCGGAGGCTACTGAATTGTTGGGCTCTAGCCGGCTGCCAGTTTTCTGCCCATCATCACCGCGGCCACAACCAGCCCTGCCAGCACAATCACGATGGCCAGGATCCAGCCGTAGTGATGTCCCGGATTGCGCATCGCGCGGACAAAGTGCCTTCCATAGTGGAAGGCGATCAACGCAATCATCGTGTACCGGACGCCGCGGCACACCGCCACCACCACCAGAAACTTCCGCAGCGGATACGCCAGAACTCCCGCCACCGCAAATAGAGCGCTGGTAGGAAACGGGAAGGGTACAGCAGAGGACGCTGCCAGGCTGGCCGTTCCCCATTTTTCAAAATGCGCCAATAACTTCTTGACTTTTCGTTTCCCAAATTTTTTTTGCAAATAGCCGGCCCCGGCAGTGTGCGCCGTCCGATAGGTAAGGTAAGCCCCCACGGCCGAACCTAGAGTGGCGACCGCAGCATAATAGAACCAGGGTTCAGCATGGCGTGCCGCAAGGATCGCAATCAGAATGTCAGGGCCTCCAAAGGTTGGAAGCGGCGAGCCATCCACAATGGCAGCTGCGAAGAGTCCGACCCCGCCCAAATGGCGAAGCATGGCGGCATAGTGAACGGGGCGCGGCCTGGCGCGCGGCGCAAAGCGGGCGGCAATTTCGAGAAAAGATAGGATAGGCGCCTCGGTAGGCCTCCTCGGGACAAGGCGATGGCGGCCGACTCGCTTCATTCTGAAAGTAGCACAACCGCTGTGGAAGTTCGTCTAAACTGAATGTCGGCATGAGTTCACGTTTGAAGGGGAAAGTCGCTATTGTGACCGGCGCTGGAACCGGTATTGGCCGCGCTTGCGCCTTGGCCCTGGCCCGCGAAGGCGCGCGCCTGGCGCTGGTCGGACGGCGCAAGAAGAAGCTTGAGGATCTCGCCGGCGAAATTGGCAGCGCTGCGATTGCCGTCGCCGGTGATGTTTCCAGAAAGGCCGATATCGACGGCCTGGTCGCCCGCACCGTCGCCGAATTCGGCGGCATCCAGATTCTGCTCAACAACGCCGGCGTGCTTCATCCCGGTACTGTCGAACAAATCAGCGAAGAGCAGTGGGACGAGACTTTCAACATTAACGTTCGTGGCCTGTGGCTGCTTACCCGCACCGCGTTGCCTCATCTGAGGAAAGCCGGCGGCGGATCCATCATCAACGTGGCATCGGTACTCGGCGTCAACGGCGCCCGCAATCGCGCGTCCTACGCGGCGTCGAAGGCCGCGGTGGTCTTGCTCACCAAGTGCATGGCCATCGATCACGGCCACGAAAACATCCGGGCCAATGCCATTTGCCCATCCTACGTCGAGACCGACATGACCGCCGCCACTCTCAGCCAGGCTCAGGACCCGCAGGCGACACTCCGCGAGCGCGTCGGGCTGCATCCCCTCGGTCGCCTGGGCAGGCCGGAAGACATCGCCGGCCTCGCCGTCTATCTTGCCAGTGACGAATCATCCTGGGTCACCGGCGCCGTGTTTCCGGTGGACGGCGGCTATCTGGCAGCTTAGCGGGTCTCGCTTCCTTAGCGACTTTGCGGAGATTTCCTTCGCGGCCTTCGCGGTTAAGCACTCTTGTCGTTACTACGCTTGTATAATTCCAGATGTAAGCCGCAAATAGCCCATCGTAGAGGTGATTTCTGAACGCACACATGCCGCCCCGCCCCGGACAAGCGCCACCCCAGGGGCCACAACCGCTCCCGGGGGTGGAAACCATTATCGCAGTCGGTTCGGGCAAAGGCGGCGTCGGCAAGACCACGCTGGCCGTCAACCTCGCCCTGGCGCTAGCCAAGCTTGGCCACAAAGTTGGCCTGCTTGACGCCGATGTCTACGGCCCCAACGTTCCTCTCATGCTCGGCATCAGCGCTCAGCCCAAGGTGCTGGCCGAGAATCGAATCGAACCGCTCGAGGCGCACGGCGTTAAGGTAATCTCTGTTGGCTTCCTCAATCCCGGGGACAAGCCGCTGATCTGGCGTGGCCCCATGCTGCATTCCATCATCAAACAATTCCTTGGTTCGGTGGTGTGGGGACACCTGGATTACCTGGTGGTCGATCTGCCGCCCGGCACCGGCGACGTGGCGCTTTCGCTGATCCAAACCGTGCCGCTCACTGGCGCCATCGTAGTCTCCACCCCCTCGGATGTTTCCCTGCAAGACGCACGCAAAGCCATCGAAATGTTCCGCCAGATGAAAGTTGATCTCGTGGGCATGGTGGAAAACATGAGCTACTTCGTCTGCCCTCACTGCCAGCATGAGATCGACATTTTCTCCCGCGGCGGAGCCGAAAAAACCGCACAACAGTTCGAAGTCACCTTCCTCGGAAACATCCAACTCGATCCCGAGCTCCGCAAAGCCGGCGACAGCGGCAATCCGTCCGTCCTTGAGGGCGAAAACTCCCTTCATGCCAAATCGCTGTTCGACTTCGCCCGCAAAGTCGTCGCGCGAGTGGACGAAATCAAAGCCAACGCTCCCGAAAGCGTCATCCAGATCCAGTAAGATGTCGTAATCCCTGTGTCCTCCGTGGTCTAGGGACTGTTCCGCACTTCGCCCAAGCTTGACTCACTTTTTCTTGATCATTCTCGACACCAACGTGCTTTCGGCATTAATGCGCCAGATACCTGATCCAATCGTCGTCGCCTGGCTCGACCAGCAGCCGCGCTTATCCATCTGGACAACTTCCATTACGGTCATTGAAGTCCGCTTCGGGTTGCAAATCATGACGGCCGGGAAACGGCGATCCACAGTGATTCAGGCGTTCGAGAAGGTTCTCGACAAGATCGGTCAGAGAGTCATTCCTTTCGACATTTCTGCCGCCGGGCAAGCCGGCGACCTGATGGCAACCCGGCAAGGGGAGGGGCGCCCCCGCGATCTGCGCGATACGATGATTGCCGGCATCGCCCTTGCCCGGCATGCTGCCCTGGCCACACGCAACACCACGCACTTTGACGACATTTCCGTCCCACTGATCAATCCCTGGATGGCATGAACTTGGCGCGGCAACCGCATGCTCACTGCGGCATCTTTTCCGCCTGTTCAACTTTGTGAAGTCCCGCGCGCGCCGCTTCATTGTGCGCATCCATGCGCAGAACAATCCCGTAGTCGTACCGCGCCGCGCTGTAATCCCCGCGCCCGGCGGCGTCATCGGCGCGGTGTAGCAAATCAGGAATGTCACTGCACCGGAACCCGCCGGCACTCACGCAACCCGCGCCCGCCTTGGAAGGCTGCACACCCGTTCGTGGCTTGCTTGTCGTTTGTGCCTCGGGCTGCTTCGCCACCGGACTTTCCACAGGAGTCACCGGAGCCGATGCCGCCGGCGGCGAGATTACCGCCGCGGGAGACACCGCAGGAATTGCGGGCTGCGGCCTCCCGGGCTGCGTGCCCCACCGAGGATCGGACCTTGCTCGGTAACTTCGAACTCCGAGCAACAACACGACCACCGTAACCACCGCCGCAAGTCCCGCGAACAAAGCTTTCCTCGACCGTGCGGGCGCAACCGCAAGGGCCCTTGCCGTTCCGCCCTTGCTCGCCTTGGAGCCAGCATCCGTGTCGCGCTTCAGTCGTTGCAGGTCGGCGCGCATTTCAGCCGCGCTCTGGTAGCGGAGCTTGCGATCTTTCTCCAGCGCCTTGCTGATGATGCGCTCCAGTTCGGGTGGTACGTCCGGATTCAGCCGTACCGGCGCCGCGGGCACCTGGTGAAGAATGGAATCGAACAGCGCCGCAGACGTGTTCCCCCGAAAAGGCAAGAGGCCAGTGGCCATTTCGTACAGCACTACGCCAAAGGAAAACAGGTCGGTGCGATGATCGACGTCTTTGCCAAGCGTCTGCTCGGGCGACATGTAGCTGACGGTTCCGATAGCGCCACCGGGCCTGGTCAATGCCGTCGACTCCCCCTCGCCCGTGCTGTCAGCGGAGATCCCCAGCTTCGAACCGCTCATCTTCGCCACCCCAAAATCCAGCACCTTGATCTGGTCGGTCTTGGTGACAAAGATGTTGGCCGGTTTGATGTCGCGATGTACCACTCCTGCGGCGTGCGCGGCATCCAGCGCGTCGGCAATCTGCGTCGCATAGTCCACCAGTGGGTCAAGTTCGAGACGCCGGCTCATGATGCAATGCTTCAGGGTTTGCCCGTCCAGATACTCCATCGCAATGAAAGGCTTGCCTTCATGACTGCCAATCTCATAGATGGTGCATATCTTGGGGTGGTTCAGCGATGACGCAGCTTTGGCCTCGCGGCGAAAGCGTTCGAGGACCGGGCCTTGCGGAATTTCGTCTTCGGGCAGGAACTTGAGGGCCACAAATCGCTTAAGAAAATTGTCCTCAGCCTTATAAACCACACCCATCCCGCCCCCACCAAGTTTCTCAATCACCTGGTAGTGCGAGACAGTTTGGCCTATCATCCCGAGAGGCCGCACGCTGAATTGCGGGGCACCCATCGAGCTCGTTTTCCTTTTACGAACTTGCGATTCGACTGCGCCGATCTGGGGGCGACGAAGCGGCAGATTCGGCGCCTACGAATCTAGTCCATATCCCTATTTCTGACAAGAGGAATACGGGCCCCGGCGCCAGATGGGGTCTAAAAGGGTTTTCAACGCCGAGGCTTGACTTAGTTGCCACCCTGAGTATCCTAGCGAGGCTAAAGTCATTGGACTCCGCACTTACAACGGAGAATAGGGAATGCCTTCGTCGCCTTTGGCCGGTTCCAGGCGCAGCCTTTGGATCCGGCCCGTGCGCACCATCGTCGTCTCATGCCTGGTTGGCTTTCTGGCCGCGTCGGCCACAGCCAAGGATGCACCCCTTAATGCGATCGTTCTCTATGACTCTACCCAGGGTGCCGCCTACGTCCAAATCACCGGGCTGACGCTTAATGGTAAGACCGAGGTCCGGACTTGTGACCCCACCGCCAAGCTGGACAAATCCTCTTACGGCCGGGCATCCAAGATGCAGATGAAAGGAGCGACCTCACTCGAGCGCACTTCTGAAGGCGTGCTGATGATGACCTGGGACCAACAAACCATCTGCATCCTGCCCGGCAACCTGCGCCTTGAAAACAAAAAGGAGTACACGCCGGCAGACCTCGCCGATCAAGCAGTTCTCCAAGGCAACGTCGCATCCGTCTCCGCCGGGCAACCCAGCCAAATCCCAATTCTGAAGCCCGGCGTGCGGCTGCAATTCGTTGCGGCTCCGGACACTGAGTTGGCCGAATATCTGCGGGCGCAGCGGGCAAAGTCCATCGCGGTATGGCAGGAGTTTCTCGCGCATTACGCGGCTTCTTTCCACGCCGCCGACGCCCGCAAGAGCTTGGCCGACTTGTTTGAACAGTCAGCCGAAACCGCGTTTGAGCAGTACCGCAAGGCTCCGGGCTTTCCCAACTCAGCAGTGCTGAAGCAGGCCCATCAACAAGCCGAGCAGGCCCTTCGTGCCGTGCCCAGCCTGCCGGCGGCGGTGAAGCTCCTGGCGCAGATTCGCGCCGAACTTGATGTGCTCACCGCCGCTGACCGGGTTGAGCTGCTAGCCTACCGCAAGGCCTTGCTCGTACAATCCGCCGGCTACAGCCACCTCACCTCAGCCCGAAAAGAAGACGACCAGATCATTGACGTTGACACCAATTATGTCCCTGCGCTTGAACTACAAAGCGACCTGATCAAAGAAGCGTCCCGGATGGACTCCACGCTACAGTCAGCTGAAGCTCTGCTCGGCGCCAAACGCTACGACGACGCACTCTTGACTCTTGGACCCTATCGGCCATTCGCCGGCGAGTCGCCGCGGGTAGAAGCGATCGTGAATGCTGTGTACGCCTACCACCTCACCCGTGCCAGGGAGTTCGCCGCCCAGCCTGACTGGGAAAAAGCGACGCCGGAGTTCCGCCAGGCGGTCGAGACCCGCCCGGATAATCAGGAAGCCAAGGCAGCCCTGAAAGACGCGGAAATCCAGCTCACCAACACCCGCAATCGAGACGCCGCCGCCCACGCCGTGGAGGCCAGCAAGACCTACGCGGAACAGAAGCAATTCATCGACGCTTACGATGTGTTGGCCAACCTCAGCGAACCGCAGCGGGCCTTGGTCAAGGATCAGATGGACGCGGTGAAAACCGATTACGTAGCTGCCGCCGTCCAACGCGCCCAAAGCCTTCAGGAAGTGCACATCCCCATCAAGGGCCGCGCCGATGAAGATGCGGTGCGCCAGGCCTATGAACTCCTTACCCGCGCCGGCGCTCTAACCGACGATCAATCCATACAGCTCAAGCTCGATCTTCTGTCTGGCAAGATCAGCGACTACTACCTCGAGCAGGCCAAGCATTACCTGGAAAAACCCCTTGCTTCCGGGGTCGGCCTGGGCTGGTGTTACCTCGGAGAAGCGCAGCGCTTCAAAGCCAATCTCAGTGAAGCCAAAGACCAGATGACGCGCTACCAGTCCGCCTACCAGATGCGCGCAAAACTATCCATCGGCGTGGCCTTTCGCGACCAGACTTCCCGCCGCGAGAGTGTGGGATTCGCCGATCAACTGGCCGATGCCATTGCCACCGACCTGGAGAGTTCCGGCCTCCCCACGAAAGTCGTCCGCCAGACCGCCGAAAACGCAGCAGCCGCTGACGCAAACACGGTGCAGCCCCTTTTTCTTCTTATGGGAGAAATTAACGAGCACCGCATCAGCAAGACACCGGCCCTCGAGACCATGCAGTCTAAATATCGGGTCGGAATTCGTGAAGTGAGGAACGAAGCCTGGCTGAAGGCCAGCCGCGCCTACGAGTCTGCCCAGGAGGCAGTCCGTAATGCTCAGCGCGATTACGACGCCGCCCTGGGGCGAAAAAAGAAGAAGGAAATCGAAACCGCCAAGGACGCTCTCACCGCCGCTCAGAAACAGGCCGAAACCGCGCGCGCCCAGATGGACACGGTTGAACAGACTCGCCCTGAGGATGTTATTGAGCCCTATAACTATTCCAAGACGACGGTCGATCTCGGAGGCGTCATCGAACTCGCCTTTCGGATCGTGGACAGCGGCGGCAACTTGGTAGAACCCAACACTCCGCTGAAGCAGGAAAGCCACAAGACTTACGTCCTCCTCGAGAACGTGAAGCCGGAAGACACTGCAGGGGTGCGGGCCCAAACCGCGACTCCCGACGAACTTGCCTTCATGACTGATTTGGAGACCCAGTCCCGCAACGCGCTGATCAAGATTGTTCACGAAAAGTTCGTGCATCTGCCTGAGAAGATCCTCGAAGAAGCCCGCAAACGCGCGAAGGGTAACGATCTGGAAGGGGCTGCCGAGGAATACGTGATTTACCTCAACGCCACCTCGAACGCCGACTCTCCGGCCCGCGAAGAAGCCGTGCGTTTCCTTCGCGGCAACTTCAACGTGGGCCTGGGCAACGAGCCCTAGGGGGCCGCTTGGTTTTCGAAATCACCACCAGGGAAGCCGGCCACGTCATTATCGTGGACGCGGTTGGCCGGCTCACATTGAGCGACAGCCGCACTCGACTTCGTGACTTGATCCACGTCTTCACCGGCAATGGCCACAAGAATTTCTTGCTCAACCTTGCGGGCGTGGATTTCATCGACAGTGACGGCATGGGGGAACTTGTTCGCAGCTACAGCGTCGTCCGCCGAAATGGAGGCGAGATGAAACTCGTCCAACTCCGCCCGCGAGTGCGGGACCTGCTTCAGATCACCCGCGTGGACACCATCTTCGAGATCTATAGCGAGGAACTCGGCGCCCTGCGAGCCTTCCGGAAGCGCGCCTAGTCCTGCTTTTCCACGAATCTGTCCAAGCTGAACACCGGAGCCGCACTTTCTTCCGACATTATCAATCTCGCCACCATCTCCCCAATCGCCGGCCCATGTTTGAATCCGTGCCCCGACCCTCCGCCGACAATCCATACATTCTGCGCCTGCGGATGGCGGTCAATAATGAAGTGAGAGTCAGGCGTATTCTCGTACTGGCATACTTGCGTCTCCACCAGCGGGG
Organism: Terriglobales bacterium; assembly: GCA_050745985.1. Taxonomy (GTDB): domain Bacteria; phylum Acidobacteriota; class Terriglobia; order Terriglobales; family Acidobacteriaceae; genus JABCZH01. The sequence continues at coordinate 159,000 of JBOGLG010000047.1, read as the reverse complement.
CCCCCTTCATCGCGGGAAAGCGAAAGCCAAGGTACTCACGAATCAATTCAAGCGTTTCCGGGCTTGCCGCGCGTTCGCCAGAGGTCGGATCAAACTCCGGCCCGCGGGTATCGTCGCCAATCTTGAATCCCCGCCCGTCCCCAGCTGGAATGCCATAAATAAAGCGGTCCCCATGGTCCGCCCATACCGGCAGCCGCGCCTCCAAAAAACGATCATCTCCCGCCGGCGGTCCGAACAAGAACAGATCCTGCTTGGTCGGCCGGACAATATTCCCAATAGTTTCGGGAAACAATTTTCCCAGCCACGGCCCACATGCAAAAACGTACTGATCGGCCATAACTCTCAAATTATCCGCAAGAGTCAATCCAAGGCCGTATTCAGGCTCAGCCCGGCCGCACACCACAGCCGCCTTCTTGTACTCACCGCCCTCAGCGACGAATCTATCGACGACCGTCTGACACGCGGCCCGGGCGAAAAGGAACCCGCTGTCCGGCTCGAGAATCCCCCAGCGCGCATCTTCAAAATTGATCTGCGGCCATCGCCTTGCCATTCCCGCCGCCGAAAGCTCTTCGAACCTGATGCCGGCCTCGCGCAGCCGTGCCAAAGACTCACGCTCAAACTGATCGTCGTCCGCCGTAACCATCCACAAAACGCCGGTCGGGTGAAAGAGACTGCACTTCCACTGCCTCTCATGCTCTTTCCACAGCTCCATCGCGCGAGCCGCCATTTCGGTATACGGCTGAGCAGTTCCGTAAGTCCCACGCATCACCCGCGTGTCCCCTCCAGAAGACGACCGCTCATTCCCTGGGCCCCAGGCGTCGAGCAGGGTCACACGCGCGCCGCGCCGCAACAAGTAGAGCGCCGTCCATCCCCCGAACGAACCTGCCCCGACAACCGCGACGTGTGATTGCGACCGCATAGCACGCTCACTGAACTCGACGATGCTCCGCTTTCGGCGGCAACGCCGAAATCAACAATGCGACTGCAATTCCCAACGCAACTTCCAGGAATCTTCGCGCAGAGATTTTCCAGGGAGCGTCCGTATTCGTAACCAGCATCACGATCGCCACCGTAACGCACGCAAGCCGATAGCTCTGCATCAGACCGAGGGCTTCACAGAACAGCACCGTCGCCGCGGCGGCCACGCCGAACCACAACAGATGCGCGCCGTTCGCGATCACAACCGCAGTGCCCAGCGCACCGCCAATCACCGTCCCGATCAAGCGTTCACGCGATGCCAGCACGGTAGCGCCTACATCCGACCCCATCACCAGGAATGCGCTGATTGCCGCCCAGCAACCCTCCGACAGCCCTAGTCGTCTGGCCGCCAGCGCCGATGCCGCTCCGGCGACCCCGATTTTGACTGCATGAATCGCTTGCTGACTGGAGACCCTGTGCAATGTCATTTCCATGAATTATGTCCTGGCCGCATCATGCCCACAGACTATCATCGGCATTTCGTAATTGGCATTCTGGCATCCAGAGTGCTAACTCTTGACAGGGGACGGGGAGGGTTTCTAGAATCGGGGACAATCCCAGTTGCATCGTCAAGCCTAACTATTGCATCTAAACAACTTAGTACTAGCACGTTGAACCGCTGAGTCTCATTGACTCAATGTGATACAAAGAACATATGCCTTCAGGCACTCCCATCGGCGACCGGGAACGGGAAATACTTACCGCCCTTGTCGAAACCTTTATTACGACCGGAGAACCGGTAGGGTCGCGAACCCTGGCCCGGTCCAATCGCGAAGGTCTCAGCCCCGCCACCATCCGCAATGTTATGTCCGACTTGGCGGAGGTGGGATTTCTCGAGCAGCCTCACACATCCGCCGGCCGGGTCCCGAGTCCTGAGGGTTATCGCTACTACGTCGAACAACTCACCGGCGAAGCCCGGCTAAGCAATGAAGATCAGAGCATGATAGAAAGCTCGCTTCAAGGAATTACCGACGTGCAGGAATTCATGGAGCGGACTTCGCACGTGCTCTCGCTGATTTCGAAAAATGTCGGCGTAGCGATCGCCGTCGGCGGGCCCAAGAATGCTCTCGAGCACGTGTACTTTTCACGGCTGGGAGACCAGAAGGTTTTGGCGGTGGTTGTAACCCGCTCCGGAGTGGTGCGTGACCGCGTGCTGCGCCTGGATCTTCCGCAGGCCGACTTGGATGCCGCCGCGAGTTACATCAATGAGAATTTCCGGGGCTGGACCATTGACGCCATGCGCGCTGAGCTGGCTCATCGTCTGGAAAACGAGCGCAGCGAATATAACCGCCTGATGTCATCGGTGGAGCAGCTATATCGACAAGGCGCGCTGGTCGCGGATGATGGCCCGCAGATGGTGTATGTCGAAGGCGCAGCCAATCTGCTCGCTGGAGACGAAGATCGCCAGCGTCTGCAGGATATGCTGCGCACGCTCGAGGAAAAGCAGCGAATCGTCGAGCTGCTGGGCGCTTATCTCGATGCCAGGCAGGAAGCGGTTCGTGTGGTGATTGGCCTGGATCAGACTCTGCCTTCCATGCGCAATTTTGTGCTGATCGGAGCGCCCGCGCGCGTGGGTGGTGAAGTCATGGGTTCGCTGGCGGTGATCGGTCCCACGCGCATCGACTATCAGCACACCATGACCGCGGTGTCTTACATCGCGCGCCTGTTTGACAAAGTTCTGAACGAATATGAGTAAACGTTTATGACTAGAAGCAACGGAAAAACCGAAGTAGAAGCACAGCTGGACGCGGAGCACGAACTTCCGCCAGCCGGCGGCTCGGAAGACCCTCCGCCCAGCGGAACAGTTGCGGCTGGCGAGGCCGGCGAGCTCCAGAAGCTGAAAGCGGAACGCGACACGTTGCTCGACCGGCTGGCGCGTATGCAGGCTGATTTTGAAAACGCCCGCAAACGCGCAGCCCGCGATCAGCAGGAGTTTCGTGAATATGCCCTGACCGATGCGCTCAAGGGCTTGTTGCCGGTGCTCGATAGCTTCGAACGCGCGTTGCAAGCCGGTGCCGGTGAGAGGTCTGAGCTGCGCAACGGCGTGGAACTCATCTACAAGCAATTGCAGGACGCACTCGGCAAGGTTGGGTTGCGCGCCATCCCGGCCAAGGGTGAACTTTTCGATCCCCGCTGGCATGAAGCCATCGAAATGGTGGATACGACCGACGCCCCTGACCATCAGGTGATCGAAGAGCTGCAAGCCGGCTACAAGTTGAAGGACCGGCTGTTGCGGCCCGCCATGGTCCGTGTGGCGCGCAACCCAAAACATTGAGATTGTTATTGCTCAAGAAAGCGAAAATCCTATTCCGGCCAGCAACGTAAAACGCGACTACTACGAGGTCCTCGGGGTTGCCCGTGGGGCCAGCGAGCAGGAGATCAAAAGCGCCTACCGCAAACTGGCGCTGCAATTTCACCCTGACCGCAACCCTAACAATCCCGATGCGGAAGAGAAGTTCAAAGAGTGTAGCGAGGCGTATGGCATTCTGGCCGACACCGATAAGCGCTCCGCCTACGACCGCTTCGGTCATGCCGGAGTGAGCGGCGTGGGAGGGTCGGCTGGGATCGATCCCTCGGTCTTTAACGACTTCAGCGAGATCTTCGGCGATTTCTTCGGCTTCGGCGATCTCTTCGGTGGAGGAGGCCGCGGGAGGACGCGGGCGCAGCGCGGTCCCGACCTGCGCGAAGACATCAGCCTCGAGTTCGAAGAGGCGGTTTTCGGCAAGGAGACACAAGTTTCCATCCGCCGCCATGAGTCTTGTGAAGATTGCCGGGGTTCGGGCGCTGCTCAAGGCAAGGCGCCCGTATCTTGCCGTTCCTGCGCCGGCCGCGGACAAGTACGCTACCAGCAAGGATTCTTCAGCATGGCCCGTACCTGTCCTACCTGTCAGGGCGCGGGCAGCGTCATCACCGATCCCTGCCCCAAGTGCAAGGGACAAGGCCGGGTCCTGCGCCATAGAACCGTCGAGGCAAAAATTCCCGCTGGCGTGGAAGACGGCACTCGCATCCGTTTCACCGGCTTGGGCGAAGCCGGAGCCTTCGGCGGCCCGGCCGGCGATCTCTATGTCATCCTGCACGTCAAAGAGCATCCGTTCTTCGAGCGCGAAGGCACGGATCTGCATTGCGTGATTCCAGTTTCCTTCAGTCAGGCCGCGCTCGGAACCGAGATTCGCGTCCCGACGCTCGAAGGTGAGCATACGCTGAAAGTCCCCGAGGGTGTGCAATCCGGCACCACCATGCGCATCCGCGGCAAAGGCGTTCCGGTGCTGAACGGCCACGGCAAAGGTGACCTGTATGTAGAGATTCGCGTCCAGACTCCCGGCAAATTGAACAAACGGCAACGCGAGTTGCTGCAAGAACTGGAAGGCACCACGTCAGTTGAGAACAAGCCGCAGCGCCGCAGCCTGATCGGCAAAGTAAAAGACATCTTCGGGTAATGACGCCCGGCGTCGGCTGGACCATCGGAATTCCTTTGTGTACCTTCGTGTCCTTTGTGGTTTAGATTATTTCCCGCATGACCCGCCGCCGCTGGATAGCCGACGAAGTCTCCGAAAACCACGCAGCCCTGATCGGTCCCCACGCCGACCACCTCTCGCGCGTACTCCGCGCCCAGATCGGCCAGGAATTCGACATCGCCACCGGCGCCGAAGTGCACCGCGCGCGCATCACGCGCATCCAGCCCGATCGTGTCGAATTCGAACTCGGCGAAATCATTCCTGTCTCAAGCTCTCCGCAAGTCACCCTTGCGCTGTCGATCTTCAAGTTCGACCGCATGGAATGGGCAATCGAGAAGTGTACCGAGTTGGGCGTGACCCGCATCGTACCAGTAATCGCTCGCCACACCGAATCACACCTCGCCACCGCCGCGGCCAAACGCGTGCAGCGCTGGCAGCGAATCGTTCGCCAGGCAGTCGAGCAGTCCCGTCAGGCTGCGCCGCCCGAAGTCTTTCAGCCGATCAAGTTCAAAGACGCATTGGCTCTCCCTGGCGGCACGCGCATCGTGCTGTCGGAGTCCGAAGAGCAGGCCATGTTGAAAGATGTTCTGCGTGCGAATCCCACGCGCGATCTTGTCATGGCTTTCGGACCTGAAGGTGGGTGGGCAGAATCGGAGCTTCAGCTCTTCAGTGACGGGAATTGGCTCTCAGCCTCATTAGGGGACACAATCTTGCGCGCCGAAACGGCCGCAATTGCTGCTCTGGCGGTCGCTCGATCTGAGGTCGGTTAACCGCGCGTTCTCTGTTCCCTCTGTGACCTCTGGGGCAAGAAATTTCCTCCAAACCACCCGTCGTACTCTCTGATATCCTCCTCCCCAGTGGCAACCACGAAGTTCAGTACGGCCCCGCCCGCTTTCGAGCCTGACGACCGCCAGCGCCAAGCCATCGACCATCTGCACGGGCCCCTGCTGGTCATAGCCGGGGCCGGCACCGGCAAGACTACCGTCCTCATCCGCCGCATCGCAAACCTGGTTCACGGGGGCCACTCGCGGCCCGACGAAATCCTCGCTCTCACCTATACCGATAACGCCGCCGCGGAAATGCGGGATCGTCTGCGCTCCGAACTCGGTAACAACGCAAAGGGCCTTCAGGTGGAAACCTTTCACGCCTACTGCAACAACCTGCTAATTCGTAATAGCAAACAGTTCGGTGTGCTCGATGACTTCGACCTCTGGATCTTCCTCCGCAAACGACTGCGCGAGCTCAACCTGAAGCATTTCGTGATCCCAGCCAACGTCGGCAAGTTCCTGCACGACCTGCTCGACTTCATGCGCCGCTGCCAGGACGAACTGGTGAACCCGGAAAGGTACGCGCAGTATGTTGAGCAACTCGACCGTGGCGAGCTGCCCATCCCCCGGGTTGCCAAATCCAAAGAGGCCGCAGCTTTGACCGACGAAGAAGTCCTCGGCCGTTGCCGAGAAATCTCCCGCGTGTTCACCCAGGTCGAAACCATGCTTCGCGAGCAGAATCTCGGCACCTTCGGTCACATGATCACCCACGCCTACGCTCTCCTCAGGGAGGACCCGGTCCTGCTGGCGCGCGAGCGCGAGCACGCCCGCTTCATCCTGGTGGATGAGTTTCAGGACGCCAACTTCTCTCAGGTCAAGATTCTCCAGAACCTAGCGGGCGATACCAGAAATGTCTTCGCCGTCGGCGACCCCGACCAGGCCATTTACCGTTTTCGCGGCGCCTCCAGCGCGGCCTTCGCGCTCTTTCAGCACAATTTCAAAGGCGCGACCATCGTCGCTCTAGAGAAAAACCGCCGCTCCACCACGCCCATCCTGCGGTGTGCCCACGCCGTCATTTCCTGCAACCCGGATTTCGTCTCCCGCAATCCAGGCGATGCGCAGTTCCACCGCGCGCCCCTCATTTCCGCCCGCGAGGAAGAAGCCGCCCGCGCGGGAAAAAACCTGGCCGGCGTTCCTGTTGAAGCTGTGATTCTTGGTCCGAAAGATCGTGATCTCGAATGTTCCGATATCGCCACACTCCTGCGCCAGCGCCGCCGCGAGTCCCGCTGCGACTGGAAAGATCTCGCCGTCCTCTACCGCCAGCACCTTCACCGTGATGAGTTGGTGCAGGAACTGGCCGCACAGAACATCCCGTTCTCCATCGAGAACATGGACGTGATGGATACACCGCAGGCCCGCGACCTTTTCGCCTGCCTGGGCGCCGTGGTTTCCAACAGAGACGATGCCAGCCTGTTCCGGGTCGCCGCCCTGCCTCAATTCAACATCGACCCCCAAAAGCTCCGGGCCGGAATTCGCGCCTTGCCGCGGGATGAAAATATCGGTGGGGTGGCCACGGTACTAGAGAGAACCGCGGGCGGCGAAGCTGTTATCACGGCCCTCGACGAGGTGCGCGCCGAGATTGCCAGATTTGCCGCCAAGGGCCTTGCTGCCGTCGAGATCATCATCCGCCGCCTCGGCTTGGATCGCACTTCACCCGCCTTGACGGCGATTGTTGAGTTTGTCCGCCGCTGGGAAGGGAAGCCTGTGACCGTGGGCGGCCAGCTTTCGGAACTGCTCGCATATCTCGATTACTTTCGCGAGGCCGGGGGGACCATTCCCATGTCCACGCCCGACGTGGACGCAGTTCGCCTGATGACCGCCCACGTGGCCAAGGGACTCGAATTCAACCACGTGGCGATTCTCCGCGCCAACTCCAATTCTTTCCCCGCAGGCTACAAAGAGACGCTGGTGGAATTTCCCCGCGAACTCCGCGACCCGGAATCGGTTGTGCCCGAGGACGACAAGACTTTGCACGACCAGGAAGAGCGCAGGTTGTTTTATGTGGCCATGACCCGCGCCCGCGATTCGTTGACAATTTATGCCAAAGGCGGCGCCGGCAAGAACGATCCCACGCCCACCGGCTATCTGCGCGGCCTGCTGAAAGATTCCAGTCTGCGCCGCTATCTTCGTCAGCGTCCGCCCCGCGGTTTTCAAACCGACATCTTCGCCGCCGCCGCGCCCCCGCTCACAGGTGTTGCCGCCTGGGTCGCGCTCTCGCCTGCCTCCGATCTGAGCGCCCGCCTCAGCGCCAGCGCGGTGCAGACTTACGAAACCTGCCCGCTTCAGTTCAAGCTCGACCGCGAGTGGAGAATTCCCGGCGAGGTCCCCGCCGCCATGCAGTATGGCGGCACCATGCACCGCGTCCTGCGCGCTTACTACGATTCCGTCAAGCAGGGCCGCCCCATGACGGAAGAATCGCTGCTCGACCTGTTCCGCACCGATCTGGCCGAGGCCAAGATTCAAGATGCCTACCAGCACGATCTTTATCTCGAGCAGGGAATCGAACAACTGAAGCAGTTCCTGGCATTGTGCCGTCCGGGCGAGATGCCCGAAGTCTTGCATACCGAGGAATTCTTCGAGGTAAAGGTCGGCGGGACCACCGTCGCCGGACGGATCGACCGTGTGGACAAGCTTCCTGACGGTGGCGTGGTCATCACCGATTACAAAACCGGCAAGCCCCTTTCGCAGGAAGACGCCGACAAGAGCCTGCAGCTTTCCATCTATGCCCTTGCCGCCGAAACCAAGTGGGGATACCGCGCCGACCATCTCGCGTTCTACAACCTGAGCGAGAATACGTCAGTGTTTACGCGCCGCAGCGCGGCCCAACTCCAGGAAGCTACGGCCAAAGTAGAGGGCGTAGCTCACAACATCGCGGAAGGGAAGTTCGACCCTAAACCAAGCTTCAGTTGCCGCTTCTGTGCCTATCGCATGCTGTGTCCAGCCACCGAAAAACGCTTTTGATGGTAGAGACGTTGCTTGCAGCGCCGGTCCATTGCTCTCCGTTGCAAAATGCCCGGCCCAAAAAACTTAGGGGACGCTTCTCGCGTCCCCTTTGCTTTTGCCTTGATTGGAAGGCTTAGTGTTTCTTCTTGCCAGCCTTCTTTGCTTTCTTCTTAGCTGCCATGATCTATTCTCCCTTTTCCATTTTTCATGGATTCGCAACGATGGTTTGCTGCGACTGATTGAAATCTAGAGTCATTGAAAAGTGATGTCAAGAAAAAAATGAAGTCTTGGTCGCATCCGACCACCACACCAAAGTCACACGATCGCCGCGTAGAGAAAATTTCGAGCGCCAACGCGGCCGCAAGAATCACCGGACAGAGATTTAGTTCACCCCTCGCCGGCACGACATCGCCAAACGTGATTTCTCGCTGAGTTGATTTCACAACCATCATTCTTGCGCCACGCCGCAGTCCTCTCTGCGTACAAATTCAACTTTTCCTCGCGCCGTGCATCTATAATTTGGTCAGCACGAATACGCGCAGGAGCACTCATATGGCCGCTTTCGACGATGTTGTGATCATTTCCGGCTGTCGCACCCCGGTGGGAAAATTTCAGGGCAGTCTCTCCGATCTGACTGCTCCTCAACTTGGCGCGATCGCGGTGCGCGAAGCAGTGAAGCGCGCCAACCTCCAGCCTAACCAGATCGACGAATGCATCATGGGCAATGTCATCTCTGCCGGCCTCGGCCAAAACCCGGCCCGACAGGCCGCTATCTTCGGAGGCCTCGCTCCCGAAGTGGGTGCCATGACTATAAACAAGGTTTGCGGCTCCGGACTGAAAGCGGTGGCGCTCGCTGCCCAAGCAATTCAGACCGAAAACAGTTCTATTGTGGTTGCCGGCGGCATGGAATCCATGACCAATGCACCCTATCTGCTGCCGCAAGCCCGCAAAGGCTATCGCCTCGGCAACTCCCAGGTCATCGACTCCATGGTCAATGACGGCCTCTGGGACATTTACAACAACTACCACATGGGGGTCACCGGCGAGAACGTCGCCGAGAAATACGGCATCACTCGCGAGGAGCAGGACCAGTTCGCTGTGAATTCACATCGCAAAGCAATGTCAGCGATTAAAGAATGCCGGTTCAAATCGCAGATCGTGCCCGTGGAACTACCCGCAAAGAAACGGGGCGAAGCCCCGGTGATCTTCGACAAAGACGAATCTCCCCGCGAAGACACCACCATCGAAATCCTTCGTTCCCTCAAACCCGCTTTCAAGAAAGATGGCACCGTTACCGCGGGCAACGCTCCCGGAGTGAACGATGGCGCCGCTGCCGTCGTAGTCACCAGCGCGACTCGCGCTAAACAATTAGGCGCGAAGCCTATGGTCCGCATCGTCGCCCAAGCCACCAGCGGCGTAGAACCCAAATGGGTGATGATGGCGCCCGTGGGCGCGGTGCGGACGATATGGCAGAAAACCGGTTGGAAAAACGAAGACGTCGATCTTTACGAACTCAACGAAGCCTTCTCCGTGCAGGCGCTCGGCGTGATGAAGGAGCTTGGCCTCGATCCCAATAAAGTCAACGTGAATGGCGGCGCAGTCGCCATCGGGCATCCCATTGGCGCCAGCGGAGCCCGCGTGCTGGTCACGCTGATCTACGAAATGATTCGCCGCGACGTCCATCGCGGGATAGCCGCCCTCTGTCTGGGTGGAGGCAATGCGGTGGCTATGGCAGTGGAGCGATGAGGGAGCGAGATGCTCCGCCAATGCCGGAACGCTTAGGATCTGGCCAAGGCGGCTTCTCCCACCGGCAGCGTCACCGTAAACACCGCCCCGCCCCCCGGCCCTGACGCCGCTTCCACGTTCCCGTTGTGTTCCCGCATGATCGCCTTGCAGATACTTAGGCCCAGGCCCGTCCCCCGGCCCGGCCGCTTAGTCGTATAAAAGGGATCAAAGATGTTGGGCAAGATCTCCGGTGGGATTCCTGGCCCATCGTCCTGAAACGTGACGGCTACAGAATGATCGCGTTTCTCTAACCGGATACGCAACGTACCCCGGTCTCTTACCTCGCGCATGGCTTGCTCTGAGTTCAAAATAAGGTTGAGAAACACCTGCATCAACTGGTGGGCATCTCCGATCACCGGGGGAATCGATCCCACTGGCAGAAAATCAACAGTGATGTTGCTCTTGCGCAACGAATAAGCGTGCAGGTGCAGCGTCCTCTGCACCAGTTCGGCCAGGTCGATCGCAGCCTTGCCCGGCGCCGGCGGCCGCGAGAAGTACATCAGGTTCTGAACAATTTCTACCGCCCGCCGCGCCTGCTGCTGCAATGTCTCCAACTGCTTGCGGGATGCTTCATTAGACTGCGAATCCTGCATCAGTTCGCTCATGCCCAGAATGCCGGTTAGCGGATTGTTCAGCTCATGAGCAAATCCTCCAATCATCTGTCCCATGGCCGCCAGGCGTTCGCTCTGGATGATCTGCTGCTCCAGCTTCTTTTCCATGGTAATGTCGCGCACCGAGACGATCACGCCGCTCACTTTGTTTTCCGCGTCGAACAGCGGGCTGGCCGAGGCCCGCATGGTCCGCCAGCTGCCATCGCGGTGCCGGGCACCACATTCGCAGGTGCCAAATTGCTGCCGGCCTGAGATCAGGTTTCGCACCAGCGTCAACAGTTCGGCGGAGTAATCTTGTCCCCCCTCGATCTTTTTCTTTAGCAGCTCTTCGGGGGCAAAGCCCAGCAGATCGTGGACTCGCGCACTCACAAAGCTGTAGCGCTCGTCGCGATCAATCACCAGAATCAAGTCGGGGAAGCTCTCGAGCAAATCGCGCTGAAACTCCTCCTGCCGCCGCAGGGCCTTTTCCATCTCGCGCCGTTCGCTGACGTCAACCAGCGTGCCTTGGTAGCGGACAATCTTCCCGGAGGCGTCCCAAACCGCCCGCGAAGAATCCAGAAACGTACCCAGGCTCCCGCCTTTGCGCCGTAGCGTGATTTCGCGCGCGCGCACCCCGCCCTGATCGTCCGCCGTCCGTCCCAGCACCGGGCTCTGATTGGCATCCGAGTTCAGCGCCTTGGGTTCGAGCTCCAGGAGTTCCTCTTTGCTCTCGTATCCCAGCACCCTCACCAGGGCCGCATTGCCATCGAGCAGCTTTCCTTCCGGAGTGCTGAAGTACACGCCCTCCTGCAAAGTCTCGAACAACTCGGTAAAGCGGCGTTCCTTTTCGCGTTCCTCGGTCACATCACGGGCCAGGGTGCTTACCCCCACAACCTCGTCGCCCTTCACAATCGCATTCACCACACAGTCGAAATAAAGCGTGCGCTTGCTGGGCTTGAGCCGGACCGAAACCATTCCCGACCAGCGTTTCTTTTCCAGAAAACGCCCCAAGCCGCGCTCTACTTCTTCCCGTCGAGGTTCGTCGACGAATTCATCCAGCTTATGACCCACGACTTCGGTATAAGGAATGCCGAGCAACTCCGCCATGCGGCGGTTGACGGTGCGTAGCTTGCCATCCAGTGAAACCGCAAAAGCCACATCGTCGAAGGAGTCAATGAGTTCTTTGAAACTGCGCTGCGAGCGCGCGATCAGTTGCCCCAGTTGATCAAGTTGCTGCTCGCTCGGAGTGCTGGCGCGCTCCTGCAAGTCCCGTACCAGAGATTTGAGTTCCGTGACGCGCTTACGCCGGCCGTAAGCGAAGCCCGCAAACGCAACGGCGACGCACAAGACGCCAATCGAAAGCAGTCCAAGATGGTAAGGGAGATTCTGGAGGCGTTCCCAGGATTCGGCGGCCAGCGCCGTGGCCATCAGTACCAGAAACAGCAGCGCTGTCCGCCACAGCCAGTTCTCTTCCTTTTCCAGATGGCTGGGGACACGTACCTGTTCCGGTTGTTTTTCTTCCACTGCCATAACTCCGAGTGCTCTTACCACGGTGAGCCGCGTCGGGCAGCCAGGCCGTAGCTGAATCGTAGTGCACCCGGCACACCCAAACAACCGGAAAGCTATTGGAAAGTTTGGTACACACCTAACCTTTGGTCACTTGTCACCAATTGACAGTGACCGCCGTCACCATGAGTTCTTAGTGAAGGGGGTTAGGTTCAAAGTTTCGGCGGGTGCGGGCGGAGCCTCGTAACCTGCCCGTCGAAATTGTCCTCAACCTATAACGCCATGCTCTATAAAACCATGAGCGCCGCAGTCTACGGCATCGACGCCAACATCATCGAGGTCGAAGTTGACATCTCCGGCATCAAGACCATGGAGGACCAGTTTCACACCGTGGGCCTCCCCGATGCCGCGGTCCGCGAAAGCCGCGACCGCGTTCGCTCGGCGCTCCGCAACTGTGGCTACGACATCGCGTCCACTCACATCACGGTAAATCTCGCGCCCGCCGACATCAAGAAAGAAGGCTCCGGCTTCGATCTGCCCATGGCCCTCGGCATCGTGGGCGCTTACGGGGGGCTCAATAAAAAGGAAGTCACCGACTGCCTCTTCGTGGGCGAGTTGTCGCTCGATGGAGGCGTTCGCGGCGTGCGCGGCGCGCTGCCCATCGCCATCGAAGCCCGCGGCCGCAAGATTGCCCGCCTGGTGGTTCCAGAACTCAATGCCCGGGAAGCCGCCATGGTCGGCGGAGTTGATGTCTATCCCGTGAAGTCACTGCTTGACGTGATCCGCTTCGTAAACACCGGCAACGGCATCACGCCGCTCAAAGTGGACGGTCAGACCCTGCTCAGCGAGGCTTCCCATTACACCGTCGACTTCAAAGATGTCCGCGGCCAGCAAACCGCCAAGCGCGCTCTCGAAGTGGCCTGTGCCGGTGGCCATAACCTACTGATGATCGGGCCGCCGGGGTCAGGCAAGACCATGCTCGCCAAGCGCATGCCTACCATTCTGCCTCCATTTACATTTGAAGAAGCGCTGGAGACGACCAAGATTCACAGCGTGGCGGGAGTTCTCGATGCCGGCGCAGGCCTGGTGGGAGTTCGGCCCTTCCGCTCGCCCCACCATACGATTTCAGACGCCGGCCTGATCGGGGGCGGCGCTGTGCCCCGTCCCGGCGAGGTCTCGCTGTCGCACAACGGCGTGCTGTTTCTCGACGAACTTCCGGAGTTTCCTCGCAACGTCCTCGAAGTCATGCGGCAGCCGCTCGAAGACGGCAACGTCTGCATCGCGCGCGCGGCGATGTCTCTCACGTTTCCCGCCCGCTTTATGCTGGTGGCGGCCATGAATCCCTGTCCCTGCGGCTACTTCAACGACCGCACGCGCGATTGCCGCTGCACCCAGCCCATCATTCAGCGCTACATGTCGAAAATCTCCGGACCGCTGCTCGATCGCATTGACATCCACATTGACGTGCCGGCAGTGAACTACAAAGAAATTCGTTCCAAATCTGAGCCGGAAAATTCCGCCGCAGTCCGCGAGCGGGTGGTGCGGGCGCGCGAAGCCCAGCTCCGAAGATTTGCCGTCAGTCCCCGCGACAAAATCTACTCCAACGCCCAAATGGCCCCCCGCCACATCCGGACGTTCTGCGAACTCTCCGCCGACTGTGAGCGCCTGCTGGAACGCGCCATGCTCCAGCAAAGCCTGACCGCCCGCGCCCACGACCGCATCCTGAAAGTAGCGCGAACCATCGCCGACCTGGAAGGAGTGAGCGCCCTCGAATCCAAACACATCGCCGAAGCGATTCAATACCGCACGCTGGACCGGACGTTTTGGGCGTGAGCATGTAGGCGCGGGCGTCCCCGCCCGTGCAGGAAGGGGAAGAACCATATGGGCAGGCGCAGAAAGCTGGGGAGCAGCGCCAGAATAAAGCCCACGCCGCAAGGCGTGGGTATGCAGGAAGAGAGAAAAGTAGCCCCTTTTAGGGGCGTAAGAGAATGGGCCACACCTCCACAAATCTCCTCGTGCATTTCATCTTCGGCACCAAACAACGCGCGCCGCTCATCACCCCCGAAATCGAATCCGACCTCCACGCCTACATCGGCGGAATCATCCGCGAAATCGGAGGCGTAGCTCTCGCCATCAACGGAATCCCCGACCACGTTCATATCCTTGCTCGCGTCCCCGCCAAACATTCGGTTGCCGAACTGGCGTGCCTCGCCAAGACGAACTCATCCCGCTGGGTGCACGAGCGCTGGCCCGAGCGCCGGGATTTCGCCTGGCAGACCGGCTATGGAGCATTCTCGGTCAGCGAATCGGCGGCGGGCGCGGTGAAGAGCTACATTTCAAATCAACGTAAACATCACCAAAAGGCATCATTTCAAGAGGAGTTCCTAGGCTTCCTTCGCAAGAACAACATCGCGTTCGACGAACGCTATCTCTGGGATTGATCTCTTTCGCCCCTCTGGGGCTGGCCTTCTTCTTACGACCACCCACGGCTAACGCCGTGGGCTTTAGTCTGACGCCGCTCTGCGGCTTGGTGCTCGAACATGCCTTGTGTCCGAAGAGGGCAAGCTGTGGACACTCGCCTAAGGGCCTGCCCAAGCTGCGGAGCAGCGGCAGAATAAAGCCCACGCCGTAAGGCGTGGGTCAGAGGCAGAACGAATCACAAAGCCCCAGCGGGGGCGCAAGAACCGGCCTCGTCGTCAAGGTTTGTTCAGAATGATTCCGTCAAAACATCCTCGGCTAATACGAGCTTGAGTAACTCATCCTCGGACACTCACACGAGTGCAAGCCCTATGGGTTTGCCAGTAGTCAACAATACCCGCAAGAAACGGCAATAATATACTTGACAAAATAGCCGGTTCTCGCTAAGATTCAAAGCATGGAACCGAAGAGCCTACAGCAAGCAATCCTCTACTTCGCGAAGCCCGAGAACTGCCGCGAATACCTTGTGGCCCGTCGCTGGCCCGATGGCGTGGTCTGTCCGCGCTGTGGCTCACAGAACGTGCTGTTTTTGGAGAAGTACAACCGCTGGCACTGCCGTCAGAAGCACAAGGCTCCCCAGTTCACCCTAAAGACTGGAACCATCTTCGAGGATTCCCCGTTAGGCTTGGACAAGTGGCTAACCGCAATGTGGATGGTGGTCAATTCAAAGAACGGCGTTAGCTCTTGGGAGATTTCCCGCAGTCTGAAGATCACGCAAAAGTCGGCATGGTTCATGGATCACAGAATCCGACTCTCGTTGCAGAGCGGTTCATTCTACAAACTTGGCGGGCCGGGAAAGGAAGTAGAATCAGACGAAACGTGGATTGGCGGCAAAGCTAAGAATATGCACTCGGGCCGTCGAGCCATGTTCAAAGTAGCCCGCGAGTCTGCCGTCATGACGGGCGATGCAAATTACGTCAATAAGACTACGGTGTGGGGTGTTCTAGACCGCGAGCAACGGAAAGTTCGCGCCACGATTGTGCCGAAGGTAAACCGGGAATCATTGCAAGCTGCCGTCATGAATCAGGTTGAGCACGGCTCGAAAATCTATACCGATCAGGCTCGGGTCTACGGCTCACTGCCAAGAGAGTATACGCACGAATTTGTGAACCACGTGGAAAAGTACGTCGACGGGCGGGTGCATACAAACGGATTGGAGAATTTCTGGAGTTTGGTTAAGCGTACCCTTAACGGAACCTACGTGGCGGTCGAGCCGTTCCACCTACATCGCTATCTTGATGAGTACATGTTCCGGTACAACAACCGGGCCACGAAAGACAACCCGTTAAACGACTCTGACCGATTCGACCTTGCCGTGCGCCAGATCGTCGGCAAGCGTCTCACCTATGGCGAACTGACAGGGAAGGAAAGGCCAGCGGCAGCCTTCTAACCAGTGGCGACTGAAACGAGGAAAGCCGCCAGCGAAACGCTGGTCGGCAAGCTGACTCGGCGGCTTGCGGATTACTGGGGAGTGGCGTTTTTGATGCAGCAGGCTAGCAGAACTGTGGTATATTTCTGCGGGTGGAGACCGGGGCCGGAATCGAACCGGATGGGCCTTCTTTTCAAGGGATGCTCCGTTCCACACGGGAACCCCGGTCTTCCATTCGACTGTTACTGCCAGAGATTACCACGCCCGTAAGTCCCCAGTCCACTATATTTTCAAGGCCAAGCGTGAGCTTCGCGGACTCCAAGGCGGGATGTCATGCCAGCCTTGATTTACAAGCCTCAGTGCCAACATGAATAGGTGTTTTTACCTCGGGGACTGCCTAGCGGGACGGCCATGCCAGCGATCGGTCTTGGCGATTTGTCATCATGTCGCCTACAGGCTTGACAGTTCGTGGTAAGCTAGTTCATCGGCTTGGAGGTATACCCTATGCCAGACGAATTGGCCCCCGCTGTGGCCGCCCTTCAGAAGAAACTGGAGGAGCAGCAGAAGGTGGTGGCCGAAACAAAAAAGACGATCAACATGCTGTTGAAGATGATGGGAGAGAACCCCGCGTACCGGGATGACGAGGATGAGTCTAGCGGGATCATTCGTGCAGATCAGTACTACGGCAAGGGATTGGCTACGGCTGCGCAGGAATATCTGACGATGCGTAACCAGGCGTGCCAGCCCGAAGAAATCCTGCGCGGAATGATTGCTGGAGGTTTTGATTTCGATGTAATTGGGTGGAAAGAAGCAGATCGCGTCCGTAGCCTCTCAATGTCATTGGCGAAGAACGTCGCCAAGTTCCATCGGCTGAAGAATGGCAGTTTCGGACTGAAATCCTGGTACGACGCTGACTTTCTCAAAAAGGCTGCTGCCAAGAAGGCAGGTTCCTCAACCTCAGAGGATGCAGAAGACGAGGAATTATCTGACACCTACGTGCCCAAGGTCGGTGATCATGTGCACTGGGAACCGAAAGGAATCCTACAGTGGCAAGAACCGCAAAAGATTGTAGGCTTTTCTCCAGACGGCTCATTTGCCTTCGTCGAGAGCGACCCAAAGACGGGACTTCCGATCGGTGAACTGAGATTGGGGAGAACACCGCTTAAGGATTCTGCCAAAGCAAAGAGCCGTCCGGCAGCAGACCGCACGACTCAGAAGGAAGCATCATGAGGAGGGTTCATAGCCGACTGCACCATGCTTACCGTGTGGGACGCGAAAATAAAAAGCCCCAAGCGTGAACTTGGGGCGTGGTAGGCCCGCCGAAACAGGCTGTCTAAATGCACAGCCTAATTATAAACGAGGATGCAACTAGCCCAGCAAATTACCGCTGGGCTATTGCTTTTGGTGGTTATAATGGCCCCATGAAGCCGTTGCCAGCACCATACGTCCCAGGTAAAACGGAGTTTGAGCGGTTCGACAATACCGTGAGACAGGTTCTCAGCGTCTCGAAGGCAGAACTGCTTAGGCGAGAAGCTGCCGAGAAGAGAACTCGGCAACAAAAAAGGCGACCGCTAAAGTAGCTGGCCGCCACCCTTGTCACGGCAGGATTCCAGCCTACGATCAATCTCCAGTTTTGCCAAGTATATTATTGCCCAAGAAACACTTGACTCTGCGTTCTATTTCACGTAAGGTAAACCGTTCCGAAGGCTAAGTAGCTGATTTCGGCCCACGAACCTCCGCTGACAATCGCGGCTTTTCCCAAAAAGTGAGAAACTTTCGGGTCAGGCGGAGCATCTATACGAGTAACCAGAGCTTTCCCGTACAACCCATCTGAAATGTGTAGTTTGCGTGCTCTGGCCCGCAAAATGGCAGCACCTGGATGGGCGTTTGACCGGACGGCTTGGGTCAGGAAGGACTATCTATCATGCGTTCTGATCGCGTTTTTGATGCTTTACAGACATTGCGGAACCGATATATGCTTTGCCAGCTTGCCTCCAAAGCTACCCGGAAGTTTCACAAGCCCAACACCCGAATCCAGGAAACCATGAACGAAGTGTTGGACCGGATTGCAAGCTCGGAACGGCAGACGGTTCTGTCGGAGCCGGAAAACTTCGCCGAGGCGCAACGGCGGGCTGCGTAAAACCAGCCCCGCTTTTCCCCTCGCACGGGCAAGTCTTTCCTGAGTTGACCCTCCTTTTGAAAATCTCCCTTCGCAGGTGAACTAGATAATGACCATCGCAGAACTAAAAGAAAAAAACATTACTGAGCTGACCAAGATCGCCCGATCTCTGGATCTGCCCGGGGCCAGCGGTTTGCGCAAACAGGACTTGATCTTCAAGATCCTCCAGGCGCAAAGCGAAAAGGAAGGCCACATTTTCGCCGAGGGCGTGCTTGAAATTCTGCCCGACGGCTACGGCTTCCTCCGCTCGCCGGACTATAACTATTTGCCCGGCCCCGATGACATTTACGTCTCGCCCTCGCAGATTCGCAAATTTGACCTCAAAACCGGAGACACCATCAGCGGCCAGGTCCGCCCGCCGCACGAAGGCGAAAAATATTTCGCGCTGGTCAAGATCGAAGCCGTTAACTTCGAATCGCCCGACGAGGCCCGCAACAAGATCCTGTTCGATAACCTGACGCCCTTGTATCCGCAGGAGCGGCTGAAGCTCGAAACCGTCCGCGAAAACGTCAGCGCCCGGGTGATGGATTTGCTCACCCCCCTCGGCAAAGGACAGCGCGGCCTGATCGTTTCTCCTCCCCGCGCCGGCAAGACCATGCTCTTGCAGAACGTTGCCAACTCGATCACCACCAACCATCCCGAAGTTGTGCTGATGGTGCTGCTGATCGATGAGCGCCCGGAAGAAGTCACCGACATGCAGCGTTCCGTAAAAGGCGAAGTAATCTCTTCAACCTTTGACGAAC
This sequence comes from Terriglobales bacterium, assembly GCA_050745985.1. GTDB lineage: Bacteria > Acidobacteriota > Terriglobia > Terriglobales > Acidobacteriaceae > JABCZH01. The sequence continues at coordinate 140,147 of JBOGLG010000047.1, read as the reverse complement.
CCGCCGCGCGCCACGTGCAAGTAGCGGAAATGGTGATTGAGAAAGCCAAGCGTCTGATTGAACACAAGCGCGACGTGGTGATTCTGCTCGACTCGATTACCCGTCTGGCGCGCGCTTATAACACCATCGTACCGCCCAGCGGCAAAGTGCTCTCCGGCGGCGTGGATTCAAACGCGTTGCAACGCCCCAAACGCTTCTTCGGATCAGCCCGCAACATCGAAGAGGGCGGTTCGCTGACCATCATCGCCACTGCCCTGATTGACACCGGTTCGCGCATGGACGACGTCATCTTCGAAGAGTTCAAAGGCACCGGCAACTCGGAAATCATCCTGGAGCGCAAGCTGGTGGACAAGCGTGTATTCCCGGCCATCGATATTCAGCGCTCCGGCACCCGAAAAGAAGAGTTGCTGATTCCAAAAGAAGATCTGACCCGCATCTGGGTGCTGCGCAAAGTGCTGAACCCGCTGTCGCCGGTCGAAGCCATGGAATTGCTGATCGACAAACTCAGCAAGACCAAGTCGAACGGCGAATTCCTGGCAAACATGAGTTCGCTCTAAGGTCGCATCCGCTCCAATCTTTCTGTAGAGACGTAGAGAGCTACGTCTCTACAAGCAATCTTTCTCTCTGCGAGCTCATTCCCTGCTTTTCTTTGCGTCCTCTGCGATGAGTTTTTGTTCTTGTATGTACCTATGTACCAAGGTACAATTGTCGGGTGAACGCCAACTTCCTCATCGAACGCGTGCAGACCGGCGTCCGCATGGAAAAACGCCTGCTGAAAGTCCTTAAGGCGTTCGCGGAATACAAGGACATGACCCTGGGCGACCTGCTGGAGGGAATTGTCCTGCACGCCTTTGATGGCAAAGCACCCTTCAGTCCCGAGTCGCTTGCCCGCATTGCCGACCTCAAGAAGTTTTACGATCTGAAGCTAAACGCAAGCGCCAGTCACCGCCTAAGGGAAACCGCGGCCAAAGCCGAGACTGGTCGCAGTAAAAGGAAAAGTACCAGGAAAGGGAGAACCGCATGAGCCAGGAAGCCAACAAACTTGCCCGAACCGGCCTGCAATGGTCGCTCGGCTTGGTCTTGATCTATGAATGTTCCCGGCTGCTCTTCTCAGCAGGAGCGGCGCATTCTTTCGAGAAGACTCACCTGCCACAGTGGCTTCTTGTGGCGATTGGCTCAGTAGAGCTTTTGGGGGCGATTTTGTTCCTGATTCCGCCGGCGGTCGAAGCGGGCGGCCGCCTGCTGCTGGCAACTTTCGGAGTGGCCGCGATTGTCCACATTCTGCACGGCCAGCCCGACGTAGGGTTTCTGGTGATCTACGCAATGGCGGTGCTGACGGTGATGACCGGGCGATGATCTCCGTGGAAACGAACTGCCCAGAGTTTATCCCGCCTTCGTCCCACCCTGGTCCATAACATAAACCCGACCTGGGGCGGCAGTCTGAATCTTGTTTTCCTCGAAACTCTTCTTGATTCGCCGCCGCAATTCGCGGCTCACCGCGAACTGGTGGTTTGGCCGGGTCTTCAAGAGCATCAAATACTCGGCCTCGCTGTTCCCCACGCGGTCGATGCCCGGAACCTCCACCTCGCCGAGTATCGAGTGTTCAAACCCCGGATCATGTCGAAGGTCCTGTCCAATCTGCTCCAGCAACCTGATAATCCGGTCACTCGGCTCACTGTAGGCCACCACAACCCGCATCACCACCTGCGACCAGTCGCGGGTCAGGTTGGAAACGATCGTGATCTGACTGTTGGGTACGATGTGCACCGTGCCGTCATCATCGCGCAGCATGGTGCGGCGCAGACTCATCTCTTCCACAACGCCTTTCACCCCCGCAATGTTGACCTTGTCGCCAATGTCATACTGGTTGTCGATCAGAATGAAGAATCCGTTGATGAAGTCCTTTACCAGAGTCTGCGCGCCGAAGCCGATGGCCAGGCCGGCCACCCCCGCGCTCGCCAGCAGCGGACCCAGATTAAATCCGAACAATGGAAGCACTTCGAGCGCGGCCACAAAAAGAATGACAAACACGCCCACGCTGGTGATCACGCTGGCCAGAGTCCGCACCTGCTGTGTGCGGAATCCCGAAGGCAGCCTCCGAATTTGCAGTGCGGCGACCCTTCCCGCAAGGCTCCGCAGAATCCAGATCAAAGAACACGAAATCAGCACCACCAGAAGGATCTTGGGGCCATCGTGCCGCAGGAAGGTCTGCATGTCCTCTCCCCAGCCACGCAGCAAGTCCGGTAAATTTCCTTCAACGGGCAACATGTAGTTCCAGCGCGGATTATAGCAAGTTGGGCGGGTTACCCGGCCCTCGTATAATTGCAGCTATCCCAGTCCAGTGAGGTAAATTGTGCGACTGATGGCGTGTGCTTCACTCGTCCTGCTCGTATTGGCATTCTCAGTGCCTTCGTTATCTCAAGATCCCGGGCAGCGCCCACGCCCCATCGACCCGTTGGCCGTTCCCGAGGATACGCATCGGCAGGCGGAGATGGAGAAAGAAATGGCCAAAAGAGCCAATCAGGAGCGCCAAGCCCAGCTTCGCCGCGACACCGAACGCCTGTACCGCTTGTCCACCGAACTCAAACAGTATGTGGACAAATCCAGCGAGAACACCCTCTCACTTGAAGTCATCAAGAAGGCCGAGGAGATCGAAAAGCTTGCCCACAGCGTGAAGGAAAAAATGAAAGGCAACTGAAGGCTTTCTTTCCCGGCGCCGCAAGCTTTTCAACCGCTTCTGTGCTCACTCCGGCTTTTGCGGTACAATTGCAACTCGATAGCAACAGGAGTGCCAGTCATGCCTCTGCCCCAGACCGAAGCTCCGGGAAGATTGCAAGCGGAACTCATGTCGCGCGGCCTGCGCATGACCCACCAGCGGCGTACCATCCTCAGCATCGTCGAGACTGCGAAGCAGCATCTCGATGCCAGCCAGATCCTGCGCCGGGCCCGCAAACTCGACCCCCGGGTGGACCGGGTCACTGTGTACCGCACCCTGAAGCTGCTGAAGCGGCACGGCCTGGTGGACGAACTCGACCTCATGCACATGCAGGGTGAAAAGCATTTTTATGAACGCCGGCCCCAGCGCGACCACATCCACATGGCCTGCCTGCGTTGCGGCAAGATACTGGAATTCGAGAGCGATCTGTTCGATCGCTTGAAAGGCCAAATCCAGCGCGACTGCCAGTTCCACATCGTGGTCACGCGCCTCGAAGTGGGCGGCTATTGCGCGCAGTGCCGTTCCTCCAGCCAGGCGTAAACCCTTCCTACTATTGCATTTGGTTGCAACAATCCTGACACATTAAATTTCCCTGAAGACCGGGAACGTTGTCCGCCACATGCTATGATCAGTTCATTCATTTTACATGCAACTACGTTGCAATTGATAAAAGGACGTATGAAGCCGATCGTTTTCTTAACAGCAATGTTGCTGAGCGCTATTCTCCCCGCCGTCGCCCAGGAGCGGCCCTACTTCGTCACCTATTCTCATGAAATGGAAGAGCCGGGGAACCTGGATATCGAGATTTTCAACGCGGTCGGCAAACCGCCCGGCGGCAGCCGCTTTCTCGGTTCCAACATCGAGTTCGAGTACGGCGTGAAGACCTGGTGGACGTCCGAGTTCTACCTTGACGGCCAGGCGACCATTAATGACAGCACCATTTTCACTGGCTACCGCTGGGAAAACCGCTTTCGGCCGCTGTTACGCGAACACTGGATCAATCCCGTTATCTACGTCGAGTTTGAAAACATCAGCGCGGACAGATCCCTGCGTGAAGTCGTCGGTCACGATGGTCTCCCCGGCTTCGCCGAATCCAACGCGATTGCCCGCCAGGACAAGGAGCGCGAAATCGAGACCAAGCTGATTCTGGGGAGCAACTACCGCGGCTGGAACATCAGCGAAAACATTGTCGCGGAGAAAAATCTGTCCGATGATCCTTGGGAGTTCGGCTACGCCTGCGCGGTCAGCCGCCCTCTCAAGCTGGCTGCCAGCGCTCACAAATGCGTATTCTGCGCCAATCGTTTCCAGGCCGGCATTGAGATGTACGGGGGGCTGGGCGACCGCTACAGCTTTGGACTGAACCGGACCTCGCACTACGTCGGCCCTACCATGAACTGGAGCGGCCCCGGCGACATGACGCTGTCGTTCTCTCCACAATTCGGGCTCAATAATTACAGCCTGCCGCGCATTTACCGCTTCGGCATCTCGTATGAGATCGAGCAGTTCCTCGGCATGTTTCGTCGGGGGATCAACTGATGGCCCGCAGGCTGCATATGTGGCTGCCCATGGCCGTGCTTTCGGCGGCCACGCTGTTTGCCACCGCCGACGGCGCCTGGCTCACGAAAGTTCCCACCCGCGACCATCAAAAAACCAATCCCTACGCCGGGAACTCTGATGCCATTGCGGCCGGACGCAACATTTTTGAAGAACACTGCTCCAAATGCCACGGCCAGAATGCTGAAGGTGTGAAGAAACGTCCGTCGTTGAGGAGCAAACGGGTCCAGCAGCAAGCCACCGCAGGCGACCTGCATTGGCTGCTGGTGAATGGCAGCATGAAAAAAGGCATGCCCCCCTGGGCCAAGTTGCCCGACCCCCAACTCTGGCAACTGATCGCCTTTCTGAAATCACTCCACGATTAGCGGGACGGCGTTCTCACTGGCAAGCAACAATCAGTGGCCTGCCTTCTCCGTGCCAATCCGCATCCCGTAGAACGAGCGGTACACGAAGAAGAACGACACCAGGAAGAAAGCCACCGCCAGGCCGTGAGTCAGAGCGCCACCTTGATCGAGGGTGAGTTTTACCGCCAACTCCACCGCCAGCAGGCCGAACAGCGTGGTGAACTTGATGACCGGATTCAAAGCCACGGAAGAAGTGTCCTTGAAGGGATCCCCCACGGTGTCGCCAACTACTGTCGCATCGTGCAAGGGCGTACCCTTCTGCTTCAGCACCACTTCGACGATCTTCTTGGCATTGTCCCAGGCCGCGCCCGCGTTGGCCATGAAGATCGCCTGATACAGTCCGAATATCGCGATCGAAATCAGGTAGCCGATAAAGAAGAACGGCTCCACAAACGCGAAGCACAGCGTCCCGAAGAACACTGCGAGAAAAATGTTCAACATCCCTTTCTGCGCGTACTTGGTGCAGATTTCGACCACTTTCTTGCTGTCGGAAACCGAAGCTCTCTCCACGCCTTCCAGTTTGATGTTGGCCTTGATGAATTCCACCGCACGATAGGCGCCGGTGGTGACCGCCTGTGTGGACGCGCCCGTAAACCAATAAATCATCGCGCCACCCGTAATCAGCCCGAGGAAGAAGGGCGCATGCAGCAACGAAAGTTTGTTTACGTTTTCCGTGAGCCCATTGGTCAGCGCCATGATGATGGAGAAAATCATGGTCGTCGCTCCCACCACCGCCGTCCCGATCAGCACCGGCTTCGCCGTCGCCTTGAAGGTATTGCCGGCGCCGTCGTTCGCCTCCAGCAGGTCCTTGGCCCGCTCGAAGTTTACGTCGATATTGAAATCCTTCTTGAGTTCGCCCTGCACATTCGGCACTTGTTCGATCAACGAAAGCTCATATACCGACTGCGCATTGTCGGTCACCGGGCCGTAGGAGTCCACCGCGATGGTCACCGGTCCCATTCCCAGGAAACCGAACGCCACCAACCCGAAGGCAAACACCGCCGGAGCCGCCATCAACGCCCCCAGCCCCTCCAGACTGAAGTAGTAGGAAATCGACATCAGGGCGACCATGGCCAGGCCCAGGTAGTAGGCGGAAAAATTTCCGGCTACAAAACCTGAAAGGATCCCCAGCGACGCTCCGCCTTCCTTGGCCGAGGTCACAACCTCATTCACATGCCGCGACTCCGTGGAAGTGAACGATTTCACCAGTTCTGGAATCACCGCGCCCGCCAGCGTCCCGCAGGAAATGATCGACGCCAGCTTCCACCACAGCGTAGTGTCGCCGCTGAGATCGGGCACAATGATTGCGGAAATGAAGTAAGTCAACCCAATCGAAACCACCGACGTAATCCAAACCAGCGACGTCAAGGGATGCTCAAAATTCATTTCATTCGCGTTGCCATACTTGGCTTTGGCGATTGCCGCATTGATGAAGTAAGCTGCCGCGCTCGAAACCAGCATGGCAATGCGCATCACGAAGATCCAGACCAGCAGTTCCACCTGGACCGCGGGCTGTTTCACAGCCAGCAAAATAAACGTAATCAGCGCGACCCCGGTGACGCCGTAAGTCTCAAATCCATCCGCCGAAGGTCCGACCGAGTCGCCGGCGTTGTCGCCCGTGCAATCCGCAATCACGCCGGGGTTGCGCGCATCGTCTTCCTTGATTTTGAAGACGATCTTCATCAAGTCCGACCCGATGTCGGCGATCTTGGTAAAGATGCCGCCCGCAATTCGCAACGCCGCCGCGCCCAGCGACTCGCCAATCGCAAAGCCGATGAAGCACGGCCCCGCATAATCGCCCGGCACAAACAGCAGGATAAACAGCATGATCAGCAACTCCACGCTGATCAGCATCATGCCGATGCTCATGCCCGCCTGAAGGGGAATGTTGTAAATCGGATAAGGTTTGCCCGCCAACCCGGCAAACGCCGTGCGCGAATTGGCAAATGTATTCACCCGGATGCCGAACCACGCTACCCCATAGCTGCCGGCGATACCCACAATGCTGAACAGCAGAATGATCGCCACCCGCAGCGCTTCAAACTTCAGCAACGCGCCGAAGTAGAGCAGAATGATCACCGCAATGAACACCCACAGCAGCAGTAGGAACTTGCCCTGCGTCACCAGATAGGTCTTGCAGGTCTCGTAGATAAGCTCGGAAATCTCGCGCATGGCGCGATGTACCGGCAGGTTCTTAAGCCGGGTGTAAATGAACATGCCAAAGCTCAGGCCAAAGATGCAGAACAGAATGCCGATCAGCAGCAACTTGTGCCCATCGATGGCATTGTTCAGAAAGCTGACCGAAGAAAGATCGGGCAGCTTAAGGTTGGCCTCGCCGCCTACTTCTCCCGATGGCTGAGCGAACCCCAGCGATGCCAAAGTCATGACCGCAACAACCAGAGCGAATGCCTTCGCCAACCCGCGGGCGAAACGGCTTCCTTGGGACGCAGCTTGAGCGAGCCCGATGCGCATACAATTCCTCCACCAATAAATATTAAGGATGACTGAACGGTTTCAGCAGCTTGTCCCGAACACGCTTCCACCGCAAGACTTAACCAGGAATGCTAAGCTTGGCCGCGTCGGACGTTTCCTCGTGCCAATGCTGGCGGGCAGCTAACTTGGCTACAAGACTTGTCTTTATAACATGTTAGGGACATGTGGGTCAACCAAACCGTGGGATTGCTAGGATCTCAAAGTGACGACGCCTCTACTCCTTCACCTCCAACTGCCAAAACAGAAACGAATAAATATCGGTTAACTCCTCAATCTGCTTGGTAATCGGTTTGCCCTGTCCATGCCCGGCCTTGCTGTCAATGCGCAGCAGAATCGGCCGCTCCCGGCTCTGCCCGTTGGCTGCCTCGGCCTGCATCAACGCCGCCATTTTCTTGGCGTGCATGGGATCAACCCGCGTATCCGTATCCGCCGTCATGAAAAGTGTCGCCGGATATTCCGTTCCCGCTTTCACATGGTGATAAGGCGAGTAGGCATAGATGAAGTCGAACTGCTTGGGGTCCTCCGCCGACCCGTATTCCGCAATCCACAGCTTGGCAATCTGGAAATTCTGATAGCGCAACATATCGAGCAGCGGCACCTGGCACACTACCGCTCGAAACAGGTCGGGACGCTGCGTCAGCGCCGCCCCCACCAGCAATCCTCCGTTCGATCCGCCCTGAATCGCAAGATGGCTCTTGTCCGTGTACTTCTCGGAAATCAGAAATTCTCCCGCGGCAATGAAGTCATCAAAAACGTTCTGCTTTTTCTCCAACATTCCCGCCCGGTGCCACTCCTCGCCGAACTCAGCTCCCCCGCGCAGGTTGGCCACCGCAAACACTCCGCCCTGTTCCAACCAGGCGAACCGCCCCGCCCGGAACTCCGGAGTGTTGCTGACGTTGAATCCTCCGTACCCGGTCAAGAGCGTAGGATTCTTGCCGTTGAGCGGCAACCCTTTCTTGTGAAACACAAACATCGGGACCCTGGTCCCGTCTTTCGACGTGTACCACAACTGCTTCACTTCATACTTCGCCGGATCAATCCCTGGAGCTTCCACCTTGTCCCACAGTTCGATCTTTCGCGAAACCAGATCAATCTGATAGACCGACGGCGGCACCGTAAACGAAGAAAAATCAAAAAACGCCTCCGCGCGGTCCCACCGCCCGCCGCTCGCCGTCACCGTGCCCAGCGTGGGCAGGGAAAAATCTTCAATCGCCCGGCCATCCAGTTCGAACAATTTGATCTGAGAGCTCGCGTTCTTCTCGTACTGGGCAAACAGTTTTCCGCCATAGACACTGGCGCCCTTCAGCACCGCGTCGGTCTGTGGAATGATCTCCTTCCAGCTCTCGCGCCTGGCGTCAGCGGCATCCGCCACAAAAAGGTGAAAACGCGGCGCGTCTTCATTGCTTGTGATGTAGAGTCTCCCTTTGAAAATCTCGCCGCTATACAGAAACTCCTTGCCTGTGGTGAGTTCCACCGGAGGCGCGCCCGCCTTCAAGTCCTGTAGGTACAGTTCGCTCTTTGCCCAGCCTTCAAAAACCGTAATCAGCAGCCAGCGATCGTCATCGTCGGCCAAAGCCACCTGCGGAATATCCTGCGGATTGCGGCCCTCGCCGAATATCAACGGATCCTTTGCCGGATCGCTGCCGCACGAGTGATAGAAAACCTTGACGTGGTAGGTCTCCTCGCCCGCCGGCACCTCGCCTTTCCTGGGGCGGCGAGTGTAGAAGAAGCCTGAATTGTCCTTCTTCCACGCCACGCTGGTGAAGCGCGTGCGGTCGATCGTGTCCGGCAAAAGCCTCCCGCTGGCGGTTTCGATCAAGTGCAGCGTGCTCTCTTCCGATCCTCCCGAAGACGTGCCATACGCCACATACTTCCCATCATCCGAAGGGAACCACCAGTCGAGCGCCACCGTTCCATCCGCCGCCATCCCATTCACATCCACCAGGCTGCGGTCCTTGCCGTGCAGTCCCTCGCGCACCAGCAACACCGGCTGGTCCTGCCCACCCTCGCGCCGCGTGTAGAAGTAATATTTGCCGGCCACCTGCGGAGCAGTGATCGTGCCAATCGAAAGCAGCTGCGTGAGCCGCTGATGCAGCCTCTCCCGCCCCGGCAACGGGTCGAGAATCCCGCGTGTGTAAGCCAGTTCCTGGTCCACAAACTCCCGCGTCCCCGGACTCGCGGCATCCTCCAGCCAGCGATACGGGTCGGCAATCCTGTGCCCCTGGACCACGTCCACCACCGTATCAACTCGCGCCTTCGGGGGAGCTGCGGGCGCCGGGGCAGACGAATGATCCGCCGCCCACAGCGCAGCCGCAAAAATCAACGAAAACAAGATCCACTGCAAACCCGTGCCTCCTGGCATAGCGTCCTCGTTATGGAAACCGCGCTGAGAATGGACGTGACTAGGGTAACAAATGCGCCGACTGCCAGCCTCCAACCGCCGGTTTTCACCGCGCTCGCGCGAGTGATATGATGAACAGGACAACCAGAACGGCGCGCTCTCAGCCCGCCGCGCGACACTCCTCAGTAGCTCAATGGCAGAGCATCCGGCTGTTAACCGGAGGGTTGTAGGTTCGAGTCCTACCTGAGGAGCCATTTCTTTCTGCGGCCAGCCCATGAAAGCCCCCGCCCAAGCAGAGCTTGGACGGGCCACCCCTTGAGTAGTAAAGGGCGTGCTAGGCCGCGCCAGCCCCCACTTCGTCGCAACCTAAAGATCAGGAGCAGCAATCAGAAAATGCAAATTGGCTCTTGACACTAGTCAGAATTCCACTACCATATGGTTGTGGATAGATTGGGTACAACATTTGCGGCTTTATCTGATCCAACCCGGCGGGCCATGATCGAGCGGCTCGCGCATGGGCCAGCTTCGGTGCATGGCTTGACGGAACCGTTTGCACTGTCGCAGCAGATGATTTCAAAGCATATTGCCTATCTGGTGCGGGCGCGCATTGTGATCAAGACGAAACGTGGACGAGAGAGTGTATGCACGCTTAGGCCAGAGGCGATAAAGACCGTCAGAGACTGGGCTTTTAGCTATCGCCGATTCTGGGAAGAGAGCTTGGACAAGCTGGATGCGGTTGTAAATCAAATGAAGAAAGAGGAGGTCAGAGATGGAAAAAAGCACGGTTAACGAGATAGAGCGGATGGTGATCACCAGAGTTTTTGATGCCCCACGCGCCCTGGTTTGGAAGGCGTGGACGGACCCGAAGTATGTGATGCAGTGGTGGGGGCCGAAGGGTTTTACGTCGCCTCATTGCGAGATCGATTTTCGCGTAGGAGGAAAATTTCTCTGCTGTATGAAAACGCCGGATGGGCAGGAGTTCTGGAACGCCGGGGAATATCACGAGATTGTTCTGCACGAGAAGATCGTCTCCTCCATGTACTTTTCCGACTCGAAGGGAAACAAGGTTGATCCTGCGCAGCTAGGAATCGAACACGAGGCCATAGACGGTGCGTACGACGTGACTACTTTTGAGGATTTTGGAAACGGCCAGACCAAACTCACCTTCATCGGAAATGAAACCATGGAAAACGCAAGAAGCAGCGGTCAAGAAGAGGGCTGGTACCAGTTACTCGATAAATTTGCTGCAGTTGTTGCGGAGTTAGCGCAGGCAAAGTGAGAAGTTGAAGTTTGATCATCGCCGGGTACGAGGGTGTAAATAGAACTGTGTAAACGGCCGTGGGAGGAAGAAAATAGGAGACCCCATGACCATCGATCCCTCCCAGGTCTCGCAACACCGGCGAGACCTGGGGCACCCGGCTTGACAAGTAGAGAAACAGTGATATGGTTCGGCCAGTTAGTTCCCGCCCTGCTCAGGTGCGGGTGGGTTCCCACGAATTCCATCCCTGTTGGAAGTCGTTTCTCTGGTTTATCGCTGTAGACCCTGGGGAGGTACAGGATCATGAAACAGATAGCCATTGGAATCTCGCTCGTATTGGTGGTTTTAACCTTAGCCAACTTCATCACGGGACAAGCACAAAGAGCAGTGAGTCAACCGGCACAGGCTGAGTCGGAATTGCATCCTCCGAGATTGGATGCGGGAGCACATTTGAACCCCCTGAAGATTGCGCTGCTGCATTGGTATCTGGTCAACGAAACGACACGTTTTCCGGTTGGCAGTCAGCCCTACGGCGTTTGCTTTGACGGAGCCAATATCTGGACGGCGAACTTCGGTGACGGAACGGTGACGAAGCTCCGGGCAAACGACGGCCAGGTGCTAGGAACTTTCCAAGCTGGCGTCGAGCCTTATGGGGTGACCTTTGATGGCGCCAATATTTGGGTGTCAAATGTTGGAGACGGCACGGTGGACAAGCTGCGCGCCAGCGACGGCAAGAACCTGGGGGCGTTCGCTGTTGGTGCCGCCCCCACCTGGATGACTTTTGATGGAAAGAACATCTGGGTGCCGAACGGAAACAACCGGCTAACGAAGCTGCGAGCCAGCGACGGCAAGAACCTGGGCAGCTTCCCGGTCGGGAAGAGCCCATTCGCGACGGCATTCGATGGCGCAAATGTATGGGTGACGAACGGCGTCGATAATACGATAACCAAGCTGAGGGCGAGTGATGGCAGTGTTTTGGGTACTTTCCCGGCGGGCTCTGGCCCCATCGGGGTCGCCTTTGACGGTGCAAACATTTGGATTGCCGATGACGGTGGCGGGACTGTCACCAAGCTGCGGGCAGCCGATGGCGCCGCGCTGGGAACGTTCAACGCCCCTATAGCGCCGTACGGTATCGCGTTTGACGGCGGGAACATCTGGGTGTCAGGGAATTATGTAAATGTGTTACGTGCCAGCGATGGTGCGTCACTGGGCCTTTTCAGCCCAAACACAAATACGACAGGCGTTGCCTTTGATGGGGCAAACGTCTGGATCGCGGGGCAAAACGACAACGCCATTGGCAAGCTGTAGGCAAGGTGTGGAGTTTGCGTAAGTCCATTTCGACGAAGTCGAATCGGAGGGACGTAACTATGATGAGGCGCGCCGGGTGCCCCAGGTCTCGCCGGTTTTGCGAGACCTGGGAGCTGCCGCCATCCCCAGCCCTATGTTCGCGCGTCGCATCCGCTTTCTGTCTCGGTGGGTTAGTTTGGCTCACGCCTCAAGCCCTGCACGAAAACAGAAGCTGCGTTATATCCATCGCAATCCGCTGACAAGAGGCCTGGTGACCTCACTCGAGTTGTGCAGCCATTTCTTTTGCGGCCAGTCCTTGAAACCCCCGCCCAAGCAGAGCTTGGACGGGCCGCCCCTTTGGAGTGGAGAGGGGTGCGTGTGCTGGGCCAGCGCCCTCCGTGGTTGTTCGTTGAAGTGTCTTACCGCGCTCAGGGGGTACTCCACGTTCCACAGTGCGGCCTTTACCATCTCTTCGAGATTTACGTTTTGGCAGAAACATTTCTGAACTTGGGCGCGTCATGAAGGCATTATAGGACCCGAATGAGATGCTAGAATCGCGGCATGTGGACTGCTCTCGTCGGTCTTGCCGCTGGTTTGCTTGGCATCCTTCTCGGTCAAGCTCTCAGCGCGGTGCGAGAGCACGTTGAGTGGGTGAACGAACAAAAACGTCTCGAATATAGACAACTGATCGACCAGCTCTTCGAGACCATGAACGTCGTGATTGAATGCCGCCCCAACCTCCGAGAACAGAACATGCCTGCGATCAATCAGGCCGTTAAGAACTTACACCGTCTTCTCTTGGATCGACTGTTTATTGCCGAGAAGCTGAAGAAGGCTGGTGTGATCGACGACTTCCTCACCGTAAAGAAAGTGATCTATTACGATCCCGAGGAACAGGCGATCACTCCGCGAGAACTCCAGTACACCACTTTCAATATGATGGAGCGAGAGAACAGGCTTCGCGAAAAGATTCTGCAGATCGCGGCGGCTGACATCGTCAAGCTGAACTTTTTCGGAATGCCTATAGATGAGTGAGCAATCGCCAAGTGACACCACAAACGGCTGAACACCTTAACAGAGTCGAGGCAGCAGCACAGAAGACGAAAGTGTTGCTAAGTCCCCGTCGCTATCAGAACAATTTGCGAACGGTTCTGGTCGGTGGTCTCGTGACCCAGGTGATTGAACACCACGAAGCCATGTTGCTCTTAATTCGCAACAACAAGAACGGATCGGCATTCGCGCTCGCGCGTAGCATCTTCGAGGGTCTCTTTCGTGGCACGTGGTTTCAAGTGTGCGCGACCGACACTCAACTCCAAGACTTCGAGAAGAATGACGAGCTTCCGGCCGGGATAAACATGACAACCATCGCGACCGCCATCGACGCCGCGACCACACACGACCCCCAGGACCCGAACGATCACTTCACTGATCTGAGAAAACGCGGTTGGCCACATCTTTGCAGCTACGCGCACAGTGGTATGTTGCAACTCGCACGTCGATTCACTGGAGAGAAGGCCGAACCTTGCTACAAAGACGATGAAATCATCGAGATCACCACAAGTAGCACAACCTGTGTCCTGCTGCTCGTCGCGACTTTTCTCGGTGGCCAGAATCTTTTCACAGAATCTCATGCTGCCGCCGCTCTGATCGGTACCTATGGTGTGACGAGTCCGTAATGCGCGCCTACAAGTTCCTCAGTAAACAATTCGGATTGAAGAGTCTCTACGAGAGACGGCTCAAACAGTCGCGCATTCGCGAACTCAACGATCCGTTTGAACTGAGACCTTACGACATCAGTGAACCGATGGCTCGATCCGCCTTCAATGCAGTGCGCGAACATTTTGATCGAGAGAACGGACTGATCTGTTTCAGTGCATCGTGGCGGGACCCAGTAATCTGGGCGCATTACGCTGACAAGCACTATGGACTCTGTCTCGGTTTTGAGGTCCCGGAGATCACCGGCGACGACGATCACGACATCGCGAAGCGCGTAGGATATATCTCACAACCGCTTCCGTTCCCATCAGATTTTCAGTCCCTTCCTCTCGCGAAAAAGAAGGCGGTCAGCGACACCATCCCGTTCACGAAGTTCGAGCACTGGGGATACGAAGGCGAGATTCGCATCTGGGGTCGGCTGAGTAAGGAGGAAGACGGGATTCACTACCTTGAGTTTGAAGAAAGGATGAGACTCGTCGAGATCATCATCGGGGAACGTTGCACGCTGAAGCGTCACGACATCATCCGCACTCTCGGAACGCACGTCGATGGTGTGGAAATCAGAAAAGCGCGAGCCGCGTTCGACAGATTCGAGATGATCGAAGATGAAAGCGGAGCCAGGTGAAAAGGCCGGATTCCGAAGAACCTAGCCTCCGTCGATGATTGTAGCGGGTGCTCCAGGTCTCGCTGGTTTTGCGAGACCTGGGAGCTGCCGCCACCCCCAGCCCTATGTTCGCGCGTCACATCCCCTTTCTGTCTCGGTGGGTTAGTCTTGGCTCACGCCTCAAGCCCTGCACGAAAACAGAAGCTGCGTTATATCCATCGCAATCCGGTGACAAGGGGCCTGGTGCACCTCACCCGAGTTGTCGGTATGGAGCAGCTTTCGTAATCCAAACCAGGGTATTAACTCAGGCCTTCGGGAACCGTTGGCGATCCGGAACGCCCCAGGATCTTCTATCGGCCCTTGAAATATTGCACGGCACGCTCGTGAGCTTGAGCAGCTTTTCTCGTGGAGAAGGTACCGAGGTTGCGCCGACGGCCGGTTTTCGGATTCTTCTTGCGCGAGTACAGCCTATAGCTGCCGGATGGTAGCTTTCGAATCATTAAGACGCCTCGCCCGCTTTGATGCCGTAAATGGCAGGAAGGGTATGGCCAGGGAGACAGGGTAATCTCTGGTCCAAGCAGTAACCAGAGGTTTTCATTCGCAATCGACGCGGAACGGACCTCAGCAGAGTTTGCAGCCTGTTCCCTGGCCCTTTTCCGGATGTCCCCGCATTACCCGCAGTAGGCCGAAAGTCTCGTTTGACAACCTGCGTCGCCGGGTTAAAATGTGCCGGGCGCTGGCCTGAAGGCCGCGTCAACTGTTCTGGTAGATCGAGTCACGGAGGGGCCCAGATGAGGAAGTCCCTTGGCATCGGCATCTTTCTAGCTCTGGTGTTGCTTGCGTCCCAGAGCGAAGCGCAGATGGAACGCTGTATGCATTTCACGAACTTCTGCGACACCATCACTTTGCAAAAGTCCGGCGACCTCGCATACGGAGGGTGGGACTTTCAGTGTGGCGGAGATTGGATTAGCGTCAACATTATCGGCAACATGAAGAGCCCGGCTGAACTCGCGACCCATCCCTTGGATGACGGGTATCCTTCTATCTACACAACGCAGTTCTCATTCAGCCCTCCCAACCTCTTCCGTTTGGATGCGTCATACGGCATTGGACACGACGTCCTCACTTTCGAAGAAGGTTCCTATAGCATCACCAAGGGCGCCTGTAGCTTCCACGACATCAACCGGGACAAGCCGCGCCTGATGGCGAATCTCGACTGGAGAAGCGGCGCAAAGTCAAACAGCCAGGCGGCCACCCATTGCATGCATTTCAAGAATTTCTGCGACACCATTGTTTTCTCAATCTCGGGCGCATTGGCTTACGGAGCCTGGGACTGGCAATGCAGTGGTGATTGGACATCCTCCTACATTATGGGAAATGCCAAAGCTGGGCGAGAACTGGCGACCAGGCCGAGAATCGACGATGGTCCTTATCTGGCCCCTTATTCGCTCCAATTCCAATTCAAGGCCGGCAGTCTTTTCGATTTGTATGGGACGACTGGAACCGGGCAGGGAGTGTTTACCGCAAGAAGCAACCAGCCTTTCGACGTCACCGATGGTTTCTGCGGCCCCGGGGACGTAGACACCAGCAAGCCGAGATTGATGGCTCACTAGACTCGCTGATAAGAATGCGGCAGTCATCAATTACACTCAAAACCCATCAGCCATCGTCTTTTCGCAACCGGGAGCGCGGAAATGTTCTCTCGTGCTGACCGAGTTGAGCCAAACCGGGAAGTGTCCAGTCTGCCCTCGGGTCTCCCCGCTAGCGTCGCCCTCCGCGAATCACTACAATTCGGACGGTCTCAAGGAGAACTGAATGGGCCGCCTGACCGGGGTGCTCGGAATTGCCGCCATGCTGGCGGCGGCAGTTATTTTTTCCACCAATCGGCGCGCCATACGCGGCAAGACCGTCGCCTGGGGCCTGGGATTGCAGTTCGCTTTCGCGGTGTTCGTGCTGAAGCTCGAAGCCGGCCGGTTGATCTTTCAGAAGGCTGGCGACGCCGTCAATCAACTGCTGGGCTATGCCTTCGCCGGTTCATCATTCGTCTTCGGCGATTTGGGCAAACAGGGCTCTCATTTCGGTTTTTACTTTGCCTTTCAAGTCCTGCCGACGGTCATCTTTATCGCGGCATTTTTCGCCGTCCTCTATCACTTTGGCATCATGCAGTTCGTCGTCCGGCAGGCGGCGCGAGTCATGACCCGTTTCATGGGCGCCAGCGGCGCGGAATCGCTCAACGTGGCGGCCAGCATTTTCATGGGCCAGACCGAGGCGCCGCTCACCATTCGTCCATTTCTGCCCGACCTGACCCGCTCCGAACTCATGACCGTGATGACCAGCGGCATGGCCCACGTTTCCGGCGGCATCATGGCGGCCTATATCGCCTTCGGAGCCGAGCCCAAACATCTGCTGAGCGCGGTCATCATGACGGCTCCGGGGACCATTCTCATTTCCAAGATGCTGGTGCCCGAGACCGAGCAGCCGAAGACCGCGGGCCGGGTGGTCATGAGTGAGGAAGAAGTAGAAAAGGAAAAGCAGGAAAACCTGCTGGGCGCCATTGCCCGCGGCACCAGCGACGGCTTGCACCTCGCGCTCAACATCGCCGCCATGCTGATTTCTTTTCTCGCCCTCATCGCCTTGACCGATGGCATTCTGGGCGGCATTCACAACGGCCTGGCGCATTTCGGCATGATGTGGTTTCCCGCAAGCCTGGAGAAAATCCTGGGAACCCTGTTCGCTCCGGTGGCGTGGATCATCGGAGTACCCTGGCGGGATTGCATGGCCATCGGCAATCTGCTGGGTACACGCATGGCGCTCAATGAAGTGGTGGCCTTCTCGCTGCTGGGAGCGCAACGCGCGGCACTCGACCCGCGATCGTTCACCATTGCGACCTTTGCGCTGTGCGGCTTCGCCAACTTGAGTTCGATTGGAATTCAGATCGGCGGCATCGGTGCGCTCGCGCCTAATAAACGCGGAGAACTCGCCCGCCTCGGCTTCCGCGCCATGCTGGCCGGGACCATGGCGAACCTGATCTCGGCTTCAATTGCCGGGATGCTTCTATAGGTGACCGGGAATTATCGCTTCGGGTCCCGCCTACTGTTTGCCTGGTAGCGCGCCCGCCGCCGTCTTCGCCGGCGGCTCGTTGTCTTTGCCGCAATTCGGGCATACGACCTTGAGGTTCTTGGCTGCTAGATCCTCCAGAAAGGCGGCGAAGGTTTGGTTACAGTGTGAGCATACGAGATCGATGCTGTTGGTGCCCATACGTCTATTTTAAGCGAAGCAACAGCTGGCCACGGACGCCCGCCGAGAATTAGGGGGGTGCGCAGAGGTTACAACCGATGGCCACAAAGGCCATCTAGAGGCAGTCGGGGGCGCCTTAAGGATGGGCTTGCTTCGCACAATTGCAGGACATTTGTGGCGCTCAGGCAGAGAATGACACGCGTTACTCTCCAGCGACCTGTCATTGGATGCGAAATGAAAACCGTAAACGTCAATCCCGATCCGAAGCATGTCAGCACCAGCTTTGTTGAGAGGCACAACCTTATGATGCGAACGCGCATGAGGCTCTTTACCAGCTGACAAACGGATTCAGCAAGGAGATTCAGGACCATTCGGCTATGGTGGCAACCCATGCGGTACATTAGAAAAGAGTTTCAAACTTATGTGGTCTGATCTTGATGCACTGATGAATACACCGACCAAGGTTGGCATTGGTGCTTACCTGGCAATCAGTCTCGTTTGCGACATCTGGTCGGGTCATCTATCGTTCCTGCGCGATCTCGCCATCGTTATCACAGTCGTGTTGGTTATTCGTGTATTTTTGGCTTTGACGAAGCCAAGAAATTCAAATTGAGAACTACGACGGATTTCCACGGATCTGGAAGCCCCTTCACCACGGAGACACGGAGAAAAACAGCGGCGAGCGGGCAGACGTCTCCGTCCGACGTGGGTCAATTCAGCGGCGAGGTCGAGGGGTCGGTGATAGCGATCAACTTTCCGGGCGGATAATCTTCTGGACGAAGCGGCGTTCCCGGTTCCGGGTTGACGATGGTCAGCACTTCTCCGCTGACCACCCCGCGCACCAGGAGGCGGTCGCCTTCAACGGCAACCACTCGATACTTCTGGTCGAAAATCGATTTCTTCGGCTCGTCCATCAGCCAGTTAGATGCGCAATTTCATTTGCGCGATTCCTCTCCCGCTCCATTAGTCAGAATAGACCATATTGTTCGAGGATGGATTGGGAATCAGTATTGGCGCGCCGGGTGCCTGCCTGATAGCGTAACCTTTTCTGAGGTGTGGAATCTGATCGCCAGTCGATAAGGGAATCCATGAGTATGAAGGGAAAAGTCGCAGTTGTGACTGGGGCCAATGGAGGTTTGGGCGTCTCCGTAGCCCAGGCCTTGCTGGACGCCGGCGCCACGGTGGTCGGGGTATCGAGACACATTCAGCAGTCGGAGTTCAGCAGCCCGGCGTTTATCGCGTTGCCGGCCGAACTTTCAACCGCGGCCGGGGCCGCCAGTGCGGTGGCGAGCGTGATGGCCCGCTTTGGACGGCTGGACGTTTTGGCGCACACGGTCGGCGGATTTAGCGGCGGCCAATCTGTCGCCGACACCGACGATGCCACTTTCCAGCGCATGTTCGACCTCAACCTGAGCGCCACGTTCTACATTTTGCGGGCGGCGATTCCGGCGCTGCGCAAGACCGGCAATGGACGCATTATTGCCATCGGCAGCCGCGCGGCGCTCGAACCCGCCGCGAACATCGGAGCGTATAGCGCGTCGAAGGCCGCCATGGTTTCCTTAATCGGGACCGTGGCCCTCGAAAACAAGGATGCCGGCCTGACCGCCAACGTAATTCTGCCGGGCACCATGGACACGCCTGCGAACCGCAAGGCAATGCCTAAGGCGGATTTCTCGAAATGGGTACAGCCCGCGACGGTGGCCAGTCTGATTGCCTGGCTGGCGGGGGAGGCGGGAAAAGACGTGAATGGGGCGGTGATCCCGGTTTACGGCGGCGAACTGTAAGGCGCTTGGGCTGGAGCTAGGCGCTGCCGTTTTTGATCAGGCCGGCGCCGGCGCCGGCGCTCCCAGCAACTGGACCAGGCTGTTGGGTCCGCAGCAGGCGCGGTTGAGACGCTGAAGATCGCTTCGGAGTTCTTTGTCCTGCCGCAGTGCTTCGAGGGTAGCTTTCAGGATCGCCGCCGCGTGCGCGTCCGCCGGGACTGCCAGCCGGTAGTGCATCCATTTGCCCTCGCGCCGGGCAGCGACGATTCCCGCCCGCCGCAAATAGGCCAGATGCCGCGAGATCTTGGGCTGCGGAGCGTCAATCACCTGCACGAAATAGCAGACACAGATTTCCTGGTTCGCCATCAAGTTCAGCAGGCGCAACCGTGTCCGGTCCCCCAGCGCGCGAAACAGCCGCTCCAGAGGATAGCTCTTGCCCATGCCGGGATTATAACAAATATGAATTGACGAATATGTGCGCGGATGGTAGGGTTAATGAATTCGCCTTAGCGAATATGAGGAGGAAGCATGTCATCCGGGACCGTGGTTGCCTTGAAAGCCCATCTTGCCATCAACGTCCGCAATGTCGCGAACAGCATTGTCTTCTATCAGAAACTGTTTGGCATTGGGCCCAGTAAGGTCAGACGTGGGTACGCAAAGTTCGACCTCCAGAATCCGCCGTTGAACTTCACCCTGAACGAAATGCGCTTCAATGACGCCGGAGCGCTGTCGCACATGGGTATCCAGGTGGGCTCGACCGCTGATGTTTTCAAGGTAAGGCAGCAATGGACGGAATCCGGCTTGGTCACCCGTGATGAAATGGAGACCGAGTGCTGCTACGCCAAACAGGACAAGACCTGGGTGCACGATCCCGACGGCAACGAGTGGGAAGTGTTCGTGGTGCTCGAAGACAACTTGCCGGAGAAACCGCAGGATACCGCGTGCTGTGCCCCAGGTTGCTGCCAGCCTGCGCCGGAGCAAGGCCATGTCTAGAGCAAAGGTGCTGTTTCTCTGCACCGGCAACTCCGCTCGCAGCCAGATGGCGGAGGGTTACCTGCGCCACGTTGCAGGCAATGCATTCGAAGCGCTGAGCGCAGGCATTGAGCCCAGGGGTCTGAACCCGCTGGCAGTCGAAGCCATGAATGAGATTGGCATCGACATCTCGCGCCAGAAGTCGAAAGATGTCCGGGATTTTCTCGGGCAACCCATCCCGTACGTCATCACCGTCTGCGACAACGCCAAAGCGCGCTGCCCAATCTTCCCCCGCACTTACAAGTTCCTGCACTGGAGCCTGGATGATCCCGCCGAAGTCGTGGGATCCCACGAAGAGAGACTGGCAGCATTCCGGCGGGTGCGCGACGAAATCACGCAACGGATCCAGTTGGAACTCCTGACTTCGGCTGCGGCTGAGAAATGACGCAAGCATCGGCTGCTCTCGCAAAGCGGGTTGCCTGTGAAGCCCTGGGCACGGGTCTGCTGGTGGCCGCGGTGGTCGGCTCCGGAATCATGGCCGAGCGCCTGGCCGGCGGAAATGTCGCGCTGGCGCTCCTCGCCAACACTCTGGCAACCGGAGCGGCACTGCTTGCCTTGATTCTCACCTTTGCTCCTATTTCCGGCGCTCACCTCAACCCGGTAGTGAGTCTGGCGATGGCAATACGCCGGCGCATGCCGTGGCCCGAGTTGCCGATCTACATTGCGGCTCAACTTGCCGGAGGTCTTCTGGGCACGGTCGTTGCCCACGTCATGTTTGGTCACCCGTGGTACTCGCCATCCCCCCATCAGCGTTCCGGATTCGCCCAACTGGCAAGCGAGTCCGTGGCCGCATTCGGACTATTGTGTGTGATTTGGGGATGCATGAAGGTTCGGTCGGCTTTGGCGATTCCGGTTGCCGTAGCCAGTTATATCGTCGCGGCCTACTGGTTCACGGCGTCCACGTCGTTCGCCAACCCGGCGGTGACCGTGGCGAGATCGATCACTGATACCTTTACTGGCATCCGCCCGATAGACGCCCCCGGATTTGTCGCAGCCCAGATCCTCGGCGCGTCGCTGGCGACATGGCTGTTCGCGTGGCTGGATGAGTCAGGTTAATCGGCGTGCAGGGGAAGCACCTGACGCAGCAAGTTCCAGTCGTGCATCACCTCGGTCTCGGAGGCGCGCGGGCTGTAGCTGTTGCGCAGTTCTTCCTGCAAGCGAGAGGCAAGCAGTTCTTTGGCGAGAGCGGGCGGAGTGCCGTCGCTCAGAATGTTTTCGCGGGCGATGCCTACGTCCACCCAGCCCTCATCCATTTGCAGGTGCAGCGTCACCCGTCCGTATTCGTCCAGTTGAGGTTCGGAGTTCTTCTCCAAATTCGCCCAGATCTTTTCCGTCTTGCGGGGCTTGAGTTCAGGCTCCGCTTCTGCAAGCGCACTGTTCAGCTCATGCTGGTAGCTGCGGCGCTCCGCGCTTGCCAGTGGAGGTTCCGGGGGCCGGCCTGGCGTCTGCACCAGGGCATTTTTCTTGGGATCGAATCTCCCGCCGCCGACGTAGGCCACTGCCAGCGCGCCGGCCACGACGGGCTCGAACACCGCCACCGGCACAATGTACTTCTTCGCCTTGAGCAGCGACTCCGCCACTCCATGAACCGCGGTGCTGCGCGGCACGCTACCCGGCACTTGCGGAATTACAAAGTTGGCAGCCTGTAATTCGGGATGCTTGTCGCCAAACTTGACCAGCAACCTGGCAATCTGTTTGGGCGTAGTAATGCCCATGTCCGAAATCAAATTGCGGTGCAGCGTTTTGGGGTAGTAAAAATTGATGACTTCACGCGCGAAGTCGGCGCAATTGTGCACGAGAAGATTGAAGTGCGAGCGATTGCGACGCGCATTGAATCTGCGGATGAACTCGTCGTCCTTTTCGGCGGTAGTTTCAATTTGATAGCCGTAAATCGTCCGGTCGTAGGCGGATCCGACCAGTTGTGTCCAGTTTCCGCCGGGCGGTTCCCCATCGGCCTGGTCGGGCGCGATGCCTTCGAGATAAGTCTTTCTATACTGATTGCGCAAAAACGCAACGATCTTGGGATTGACGAAGAGCGGAACATCGTTCGGCCCATCCACGGCGTACAGGTAAGGAATCAGAGGAATCGCAATCCAGTCGTAGCCCGCAATCTTGTTATAACGGCTGATCACTACTCCGGTCTCACCCGGAATGCAGCGCCGCAAACGCACCGGCGTCTCCGCGCACACCCGGCTCAAGTACACGGCAGCGTGGCCGGTGGAAGTGAAGGCCCCCATGTGTCCGTAAGGCTCTTCCAGCAACAGCGTTGCGTCCGCCTGCGCCTTGGGCACAACCCATAAAAACGCCAGCAGCAGGAGGATTTGCAACCGCCGATATGGGGTGCGAACGGACATAGTCCTCCTAACCTTAACCTCGGATTTGCGAGACCTGGGCGTAAACCAGATCGCGCTGCTGACGAAAGTAACGCCCCCCAAGCCGGGGTCGGCGTCCTCGAGAGGGCTCAAAGGCGGAACAAAAGAACTGGCTGCTTAGATGCCGAAGCGAAGGCCGGGTATGCTTTGTGTAACCGGTTGAAACACAGGCACTTATCTTACTTCTGGAGCGCTAGTGCGAGTTTCCCGCCAGTTCGTGTACAAGGCTGTTTACAAACGCCTTGGCGTCGCCGAAGAGCATCAGGGTGTGGTCGAGATAATAGAGTGGGTTGTCAATTCCCGCAAAGCCCGGACTCATGCCGCGTTTGATGACCATCACTGTGCGGGCTTTGTCCACGTCAAGAATCGGCATGCCAAAAATGGGACTGGATTGCTCGGTGCGCGCTGCCGGGTTGGTCACGTCATTGGCTCCGATCACCAGCGCGACGTCGGTTTGGGGGAAGTCGCCGTTAATATCGTCCATCTCGGCCAGTTTGTCGTAAGGGATGTCGGCCTCGGCCAGCAGCACGTTCATGTGCCCGGGCATGCGGCCCGCCACCGGATGGATGGCGAAGCGTACATCGACTCCGCGCTTGGTGAGGGAGTCGTAGAGTTCACGAACTTTGTGCTGGGCTTGCGCAACCGCCATGCCGTATCCGGGGACGATGACCACGCGGTTCGCAGCGGCCAGGATTCCGGCAGCTTCCTCCGCGGTGGCGCTGCGCACCGGCCTCTCTTCCTTGCCCGCGGCCGCCGCGCTTTGCACCTGTCCAAAGGCGCCAAACATGACATTGGTAAATGACCGGTTCATCGCCTTGCACATGATGACTGAGAGTATGAATCCCGAAGAACCGTCGAGCGCACCGGCGATGATCAGTAACTTGCTCTGCACCACGAATCCCATGGCAGCCGCGGACAGTCCGGCGTAAGAATTCAGCAGCGAAATCACCGTGGGCATGTCCGCGCCGCCGATGGGCAAAATCATGAAAACGCCGAAAAACAGCGGAATGATGACCATGATGGGGAAAAGCTGTTTCATGCCGGGATGCATCACCAGATACACTCCCGCGGCAATCGCAATCGCCAACAGGCACAGATTGACGATGTTCTGACCTTTGTAGGTGATCGGGCGTTGCGGCAAAACTTCCTGCAGCTTACCGGCAGCCATCAGGCTCCCGGTGAACGTCAGCGAGCCGAGAATCACCTCCATGCAAAGCACCGCCATCATGAACGGCGGAACCTCCGGAGTGCGCAGATAAAACTCCGCGCTGCCCACCAGAGTCACACAGAATGCGCCAAAGGCGTGGCTGAGCGCGGTCCGCTGCGGGACGGCCGTCATCTGCACCAGTCCCAGAGGAATGCCGATGCCGGATCCAATCACCAGGGCGATAAAAATCCACTTGTAATCGACGATGCCGTGGTGCAGCAGGGTCCCGCCGATCGCCAATGCCATGCCGATCTCGCCCGCCCACACCCCACGCCGCGCGGTCTTGGGCGCGCTCATCCATTTCAGCGAGAGGATGAAGAGCACGCTGGCGATCAAATAAATGATCTCGATGATGTGCTGGCTGCCCGCGAACTCTGTGTTCATGGCTTTGTCGGACGGCTGGACTTGAACATCTTGAGCATGCGATCTGTGATCAGGAATCCCCCCACCACGTTGCTGGTGGCTGCGATGGTGGCGAGCACGCCCAGGATGAAGGAGAGGTTACTTTTGTGTTCACCCACCAACACGATGGCGCCCACTACGGCGATGGCGTCCAGCGCATTGGTGAGCGACATCAGCGGGGTGTGGAGCAACGGCGAAACGCGCTTGATCACTTCGAATCCAATAAAGCCCGCCAGCATGAAAACGAATAGCCCATCGATTAAAGCGGAATCCATCTTGCCTCCGAAGACCTGCAACCAAGGTTAATCAGCAGCTTTCACTTCGCTCCCAGCGCAGCCAGTTCCGGCAGTGCAAAGAACTCCCGCACCCGGCTGTTCACGATCTCACCGTCACGAGTCAACAGCGTCTCACGAATAATGTCATCTTCCGACGCCGGACGTATTTTGCCGTCCTTCACCAGATTCAACAGAAACGCGCTGAGATTGCGCGCATACATCTGGCTGGCGTGATAGGGCACCTCGGTGGCGATGTTGATGCGCCCGATGATGGTGACTCCGTGCGCGACCAGGGTCTCCCCCGGCCGGGTCAATTCGCAATTGCCGCCGCGTTCCGACGCCAAGTCGAAAATCACCGAGCCCGGCGCCATCCCTTTCACCATGTCCGCGGTCACCAGCACCGGAGCTTTTTTACCGGGTACGACCGCGGTGGTGATGACCACGTCGCTCTCGGCAATCACTCGTCCCAGAAGTTCGCGCTGTTTGGCATAGAAACTCTCATCCTGCGCGGTGCCGTAACCGCGGGCGTCCTGCGCGTTCTTGGCCTCAAGGGGAAGCTCGACAAACCGGCCGCCCAGGCTTTGGACTTGCTCCTTTGCCGCAGGCCGCATGTCGTAAGCCGAAACCACCGCCCCAAGCCGGCGGGCGGTGGCGATCGCCTGCAATCCGGCGACTCCGACTCCGATAATCAGAATCCTCGCCGGGGTCACCGTCCCAGCGGCGGTCGTCATCATGGGAAAAATTCGAGGCAGAGTATCGGCCGCGATGAGGACCGCTTTGTATCCGCAGATGGTCGCCATGGAAGACAGCGCATCCATGCTCTGGGCGCGCGTGGTACGCGGCATCAACTCCACCGAAAACGATGTCACCCCGGTCTGGGCAATCTGTTGCAGGATTTCCGCGGAGCCGAGCGGGCGCAGGAACCCGATCAACACCTGTCCGCGACGTATCAGCGGCAGATCGGCCTGGCCTGTAACGTCGTTGGATCCGTAACAGAGGACCTGTGCCACGATGTCCGCTGCGGCGAAAACCGCGGCGCGGTCGGGCAGGATTTTTGCCCCTTTCTCCAGATAAACCGAGTCGGGGTATCCCGCTTGCACTCCCGCTCCCGCCTCCACCACCACCTCGAACCCAGCCTTCACCAGGTTCGGTACTACTACCGGAACGAGAGCCACGCGTCGCTCGTCCGGGTAACTCTCTTTGGGTACGCCGATAATCACGAGATCATCTTCCCCCTGCTGGATAGGTCAAACGCATCATTGTAGCGGAAGAGGGCGACCGAACTGATGACGAACTTGGCGCAGGAGCGGCTTCCACCGCGTCCCGGTAAATTTAACCCCTGCTTATTCGTGTTTTGGGATCTCCGTATAGGCCGGCGACTCGCCGGGCGATTTGCCCTCTTTGGCGGGCTCAGCCGCCTTCTCGGCATCTTCCGGCTGCACTGACATATTCTGCACGATAACCGAAATCCTCCGATTTGACGCATCAAGAGGCGCACCCGGTTCGCGCAGCATCTGGTCGGCGTAGCCGCGGATCTGGGAAACCTGGTTTCCTCCCAGCCCGCTTTGCTGCATAAGGCGTCGCGCACTGTTGGCACGGTCCGTCGAAAGCTCCCAATTGCTGTATCCGGATTTTCCCGTGTAAGGCTTGGCGTCAGTGTGGCCCTCAATGGAAATGTGGTTGGGAAGCTTCCCCAATTCGCCTGCCAACAAAGAAAGCAGCTGCTTCCCGTTCTCAGTCGGCGCCGCGCTGCCCAAACTGAAAAACGTCCCCTTTTCAGTTTCGATCAGTTCGACACGCAGGCCTTCCGGAGTGATCCTGACGTCGATCTGGTTCTTCAGCTTCTCGAAGTTGCTCATCTGGCGGATGCGCTTCTCCAGTTCCTCTTTCAGCTTGGGCATGTCATCTTTGGAAATGGGCAAGCTTTCTCCAGCCCCGGTTTTGTTGGTGCCGGCATTCTTGGCCGACCCCATGGGGTCGCGGAAGTATCCGCCCACTGCTTCCTGAATTTTCTTGCTGCTATTCAACAGCCAGAGCACGATGAACAGCGCCATCATGGCGGTCACGAAGTCAGCGTACGCCACTTTCCAGGCGCCGCCGTGATGGCCCCCATGTCTGCTCTTCTTTTTGACGATGATGATGGGTCGTGCGCCTTCCATGAGTCCTTTCCCGGCTACGCGGAGGCCGCCGTGGCAGCCGCCGGAGCCGCTTCAGTTCCGCCCCCGCGGCACAGTGTCTCCACTTCTTTGAACGAAGGGCGAACGTGCCCGGGAATCGCCCGCCGCGCGAACTCCACCGCCATAATCGGCGCCGAGCCTTTGAGAAAAGCGATCATCACCACTCGCAAGACATGCAGATACGCTCCCTCCTCCTCCGCAATCTTGCTCATGCTGGCGGCAATGGGGCCGACCAAGCCATAGCACAGCAGGATTCCCAGAAACGTACCGACCAGCGCCGCCGCCACCTTGTGGCCGATTTCCTCCGGCGGGCCGCCCAGCGCTCCCATGGTAATAACCACTCCCAGCACCGCGGCTACGATGCCCAGCCCGGGCAGGGAATCGGCCATGGTACTGAGCGCAGCAATCGGCACGTTGGCCGAGTGGTGGTGGACTTCGAGGTCCAGATCCAGCAGTTGGTCGAGATCAAATGCCTCCACGCCACTGATCGCCATGCGCAGCGTGTCACAGAAATAGTCGCAAGTGTGATGGTCTTTGATGAAGAACGCGTATTTCGAGAAGATGGGGCTTTTGTCCGGCGCCTCGACGTCGTTTTCGAGGGTCATCAATCCTTCACGCCGGGCCTTGTTCAGAAGTTCGTAGCACATCTTCAGCGAGTCGAGATAACATTGCTTGCTGAATTTCGATCCGGTGAAAACTCCGACCATTCCTCCCGCGATTTTCTTGAGAATGTGGAGCGGATTGGCGATCAGCACGGTGCCGAGGGCCGCTCCGCCGATGATGACCAACTCAGCCGGCTGCACCAGCACCATCAGCGGGCCGTGTTCCATCAAGTATCCGGCGACCACGCATCCGAAGACAACGACAATGCCAATAATGGCAAACATAAGCGCCTAACTCCCGGAGCTTTTGACGCCGGCGAGCGCGCCGGCGCCGGCCACGGCAGTCTTGCTCAGAACCGCCGGCTTCAGCGAATGTTGTGTTCGCTCCACCATGGCTTCGACCTTGTCGCCCGGTTCCGCTCCCGCATATCCGACGGAGGTGGCGATCGACATTTGTTCTCCCCACCAGTGAATTCCGGCTCCAGCCGCCAGTTTCTGTATCCGCTCGGCGGCTTTTTCTGCGCCGCGCGCGTCACAGTTCGGCAGCACAGCCAGGAATTGGTCTTCTCCCCAATGGCCCACCACATCTCCGGGACGCACCCCGTTGCGCAGAGTTTCGGCGGTGATTCGCAGCATGGAGTCGGTGGCTTGCCTTCCATAGGCTGCACGCAAGTGCTCGAAACGGTCGATTTGCAGACACACGACTCCGAAGGGCACATGGTACTGGGCAAAGCCCGCAAGGTTTTCCCGCAGATGGAATTCAATAAACCCATGATTGGCAACCCCCGTGGTTTCGTCCACACAACTAGCCGGTACCGGGGTGCGCCGGGCTCGTGCCGCTCCCTCCGCCGCGTAGCTGTCGTCGAAACTCCCCGCAACCAAGTTCACCCCCGCCTGTGGACCGTGGATCACGGTGGTTCGCAACTTCACCGTGACCGGGTGTCCATTCTTGTGACGCAACGACAAACGTAGATCTTTGCCGCTCGCCGCCGTCTCGCGAAACGGACATTTTTCTCCGCACGCCGGACAGTCTTGCTCATTACACTGCGCCAAAATGTTTTCCCGCCGGGAGTGTCCAATGACTTCGTAACGTTGGTGACCGGTGATGCGCTCAGCACCCTGGTTCCAAAACAGAATCGTCCCGTTTTGATCGGCGATGTAAACACCCAACGGTAGCGCGTCCAAGACTGCCAGGAAAACCTCCGGATCCCGAATTTCAGACATGACCCCGCCTCGGCGACCAAAGGATTTCATCGTCAGTGGAGAGTTCCGACTTCAGCCCGGTTGCCTGTGGAATAGAAGCCCGCCGGCTCTCCAAAGTAAAGAAGTACCCTTGCCACGCCGAAAGCAAATGCAGGGTCTTATCGGGAAGCAGCACTCCGTTGGGGGCCTTGGAAAGGCCCGGAGAGAACATGCTCAGCCTCAGTTGCCCCATTGCCGGCACGATTCGTCCCGGTCTCACCCGGTCTCCACGGCGGCAGCCAGTCCTTGCCGGAAGTCTCGTGTCGCTCGCGCTTCTTCTCGCCACCGCCGTTGCCCAGCAATCTTCCGGCAACCTCGGGGATGCCAGTCTGGAAGAACTGGGCAACATCCAGGTTTATAGCGCCTCCAAGCACCTGCAGAAGGCCAGCGACGCGCCTTCGTCCGTCACCGTCGTCACCGCCGATGAGATCCAGAAATATGGCTACCGCAACCTGGCCGACATCCTCCGCAGCGTGCCTGGCTTCTACGTTACTTACGATCGCAATTACAGCTTTGTGGGGGTGCGCGGCTTTGGCCGGCTGGGAGACTGGAACAGCCGCGTCCTGGTTCTGATCGACGGCCACCGCATCAACAACAACGTCCTCGGCCACGCCATGTTGGGCAGCGAATTTCTGGTGGACGTGGACATGATCGAACGGGTGGAGATTGTTCGGGGACCAAGTTCGTCGCTCTATGGCGGCAATGCCTTTTTCGCGGTGATCAATGTCATCACTCGCACCCCGGAACAGGTCAAGGGCTGGGAACTCTCATTCCAGCCGGGAAGCTTTGGTACCTATGAGGGCAGGGCCACTTACGGCCGGCAGCTTCACGGCCTTGGCCTGGTTCTCTCTGGCACCTTCTACGACAGCCGAGGCCAGACTCTGTTTTTTCCTGAATTCAACGGCCCTGCTACCAACTACGGCATCACCACCGGCACCGACTACGAATCCTATAAGCACATTCTGGCCACTGTCACCTTTCACGGGTTTACAGTCCAGGGATTGTTCAGCACTCGTGACAAAGGCGCGCCCACCGCCTACTTCGGAGCCGTGTTCAATGATCCCAACGATTTCAACATTGACAGCCACCAGTACCTGGACCTCGGCTATCAGCACGCCATCGGAAAATGGCAGCTGGACGCGCGCACCAGCTATGACCAGGCACGCCTCCAGGGGCCGGTTCCCGAACCCCCGGCCGCGGCCGGCGGCCCGCTGGTATTGGATACCTTTTCCTTCCGGGGAAACTGGTGGACTGGAGAAGTCAAAGTCAGCCGCGACCTCTTCGAACGGAACCGGCTGACTTTGGGGTCGGAGATACGGGACAATCTTCGGCAAGACCAGGGCGACCTGCTGAACCCTCCCCACGTGTTTACCACCGACCCCGGCAGCTCCTTGATCGCCGCGCTCTATGCTCAGGACGAATTCGTCCTAACCCGTCAGCTTACGCTCAACGCCGGTCTGCGCTACGACCACTATTCCACCTTCGGGGGCACCACCAACCCGCGCCTCGGGTTGATCTATTGTCCCACCGAAAGAACCACACTCAAGTTTCTCTATGGCAGAGCCTTTCGGGCTCCAGACGTGTACGAGACCACTCCCGACTTTGGTTCCTTCTACGACGACAATCCCAACCTCCACCCCGAACGCATTCAAAGCCTGGAGGGAGTTGTGAACCAAGAATTGGGGCGGCACTTCCAGCTTTCCGGCAGCGTCTTTCGCAACCGGATTGATGATCTGATCTCACTCGTTTCCAATCCCCTGGACGGCAACTTTCAGTACCAAAACTCCGGCCGCGCCCAAGCCGCGGGAATGGACGTAGGACTTAGGGGGCGCGCCGCCAACGGCCTGCGAGGCAAGGCCAGCTTCGAATATGTAGACGCGGATAACGACAGCGCCGGTGACCTGGTGCTCGACAACTCTCCCCGCCATGTGGTGAAAGCGAACTTGATTGTGCCCTTGTTCGGAGAACGGCTTTTTGCAGGCCTGGACGCACAGTTCCTGGGGAGGCGTCTCACTGTGGCGGGGAACTCGCTAAGCAGCTACCAGGTTTTCAATTTCACGCTACTCGGTCACGGCCTGGGAAAACATTTGGACGCGGCCGCCAGCGTCTACAACCTGCTGGACAAGAAATACTTCGATCCCGGCCGCCCCGAGGACCCCGAAGACGCAATTCAGCAGGATGGGCGGAGTTTCCGGGTCAAGATAACCGGCAGATTTTGAGGGCGTGATGACCATCAAACTCACATCAATCTGCAATCGCTTCGCCGAGGCCGCCGCGGGAAAGTTTCCTGAGTCCCGCTCCCAGGTCGTCTTCATTCCGCGCCGAATCTCGATCTGGACTCTGTCTCTCTCCCGAGTGCTCCTGTGTTTGCTCGCGGTCACGGCCCAGTCCCAATCCGCTACCGAATATCAGGTGAAGGCTGCCTTTCTCTTTAACTTCGCTAGATTCGTGGACTGGCCCGCCGACGCGTTCCCCAATGCCGATTCGGCATTACAGATTTGTGTGCTCGGCCAAGACCCCTTCGGCCGCGAGTTCGAACAGGTCATTGTTGACAAGACCGTAAACGGCCACCGCATCGAAATTGCGCATCCCGACGGAGTGCCTCAGGCCCGGGCCTGCCAGATCCTTTTCATCGCGGCTTCGGAAAAACCCCGGCTGCGGGAGATTTTCCAGGGAATCAAAGGCGCCAGCGTTCTCGTGGTCGGAGACACCCCCGGTTTTGCCGCCCTGGGGGGAGCCATCAACTTCGTCATCGACGACGGCAGAGTGCGCTTCGAAATCAACCTCAAGGCCGCCGAACTTGCCCATCTGAAGATCAGCGCCCGGCTGTTGACGGTAGCCAAGATGGTGATGAACGGCGAGTCGGGAGGAAATTAGTGAGCTTGGCCCAGAACATGTCGATTGGAAGAAAGCTGATGGTAATCATCATGGCCATCAGCGGGTTGACTCTGTTGCTGGCCTGCCTCGCCATCGTGGCTTACGACATCATCGAACTGCGCCGAGGCATGGTGAATGATGCCTCCACTCTGGCCGATATGGTAGCGGAAAACAGCACCGCCGCCCTTACATTTCATGACGCACAGTCCGCGAGGGAAGTTTTGCGGTCTCTGCATACCCAGCCCCATGTTTCCGCTGCCTGCCTCTACACCGCTGAAGGCCAGCCCTTCGCCACTTACGATCGCAGCGGGGACCGCGAGATATTTTTGCCGCCCAAATCGCATAGCGAGGCGAGCTTCTTCGAAGGCGGACGGTTGATGCAATTCCGTCCAGTTCTGCTCGGCAGGGAAAGCATCGGCACGGTGTATGTGGAGTCGGACTTCTCCCAAATGCGGGCCCGCATGCGAACCTACCCGATGGTGATCGGCCTGGTGCTCGTCATCTCCTGCGGCGCGGCCTGGCTGATGGCGTCCCGGCTCCAGAAACTGATTTCCGATCCCATTCTCGAACTGCTCCAGGCCACAAGGGAAGTCTCCGCCCAACAGAACTACGCCTTGCGCCTTCCGGTCGCCAGTAGCGACGAAGTCGGCCTGCTCGTGGCCGGTTTCAATGAGATGCTCTCGCAAATCGAAGGCCGGGACGAGGAACTCCAGCGCCACCGCGGCACGCTTGAAGAAGAAGTCGCCCGCCGCACTGCCGATCTGATGATCTTGAACGTTCAGATGGTGGCGGCCAAGGATGCCGCCGAATCTGCGAACCAGGCCAAGAGCGAATTCCTCGCCAACATGAGCCACGAGATTCGCACTCCCATCAACGGCATCATGGGCATGACCGAACTCACGCTTGACACCCCGCTCAACCAGGAGCAGCGCGGCTACCTGCTTCTGGTGAAGTCGTCGAGTGAATCACTGCTGAGCGTGATCAATGACATTCTGGATTTTTCCAAGGTGGAAGCCGGAAAACTCGAACTGGAAACCATCGAGTTCAGCCTGGCGGGCTGCGTCGGGGAAATCATGAAAGTAATGGCTCTGCGCGCCCATCAAAAAGATCTGGAACTGTCTTACGACGTCGCTCCCGAAGTTCCTTCCCACCTCTTGGGCGACCCTGGGAGGCTTCGGCAAATGTTGACAAACCTGGTGGGCAATGCCATCAAGTTCACCGATACTGGCCAGGTCGTCGTCGAAATCAGCTCGCGCCAGTCTGCGGACGGTCGTACCGAACTGCATTTCAAGGTCAGCGACACCGGGGTCGGCGTTCCCGTCGACAAGCAACAGATCATCTTTCAGGCCTTTGCCCAGGCCGACACCAGCGTCACCCGCAAGTACGGCGGCACCGGCCTGGGGCTCGCCATCACCTGCCGCCTGGTAGAGATGATGGGCGGAAAGATTTGGGTTGAAAGCGAAGTAGGGAAGGGCAGCACTTTTCACTTCACCGCGCTATTTGGAGTCGCGGATCCCGCTGCGAGAGAGGTCCCAGCCCTGCCCGAAGAACTTAAGGATGTGCCGGTCCTGGTGGTGGATGATAACTACACCAACCGTCGCATTCTGCATGGCATGGCATTGCAGTGGAAGATGCGTCCCACCGATGCAACTGGCGGCGCGGAGGCGCTCGCGGCCCTAAAAGCCGCTCAGGCAAGCGGAGAACCCTTTCGTGTGATCTTGACCGATAGCCGTATGCCGGGCATGGATGGATTCGAGTTTGCCGCGGCTGTTCAGCGCGACTCGACTTTGGCCGGGACCGGCATTCTCATGCTGACTTCCGCCGGGCAGCCCGGGGAAGGCGCCCGCTGCCGCGAACTGGGGATTGCTGCTTATCTGCTCAAGCCGGTCCTTAAAGGCGACCTCCAATCGGCCCTGCTGACCGCTCTCGGCAAGCATACCGGCGCAGGAGCGCCTGCGCAGTTTGTCACCCGCCACAGCTTGCGTGAAGCTTCACGGCGCCTTCAGGTGCTGGTGGCGGAAGACAACCCCGTCAACGAAGCCGTGATCGTTCGCGTTCTGCAAAAAATGGGTCACACCCCCACCATGGCGCATAACGGTCGGGAAGCGCTCTCGCTTGCCACCAACGGCAAGTTCGACCTGGTTTTCATGGACGTGCAAATGCCCGAGATGGATGGCCTGGCCGCCACAGTGGCAATTCGCGAGAGCGAAAAGCGCAGCCGCACTCATCTCCCCATCTTTGCCATGACGGCTCACGCCATGAAGGGGGATCGCGAACAGTGTCTGGCGGCGGGGATGGATGGTTACATCACCAAGCCGGTGCACTTCAGCGATATCCAACAAACGCTCGACGCAGTCGCAGCCGACCTTCGCACCGTAGTCGTGCCCGCGGCGCCCGATTCCTGGGATTCGGCCGCGGCGCTGCAACGCCTGGAAGGCGACGAGCAACTGATGCATGACATCTGCAAGATTTTTCTCGAAGAGTCACCCAAGCTGATGACCCGCTTGCGGCAGGCGGTGGCGCAGGGCGATTCCGAGTCAGTTTCACACGTCGCCCACAGTTTGAAAGGGGAAACCGGCTACCTCGGAGCCTCCAATGTTTCACAAATCGCCCGGGAACTGGAGACGATGGGCCGTGACCGCGAACTCTCGCAGGCGCCGGCCGTACTCGAACGTTTGCAACTGGAAATGGCAGCGCTGACTTCCGCGGTGCAGCAGGCCACCGGAGGACAATCGTGATAAAACTCAACGATCCCGCCAATCCTATGCCAAACTCCGCCGAGCCCACGGCCAATCTCGACTCTGTCCTCATCGCCGAAGATGACCCGATCTTCCTGAGAATCCTCCGCAACTGGTTTCAGAAGTGGGACTATCAGGTCACGGCGGTGGAGAATGGCATTGACGCCTGGCAAGTCCTGCAAGCGCAAAACCCACCCCCAATGGCCGTACTCGACTGGGTCATGCCCGGCCTGGATGGCCTCGAAATCTGCCGCAAGATCCGCGGACGTCAGCAAGGCCCGTATTGCTACGTCCTGCTTCTGACTGCCATGGACAACCGCGAGGATGTGGTCAAAGGTCTGGAAGCCGGCGCCGACGACTATCTTACCAAGCCCTTCGATGTGGACGAACTGCGCGCGCGCATTCGCTCCGGCAAGCGCATTCTGGAACTACAGGCAGCCCTGCTCCGGGCCCACGATGCGCTGCAATACGAATCCGCCCACGACCAGTTGACCGCACTTTGGAACCGCGCCACCATCGTTAACTTCCTCAAGAACGAAGTGGAACGAAAGCAGAGGTCGGGCCAGCCTCTGGGTGTGATGATGGCCGACGTCGATCATTTCAAGAAAATCAACGACACCTACGGGCATCTGGTGGGCGACGCCGTCTTGAAGGGAGTGGGGCAGCGCTTGGCGGCGGGCGTGCGCAGTTACGACTCTGTCGGGCGCTATGGCGGAGAGGAATTCCTGGTCATCGTTCCGGGATGTAAGCCCGCGGACTTGGCGACCAGCGCCGAGCGCCTGCGCCGTTCCATTGCCGAGCCCCGCTTCGAAACTTCCGCCGGACTTTTGGACGTCACGCTCAGCATCGGCATTGCTTCCAGTTGCGATGACCGCGAGGGTCGCAAACAGGGAGAGCATTTGCTGCGAGCCGCTGACACCGCTCTCTACGCTGCCAAGGCCCAAGGCAGGAACCGGGTAGCGGTGGCCCCGGCCACCCAGAGCGCCGCGCAGGGCGGCTAGATGCGGCCATTCCCACGTCCTGGCACGGTTGTGGTTCACCCTGGCACCGACGGGCCATTCCCCAAAAAACGGCGCTGCACTTATGGTCATATGAGCAGTTCTGGGGAGGGCTGCCCGAGCGTCCAATGACTCGCAAGAGTCGGGACGCTCGTTATTTTTTATGGGAC
Source organism: Terriglobales bacterium (assembly GCA_050745985.1). Classification (GTDB taxonomy): domain Bacteria; phylum Acidobacteriota; class Terriglobia; order Terriglobales; family Acidobacteriaceae; genus JABCZH01. The sequence goes on along the minus strand of JBOGLG010000047.1, from coordinate 104,682 downwards.
AAGATTTGCGCGGCGCTCAGTAGGTCGAAATCGTGAAGTTCACCGTGATGCGGGCTTCTGTCTCTACTGCCTGACCAGCTTGGTAGTAGGGTTTAAAGTGCCACTGCTTCACCGCTTCGCGGGCCGCGGCGGCCAAAATGGTAGGTCCGCTGACCACGTGAAGATCCTCAATGTTGCCAGTCTTGTCTATCAACGCCTGCAACACTACCGCCCCTTGCACCTTCATTTGTTTGGCCAGCAGCGGATAATTCGGCTGCACTGACCGTGTAACTCTTTCGCTCGCACTCGGGGAAAGGCTAACCTTGGCATCGGAGTTGGCGTCTTTAATCGGGGCGCCAGTACTTGCCTGCCCAGCGCCCGCAGCGGGCTGCATCTCTACCTTGACCGCGCTATTCGACGCAGCCAGAGCCTGGCGCTGATTGCCGGCAACCACCTCGACTTCGAGCGGAGGCAGGACGGCGCGCTCGGTCGCCGAGATCATAGGCGGCGCCACCGGAGTTCCAGCGGCAGCCGACGAAACCCGCGGTGCGGAGTGCTTCTTCGTCGGAGCGGTTGCAGAACCCGGCGTGGCTGTTTCTGCGGCGGGGATAGTCGGAACCGGCCCAGGCGGTCCGGTTGCGGCGCCGCTCTGACCGCTGGAGTCCGGCTCAGGAGCGGCCGCGAACCACAATTCGTGGTCCTTGATGAGAACCACGATCACCGCGATCAGCAGAACGGCCAGGGCCAGCAGCATGCGCTTACGCTGCTTCACATCCGCCCTAGGCGCCGGCGGAGACAGGTTATTCTCGTCTTTCAGGGTGATGGGCATCGGCAAAACCCCGGCCAGATCGTCCTAAGTATGCCTTGAAATGCCCGCCAAAGCTACTATCGCATGGACCACCGCCCGTCAGCAGGCCAATTGATCCCGCGTCAGCTTTAAGCCGTTCAGGTTGCCGAGTACGGTGACCGCCACCGAATCGGTGTGGAAAAACTCATTGGCCAGGATCTGCAATTCTTCAGCGGTGACGCTCTCGATTTTCTCCAGCAGTTCATCCATGCCATAGAAATGATCGAAGTACATTTCCTGCCGGGCCAGATTTGACATGCGCGCCGTCGAGGACTCGAGCGACAACATCAGGCTGCCTTTCAGTTGGTCCTTCGAGCGCCGCAGTTCCTCAGCCGGCACCGCCTCCGACTTTAACTTGCGAAATTCTGACACGATGCACTGCACCACTTTGGCCGCCGACTCCCGCGATGTGCCGGCATAGACCGAGAGACATCCGGTGTCGCGATAGGGGCTCAGATCGCTGTAGATGGCATAGGCCAGCCCCTGGCGCTCGCGAATATTCTGGAAAAGGCGCGAGCTCATGCCTCCGCCCAGCAGAGTGTTCAGAATGTACGAAGCGTGACGCCGCTCGTGCGCGATCGGATGCGACGGCACTCCTACGCAAATCTGCACTTGCTCAAGCGATTTCTTGTTGCGCATGATGATGCGCGGCACAATCTCGGGTTGCGAACTGTGAAAGCCATTCTTCACCGGCTTCATGTGCCGGAAATGCCGCTCCACAAGTTCCACAAACTGCTCGTGCTTCAGGTTGCCGGCCGCACAGATGATGACATTGCCGGGCGCAAACCGTTCGGCGTAAAAGTCCAGCACCGGCCCCCGCTCAAACTTCTTCACCGTCATCTTGGTGCCCAGGATCGGCTTTCCCAGCGGATGGTCCTTCCAGAAGTTCTGCGTAAAGATCTCATGGACAAGGTAGTCGGGACTGTCCTCATCCATCTTGATTTCTTCCAGAATCACGCCGCGTTCTTTTCCGATGTCCTCCGAAGTGAACACCGGGTTCAGCACCAGATCGCTGAGCACGTCCATGGCTATGGGAATGTGTTCGTCGAGCACCTTGACGTTGAAGCAGATGCACTCTTTTGCGGTGAACGCGTCCATGTTCCCGCCGATCGAATCCACCTGCCGCGCAATGTCCTCCGCCGAACGGTGCTTCGTACCCTTGAACACCATATGCTCAATAAAATGCGAGATGCCATTCCACTGCGGGTCTTCATCGCGCGATCCGCTCTTGATCCAAATGCCAATCGAGACCGAACGGATGTGCTGCATCTGCTCGGTAATAACGGTCAGCCCGTTGGGCAAAACCTCGCGATGAATGTTGCGTATTTCTTCAACCATAACTTTTCTGTCCCATCTGAGTGGGAACTGAGACTCTGACAACTGCTTTCAAATTGTGCCGACGTTGCTCGCGCGGCAGGAGACCGGAACACGCCTGAACCACATCTGCGTCCATCAATTGTTACACACCGCGGCTCCGCGTGGCAGTGCACCGTTAGCCATTTAGAATCATTCTGTTAGGGGCAGGCGCGGTGTTCTTGGCCGCTTTCTTCGGTGTTTCTCCCCTGATCCTCCTCTACAATCAAAAGGGGAATACCCTTTAGATGCATGGCTGAAGCCAAACAATCCACGCTGTTGGGCCTTACGCTGCAAGAGCTTACGCAGATAGCGGAGGAGTCCGGCCAGCCCGCCTACCGCGGCCGGCAGTTGTTCGAAGCCGTCTACATTCAGAGAATTCAGGCTTCGCATCAGATCTCCACCCTTCCCCATGAGTTTCGCACTCGGCTGTCGCAAGATGGCATCGCCGTAGGCTTGCCGGCGATCGCCAGGAAATTTGCGTCAGAAGATGGCACTGTCCGTTATCTGATGGAGCTTTCCGACGGCCAGACGGTCGAGACGGTGTGGATGCCCGAAGGCGACAACGGCGAAGCCGGCGATGGCAGCGAAGCAGGGAATCAGGTCGAACTCGGCGCCCGCCGGGCGAGAGACCGCAGCACCATTTGTGTTTCCAGCCAGGCGGGTTGCGCCGTGGATTGCCAATTCTGCCTGACTGCATTGCTCGGCCTGAAACGTAATCTCACAGCCGGAGAAATCGTCGGCCAGGTCTGTGCCGTGCTGAACGAGCAACAGGTTTCTCCGCCCGAGGACCGCGTCAACATCGTGTTCATGGGCATGGGTGAGCCCTTCCTCAACTATGACAATTTCATGAAAGCGGCGCGCCTTCTGGTCCAAGGCGTAGGCATTGCGGAATCTCGCATGACCGTCTCCACCGCCGGCATCGTGCCCCGCATTTATGATTTCGGCGCGGAACCCATCCGTCCGAAGCTGGCCATCTCGCTAAACGCGTCGAATGACGAACTGCGCACCCGCATCATGCCGGTCAATCGCAAATGGAACCTGGAACAGTTGATGGCAGCCGCGCGCGACTTCCCTCTGCGCAACCGGGAAAGGCTGACCTTCGAATATGTTCTGCTCGATGGCGTCAACGACAATGCGCAAAACGCCCGCGAACTGGTCGAATTGATTCGCGGTTTGCCGGCCAAGATCAACCTGATCGCCTTCAATCCTGGTCCCGGAGTCGTGTTTCAAACTCCCGTCGACGCGCGGGTTTCAGAATTTAAGCAGATCCTCCGGGCCGCAGGTGTGCCCGCGTTTGTGCGCCGCCCACGCGGCCGTGACATCTACGCCGCCTGCGGACAGTTGAAGAGCACATTGGAATCCGGGGCTGCTTAGGAAATCCCCGCCGACCGCGCCTGCGGCGGCAACGGCGAATACGCGTCCGGTGCCGATTCGCCACGGGTCGCAATCGGCAGTTCGATGTGGAATTTTGCCCCGCCCTCAGGCCGGTTCTGGCAGAATATTTTCCCCTGATGTTCCTGAATGATGCCGTAGCAGACGCTCAGCCCCAGGCCTGCACCCTGCCCCACCGGGCGCGTTGTGTAAAAAGGATCGAAGACCCGGTCCGGCTCCAGAAGTCCCGGCCCATTGTCCACAAACTCGATGACCACCGTTCCCGCCTCCACTCGTGTACTGATCGTCAGGGCCCCGCCGGTATCCGCCATGGCATGGAGAGCGTTGTTGGTGATGTGCAGGCACACTTGCAGAAGCTGGTTCGAATCCCCCATCACTCGTGGCAGGTTTTTGGCCAGATCGGTGTGGACCTGTACGCTTGCGGTCCGCAGTTGTGGAGGATAGAGCTTGGCCGCGGTCTGCACCATGGCGTTGATATCGAGCGACGTCTTCTCGGCTGGGACCTGCTTGGCAAAACTCAGCAGGCTCGAAACTAGCGTCCGGGTGCGGCGAATCTGGTACTCGATTTTCTGCGCCAGCGACCGTTGTTCGCCGCTCAGCGAGGTCGCCGTCAGCAGCTCCGAATAGCCCAACATTGCCGTCAGGGGGTTATTCAATTCGTGGGCTGCCCCTCCCACCAGTTGCCCAAGGGATGCCAACTTTTCTGACTGCACCAGTTGCGCCTGCACCCGCCGCAAATCGTCGAAAGACCGCTGTGACGCTTGCAACAGAGAAAGTAATTCGCGGTCCAGCAGGTGTTGTTTGAAGAACACCATCGTGCCCAAAACCAGCATGCTGGCCAGCGTTACAAACAGGCGGAACATCCGCACCGGTTGCGGACTACTGGCGAACACCGACCAGGCCGCGAATAACGGCAGGGAAGAAACTGTGATCATGCCCAATCGCGCGACCCAAACTCCATGGCCGTGGGAATTGTCCGCCGGTTTTTGTTTGGGCGCCGATTCCAGTGCGCCCAGCCCGATCCACGTCACCCAGACCATCGAAGCCGCTAGCGGCACATCGTAAACGCTGCCGGAAAAGTAGACCTTTCTTTCAATTGCCCAGTTCGCCAGATACGAGCTCAATCCGTAGGTCAACGTGCAGCCGAACCAACTCGCGTATATGGTCCTCCAGGAATGACGGCTGCGTCTCCACAACACCGCCAACCCGCCCAGGAACACGACCTTCTCGATGAGATAAAGAATATTGAGATTGTGCCCGTAAAGGGTCTCGTCCCGGTACACGTACTGCCAGGGGATCACAGTGACTACGTAGAGATACAGCCACCACACCAGAAGCATGGTGAAATCAAGCGACCCCAGGCGCGTGGTGCGATGATCTTGTTCCACTTGAGGCTGCATCGCTAGGGCAGCCGTCATCGGAACCAGGTGCAAAAAAAGCACAACGTCTCCAACGAAGGGGTTGGGAACGTCTTTCCGCAGGAACACTTCGAAGTAACACCACAACCCCTGGTAGGCGAACCAGAACACTAACCCCAACATCATCATCGCCCAGAACATTCGCGCTCGGCCGCGGCTGGCCATGGTCACCAGTAACAACGCTGCCACCCCTGACAACAGCAGCAACAGTTGCGTCAGGTCTGTCAGTGCAACCAGGGCAAAGCTGTGAGGTAGCACCAGCGACGCCGCCGCCTGCGTGCAGAGCAGACCCGACGCCGTGAAAATCCACAGCTTGTACCGCCTAGACATACGTTTGTCATTGTAGAGTGCGAAAACCACACCAAAAGTTACTTGAGTAACCTGCCAATGGACCAGACCCGCCGGCTGCCCACCAGTCTTTAGGATTAGTTTGCGAAAGGCGGCGCCTGCCGGTCGCCGAAGTTTCGCTTGCTCTTCTGTTGCAGAATAACTAACATTCGTGGCACCCACTTTTGTCACAGGGACGTACTCCATTGCCATTTCGAGCGGTTCGAGATCGGTTTCTTTGGAGACTGCGGGCCCCCATGGGTCCCGGCGAAATTCGCCGCATCGAGCGCTGGCTGGCCAGTGCCCGGGTCTTCCTCGCAGTCTCTGCCCTGGTCGCCATCTGGATGGATCCGGGAGAGATTCGCTATTCCCTGTGGGCCTTCGCCTTGCTCGCCTTCTATCTTGCCCAGGGCGTTGTGATCATCATCTTTTTGCGACGGCGGCAGCAATCCACGCCGGCGTTTCGCCTGCTGGTACATAGCGCCGACATTGTTTGGCCTGCCCTGATTTCGGTGTTTGCCAGCGGCCAAAACAATCCATTTTTCCTTTTTTTCGTTTTCGTCCTGGCGGCTGCCGCTTACCGCTGGGGCCTGTGGGAGACCGTTGGTACCGCCGCTGCTGAGGTGACGCTGCTTTGGCTTCAGGCGCTGAGTTTCCACTGGGGAGTTGTGGCCTGGCTCACCAGCCTGCCCGCCCGATTCAGGTTGCCGCCCTTGCGCATCGACCCCAACGCCTTCGATCCCAAGGGCCTCTTCATGCGGTCCATCTATCTCCTGGTGTTGGGGTTTCTGCTCGGGTACCTGGCGGAGCAACAGAAACAGCTGCGCGCCGAGAAGGCCGTTATCGCCCGCACTCTGGGCAAGGCACGGGTGGACGCCGGTGTGGTCGGCACCCTCCACGAGATTGCCAGTGAGCTGCTCTCCATGTATCGCGCCCGCCTGCTGTTGATCGCTTCACAGGAGATGAGCAGCTATCGCGTGTACATCGGCGAATTAGCCGACTCCGCCCACCCCGCCGGCTTTCGCTGGCTCGATCCCAGCGAGCGCGATCGTGAAATCTATCTGCAAGAGTCTCCGGGTGTTGCATGCTATGCCAAGAGGGATAGTGCCGCTGGCGGCCCGCACTTCTCCGTGTTGGCGCTTGACCGGGAAGAGACCAGGATCGAAAACGCGAATTGTGATTTTCTCGATCCCCTGGCCAGGAAGCATGAGTTCCACAACGCCATGATGGTTTCCTTCGTTTTCGGGCAGGAATGGCGTGGGCGGATCTTCTTGCTGGATCCCAAGCTCACTGGTGAGACCGAGGAGGAACTACGCTTCCTCCAGGAATTGGTGCGGCAAGTGGGACCCGCGGTGTATAACGTTCTCCTGCTCCGCCGCCTGCGCTTGCGAGCCGGAGCCGTGGAGCGTGCCCGCTTTGCCCGCGAGTTGCACGATGGTGCGATACAATCTCTGATCGCAGTGGAAATGCAAGTCGACGTGTTACGCCGGCAATCCGCCATCAAACCCGATGTCGTGCCCAAAGAATTGGGCCGTATTCAATCTTTGCTTCGCGAAGAAGTGCTCAAGCTCCGGGAACTGATGCAGCAGATGAAGACCCTCGATGTGGATTCCAAGAAAATCCTGGGTGTACTCCACGACACCGTGGAGCGCTTCCAGCGTGAAACCGGGATCGTCGCCCGCTTTACTTCCGATCTGGAAGCCGAGGAACTCGATATGCCCCAGCCGGTGTGCCGCGAGTTGGCCCGCATCGTGCAGGAGGCGCTGGTGAATGTGCGCAAGCACAGCCAGGCGCAGCAGGTCGGCGTCCGCCTCGGCCTCGGCGGTGAGGGTTGGAAGATCGTGATCGAAGATGATGGCCAGGGTTTTCCCTTTGCCGGCCGTTTTTCCCAGCAGCAACTCGATGACTTGGGCAAAGGCCCGTTGGTCATCAAAGAACGTGTGCGTTTAATTGAGGGCGAACTCACGATAGAATCAAATCCGGGGCAGGGGTCCCGTCTGGAGATTACAATTCCACAGCAGCAAGGCGTTATTCATGGATGACAGAAAAACTACTCGCATCGTAATTGCCGATGACCACCCCATTTTCCGCGATGGCTTGCGCAGGCTTCTGGAAACCGAGCCGGACCTCAAAGTGATCGGTGAGGCCTCCGACGGCGCAGAAGCCGTAAAGCTGGCGCGTCAGCTCAAGCCCGACATCCTGTTGCTCGACCTTGCCATGCCTCGCCACCCCGGTTTGGAGGCGCTACGCGAGATGAGCACCGGCGCCGGCTCCAACGGAGTGCGCGTCATCCTGCTCACCGCCGCCGCGGAGAAGAACCAGATCGTTGAAGCGTTGCAGTTGGGCGCTCGCGGTGTGGTCTTGAAGGACTCCGCCACTCAGTTGCTTCTCAAAGCGATCCACACTGTGATGTCAGGTGAATATTGGGTGGGGCGCGAGAGCGTCTCCAACCTGGTCCAATATCTGCGCAACCTCGTCCAGTCCTCCGGCGAAGACGCCCGCAAGAAGAAGTTTGGCCTCACCCCGCGGGAGCTCGAGATCGTCTCGGCCGTCGTGGCGGGCTACTCCAACAAAGAGATTGCCGAATACTTCAAAATCAGCGAGGACACCGTCAAGCACCATCTCAGCAATATCTTCGACAAACTGGGGGTTTCGACGCGTCTCGAATTGGCTCTATTTGCGGTTAATCAATCTTTACCTTTGAAGCCTATCTCCTAGAAGACATAGCACCTTCGTGCCACCACGAGACTCGTCCGGGCCATTGCACGGCGCACGAGCAGCAACTACCATCGTGTTACCAATTCACAACTGGGGGTTTCCCCGTGATTGGTATTGCGGGGCATTCGCTATTCCCGAACATAGGGGCGCGAGGAGACAAGCTGTGGCAAAGTGGTTTCATCAACTGTGGTTGGACGAACGCGGCCAGGATGTCGCCGAGTACGCGGTGATGTTGGCGGTCGTTCTGGTGATCGTGGTCGGCACCATCCGCCTGATCGGAGCCAACGCCAATAACGTGTTCTCGTCAGTCTCCAGTTCGATCGCCCAGTAAGCTCGCCGCCGACGCTCCGGTCTTTCCCGCTAATTGAGCCTGTTGTTCCTCAGCAATGCACAATCTTCGGACTCTTGATGCCCCGCGTGGCATTGCGCGTATCTACCACCAGCTTGGAGTCGCGCACGATGCGGGCGAAGTCGTAATCGGAGTGGTCCGTCACAATTAACACGCAGTCATACTGGCCCAGATTGTCCAACGGCGCGCATTTCATTTGCAGGTCATACTTGCGTCCCTTGCCGACTATCGGAAAGTACGGGTCGTTATAGCTCACCTGTGCGCCTTCTTTTTGCAGCAATTCAATAATCGCCAGCGCCGGCGACTCGCGTAGATCGTCGATGTCTTTCTTGTACGCCACGCCCAGCAGCAACACCCGCGAGCCATTCAACGCCTTCTTCTGCTGGTTCAGGGCCCGGCCCACGGACTCCAGCACGTGGTAGGGCATGTTGGTGTTGATCTCGCCCGCCAGTTCAATGAAGCGGGTGCGGAAGTCCCATTCCTTGGCTTTCCAGGAAAGATAAAAAGGATCCACTGGAATACAGTGCCCGCCCAGGCCGGGGCCGGGATAGAACGGCTGGAAGCCGAAAGGCTTGGTGGCAGCGGCCTCAATCACTTCCCAGATGTCGATTCCCATCCGCAGCGATAACAACTTGAGTTCATTCACCAGCGCGATGTTCACGCAGCGGTAAATATTTTCCAGCAGCTTGGTCATTTCCGCCGCCGCGGGCGAGGAGACTCTCACTACTCGATTAAAAATCGCCCCGTACAGTGCGGCCGCCAGGTCGGACGCCCTGGCGTCCAGTCCTCCCACCACCTTGGGAATGTCGCGTCGCGCCACCGTCGTGTTGCCCGGGTCCTCGCGCTCGGGAGAAAAAGCCACATAGAAAGTCCCCGCATCGGACTCGCCGCCGCGCGAAGCTTTCAGCCCCTGCCGGTTCCCCGTCTCCAAAATCGGGATCAGGACTTCTTCCGTCGTCCCGGGATAGGTGGTGCTCTCCAGAATCACCAGATGACCGGCGCGCAAGTGCGGAGCGATCGACTTGGCGGTTTCGGTGATGTAGCTCAAGTCGGGCTCGTGGTATTCATTCAGCGGTGTGGGCACGCAAATGATGATCGCGTCCATTTCTTTCAGCTGGGAATAATCGGCGGTGGCGCTGAAGCCCCGGGCTTTCGCCGCCTGAATCTCAGTGGCCGGAATGCGAAAAATGTAGGTCCCACCCTGATCGAGAGTGGTCACCTTGCGCTGATCAATATCAAATCCTGTGACCGGAAATTCCTGCTCGCTATAGAGCAACGCCAATGGCAGGCCCACATAGCCCAGCCCAATGATTGCGATCGCGGCGCGTTTTTGTTCAATTTTGCTCTTTAGGGCGGAAAACAAAGTGGCAGAAGTTGTGGAAGTGGGAGTCATTTTCAATGATTTCGCTGCTTTTCGATTCTAGCATGCAGCCGCAGCGGCTCCGGCCACGCCAAAGATGCTGGCGGGAAGTAATGCCGATGGCATCTCTTGCGCTCGCTGATCGGTTATCCACAGCCTGAACCAGCCCTGTCACTTTCGTTGCGCCGGAGTGCCGTTTAGCTTTCTTACTTCCGCTGGAGAGCCAACCCAGACGATGGCCGAACAACTCACCGGGCAGGACATCAGTTTCATCGAGCTGCAAACCGCCGTGTTTTGCGTTGCCTGTGAGTTGATCAGCAAGAACACCACCCCCTGCTGTCTGGCCTGCGGTAGCCGTGCTGTGTTGAGTCTGTCGCGGGTGCTGGGGGGATCGTTGCGCGGCCAGCAAACCGCGCACCTCATCGCTGACGCGGAACTCGATCGCCTGGTTCGCGAATTGCTGCGCACTGTTCCTTCTTCCAGTTCTGACACTCACCTTCCCGTTTCATTTGTCGCTCTCGCTCCCTCGCGCAGCCACGCCCGCCTCACCGGGCCACGGGGTGTGGCACTGGTACGCGACCACGAGATCGGACACATTGATCTGGAGCCCGCGATCAGCGTGATCGCCGAGCGCGCCCAATCTTTGACCGGGGCCACGGGCGCGGCCATCGCTTTGCGTCATGGCGACGAAATCGTATGCCGCGCCCGCACCGGCCGCACTGCGCCCGATCTCGGCGTACGCCTGCAAACCGATTCCGGAATTTCCGCTGACTGTGTTCGCACCGGCGAAGTCGTGCTTTGCCACGATGCGGAGCGGAATCCGCAAGTTGACCTTGCCAGTTGCCGCCGACTGGGTGTGCGATCGATCCTCGCGGCGCCGTTGCGCCACTACCGTCGCACTCTCGGAGTCTTTGAAGTGCTGTCCGCCGCTCCGCACGCCTTCGACCACCGCGATGTTGCCACCATGCAACTGCTCTCCAGCATGATGGTGGCCGCCATCTCCCGCATCTCCAACCTGAGAGCGGAGAGCTAACCTCTCGTTCTCAACCCCAGCATTGGCCGGAGTATCATTACCGGTTCCTCTGCGTGCTCTAGAACAGTTCTTCGCGATCTTAGCGTTTAAGGCCTTGTATTTGCCGGTCGTCCAAGCCTCGAAACGCCAAGGTCTCAGAGACCTGCCGCGGAGGCCGCCGGGAAATAATCGTGGAAACCACCGGCCCCCGCTTCAGCCGTTTCCCCGCCCGCTGGAGTAAGATATGCCCCAAGGCAGTATGCCGCCCCTCGGGCCCAATCCGGCGGAGGTGGGCCAGCCGCTTCCGCATCCTCATTCAGAGCGACGTCGCCGTGTGCGTCACAAGCTCCACCTGCCCGCTTACGTCAGACTAAACTCCGCCGAGCCCTCAACTTCCGACCTCTGCGAGATCATCGACCTCAGCGAAGACGGCATGGCGATTCAAACCGCGTCGCCGCTCGAGCTCGGACGCGATGAGAACTGGTTTCTCGATCTCCCGGAAACCGATGCCGCCGTCCAAACCGCCGGCACCGTGATCTGGTCGGATACTTCTTCTGGACGCGTTGGGGTACACTTTCGCGGCGTGTCCCGAGAATCGCTTCAAGCCCTGAAGAAGTGGCTCTTCGCCGATGCGCTTGCAGGTTGCCTTCAACAGGCCGACGAAGCCCTCGCAGCCGGACAGGCAGACCGCTGGCAGCAGGGTGACCCTGACCACACTTCTGTCCTCACCGCGTTGGCCGCGGTAAGAAAAGAAGTAGAAGCGCTCGGACGTGATCTCGATGCCGCACTGCAACTGATCGCCCGACGGGCGCAGGTCTTCACCCATTCGACCGCCGCAGCAATCGGTCTTGCCGAAGGCTCAGACATGGTCTGCCGGGCGACCGCCGGTCCCAACGCTCCCAGCGTGGGCACGCGCCTGCGTGTAGGCTCGGGCTTTTCCGGAGAATGTGTACGCTCTGGAATTCTGCTGCGCTGCGACGACTCTGAAACCGACCCGCGCGTGGATCGCGACAGCTGCCGCGCCCTCGGCATCCGCTCCATGATCGCAGCTCCCATTCGCTCGGGCGACGCGGTCACGGGAATCATCGAAGTGTTTTCTCCCCAGCCCAACATCTTTCGCGCTGACCATGAACTGGTCCTGCGACATCTGACTGAAATTACCTCTGCGGCAATGCAACGTGCCAGCGCACTGGGACCGGGATCCGGACCCGCCTCCGCCGTCGGCGTGGATGACGAATTCCCCGTCGAGACTCCCGCCGATCTCCCAATTGCGGAACTCTCCCGCTCTCACACCTTCCTGGCGGTCAGCGCGGTTCTTGTACTTCTTCTCGCCTTATTGTGGGTCACCCAGCCCTGGGTTTTGCGATCCTGGGTGACCTGGCCCTGGACCTCGATCGGTCGCGTCAATGCCGGCCCTGTCCCCGCAGCTCCCCAGGAGGCCGCACTCCAGTCGTCTTCCGCCCACCAACTGGAGGCGCTCGAAAAGCTGGCGGCCAATGGCGATCCCGCCGCGCAGTTTGACCTGGGGGTGCGCTACTCGACTGGCGACCAGGTCCCTCAGGACTACGCACAGGCGGTGCGCTTGTTTTCCCTGTCAGCCGAGCAGGGCAGTGTTGCGGCGCAAGCCATGCTCGGCAACTGTTACGCCGCCGGTCGCGGTATCCCCCCCGATCCGATGCGAGCCTACTTCTGGACATTCCTTGCACAGGACGGCGGTGATGAAGCCAGCAAATCTCGCGTTGCGTTATACGCCGCCCATCTCACCGCCGGTCAAATTGCGCTTGTTCACAAAGAAGCTGGTGATTGGTTGGCTGCACACCCGCGGCTCGCCGGGAACTCCCATCCCGAGGGTTTAAAATGACGGCAGAGGCCATTTCGTGCCCACCATTCGCGACATCGTTTACCGGCACGTCCGCGAAGGCGAACTCTATGAAAAGCTCGACCGTAATCGCGTGCGCTGCTACGCCTGTGGTCACTGTTGCCCTATTCCCGAGGGCCAGCCCGGCGTTTGCAAGGTCCGCTATAACCAAGGCGGGACCCTCTTCGTACCCTGGGGGTATGTCGGCGGCGTGCAGTGCGATCCCATAGAGAAGAAGCCATTCTTCCACGCTTACCCCGGCGCCCTGGCATATAGCTTCGGCATGCTGGGATGCGACCTCCACTGTGCCTACTGCCAGAACTGGGTCACTTCGCAAGCCCTGCGCGATCCCAATGCCGTTTCGCCCCCGCTCGAAGCGTCACCCGAGGCGTTAGTGCAGGGCGCTCTCCGCCAGGGTGCAAAAGTCCTGGTCAGCACCTACAACGAGCCGCTCATTACCAGCGAATGGGCCGTGGCGGTTTTCAAGGAAGCCAAAGCCGCCGGGCTTGTAACCGGCTTCGTCTCCAACGGAAATGGCACGCCGCAGGTGCTCGAGTACCTGCATCCGTGGATTGATCTCTACAAAGTGGATCTCAAGAGTTTTAGCGACCGTCACTATCACGAACTCGGCGGACGTATCGGGCCCATCCTCGAAACTATTCGCGAACTGCACCACATGGGCGTTTGGCTTGAGATTGTCACACTGCTCATCCCCGGCTTCAATGACTCCGAAGAGGAATTGCGCGGCCTCGCTGAATTCCTCGCCGGGGTTTCTCCCGACATTCCGTGGCACGTAACCGCATTTCACAAAGACTACAAAATGGAGACTCCCGAGAATACCCGTCCCGCTGATCTTCTGCGTGCCGCCGCAATTGGAAAGCAGGCCGGCCTGCACTACGTCTATGCCGGCAACCTACCCGGCCAGGTCGGCGAGCATGAGAACACCTGCTGCCAGAAGTGTGGCGAAATCCTCATCCGTCGCCGTAGCTATTTTGTGGAAGAGTATCGCCTCACGCCGGAGGGCCGTTGCCCTGCCTGCGCGACCCCTGTTCCCGGACGTTGGGCGCCCCGCTTCCAAGGCCAGATCACTGACCGCCCATTCACTCCGCGCCGCTCAGGCCTGGTTGACATCCTTAACTGAGAACGGGTTTCAGAAAAACACCTTGCGTCGCGGCCCTCGCGAAGTTTCTTTGAACGCTGGACTTGTCCCTCCGCGCCTGTTTACAACCACCGCCCTGCCACGATATACCTCAGTTCAACCCATGGTGAACAAAAGCTACTGCCTCACTGCACTAATTCTTATCGCAACCCTGTCATTCGCCGCTGACAAACCCAAGCTCACGCTCGACGAGTATTTCGACTCGGTCGATATTTCCAGTTTGCGGCTTTCTTCTGACGGCCACGCGTTGGTATTTGTCACCGAGCGTGCCGATTGGAACCAAAACATTTATCGCGAAGACCTCTGGCTGTATCGCGATCCCGGCACGCTCACGCAACTGACCCAGTCCGGCCATGACAGCGCCCCGCAATGGTCTCCTGATGGCCGCTGGATCGCCTTTCTCTCCGAACGAAAAACTGAGAATGGCGCCGGTGACGGAACGCCCCAGATCTACCTCATTTCGCCCAACGGTGGTGAAGCTTTCCCTATAACCAGCGGCGACGAGGGGGTCCACACCTTTTCCTGGTCGCCTGATTCGAGCACGCTCTATTTCGCCACCCGCATTCCCTGGACTCGTGACCAGACCGATTCCTACAAGAAAGAATGGAAGGACGTCATCCAGTACCGCGCCGCCGAACGTGGTGACATGATTTTCAGTCTTGCCGTAGTCGATGCCATCGCCCGCCACAACCTCCAGGGAACGTCGAGGGACAAATCCGACGGCGCCGCCGCCGTCGGCCCCGGCCTGCACGCGCTGGCTGCTTCGCCGTGGAGAATTGCGACTCTCGAAACGTCGCCCGATGGCCACCGCCTGGCTCTGCTCACCGAGTCGATTTCCGGGCGGGAAGAAAAAGTGGAAGAGTTCGAAATCTACACTGTGGACCTGTCTCATGCGTCTCCCGATCGCCCGCCGCTACAAATAACCCGGAACCAGGGTGTCGAACAAGCCATGCACTGGGCCGCGGACAGCCGGCACATTTTCTTCCAGACGGAATATGGTTCGGCAGAAGGGAAGTATCAGGATACTCAGACCCGCCTGTACTGGGTCGACGCCGACACCGGTGAAATCAAGCGCTGGGCAGCCGATTTCGAAGGCGCAGTGGGTGCTTATGCGATTACTCCTGAGGGCGGGGCCGTAGCCGCCGGTCGTGTTGGAACCGAAGTACAGCTCTACCATCAGCCCCAAGCGTCCGCAGCTTTTTCCAAACTGGCCGGATGGCCAGGCACCTACGAAAGAATTGCCACAGCGGCACACTCAGCGCGCATTGCATTTGTTCACTCGTCGCTCCAAGAACCCAACGAAGTCTATATCGCCGAGAGTGAATCCACACTGGTTGACGCCCGGCCTGTCACCTCCTTCAACAAGCTATTCACCGAGCGCGATCTGCCCAGAGGAAAGCCTTACCGCTGGACCGCCGACGACGGCGCCACCATTGAAGGCATGTTGTTGTATCCCCCGGGAAAGTTCGAAGCCCACAATCTGCCAATGTTTGTCCTGATCCACGGCGGCCCCGACGACGTGGACGACGCCGACGGCAACCAATTCGACGAGGCCGATTGGTACCGCTGGGACCGCTTGGCAGCCACCCAAGGCTGGTTGGTGTTCGAGCCCAACTATCGCGGCACCTGCGGCTACGGCGATGAATTTCTCGAAAAGATGGTGCCGCAAATCGTCTCCCGCCCCGGAAAAGATATTCTCGAGGGCGTGGACGCCCTCGTAAAGGACGGCATCGCCGACCCCACTCATCTCGCCGTCGGCGGCTACAGCTACGGCGGTTACATGGCCAACTGGCTGATCACCCAGACCACCCGCTTCAAGGCCGCCGTCACTGGCGCCGGGGCTGTGGAAAATGTCGCCAACTGGGGCAACGACGACACCACCTTCGACGATGCCTTCGATCTCGGCGGCCTGCCTTGGGAAGTTCCACAGCGCTATCTGGATGAGGCCGCGATTTTTCAGATCAACAAAGTCCGCACCCCCACGCTAATCACCGCCGGCGCTGATGATATTCGCGTGGCCGTCGCAGAAGATTACTTGCTCGATCATGCCCTGCACAATCTCGGAGTCCCCAGTGAACTGCTCATCTTCCCCGGCGAAGGTCACAGCCTGGAGAAGAACCCCTGGCACGGCAAGATTAAAGTTCGGGAAGAATTGAAGTGGTTGCAGAAATACGGCGGAGTGCCAGCCAAATAAAACTGCCTAAATCCGTGAGAATCGCTGGCCCTTCGGGCTTCACTGCCCCACCGGTCGCTCGGCGCTGGCCATCTTCACCCGGTTCTGCTCAGCGTAGTGGGCGACCCCGCGATAGAGTGCCTCAGCGATCCGCTGCCGATAACTTGAACTTTGCAAGTTGTTCTCGTCGGTGGGACTGCTGACAAAAGAAACTTCAGCCAACACCGCGGGCATCGATGTGCCCGTCAGCACCACGTATTGCGCTTCCTTGACTCCGCGATTCGGCAGCCCGGGATTCTTCGCTGACAATGTTCCGTAGAGCGCCCGCTGGATGCTGGCTGCCAGCTGCCGTGACTCATGTACTTTCTCCCGGATGTCAACATTCGTCCAATCAACGTCTGTGGCTGCCGTTCCGGCGTCATCGTACTCCCGGCTCCGCGCCCGTATCGACGAATAAGTGTTGGTGTAGTACGTTTCCACCCCGCGCGCGGAAGGGAAGTCGCTGTAATTAGCGTGGACCGAGAGGAACAGATCGGCCTTTGCCAGGTTGGCCACTTCGGCGCGCTTCTCAAGCGCGACGTAGCTATCGTCAGTGCGGGTGTAAATCACCTTGGCTGACAATCGCTTCGCCACCAGCTTGCCCAGCCGTTCCACAATGTCGAGCACCAGATCTTTTTCCAACAATCCTTTGCGCCCCACCGTCCCCAGGTCCCACCCACCATGGCCCGCATCAAGCACGATGCGTAGCTTCGGTTCGCCTGCTGGGTTGAAATCGGGTTCCTTGTTTCTGGCGTTTTTCCCCGGGATTGAGGTTTCCGGCGCCGCCTGATCCTGGGGTGCGAACAGCTCCACCTTGGCTCGCGGCTTCGGCTCCGCGCCAATCGTCCTCAACTCAATCACCAGCCGATAAGGATTCGGTTCCAGGCTCACCGAGAAATTTGACGCCCCTTTGGTTTCCAGCACCACACGAGTCACCCCATGCGTAGGCTGGGCTACGCGAACTCGCTCCAGTAATACATCGTCCACGTTAATGGTCTTGTTGAAGAGCGAGGCTGCCAGCCGGGTGTCCGGTAGATCCAGATAAATCCGTTCCGGGTGGGAGAGCCGGTGGGCTTCATACTGCACCTGATCTTGCAGATCAATCACCACCGTACTCGAATCCGCCGAGGACCAATGCCGGATTCCGGTCACTTCAGGTTTCTGCCCTGAGGCTGCCGTCGTCTCCGGCTCGCTTTCTTCCGGTGCGGGCTCCGCTGTTTGTGCCTCTTCTACGGAGAGCGCCGGGGCCTGTGCCGGCGACGCAGAATTCGTTTGAGTTCGTGAGCTTGGTTGTTTGGAAGGCGCATGATGCCGCATGCTCCACCACATCCCGGCTCCCAGAGTGGCTGCAACCACAATGAGCGCCATTACCACCGCCAGCCCGGGGCGGGAGCTTTTTGCTGTTCTGGAATCTGGGATTGCAGCCGCCACCGGCGTGGCTTTTGCATCTTCGACGGCGGGAACCGCCGCAATGGCCTCGGCTTCCTCAACCTTCGCCGTAACCTTCGCTTCGTGTTTCTCAACCTGCGCTTCCTGCGGCGGAGCCGCCTTGGGTTGCGCGGGAGTCTTCTCCGCCGCCGCAACCACCGCCTCCACAACTGGCGCCTGCGGCATGACTCGCCGCGAAATCTCCGCCAGCCGGTCTTCTTCCTCCGGCCGCACCGCGGCCAGAATTAATTCCGCCAGCAGGCTCAGGCCGCGCACGTCGCAGTCGTTGAAGCCATGCGCTTCACTGGAGAATGCCTCCACCAAGCCAATGACGGTCTGCCGGGCCAACAGGGGCACAGCCACCATGGAGCGCGCGCCCAGAACCTGACAGGCCGCGGCGTTGACCCGCAAGTCGGTTTGGGAATCGTCGCAGCGGACCACCTGCCCTGACGATAAGCATGCTCCCGAAAAGCCTGAATTTGGCTCCAGTCGTGCGCCTGCATCCGGTGTAACTTTTCCGGATACGGCCCGGCAAACGATTGCCTCTCCCTCCGCCATGGCGATGGCCACGCCATCCGCGCCCGTGATCGCCAGTGCGCGCTCAGCCACCGATTGCAAAACTTCATCCAGAACAAAATGTTCCAGCTGCCAGGCCTCTGCCGGAGTGGAAGCCGCACTGTCCTGTCCCACGTGCGCGCGGCGCTGGCGGATCTGCTGATGCAGCGCAGAAAAAGCCAGCAGCGCTTGCAGAGCGTCTCCGCTGCTCGACTCCGCCTTGGGCGTGGCGCGCAGCAAAGTTGCAGCCAGCGGCGTTGCGCTAACGCCCGGTTCCAGACCGGTTTTAGGACTCGCACTCACCGCTCATCATCTCCGTTAAAAAAAACATCCTATAGCCGCAACAGAATTTGTCAATTCAACCCAATTGCCTTCGCCCTCTTTGCCACCTTGCGATGAAGAATTTAACCGCGAAATGGGCGAAGGACTTCCGCTCCAGCGCGCAAAGAAATCCGACACATCCTCAATTTGTAACTTACAGACCGCAACTCACAACCGCAATATATCCTCCGCGCACGAAGGTGGGACAGGGCTCCCTGCTCTTTCGTAAGTAAGTGGTTCGGATTCAACCAGTTCCAAACCCATTGCTAAGCGTTCGAAATGGGGATATCCTGTGTAGTTAGTATGACTTGCAAGGTTGTGACGGGTGAGTGAATCAGGGAAGAAGTCGGGCTGGCTGTGGCCATTGGGCCTGTTAGCCACGAGTTTGGCAGGCATCGGCGTGGTGGTGATGCGCGGGTGCTGGCACAGCAAAATGAGTTGGCCGGTTCGCGCCCAGGATCATTCCTACCAGGTTTGTCTGGGCTGCGGCATTAAGCGCTTGTTCAATGAAAAGGATTTTCAGGCCTACGGCCCCTATAGCTACGACTTGAACCGCCTGATCGCCTGGGACCGCGCCCGCAGCGGCGCTTCTCACTCCAAGACCGAGTCTGAATCAACTCGCAACGCCTCCTAATCTTCCCGCCCCGGAACCATCACGGGTACTGAGACGCTTCTCTGCGCAACGCTAAGATTTGAGCATGTGGTCGCGCTCTCATCGGGATCTCTCCGCCCCGGCTGAAACCCTGGTTGCCCCCGAGCGCCGCCGCCATCGCCGGCAAAAGCTCCGCAACCTGGCCTACGCCAAACTGGACTCCGACAACGGAGGCATTCTGCTGGATATTTGTGAGTCTGGCATGGCCGCGCACGTTCTTTCTCCCCTGCATCCCGAGCAACCGGTGCGTCTCCGCGTGGATTTGGCCGAGCCGCACGTTCATCTGCAAGCCGAGGGCCGCGTGGCCTGGACCAATTCCGCCGGCCTCTCCGGAATCGAGCTGCTGGAGCTTCCTCCGCGCTCCGCTCGGATGCTGAAAGAGTGGCTGTTTACCCAGTTGTTGGCGGATGCCCATCGCCTGCGCGACAACGCTGCCGGCGAATTGCTATTCTCCAACGCCTCCCGGCCTGCGATTCGGCTGGATCGCCCATCACCGCCTGCTCAAAAGCCGCTTCGCCTTCTGTGGCTGCCGGTTTCCGCCCCAGGTTTTGCACGGCTGGTGGACGGTATGGCGCTGTTGTGCGCCGTGTTGCTCTTCAGTGTGCTCTCGCTGACTCTGACGGACGTTCTTCCCTCGTGGCCGCTGGCTGTCGCGCTGCTGCTCGCAGTCGGCGGCATCTTCACCCTGCTCTACGGGTTTCTGTTTTCGCTATGGTTCAAGACGACGCCGGGAAAACGTCTCGCGGAACTGGCGGCCCGCTCATCGGCACGGAGAGTAAAAACAAAGGAAGATCAGACGCGATTTCGCTAGTGAGTGAGATACTGCCGCGCCAGCCAGAGCTGAAGATCACGGGTCATGCGGCGGCTCATGTCGGCAAAGCGGATTCCCGAATTGCCCTGCTTATTCCATACTACTTCGCCCTGGACTTTGAATGGCGCCTTCGCCCCCGGCAGCGCGAAATCAACTCGCACCCACCCGTCAATCGGCGTGGGGCGGCATGGCCGCACGGCGACCCCTCCCTGACTCAAATTCAGCAGGCTGGCTTTCACCCGTTTCTTGGGCGCGAGACTGACGTAAACCGGAATGTCCAAACTGTGGCGGTGGTAGCGGAGCCTGCCATCCAGAATCAGGTTGCGCGCCGCAGATAGCGTATGCACCGCCTGCTCCACGGAAATCGGTTTCTCAAAAACGAAGGTCGCATCGCTCTCCGTGTAGTGATTGCGTCCGTTCGCGCTGCCGATGATCACCAGGGGAACGGTACTCAGGCCTTCATTGAGTTCGTGCAGAAAGTCGGCGGTTCCTGCCAGGTCGCAATCTACGATCAAAGCATCTACTTTGGTACGGGCCAGCTTGGCGCGGGCTCGTGTCGGCTCCGGTTCTACATCAACGCCGATGTGAAGACCACCCAGGATGCATTCCAAAACGCTGACTTCAGACCAATCGCGGGAAACCAGCAGGGATGAGAGCGTCATCCGTCCAATGTACTTTGCCGGGTTGCCAGACCACAGATCACCAAGGTAATGCGGGCTCAGTCCGGGTTCCGATACCACTCCACCGTGCGCCGCAAGCCTTCTTCGAAATCCACCTTGGGCTCGTATCGCAGATGTTTTCGCGCCAGCGAAAGGTCGGCCAGCGAATGCTTCACATCTCCGGCACGTTCGGCCTCGTATTGCAACTCACCGCCGTATCCTGTGAGTTTCTTCAGCACCTGGAAAGTTTCATTCAAATCGATTCGCGTCCCGGTAGCGACATTGAACATCCGGCCGGCGGCTTCACTGGCCGGCGCCTGGCACGCCAGCAAATTGGCGTTTACCACATTCTCCACATAGGTAAAGTCGCGGCTCTGCTGGCCGTCGCCGAAAACTACCGGCTGTTTTTTCTGGAGCATTTGCGTAATGAACTTGGCCAGCACTCCCGAATATGGTGAAGTCGGGTCCTGCCGCGGGCCGAAAATATTGAAGTAGCGCAAAGACACCGTTTCCAGCCCATAGCAACGCCAGAACGAAGTCATGTAATATTCGCCGGTTAGTTTGGCCACGGCATAGGGCGAGATCGGGCTGGGAAACATATCTTCGCGCTTGGGCAGAGTTGGCGTGTCGCCGTAGGCCGCCGATGATGCTGCATAAACTACGCGCTTCACTTTGGCGTCGCGTGCCGCCACCAGCAGATTGACGGTGCCGTCGACGTTCGCGCGGTTGCTTTCGAGTGGGTCCAGCACCGACCGTGGCACCGAGGGAATCGCAGCCTGATGGAGCACGAAATCCATGCCCCGGCAGGCTTCCTGCACGCTCTTGAGGTCGAGCAAGTCAGCTTCCCGCATGTCAATCTGCTTACGGATTTCCGCGATATTTTCGCGCTTGCCCGTGGAGAGGTTGTCGATTCCACGTACCTGGCCGCCCTGGGCCAGAACTCCGCGCGCTAGGGTTGATCCGATGAAGCCGGCAATTCCAGTGATCAGGTAGGAGGACATGAGTTTCTAATGATAGCGGATTAGCTTCGATTGACAAGCGATCAGACGTGCACCGCTTCGCGAATCTGCTGCCAAAGCTCGCTCTGTCCCGCCCCGGTGCGGGCGGAATAGGCCACAATCTTCGCTCCCGGCATGCCCCCGGTCAGGGTGCGCAAAGAGTTGTTCAACTGATTGCCGGAAAGCTTGTCGCTCTTGGTGCCGACGACCACAAAAGGCCGGCCGCTCGCGCTCAGAAACTCTACCAGTTGCTGATCGCTTTCCTGAGGTGGCACATTCACGTCGATCAATACCAGGCAAAGCGCCAGGCTGGGCCGCTCTTTCAAATACGGCTCAATAAAACTCGGCCACTGGCTGGAGATTTCACGCGATAGCTTGGCATAGCCATACCCCGGCAGATCGGTGAAAATCATTTCCGGCTGGGGCTTCCCCGGCCAGCGCAGCTCATAAAAATTGATGCTCCGGGTGCGCCCTGGAGTGGAACTGGTCTTGGCCAATTTCTTGCCGACTAAAGAATTGATCACACTCGATTTCCCCACATTCGATCGCCCGAGAAACGCAACTTCCGGCAGAACCGGAACCGGGAACTGGCCGGCATCTGTCGCGGCCAGCATGAATCGAGCCAGGACACGCATGAATTAGTGTGCAGTGTTTACGCGCCAAGTTGCAAGCGCACCTCTGATAACTGGAAAGCGGGATCCGAGCACTCATCCGCCGTTCAAGTCAATCCCAAGGGTTTCTTGTTCTCTACATCTTTCTCCGAGATGGGCCTGAGCTTGTGCCATAGGAACAGAATTCCCGCCACTGCCACTCCAATTCCCAAACTGATCAGAAAAAACCATCGGTAGGCGGGAAACGCAATCAGCAGCACCACCACCGCGCCGAGGGCGACGACCAGGCCAGCCGGGCCCTTCCTGGAGGCTTTGGACCTGGAATGAACTGGGGTCTCCATGGCGCACTCCGAACGATAATTCCACCAGGCACAATTGGTTGTCAAAACAAAACGGCCGGTAGCGCAAGCTACCAGCCGTCAAAGTTCAGCCCTGTTGATCCTCAACGTCGAGGCCGGCCCTTGGGGTGAGACTCGCGCCGGGGTTCCTCGGCTCGATGATCGTTCGAGTGTGGCGCGGGCCGCGATGCACTTTGCGGCCGCGGCGCAGCCGCCCTCGGAGCTGCCTCCGGCCGATGTTCGGGCTGCCGAGTTGCTGCCTCGGGCCGACGTTCCGGTTGGCGAGCCGCTGTTTCCGGCCGAGGTGTCGGTTGTCGAGGCGCTGCTTCCGGCCGATGTTCGGGCTGCCGAGCCGCTGTCTCCGGTCGAGGTGTGGCCGGCCGAGACATGTTCTCGTGCGGCTTGTTTGCCGGCCGTGGCACCGCCGGCCGCGAGGTGTTCTCTATGCGCGGCGATTGTGCCCGGTTGGAGGCGCTCGGCGGACGAGGAGTGTCATTCCGGCTCGGCGTTTCCCCATGTCCGGCATTTCCCGGACGAGGAACATTGTTGGCCGTGCGAGCGGGAGTATTTCCCGGTCGCGGCACCTCGTGGTTCGCCGCGGGCCTGGTTTCGCCACGGTGCTCGGGAGCTTTATAGGCTGCCCCTGCTTCTCGCGCCGCCACTACGCCCTTACCTTTGAACTCTCCCGGCCGTGCTGTCGCGGCAATCGCCGGACGCCCGTGATTTTCCGAGGCCCACAACTGGCGGTTGCCGGCGGCGATCGTCCGCTGCCGGGTTTGCATAGCGGTCGGGGCGAAGTGTCTCTCTCGCGCCGCTCTCTCTTCGACAGGTGTAGGACGAGCCGACAACCCGCCGCGCCCGCCGTTGTAACTGACGTGGTTCACATTGTTGACTTCCACCCGGGAGTTGTAAACGTACGTGGTATGAACCACGGTCACGTTGTTCACACTGCGGTTGTAGTAGAAGTGCCGGTCGCGCCAGTAGCCTCCGTGATAGCCGGCGCCGGTATACCCAAAGCCGTAATTAATGCCGCCATAGAAGCCCACCACCGGGCCCCAGTAGCCGGCATGCCACATGAACGCTGATCCGCCCCAACCCCAATAGCCAGGTGTCCACAAAAGGCCGGGCTGCGGCGCCATGACCCAGGTGCCGGGCACCCAGTAATATCCGTTGGGACCGTAGCCCCAGTAGCCGGGTGTCCAGATGTAGCCCACCGCCGGGCAGGGCGGTTGTTCATACACCGGCAGCGCGGGCGGTCCGAAGCCTACCGACACAAATACGCCCGCAAATGCTGAAACCGAAACCGCTAATGTGAGCACCAGCAATATCCAACGAACGTAACGATTAATCCCCATTATGTTTTGCCTCCTGCCGGAACGTCGTTCGCTTCTCCCGGTCATGCTTTGATGCTACGGGTTGCGAGGACGTTAGGCATCATTACAGCCGTACACGCGACTAAGGGTATAAACCCCGTCGACTGGTCAATGTTGCTACTCACACCCTATTGATCTATCAGGACTTAGCGCGCATAGCCGAATGGTTGAGGAAAACCATTAGCCCTGGCGCCGGAACTGCTTGCTCAAAGTTAGCGCCTGCTGCTGGTATGAAGACCCGATTCCCAGACCATAAATCTTGTCGGGTTTTGCCAGTAGGGGCATGTAGTTCAGCCGCCCTACCATCTGCCCATGCTCCATCAGGAATGGGACTTCGTGGGCGCGAACTTCCAGCACCGCGCGAGTGCCCTTGATGTCGCTCGAACCGTATCCAAACCCGGGATCGAAGAAGCCTGCGTAGTGAATGCGAAATTCGCCGTCGGAAGGATCGAAGGGTACCATCTCCGCGGCAAATTCACCCGGCACCCGCACTCGCTCCCGCGAAGCCAGAATGTAGAAATCTCCCGGCTCCAGAATCAGCGACTTGCTGGCGCTCTCGTGGCGCACTTCCCAGAACTCCTCGGGCGAATAGTAGTTGATGCGGCTCAGTTCAATCACCGGCGCGTTCCGCCGTGCTTTATAAGCGATGACCTCGCCTTTTTCGCCGGCCTCGAGGTTCACCGTTACTCTCAAACCCCGGTCCAGCCGCGCCTTGACCGGGTTGTCTTCGTCCATGTAAACCAGCGTCTGCTTCTGATCCAGTTTCTTGATCTCGCGATCGTGCGAATCCGGGTTGCCCCGCACAAAGCGTAACTGGCTCAGCCGCATTCCCGCCCGAATCGCCACCGTGAAAGTGCGGGAAACAATTTCCGCGTAGAGCCTGCCTTTGTAGCCCGCCGGAACCCGGTCGAATTCAACACCGTGGTCGGTAATCAGCCGCGTAAAAATATCCAGCCGGCCGGTGGTGCTCTTGGGATTCGCTTTTCCTGAAATCTGATCGGGCAGATATACCTCTTCGATGAGTGGCACGATGTAAACGCAATCCTTCTCAAAGACCGCCGCCCCGGTCAGGTCCACCCGCGCCATCCGCAGTTCCTTGATCTTGTCTTCCACCGTGCCATTCGGCCCCGGCAGAAAACTCGCCCGCACCCGATGCGCAATGTCTCCCAGCCGCAGGTCGAGACTCGCGGGTTGAATGTTTTCATCAGGAATCGCGGGGCTCCCGACAATCCGCCCGGTTTCGATCAACTCTTTGATCGTCTGGTAGGGCAGAATCCCGTCTCGCCGGCCTTCCGGCGCCTGCTCGGCAGTCTCGGGGAACAGGCCGACATCACTCATCTTTAATTCGGAACCGGACATAGTTTCAGAATACTCCTGATTCTTCAGAAAATACGCATGCTTGGTGGCTTCACTGGGCTGGAAAGTGCTTTCAATCTACGGGCGCAGAAGGCGCGGTGTCAAGAGACCGAGGGGCGATCTTAATTCCGTGGCAATCCAACCTTGCCCACCAGTTCCGCGAACCGCGGATCCGAACGCAGTGGATCAAACTGGAAGTAAGTATTCAAACCGATCAGCAGCCAATCGTGCTCCAGATAAGCTGTGTTGAGCCATTGGAAAGCCTGCTCTTTCTCTCCCATATCGGTATAGAACCGGGCAATTTTCACCGGGGATGCGTAGCTCTTCTTGCGTCGCGCCAGCAACACCTTCAGGCCCTCGCCAAGCGCGCCGTGCCAGCCCGCGGAACGGTAGCCTTGTTCCAGGGCCGAAACAAACTCAGACTCTTCCGGATCTCCAGTGAGCTGGCTGTAGGTTTTCCATTCCTCGATCACCTGGGGATACATCCGCTTTCCCCAGTAGCCATAGGCCAGACAATCGTGTGCCACCGCGAATGTCGGGTTCTCATTCACCAGTTTCTGGCAGATGGCAATGGCTTCGTCATACCGGCGCGCCCAGACGAAAACGCCCGCCGTCACTCGGCTAATGATCGGAGACAGCGGATCCAGTTGATGGGCCAGATTCACTTCCGCAATCGCCTCCTGCTCCCTGCCTCCAATCATGCCAATATCGTCCGCATACCACTGGTGGGCCGTGGCATCGTTGGGATCAAGCGCGAAAGCCTTCTTGAACTCCGCTTCTCCTCCCGCAAAATCCCAGTCGTACTGCATCTCGTTCTCGCCCAGCACGGCATGGGGATGCGCCAGCGTCGGGTCCAGCTCCAGCGCTTTGCGGGCCGCTGCATTCGATCTGGCATAGTCTTCCGTCGGAGTGCCTCCGTAGTTGGGTAATACGGAATAGTCATCCGCCAGCCCCGAATACGCCAGGCCGTACGCCGGATCTTTGGCAATGGCCTGGTTGAAATACGCTATCGATCCCTGCACGTCGCGAAGGCTACGCTTGTTCCACGCATAGCGCCCCTTCAGGTACAGATCGTAAGCTTCCGGACTCTGCGTGCCTTGCCGGGTAACCTGCTGTTTTTCCGAAGGACTGATCTTGGAGCGCAACTGTTCCGCGATGTCGCCTGCAATTCGCTGCTGCAACGAAATTATGCCCGTGCTTTTGCCCCGGTAGTGCTGCCCCTAAATCTCAGCGTTCTCGCGCACATCGGTAAGCTCGGCGGCCACATCGATGTTGTCGCCCTGTAGCACCACCCGGCCGGTCACCAGAACCGATACGCCCAGATCGCCACCGGCCTTGCGCAGGTCAATATCCGGTCCTTTGTAATGAAAGACCGAGTTGCGAGACCTGACTTTGAGCTGAGGTATGCGCGTCAGATCGTCGACCAAAGATTCGGTGATGCCGTCGCTGAGATAGTCGGTACCGGCATCTCCGCCTCCATTGGCGAATGGCAGTACCGCGACCGAATCAGGACGCGGAGAGCGATACAGGACTGCCAGGCTCAAACCTGCGACGGCGAAGGTTGCGATCAGGATCAGCGTGATGATCTTCCAGCGATTTCTCGTCGATGCCGCAACTGCGGACGCGTGAGGCTGCACCTCCATGATCGCGAGCCGTCCCCCGGAAGGCTCACTCCGGGGCTGGAGAACAACCGGAGGCTGTAGCGACCCTCCCGAGTTCTGCGGTGTTGCCAGCCACGCCGAAAGCTCGTAGGTGTAGGCAAAGACTTTCCCTCCCGCTCCTCCCGGAGTGCGGTGGACGGGCAGCCCGCGTTCTTTCTCCCAGCGCCGCAGGGTGCGCTCGTCGCAGTCGAAGAAAGCGGCGATCTCTTTCCATGAACTAAGTCGCTGGCTGGCTGTGTGGGGTCGGTTTGCAGTACTCATTCTTTTTTCGTGTCCGGAGATGTCCGGAGATGTCCGCACATGCCAGTTGCGGGGGAGGGATGGCCGCGACAGTATAGCCCAGTCGCGGACGCTTGGCTACCGCTTTTGGCGAGATGTGGTTTTGTCCGCAGCGAAGCCAGCCGCGCCGCAAATCATTGCAAACATTTGCATTTTCGAGAGGTCACAATGCATCCACAAGGCCCGCTGACGCAACCTATTTTCCCCTCAGTAGTGATGTCATTCCGAAGCGCCGTATTCATGTTCGCGCTGGTTGCCTTCTCGCTCACCGGGCCAGCCCCGGCGCTCGCCCAGTGTACCGACAGTTGGACCGGCGGCGGAGGCGACGGCCAGTGGAGCGACGTTTTGAACTGGTCCAACGGCTCGGAGCCGGGCTCCGGTGACAACGTCTGCATTCAGTCCGGAGCCGCCGTCAACCTGGATGTCGGCGACACGATCCTCGACCTCACCGTCGGTGGCGGCAACAGCCTTACCCTTCCCAGCGTAACTAACGCAAGTCCTACCCTCAACGTCGGTGGCTTTTCTGCTGCGAATAGCGGCGAGATTATCTTGTCCCCTCCGGTGTCGTTTGGCTCAGCGCTTTTGTTGTTCTCAGCTAGCGGGACGGCGACCCTATCGGGAAACGGAACCATTACCCTGAACGCCAATTCCTTCGGCAGCGACTCTATTGGTGGCAGCGCGTTGCTGTTGAATAAGTCGACGATCCAGGGCGGTGGCAACGTCGATTTGACACTCAACAATTCCAGCAGCGGCGTGATCAACGCCAACGAATCCGGAGTTCAACTGGTTGTGGGACGCAACCAGACTCAGGGCGTCTCAACCAATACCGGTCTGATGGAAGCCACCAATGGCGGCCAGCTCGCGATGGGGAGCCTCACGCTGAACAACGTTGGCGGGACAGTGAAGGCCTCGGGCAAAAATTCTTATGTCCAACTTGTGGGCGAAGGTCAGGGCGGCGAGACGTTCATCGGAGGCACCTGGACAACCGCCAGCGGAGGAGTGATTCAGGTTATTGACACCACCGCGCTCCTCGACGGCACCAATGGAAACACCATCACCAACTCCGGAACCATGCAGTTGGTCGACGGCGCGCCCCACCCGGGCGGCATCTTCCAAGGAACCATCAACAACAAAGGAACCATCCAGATTCTGTCAAAGGGCGGCGGTGTGGGCGTGAACATTCCCGGCGGCCAGACCTTTACCTTGACGGGCACCGGCAGCCTGACCATGGGGGATGGCACCGACAATGCCTATAACAACCAGGACTACATCAGCGGCGCCACGCTGGTGAACCAGCAACTGATTCAAGGAACCGGCAACATCCTCAATCTTACGGGCTTTAACAACAGCGGCATCATCAACGCCAACGTTCCCACGGCTACGAATAACCTCCAGCTTCTCCTGGGCCGCGCCGGTTCCAGCACCAACACTGGAACGGTAGAAGCGACGAACGGCGGTGCGCTGGTCATTGGGAGCGTCACCATCAACAACACCGGCGGCACTATCAAGGCGGATGGCGCAAACTCTTACGTTGCTTTGGCGAGTTCGCTGGGCACGTCCGGGCTGACCATCAGCGGTGGCACCTACACCACTTCCAACGGGGGGATCATTTACGGCCAGCAGGGGTCGCTGCTGGATGGAACCACGAACTCAGTCATCAACTCCGGGACGCTCATAGCGCAGGACACCCAGAACGGCAGCTTTAATGGCTTTCAGGCTCAGGGAACGCTGAACAACACGGGAACCATTGAAATACTGCCCGCCGGCGATCAAGTTTTCTTGCAGATTCCCAACGGGGAAAATCTCACCCTCACCGGCAGCGGCACGGTCATCATGGGCGATGGCACCGATAACAGCTACAACAATCAAGCTACACTCGGTTCCGACTTCGGCACCAACGGAACCTTCACCAATCAGTCCACCGTCGAAGGGACCGGCAGCATTACCGGTGTGGGTGCCATCGTCAACAATGGCCTCATTAACGCCAACGTGCCGGTTGGCGCCAACGGACTGTTGCTGACCGCGAGCCGCAGCGGCTCATTCACCAACAACGGAATCCTTGAAGCCACCAATGGCGGCATGTTCGCGATGGATCCAAGCTTCGGCCTCCAAGGTCCCTTCTCCAATCCTGGAACGCTCACGGCAGCGGCCAACAGCACCATAAATGTGGTCAATACCGACAATTTCACTAACCTTGCAAACGGCGTTCTGACAGGCGGCACCTATGCCGTGACCGGAAAGCTGCTGATTCCGGGGAACATCACCACCAATGCGGCGAAAATTACCTTGACCGGCACTGCGTCGCAAATCTTGAATCCCAACACCAACGCGCTGGCAGGCTTTGTCACCAATGCTGCCCAGGGCATCTTCATCCTCGCGGGAGGCCAGAACTTTAACTCCGCGGGCACATTCACCAACCATGGGGGAATTGGCATCCTGAAAGGCAGCACCTTCACCGTGGGGGCGGGTGGTTCCTACGTTCAGAACGGTGGGAGGACGGTAGTTGACGGCGTGCTTACCGTCTCCAATGCTGACCAGAGGACGGACGAGTCCGATTTCGCGCTCGAGCCTAGCGCCGGCCCCGTCAAGATTGCCAAAGGCGCGCTCTACGGCAGTGGCGGAAACATCGTGGCCCACCTCTACTCCGCCGGAACCATCCTGCCGGGAAATTCGGCAACCTCGGCCGGCAAGCTGTTGGTCACTGGCGCTTACACCCAAACTTCCGCGGGCACCCTGGATGCCAACATTGGCGGAACCAATCCCGGCCAGTTCAGCCAGTTGAATGTAAATGGCACAGCCGAGTTGGCCGGAACTCTGAACATCGTGCTGCTCAATAACTTCCTGCCGGCGATTGGCTCCACCTTCCAGATTCTCAGGGCCAAGCAGGTAAATGGTACCTTCGCCACTGTGAATGGGACCGCAATCAATGGCAACGAGCACTTCACCGTGACCTACAACGCAAACAATGTGACACTCACGGTGGTTTCCGGCACTTAGTGTGGTGGTCAAACAGACCGACATTTATAGGTCGCCGGTTTGCTCCTGTGACGCTCTGTGCCTTCTGTGGTTAGAGCTTTGGACTTCCTCAGCGGCCCGGTAGCACGGATCACCCAGATCGACGCAACCTTTAACGATCACTATTTCCGACGCACTACACTAGTTCGCACAACCCGCATGCTCGCGTTATGGCGCGACTGCGTATACCACTCCCAGGCCAAAGGCTCCGCCATTGTTGGTGGTGCCATACAGCGCGCCAGCTTTGCCTTTGATCACGCCGCCGGTGGGCGTCGTGCCATCGCCTTTGCCGCCGAATTCATGGAGTATGGTCTTGGTCCATGTCCCGGCGCCGGCCGGAGGAGACAAACGGAAGACCGTGCCGTTATCAGGCTGCTGCCCCGCGTAAGTTGTGCCGTAAAGGGTTCCGGCGCGGTCGCGCAGCAACTGGCCGATGGGCAAGCCACCGTCGCTTCCTCCCTGAAAGCTGTACAAAGTGTTCTCTTTCCACGTGCCGGCTTGCGGAATTAACTGAAAAATCGTGCCGTGGTTGACGTTCCCGCCGAGCGTCGCCGCACCATACACGGCCCCACCGCTCGCCATGATGTAGCTTGGTTCGCTGCCGTCCGCGAAGCCGCTGAAATCGTACAAACCGCGTTCCGTCCATTGCTCCTGCCCGGGCGCGGGCGGGCTTAGCTTGAACACCACACCGCTCATGGTCGTGCCATAGAGTGCGCCGTGTTTGTCGATGAGCAGCGCACCCTCAGGATCCCCGCCGTCTCTTCCATGCCCAAAGCGATGCAGCACGGTTTCCGTCCAGCTGTTTCCTGGAACCGCCGGCGGCGAGATTTGAAACACGATGCCCGCCTGCGGCGGTCCACCCCCGAACAGCGTCGTGCTGTAGAGGTTTCCGGCCGTATCAAAGACCAAACTGGCGATCGGATAGTCCCCGTCTTGTCCGCCCTTAAATTGGTACAACGTGGTTTCGGTCCAACTTTCGCCTGGAGCCGCCGGCGGCGCAAGTTTGAATACCGTCCCGTCATTGGCGGCGCCTCCATGCAGGGTCGTGCCATAGAGATTCCCCGCCATATCAAAGATCATGGGTGCTTCGGGGCTCGCCCCATCATTGCCGCCTGGAAAACGGTAGAGGATACTTTCCACCCAGTCTCCGCCTGGTTTTCCCGGGGGTGACAGCACGAACACCGTGCCGCAGTTGCAGGCGCCCCCGCCCCCGTCAGTCGTGCCATACAAATTGCCCATACGGTCGGCGACCAGACCTCCGCTCGGATTCGCTCCATCGTCTCCACCCTTGAAGCTGTAGAGCACTTTGTCGGATGCGCTGGCTGCAAGACTCGCCGCCGCCAGGAAAATTGCGAGAAGGGTTATCTTGAGCGGGCTAGTAACCAGCAAGAACCTGTCTTTCATGTTCGCCCCCGAAATGACAGACGTTAGTGAGCCTGGCCCAGACTGGGCGCCACGCTAAGTTGCCCAGGATTATATACCAATGGGTGCTTCCGCGCCGCGCCCCGCGCCACCAGCGGGGCAGGGTGAGCGTTCGGTTATGGATTGCAACAGAATCGCTGCCGGCTTCAGGTCGCGATGCAAGATACCCTTTTCGCGAGTGGCGGCAAGCAAGAGCATTCGCGCGAACCTCACAAGAACTACAACTTCGCGCCGAAGGCGAGCAGCCGGCCATCGCGATCCTTCACCACAAACTCGCGCGAGTGCCATGGCATGTTGGCAAGTCCCCGCGCGAATTCGACTTCTCGAGCCGCATATTCCGCATAAAGCGCGTCCGCGTCGTCGATGAACAGGTAGGCGTCGAGCAGTTCGTCCAAATATTTATTGGGATTGGCTGTCGGTGGCTCGGCACAGCGGAAGTGAATCGCGTGCTGGTCGCGCGCAACCATGGCATAAACCGGCGGGTCCTGCCACGTGCCCAAACACTCGAAGCCCAGCTTGGTTTCGTAATAGGCAAGGGTGCCTGGGATATCCAAAGTGAAGAACAGAGGAGCGATCTGGTGAATCATGGGGCGAGTCTACTATAGAGAAAGCGAGAAGTCGTCCGCCCAGCTTGCAAGCTTCCGGAAACATCAAGTGCATGGGCCGCGGACCTATTCATCTGAATCACTTTGATCTCGGAATGTAGACGATCTCTAACGGTAGAGACCGCGCAGCCTCGCACGGGCGGGGACGCCGGCGTCTGCACTTTGACTTTCGCGCAGCGGAGAGCATCTACATCGTCACGTTACCAGAGTTCCAAATTGGGTCACAAAACCCCGGTCCGGCGTTTGACGGTGCTCTCCCTATCTCTTTACACTCATCCTTGTGAGCCCCACGGAAACCCCTACAAACACCAAGCGCGAAATTCAGGTGGAAGTGCCCGCTGCCGAAGTCGCCCGCGAAACTGATACCTTGATTCAAAAGTATCAGAAACTGGCGCGCATTCCCGGCTTTCGCCGCGGGCATGTGCCGGCGTCGGTCATCAAACAGCGATTCTCAGAGGACATCAAGAGCGAAGTCGTTGACGCTCTGGTGCCACGCTTCTTCCGCAAAGAGGCTGACCGGCAGGGTCTGGTTCCGGTATCGCAGCCCCGGGTTTCCGACCTGCACATTCACGACGGCGAACCCCTGCGTTTCAAAGCTACCTTTGAAGTCATGCCGGAAATCAAAGTCGAAGGCTACAAGGAATTGCGAGCTGATAAGCCAACCGTCGCCGTCACCGGCGAAGAAGTCGAAGAGTCGCTGAAGGGTATCCAGGAGCAGCGCGCCACATTTACCGCGGTCGAAGGCCGGGCTCTCGCCGATGCCGACTTCGCCCAGGTTTCGCTCGACGGCAAACCGAAAGATGGTGACGGCAAGCCCGTTCACATGGACGAAGTCCTGGTCGAGGTCGCGGGCAAGACCACCATGCCGGAGTTCACCGAAAATCTGCGCGGCGCTTCCGCCGGCGATGAGCGCACTTTCGATGTGCTCTACCCTGCCGATTTTTCCGATCAACGACTCGCCGGCAAAACGCTCACCTATACCGTGAAAGTGCAAGGCGTCAAGCAAAAGAGCCTGCCCGAATTGAATGACGCCTTCGCCAAGGAGTTGGGAGAGTTTGGCAGTCTCGACGAAGTGCGCAACAAATTGCGTGAGGGTATGGAAGCCGAGCGCAAACAGGCGGCGGAGCGGGAATCAAAAGACAAACTGGTCGCGGAACTGATCAAGCGTAATGATCTGGAGATGCCGGAAGCCCTGGTGGAGCGGCAGATCGATCTCAGGCTGGAGCGCGGGCTGCGCGCCCTGGCGGCGCAGGGCATGAAATCCGAAGACATGAAAAAGATGGACCTGAACCGGCTGCGCGCGGGGCAACGCGATCAGGCCGTCCAGGAGCTGAAGGCAGCCATGTTGCTGGAAAAGATCGCCGACCAGGAAAAGATTGAAGTCGGAGACGAGGAGATTAATCGCGAGGTCGAAGCGCTGGCGGAGCAGTCGAAACAGCCGGTCGAAAGCATCCGCGCCCGTTTGACACAAGAAGGGGTGCTGGATAGAATCCGGAACAGAATCCGCAACGAAAAGACCCTCGATTATTTGTACCATCAGTCCGCGTGAGTAGCTTCCGCCCCCCAACAGAAGCCAGGTTCACCGGGGCAGGAGTGTGAGAGTTCGAGCAAATAAGGAGCAGATGATGCTGGTACCGATGGTCATAGAGCAAACCGGACGTGGGGAGCGGGCGTACGACATTTATTCGCGGCTGTTGCGCGACAACATCATCTTTATTGGCACGCCCATCGATGACAACATCGCCAATCTGGTGATTGCGCAGATGCTGTTTTTGGCGCAGGAAGATCCCGAAAAAGACATTCAGCTGTACGTCAATTCTCCCGGCGGCTCGATTACCGCAGGCATGGCGATCTACGACACCATGCAATATGTAAAGAATGACGTCATGACTTTGTGTGTGGGTCAAGCGGCTTCCATGGCGGCCTTGTTACTTTCGGCTGGGGAGCCAAAAAAGCGCCTGGCGCTGCCCAATTCGAGGATTCTGATCCACCAGCCCTCAATGGGCGGGCTTTCCGGGCAGGCCACCGATATCGACATTCATGCCCGGGAAATCCTCCGCATGCGGGAAATCACTAACCAGTTACTTGCGAAACATAGCGGTCAGAAGCTGGATAAGGTAGAAAAGGACGTAGAGCGGGACTTCATCATGAATGCCCAGCAGGCTAAGGAATACGGAATCATAGACGATATCATCTATAAGACCGCAAAAGCCGCCGCGGTGTGATTGCTTTTCCACCCTTTCGCAAATAGCGAAAGGATGGGGCGCCCGGCGTTTGCAGGTTCAAGGATGAGTCGACAGGAGCGGGCTGAGTGAAAACCAGAAGTGGCACTGAAGAAATCCTACGTTGTTCGTTCTGCCATAAGTCACAGGACGCGGTCGCCAAGCTGATTTCATCCCCCAGCGATTACCCCCGGGCGTACATTTGCGATGAGTGCGTGGCGGTTTGTAATTCCATCCTGGAAGATGACCGGGCGTCAACCCCTCCAGCCAGCACCCCCAACCAGCTTCCCAAGCCGCAGGAAGTGAAGACCTTCCTTGACGAGTACGTGATCGGCCAGGAACAGACCAAGAAGAAGCTGGCAGTGGCGGTTTACAACCACTACAAGCGCATCTACATGAACCGGCAGCGGGCCAGTGACGGCATTGAGCTCGCGAAATCGAACATCATGCTGATCGGGCCCACCGGCACCGGCAAGACTTTGATGGCCCAAACCCTGGCCCGCATGCTGGACGTGCCCTTCGCCATTGTCGATGCCACCACGCTCACCGAAGCCGGGTACGTCGGCGAGGATGTCGAGAACATCATCCTGAAATTGCTGCAAGCGGCGGACGGCGACGTCAGCCGGGCGCAGACCGGGATCATCTACATTGATGAAGTTGACAAGATCGGCCGCAAGGATGAGAACCCATCCATCACTCGCGATGTTTCGGGCGAAGGCGTACAGCAGGCATTGCTGAAAATTCTCGAGGGCACCATCGCCAACGTTCCGCCGCAGGGCGGGCGCAAGCATCCTCACCAGGAATTTACTCCGGTTGATACCACCAACATCCTGTTCATCTGCGGTGGCGCCTTTGTGGGGCTAGAGAAGATCATCGGGCGGCGTGTAGGTAAGAAGTCTCTAGGCTTCCGGGCCACCGACGACGCGGAAGCTGAAGAGGCAACAACCGCGACCCGCAAGCGCAACTTCGAGTTGCTCAGCGAAGTGCAGCCCGAGGATATGATTAAGTTTGGCTTGATTCCGGAATTTGTAGGCCGTTTGCCGGTGGTTGGCATCCTCGAAGATCTGGACGAGTTCGCGCTGATCGAAATCCTGACCCGGCCAAAGAACGCTATCGTCAAGCAATACCAGAGGTTGTTCGAGTTCGAGAACGTGCGCCTGAAGTTCAGCGACGAAGCACTGAAAGCAGTCGCGCGTCAGGCCATGGCCCGCAAGGTGGGCGCGCGCGGACTGCGGATGATCCTGGAAGAATTAATGCTCGAATTGATGTACCATCTACCAAGCCAGAAGAAGGTCAAGGAATTCGAAGTGACCCGAGAAATGGTGGAGAAGCGCAACGTTTCTCTCGCTATGATGGAAAAAGCAGGGTAAGCTGCTATTTCCGGCCGCTGGCCAGGATTTGAGGTTCTGTTGGGAGACCCGGTGACCACATCGAAAGAGAAGTTCGAAAATAAGAAGTTGCCCATGATGCCCATCCGGGATGTGGTCATCTTCCCCTACATGATGACTCCGTTTGTAGTCGGCCGGGAGTCGAGCGTGCGCGCGCTCGAAGAGGCGCTGACCGCCGACAAGAAGATTTTTCTCGCCACCCAGCACGATGCGGGCGTGGACGAGCCCAAGCCCAACGAGATTTATCAGGTGGGCACGGTCGTTAACATCGTGCAGAGCCTCAAACTGCCCGACGGCAACATCAAGGTCCTGGTC
Source organism: Terriglobales bacterium (assembly GCA_050745985.1). Classification (GTDB taxonomy): domain Bacteria; phylum Acidobacteriota; class Terriglobia; order Terriglobales; family Acidobacteriaceae; genus JABCZH01. The sequence continues at coordinate 68,686 of JBOGLG010000047.1, read as the reverse complement.
GAAGGCATCGAGCGCGGCAAAGTCCTGCAAGTCACCGAGACCGAAGGCTTCATGCAGGCTTCGGTGCGGCTGGCCCGCTACACCGTCGAAACCAACCCGCAGATTGAAGCCGGCATGCAGCGCGTGACGGCGCTGTTTGAGCAGTACGTGAAGCTCTGCCAGTCGCTCAACTACGAAACCATGATCGCGGCCGTGCGCATGGAAGATCCGGCCAAGCTGACCGACACCATCGCCGCCAACCTTCAGCTCTCGATCGAAGAAAAGCAGGAACTGCTGGAGATCTTCGATCCCGCCGAGCGCCTCAGCCGCATCGGAGACGTTCTCGACATTGAAATCGAAAAGCTCAACATGGATCGCACCATCCAGTCGCGAGTGAAGCGGCAGATGGAGCGCGCCCAAAAGGAGTACTACCTCAACGAGAAGATCAAGGCCATTCAGAAAGAACTGGGCCGCGGCGAGAAAAGCGAGTTCGACGAACTGAAGAAGAAGATCGAAGCCTCCGGCATGCCCAAGGAAGTGCGCGACAAGGCCGTCCAGGAACTGAAGAAGCTCGAAGCCATGCCGCCCATGTCGGCCGAATCAACCGTGTCCCGCAATTATTTGGACTGGCTCCTTGCCGTGCCCTGGAAGAAGCGCTCGAAAGAAATCCGCAACATCAGCCGCGCCGAGAAAGTTCTGAACGAAGATCATTATGGCCTGGAGAAGATCAAAGAGCGCATTCTGGAATTCCTCGCCGTACGCCAGTTGGTAAAGAACCCCAAAGGCTCAATTCTGTGCTTCGTGGGCCCTCCGGGCGTGGGCAAGACTTCGCTCGGAATGTCGATTGCCAAGGCCACCGGCCGCAAGTTCGTCCGCATGTCCCTCGGCGGCGTGCGTGACGAAGCCGAAGTCCGCGGCCACCGCCGCACCTACATCGGCGCTCTGCCTGGGCAGATCATTCAGATGATGAAAAAGGCCGGCACCAAGAACCCGGTCTTCATGCTGGATGAAGTGGACAAGATGTCGATGGACTTCCGCGGAGATCCCTCCGCGGCGCTGCTCGAAGTGCTCGATCCCGAGCAGAATTTCATGTTCGTCGACCACTACCTCGATGTTGAATACGACCTCTCCCAAGTCTTTTTCATCGCTACCGCGAACGTGATGCATACCATTCCTCCGGCCTTGCAAGACCGCATGGAAGTGCTGCGGCTGCATGGTTACACCGAGCCGGAAAAGGTCGAAATTGCCAAGCAGTTCCTGGTGAAGAAGCAGATGACCCAGGCGGGGCTGACCGAGAAAAACATCAAGTTCTCGGACGACGCCATCCGTTCGCTGATTCGTTCCTACACCCGCGAAGCCGGCGTGCGCAATCTGGAGCGCGAAATCGGCAACGTGTGCCGCAAAGTGGCGCGCAAAGTGGTGAAGGAAGGCGAAGACTACAACGTCGCCATCACGGCTGAGAATGTGAATGACTTCCTGGGCGTGATCAAGTTCCGCGACACCATTGCCCACGAAAAGAGCGAAGTAGGTCTGGTTACAGGACTGGCGTGGACCGAAGTTGGCGGGTCGATTCTGAGCACCGAGGCCACCGTGGTCGAGGGCAAAGGCAAGCTGACCCTGACCGGCAAACTGGGCGACGTGATGCAGGAATCGGCGCAGGCGGCCATGTCTTACGTGCGCTCACGGGCGCACCGCCTGGGACTGCCACGTGATTTCTATCGCAGCCTCGACATTCACGTCCATGTGCCCGAAGGCGCGATTCCGAAGGACGGCCCCTCGGCCGGCATTACCATTGCCACCGCGATTTCCAGCGCTTTGAGCAAGATCCCGGTGCGCCGCGACCTGGCCATGACCGGGGAAATCACCCTGCGCGGCAAAGTGTTGCCCATCGGCGGATTGAAAGAAAAGCTGCTGGCCGCGCATCGCGCAGGATTATTTGAAGTGATTCTGCCCCAGGAAAACGAGAAAGACCTGGCGGAAGTGCCGGAAAACCTGCGCAGCGAAATGAAAATGCACTTCGTGGACACCATGGACCAGGTGCTCGCGGTTGCACTCGAACGCCCGTTGCCCGAAGTACACGACGAAGCTACTCAACCCATCGCGCCCATTCCGCCGCCGGTCGAAGGGCCCGCGGCGCACCAGTAGCATCCGCCTCGGCCCTCAGAAGATGCCTGAGTTTTCACGCTCAGCAGCTTTTCAACGCTCGCGACGCTCCGATTGATCACGAACATTCGCGTTTTGTACGTTCTGTGCCACAGCCCACGCCGCCGCCGCAATTGCCCAGGAAATGAAAAACGCCGTCCACGGCAGCCGTGTTTTCGGCGCGGCCAGAATTGCGGGAACCCAAACCAGAAGCGTAAACAGGCTCAGCATGCCCGCCTCCGCCCACGCAGCCACCCGCGGCAAAATGGAGAACAGCACGCCCAGACCGCACGCCATCTGTCCCGCGCCGGTCAGGTAGGCCCAGCCCGGCCGGTAAGGAAGCCACGCCGGTACCAGCTCAGCCGTTTCTTTCACATACATGATGTGTGAGAGCCCAATCGGAAGCAGAGCCACCGCAAACAGCACTCGCGCAATGCGGACACCGTTTTCGCCCGTGGCGCATGCCAGTGGCGATCCTTCGCTCAACCCCGCCAGCCGGGCGAACAAGACCCATCCTCCGGCCAGAAGCACCGTCAACTCGCCAATCCCCAGCCACACCGCTTCCATTTGCGGAGCTACAAACAGCGCGGGCACTTTCAACAGAACCCACGCCACGAAATACGGGAATAAAATGCGGATCGACCATGCCGCCGTGGCCCGCAAAAGCAATCCAAGCCCGGCCAGCAGCATCAGCACGCCCGAAGCATAAGCCAAGGCCGTTCGCCCCGGAACCCAGGGCGCGACCGGCTGCCACACCATCGCGAAATCGCCGTAGACCAGAGCCAGGACGCCGAGGCCGATCATCCCGGTGGCGAAAAGTATCAGAGCAGGCTGTTGGTTTCGGGTCATTGGACTCCAAGCCGGTCAAGAACCACATTCATCTCGTTTACTTGGATGCGCGCCCTCTGAATTCATGAATTGGAATTTCACCGAGTATCTCGCATCTACCCTGCCAACCCGTTGATGCGATAGCCTGTCTAAACCGGTCCCCCAATGCCAAACTGGCTAGCCATCCTCAACGCCGAGGTCATCTCCTGCACCCGCTGCCCCCGTCTGGTCGAGTACCGCCAGAAAATCGCCCGCGAAAAGCGCCGTGCCTACCTCGATCACGAATACTGGGGCAAGCCCGTTCCCGGCTTCGGTGATCCCAACGCTCGTGTCGTGGTTCTCGGCCTGGCTCCCGGCGCCCACGGCTCCAACCGCACCGGGCGCCCCTTCACTGGTGATGCCTCCGGCAAATTCATGTATCCGGTCTTATATGACACTGGCTTCGCCAATCAGCCCACCGCCACCGGCCGCAGTGACGGCCTCAAACTCAACGACCTCTACATCACCGCTGCGGTTCGTTGCGCCCCACCCGGTAACAAGCCGCTGCCGCAGGAACTCGCCAACTGCGCGCCTTATCTGGATCGCGAACTGGAAGGCCTAAGACGGGCGAAAGTGGTGGTAGCGCTGGGCAAGATCGGCTTTGATGCCTATCTCAACTACTTGCAGCGCCGCGGTCTGCTCACCCGCAAGCGCGATTACCTGTTCCAACACGGCGCTCGCTACAAAATGGCAGACGGAAAGACCTTGCTGGCTTCCTATCACCCCTCGAACCAGAACACTCAAACCGGGAAGCTGACTCGGGCCATGTTTCTGAGCATTTTTAAAGACGCGGCAAATCTTGCCGATGCATAAGGAGAGGCGGCCGCCGCCGGAGCCGGACTGGCTCACCCTCCCTCACACATGGGGAATTCTTAAAGCGGGTCGCTGTCCGGGGCACTGGCGGCTGCCTCCCACGCTGATGTCATTCTGACGCAGCCAATACTTTGCCTTGCGCGCGGCGCGTCGCTCCTCAAAACCCCACAAACACCGGCTCCGGCTCCAGCCGGATCCCCCACAAATCTTCCACCCGCTCCTGAATCTCTTGCTTGAATCCCACGATGTCAGCCGCCGTCGCCTGGCCGCGGTTCACGATGGCCAGTGAGTGTTTGCGGGAAATGCCCACCCGGCCGAACCCGAATCCTTTACTGAATCCCGAGTGCTCCACCAGCCACGCCGCCGAAACTTTCTTCTGCGCATCCAATGCCGGATAACTCGGTATCTGCAAATTCTTTGCCGCCGCGCGCGCGTTCAAATCCGCGAACTTTCCTTCCGGCAAAACCGGATTCTTGAAAAACGATCCCGCGCTCCGGCAATCCTCATCCCCTGGCGTGATCAGCATACCCTTGCCGGCGCGAATCCGGCGCACCGCATCGCGCGCCTCCGCCAGCGTCACCCGGCTGTGCCCGGCAAAATATCGCTTGAGGTCCGCGTAATGCACGCGCGGCGCGCCCCCTGGTTCGAGTGCGTAGGTGACCCGCAAAATAATAAACCGCGCGCGTTCGCTGGTGTTGAAGATGCTGGTGCGATAGCTGAACCCGCAAGCTTCATTGCAAAGCTCGCGAATCTGCCCTTCTTTCATGTCCAGCGCGAGCACCGACGCAATGGTCTCTGCCACCTCCTGCCCATACGCGCCCACGTTCTGCACCGGAGTTCCGCCCACACTTCCCGGAATTCCGCTCAGACACTCGACCCCCGCACAATTGCGCGCTACCGCCCGCGTTACGAACTTGTCCCAATCCACCCCTGCGCCCACTTCAAACAGAACTTTGCCGTTTTCTGAGCGTTCGTCGATTCCGGCGATCGCGATCTTCAACACCATCCCCGGCCAGCCCGCATCCGCGACCACCAGATTGCTGCCGCCGCCGAGCGCGAACAACGGCAAGCCTTGCGCACGGGAAAACTGCACCGCCTCGACCACCTCCTTGTTGCTGGCAGCCTCCACCAAATAGCGCGCGGGTCCGCCAACTCCAAAGGTAGTCAGCGGCGCCAGCGAAACATTTTCCCGGACATTCATGGAATCAAACCAATATATACGAGCACTGCGGCCTTAACACGAGTCCTGAGTTAGGATGTAAAGCAGGCAATTTGCCGAGGAGCCCAAGCATGTATCCAGATATTATGGTCATCCCCATGCGAGAAGAATTGACTCGCCTCGGGGTGCAGGAGTTGCGTACGCCGGAAGAGGTCGATCTTGCCATTGCGGCTCAACCTGGGACGGCGATGGTGGTGGTCAATTCGATCTGCGGTTGCGCCGCCGGACGCATGCGGCCCGCAGTGCGCATGGCGCTGCAACACTCCACCCGTCCGCAGCGGCTGTTCAGCGTGTTCGCCGGCCAGGACATCGCCGCCACCGAACGCGCCCGCGGCTACTTCACCGGTTATCCGCCGTCCTCGCCCTCCATCGCCTTTCTGCGCGACGGCAAGCTGGTCCATATGTTGCAGCGCAGCGATATTGAACATCGCGACGCCCATGACATCGCTTCCGAACTCAAGCAGGCCTTCGACAAGTTCTGTGGAGAGTCGGTTCCTGCGAACTCCTGACGCGGCTAGTGCTGTTCCCCAACGAACGTTCGGATCGATTCCAGGTCGCGTTCACTGACGCTCGTGAACCGTATCCCCTGCCGGTTCGGATTGACCCAGGCGATCACCCCGGACGCCTCAATCGCGACCCCTGAAACCGGCAACTGGAACCAGACGCGTACGTTCTGGCCGGGCGCCAGGCCTTCCACTTCAATCTGCATCCCTCCGTGGCTGAGATTCCAGCTTCGTCCCCGCAGGCTGCGGGCGCCAATAGTACACGTAATCTCAGTCTGTAATGGGACGCGCAAGTGGCGTCGCCGGCTCTCCACCAGCCCTCCGCGCACTACCCGAAACAGGGCGGTTAGCTTTTGCCGGTCCACCGGCTTTTGCAAAAAGAAAGTTGCCCCGGCGGCGAACGCCTGCTGCATGGTCTTTCTGTCATCCTGCCCGGTCACGATGGTGATGGGAGTGGTCTTGTTCCATGAGGAATTGCGGATCAGGCGCGCCAGTTCCAGTCCATTCAGTCCCGGCATTTCCAGGTCCAGAAAGATGCCGTCAAACTTTTCCTGATTGACCACTGGCACCGCTTTTTGGCTCTCGCTGATGGTGCGCACCCCGGCGTGCAAAGAGCTAAAAACCTCAGCCATCAGTTCCAGGCTCGGCAGGTCGTCTTCCACCACAAGAATCTTAAGGTCGCCTGACTCTTCTTTGTTCTTCAAGCGGGCTGCTCCAGTTCTCTTCGGCTCCCCAAATTTTACCCGAGACAACGGCCGTTTCATCCCCCGGAACCAAGCTAGACTCTAGTCACACCCGGCCCGAGTCGTGCACTCTGGCTTCTGTGAGCACTGGATCGCAGCCTTCAGCAAAATTTGTCCGCCTCGCCCACCTTTGCCGGCTGCGTGGACGCCAGCAGGTCGCCGCAGTCTGCTACCGCCTGCGCGGCGACAGCATCGAATTCCTGCTGGTCAGGACTCGCGGCAGCGGACGCTGGACCTTTCCCAAAGGCAGCGCCGAGCCCGGATTGACCCACGCCCAGGCCGCCGCCCTCGAGGCCTTCGAAGAAGCCGGAGTCCACGGCCGAATGCAGGAAGCTTCTTTCGCCAGCTACATTCGAAGCACCCGCCGCGGCGCATCCGGCAAGGAACAATCCGTCTTAGCCCATCTCTGCGAAGTCACGCGGCTGGAAGCTCCGCAGGAGTTTGACCGCCATCCCACCTGGTTGTCCCCGGAGAAGGCCAAGCGCTGCCTGGGCGAAGACCGCAACGCCGATTACGCTGCCGACCTCGCCCGCGTGCTCGATCGCGCCGTCGCCCGCATCAAAAGAGTGCGTTTGGCCGACACCATGACAACCCCTCAGCCCAAAGACGGGCTGCAAAAAGTCCAATTCATCGATTGTGCCTGGACGTCAGTGGACCCGCCGAAAATTTCAAACAACAACGGAAAGCCTCGCCGCCAATTCTTGAACTAGCCGCTTGGAGGGAACGGGCGCCGGGTAAGCGCCTTCGTTACTGCCGTGATCGCGACGCCCCGGTCGCCAACTCCCGCAGGACTCCCAGGAATCCAGCCGCAGCTTCATCTCCTGATAAAGCGTCCAAGTCGATAGTTGCCGCCAAGTGGGGGGATTCCGGCCGCAGACGCACCTTGAGCAGGTTGTGTCCGCGAGAGGTCATCAAGGTATTTACAATCGGCGGCAGTTCCTGCTGCCATTGCTTGGAGGTTGTAAGCACCACCGGCCGCGAGCGCGTTACACTCCAGTCGCGGGAACTGCGAATCATCCGGCGATCGCCGTCGCTCAGCCAATGATGCCGGAAAACTTCCAGATGAAGACCGGGAGCGTGGTCCAGGTCGGCTTCAAAGGTGACCGTCTCGCGCTGCTTCTGCCAGCGGCTCAACAACCACTGCACCGGTAACGGCCGCGGCAGCAGGCGGATGGTGACCCGGGCATTCTCAAACCAGTGAGCGGCGAAACGCAAATGGATCTGAAGGCGGGACGTCCCAATCCACCGGGTTTCCACGATGCGGGCACGGTGCGAACACGCCGCCTCAACCCGGCGCAGGGCCAGGATCCCCTTCCGCCGGTTATATCCCGCAAGGCAAAAATACCAGAGCACCGCCGCACTGGCGACCAACCCCACGTAGATGAGAAGCAACTGCTCCACAACCATCTCAGATGCGCATGGTACGTCCGCGGGTGCGCCCCGTGCAACAGTTTCGTGGGATGTTTTTTCATTGCCCCTAACCCCTTTTCCTGCATTGGTCTTCCCATGGCCTCCCAGCGGCCGGACGGCCGCTTCCAGTTAAAATCAACAGATGGAATCTCCCCTGCGAGAGTTTCGGCCTGAGGATTTCGAGGTCCTATGGAGTATCGACCAACGCTGTTTTCCTCCCGGGGTCGCCTATCCCCGGCGGGAGCTGGCCGCCTATATCCAACGCCGGGGATCGTTCACCATCGTCGCCGAACAGGCCGCCAAACCCACTGCCATCGCCGGATTCATCGTCGCTGAGTCCAGCCACCGCGTCGGCCACATCATCACCATCGACGTGCTTCCCGCACGCCGCCGCACCGGCCTCGGTGCAAAGCTGCTGGCGGCAGCCGAAACCCGCCTGCTCCAGGCCCAATGCCGCACCGTCATCCTCGAAACCGCCGTTGACAACGCTTCCGCTCTGGCTTTCTACAAACGGCAGCGCTATAGCATCGTCAAAACCATCCCGCGCTATTATCCGAATGGCGTGGACGCGCTGGTACTGGAAAAAGATTTGCATTCAGCCACTCCCGCAGCTAACTTGCCCAAATGAGGGTCGCCATCCAGGGAGAGGCCGGTTCTTTCAGCCACGAAGCCGCACAACGCATGCTCCCGGGTTGCGCCATCGTGGCTTGCGCCCGCTCGGCGGAGGTTTTTGACCGGGTGGTGCGGGGTTCCGTCGCCGCCGCCGTGATTCCCATCGAGAACACTTTGGCCGGATCGGTGGCCGAGCATTACGATCTGCTACTGAGCTCCCAGGTTTTCATCCAACGTGAATTTCGTCTGCGAATCGTGCATAACCTCATCGCCTGCCGGGGGGCTAAGACCAGGGACCTGCACCGTGTTCTTTCGCACCCGGTGGCGCTCGATCAGTGCCGGAACTTCTTTCGCAAACATCCCGGTATCGAGGCTGTCCCTTTCTATGACACTGCCGGCAGCGTGAAGCATGTCATTGAGAACGGCCTTAAGGATGCGGCGGGAATCGCAAGCCGCCGCGCCGCCGCCGTTTACAAGGGACACATTCTGGCCGCCGGAATTGAAGACAACAAACACAATTTCACCAGATTCGTTTTAGTTCGCAAGCGCCGCCGCATCGTTCCCGGCGCCAACAAAACGTCGATCGCATTCGGTCTGAAGAATGTGCCGGGAGCATTGCACCGCGCCCTGGGCGTCTTCGCCGAGCGGAAAATCAGCTTGAGCAAGATCGAGTCCCGCCCCATGCGCGGCAGGCCGTGGGAATACATCTTTTACGCCGATCTGCTTTGCGGCGATGACGATGGCGCCCGCTCCGCCCTGCGCAGTCTCCAGAAGTTGGCTGATTTGGTCAAAGTGCTGGGGATTTATCCGGCGGCATAACCCTCGAGGGTTTTCGCCGGAACCTTTGACCATCTCCTACCCGGTACCTTTGGATAAGTGCAAACCGTGCGCAGAAGGTTTAGACTCAGTCCGCTCTCACGAATTGGCGCGAAAGAGCCGATTGCATCCTTTAGGTCGGTTGTCTCATCCAAACTTGAGCACGATACACTCAAGGTGAAACATGACACAGACGTCACACACTGAGCGCAGCCCAAAAGACCCCTCCCAAACCGCGGAGCAAGAACGGGCTCTTCCTGTTCTGCCTGTGAGAGATACGGTCTTATTCCCCCACGCCGTCCTGCCTTTGACCGTGGGCCGGGAAAGCTCTGTACAACTCATCAATTCGTTGGGCGAAGATAAGACCATCGTAGTCGTCGCGCAGCGCGAAGCCCGGGTGGATAGCCCTCAGCCCGCCGATTTGTACACCGTCGGCACGCTCGCCATCGTCCACAAAGTCGTCAAAATGCCCAACCAGAGCCTTTTTGTGTTCGCCGAAGGCCTGGAGCGCGTGCGCTTGGGCCAGTTCGCCCAACTGTCGCCCTTTATGCTCGCCCAGATCGAGACAGTTCCGGAAGCCATTCCGCCCAAGAGTTCCGAAGTCGAGGCTTTGACGCGCAACGTCCTGACCCTGTTTCAGCAGATCGTTGCCGGCTCGCCGACTCTGTCCGATGAACTTTCCACCGTGGCCATGAATATTGATGAGCCCGGCCGCCTGGTGGACTTCATCGCTTCCTCGCTGCCCTCTCTCTCCACCGCCGACAAGCAGGACGCGCTCGAAACCACCGACGTCCGCGTGCGTCTGGAAAAGATCAATCAGCACCTTGCCAAAGAACTCGAAGTGCAGCAACTTCGCAACAAGATTCAGTCGGAAGTCCAGGACCGCGTCCAGCAAACCCAGCGCGAGTACTACCTGCGCGAGCAGATGAAGGCCATTCAGAAAGAACTTGGCGAGCAGGACGAAGGCCAGCGCGACACCGAAGAACTCCGGCAGAAAATCGAATCCGCCGGCATGCCCGACGAGGTCAAGAAAGAGGCTCTCAAGGAATTGGGCCGCCTCACCCGCATGTCTCCGATGGCCGCCGATTACGGCGTCACTCGCAACTACATCGAATGGCTGGCCGTGCTTCCCTGGGCGAAAACCTCTGGCGGCGATGTGGACATTCTCAAAGCCAAGGAAGTCCTCGATGCCGACCACTATGACCTCAAGCGGGTCAAAGACCGCATCCTCGACTATTTGTCCGTCCGCCGCTTGAAACCGACCATGAAGGGTCCGATTCTTTGCTTCGTAGGCCCCCCCGGTGTCGGCAAGACTTCGCTCGGCAAGTCCATCGCCCGCGCGTTGGGGCGGAAGTTCGTCCGCATCTCGCTTGGCGGCGTGCATGACGAAGCCGAAATCCGCGGCCATCGCCGCACCTACATCGGCGCTCTGCCCGGCCAGATCATCCAGGGAATCCGTCGCGCCGAAACCAAAGATCCGGTGTTCATGCTGGACGAGATCGATAAAGTCGGCCGCGATTTCCGCGGCGACCCCAGCTCCGCCTTGCTCGAAGCCCTCGATCCCGAGCAGAACTCCACCTTCCGCGATAACTACCTTGACGTTCCTTTCGATCTCTCGAAAGTCCTGTTCATCACCACCGCCAACATGCTCGATCCCATCTCCGAGCCGCTGCGCGACCGCATGGAGATCATCGAGCTCCAGGGCTACACCGAGGAAGAAAAAGTACACATCGCGTTCCAGTATTTGGTCCCACGGCAAATCGAAGAGAACGGCATCACTGCCGAGCAGATTGCATTCCCTGAAGAAGCCGTCCGCTACGTGATCCGCCACTACACCCGCGAAGCCGGCGTACGCAATCTGGAACGCACCATTGGAACGATCTGCCGCAAGCAGGCACGCCGTCTGGCAGAAGGCAAAACCGAAAAACTGGTCGTGACTCCGGAAATCGTGCAGGAATTCCTGGGCGGCATCAAGATCCGGGTCGAAGGTGAAATCGCCGAGCGCACCGAACGTGCGGGGGTAGTCGTCGGCCTGGCTTGGACCCCATCCGGCGGCGACATCCTGTTCGTCGAAGCCAATGTCATGAAAGGCAAGGGCGGCTTCACCATGACCGGCCAGATCGGCCAGGTCATGCAGGAATCCATGCAGGCCGCGCTTACCTGGGTGCGATCCAACGCGCTGCAACTGGGCATCGCCGAGAATTTCTTCGCCGAGCACGACATCCATATCCACGTGCCCGCCGGAGCGATTCCGAAGGATGGCCCCTCGGCCGGCGTCACCATGACCACCGCCCTGGTTTCGCTCTTGACCAATCGCCCAGTGCGTCCTCTGACCGCCATGACCGGAGAAATTACGCTCAGCGGCAACGTTCTGCCCATCGGCGGCGTGAAGGAGAAAGTTCTTGCCGCCAAGCGCGCCGGAGTCCGTGACATCATCCTGCCCGCGGAAAACCGCATGAATGTCGTCGAAGACCTCACGCCCGAGCAACTGGAGAATGTCAACATTCACTACGTTAAGACCATCGATGAAGTTCTGCGCCTCGCCCTCCCCTTCTCGCCCCTCGAAGAAAAACAGGACGCCGAGGAACGGGAAAAAGTCCTAAGCGAGCAGCCGGTAGCCTAGAGCCCGTGAACCGCAGCGCCGGCGTCCGCGCCGGCTGTCGCGGGGGCGCCCCGCCCCCGCCGCTGTAGAGTAGAACTTCCCGCCCGCAATGGTGTTTAATCCTTGTGAGAAGTGTTGTTGGTAAGATTTGGCCCGATGTGAGGCCACAGCGAGGAATGAAATGAAGACGCCAAGAGTCTTAGGAATGTTGACCGCCGCAGTTCTAGCCGGAATTCTGGTGTTGCCAACCGCGCCGCCGGCGTTTGCCCAGGACCAGCCTCCGGCCGCGCAGCCCGACCAACCGGACCAAACCGAAGCGCAGCCCGGCGAACCCTCCGACCAGCCCGAAGCATCTCCCGCCGAGGATCCCCCCGGCCAGGTCGCCCGCTTGAGTTATTCCAAAGGCTCGGTTTCCTTTCAGCCCGGCGGCCAGGGCGATTGGGTAACCGCTGTCCAGAATCGCCCGCTCACCACCGGCGATAATCTGTGGGCGGACAAGGATTCCCGCGCCGAATTCGAGATCGGTTCTTCTTCGCTGCGCATGGATTCGGAAACCAGCGTTACTTTTCTCCAACTCGACGATCGCACAACCCAACTTCGCCTCTCCCAGGGTTCGCTGATCTTTCGTGTGCGCCATCTCGACGATGAAGACCACTTCGAAATTGATACTCCGAACTCCGCCTTTGTGGTGGAGCGCACCGGAGAATACCGTGTGGACGTCAACTCCGCGGGCAACGAAACAGACGTCACGGTTCGGAAGGGACGTGGCGAGGTCACCGGCGGAGGCGATTCGTTCGTGGTCGTCGCCGGCCAGCGCGCCACCTTCACCGGAACCGACAAACTCGACCATGAGATCGCACAGGTTCCGCCGCACGACGACTTCGACGATTTCGCTTTCAATCGCAACCGCCGTGAGGATAGCGCCGAATCAAACAACTACATTTCTCCGGAAATGACCGGCGCCGATGACCTCGATGAGTACGGGCACTGGAACTACGTCGCCGACTACGGTCCGGTGTGGACCCCCATCGGCGTAGCTCCGGGATGGGCCCCTTATCGCTTCGGCCACTGGGTCTGGATCGCGCCCTGGGGTTGGACTTGGGTCGAGGATGAGCCTTGGGGCTTCGCGCCTTTCCACTACGGGCGTTGGGCCTACATCGGAGCCGGTTGGTGCTGGGTGCCGGGCCCCGTCGTCGTGCGCCCGGTGTACGCGCCGGCTTTCGTAGCTTTTGTAGGAGGCGGTGGTTTCGGCATCGGCGTTGGCATCGGCCCCATCGGGTGGTTCCCACTTGGACCTCGTGAGGTTTTCGTTCCCTGGTATCGCACCAGCCGCGTCTACGTAACCAATGTGAATATCACCAATACGCGGGTCAACGTCACCCAGGTGACCAACGTCTACACTCGCACCAATGTGAACCGGGTGTACGTGAACCAACGCGTGGCCAACGCTGTGACCGTGGTTCCGCATGAAGCTTTCATCAACGCCCGCCCGGTCTACCGGAATCTGTTGCGGGTGGATGCCCGGCAACTCGAGGCAGCGCATGTGGTTCGCAGCGTCCCCGTCCAGCCGGTTCGTGCCAGTATGCTGGGTGCGGGACGCCCGGCAACGGTGAGACCCCCCGCCGCGGTCGTGAACCGCCCCGTGGTGGGCACGCGGATGCCGGTTGTACGCACTGGTCTTGATGAAAGGCGGCCCGTGACTAACGTTCGCCCCGAAAACCCGGGACGGCCCCAGCCTCCAGTGCGGACTGAAAATCAGCCGCCGCGCCCCACTCCCAACACGCGTTTTGAAGAGCAGGGCACCGCGTCTCGGCCAGAGCCGCCCGCTATGAACAACCACCCCGCGGCGCCCCATATTCCGCGCCCAGGGGTTGCGCCACGGCCCTCGGTTGAGCCCGCCCACCCGCTGGTGAGATCGGCTCCGCCGGTTGAGGACAGGCCGGAGCGAGGCCGCAGTGAGGAACAGAAATTCCGTACCTGGCAGCAACACCAGAGCGCTCCGGCGCCAAGGTCCGCTCCACGCCAGTCGGCCCCCCCACACCCGGGCAAACCGAAGCGCTGACAATCGCGATCGCCAACGTGCCGGCTCCAAGCGGGGCCGGCATTTTTATTCTGTAGTCACGTACACTGAGAGCCGGGAATCGGTTTCATGTCCCCAGTTCTCAGTCCAAGCCAGAAGCCAGAAGCTAGAAGCTAGAAGCCAGAAGCTAAAATGCAGGTCCGAGTCCTATTCTTCGGGATGTTGAAAGATCTCACCGGGCGCAGCTGCGAGTCGCTCGACCTCCCCGAGTCTGCCACTCTGCGCGACCTTCTCTCCCACTACGAGCACGAGATACCCCGGCTGAAGGCGCTTGCGGCGTCACTCGCAACGTCCATCAATCAGGAATATGCGCCACTCGAGTCTCAGCTTAGTCCCGGGGATGAAGTCGCGCTTCTCCCTCCGGTCAGCGGCGGCTCGGGACAGCCGGATTCTGTCCTCGAGCAGACCCCACGCACCCGTTACGCTGCCATCGTTCATCAACCCATCGACACGCGGGCGCTTCTCCATCAACTCAAGCAACCCGACGATGGCGCAGCCGTACTCTTCGAAGGAGTGGTCCGCAACCACACCCGCGGCCGCCAGACCCTGTACTTGGATTACGAAGCCTATCCAGAAATGGCGCTCAAACAGATGGAGTCGTTGGCGCAGCAGGCGCTTTCGCGGTTCCCCATCCGCGATGTCGCTCTCGTGCATCGGCTTGGCCGCTTGCAGATCGGCGAGACCAGCGTCGCCATCGCGGTTGCCTCCGCCCATCGCACTGCCGCCTTCGAGGCGTGCCGCTGGCTCATCGACACCCTCAAGCGCTCCGTCCCCATCTGGAAGAAGGAGTACTTCGTGGATGGCGCTGTCTGGGCCGATGGCGAGCCTTTTCCTCCCGGCATCGCCGGCGGCGAAGGCAGCCATTCAGGGAAGCCCGCATCTAAATGACAAGCCTCCTGAACCGTCTTTCACGAATGAAACCGTTGCTTCTTTTTCTGTTCGCTGCCATTGTGGTTTGCCCCGCCCAGGTACCCAAACCTCCCTGGGCCGGCGGCGCCGCCCCCGCCAGGAAACCGGCCTCGGTCGGTCCCGCGTCCGACCAGAATCCCGGCGCCACCATCCAAGTTGACGTCAAGCTGGTGAATGTCTTCGTCACCGTGACCGACGATCACGGCGCTCCCGTCGGCGGCCTGAACAAAGACAATTTTCAGCTCTCCGAAGATGGCGCCGCCCAGTCCATCTCGATATTCGACAAAGAATCCGCCCTGCCGCTCTCCATCGTCATGGACATTGACACCAGCCTCAGCACCCGCAAAGACCTGCCGTTGGAACTGACTTCCGCCCGCCGCTTCGCCCATACCATCCTTCGTCCGGTGGACGCCCTCTCTCTCTACGAATTCAGCGAGATCGTTGACGAGGTGCTGCCCTTTACTTCAGATCTGAAAGCCATCGACCGCGCCATCGACCGTGTCCGCTACGGTGCTGCCACCGCGCTCTACGATGCCATCTATCTCAGCGCCCAGGCCGTCGATCGCCGCCAGGGAAGAAAAGTCATGGTCATCATCACTGACGGCGGCGATACCGTCAGCCAGGTCGATTACAAAGAAGCGGTGCGCGCCGCCCAGGAAGCCGAGGCCATCGTTTACAGCATCATCATCGTGCCCATAGAGGCCAGCGCCGGGCGCGATCTCGGTGGCGAGCACGCCTTGATTCAGATTTCCGAAGATACCGGTGGCAAATATTTCTACGCCACTTCGCTGCCCGAACTCGACGATGCTTTCCGCAAGATCAGCGATGAACTGCGTACCCAATATCTGCTGGCCTACTATCCGTCGCAGCACTCTTCCGCTTCCGATTTCCGCCGGATTGACGTCAAGGTCACCGGAACCCCCGGCAGTTCCACGCTCCTCGTGCGCCATCGTACTGGCTACTACACCCGGAAGTCACACTTCTAACAGAACAGGCGGAGCCCGTTACAGATATGAGGAAATCCTCACGGCAGTTCGGTTGTGCGGCAGGCGACTTGTGCGGAAGGCGGCGATTGCAATTGGATCCTCTATGAATGGCCGGCTTGAGCCGGTGCGGCCCGGCCGAGCCGCAACCGCACATGCTATAAGTATTGGACACCGATGCTCACAAGTAACCTCGAAAGGAATGTGCCGATGGTATCGAATTCCCGTCCATCCACCTTCGCGTTCCACATACTGGTTGTGCTCGCGCTCTCAACTTTTCTTTTTTCGCAGAGCACCAGCTCCACCGGCAGCATTCAAGGCATCGTCGTTGATCAGACCGGCGCCGTCGTCAGCGGCGCCAAGGTTCGCATCACCCGCATTGCCACCGGCCAGGTCGTCAATGTCGTCACCACCTCGGCGGGCGCCTACACCTCGGGCGCATTGACCCCCGGCGATTACATCGTCCACGTCGAAGCCGCAGGCTTCAAGAGCGCCGAGTTGCCGCTCAACGTGCAGGTCGGCGTCACTACCGCAGGCAGCGTCAAGTTACAGGTTGGACAGGCCAATCAAGTAGTGGAAGTGCAGGCCTCAGAGATTCAGGTCAACACCGAACAGGCCACCGTGCAGGGCGTTCTCACCAGCCAGCAGATTGAGAACCTGCCCGTCAATGGAAGAAATTTCCTCGACCTCGCCCAGCTCGAACCCGGCGTGCAAATCCAGGACGGCGGTAACTTTGACCCCACCAAGAACGGCTTCTCGTCGATCTCCTTCGGCGGCCGCTACGGTCGAACCGCCCGCATTGAGGTTGATGGTCTCGATATCAGCGACGAAACCGTCGGCACCACCACCCAGAACATCCCTGAAGGCGCGATTCAGGAATTTCAAATCGAGCAATCGTCGCTCGACCTCTCCACCGAATTGACTTCCTCAGGCGCCGTAAACGTCACCACCAAGTCCGGCACCAATGCGTACCACGGCGAAGGCTACTACTATTTCCGCGACCAGGCCCTCAACGCTAACCTCCCCGGAGCCAGTGACAATTATTTTCAAAGAAATCAATACGGCGTAAGCGCCGGCGGTCCCATCATTCACGACAAGCTCTTCTTCTTCATCAGCGCGGAGCGCACCAAACAGGATCTGCTGAACCCGGTATTGCCGAGCGGCCCCTTTCAAGCCCTGGTCGGCAGTTTCGACTCTCCGTTCCGCGAAGCCGAGGGCGTCGGCCGTCTGGATTGGCAAATCAACAACCGCTACAAATTCTTCTACCGTTTTTCCTTTGACCAGAATCGCAGCGTGTTGGCCATTATTCCCAACTCTTTTCAACCTTTTGCCAACAACAACCACACTCCGGTCCACGCCTTTGGACTCGACTTCAACACCGGCGGCTTCACTCACAGCATTCGTTTCGGCTACACCAAATTCCGCAACCAGATTACCGACGCCGTCGGCGGCTCTCCCATTTTTAACCCTGCTCCGAGTCTTGAGTTGGCCATCGGAAGCGATCCCGAATGCCTCACCCCCGGCGCGAATGTTTTCTGCTCGGGTCCCGGTTTCCTGGCCCCGCAACAGACTTACCAGTCCAACCGCCAAATTAAATACGACGGTAGCAAGGCCGTCGGCGCGCATATCTTGCGCTACGGCGGTGGCTACAACCACGTCTTCGGAGGTGGTTCGGCCAGCTTTCTGGCGCTCGCCCCGGCAGTGGGAGCTGGCATCGGCGACTGCGGTTCCGTCTGTCTGGCGTTGCCCGGGGGCGCTGCCAACCCGCTAAACTATCCCGCCAACAGCATCACTCTCGGCAACGGTCAGGGTTTCGGCTCAGAGATTCCTGCGTTTGGATTCCCCGCCGGCGGCCTCGGTCCCGACAATCGCATCTCGCTCTATTTCGGCGACTCCTGGAAATTGAAGCCCAACCTGACTCTGACCTACGGCGTGCGTTACGTTCGCGACAGCGGCCGCACCGATAGCGACCTCGCCGCCATCCCTGCCCTGGAACAGTTCGGCGCCGGGCTGGGGAACCGTGTGCACCAACCCAATGCAAATTTTGCCCCGCAACTTGGCGTCGCCTGGGACCCGGGCCGCACCGGCAAGACCGTGCTGCGTGCAGGTATCGGATTGTTCTACGAGAACGCGGTGTGGAACAACGTCCTTTTCGATCGTCCCGCCCGTCTCCCATCCGGCCTGTTCCTGATTACCCCGACCGTCTGCTCCAACGGCACCGGCGGAACCTTTACGTTGCCGGGAGGGCAAGTCCAAAACTGGGCTCCCATCTGCGGCCAGCCCATCGGGCAGGCAGCCAGCCAGATCTCCGCCCTGCAAGCGCAATATCAGGCGGCGACGCTCTCCGCCGGGCCGGCCAGTAACGCCGCCTTCATCGGCAACGCACTTTCCGATGGACTCGACGCCACCGGTACCGACCTGTTTGCCCCCAACTACGTAAGCCCGCGCTCCTTGCAGATGAATTTCGGCATCCAGCACGAGTTGCGCCGCGGCATGGTGTTTAGCGTCGACTACCTGCGCAACATCGAAACCCATACCCTGCTCGCTATCGATACCAACCATGTCGGCGACGCCCGCTATTTCAATAAAGCCAACGCCGCCGCGGCCATTAATACCACTCTCGCCAATTGCGGCGTGGCCGGGCCCAACGCCATCAATCTCGCTATCGCCAATTGCCCGAACAATCCCGTCACTGGTGCTCCGGGCTACAACCAGGGCGCAACCATCGCGGACTTTGCCAGCAACGGCCTCGACTCCGGCTACTCTCTCTGCAGCGGCGCGCCTTGTGCCTCAGTGGGTGAGCCTGGCGCAGCCTTTCCCGGAATCAATCAAAACCTGGGCACAAACCAGATGCTGTTCCCCAGTGGCCG
Organism: Terriglobales bacterium; assembly: GCA_050745985.1. Classification (GTDB taxonomy): domain Bacteria; phylum Acidobacteriota; class Terriglobia; order Terriglobales; family Acidobacteriaceae; genus JABCZH01. The sequence goes on along the minus strand of JBOGLG010000047.1, from coordinate 50,138 downwards.
CGCCGTTTACAACGCCTTGCAACTCTCACTGAAGGGCAACATCCGCCAGCCTTTCAAGAGAATTTCCAATCTCGACCTTCTTATCTCTTACTCCTATTCCAAATTTGTGGCGCCCGCGGTGGACAACGACTACATCACCATTGCCACCGATTTCAATGATCCCCTGCACTACATTGGCCCCAACGGCCTCGACCGCCGCCATCAGGTCTCTTTCGGCGCCACCATGGACTTGCCTTGGTCCTTCCGGCTGGGCATGATCGGGCATTTCTACAGCCCGCTGCCTGTGACCCTCACCCTTCCAACGTCCGGAAATGCGGGCGGCATTTTCCAAACCGATCTGACCGGGGACGGAACCGGCGACGGCAGCTTCGCCTCCAACGGCGGCACCGGCGACGTTCTCCCCGGGACCAACATCGGATCGTTTGGCCGCGGCGTCAAAGCCAGCAACCTGAATAGCTTCATTATCGCCTACAACCAGAATTTCGCCGGCCAGCCCACTCCCGCCGGCCAGATGCTCGTCAGCAACGGGCTCTTCACCCTGGGCCAATTGCAGGCTCTCGGAGGCGTCCAACAACTGATTCCGCTCGCCCCCGCCGGCCAATCCAACATGGACTGGCTGCGCGCCTTTGATTTGAACCTCAGTTGGATCTACAAAGTGCGAGAGCGTTTTGAGATTCATCCCGCTGTATCTTTTTTCAACGTGCTGAACTTTGCCAACTTTGACGGCCCCGCAAATCCTCTGAGCGGCGTGCTCAGCGGTACGCCCGGATCAGTGAACGGAACTTCCGGACAGCAACCCAACAGCAACCGCCTCGGCCTCGGTTCCGGCGTGTTCGCGCTAGGCGCACCGCGCGCCCTGGAGTTCTCGGTGAAGGTGACGTTCTAGTGTAGTGCGTCAAACAGACCGACATCTACAGGTCGCCGGTTTCTCCTGTGATCCTCTGTGCCCCCTGTGGTTAAAGCCTTTGACCTGCTCGGGCGCATCAAATAGACCGACATCTACACGTCGCCGGTTTCTCCTGTGATCCTCTGTGCCCCCTGTGGTTAAAGCCTTTGACCTCCCGCCCGGTAGCACGGAAGCCGTCTCTGCGTTAAAAGCTTCTCGCGATTCCGTGGAAATCCGCGAGAACTTCGACTCCCGACCCGTGTAAAATGTCCCCATGACGTTCCATGGACCAGGCTCGCCAGTCTCTCAACGCAAGCCCAAGAGCTCGCCTCCGGAGGAAACCTCGCAAGAGGCTGCATATCTGAAATCGCTGACTGAAAAGCAGAAGCCGGTCAGCATCAAATTGTCGGATGGCGAAATGGTCAGCGGCTGGATCGAGTATTACGACAAAAACATGGTCCGGCTGACCCGCGACACAAAGCCAAATCTCTTTATCTTTAAACACGAAATCATGTACATCACCGAAGATGCCGGCAAGCGCAAGTAGCGGATGACTTCCACCACCAAGAGCGATGTCCTCTCCCCGGCAGTCCAAATCGCCCGCGAAGCCGGTGTTCTACTCATGGATTATTTCCAGCGCCACGTCGCCATCGAATACAAAGGCGAAGCCGATCTCGTCACCATCGCCGACCGCAACACCGAAACCCTGATCCGCGAGCGGCTCCGCGAGCATTGGCCCGCGCACGACATCCTCGGCGAAGAAGGCGGCTTGCATGACACCGGCAGCGACTACCGCTGGTATGTTGACCCGCTGGACGGCACCACCAATTTCGCCCACGGCTTTCCAGTTTTTTGCGTCTCCATGGCGCTCGAGTACAGAGGCAAGCGCGTCGCGGGAGTTATTTACGATCCCACTCGCGACGAACTATTCACCGCCGAGCAGGGAAGTGGAGCATATTTAAACGACCGGCGTATCCAAGTATCAAATACCGCCAAGCTGGCCGAGTCCCTGGTGGCCACCGGGTTTCCCAGCCATAAGCGCCACCAGAATCCCAACATCTTTTTCTATCACCAGATCACGCTGCGCACCCACGGCATCCGCCGTGCCGGGTCGGCCGCGCTCGACCTGTGCTACGTGGCCTGCGGCCGCTTCGACGGCTTCTGGGAATTCAATCTCAATCCCTGGGACACCGCTGCCGGCGTGTTGATCGTGGAAGAAGCCGGAGGAAAGGTTACCAACTTTCGCGGCGGACCTTTTGAGCTAACCAGTCGCGAGACGGTTGCGTCCAATGCTTTGGTGCATCTGGCCTTGTTAGAGGAATTCGACAAGATATTTTCCGGCCGCGGCCTTGAGCCGCTGCCGGAATTGAAACCGGCAAACTGAAAATGTTCCTGAGCGAGGCATCCGCATGAAAAAGTTCGTGGGCCTTTTCCTCCTGGTTTCGCTGGTGGCGGCCGCCACGCCGGCTGTCGATCCCGCCTACCAGAAGTCGTTCGACGAATTCAAAGCGGCGCGAGTCGCCAGCCTCAAGAAAAACTGGCTCACTCTCGCCGGATTGTTCTGGCTCAAGCCCGGCGACAATAGCTTCGGCGCCGATCCGGCCAGCGCGGTTCTTTTCCCCAAGGGCCCCGCGCACGCCGGCGTGTTCTATCTGCAAGGCGAAGAAGTCACTGCGAAGTTTTTCCCCGACTCCCACGCTGTAATTGAGGGAAAGCCGGCCACCACTGCGGTATTGCAGCCGGACACCTCAGAGAACCGGACCACCGTCGAGATGGGCAGCCTGGTCTTTTATTCGATCAAACGCGGCACGCGCATCGGCATTCGCCTCAAAGACCTCGACAGCGAAGCCGCCCGCAAATTGCACGACTTGTCGTTCTACCCGCCCGATCTCAGCTACCGCGTCACCGCCAAGTGGCTCCCCTCCGACGGAAAGAAAACCGTTGATGTTCCCAACGTTCTCGGTGATGTTGAGCAGACGCCGATCGCCGGCACGGCTGTCTTCACGCTCAACGGCCACGAGTATCAACTCACCGATCTTGGCGGAGATGCTTCCAAGGGCCTCTTCATAGTTTTCAACGATCTGACTTCGAAGACCGCAACCTACCCCGGCGGACGATTCCTGGATACTGATCCGGTCGTAAACGGCACCGTCGTTCTCGACTTCAACCGCGCCTACAGTCCACCCTGCGCCGTAACCCCCTACGCAACCTGCCCCCTGGCCCCCAAAGAAAACCGCCTGCCGGTCGCCATCACCGCAGGCGAAAAATACGACCACTCCCACGGCCACCACTAAGGGCTTCCTTAGTGCGCCTTTGTGACCGTTGTCGTTATAGGTGTGCGCTGCGTCCTCCGCGAACTTTCCTAAGCGCTCTCAGCGTTTCAAGGTCTCCCCTGTGTACCCCTGTGCCCCCTGTGGTGAAAGCCTTTCTCCGCGCCCTCCGCAGCCTTTCCTCAGCGATCTCAGCGTTTTAAGGTTCTCCCCCGTGTACCTCTGTGCCCCCTGTGGTAAAAGCCTTTCTCCGCGGACTCCCCAGCCTTTCCTCAGCGATCTCAGCGTTTTAAGGTTTTCCCCCGTGTCCCCTGTGGTGAAAGCCTTCCCTCCGCGTTCCAAGCATCCCCCAAAAAGCCTTACAATAGAACCGTGATCGATTCCCTCTTAACCCGCCAAATTGACAAGCGCCCCGACAAAGTCCGCCTCTCCGGCCGCATCCTTTTCCTGACCGAAGATCCCGAACTCATCAAGCGCCAACTAGCCGGCGAAGACCTGCCCTGGGACACCAAAAACCCCGCCAACAACCCCAAGCTGCGCGACGACATTTCCACCGACGAAATCACCCCCGCGCACTACTGCTTCTATTTCGATGAAACCCTGGGCGAGATCCCCTACCTCGGCCTCAAGTGCGGCAACCAGCTTCCCATCGGCCGCTCCGACGTGAAGAAAGGCGGATTCGTAGCCGCCGTCAGCGGCAAGCGCCGCGGCAAAGGGTCCAGCCGCGAGCAGTCTCCTTACGCCGAGATGTGCGCCGGCATCCGCGTCGTCATCGCCGAGAACATCGAGCGCATCTACAAGCAAAACTGCCAGAACCTCGGCCTCCTGACCTCCACCAATTTTTCTCTGATCGACCAGATCCGCGCCGGCGCCGAGATTCCACTAGCCGAATTCACCGCCGGAGAAGATGAAATCACCAGACAAGTCATCGAATACGGTGGCCTGTTCCCGTTCAACGTCGCCCGCATGCAGAAGAAGGTCTTTCTCCCGTCAATCAAAACCGAAAAGCGCCCCATGACCGTGGCCGAAAAAATCTTCGCCCGCCACATGAATGCTCACGTTGAGACGGCCGCCCCAAGCTCGGCGGCAGCTCCAGAATTCTACGTCCAACCCGGCGACACCGGTTTCGCCCGCGCCGACCTCCGCTTCAGCCACGAATACGTCACTCCCATGGCCGCCATTTTCTTCGAGCGCTACGTCGGCAAAGACGCCAAGGTCAACGATCCTTCGACCATCCTCTTCTTCCGCGATCACCTTACCTTCCTCGACGAGGTCATCTCCGAAGAAAAGAAGAAACTCGGGTTGCTCGATCTCGCTACCCAACTCAAGCTGAAACAACAGGATTTCGCCGCCAAGCAGGGCATTAAGCTCCACGGCGAACTCAAAGACCGTAAAGGATCCGAAGGTATCTGCCACTCGATCGTCCTCGAAAGCTACGCTCTGCCCGGCCAGTTGAACATCGGCAGCGACTCGCACACCCCGCATGTCGGCGCCATCGGATGCGTGGCCTTCGGCATCGGCACTACCGACGTCTTCAATAGCTGGATCACCAGAGACGTCCGCGTCAAAGTTCCCGAGTCAGTCAAAATCATCATCCGCGGCCGCAAGCACCCCAACGTTACCGCGAAAGATTTCATTCTGAAGATCCTCAGTCTCGACTACGTCCGCAGCGGCAAGGCCCTGGCTAAAGTCATGGAGTACGCCGGCGAAGCCATCGAAGCCCTCAGCGTTGACGAGCGCGCCACCATGACCAACATGGCCGCCGAGATCGGCGGCTTTACCGGAATCGTCGCGCCTGACCAGAAAGCCGTGGATTTCCTCGTCGAGCGCCGCGGCATGAAGCGCGATCAAGCCGGGAAAATGATCGCAGGCCTCTACAGCGATCCCGGCGCGCAATACGCTCACGTGATCGAGCTCGACGCCGCTGAAATCACTCCCATGGTCGCCACCCCCGGCGACCCCGGCAACGGCAAATATATCCGCGAACTGAACACGCCCGTGCCCGTCGAACTCGCCTATGGAGGCACCTGCACCGCCGGAAAAAATGAAGACATGGACATGTACGCCGCCGTCCTCGCCGATGCCCTAAAGCAAGGCAAGCGAGTTGCCGATAGTGTTAAGTTCTACATTCAATTCGGATCGCAGGAGACTCGCGATTACTGCTTGCGCAAAGGCTATCTCGAGGTTTTTCAGAAAGCCGGCGCGCACGTCATCGAGCCCAGTTGCGGCGCTTGCATCAACGCCGGCCCAGGGGTGACGACCAGCCCTGAGCAGGTCGTCATCAGCGCTCAAAACCGTAACTTCCCCGGCCGCAGCGGCCCTGGCCAGATGTATCTCGCCAGCCCGCTGACGGTAGCCGCCAGTGCGGTCGCGGGATACATCGTGGAGTATGAACCCAGCGGGGACAGGGAGTTGGCCCGAGTATGAACGAGAAGGATTCTAGAAAGGGAAGTTCTGTACGACAGGCCAAAGAAGAGCAACAGGTTAGAACGTGCTGAGAACCAGGAACAGGGAACAGCTTGAATTCCTGCCCTGTACCGCTTCCCACCTTTCTTGCTAGAATGTGCGTTCTTATCTAAGCTGTAAACAGACGAGGGAGACACACTCTTTATGGCATACGTAATCGCAGAACCTTGCATTGGCACCAAAGACACCGCGTGTGTGGACGCCTGCCCGGTCGATTGCATTCATCCCAAAAAAGACAATCCTGCCTACGGGGAAGAAGAGATGCTTTACATCGACCCGGTCGAGTGCATCGATTGCGGCGCCTGTGTCCCTGTCTGCCCGGTTTCGGCCATCTTCGCCCTCGACGATCTTCCGGAAAAGTGGAAGGCCTTCACCGAGCGCAACGCCAAATACTTCGGCCGATAGGCAATTAACGCAGCCTGTGGTTCAGGCGGTTCGCCGTCTGGTCACAAAGTGCAGGATCAGCGAAATCACCGCGAAAACCAGCAACAGATGAATCATGCCGCCCGCCACGTGCATTACCGTGAATCCGCCAATCCACGCAATCAGCAAAATTATGAATAAGATTGTCCAGATACTCATGACCCCTCCTAACTATTAGAAGGCTAATGGCGAAGTCTAGATTTGGTCACTCGTGTTGATCCTGTAGGCTCAACGATGCAAACGGGTAGCTCCGCCCCTAGTTGTTCTCCGCGCCCTCCGCCGCTTTTGCTCAGCGGTCTCTGCGTTTCAAGCTTCGTTGACGCTTTCCCGGGAATGCCTGTTCCCCTCTCCTCACTTATCTACGGCATCGGCAAAGACCTCACCGTCGGCGGTCCGCGCGCTGCGTGAGCACCGCTTGCTTTGCCAGAGAGGGCTGGGATTTTCAAATAGACCTCCGCGCCCGCGGGCGCATCCAATTCCGCCGGAGGAATTACATGGCGCACTACGGTCTTCTCGGTACATATCAGGTCGGCGCGGCAGCGGAGGATATTCGCGGGGCAGCGCTTTACGGGCATGATGACAAGAAACTTGGCACCATCAAAGACGTGATTTTCGATCATCTTTCCGGAGATATTGGTTACATCGTGGTTGACACTGGCGGCTGGCTGAGCAGCCGCGAATTCGTTGTACCGGCGGATCGTGTTGAGGCATCGACCGGTCACGAGAACGACTTTTCCACAGCACTCACGCGTGAGCAGATCGAAGGCTTTCCCCGGTACGAAACTAGCGATCTCGACTCGCCCCAGCGATGGAACGACTACGAAGGCAGGTATCGCGCCAAATGGGAGACCGGGCCGGTCATGCATCGCGCCGAGTCGGACCGCAACATCACGCCTACCACCCAGCAACTCGAGGGCAACCAGAATTCTATCCGCGCAGCCGAAGGCCGGCCGGAGCCGATTGTTTCCAGCCAAAAGATCCACCCCATCGACCCGGGAGCGCTCCATGCGGCCAGCGCATCCACCGGACGAGTCGTCCCCGCAGGTGTGGATTCGGTTGTCATCGAGAACAGCGCAGTCGGCATCGGCGGCCGATGGGATACTTTTCAGGCCCGGTTGCGTGAACGCCGCAAAGAAGCCGCTTCCGCCTGCCCGACCTGTACCGGAGCAGCCTCAACCAGGACAGAAAGCGCCAGTACATTCAAGAAGGCTGTCTAGACGAAGTTCTCTGGAGATCATCTCCCGCAGGAGGAGGGTCGTGGCGGCAAAAAAGAAGCGATGGGTGGCCCGCGTTAAGACCGTATCCACCTTTCCGCCCAAAGGTTTGTTCACCAGGAGCGCATCCACCATCGCCCGTTCGCTGGCGTCGAAAAAAGTCTCCCCAAAAGGCCCGGCGTCCGGAATGCGGATGCTGAACTACTTCATCAACCGTGCCGGGCGCAGCCTCAGCCCGTCGCGCCGGGCTCAATTGGAACGGGCAAAAACCCTGCTCTCGATGAAGATCAAGCAGCGCAATGCCCGCAAAAAGGCGGCCTGAAAGCAGGGACGGGTGGCCCGGGCCTGAGTATAACGCTCGAGGAACCTAGCGATCTCCCCAATCGGGGTGCCCCGCTCCTTGCGCTTTTTGCAAGGGGCGGGCGAGACCACCTGTCTCATGTTTTGAAGCGAAGAACGATCCTGACATGGTGCAGATGCGCGCATCGGCAGTGGTCACGATCCCCACACCCTCCCCTTGCAACCCCGGTAAGTAGCGGCACCCAGTTCAAGCCGAGACCCTCCGAACAACGGGCGCACGCAACCCAAAACCCGAGCCACCCGCCAAAAAGCGCAAAGGCCAGGGCACCCAATGATGATGAGATACAATTGTGACCCGAAGGATCGGCCACCCTACTGCGTCTACAAGGCTTCGCGCATCTCCCGTAGCTTGGCTGCTTGCTCCTCTGAGAGAAGGTCCGTGGCCATTGAAACACCGGGCGCAACTACCAAGAGTCCAACCATGCCTGCGATGAAAATTCCCAAATAGATTCGGAATGTCCACACAACGAAAGGATGCAGAAAAGGGAAACGCTTTTCCAGAAACAGTCCGATGAATGCTAAGAAAACACAGCAGCCAAAGGTATTCAGGATGCCTCTCCGCGATCAAGAAGGCAGTGAATTGGCGGGTCACAATTTGTGGATAATACCGCTGTTAGCGGCGCGGTAATTCGGGGTAGAATCCAGCGATGAAGTTCGCGCTCATCGCGTTCGTGGGCATGTTCGTCGGTCGCAAGATCGGCTGGTCACTTTCCAAGGGCTTTTTCTATGTCGCACCGATGGTGCTCGCCGTGGCGGGTGTAGCCGTGTGGGGTATCGTCGTCGGCTACGGGATGAGTTACCTGATCGGAGCTACACACCCAAACCTGATCCTCAGATGGATTCTCGGCTTTGCATTAGGTGCTTACGTTGCGATTCCAAACTTCGGACTCTTTAACGAGAGCACACTTCCAGACTCCGTCATGTCTCGGCACTTTATGATCTCAACTCTCCCGCTGGTGACGTACATCGTGACTGAGGTTGCGACCTATTCCATGCGGTAGAAGGAAGGGAATATTCATGTCCCAAGGCAGCGGTGAATTGCCCTGAGGCTTTTCACCGTGCCTCCGTGGTGAATGATTTCCACTTAACGTATATTAATGGCGGAAGGAGAACCGTCGAGTGGCATCATTCGGCGTCCGACTCAAAGAGCAGCGCGAGCAGCGCGGCATCACGCTGGAAGAAATTTCCGGCGCCACCAAAATTGGCACCCGTATGCTCGTCGCTTTGGAGCAAGATCACTTCGACCAGCTCCCCGGCGGCATCTTCAACAAAGGTTTCATCCGCGCCTACGCCCGCTGCCTAGGGATCGACGAAGAGCAGGCCATTGCCGATTATCTGGTCGCTTCCGGAAACCTCCCCTCCGAGAAAGAGAAAGACAAAGACAAGAAATCTGATGCTATCGGAGAAACCTCAGCGTTCGCACTCCAGTCCGAAGGCGAGCGCCGCGAGTCCAGTCTTCCCTGGGGAACATTCGCCATCCTGCTGCTGCTGACGGCGCTGGGGTTCGCGGTGTGGGGTATCTACTCACGAGCAGTCAGAAAAAATGCCCGGAAAACTGATATTGCCGCAGCCCAGGTCTCAGAGGCTGAAAGTCCGCCCATCACGGCCACTCCCCCAGCCGAACCCAAGCTGCAAGCCGCGCCCGTCGCTAAGCCGGTTTCCGCCAAATCGGTGGAGGCGGCTTCAGCCTCAGCCAGTCCGAACTCACAACTCCCCGCCGTTTCCGCGCCGCTCACCCTGCGCATCACCCTGCACGCCGATTCCTGGCTCTCCATCACTTCCGACGGACGCCAGGTTCTGCAAGGCAGCAGCTTCAGCGCCCCTACCGAAAAAACCATACGCGCTGCAAGAGAGATCGTAGTCAAAGCCGGCAACGCCGCCGCTCTCGACCTTGAATTCAACGGCAAGAAATTGCCTGCCCAGGGCGCCGAAGGCGAAGTCAAGACCTTGACCTTCGATGCCAGCGGCGTGCACGTATCCGCCCCGCCACGCATTACCCCACTTCCTTAGCTAGGGACTGGAAACCAGAAACTCGTGTCCGCGCGCGCACATCCCCGTTCACCCTTCCCCTTTTCCCATCTGCCATTTAGGAACTCCCATTCGCTGTTCCCACTCGCGCTCCAGCCTAAAACGATTGCGCCCCAACCCTTGTCTCTGATAGCTTTTTAAAGACCGCAAAAGCACTCATTCTTTCCTACCAGACGTCCATAAGGAGAAACCGCGTGTCGCACAAAAATCGCTTTTTGTTTACCTCCGAATCGGTCACTGAAGGCCATCCCGATAAGATCGCCGACCAGATTTCTGACGCCATTCTTGACGCCTGCCTGACCGAAGATCCGGGCAGCCGCGTGGCCTGTGAAACCCTGACTGCCACCGGTTTGGTGGTCATCGCCGGCGAAATCACCACCAAAGCCTACGTCGATTTCCAGACTTTGGTTCGCGGAACCATCTCCTCGATCGGCTACAACAACGCCATCTACGGTTTCGACTCCAACACCTGCGCCGTAATCTCCAGCATCAACAAACAATCCGGCGACATAGCCATGGGCGTGGACACCGGAGGCGCCGGCGACCAGGGAATGATGTTCGGATATGCTTGTAATGAGACGGCGGAGCTTATGCCGATGCCGATTGCGCTGGCGCATAAGTTGACCATGCGATTGTCGGAGGTGCGGAAGCATGGGAAATTGGCTTACCTGCGGCCGGATGGCAAGTCGCAGGTGACGGTCGAGTACGACGAGCACCGTAAGCCGGTGCGCGTGGATGCGGTCGTGATCTCGACACAGCATTCAGAGAACGTGGGCAACGAGGAACTTCGCGGCGACATTCTGAAGCACGTCATTCAGGCCACCATCCCGGCGAACCTGTTGGATGAGGACACCAAGTACCACATCAATCCCACCGGACGTTTTGTGATTGGCGGGCCCATGGGCGACACCGGCCTTACGGGCCGCAAGATCATCGTCGATACCTACGGGGGCATGGGGCGGCACGGGGGCGGGGCTTTCTCCGGCAAGGACCCGACCAAGGTCGATCGTTCAGCGGCGTACATGGCCCGGCACATCGCGAAAAACATTGTGGCCTCCGGGTTGGCCGATCGTTGCGAGTTGCAACTGGCTTACGCCATCGGCGTGGCTGATCCGGTCAGCGTGCTGGTGGATACGTTCGGCACCGGCAAAGTGGACAATGCGACCATTCAACAGCTAGTGCGGTCGCACTTCAAGTTGACGCCCAAGGGCATCATCGAAGCACTGAATTTGCGGCGGCCGATTTATTGCAAGACCGCGGCGTATGGCCACTTTGGACGCAGCGATCCCGATTTCACCTGGGAAGCGACCGACAAAGCGGCGAAGCTGGCGAGCGATGCGGGTCTGCGGGAGCCGGCGCACGCAGGCAAGAAGTAAGCAAGAAGCTTATAACCACAGAGGACACAGAGGCACACAGAGGAAGTCCCGCACTGGTGGTGACCGCAGAGATCGCAACAAAAAGCAGATTCCTCCCTTCGGTCGGAATGACAAGGGTTATGGGTCGACAAGTCTAAAGAAAGCGCCACAGGAGAAGTAATGGCCACTATACCGACGCAGGTTCGTAACGACGTTAAGAGCATCGAGTTCGCGGACATGGGCAAGAAGCGCATTGACTGGGCCAACCAGTCGATGAAAGTTTTGCAGATTATCCGCAAGGAGTTCATCAAGAACCAGCCGCTGCGCGGCATCAAGATTTCGGCTTGCCTGCATGTGACCGCCGAGACCGCCAATCTGGCCATTACGTTGCGCGATGGCGGCGCCGATGTGGTGCTGTGTGCGTCCAATCCTCTTTCGACGCAGGATGATGTGGCGGCCAGCCTGGTTCGCGACCACGGCATTTCGGTGTTTGCCATCAAGGGCGAGGACAATGACACTTATTACAGCCACATTCTGGCGGCTATCGATCACCGGCCGCACCTTACCATGGATGACGGCGCGGACCTGGTGACGATCCTTCACACCAAGCGAACCGACGCGCTTGAGGGTGTCATCGGAGGCACGGAAGAGACCACCACCGGCGTGATTCGTCTGCGGGCCATGGCCAAGGACGGCGTGCTGAAGTTTCCCATCGTGGCGGTGAACGACGCCGATACCAAGCACTTATTCGACAATCGCTACGGCACCGGGCAGTCCACAATCGACGGCATCATTCGCGCCACCAACTTCCTGCTGGCCGGTTCGAAATTTGTAGTTGCCGGTTATGGTTGGTGCGGGCGCGGGCTGGCCAGCCGCGCACGCGGCGCCGGGGCAGAAGTGATTGTGACCGAAATTGATCCGACCAAAGCTCTGGAAGCGGTAATGGACGGCTTCCGCGTCATGTCGATGCCGGATGCGGCGAAGATCGGCGATGTGTTCTGCACCGTGACGGGCAACAAGAACGTTCTTCAGAGAGACCATTTCGAGGCGATGAAGGATGGCGCCATTATTTCCAACTCCGGCCACTTCAACGTCGAGATCGACATCCCGGCGCTCGAAAAAATGTCGTCCTCGAAGCGCACGACCCGCACTTCGGTCGAAGAGTACTCGCTGAAAGACGGGCGCAAGATCAACCTGTTGGGCGAAGGCCGACTGATTAATCTGGCTGCGGCGGAGGGGCATCCTCCGTCAGTGATGGATATGAGCTTTGCCGATCAGGCGCTGTCGGCCGATTACATGGTCAAGAACGCGAAGACTCTCGAAAAGAGAGTCTACAAGGTTCCCGAGGATCTGGATAAGCGGGTGGCTAAGTTGAAGCTCGAGTCCATGGGGATCAAGATCGACAAACTGACGCCGGAGCAGGAAGAGTATCTGGCGGGATGGAGCGAAGGCACATAGCTTTGTGTAGCGCGGGCGCCCTCGCCCGCGGCTTTTGACTGCGGGGCGGCGCAAGCCGCCCCGCTTTGTTTCGTGTGGGCGCGAGCGTCCCCGCGTGCGCGAATGGAGGGCGAGGAAAGCAGATTCCTCCCTGCGGTCGGAATGACAAGTGGTTAGGGTTGGTCTCGCAGACGGCCAGCCCTTCGCGGCGCAGCATTTTAAAAGCCCTTCGTCATCCCGACAGATGCCTATTGTCATGGCGACCCCAGCTTTGCCATTCCGACCCCAACGACTTTGTCATTCCGACCGCAGGGAGGAATCTGCTTGGGGAGTCAGGACGCTGTGGCCCAAGTCTGCCGCTAAATCCTCCCAGGTACGATTCGAGGTTTCGATCAGGGCAACCTTCTTTTCTCGCCTCCACTGTTTGATCTCGGTCTCGCGGGCGATCGCGTTGTTCACGTATTGGAAGGCTTCGTAGTAGACGAGCCGGTTGATGTTGTAGCGCTTGGTGAAGCCGTCGGTATCGCCGGCTTTGTGTTGGAGGACCCTCGACGTGAGAAAGCCGGTGACTCCGACGTAGAGAACACGGCTCTTGCTGGCCAAGATGTAGACGTAGTATTTCTTTTCGCGCGGCATGAAGCGGATTCCTCCCTTCGGTCGGAATGACAAGGGTTAGGATGGCACGGGTGAGTGTGGCTGTCTGTGACGGGCGAACATTGGTGCGCTCCACAGGAAAGCAGATTCCTCCCTTCGGTCGGAATGACAAGGTTGCCAGGGTTCGAATGACAAGGTTGCCAGGGTCGGAATGACAAGGTCCGCAGAGAAAATCTACGGGCTTCAACCACAGGCGGCAGGGGGAGACCGGGGAAGCCTGAAACGCTGAGGGCGCAGAGTGGAGTGCAGAGTTCGCAGAGAAAATCTTCTACTATGGAGACCATGCACGTCAGTCCGAAAGTTGCAGAGCAGTTGCCGGAGGGGTGGTTTTCCGAGGCAGATATCGCCGCCTACCGGTCTCTATATATAGAGGTCCCCGCGGGGGGAACCACGGCGGAGCTGGGGGTGTGGCAGGGGCGGTCGTTGTGCGCGATTGCGGAGGTGATCCGGGCGCGGCGGTTGAAGGTGCATGCCATCGACACTTTCGGCGGGACTGAGGGTGAGCGCGATGTGGTACACGATTGCGATGGCAGGTTGCAGGAAGTCTTCGAGGCGAACCTGGAGCGGTTCGGCATACGGGCGCAGGTGGAAGTTCACGCCGGTTCCACGGTCCCGGTAGCGGCTGCCTTCGCCGAGGCAAGCCTTGATCTGGTCTTCATCGATGCCGACCATCGTTACCAACAAACTCTGGATGACATTCGGGCCTGGCTTCCCAAGGTGAAGCCCGGCGGGGCGCTTTGCGGGCATGATTACAAGCGGCCTTGGCGGCACTTCTGGGGACATGATCGCAGTGGCGTGAAACGGGCAGTGGATGGAGTGCTGGGAGGGAAGAAGGTGAGGCTGTTGCCGGGATCGTCGGTGTGGAGTTATCGCAAAGGCTGAGTCGTGAGTTTGCGGTTTTCAAATAAAAAAGCCCGATCGCGCAGATCGGGCTTTTCGCTTGGGACCGCTCAACTCGCCAGTTAGGCGGCCGTTCTTTTGCCACGGCCTTCGACGGTCGCGATCGGTTGCGCTACCTTGCGAACGAGGAAAGGCTGGAGATTTGGCTCAGTGCCCGCCCATTCCAGGCTGACAATCGAGTGCCCCGGATGGCAAGTAACGAAATAACGCTCTCCGTTGGGGCTGGTCACTTCAAATTTGCCCGACTCGCCTTGAAGGGCCTCGGCCAGATCATAGGTTGTGATGCCTTCATTCAACTTCATAAGGGACTTCCTCCTCATTTTGATTTGAGTTTTTTGGATTGTCCCTCCCTAGGGAAGAGCAGTCTTTAGCATAGACCCTGCGCCGGAGATGGAGTCAAGGCTGAGGGCGGCTTTATTTTGATCTAGGGAAGTTGCTGTAGGAAAGAAATGCACGGGCCTCCGTGGTAGATTGAAAACGAATGAAAGAAATTCTTACCTGGGCATTGAACGTCGCCGCTATGCGCGGCGCTTCATACGCGGATGTGCGTGTGGCGGATGACCGCAGCCGCGCGCTCTCCACAAAGAACGGGAAAGTGGGTGGGGCTTCGGATGCGGAGTCTTTTGGAGTGGGCGTGCGGGTGATTGCGGATGGGGCCTGGGGATTTGCGGCGTCGGATGATTTGAGCCGCACGGCGGTGGAGGCAACGACGGCGCGAGCGGTGGAGATTGCCAAGGCTTCGGCGCGGGTGAAGTTGCACGATATTCGGCTGGCGGCGGAGAAGGCGGTCACGGCAGAGTGGACGACGGCGTTCAAGGTTGATCCGTTTACAACTTCGGTGGAGGAGAATCTCGAGTTGCTGCTCAAGATTGATGCGGAGTTGCGCGGAGTGGCGGGGGTGACCCTGGCTGAGACCAACATGAATTTCCGGCGGGAGGAGCAGTGGTTTGCCTCGTCGGAGGGCGCGGACATCCATCAGACGAAGTACACGACCGGTGCGGGATATGCGGCCCACGCGTTTGCGGGAAATGAGATTCAGAAGCGGTCGTATCCGACTTCCTATGGCGGGCAGTGGCAGAACAAGGGGTATGAGTTGGTGGGGGAATTGAAGTTGCTGGAAAATGCCCGGCAGGTGGGGGAAGAGGCGGTGGCGCTGCTGAAGGCGGAGCAGTGTCCGGAGGGGAAGCTGGACATTATTTTGGATGGGTCGCAGCTGGGATTGCAGATTCACGAGTCGGTGGGGCATCCGATTGAGCTGGACCGGGTGCTGGGTATGGAGGCGAATTTTGCGGGGACTTCCTTTCTGACATTAGACAAGCTGCGCACCCTGCGGTACGGCAGCGAGTTGGTGAACGTGGTTGCGGATGCGCGCCAGGAGCACGGGCCGGGTCTGGGGACATTCGCGTTTGATGAAGAGGGCGTGGCGGCGCAGGCGACGCCGATCATTACCAACGGATTGTTTACCGGATATTTGAGTTCGCGGGAGACGGCTCCGACGATTGGATTGGCACGGTCGGGCGGGACTTTGCGGGCGGAGGGATGGAACCGGCTGCCGATTATTCGCATGACGAATGTCAGCATTCTGCCGGGAGAGAAGCGGCTGACCCGCGAGCAGTTGATCGGCGACACCGATGACGGCATTTATATGGAGACCAACCGGTCGTGGTCGATCGATGACAAGCGCTACAATTTTCAGTTTGGCTGCGAGATGGGCTGGGAGATCAAGCGGGGCAAGCGGGTGCGTATGTTGAAGAATCCATCGTATTCGGGAATTACAACCGAGTTCTGGAATGCGATGGATGCGATTTGTTCGCGGGAGGAGTGGGTGCTTTGGGGGATTCCGCATTGCGGGAAGGGGCAGCCGCAGCAGGTGATGGGTACGGGGCATGGGGCGAGTCCGGCGCGGTTTCGGGGGGTTAAAGTGGGGAGCGCTTATCGGGGGGCGGAGTAGAGCGGCCGGGCTAGGGTGAGCGGCGCGACTGAAGTCGTGCCCCGATATGGGGCCGCGAAACAAAATCTTAAAACGCAGAGGACGCGGAGAGAAGCGTAACCACGGGGGACACAGAGCGACA
This sequence comes from Terriglobales bacterium, assembly GCA_050745985.1. Taxonomy (GTDB): domain Bacteria; phylum Acidobacteriota; class Terriglobia; order Terriglobales; family Acidobacteriaceae; genus JABCZH01. The sequence goes on along the minus strand of JBOGLG010000047.1, from coordinate 34,073 downwards.
CAGAGTCGGCGCGGAGAGAAGCGTAACCACAGAGGAACACAGAGGAACACCGAGGAACCGTTGGGGATGCTGAGTCGGGATCATGCGGCGGGGGTTTTTGCGCGAGTTAGGAAATTCGCTTTGGGGGATGAAGTGGAGGTGTCTTTCTTTTCGACTTCCAATGCGCTGACGCGGTTTGCCAACAACGTTATTCATCAGAATATGGCGGAGGAGAACGTTGTGGTTTCGGTTCGGACTGCGTTTGGGCAGCGGACGGCGCGGGCGACTACCAACAAGCTGGATGATGAGAGTTTGAGGAAGGTGGTGCAGGCTTCGGAGAGGCTGGCGAAAGTGCAGCATCCGGATGAGGATTTGCTGGCGATGCCCGCCGGTGCGGGCAGGACGGGCGAGGCGCCCGTCCCCACGCGGTATTTTCCCGAGACGGCGGCGATTACTGCGGAGGACCGGGCGGCTACGGTTGAGAAGATCGTTGGAATCGCAAAGAAAAATTCGCTGACGACGGCGGGCATTGTTTCCAGTTCAGAGGCGGTTGAGGGAATCTTCAACTCGCGGGGGTTGGCGGAGTGGCACGAGCAGACGTCGGCGGAGATTTCGATCACCATGCTGGGCGGAGATTCGTCCGGCTGGCAGAAAGCAAATTCTCCGGATGCTTCGCGGTTGGACGCTGTGGCCCTGGCGGAGATTGCGGCGGAGAAAGCGCGACGGTCGTCGGGGCCGCGGGAGATTCCGGCAGGGAAGTACACCGTGATTCTGGAGCCGGCGGCGGTGCTGGATATGGTCGGGTTTATGTTCTATGACTTTGGCGGGCTGGCGATTCTGGATCAGCGGTCCTTCTTAAATGACCGTGTTGGGAGCCAGGTCTTTGGTGAAAATGTGGATATTTGGGATGACGTCGCGCATCCCTTGCAGTCGGGGGCGGGGTTTGATGGTGAGGGAGTGCGGCGGCAGAAGGTCCAGTTAGTGGAAAAGGGCGTGGTAAAACGCCTGGTGTATGCGCGCGCCAGCGCGGAGCGGATGAAGCGCTCGGTGTACAAAGACAAGGTGGGACGAATCGAAGCTACGGGGCACGGATTTTCGCTGCCCAATGAAGTCGGCGAAGCGCCGATGAATATTGTTTTTGGATCGCCGGCGAAGCCGCAGACGATCGAACAGATGACGGCTTCGACCGAACGGGGCGTGCTAGTAACGCGGCTGTGGTATATCCGGGAAGTCGATCCTTATGAAAAGATTCTTACAGGGATGACTCGCGATGGGACATTCCTGATCGAAAACGGCAAGATTCAAGGCGGGATTCTCAATTTTCGGTTCAACGAGAGCCTGATACATATGCTGTCGAATGTGGAGGCGATGGGGACGCCGGTGCGGGCGAGCGGGGAGGAGTCATTTGACATGGTGGCGCCGGCGATGAAGATAAGAGAGTTTAATTTTACGGAAGTTACAAAGTTCTGAACCGGCTGCCGGTTCCCAGCCGGCGGCAAGAACTTAGTGTCAATTAGTCATCTGCACGTCAATAACCTTTGACAATCTAGTTACAACCAGGCGGAGTCGCATTTCCAACCGCTGAATCAAATCCTCTATACGCGAACAAGTAACGGCGCTGGTAAGGCTGCCGGGGGCCGGGTTTCACGGCGGTGAGCAACTCGGAGCACACAGGAGCGAACCTGCTCCTGTGCGCCCGGGCAGATCGATTGTCAAGGTAAGTTCTAACGCCAAGTGGCGATAAGGGTCCCCTTAACGTTTTGGCGAAGCTCCGCACAAATCTAATTTAGGAGAAGTTATATGAAAGCGTTGGTTTTCGCACTTATCGCACTGGTGACAGCAGCTACGCTCTCAACGGCACAGGTACGCCACTTTCAGGTGCTGCACGAATTTAACGGCTCGCAGGACGGAGCAAATCCGGAGGCAAAATTGCTTCTGGGCGCAGACGGCAACCTGTACGGAACGACCTTTGCCGGCGGCCAAAACGGCGAAGGCACGGTTTACAAGATTGACAGCAGAGGCCAGGAATCAGTGGAGTTTACTTTTAGTGACGGCTTGGGAGGGAATGGTTTTCCTGCGTCATCCTTGGTTCAGGACGAGGCGGGCAACTTGTACGGAACGGCATTCGGTGGACCCGGCGGCGCGGGCATCGTGTTCAAGCTCTCTCCAGCCGGCGAGCAAACCATCGTGTTTGCCTTTCAGGGATGCTTTTCCTGCAACAACCCGCGAGTTCCGTCCGGGGGGCTGTTGATGGACAAGTCGGGGAACCTCTACGGCACGACGATATTCGGAGGCGACGGCAACTGCTCATCGGGTTGTGGGACCGTTTACCGGCTGGATCCAGCCGGGGAGTTGCACGTGATTCATGCTTTCACCGGGGGCGCGGACGGGAGCCAGCCCTCGGGACCGCTGGCCGCTGACGCAAAGGGAAACCTTTACGGTGTGGCCCAGTCCGGTGGCGACTTGTCTTGCCCGGAGTTCCCGCAAGCCGGCTGCGGAACAATATTCAGACTCTCGCTGAATGGAGGGCTGAGAGTTTTGCATACGTTCCACGGCGGAAAGGACGGAGCAGTTCCGCAGCCCGACCTGCTTCTGGACACGACCGGCGGCAACCTCTTTGGCGCCACCAGCCGCGGCGGGACATCTGAAAACGGAACGGTGTTCAAGATTTCCAGCAGCGGAAAGTACACGGTGGTACACCGGTTCGACGGAGCGAATGATGGATCGACGCCAAATGGAGGGCTGGTCCTGGATGATGCTGGCAATATGTTTGGCACAGCCCAGACCGGCGGCCACGGCGGCGATGGAACCGCGTTTGCCATGAATCCGGCGGGTCAGGTAAAAGTGTTCCATGCCTTCAACGGAGGGCTGGATGGATCCTTCCCGCTGGCGGGATTGATCCGTGATGCGGACGGCCACCTCATTGGAACCGCGGTTTCGAACGGCGTAGTGGGGCAACAGAACGGTGATGTGTTTGCGATCAGGCCCTAAGTTTCGGAGGTCCGCCGGGGCTTGATCATAATTGTGTTCGCTTTGCGGCCCGGGGTTACGCCCCAGGCTGCTTTTTTGATCTGATGTTTACCCGCAAGTGTATGTACCTCAATACTTTATCCCTGAAAGTTCCATGACTTCGGTAACTTTGATGGGCTGATTTTGGGGTGTAATCTCGGGCGTGATGTCCAACACAGGTCCAGTGCCCGAGAACGAAAACGTGGACGCGTTGGCCGGGAAGGAAAACGTTCCGGCACGCGAGAGCTCCGGGGAAACGCCGGAGACCAAGGGCGGCCGCGGACGCTTCTCGGAAATGCAGAGCGCGCCGCGTTTTCCCATCAAACTGCCGATTTCTCTGAAATCGAAATCGGGCGAGCCGCGCCAGACGGAAACTCAGAACATTTCGGCTAACGGAGTTTTGTTTCAAGTGGTGGATTCCGACATGCCCGTGGGATCGACGGTGGACTTCACCATTTCGCTGCCGGCGGAAATCGTGGGCGCGGAGGCCGATGTGCGGCTGGATTGCAAAGGCCGCGTGGTGCGGAATTTCGAAGAATCGGGTCGCCACGGAGTAGGCGTGGTGATTGATGAATATCGTTTTGACCGCCACTGAGCGGCGAAGGAAATAAATGGCAAGCAGTCCGATGCAGGCGTTGGAAAACGGGGGACAGCCGCTGGAGGGCGACGGCGGCCAGTTCATCCGCGTGATCGTTGCGGACACGCAGGCGATTTTTCGCGCCGGACTGCGCAAGATTTTTGCGGTGGAAGACGACGTGCGGGTGGTGGGACAGGCGGAAACGCTGTCGCAGACTTTCTCCGCCGCCAAGAAGTTTTCAGCGGACCTGATGCTGTTTGAGGCAGCGCTGGCGTCGAACCCGCCGGAAGCGGTTTCAGATCTGCTGCGGCAGAATCCGGGATTGCGTCTGGTGGTGGTGACGCCGGAGCCCAACGAAGAACTCACTCTCGAACTGTTACGGCGCGGGGCGTGCGGTATCGTGTCGCGGGAAGTGGAACCGGAGTTGATGGTGGAGTGCCTGCGCAAAGTTTCGAAGGGCGAGGCTTGGCTCGACAGCCGCGGGATCCAGTGGGTGCTGGAGGCGTACCGTACCCAGGGGACGCGGGCGGGATCGCCCAAGACCAAGGTGCAACTGACGCCCAAGGAATCGCTGATTGTTTCCTGCGTCACGCAGGGAATGAAGAACAAGGAAATTGCGGTGCGCGTCGGCACCACCGAGCAGGTGGTGAAAAACTATCTGCGCAAAGTTTACGACAAACTGGGTGTGGCCGACCGCCTGGAACTGGCCCTCTATTGCCTGAATAATCGCACCGTCGAAGGAATGTTGAAGCCGCCTGCCGCGCCCGCGGCGGAGCCGGCCGGACCCGGCAATGGCCAGGCCACCGCAAGTGAAATTCCCGCCATGGAAACTCCGGAAATCTCGTAGGTCAGCTTCTAGCTGCTAGCTGCCGGTTTCCAGTTTATCGACTTCCCGGCTACGTTTGGGAGCGTCACGTTTAGTTCGAAAAGCCAGTTGTCAGGTCCCGGTTCTGTAGTTCTCAGGGCAGAGGCTATCGTTGGCCGCGCGGGCAGTGCTATAGTTTTCGGGAGGCCAATCATGAAGGGCGATCCCAAAGTTATTGCCGTGTTGAGCCAGGTGCTGAAGGCGGAGCTGACCGCCATCAATCAATATTTTTTGCATGCCGAGATGTGCGAGAACTGGGGGTATGAGAAGCTGGCCCAGCATACGCGCAAGGAATCGATCGAAGAAATGCACCATGCGGAAAAGTTGATTGAACACATTCTGTTCCGCGACGGCACGCCCAACATGAGCGACTATTTCAAGATCAATATTGGGCAGAACGTGAAAGAGCAGCTCAAAAGCGATCTGCAAGTGGAATACGACGCGGTGAAGCGTCTGAATGAGGGCATCGAAACCTGCGTAAAGGCGGGCGACAACGGTTCCCGCGATCTGCTGGAAGAAATCTTGACTGACGAAGAAGAGCACATCGACTGGCTGGAAGGGCAACTGCACGCGATTGACGAAATGGGGATTGAGAATTATCTGGCGCAGCAGTTGCACGAAGCTTCTGGCTCCTAGCTTCTAGCTTCCGGTGGTTGCGGCTTGCTGGGTTGGGCCGTAGAATCGATGTGGCGGCGATTGGGCTGCCGATCTTCGCGTGGTGACTTCCCAAGTTTGGTTTTCCTGCTCAAACAGGGTGCGGGAGAGATGGCCGAGTGGCTGAAGGCGCACGCTTGGAAAGCGTGTTTAGGGGAAACTCTAACGTGGGTTCGAATCCCACTCTCTCCGCCATATTTTTGTTGATGCTAATGGACTTACGCGATGCGCTGACGTCCACTAGCGTCCATTAACGCGGCATTGCCTGCCGTACCACTCTCCCATGAGCTTCCCGCATTGATTCCATCATGCCTCCGCCATAGGTATTGAGCGTGGTCTGGATGGATGCGTGCCTCATGAGTTCCTTCTGCACCGTAAGAGGCTCGCCGTTATCTCCGAGCCACGCCCGGTAGGTGTGGCGAAGCGTATGCCAGCCGATCGGTCCTACGCCGGCTTTTACTGCGGCCGGGCTCAGTTGGTTGTGCTGCATGTTCCAGGGTGTGTACGGCTTTTCTCCCGCCATGTAAGGCGACGCGAACACGAAGTCCGAGTCGGCTGAAAACTCAGTCTTCCGTCTCCACTCGAAGATCACCTCCGCTAGCGCTGGATCGAGCGGCAGGGGGGCCTCCGAGTACTCGGTCTTTACAGCGTCCACACGACCAGAAACAACCGCCCGGTGAATATAGACTGACAGGTTTTGCCAATCGAAATCGCTCCACTTCAGAGCGACCAACTCCGAGCATCTCACGCCGGTGCAGAGGGCCAGGATCACCATGGTGCGACACGGTTCCCGGTCCACCGCGGCGACGAGGATGGAGAACTCCTCGGGCGTGAGAATTCGCGGTTTCCTTCTTCTCTTCGAACTGCCCTCGATTCGCACCAGAGACATAGGATTGCGGTCCGGAGGCAGGTACTCCCACAGCATTGCGCAATCGAAGATCCGATGCATGAGCCCTTTGATGTGACCTCTCGTTTTGCTGGCTAATGGACGATCCCCCTTTTTGTCCTGGATATCCTTGAGCCAATCGCGCACGGCCAACGGTTTTACTTTGGTCAGCGGGAATTCGCCCCACTTGGGACGGATGTGATTGTTGATGTAGGAAAGGTAAGCATGCCTGGTCGAGAAACGCTTCGGGATCTCTTCCTGGACATACCTTTCAAGGACAACGCCAAATCTCTCATCTGGTACTGCCGGTTGGTCAGTGTTGATCTTCATTCTCAGGTACGCGACTTTGGAACATCGATCAACCGCGGACCTCGTTTGATATTCCATCGTTGTGCCGATGTCCTCCGACATTCTTTTGCCGGTCTTATCCCGCCAGCGGAATTGCCAGATTGCAGAACCTCGGGCGCGTTCTTTCAATTCAATTGTTCCATGTTGATATCTCGTCCTCACTGATTACCTTTCCTCAGAAGGACGCGAATGGCATGTTAATGCTAGCTGTTCTTCACGCCACCTGACAATAGCGGAGGCCGTGGATTTCCACCGATAGCCGATTCGAAACACAGGAATCTTCTTCGCCTCTGCAAGGCGCCGGCACTGCTCAGACGAGCAGTTCAAGATCTTCGCGACTGTCTTTAATCCGATCGTCGGTTCGTACCCGCCATCGGATGGCTCGGGCTCCTCTCGCTGGCCGATGCCGGGCACGACTGATAGTTGTGAATGTTGGCTGGTTGACATCGATACTCCTACAGCAGCTGCAGGTGGGGCTGCAGCTCCTCTTGCCCGGTTTTTATCCCGCTTTTCCACTTCGGTCAAAAATGCTCTCATCAACTGGCCAACGAGGCGAAAGCCTGTTCCAGGCGGAATCGCCAGGCTCCTCGTGGAAAGTTTTCAAGCTGCAACACCGACCGCGCCTGCTTAGTCTTCTTGGCTTAGTGAAATCGCTTCAGATGATACGGTCTTACCGATTGCGGTTTGACTGGACGTTGGCGAACTCTGGACGAACAGGCTCACTCTCGACCAGAGCCCAACTACTCACTGAATGCTGGGGAACAACACGCCCGTCGAGCCTCAGTCAGCAAAAACCACCGATCACGCGGTGACTGGCCGCAAAGGGTGCGTTCTTGCCCAGAAAACCCATTCGATGAAAAGGCCGGTTTCCAGGTACTGAACCCAAAAGCGTGTGACTCAAGTCACGACCTCGTTATGAATTCTGATGAAGAGTCAGCCTTTTCATCTGCTCGTCGGATGATCTCCTGAATCCAGAGTCTTGGGTTCCTGCCGTGAACAAGCCGCCCTATGAATCCCAATCTCTCGCCGATATTGTCGCGGTTGCGCCTAATGTCGTCCTTCGTGACCTCGGTATACAGGGTGAGGAAGGTCTCCACACTCCTTGGCTTTGCGAATACGTAGGTGGCGTGGCCCAGTTGCGGCGTCTCGACGATGACCGCCTTTTCGAGGTCGAAAATGTATTCGCAACGAAACAGGTAAACTCGACGAGCTCGACGCATGAGCTGGCGGTAGAAGAGCGGGTCATAATCGGGACGCCAACTGATCTGAGCGATATCGAAATCAGCCGGAATACCCGCCGCAGAACACATTCGTTCCAGCTCTGTTCTCTCGATGGCCTTGTGCTCCAGACATGAACGAATCTGGTCCAAGGCGTGCGAGTACCGTCCGAAGCGATGGTAGGTCGTTCGGGCGGTCTCCAATTGCTGCGGAAAATCCGCGGGAAGCTTGGCTGCGAGTCGACTAGGCAACGCAGTTTCCCAAATGATCAACTCCCAGTTGCCATCGCGCTTCCGGTATTTGCTGCTGCGCACGAACGTGCCGTCCACTTCCAGTCTGGCTCTCAACAAGTGCTTCCATCGGTTCCAACTTGGGTTCCACACGGTGTGCAAGACGGCTGGATCGATCCAGAACTCAAGGTTGCGGCGTACGTCGCGGCACAACGCCCGGTCGTCATAGAAATCGCAATTCCGCAGCGACAGGTGGAAACGGCGGCTACGATGTTCCGGTAGGAACACCAGAATGCGATTCGCGAAGAAGACGTTGCCTTCGCGTGAGCGCTCACCACTTACGACGATCGAGCCGAAGCCACCGTAGGGAAACACCGCGGGGGCTTCCGGGTCGCCGAGCAGCATGTCGTAGCACGTGCGTAATTCCGGATGGCCGAGGATGTTGAAGGCTCGCTCTGCTGCTATCTGCTCGCCGCGTGCTGCGCCTGTCGACGTGAGTTCCAAATGCCGAAGCTTGAAAGCGAGCCGGATTTCAGCAGGAGCAGCGCTGGAAGAAACGGCCAGAACCTCGTATAGGTTGCGGTCCCTGGCCTGTGCATCCGCCTGAGGCAGACGATAGAAGTACTCGCGCAAGGCTTCGCAGGGCAGAAAGATGGCAGAAATACCCAAGTTGCCGTCCTGAACCTGAGCGGAAACGAAGTGCTGTTGTCTTTTGTCCAACTTGGGCTGGGTGACGTATCCGACCGGCGCCTGATAGAGGCAACGGCTTGTCCCCGAGGAATAAGCCTTTGTGATACAGATTTCCGGCGCTGCCGTATCTCCGGTGGGAATGCGAAATGCGATCTCGTCCCCCACCGTGATTTGACTAGCGAGTAGGCGCGACAAGAGGACCTTGCTGCGGTTCGCGAGTACGCAGAAAGCCCGGTTGTATCGCCTCTCGACGCTCGCCACTCGCGCGCAAAGAGTCGTTGCGGGTTTGCTAAAGGATGCCGATGCCATACTCTCTGGCGCATTCTAGGCCGCTTTTAACACGCGGTCGAACGCGTCGAGAATATCAAGGTGTTCGCATCGATCCTGTGTCCTCAGGGTCGAAAACACCGCGGAAGCCGTGTCGCAGCCTTCAATGTTATCGCTTCAACAGGCGGTAACACTCCATGCGGAACTGTAAGGCGATGCTGAAGCTGAAGAAAATGTCCACGGTGACGCATTGAGACCAGAGTCGGGCCTACCATCATCCGAGTCTCCCCATTGCATATCGTCGCGACAGACTCGGGAGCACCGGCCCCGCGGGATTCCCCACCCGGGGGAAGTGTGCCGTCGTAGTCAAGGTAGCGGAGGTCCTTTCGTCGAGCTTTCGCGCATTCCCGCAATGCGCATCGTGACTGCCGTGACTCGGCCGACGATCGTCGCATCACCGGGGTAGCGGACATGCCGTGCTTGTCCTCGTGACTGTGGGGTCGGAACGAGAATCAACTGACTACCATGCAATTCGCACCAGCTACAAACATAGCGATCGCGAAGCTCGAAGAAGAAGATCGGACGGTCAAAATCGCTATGCCAATTCACTGGCGGGACCGTCCTCTGCCGGGAATCGATTTGCACAAAAGAACCAGGACGAATGATGGGGTCTAGTGTGTAATCTTGCATCCCGATGTATCCGTAAAGGGAATCGCGCCAGTCCATCTGCTGTAACAAGGCGGGGGGAACATCTTTCCAATGTTCGAAGATCTTTGACACGAGGTTGGTTCGTTCGGACCGCAACCTCTCGCGGATTTCGAGCGGCGACACGATGGCGAATTCGCCAAGTTCCGAGGCCGCTCCTACCAGATACGTCTGCGGAAAAACCAACGCCTTGTGGTCTTTTTCGGCGTCACCAACGGGAACATCAAAGAAGGTCGCTAATTTCTCATACTGGCGTCCGTAGATGACGCTCAGGCTGTAGAGCTTGTAAATGTTAGTTGTGAGCTTGCCCTTCTCGATGTCTGCTAGCGAAGAATGGGCAATATAGTATTCGGAATTCTTCCTGTGTTCGGCTATGCCGCGACTCAACTCCTGCACCTGCCGAAGGGACAGGCACAAATGTTCCCGTTCAGCTCTCAGCCGCTTACCGAACTCCAGGCTGGATGATGAAGCCGACATCGCACTGCCAATCCCCACAGAATTTGGCTATGTTACCGCAAATGGTCCCTTTGTCCACAAGCATAATGGATTGTTTACGAAAACACGACCAGCCAGAGATAGTTGCGAGTTATCGCTGTTCGGGACTCCGACCACTGTTCTGATGGCGCGTCTCGACCTTAGACCTTCGCATGTATCGAGCGTCGTTAGGAATTTGCCTCTGCCTGGTCGCAGTTCCGGACAAGCCACAAATAGTTGCACCGCCGAGGACACATGCGGTTTATAGAGGATTGAGTCTCTGCGAGCAGATGTCCCCGAAGGCGCCTCGGGGGAAGGTCCAGATCCAGTCGCCTACTTGTCTGGTATTAGCACGTTCCTCCAATGATCGGCGCAGACCAGAAATTCTCGCAGGAAAAGAGCAGCGAGCGAACGTGCCAGCACGCCCCAGGCAGAAGTCACGACCTAATGCGGACCTTGCGGAGAGAATCCAATCCATCCTCGCGAGCAGGGGTCTCACGCTCTACCAGGCATCGCAACGGTCGGAAACGTTGTACGGTCGTTCTTCCCCGTATTTCGTTCCACACAATCTCTACTACGACCTCCGCGGTGGAACGTTTAGCCCAAGCATTTACCAGTTCGTAGCCTTCAGTCGCATCACCGGCTATCGCCTGTCCGACTGGTTGCGCGTCTTCGGGGGTGACCTCGAAAATATCGCACGCTTGCAGGTCTCGCTGTCATCATCCCGCACGATTCTTCTGGATTCTTCCCTAACTGACCCCTATGCCTGGGTTCCATGGTTCCGAAACAGAGTGGGCAATGTTCCTGCGCCCCCGATCGCGCCGCTCGGGCAGTTGCTGGAATTGTCTCGCCCCCAGCGAATTCGTTCCCTGTCAGGAACCGACAAACGAGGTTTCCTATATGCAAAGATCGGATACCAAGATGCACTGGCTTTTCCGGATCTGCTCCCAGGAAGCATCGTACGTGTGAACCCAAACATTCCAGACGAAGTTGTCCTCCGAGCGAATGGTATATCCAGCCGTATTTTCCTCATCGAGCACCACAAGGGTTTCTTTTGTTGCCGCCTGCGGGCCATTGGAGACAGTGTCATCGTGCCGGTCAGTACGCAACCCTCTTACGCCGAGGTCGAGATGCGGCGTCCAGCCGAGGCAAGGCGCCTAGGCATAGTGGATCTCGAGATCCGGCCTTTGCTCAGGGCCGAACAGCCTGAAGTTCCAAAGGAGCTAGCAAAGCAGTGGAAACCGCGCCCATTGTTCCGGGAAGGAAAGGTTAGCCCGCTGCTGCGCAGCGCCCGTATCGCCATGCGCTTATCGCTGCGCAAAGCATCGGGAGTGAGTCGCAAGATCGCGGATATTCTGGGGGATGACCGATACTTCATCTCTCCCAGTTCTCTCTGCGACTACGAGCTTCTCAACACGGCACCGCGTCACTTTCAGACGGTGATTACTCTTTGCTCGCTCTACGGTTTGTCACTTCAGACACTTTTGAACGCAATTGGGATTGGTCCGGAAGAAGCCGGCAGCGAGCCGATGCCCGATCATTTCGTTTCCAGATTCCTGCACGTGGAGTCCGCCGAAAAGCCGGACAGGGAGTCGGAGAATGGAGGATTCCTTGAGCAGCTACTTGAACGATGCGAGGAGGTACCGTTCTTCCTGCGTGAATCAATCGGGCAACTTTCTGGCCTGGTAGACGCTTCTCTGGACGACTTCTTCTGGATCGGCGGCAAACACGATGTTCTCCATCCTTACCTGGCAAACGGGCTGCTGGCCCTCGTGAATCGCCGTCGGAGGAGGCCCTTCCATTTCACGTCAAAGCAGTTGTGGCAACAACCACTGTATGTTCTTCTCAAGCGTGATGGAACATATCTGTGCGCTTGCTGTGGCATTGAAAACGGCACCCTGATTGTCCATCCCTACTCCCAACACTTCCATCGTCCGGAACAGTTCCGTTACCACCACGATGTCGAAGTGGTTGGGCAAATTGTCATGATCGTAAGACAGCTCGCGTGAGTTGTCGAGTTTCCGGACGAATCGAATAGTCGCCTAGCTTCAAGATCCTGCTAATTGTTGGGGAAATCCGCCGAATTGATCGAAAAGCGAACACCTCATTCATTTTCTGGACAAGCCTAACTACTCCTGCATACTCTCGCCTCAAGGTGGAGTTGTTGTCCTTTCTCTCGCATGAGCGAAGCCGCTGGTCGTCCTGGCTCCCGAGCGAACTCCGCTGGCTCTCAAAACAGATCCGACCACTTCTGCACTGGCACGTGGCCAGTTTCCTGTGCATCACAGCCGGGAGTCTTCTGGCACTTCTCACTCCGCTCGTGCTCAAGTGGCTGATCGACCAAATCATTCCGCAGAAAAATGTAGGGCTGCTTCTATTGGCGGTCGGGCTGATCTTCCTGGGTTACCAGGGCAGGATGGCACTCACCAGCCTCGGCAGCTACTTGATGTTGAGCGCAGCCCAGAAAATGGGCCTCACGTTGCGGGTGGGCCTGCTGCGGCACCTCGACACGCTCTCAGCCGACTACTACGAGAACACGCCGGTGGGCAGTGTGATGTATCTCCTCAACGAACCCATCGAAGAAGTCTCATATTTCGGGTCCGACCTCTTGCCCGCGATCCTGCGCATGCTCCTGATGACTGGTTTCACACTGGCGACCATGTTCTTGCTCAGTCCAGTGTTAACGCTGGCCGTTCTTCCCCTGGTTCCGGTTTTTCTGATCGCACGGCAACGCTTCTGGAGGCGGCTCGCAGCTGACGCCGACATGGTGCAGAACGACCATCTCACATGGAGCAATTTCCTGGAGGAACATGTCTCGTCGGTAATTGCCGTACAACTATCGGGACAAGAGAAACGCCAGGAACGAAGGGCCTTCCAGCTCCTTGCCCATGCGGTCAGATCGCAGCAAGAGCTATTCACCACTGGTGTTTGGTTTACCGTATGGAGTTCCCTGGCGGTTGTTCTGGCAATGTGTGCCGTTATAGGCTACGGCGGCGAGAGCGTCCTGGCAGGAACGTTGAGCGTAGGGAGTTTGGTAGCGTTCTACGGATTCGTCACACAACTCTTTGAACCTCTCAGTGGCGCCGCAGACCTCTACGCGAGAGCCCAGAAAATCTTCGCCAGTATCCGGCAGGTGCAGTCTGCTTTTGCCCTGTGCCCGAGCGTGGCAAATGCCGCTGCCGCCGTCCACCTTTCGAAGGAACACCCTCCGCAGATCGAATTTGTGGCTGTCGAGTTCGGCTATCAGAGGCAGAGGGACATGCTTCACATTCCTGCGCTTCGAATCTTGCCGGGCGAACACGTCGCCATGGCCGGCGAGAACGGGGCTGGCAAAAGCACACTTGCAAAGCTGATGGCGCGGCTCTATGACCCAATTCGTGGGTCAATCCATCTTGGAGGCGAAGACATCCGGAACATCCGACTGGAGAATCTGCGCCAGCATGTCTGCTACTTGCCCCGCGACCCGGTTTTGTTTGACGGAACACTCGCCTCCAACCTCCGCTTCGTGCAGCCGGCGGCCACTGACCACGATTTGCAGGAAGCCATTCGTAACGTCGGCCTCTCACCTTTTGTCGCAACGCTGCCCGATGGCCTCCGCCAACGGATCGGGCCGGGAGGCTGCCAACTATCCGGTGGCGAGCGTCAACGGCTTGCTATCGCAAGAGCCCTTCTGCAACAACCTCGGGTTCTGATCCTCGACGAAGCGACTTCTTGTCTTGATCCGTCTGCTGAAGCATTCGTTCTTGAGAATATTCGGCGTGACCTCAACGGTTCAACACTCATTGTCATCTCCCATCGCCTTTCCACATTCTCCGCATTCGGTAGAGTTCTTATTGTTTCGGGCGGGCGGATCGTCAACGACGGTCCGCCCGATTTGTGCCTGATCGCTCAGGGCTCTCACTCCCAGCTGGTTATTTCCACAGCTGCGACATTGGGGAGAGATCCCAGCGAACTCTCGTTGTAAGTGCAGGCTATCCGCGACCTTACTCCTGCGGAGCATGTCTTTGGGCGCGCCTATTGCGGCGAATAGGGCCCAAAAGTAAACAGATTGATTTTTTCCGGCCGAGAAACACGAGAGGTATCTTGTTGGCTCACAGCAAGATGTGTCCAGCGATGTTGCTTTACCGAAAGTTCCCAACTTTTACTGGCTTTCAACTGGCCAGGAGTGTCAGAGTGCACCCCAGACATTCCAAACTACCACGGCGAGTAAGTGGGTCTTCCGATGTATAGAGTTTCCGACACAGTGCACAGCACGCACAACCAGGACGGCGCAATTGTGCTGGACGTCCAGCGAGGTCAGATGTTTAGCCTCAACTTCGTTGGGTCACGAATCCTCGAACTTCTGAAGAGCGGATACACCGAGTTAGAGATCGTCGATGAGATCAGCCGGGAGGTCGGCGTCAGGCGGGACCTTGCGGAGATCGACGTGCGGGAATTTCTCCAGACGCTGAAAGAACGTCTGCTGGTCGAAGAGCGCGAGGCGAGCGGATAGCCATGCCCGCAAAGACCAAGAAAGACTGCACGATCCACAGACTGCTGAATATCCGCGTAGTTTGGCACGGCGAATGATTCGCGAAAGCGAAGAAGCCAATTGATCGGAGATCACCATGCACAAGCTGATTGAGGCTCCGCCGTACTCTCCTGTCAAAGCTGTAACCGAGATCCTGCATGGCATATCAGTGACGGACCCGTATCGCTGGCTCGAAGATCAGCACTCACCGCGAACACGTAAGTGGATTGCGGAGCAGTCGGCATACACAAGTGCGTATTTGGAAAGCATCCCACGGAAGCGTATCCGTCGGCGCATTCGTCAATTCCTTGCGATCCAAACCTATGAGTCTCCCCTGCAGGTTGGCAACCGCTACTTCTTCAGAAAGCGACTTCCCGACCAGGAGCAGCCCTGCATTTGCATGCGCGAAGGAGTGAGCGGCGAAGATCAGCTTCTAGTGGATCCAGCACAATGGGGCACGGGTAATTTGACAGCCGTTAATCCTCTTTGCGCTTCCCCAGAGGGACACTTGCTGCTCTACGAGGTCAAAGAAGGAGGAGAGCTTACCAGCACTTTCACGATTTTGGACATTGCAACCCGTAAGGCATTGCGAGATGTTCTTCCCAGAGGGTGCTTGCGTGGATTTGCCTTCGCACCAGACGGACGGAGCTTTTATTACGTTCACGAAGGTCTCGGAGCCAAAAGGCCTTTCTACCGAGCTGCGTACCACCACGTGCTGGGCACCGAATTTGGGGAAGACAGGGAGATCTTCTCGGCCGGCGAGGATAAGCAGTTACGGTTGAGCCTGATTTCGGATGCCAAACGTCTCGGCTTCCTCGTGTATAGATTTCATGAGAAAACACAGACGGACCTTTATCTGAAGCGGTTCGAATGCGAAGGCGAGCCTCAAGTCATTTGTGCCAACGTTGACAACACATTTTGCCCTCTTCTCTTGCGCGACAGAGTACTAGTTCTCACAGACCGCGATGCCCCCAACCTCCGTCTCGCAGAAATTCGCGTCTCGAAGGACTCGGAGCCAGTTTTGGTCGACGTGGTTCCCGAATGCGAAGCTCGAATTACCGGGTGTGTCGTTGCCGGGGAACACATATTTATCTCGTACCTCCGACGGACTACTACACAGGTTTTGATCTTTGACCTCTGGGGCAAGAAGACTGGGGAAGTTCCGATTCGGGAAGACGAGACCGTCCGACTGGTTGGAGGCTCGCCCGACAGCGAAGATTTGATGTTCGAATCCGAATCGTTCACAGCGCCAATCGCTGTCTCCAGATATTCTCCGCGCACAGGAAAACGTTCGTTCTGGGCCAGGAGAGACATCCCTTTTGAGTTTGCGAATTTCAGCCATTCACAAGTTTGGTACACCTCAAAAGATGGGACGCGAGTTCCCATGTTTCTGGTCGGACGTCGCGATGTTCTCGCTGGTGGCGATCATGCAACGATTATGACGTCATATGGCGGTTCCGGGGTTTCCATGACCCCACAGTTCAGTGTTCTTGTGGCCTTCCTAATTGAGCACGGATGCCTTTTCGCCTTGCCGAACATCCGGGGCGGGTCCGAGTTCGGAGCGGCGTGGCACAGTGCCGCAAAGGGGCGCAACAGGCAGAATGCTTACGACGATTTCTTGTGCGCGGCCGAATGGCTGATCGCCACCGGACGGACCACTCCGCAAAAGCTGGCCATCTTCGGAGGTTCCAATGCTGGCCTGCTCGTTGGCGTGGCGCTGACGCAGAGACCGGACCTGTTTCGTGCTGCGGTCTGCATGGTGCCGATACTGGACATGCTCCGCTACCATCTATTTGACGATGCCCGTGCCTGGCAGCCAGAATTCGGCACTGCAGAAGATCCAGACGATTTCGCCACCCTCATCAAGTATTCCCCTTACCACCGGGTTCGGCAGGGCGTAGCCTATCCCGCCACGATGATTGTCTCGGGCGATGCCGACGGAAAGTGCAATCCCCTCCACGCTCGAAAAATGACAGCTCGCCTGCAGGCGGCGAACACGTCAGAGCGACCGATTTTGCTCGACTATAGTCAATTTCGAGGCCATGCTCCCGTGCTTCCTTTGAGCGTGCGTATTGAAAGTCTGACCGATCGGTTGGCATTTCTCTGCGATCAGCTGCAGTTGCGGATACACCGATGAGGTTCAAACGATGTCACTTCTCGTTTTAAGAGCGTACCTGGAATTGATTCACTTCGATCTCTACCTGGCGCGAAGGGATTTTGCTGTCCTTCGCAGAAAGGTGCAGGATTACCCGATTGAAAGGGCGAGATCGTCGCCCGATCTTGTGCAGAAGATCTGCGCGGCGATGGACATAGCCTCCATTTTTTATTGGAAGGAGGTGCTGTGCCTTCAGCGATCCTCAGCAACGACCTGCCTCCTGAGACACCATGGCGTGCCCGCCCAGATGGTCATCGGCGTTAGACAAATGCCTTTCAAAGCGCACGCCTGGGTAGAAGTCTGGGGACAGGTAGTCAACGACAGACCGTACATTCCGAGCATCTACACATTGCTCGACAAGTGCTAGTGACTGGCAGGGAAGCGACATCGAGGCAAACATCATGAGTGTCCAGTTTGGGAGGTGGAAATTCGATGGCGAAATGGTAGCCCCTGACCATCTCGAGCGGGTACAAGCAGCACTCGCTCCGTACGGCCCTGACGGGAACAGCTCGTACTCAAAGTCGGGCGTAAACATCCTCTACAGCGCCTTCCATACTACCAAGGAGTCCCACTTGGAGACCCAACCCTATATTGCAGCCTCCGATGTAGTAATCACATGGGACGGGCGTCTCGATAACAGATCGGATCTCATTTCACGATTAGGCGAGGGCCTTTCCGTGACTTCTCCAGATGTTCTGATCGTCGCGGCGGCCTACGAACGATGGGGCACCCACTGCTTCCCGGGGCTAATTGGTGATTGGGCGCTGTCCCTTTGGAATCCGCGCGAGCGCATATTGATCCTTTGCAAGGACCCAATCGGCACACGTCATCTCTTCTACTCACTCGAGGAGGGCCAAGTTATCTGGAGCACAATCCTTGATCCGCTTCTCCTAAGCTCCCGACGCTCCATCCTGCTCGACCAAGAGTACATTGCTGGCTGGCTGTCATCCTTTCCCGCCGCCTACCTGAGCCCCTACGCAGGGATTCAATCTGTCGCACCCTCCTCGTTCGTGCGCATAGAAGGCGAGGAGCAGATCGTCCGCCGATATTGGGATTTTGACCCTGGTAAAACGATTCGTTATCGAACCGATACCGAGTATGAGGAGCACTTCCGGGCGGCGTTCGAGGAGTCTGTCCGGCGTCGCCTGCGTTCCGACACCCCGGTGCTTGCGGAACTGAGTGGTGGGATGGATTCTTCTTCGATCGTCTGCATGGCAGACGCGGTGATCTCTCGGGGACTTGCTCAGACCTCGCGACTCGATACGCTCTCGTACTACGACGATTCAGAACCGAATTGGAACGAGAAACCCTATTTCACAAAGGTAGAGGAAAAGCGAGGTCGTGCAGGCTGTCACATCAACGTGGGTTGTGAGAGCCGCCAAACGTTCGCGTATGAAGGGGACCGCTTCGAAAGCACTCCAGGTGTTCAGAAAGCTGCGAAGCAGTTCGTTGATTGTATGTCTGAGAGAAACAGAGTTCTGCTCTCCGGGATCGGCGGCGACGAGGTGCTCGGTGGTGTGCCAAATCCAACCCTAGAGCTCGCAGATCTGCTCACAAGAGGTAAGTTGCTGACCTTCAGCCAGCGGCTGATTGCTTGGGCACTCGGCACGAGGAGACCAATTTTCCACCTCCTGAGTGAGGCCCTCCGTTCGTTCTTGCCTGCAACGGTAGTCGGCGTTCCCATTTACAAGAGGCCACCCGCATGGCTCAAGAAGGACTTTACGAAACGGAATCGAGCCGCCCTGCACAGCTATGACCGCCGACTGAAAGTGTTCGGCCCCCTGCCGACTTTTCAAGAAATGCAGAATACACTCGACGCTCTCCGAAGACAGCTTGCGTGTTCAATGCTTCCTTCCGAACCGCCTTACGAAAAGCGTTACCCCTATCTGGATAGAGACCTTCTCGAGTTCTTGTTAGCAATACCGAGGGAACAACTCGTGCGCCCAAATCAGCGTCGCTCGCTTATGCGCCGCGCTCTCTCGGGTATTGTCCCCGGCGAGATTCTTCAAAGAAGACGGAAAGCGTTTGTTGACCGGGCGGCGATAAACGACATCTCGATCGCATGGGCCAACCTAGCCGAAATCAGCCAGCATCTGGTCCTCTCTTCACTGGGAATCGTGGACGAAGTGTGCCTTCTTGAGGAATTGCAGAAGGCCCGACATGGTCAGGAGGTTTCTACGGCCTGTTTGATGCGTACCCTTGGCATTGAGTTCTGGTTACGCGGTCTTCGGCGTGCCAATCAACAAACGACATCCCTCTTTTTGCAAGAAGTTGGCCAACAGCAAGTTGGCGTTCCAGAGAAGGACGTTGCTTTCTGGAATTGACCAAACTCGGTGGATAGATCCCGCCGGCAGGGCCGGCCTTCATACCAAGAATTCAGCTAGCTGATGGTGAGAACGCTCACACGAAAGGAGGTGATAACCGATGAAATACGTAAAGCCGGAAATCGTTGCGCTGGGACCTGCCGTCGCGGCGATTCAGTCGATCCTGTCGAAGGGACCATATTCGCACAGGGACAACTCGGTGATGCCCGCTACGTTCAACGATCCACCTGCGTACGAAGCGGACGAGTAGTGTAAGATCGGAGTGCTCACGGCGCCGTGAGCGCTCCGAATTCATCCCGCTTTCAGGCTTCTCAACTCTCCTTCTTCTTTAGGTGATCGTCGAACCAGGCGACCAGGCGATTGCAGAAGTCCAATTGGTTTGCATAGCTCCAATAAAGTGGTGAATGCCCCTCACCCATGTATTCCGCAAGCTCAACTTCTCTACCCAACCGACGGAGTCCCACGAAGACTTCGGCTCCGAGAAAGGGTGGGACTGTAGCATCTTCGGATCCATGAATGATGAGCAACGGAGTTTGAAGTCGGTCTAGATAAAAAACCGGTGAGTTCTCGATATACCTTTCGCGGTATTGCCACGGGGTTCCACCTAACAGACCATTTCCTCGCTCCAAAAATGCAGTTTCAAAGGCCGTACCATCCCTGTTCATCGCTCCATATGCCGCCACGAGGTCTCCCATGCCGTCAATATCCATCGCGGCTTTAAAGCGGTTCGTCTGGACAATCAAGGAGAGTGTGCTGTAGCCTCCGAAACTGTGCCCCATGATTCCGAGACGGTCGGGGTCGGCAATCCCCAGTTCGATCACTTTGTTCACGCCCGGTAGTACTGTCTTTGCGAGATCCAGCAGGGGCGTGCCCAGATGCTGAGGCGCATCTGGCAGCAAAACAACATAGCCCCGCGTAGCGAGCGATTGCATGTTGAGAGGCCCGTTCCCCACGAGGCCAAAACGGTCCAAATTGTTGGACAGGGTCGCCCCCCCGTAGACATAGACAATGAGCGGGTAGCGCTTCCCTTCCTGATAACCAGCGGGCAGCAACAACGAGCCTTGCAACCGCTCGCCGTCAATGCCGTACCATTCGATCAGGCGCGCAGCACCCATACGATACTTTTTGAAACTTGAGTTAATATCCGTCAATTGCCGAGGATTGCTGAAGCTGGAATCACTGATCCACAAATCAGCGCCATGTTCAGCGTCCTCCGCCAGATATGCTATCGATTGCCCATTCGGAGCAACCGATACAAGCTGGCCTCGCATGCTGCACGTGTAACACTGAGTTCCCTCCAGCACCTTCGTAACCTCTCCACGGGTCAAATCGATCCTGTAAAACCCATCGCGTTTCTCCCTGTCGTTGTGGGTTAGTGCGACAGCATAGTTGCCTCCGTCCGGAGCCCACAGCTCGCCACTGCCGTTGCTAACCAACTGAACGACCTGGTGCCCTGGCACCGTCGCTATTTCTCTCGGCTTGCTTTCCTCTGGGGAGACCTGCCACAGAGCTCCGTTTCGTATGAAATAGATTACGCGCCGCCTCACCCCCCAAATCGGTCTTTCCTGCCAAAACGAAGATGCCGGTTCGGGAAACGAGGTCGTATCTTCCACGTGCCCGCTGCTCACGTTGACCACGTAGATGTCTTTTCCGCCTTTCGGAACGACCATAGTCTGATAGCTTAGGTCGGCACCATCCGGAGACCAGCTAAATTGAGCGCCGTCAAGCGCCAGAGTAACCCCTGCAGCTAGGACTCTTTGGTTGTTCGTGTTCAGATCGACGATGTCGAGATCGAACAGGATCTGCTGCGAGCCGGCCTCCTCGAAGCCCCGGGGGCTTGTGTATGCGACGTGTGTCCCATCAGGCGAAAGCGAGTATTTCGAGATTCTTTGGTGATGAATGATAAGGCTAGCTTTTCCACTGGAAATATCAACCAGGGCCAAGTCGCACAACAGATCGTCTAGATTCCAGGGATCGGACGTCGCTGCCCTCCCATCATTGGGTGAAGGCTTGAACACGAGGACAGTTGAACCGGGCACGTTAGTTTGCGCTTGGTTCTGCTCTTGCTCGCTCGGGGACGGAGTATTTTTCTCGGCCGAGACCACTCCCGGCAGGCTCGTGACCAGCAGATGCTTACTGTCATTGATCCATTCGACTTCGTTGCCGGTTACCTCTCCTCCCCAAACTTCCCTCAGGTCATGTTTCGACGTGTCCCATACCCAGAGTCGGAAATGCGCACCTTCGCCTCGATTAGAGAGGAACGCAAGATAGCGGCCATCGGGCGACCAAGTTGGCAACCGGTTGTCGCTATCGCCGCCGGTCAGATTTGTCGTTTGTCCAGTTTCAATATTTAGGACAAAGATATTGGTATCCCTAGCAGCGCCTAAGACACCCCCGGGCGCTGAAGCTACGGTCTTGCGATTCTCCTCAACTGTGTACGCTAGCAGTTTGCTGTCGGGTGAGAACTCTATGGGAGAGAATTCCCCAAATTCACGTGCACTGAGCGCGTCCTCAAGCGGTAAGGGGCGCAAGGCCTGCGCCTGCAAGACTTGAGCAACCAATCCGAGCAGACAAAACACGACAAAGCCGACTCGAGACTTCTTCATTTCGTTTCCATACATTTTTGATGTTTCGTCAAGGGTGAGTATCGAAGCGGTTGTGCGACCATTCAGAAAGCATTTCCCCCCCGCTGTCGCTATGAGACGCGCTCAAAATATCAGCTTCATGGCAAATTCGATTGAGCGTGGCCCACCGACCTGATACAGAGGGTCAAAACCTCCTCCCCCGAAGCTTCCGCCACCTAGGCTCGTCCCAAGCATTGATGTTGACAGACCAAATAGAGGGTTCACGGATTGGGGACTAAGGAGGTCTCCGTTCGGAGGCCCAAAATTGGGATGGTTAAGGAGATTGAACATCTCGGCTCGGAACTGCAACTTGAGCGATTCGTGAATGTGAAAGTTGCGATGAACAGCGAAGTCCCACTGGGTAGCACCGAAGCCTCGCAGTGCGTTTCTCGGCAGGTCTCCCTGACGGAGAGGTAGACCTGTGTTCGGGTCAGTCGGTGGACCAGTGAATGCGCTCGCGTTGAGTGCCATTCCCCCTGGGTATCGTGGTGCGCGCAAGTGCAGCGGTTGCCCCGGAACCACATCGGCTCTCGCACTGGTTACAAATCCATCGGAAAGTTGTCCATAAGACGAGTAGTAGACGTTTACCGGGGGGGCCGAGCGGGCCTGAATGACGCTCTGAAGGGACCATCCACCGAGAATTGCATTCGTGGCCGTCTTCACCTTAGGAACCGGTACGTCATAGGTAACGCCCGCAGAGAACGCGTTCCGGATGTCGAAGTCAGATGGGCCCCGGTTAGCAGATGCGATGTCCGACGGCACAAGAGCGTTGGCCCCATTGCCCAATGCTGATCCTGCGGAGGCCGTATCAATTGAGTGCGACCACGTGTAGGAAGCAAGCGTTTGAAGACCACGCCACAAACGTCGCTGGAATTGAAGCTGGAGTGCATCGTAGTCGGAGGTGGCTGCGTTCAACACCAAGTCAGTCGTTTGAATATTGGGGTTCGGAGCGGAGATAAACGCTGTCTGTATGAGCCGTCTGCCGGCGGAACCGATATACGAAGCAGTAATGCTCTGCTCGTGGCCCAACTCCTCCTCAAGCGCAACATTCCATTGAAGTGTGTAAGGCAACTTTAAGTTCGGATCGAAAGCAGGTAGGAATTTCGACGTTCCGAATGTGATAGGGGGTGGCGCAGCCGTCGCAGAATCCAAGGGGAATGTGCCACCAGAGTTGATTATGAATGCTCCAAACGGGTACGCGTTATTAAACAGAGCGTTCCCTACCTCAGAAGTCGCAAGATTATAAAAGACACCGAACCCGCCACGAACGACGCTCTGCCAATTGTGATTCTGCGAGAGTTGATAGGCAACGCCAAGCCGAGGTGCTACGTTGCCGTAAGGCGTTTTGAACACAGGCGTTCCGCTCGGCGCCAGAGCCAGACTCGACAAGTTATTGAGGTTAAATCCCGTCGCAGCTGCAAGGCTTGGACCGTTGATCGACGAGGGCGCAAAATCAACATCCCATCGGAGGCCATAGGTTACTGTCAGGCGGGGGATAATCCGCCAAGTGTCTTGTGCGAAGACGCCGAGGTTCCGGAACAAGATTGTGGCGCTGCGGGCAGATTGCAATTGACTGAAAAAGAGCTCACCACTTTCAGCGGAAGGCACATCCAGAAAGATGGCGATTTGCGTGTAGGCTTGCGGATCATATAGGGGTGACAGGCGCCTAAAGTCAACGCCGTATTTCAGGCTGTGTGAACCTCGTTGCATTGCAAGGTTGTCAACCAGATTGACCTGCCGTTGGAGTTGATGCGAGTTCTGCCCTACAAATAGGGATGAGGGAAAAATGTCAAATTGAAATTGTGCATTCTGGTCAGTGTAGGGACTGGGGAATGGCACCGAAATCGGCGGAACAGCTCCTCCAAAGTTGTCCAGATAGTAGTGGCTTGAGGCATTGGTCCGACTGTAATTGAGGCGCAGATCATTTGTTGTTTCTGCAGACATGCTCCACGTAGCTCCTGCAGTTGCCGTCTGTGTCGTGATACGAATTGGATTGACGGTGCTCAAGGAGGCCGCTGAGAATGCGCCCCGCGCATCAGTTTCTGAGGGGGAATAGTTATACCGGCCAAACAGAGTAAGCTTGTTATTCAGTCGATGATCGATCCGAAGGCTATATGCGTCTAGGGCAGAGGAGTTCGAAAAGCTCGCGTTAAACTCCGCTGTGCCATTTCCCAGAGACGCCCCAGTGGGGAGGGGGTATGCTTTAAAGTAGGGCTGGAGCGCAGGCAACGCAGATTGCCGCGCCTGCACGTCAGGAACAGTGGTCAGTGCGGTTTGCGGCAATCTAAGGCGGAGCCCTTCGTAGGAAAAGAAGAAGAAGGTGCGGTCTTTCAAGATTGGGCCGCTGAATGTCCCACCGAAATCATTCTGGCGCTCTTCAGCTTTCGGGAGCGGCGGATCGTTGGTGTATCCGTTGAACCAATTGTTGGCATCGAAGAAATCATTTCGCAAGTAATCGAACGCCGTTCCGTTGAATTTATTGGTTCCGGAACGGGTGACTATCGAAATCTGGCCACCTGGCGTACGACCAAATTCTGGCGCATAGGTGGAGGTCTGTATACGGAACTCCTGGAGAGCATCAACAGAGACCAGGCTGTTGGTTCCGCCCTGGACGCTAAATGAGCCCAGCGAACCTGCAAGGCCATTTCCCGGGCCCGTGGCATTCGGACTAGCACCCACACCAATATTGGCGCTGACGCCATCTACCATCCAGTAGTTGGCATCCGCGCGCTGCCCGTTGACACTGAACTGCCCCGAATCGTAAGAATTGCTGGCGGTCAGGACGACTCCTGGAGTGAGTTCGATCAACGCCTGAAAACTTCGGCCGTTCATCGGCAAGTTCTCGGCGAATTGGCGATCAACAACCGTGCTAACGGCTGCCGATTCCGTGTTGACGAGCGGCGCGCCGCCCTCGACGGTCATCGTCTCGTAGAGCGCACCAACGGGCAACGTGAAGTTGATGGACAGCGCGTCTTGAACGTTGAGGACTATATCGGGCTTGATAAGTGTCTTGAATCCCACCTTCGAGACTTGCAGCCGGTACGGTCCCGGCGGGAGATTCGGGACAACGTAGATGCCTTCGCCATTGGTCTTGGTGGTGTATTGCACGCCCGTGACATCGTTAGCAACCACCACATCGGCGCCAACGATTACCCGGTTGGAAGGATCGCCGACGAGACCATTGATAACCCCGTTGGGTGATTGCGCCAGAAGTGGCACGGCCAACATCAAAGCGCAAGCGGAAAGCAGAACAACATAGGGGAAGCGCATTAGACTCTCCAGCGACCAACGGGGTTCCAGCCCCCTCTCCTATTGTTCGCAGGACAATCCGCGCTGGTACCACGTTGCTTCATTCTAGGACGAATTAACGACGTGGCGGGGACGTAACAACAAAGTTACGGATGATTTGGGTCAATTCTGAGGTAAGCAAACAGGAGTGATTTGCCACTGGGCTTGTGACTACCGCCGTTGGGTTCCACGGTCACAAATACGCCATCGATTTGTGCCAGTGTCTTCGGGTCGTCACACTTCAAAATCCATCGTTTTCTGGACGCATTGTCTTCATAGAAAATGCCCAGGTTGAGCGCCTGTTGCTGGTCCGGCCCCCGGCGGCCCCAGGCTTGAAACGTATTCGCCTTCTTCGCTTCCGTCTGCTGGTCCAGGTCGTACGCGTAGAAGATCAGCGACTTCCCCCGCGTGTAGAAGACCCGTCCATAAGGTTTCTGGGTCTTGCCGGTGCGGGCGACGTCGTAGACTTCGGCGATGTAGAGATCGCGGGCACCCATGAGGTCCCGGATGTCACGGTCGTGAGCGAGGAGTTGGTCCTGCTGCTCCAGCGCCGCCTCGCGGTCTTGCAGCAGGTGGGTAAGATCGTTGGCCCTGGCCTCTGACGCTTTGGCGCGAGCTGCATCTTGGGCAGACTGTTGCGCCAAAACATCCAGCTTTTCCTGGAGCGTGTTGGAATTGGTCTGGGCGGCGTCCAACCTCTGCGCCAGATCAGTTCGCTGCTGAGTGAGGTCCTGTCTGCTTGCGTCGCCGGCGCGCTGATCGTTCTCCGATCGCGCCGTCGTCGATTTCATCTGGTTGATTTCGGCCGATTGCTCGGCCAAGTGGTGGCGGAGATCCGTGATCGTTTTGTCTCGCTGCTCGATCTGGGCGCGTGCGATTTCGCGATCGTGGCCCGCGTCGCTCAGTTGTTCTTCCAGAGAGGCCTGATTTTGTACGCTAGGTAGGGGTAGGGCGTGCTGGGCAGCCTCAGTTGGGTGGTGGACGTTAACGCGATAAGCGTAGAAGCCAAGGGTTAGGAAAAGCAGAATTCCCGCAGCGTAGAGCATCCACACCTGCCGCCAAGGTAACGAACTGGAGAATGGGGGAAGGTGATAGGGGTTGGTTGGGAGATCGCTCAAGCTGCGGAGATTCTTGGGCTCGTGCTTTTCCTCCTGCGCCAGGCGCTGGAAGAAAGCCTTCTCAGCCTGTTCCTGTGACCAGGGTGGGCCGGCTTCTGCGCTCTCAGGCTCTTCGTTGGCTGCAATCGCGGGAATCGCTTGGCCGACGACCGTTTCAAACTGCTGAAGGGATTCCCGGCAAGACTGGCAGACAGCAAGATGCTCCTGCAGCCTCTTCTGTTCTTCCCCAGTCAGCTGGCCAGAGGTCGAAACGGCGCAGAGTTCTAGGAACTCGTCATGGGGTTCGGTTGGCGACAACGCCCCTGCTCCTAGGTTGGACAACACTTTTTATCATACTGCTCGCTTACCCGGCAATGTGCTAACAAAGAATTCCTTGCGCAGCCGATCCAGCCCGCGGAAGTAGTGGTGTTTGACATTCCCTCGGGATTGACCAAGTTTGGCGGCAATTTCATCAAGAGTATAACCCTCTATAAAGAAGAGCCGTAGCGTTTGGCGCTGGTTCTCCGCAAGCGCCTCAAATGCCTGCTGAAGACCGCCATTTCCGAGCCCTCCGTCGATTGAGTCCTCTAGCTGGCCAACACTCATCCTCGGATCAGCAAGTTGGCTTGCCGCGTCGTCGAGATCGAGGCGTGTGTAGAAGTGGCGGGAGGTTAAATAACGACGTCGTGAGATGGCGCGACGGTAAGCCATTTGCAGAATCCAGAACCGTGCTGGGCTTTTGGAACTGTCAAAAGTCTTACAGAAACGATGAATCAGGAGGAAAACATCCTGGAGCAAATCGTCTGACTCGGATGTGTCTCGCAGGACTCGGTAAACGACGCCACGCACGATTCGTGCGTAGCGGCGAAACAGCAATGCGAGGGCCTCATTGTCGCCCTCGCAGATATTCGCCATCAGTGCTTCGTCAGAAACATCTGCGGCGGTGGGATTCCGCAGAGAAAGAATTGCAGTTTCGCTATTCTCGTTGGAGAGTCGAAGATTGGGAAGCCGTACTGAAGCTGACAGACTCATGTCCTGTATTTCGCGCCCGCGGTATCCGGCTCCCGCTCACTCCTAGCTTCGGCCTCTTACGATAACCTCTTTAGAGTTCATAATCAGTCATATATAACGCGACAGAGTTTGTTTTTCAAGCAAAATCAATTCCATCGAGTGTGGTACAGGCCGCAATCCCACCCTATTGTTGGGATGTGGATTCCTCCCCAGACTATCGAGAACGATTTGCGAGCCGCTTACGGCATCTCAGAGAGGCCGCGGAACTCAGTCTTGAGAAAGCGAGCGAGCAAGGTGGCCTCTCAACTAATTTCTGGGGCAGCGTTGAGCGCATGGTTCAAGAGCCGTGCCTTAATAGCATTTTCGGCTTTGCCAAGGGGTTGGGAATCTCGGTGCGCACCCTGATGACCTTGGAGGAGGAGAATGCGCAGGACCAAGAACGCAGGGAACTAAACACGCTTCTGGACCTACTCACCCCCGAGCAATTGCACCTTTCGCTCCAAGTTTCGAGGCTGATCTACAACTACAAAGCCGCGTCACCGTCCCGCTCCGAATCGCAGTTATCGTAGCCGCAGTTCCTCCTGCGACAGTTTCAGCGCAACGCTTTTGAAGTGAACCGGCTGCCTGAACCAACACGATAAGCGTCTATTGCCACATCCATTAAACTCAATAGATTGTTTTACATAGGGAAAATGCTCGCTATGGTTGTGCAGGTGGCTCGTGTGAAACATCGCACACTGTTTGCGCAACGGATCAGACGGCTGCGAAAGGCAGCAAAGCTCAGTCTTGAGGAAGCTGCGGAACGCGGCAATATAACGGGCAACTTCTGGGGCGACGTGGAACGCGGGAAGAAAGTGCCGAGTCTCGATACGATAGTGGCGATGGCAAAGGGACTAGGGCTACAACCAAGTACCCTCCTGCTCCTGGAGCGGGAAGAAGACCCGCGCGATATCCGAAAGCGCATCGACACTCTACTGACGACCTGCGCTCCTCAGCAACTTGAGCTGGTACACCGGATTATCAAAGTCGTCATTGAGCCGTAATCCGGCGCTTTTGGAGGAATGGTCCCCTCTACCTTGGCCGGTCCCCACTCGTGTTCAAAACTACGAAGACACTCCGCAGGTAGCGGAGCGGCAATGAAGAGAGCACACATCTGGCACGCAATCGACACTGATACGTGGCTATTGTCTGGGTGGAAGAACCGACCGACAGTCAGTCGGCTCGGACTACCGAGTCGAGGCAACAAACAACTAAAGTGCGTCCACGCCGAAGCTAAATCTGTTTAAAGTCTTCGCCCGATTGCCAACACAAGAAGAGAGGCAATCGCAGCCGACCTGTGTTGCGGAGGTCCTCCGTTTCGGCTATCGCTGCATGTGCAGACGAACGAATTCCTCGTATTCCGCGACGTTTGCGATCTGAATCTTGAGGCGTTTTTCCAGATCGGGGATCGTTGATTTCCGAAAAGAATTCCAGGCAAAGCCATCATACCCAAATTCGGCGAGGGCGCTTCCCGCCAGAGATTTACACCACGTCCGAATGTCACCCACATACGCTAGGAGGTCGTCGCGCGTTAAATTGTTCGACGTGAGCTGGCCATGAAAAATCTTGTTACGGTGGTCCACCGCCTCCCTGATGCGGTCGCGTAAGGGCAGGTAGTCACTGCCGACCAAGGTGGAAATGCTAAGCGGATAAATGGCGTTGAAGCCGTTTTCAAACCCATCAAAATAAACACGTCGGTTGTTGACCAAGGCGTGACGTACGCTCGGGACATCATCTGGGCCGAAACACGGAAACTGGTAGATGAGATGGGTTACGAGCTTCCGGATTTGTCTCTCCGTTTTGATAACGGAGAGTGCGAATGCATCCACTCCGCATGTTCTTGCAGTCGAGTTGATAACAACGTCTACCGTCTCAAATTCTTGTGAGTAGCTCGTGGTCATAATCGCACCAAAGATAACGGCTCTGTACAGCGAACACCATAGTCCTTCGCCTTGGGGAAAGCGGACAAAAAGTTCCCTAGTCTTCCATGGAAGACATATCGACGGATAATTTCCGGGTCGTCCGTGTCCGGGGCTACGCTTGCTCGCTTCGCGCCCAGGGCTTATTGCGGCTTTTCGGAACAGCGGGATACTGAGGGAACTTTTACTCAGTCGGCGACGAGCGTTCTTCCCCGCGAAACAGTAGCCCTGATTCGAAATTTCCTGTCGAGGATGGCCCGGAAAGCATTGCAGCAAGAATATGTCGAAGCTTGATTTTCTCCAGAGAGGCAGGTGATTTCCGCTATATCGCAGGGATAAGTTCTGCCAGGTCGGCAACACTCTTGACCCGCTGCTGGAGCAGCGTCGCTCCTCTATTCATGTGGGCGCGGAAATAGTCAGGCAGCAATTGCAGGTCAACTCCGTCTTTACGGCAACGTTCCTTCAATAATGCGACGAACAGCGGATCGTACTCTCCTAGCAACGTATAGCGATTGAATTCGCGTTCCTCTTCGGGATAGTCCGCCGGGTTCGGGACCGTCTGCTCGGCAAGAGACAGGCAAAATCCTAGGCGACAGAGAAGATTCGGCGTGAGCCCCGTCTTCCCCGCCGCAAACCGCAGGCGGTTCGACGCCTCTTTGGTAAAGCGCAGCCTAGTTATTTTCATTAGCGTATCTCCAGAAGTATCCGGGCGCGACCTTTGTACCATTTTCTTCTGGATCGAAATCAAGCCTGTAGGACTGGCCAACCGCCCCCCGCAATTCCTCAAAGTAGGACTGGTCGACTTCCGTGTCAGTAGACAAGATCAGCACCTGATGGCTGGCGAAAGGAAAGTAGTGCTCTGCCAGGAGCTTGCGGTGATCGCTGTCCAGGCGGGCAAGGGGCGTATCAATAATAATGGGGAGGGGACGACCCGATGTCTTGGCGAGCGCCCAGAGCATCGAAATGGCATAGATCTGCTTCTCTCCGGCAGACAGCTGGGCTTTGGGCAATGGCCGGTTGTGCTTATCCTGTAGCGTCACCGAAAAGTCGTTTGGATCGACGATGATCTTGCCGAGAGAATCCTTCTTGCGGCAGAGAGTTTGAAAGCACTCCGTCACGGCTTCCTGAAGTTCCAAGACTTTCTTGTGAATCAGGCTCGTCTTGTACTCTTCCAGGACCTTCTTCACTTGCGGGACCAAATGAACCCTGGAGGCGTGGTCTACCTGTGCGGTCAGCTTCTCTGTAGCCTGCTCGAACCGCCGTCGCAATTCCGCCAAGGTCAGCTCGCGGCCTCGCTGGTCTTCATCCAAGAGCAGCATCCGTTTGCCTACTTCTGCGAGCTTGTGATTCAGAGAACGAAGTTCTTCCAAAGCGGGCTTCAGCACGTCATCGGCGGGAATCTTGCGTAGCGCTTCCTCCGCTTTATGTAACTCCCGGTGAGAGCGCTCGATCTCTCCCCGCAAGGGGTGAACAAGCTTGGGTACGTCCTCCGTGGCCTGATCTATCCAGGAGAGCAGGCGTGAACGCTCCTCCTGAGAGACATGATGAATGGCCGTCTCTTGACCGTTCCGCTGGGATAGGCGCAGTGAGGTTTCGAAGAGCTCGGCTAGGCGCGTGCGGAGCTTAGCCTTGACGGGGCTTGAGATCGGGCCGAGGCCCTGCCAGAAATCCCGCGAACCAATCTTTCGCTTGATGGCGTCTCTTTTCGAATGCAGAAGCGTGCGCCCGGCAGCCTCCTGTGCCAGATCCTCTTCATAGAGAAGCCGGTCTTTGAGCTCTCGGCAGAGGCCCGGGACGAGAGCAAACGGGAGCAGTCCCGCGGAGAGTTCCCGCACCACGGTCTCTTGCTGCTGGATCTTTGATTTGAGCGCAGCCTGTTTCTGGATCAGTCCCTCGCGGTTTCGGGTAAACGACCCGCCTCTCGCGGCAATCGTGTCTTCCAATCTCTGAATTGCGGATTTCAGTTCGCGCAGTCGTTCCTGCTCGGCCTCTCTTTGGCGGCCGCAACCCTCGATCTGCACCTCGACGGCAGTCATTTCTTCCTGCACCGATGTCAGTTCGTCGGCGTGCTCGGAACCGCGTCCCAGAGGCTTGATGAGCCGGGCCAGGTAAATACCTAAGTCTGTCTGCAGCCGCTCTACTACGTCGAGGCCAAGGAGTGACTTGATCGCATCAGCCAGGGTCTGCTCGTCCGAGGAGTCCTCCGCGAGCTGTTGGATGCGTTCGCCGTCAAAGAAGAATAGATTCGACACGCCCGGCGGGAGAAGATCCCGCACGAAGTCCTGCCAATGTTCCGCAGAGACATCATCGAGAGGCCTGCCATCGCGTTCTACCTGGAGATCTTCTATGATCTTGCCGGAGCTCTTGCGCTCCCAGGACCGGGTGACGAGGTACGTGCGAAGTCCATCCACCTCCCCGTATTGGAATTCAATTGCCACAGATGCCGATGTCGGTTGGATGAGCGCGTTGGCGTTGGTATGGATCTTCTGATCCAAGTACCGCGCATATTCATCCTTTGAGCGCGTGCCGGTGGCACCGCACCCGTAAAAGCAAAGTCGGATCGCTTCAAGCAATGTACTCTTGCCGGCCCCATTCTTGCCGCCGAAGAGGATTATGGGGCGAGACTTCTTCGGTTGCAGTGGGATATGTTGCACACCGCGGAAGGTTCCAAAGTCAGTAAGCGTTAGATTCGTCAGGATCATGACGCCTCTTCCACCTCGGTGCTGTTCATGACCTCTTCTTCGGACCGCCAGTCCTCATCGAAAATAGCGGCGATCCGTTGGTAAACGCTCGAACGGCGGCTCATGCCCTGCAACTCCCGTTCCGCATCGAGGAGCTTTGCCACCATGTCAGAAGGTACCTCGTAACGTGCACAGATCTCGTCCAACGTCCGCCGTTCCTCCATAGAGAATGCGGGGATCTCATCCGAAGTCCATTCGGCATCATCTCCGATGACCTCGCGATAGATCTTGGGAACTGAGTCTTCCCAATCCTGCGCCTCGGTGCGCCACAGCCTCCGAATGATCTGGAGTTCCGGGAGGGTAATGAGCTGTTCATTTGGATTCGGTCCAGTGGTGCGAATCCGTTTCTGGACTTCAAGCAACCGCCGTAGAAAATCTTTACGCACCTCCAGCCTGTACGGGCCGTACACAATGCCCCCGTCAGCCTTGGTCATGACCCGTCCGTTGCGCCGCTTGAATTCCCGTACCTGCCCCTTCACGGAAGGATCCTGGGTGGAAGCCAATAGATTTCGGTACTCCAGGAGCGGCTCCAGCCACTCCTCGCCGTTTTCGATCATGGCTTCCATGGAGCTGTCCCGTGTGACGACCGTGCAGACCCAGCAACCAAAACGGCTGTTACCGCAGGAAGGTGTGGTCTTATCGACCACCAAGGGACACTCGCCCGCTTGGGCGTTGCGGTACATGGTGACCAAGTCCCGGTTGTTGTTTCCCCACGGCGAAGGAGCTTGCAGCAGGTACGTCCATACGTCGTTCACGCTAAAGTCTTCGATGGGCGTGTAGACGAATGCGTTCGGCAACGTCGTGTGGCGCGACAGCAAGCTCCCGTTGATGCGGTGCAAGCTCATCACTTGGGCGCGAGTGGCGCTCTCGGATTTCCGCACGCCGAGCACCATCACGACTTCGCCGAATTCCGCAACCCGGTCGAGAATAAAACGATTGGCCGGGTCGATCTTGAGCCGTTCGGTGCACCAACGAAATCTCTTCGACGGAGCGGGATACCCGCGGCCGATAAGGTTCACCCAGAACGTCTTCTCCAAAAGAGGCAGCACTTTATGGGCTGTGAACGGCAGACCCTGTTGCTTCGCGCTCTCATCCATGCGCTTGAGCGAGACATTGATGTAATCAACGATCTTGGGAGTCTCAACCAGAGTGTCAGAGGAGATCACATAGAGCGGCTTGGTCAGTTTCTCCCGCGGTAACTTCGAGAGGGCATACCAAATGAGTTGCAGGGCAGTGGTCGAATCCTTGCCGCCGCTATAGCCGATGACCCAGGGTCGCCGATCGGAAAGATAGACGCTGCGTATCTCTTCGTATCGAGCCTGCAGATGCGCGGCGTCAAGGGCACTGGTGGTTTGGAGTATCGGCAGCGGGAGGTTACTTTCCATGAGAGCCTCGGCCATTGAAAGAAGATTCCAAGCGTTGTTCCTCGGGCGACAATGGTACGCCTAGCGTCCGTTTGAGGAGCGCGGCCGTGAGGATGACGTTGCTATGGGCCTTGCTCACCCGGCCTCCGATCAACGCTCGCCCTTCCCATATCTTGGTATTGGACCGCGCCCAATCAACCTTCGAAATGCTTTTCAGACGGTCTTTCCATTTCTTGGGCTCGGCGGCAAGCAGGGACGCACCCGCGATACCGAGGGCATGCAGAGCTATGCCATGCGAATGAATGAAGTCTTTGCGCAATTCCGCGGCGCTCACCTTTCGTTCCGCGGCCATGTTCCAGTCCGGAACGTATTTACCCACTTCTTTCCAGAAATCAATGACCAATTCCTGTTCTTGCTTCGAGACCTGCCCATTCTTTGCCTTGTTCAGGAGAGCCTTGGTGCCTTGGAAGATGCTGCTTAGCGTAAAGAGCTTTATCGAGCGATTGGAAATGGTGGTTTTGCCCGTCTCCGTCAGACCCTTGAAGCACGGCACCGCGGTGATCAGGCTGCGGGAGAGCTGCGATAACGGATCGCGCAGATCGTACAAAATCCCCAGCGACTTGGTCGGCCGCACCGCATGCTTGTTAAGGTCTGCGAACATCTGCTGGCAACGTTTGAGGCCGCCGTCGAGAAAGAAGACGACCGAGATCGTTTCATCTCCGAGTTCCGGTTTCACCTTCAACGCCTCTTCGATGGCGGCCCGGCGATGCTGCCCGTCGTTGATGATAAATCGCGCCGTCATCGGCACAACCAGGCTGCCGATGTAGGGCTTCGAGGGATCGTGCGGATCAAAGTGCACTTCGCCATCAATGGCAGCCGTGATCGAAGAGAAGACGTACTCATTGGGATTCTCCACGAGATACCGCGCCATCTCCGGCACTCGGGCCCGGTTCAACGCGCGCTGGGCGCGGAGTTCGGAAGGAAGTTCGTCCTCATCAAACAGGAAAATCTTCGGTATGAGCTTGAGGGGGCACATGGCGACGAAGTATTCGGACCCTGCTTGGAAACCCTTAAGCGCAGAAAACGTGTAGGCGAACGA
>JBOGLG010000046.1:0-94636 GCA_050745985.1 Terriglobales bacterium | reverse complement strand
GAGCGCGTTCCTGCGCGCGGCGCAGCCGCGCCGCCGAGACCACTTTCATGGCCTTGGTAATCTGCCGCGTGTTGATGACGCTGCGGATACGGCGACGGATGTCGAGAATGTTGGGCATATTCGAGTTGCGAGTCCTGAGTCGAGAGCGAAAAACGCATTGGCTCGCGACTCGGGACTCGGGGCTACTTCGCTACTGCTTCCCGGCTTGATACAAACTGCTGCTTCGCTTCTTTGATCAGGCTCGTCAACTGACCCTTCAATGCGTCGTCGAGAACTTTCTTTTCCATGATCGTACGCAGGATCGCTGGATTGGTCGCGTCCACGTACTTGTATAGTTCTTTCTCGAAATCGCGCACCTGATTCACCGGAAGGTCATCGAGAAATCCGCTAGTACCCGCGAGAACGATCAGAATCTGCTTGGAGAACGGCAGCGGCGAAAACTGGTTCTGCTTGAGCAATTCGACCAGCCGTTGCCCGCGATTCAACTGGGCCTGCGTGGCTTTGTCGAGATCGCTGCCGAAGGCCGCGAAGGCTGCCAATTCACGATACTGCGCGAGTTCCAGTTTCAGCGTGCCGGCAACCTGCCGCATGGCTTTGATCTGCGCGCTGCCGCCGACGCGGCTCACAGAAATGCCGACGTTGACCGCGGGACGAATGCCGCTGTTAAACAGGTCGGTTTCCAGAAAGATCTGCCCGTCGGTAATGGAGATGACGTTGGTTGGAATATAGGCGGAAACGTCGCTGGCCTGGGTTTCGATTACGGGCAGCGCAGTCAACGAGCCTCCGCCGTTCTTGTCGCTCAGTTTCGCGGCGCGTTCCAGCAGCCGGGAGTGGAGATAGAAAACATCGCCGGGGTAGGCTTCGCGTCCGGGCGGCCGCCGAAGCAGCAGCGAAATTTCGCGGTACGATGCGGCGTGCTTCGAAAGATCGTCATAAATCACCAGCGCATGGCGTTTGGTATCGCGGAAATATTCGCCCATGGCGCAGGCCGCATAAGGCGAGATGTACTGCATCGGAGCGGGTTCGGACGCCGAGGCCGCGACCACGATGGTGTATTCCATCGCGCCGGCGTCTTCCAGAATCTTTACCACCTGTGCGATGGACGACCGCTTCTGGCCGATCGCGTTGTAGATGCAAATCAGGTCATTGCCACGGCTGTTGATGATGGTGTCGAGAGCGACGGCAGTTTTTCCGGTCTGGCGGTCGCCGATGATCAACTCACGCTGGCCGCGGCCGATGGGAATCATGCTGTCGATGGCCTTGAGTCCGGTGGCCATCGGCTCACGCACCGGCTGGCGATCGATTACACCGGGAGCGAGACGTTCCAAAGCGATGAACTGATCCGTGGCGATAGGGCCTTTGTCGTCGATGGGCTGGCCGAGCGAATTCACCACGCGGCCGATCATGTTGTCGCCGACAGGCACGCTCATAATGCGGCCGGTGCGCTTGACTTCGTCACCTTCCTTGATCTCGGTGTAGTCGCCCAGCAGCACCACCCCCACCTGGTCTTCTTCCAGGTTCATGGCGATACCTGCCACATCGTGCGGGAAGGCGAGCAGTTCTCCGGCCATGACCTTGTCCAGGCCGTAGACGCGGGCGATGCCGTCTCCCAGAGTCACCACCGTGCCCACTTCGTCGACAGCGATCTTGGATTCGTAGCTCGAGATCTGCTGGCGGATTAACTGTGTGATTTCGTCTGCTTTGATTTGTGCCATAAAGTCAGCTTTTTGCTTTTGGCTCCTAGCTTTCGGCTTTGCTATCTTTGCGGTATTTCTTTTCCGCCTTCGCGGTTGAGCGTCTGCTTAAGGTTCACGCCAGCCTTAAGAGGTGATGGCCTCTCTTATTCTTTCCAACTGTCCTTCCACCGAGCCGTTGTAGATGGTGCTTCCGATTCTTACTATCGCGCCTCCGAGCAACGAGGCATCCCGCGAATAGTGCGCGCGGACTCTTTTTCCTACCATGGCCTGCACCTGGCTTTCGAGCGCGGCCCGCTCACTTTCGCTCAGCTCGCGTGCGCTGGTGATTTGCGCTTCGGCGAAACCCATGCGCGCGTCCAGTTCCAGTTCGAACTGCTTTACGATGGCTGTCAGGAACCCGATTCGGTGATGGTCCATGAGCACGGCCACGAAGTTGCGTACCGGGCGCGAGATTCCCTCACGTTTGACGATCGCATCCAGCACCGCCCGTTTTTGCTCAGCGGGAATCGACGGAGTTGCCCAGACGTCCCGCAGTTGCTTGTTTGCGGCCACCAGTTCAGCAATATCTTGCGCTTCCTTCAGCGTCCTCCCGGGGTCGAGATTGCTGGCAAACACTACGTCGGCGAAAGCGCGAGCGTAGGTGTTGATGACTGTGGCCATTTATTGCTTGCCCTTCGCCCCGTCTTCGCGGGAGTTGATCTGCTGCGCGAAATTGCGCACCAGCGCCTGATCGGTGGCAGCGTCCACCTGAATTTGCTTTCGTGCCAGCGCGACCGAAAGATCGGCTGCATACGCGGTCAGTTCCCGCCGCGCCAACTTTGCCGCGGCTGCGATTTCTTGTTCCGCCGAAGCGATGATCTTACGGGCATCTTCCGCCGCGGCCGCCTTGATTCTTTCCTCCTCGGCCGCCGCATCTCTTTCGGCGGAGGCCCGCATGTCTCCGATTTCAACGTCCAACCGGGAAAGCCGCAACTCGATTTCGCCCAACCGCCGGTTAGCCTCTTCGCTCGTCCGGCGAGCTTCCTCCATCGCCTTCTGAATCGACAGGGTGCGATTGCGGAACACATGGGGCAGATTTTTCTTGGAGAGCCAGAAAATAACTCCGGCAATGACCGCAAAATTCAACGCCACACACAGCCAGTAAGCGGATTCCAGATCCAGCCCGGTCAGCTTTGACACCACCCGGACCGAGCCCGAATGCTTGAGTTCCGTGTTGTCATCTTCACCCGCGGCCTCGCGGGACTCTCTGACCAACTGTTGCGCCGAACCGGTCCCGCGGTTCGGCTCTTGAGGCTTTGCCGGTTCCTGGGTGTGGCCGAAGGCCGCCAGACCCGCGAGCAGCGCCGCCACCATCACGAACCTTAAGAAGATCCGCCGCATCATCGGACGCCTCCCGCCGCCGGAGCGCTTCCAGGGCGTAGCACTGTCCGAATAATCTCAGCCGCAATCCTGCTACTTTCGGCTTGCAGTGTTTTCTGGGCGGCGATCTTGTCTTCATCCATGGCTGCGCGCGCTTGTTCCACCTGGGCCTGTGCCTTGCTGCGGGCTTCTGCCGCAACCGCGCTCCGCGCCTGTAACGCCTGCTGCCGCCGGGCTTCTTGACTCTTGAAAACTGCCAGACGAGCTTCCCGCAAGCGCTGCTCGTACTCCGCGGTTCGGGCCTCAGCAGCGGCGATGTCGGCGCGCGCTTTCTCGACCGCTCCTTCGGTCTTGCTGCGTCGCTCAGCCAGCACTCTTGTGAGAGGTTTGTGCACAAGCAGGTTGTAGAGTCCGTACAACAGCACCATGAAAATGATGGTGGGTACGGATCCGAGCAGTAATTCCCCTACTTGCCGCAGCGTCTGGTCCATGTTTGATCTTGAAATATCTTGAGCTAATGAGGGCTTGGAAAACCATTAAACCTAACATCCTGCAAGGCTTAGTGTCAACGCGGATGGAAGTGTCGAGGTACGGCGCGGCGCCCCCGCAGACTGTACTTTCGGCCAATTGTCAAGCGTCCAATTTTCCGCCCAAAGAATGCTTGACTTCTCAATTGAGGGGACTAGCATAAAAGTATCACCTCCGATCCAATTCAGGATCGAATGGGCCGGCAGCCAAGGAATGTCACCGCTTCTTGGTAGCTGGCCCATTTAAATTGCGGCTGAGGTTCGGCCGCCCAGGGTTCAACACCGGCACTTCTTGTGCCTTCGCCGCCGGCAACAACCCTTGATCCGCCGATCAAGAGCTTTGTAAATGACACTCTGCGGCTACGACACCACCCACTCCCTCACCTTTCTCACTACCGACTCCGGCGCTCCCACTTCCAATTCCACCAGCCCGTCTTTGTACGCTCGTGAATAGATCCGCGCACGCGCCTCCAGCATGGCCAGCGTCTTTCCTTCCTTTTGTGGAACCCGCAGACGAATCCTGCTGACGGCATCTTCGGAGAGCGCGTGGTCGACGCGATCCATCAGCGTGCTCATACCAATGCCCTTCGCCGCGGAGACGTGAACGGACATTGCGTCGTCGCGCAAGCTATCGCGCTGGCGGGGAGGCAGCAGGTCGATCTTGTTCATCACTCGCAGGCGCGGCTTGGTGTCTACTTCCAACTCCTTTAGCACGCGGTCCACTTGAGCATCCTGTTCGGCGGAGAGCGGACTGCTGGCGTCGGAGACTTGCAGAATCAAGGCTGCGCGTTGCACTTCTTCCAGCGTTGCGCGGAAAGCCGTCACCAGCGTGTGCGGCAGGTTGCGAATGAATCCTACGGTGTCAGAGAGCAGCGCCTTGCGTTTCGATGGCAACGTCACTCCGCGAATAGTAGGGTCCAAAGTGGCAAACATCTTGGGAGACTCCAGCACCGTGGCCTGTGTAAGGGCATTGAACAATGTGGACTTCCCGGCGTTGGTATAGCCCACCAGAGCGACCGTCGCCACCGGAACTGATTCGCGACGCTGCCTTTGCTGAGCGCGGATGCGGCGCACATTTTCGATTTGCTCTTTGACGTGGCGAATGCGCCGGTAGATTTTCCGGCGGTCGGTTTCGAGTTGGGTTTCGCCGGGGCCCCGGGTGCCGATGCCGCCCCCCAGTTGCGACATTTCGATGCCCTTGCCACCCAGCCGGGGCAGCATGTACTCCAGTTGGGCCAGCTCGACCTGCAACTGACCTTCGCGGGTCCGGGCGTGGCGGGCAAAAATATCGAGAATGAGCTGGGTGCGGTCGATTACCCGCACGTTCACCACTTTTTCTATGTTGCGCTGCTGGGAGGCGGTCAGGTCATGATCGAACAGCAGCAGGTCAGCAAAGACCGAGGCCGCAGCACCCGCAATCTCCTCCAGCTTGCCTTTGCCGATGAGGGTGGCCGGATCCGGCCGGTCGCGGCTCTGCAAGAATTCGCCCGTCACTTCCGCGCCCGCACTTTGCGCCAGCGTCCGCAGCTCCGCCAGCGATTCTTCGGCGCTGAACTCGGGAATGGCGGGAGCTTTCGAGCGGGCGGTGACGCCTCCGGCATTATCGCGGGCTGCCTGGGCCTCGCTCGTCAGCGACTTCTTTCGAGTCTTGGCGAGAGGCGTGTGAACACGGTATTGGATCCCGATCAGAAAGGCGCGCTCGACCGAGGACCGCTGGACGGTCTTCAGCCCCGAAGTCTGGCGAGAGCTCTTGCCTTCTGAGCTGCGCAAGAAAGGGCTGCCTTATCCTTCCGTGCCCGATGCGGCCGCCGCGGCCGCCGCGCCTGGCTCCTCCACCGGGGCCGCCGATGGCATTACCGTGGGCTTGTCACTGTGGCCATGCATGGCTCGGCCCATGGCGATGGTGGAAATGGCGTGCTTGAAGATCAGCTGCTCCTGATTGTTGGTTTCAAGCACAACGGAATATTTGTCAAAGGAACGAATGCGTCCCGACAACTTAACGCCGCTCAACAAGTAAATCGTTATATTCAAACGTTCCTTGCGCGCAGTATTGAGAAACGAATCCTGAATGTTCTGCGCCGGCTTGCTGTCCATGCCAACCTCCTCAGCTCCCTGACTACCGGAGCTCTGAAGTGCCACGGTACATCAATCCCTCACGCCAATTGAGCGTGAGGAACAGGGGGGAATTCGAGATCCGCAGATGCCGTTGTGCCGGACCGGCGTGCCTCGAAGCAATCTTCCGTACAATACGGCCTTGCTCGCCACTTTTCAAGGTAATCAAGCCGTCACCTCATTCCCCGTGGTTGACATAAGCGGAGCAAAGTGCAAATATTCCAGCGCCGCACTGCAACTAGAACAAAATGCAGGTACCTGTAGCTCGCAACGGCAGGTCCAGCGGACGGGCTTACCTCGCGGGCACACTGCCGCGCGCTTTCTGGCCATGAGGTAGAAGCACGCGCTACGAACTGGCGGAGGACAGAATGCATGATCTGATTGCGGTCACTACGTCATGGGTAATGCCCACCCACACCGGCACCGAGGCCCTGGCTTTCCTGTTGCGATGGGTTCACTTCATGGCGGGCATCACCTGGATTGGATTGCTCTATTTTTTCAACCTGGTGAATGTTCCGTTTATGAAGCAGGTGGATGCGGGCATGAAGCCGAAGGTTTTTCAGTATATGACCATGCCGACGCTCCAGTTGTTCCGCTGGAGCGCTCTGATCACGGTTTTCGTAGGCTTCTGGTATTGGGCCCAGATTTACGTTGCAGGAGACGCTCAACGCATGGGCGTGGGCGCCGGCAGCACGGTCGGATTCTTTCTGTTGGTCTGGATTGTCAGTTGGGGGATTCTCTTCTTTGTGATTTCCAAAGCCCCCAGCGGGTACGTTCTGGGCCTCATCACTACGGTGGTTGTGATCGCGGCAAGTTACCTGTTCTTGAACTACACTCCGGTGGGTCAGGACGATAATCACGTGCTGGCAATTGGAGTCGGTGGCGGTATGGGTATCATCATGCTGTTCAACGTATGGGGGATTATCTGGCCGAACCAGAAGAAGATCATTCGAGGAACGCTGGCTGGCACGCCACCCGCCAATGCGGCGGCCCTGGCCCGCCAGACCTTCCTGGCGTCGCGGACGAACTTTTTTCTCTCGGTTCCACTGCTGTTCTTTATGGCATCAAGTTCCCACTACGGAATTTTTGGACGCTAGGCGGGGAACTGACCTGCGAACCTCGCGCCGCGGCGCGAGGTTTTGTTTTGTGAGGACAAGGCTGTGACCGCCAACCAACACGAGTATCTACGCGGCATCGCACTCTTCAATCAGGGTAAATTCTTCGACGCTCACGAGGTGCTGGAGGATGTTTG
Organism: Terriglobales bacterium; assembly: GCA_050745985.1. Lineage (GTDB taxonomy): Bacteria > Acidobacteriota > Terriglobia > Terriglobales > Acidobacteriaceae > JABCZH01. The sequence continues at coordinate 87,689 of JBOGLG010000046.1, read as the reverse complement.
GAGGGCCGCGCCACACGAAGAGAAGAAAATCTGGCAAGGGCTGGTTCAGGTGGCAGTGGCCCTGCACCATTATTCCACGGGAAACCGTCTAGGCATGCGGTCCGTGTTAGTGCGGGCCATGCAGAACCTTGCCGGGCACCCTCCGCAGTTTTACGGCATTCAAGTGTCCCCGCTCCTGAAATCGCTGGCCCGGTGGCTGGAAGCGTTTGATAACGGCCAGCCCCTTCCTTCGCTGCCGCAGATTGACCTGCCCAGACGAAACGCCTGAAAAAAAACGACCACCACCTATCGCCCCTGGCCCTTTTTTCTTGCCGCCGCCTTCTGCGGTTCCTCGCCCGGCGCCAGTATGCGCTTCACGATGGGTGTATTCAGCTTGTATTTTCGTTCCACGATGTTGCCAGCGTCGTCTTTCACCCGCAACACGAACACCGGCAAAGTGCCGTCCTTTTCAAAGGTCTCCTGGGTGACCGTCGCCGGCAAGACTCCGTTCAGGTTGCGTTCACGATAGGCGGTTTCGTAGCGATGGCGTTTTACATTCCAGGTGTAAACCCTCGCTTGATTGAAATCGAAGTCCATGCCGTCACGGGGTTCGGTGAGCAGCACCAGGTATTGCGGGACCTTCTTGTCTCCATCCACGACTTCGTCGAGTGCGAAAAATGCGACGATGCGCTGACCCTCCGCGTATTGCGCAACCTCGAGGGGAGCATCAATATCCACCAGCCGCGCCAGCACCCAACCGACGTGTTGCTCGGGATCACGAATGAGCCACCAGTCTTCCATCATGGGAGTCGGGGAGTTGGGCGGCTTCCCATCGGGCTTCGGCATGGGAAGGGCGCCGGGAAGGACCTTCTCTGCGGTGGCGCGTTTTAGGACGGACACCTTTGCGCCCTGGTTGAGTTGGTACAGGTGCTCGGCTTCGCGGCCCGGGTCGAGATGAATGTTAGTGTCATTGCGGGTTGTCCCGGTGGCCTGCACGGGGTCGTTCTGCGCCTGCTGCGACAGTTTCTGAAAACCGTCGAACACTTGCTGACTTACCAGGTAGCGTTGCTCCATCCAGCCTTCCACCCCGCCCTGAGTGCGTATCCGGGCAAAGCGCTTCTCACGCTCCAGGACCTGGACGTGTTCCCCATTCTTAACGGTTCCCTTCTTATTGAAGACGGCTGCGACGCGATCGCGCAGCGCAACCTGGGGGGCGGAAACATAGGCCATTTCCGTGGCCTTGCTATGACGGGTGCAGGCGGCAAGCGGCAACGCCAGCCATACCGCCAGCAACAGGCGGGATCGCAGCCTGATTTTTGCGGAGGTCACAAGATCAATATAGCGCAGCACCGAACCTCGGATGTTTAGCGGATTGGTAAGTCTTCCCGGTCAGTCCCCAAAACAAATCCCGATGGCGCGCGCGGTAGAAACCAATTCTCCGTCAGGGTCGACAGTCTTCAATTGGCCTACAGCGTCGGCGATGTCCACGCACCCAATACGCTCGTTGCGCAGGCAGACCATTTTTCCGAAGCCTCCCTTGGCGATCAGGTCAACGGCAGCGACGCCGAACCGTGTTGCCAGGATGCGGTCAAAGGGCGTGGGCGAGCCGCCGCGCTGGATGTGTCCCAGAACACTGACCCTGACTTCCTTGCCGGTGCTGGCCGCCACCGCGTCGCCGATCCGGGGGCCGACCGATCCGGTGCGGCGCTTTTCCGCCCACTCCTGGGGCAGCTTGATACCCTCGGCGAGGACGATGATGGTAAAACGCTTGCCATAGCTTTCCCGCAGTGCGACATGTTCACAGATTTTGGGCACGGAAAATGGAATCTCGGGAATCAGGATGACGTGAGCGCCCCCGGCGATGCCGGCTTCAATCGCGATCCAACCCGCATCCCGGCCCATAACCTCCACCACCATAATGCGATGGTGTGCCTCGGCGGTGGTGTGGATCTTGTCCACTGCGTCGGTGGCCGTGTTCAGGGCAGTGTCGAACCCGAATGTCACCTCGGTGGCGCAGAGATCGTTGTCGATGGTCTTGGGCACGCCCACGATCTTCACACCCTTTTCGAAAAGCTCCTGAGCGATCTTCTGCGAGCCATCGCCGCCGATGCTGATCACGGCGTCGATGCCGAGCTTGCGCGCGTTGGCAATTACCGACTCAGAGATGTCCCGCGTTACCTCAATCCCGTTCTCCACAATTCTGTAATGGAAAGGATTGCCGCGGTTGGTAGTGCCCAGGATGGTGCCGCCACGCGGCAGGATATCGCTCACATCGTTGAGCGCGAGTTCGCGCGATTTCTCCGGCCAGATGAGGCCATCAAAGCCATCGGGGATGCCGATGACTTTCCACTTGTATTTGAGGATGGCGGCTTTGACGGCGGCGCGAATCACGGCATTGAGGCCGGGAGCATCGCCGCCTCCGGTGCAAATGCCGATACAGCGAATCTCAGCCATGAGTGTAGCTATTGCGTGACCGTGATGGTGGCGTTTGCGACGTAGGTAACCCCGCTACCGCTAAGATAGCTCGCCGTTAAAGTGATCCTTTCGCCGACGGGCGCTGCATTAACTGTGACGGTCTCGGGGTCAAGCCCTTGTGTCAATGTGGTGTTGGCGGTGTCGCTGGCGGTCCAGGTGGCGGTCGCGGTCACATCCACCGGTTGCCCACCCGCAATTGTCGCCTTGGCGGTAAAATTGGCGGTGCCGCCGTTAGCCTTGATGTTCGCCGTCGTCGGGGTAATAGTCAGTCCGGTTACATTGGAGAGCGATACGGTAATGGTAGCGGTTCCACTTACCGTGCCCGAAGAGCCGGTAATCGTCGCTGTTCCCGGCGATACACCCGTTACCAGACCGCTCGCAACGACACTGGCGACGTCCGGCGTATCGCTACTCCACTGCACATTGCTCAGGCTGCTGCTTGAGCCGTCATTGTAGGTACCCACGGCACTCTCTTGAACAGTGCCTCCTTGATTGATGGTGGCGGTAGGGCCGACCGTCACGGAAGTCAGCACAGGATCAACGAAGAACCCGTGGCAGCCCACGCCAACAGCGAACAGGAGCAGGGTCGCAGACGCAGCTAGAATCTCGATTTTCTTCTTGCCACTCAACATTTTAAACAACCTCGGCCCTGTATCGTTTCTTGCGCGCCCGCGCCAGAAGAAAATTGTAGCAGAGAAAAACGCAGGTCAACCCAGCCACAGGTACTTCGGTTACCAAATCGGGAACAATGTCCACTTCTGGATAGAACGCAGTGGGAAGGAGAACTTGCACAGTCTGGATAGGTGATTCCAGCGGGGTTAGTTGGTTCTTTTCGCTTTCAGGATGCGCTCGTCGATGGGCTTGCGCCCGGCGAAGCCTTCGCTGACCCCGTGCCAGTGGGTGATTCCATTCTCCCCCAGCTTCCAGCACAAAAGGACGATCCGGCCGTCCACTTCGCAGGGGAAATCAAGCAATCCGATGTCGAGATCCTTGACCTGCACCCCGGCGGCGTCGATCTCGGCCAAAGCGTCCTTGACGCGCTGAATCGCCTTCTCGCGTTCAGCCTTGCGGCGCGCCATGTGGACCACATTCACCTGTAGGCCGCCTTGCAGGAACACGCGGTGCGCAAGCTCCTGAAGCTCGGCGTCCACAGATTCGATAAGCTTTTTGCCCTCAATCGCGGCGCGTAACAGTGATTCGAGGACGGGTAATAGTGTTCTTGCTTCGTCGAAAGTAAACGTTCGTTCGGCCATTGGATGTGCCCTTATTTTAGCACCGCAGCAGGCGGGCCGAACCACAATAGCGGGGGCCGGGCCGGGTTCGTCTAATGCAAGGATTCAATCCGGGGGCATCATCATCAATTAGCATGAACGGGTGACTTCGCTAACTTCGCCACGAGTGGGTTTGGCACGCGCACTTTCAAAACTGGGATATTGCTCGCGCTCGGCGGCATTTCGTCTGATTGGCAAGGGGCGAGTGACGGTTAACGGAACCATCCAACGCGATCCGGAGCGGCCGGTCAATTGGCAACGGGACCGGATCGAAGTCGAGGGCCGCACGACTGCCGCACCGGCCAAGATTTACCTGATGCTGAACAAACCCCGCGGTGTAGTGACGACGGCCAGCGATGAGAAGGGCCGCAAAACCGTATATGCGGGTCTGGATAGGAATTTGCCCTGGCTCGGGCCGGTGGGGCGTCTCGATAAGGCCAGCGAAGGTCTCTTGCTTCTGACCAACGATACGGACTGGGCCGCGCGCGTGCTGGCGCCGGAAACGCATCTGGACAAGACTTACCACGTGCAGATTGCGACCGTGGCCAACGACGATCTTTTAACCGCTCTGGTCCGGGGGATGGCGTCAGAAGGCAAGATTCTGCGAGCCAAAGCGGCACGCCTATTGCGGAGCGGTGGCAAGAAGAGTTGGCTGGAGATCGTACTCGACGAAGGCAAGAATCGTCAGATCCGACGCATGCTTGCCGCCCACGAGATCGAAGTACTGCGACTGGTGCGCGTTGCCATAGGGCCGCTTCAGTTGGGCGAGTTGAGCAAGGGGGGCTCGAGACTCCTGACCAACGAGGAAAAGCAGGGACTGGATGCAGCGATGAAGATTGCTTACAAGAACCGCACCTCACGCAAGAATTAAAGGCGTTGCGGCGGGACACCCTGGGGAGAATGCCCTACTTGCCGGCCTCGACGAGAAACGGCAATGTTGCGGCGACGCGAGCAGCTTCTTCGAGTTGCTGCAAGTCGTCGAGTGTGAAATCCGGCCCTGAAGAAGCCAGATCGAATCCCTTTCGGCAAATCTGGATTACGCCCAGGACTTTCTTCTGCGGGTTGAGAATCGGCGCCGACATCAGTTTCTGAATGGAAGTCTGTTCCGAATGGTCGGTCTCCTCGGTCGTACCGAGCCGTACGGTTTCAAACACGCGAGCGTGCTTGACTTTGGCGAAAGTGTTGAACAGCTCCGTCTTCTTGGTAGAAGCAGTATGCGCGGCCACCGACGACGAACTGGAGACGGGAATCGAGCCGGCAGTTTTTAGTTGGTCAGGAAATACGAATTTCAGCAGACCCTTTTCCAGGCGCAACAGGGCAACTTCGTTGGGCCGCACGCCGAAGAATTTGGAGACTGCAGCGCGAAATTTTTCCGGTGTGACTGCCTGCGCCAATACAGATTCGACAGAAGATTTCGCGGCCCGCGCCGGAGCGGCCGCTGCTCCCGAAGTCGAGTTCAATTTTCCCGCCATATCGTCTTATATCTAAGCCGTGCCGCCAGACTGGTATCCACGGCAGCGTCACTATCGTGACCTGTTGGGACTGGGTCATCAAGTTACCGAAGTACTTTTGAGAGCGGAGCGGGCCGAAGTAACGCGCTTACTGCTTGGTTAGCGGGTATCCTTTTTCACGCCACTCGCGAATGCCGCCATCCATGGAAATTACCTGACTGTAGCCCATCTTCTGGAGGTTGTCGGCCGTCAGGGCGGAGCGGAAACCGCCGCCGCAGTACAGGACCATGGGTGCGTTCAAGTCCGGGACCCGTTCTTCGACATCGCGCTCGATTATTCCTTTGCCCAGATGGATGGCGCCGGGCAGGTGGTCCTTGGCGTATTCGTTATCTTCGCGCACGTCAATCAGAAGAAACTTCTCGCCGCGATCCAATTTCGACTTTACCTCGTCGACGGTGGTTTCCCGGACTCGCTTCCTGGCATCTTCGACGATGCGAAGAAAACGAGGAGAATGCTGGTGTGCCATCAGAGTCTCCAATTGGCGGATGTCCAGAACATTCTAACGGAATGGAACGAACCGGTGGGAGCGGAAGGCTACACCGCGGAAGCGGAATCCATGGCAGGAGTGGTTTCGCTGCTTTCTTTGGTCGCCGCCGCTTGGCCCTTCAACAACTTTAGCAGGTTCGCCTGCAAAGCCGAGCGCTCGACTTCATTGAGTTCATCAAATTCGAACGGTTGCAGGTAACCTTGTGTGGCCCACATGGGAAAAAACACTCTGGCCTTGCTGCGGACGGTGCTGTTACCCACGTGAAAAATCACTTCCACTTTGATGCCTTCGTCGAGGGGCTTTTCCACTTGCAAGAGACCGCCGGTGGTGGAGAGCTGATGCAGTTTTCCCCGCAGTTGCCGGCCGTTCTCGAGGCGCGCCAGAAAAAGCACCGTGCCCCCGAGCTTCACGCGCGGTGCGCGTTTGACGTTCTTTTGGGTGGGCCTAGCCATGATTGTCCCTTAAATATCGCATTGAACCATGCTCCGACGGGAGATTACGAAAGAATAGGCCGCGTGCAATCGCAGTTATCTCATTGGATAGAAAGCGCTTAGTAGGCGCTGTCTGAGCCGTGGGGCCCCGAAATGTTCTGGGTGCCAGTTCGGGAGCAAGGCGCGCCGGTAACCACAAGAAAATTACAGCTGTTACTTTGCGGAAGAAAAGTCGCCGCTTAGGCTAAAGCTCGATGAGGCTGAACTCGTTATTGGTTCTGCAAGACCCCACGAGCCTGCGCTGTCTGACGGCGGTGCTCAGAAAGCTCGAGATCGAGGCCGAGGTCTGCCCCTCGTGCGCTCAGGCACTGGATCTGTTGGCGAAGCGTCCCTACTCGGCCATGGTGCTGGATTTTGACGAACCTGGGGCTGCCCAAGTCGCCCAGATGGCGCCCCTGGTGCGCTCCGAGCGGCCACCGTTGTTGCTGGCCCTGGTCACCGAACTGGGGCCGGTGAGCGGCGCGTTTCAGGCGGGAGCCAAGTTTGTTTTGCACAAACCATTGAAGGCACGAGATGTGGCGCAGTCGTTCTGGGATGCGAAGCACTTCATGCGCCGTGACCGGCGCCGCTCGGCCCGGGACACAGTAAAAGCGCTGGTGCAACTGCAAATTGCGGGCACGCTCCTGCCCGCCCTGCTGCGCGATCTCAGCGAACAGGGATTGGCGTTGCAAGCGCCCGAACCCTTGTCCCAGGCCCAGAGTGTACCGTTGCGTTTTGTCTTACCGGGTACGGCGCAGACGGTGCATGCGATCGGAGAGGTGATCTGGGCAGACGAAACCGGACGCGCTGGTTTGTTCTTCTCGCGGCTTACGCCAGCATCCAGGAGATATCTTCGCAGTTGGTTTGCGCGCCGCCATGTCACGACGAAGGACGCAGTGCGCGTCCTGTTGCCGCCGAGGAACTCCCGGAATTCCCGATCATTGGTCTCCATCTAGGCCGGTCAAGTCGCCACGCCGTGCTAGACTCGCACTTCTCTGGAGTGCGAGTGCTTGTCTGACCTGACCTTCCTGCCGGCGGTTTCCATGGCGCAACAAATTCGCGAAAAGAAAGTGTCCCCACTGGAGCTGGTCGAAGCTCATCTGACGCGGATCGAAAGCCTGAATGCGAAGCTGAATGCATTCGTGCAAGTGGACTTGTCTGGCGCCCGTGACCAGGCCCGTCAAGCAGAAGTTGCGGTATTGGGCAAGCGCCAGCTCGGGCCGTTGCACGGAGTGCCGCTCAGCATCAAGAGCGCGATCCAGGTGAAAGGACTTGGTTGCGAGGCCGGGACAAAACTACGGACGGGGTTGATCGCGGAAGAAGACGCGCCTTTGGTCTCGCGGCTGCGCGATGCGGGGGCGATTATTTTGGGGACCACGAATACTCCAGAACTGTTGATGGCTTGGGAGACGGACAATCTGCTGTATGGGCGCACCAACAATCCCTGGGATGTGTCGCGAACCCCCGGCGGCTCGAGCGGTGGAGAAGCCGCGGCAATCGCCAGCGGCTGCTCTGCGGGTGGCGTCGGCAGCGATGGCGGCGGCTCCATACGGGTTCCCGCGCACTTCAGTGGAATCTGCGGATTGAAGCCCACACCGGGCCGCATCCCGGCGACCGGGCATTTTCCGGCGTCCGTTGGACCGTTCGCATTGCTGGGCGTGGTGGGACCCATGGCGCGAACTGTGGCTGACTTGAAGGTGCTGTTTGAAGTGATGCAGGGCCCGGACGATGGCGATCCCTCGGCCGCACCGGTTCCCCTGCGATGGCCGGATAAAGAAGATGTGAGGCGGCTGCGCGTAGGTTATTTCGAGGATGACGGACGAACGCCTGTCACGTCCGAAACGCGTGAGGCTGTTCGTGTTGCAGCGGAAGGTTTGAAAGCTGCGGGATTCTCAGTCGAGCCCTTTCGTCCCGAGGGTCTGGAAAGGGCGCGACAACTGTGGTGGCAGTTTTTCGGAATTGCCGGGGGAATGTTGCTTGGCCCGATGACCAAGGGCAGGGAAGTGGAGCTCAGCCCGATCCTCAAAGAATTTTCCAATCGGGTGGCGGCGGAGCCGGCGCACACCGCTCAAACTCTTCTCGATACCTGGATTCAGCGTGACATCGTGCGCATGCAAGTCTTTGAGCAGATGCGCGACTATCCCATTTTGCTTTGTCCGGTGGCTGCGATTCCTGCGTTCCGGCACGGCGAACGTAGCTGGAAGATCGACGGAAAGACAGTCGAATATCTCGACGCCTGGAGTTACACCGAGTGGTTCAACCTGCTGGGAACGCCTGCGGCCGTCGTTCCCGTCGGCCAGTCACAGGCAGGCTTGCCGATCGGAGTCCAGATTTCGGCCCGGCCCTGGCAGGAGGAGCTGGTTTTGGAGGTTGCTGCCGCGGTGGAACAGACATGCGGAAATTGGCGGCGGCCTCCGATTGCGTAATCCCCTCCGTTTATACTGTGCGCACAGAAAGCCATTGGATCGATCCAGGCGATGACACAGGAACCGCGGTCTCGGGGATTGGCGCAAGGCCGTGCACTCACTTGGCTGCTGATATTTTTGTCGGCGTCTGCTGCCTACCTCTACGTATTACCTCAGCCCAACATTTTCTACGCCGGAGTGGTCCTGTTGCACGCGTTGGCGGGCCTGATCACGGCATTTCTTCTTCTGCTGTTTCTTGCTCGCCGGTTGCGAGGGCGAAATCTTGCCTCCCGGTTGGGCTGGATATTACTGACCACCGGCGCGCTGGTGGGACTGATCCTGATAAAGACCGGCACCCCGCGATCGCAATGGAACTTGATGTACCTCCATATCGGTTTGTCGTTGGCCGCGCTCGGCGTATTGATTGCTGAAGGGGCCGGATCACGGTGGGGGACAACCCGGGGCTTTTCAGGATCGCTGTCTCGATACGCAATTGTCTTAGCGGTCATTGGGTCTCTCGTCGCGGGCGCCGGTTATCTGCGAGACACGCGCTGGCAGCGCCAGGCGCGCATCGAAAATCCTCCTATGCCTCCCGCCACGATGAACGGAGAAGGCGACGGCCCCATGGGGTCGTTTTTCCCCAGTTCCGCCCAAGTGTATGGCGGACAGAAAATTCCCAGCAAGTTCTTCATGGAATCGGAGTCGTGTAAGCGTTGCCACCAAGACATCTACAACCAGTGGTTCAGTTCGGCGCACCATTTTTCGTCGTTCAACAATCAGTGGTACCGCAAGAGCGTCGAGTACATGCAAGACACAGTTGGCACGCGGCCCTCGAAATGGTGCGGTGGATGCCACGACCCAGCCGTACTCTACAGCGGACTGATGGACACGCCCATCAAGCAGATTGTGCATCGTCCCGAGGCGCAAGCGGGCCTTGGCTGCATGATGTGCCACTCGATCGCCGCAGTGAAGAGCACCATGGGGCAGGCTGATTTCTACCTGGAATATCCCAAATTGCACGAATTGGCGGCGACCACGAATCCCGTCGCGCGTCTTTTCCATGACTTTGTGGTGAAGCTGAATCCTGAGCCGCACCGGCGTGTGTTTCTCAAGCCTTTCATGCGCGCGCAGACGGCTGAATTCTGCTCGGCTTGCCACAAGGTCCATCTCGATGTGCCGGTAAACCACTATCGCTGGATACGCGGTTTCAACGAATACGACAACTGGCAGGCGAGCGGGGTGTCAGGCCAGGGAGCGCGGTCGTTTTACTATCCGGCTAAACCCGCGCAATGCGCGGATTGCCACATGCCGCTCACTCGTTCTTCTGATTTCGGGGGCGTCAACGGGTTCGTGCACTCTCACCGCTTTCCCGGAGCGAACACCGCCCTGCCTACCGCGAATGGCGACGCCGAGCAACTCAAGCTTACGGAAGATTTCCTGAAGAACGATATCCTGAGCGTGGATATTTTCGCTCTCTCGCAGGAGCCGGGTGCTCCGGCACTCAATGCGCCGACTCAACCTGAACTGTCCACGAATTTCGCGGTCGGTGAAGAAGCCGAGAGCAAAGTCACGTCCGCTGGCCAAGACGAAGTATCTCCCATCACCGCTCCGCTGAATCGAGTGCGGCCCACTGTTCGCAGGGGCGACACCCTGCGTGTGGAGGTAGTAGTGCGCACGAAAAAGATCGGGCACTTCTTCCCTGGTGGAACCGTCGATGCCTACGACACCTGGCTCGAACTGAAGGCAACGGACGAAAAGGGCCAGACCATATTCTGGAGCGGCATGGTCGAAGATGGTGGCAAGGGACCAGTGGAAAGGGGCGCGCACTTTTATCGTTCGCTGCAAGTCGACGCCCACGGCAATCGCATCAACAAGCGGAATGCCTGGGCCACGCGAGCGGTTGTCTATGTTCATTTGATTCCGCCGGGCGCGGCTGACACGGTTCACTATCGCTTGCACATCCCGCAGACCGCCGGGCACAAAATCACACTACAAGCCCGTCTTTGTTACCGCAAATTTGCCTGGTGGAACACTCAATTCTCATTTGCCGGAGTCCCCGAAGCTGGCGAAGCCACTGCTGACTACGATGATCGCAAATTTGCGTTTACTGGTTCGCTGCGCGGCGTATCGGCGAAGGAGGAGAAGATTCCGGATCTTCCTATTGTGGTGGTCGCCGAGGATGAAGCCACGCTCGATGTCGCACCCCACAACGCGCCTGAGCCAGAGCCCAGGACCGCCGTGCTGGCGGGAGATTGGCAACGGTGGAACGACTACGGGATCGGGCTTTTTCTACAGGGCGATCTTAAAGCTGCGTGGGCGGCGTTTGAGAAGGCGACCGAAGCGGACTCCGGAAATCCCGACGGCTGGGTCAACCTGGGCCGTGTCGCGGTGCAAGAGGGCGACATGGATCGAGCCCGTGTGGTGCTGGATAAGGCCTTGGCGCTGAGCCCTTCCCTGGCGCGTGCTCACTTCTTCTATGCCAAAGTGTTGCGGAGCGAGGGTCGTTATGATGACGCCGCCGGGCATTTGCGACAGGTTCTGGCCCAGTATCCGCGTGACCGTGTGGCGTTGAACGACCTCGGTCGCATCCTTTTCCTGCAACGCAAATACGCGGATGCGGTGCGAGTTCTGCAAGCCGTCCTCGCCATCGATCCCGAAGATTTGCAGGCGCACTACAACCTGATGCTCTGCTACCACGGGCTCGGAGAAGAAACACAGGCTCGTGCCCACGAGATACGTTATTTGCGATTCAAAGCGGACGAGTCGGCTCAGGCGATCACCGGCCCTTATCGCCGGCTAAATCCCGAAGACAACAACGAACGCCAGCCAATTCATGAACACGTGTCCGTGCCGTTGGCGAGCCTTGGCAACACTTGCGTAGGGACGTCCGCCCCCGGTTGTCCGGCCGCGCGAAGCTCGGGCCCCGTAGCGACTGGAGGATCGAGATGAGGCGTGGCTTCCTCGCGCCCGTGAGTTTGTTGGTCCTTCTCAGTTTTACCCACGCGCAGTCCATTCGATTTCGCGATATCACGGCGAGTGCCGGCATCCGCTTCGTCCACAACAACGGCGCCTTCGGGAAAAAGTATCTTCCCGAAACCATGGGGCCGGGATGCGCGTTCATCGACTACGACAACGATGGCTGGCCCGACATTGTGCTGGTGAATGGCATGGACTGGCCAGATCATGCGAAGTCCGGCCGGACCACGCTGAAGCTCTACCACAACAATCACGACGGCTCGTTCACTGACGTTACCCATGAAGCCGGACTTGCGGTGCCGATGTACGGGCTCGGCGTCGCAGTCGGTGATTATGACAACGACGGCTTTGACGACCTTTTTATTACCGCCGTCGGCCAGAGCCATCTATTTCACAACAACGGCAACGGCAGTTTTACGGATGTCACCAAGGCTGCCGGATTGTCGGGGCCGAACGAATTCTCCACCAGCGCCGCCTGGGTGGACTACGACCGCGATGGCAGGCTTGACCTGGTGGTCGCGAATTACGTGCAGTGGTCAGAGAAGACCGACCTCTACTGCACGCTCGACGGTGTTCACAAATCCTATTGCACTCCGGAGTCCTATAAGGGAAGCTCGGCGCGCCTTTGGCACAACTTGGGAAACGGAAAGTTTGAAGACGCTACCGCGAAAGCGAAGCTCTACGATCCGAATTCCAAGGGCCTCGGGGTCGCCATCCTTGATTCCAACGGCGATGGCTGGCCGGATATTTTGCTGGCCAATGACACCCAGCCGAATAAGCTTTATCTCAACCGAGGCGACGGGACGTTCGCGGAGAAGGGAATTGAAGCCGGCATCGGCTTCAGCGAAGAGGGAGTAGCCCGCGCTGGCATGGGCGTGGACGCAGCCGATTACGACCGCTCCGGCCGTCCCAGCATCATCATCAGCAATTTCGCGAATCAAATGCTGTCGCTTTACCACAACGAAGGTAAAGATTTGTTTGTGGACGAGGCGCCGCGGTCGGAGGTCGGGCGAGCCACTCTGGTGACGCTGGGATTCGGCTGCTTCTTTTTCGACTACGACAATGACGGCTGGCCTGACATTCTGGTTGCCGACGGTCATATTGAGGACCAGATTGAGCGCGTGCAGAAACGCGTGACCTATGCCGAGCCGCCGCATGTGTTCCGTAACCTCGGCGGCGGGAAGTTTCAGGAAGTGACGGATTCGCTGGGGCCAGCTTTTGCCAGCCCAAAAGTCGCACGCGGAGCGGCCTACGCCGATATCGACAACGATGGCTCTCTGGATGTCTTGTTCACCACCAACGGGGGTCCTGCGTATTTGTTTCACAACGAGGGCGGAGGCCATCACAGTCTGCGGGTGAAGTTGGCAGGAACGAAATCGAACCGCGATGGCATCGGCGCGGTGGTGCGCGTAACTTCGGGCAAGGATGTCGAGTGGCAGATGGTACACAGCGGTTCGAGTTATCTGTCGCAGAGCGAACTGACATTGACATTTGGCCTTGGGGCCGCGGGCCGGGCCGACGCTGTCGAAGTGCAATGGCCGGGCGGGCAAGCCGACAAACTGGAAAACGTCACAACAGGCCAGACCGTCACAATTCAGGAAGGAAAGGGGATCGTGGGGCGACGCGCCTATTCGCTTTCTGCTTCAAGAAGGCATTAACCACAGCGGACACAAAGGGTCACGGAGAAAATCGATGGAAAGAGAAACCCCTGTGCTCCTCTGTGTCCTCTGTGGTTAACTGGTTTTCGCATGGCGCAACGAATCGCAATCTTTCTTGCCGGAATTCTGGCAGCGTGTGCAGTTCTTTTCGCTGCATCTCCACAAAAGCCCAAGAACGCTACCCAGGCTGCGGGCCTCAATAATCTCGGCGCCGCCTACATGAATCAGCAGCTCTTTGAAAAGGCATTGAAAGCATTCCAAGACGCGGCGTCACTTGACCCTAAACTTCAGATCGCGCGATTAAACCAAGGGATCGCGTTGCTGAATCTGGGCAAGGTCGATGCCGCCCGGCCGTTGCTGGATGAGGCCGTGAAACAGAATGCCATCGATCCCCATGCGTGGTACAACCTCGGATTGCTCTTCAAGAATAGCGGCGATGCGAAGGCTGCCATCGAGGCCTTCCGTCACGTCACAGAAATCGACCCCGGTGACGCCGATAGTTGGTATTTCCTGGGCGCGACCTATGCGGAGAATAGGCAGTATCCCGAAGCGATGGGCGCGTTTGAGCATGCGCTGAAACTGAATCCGCAGCATGCATCGGCGGAGTTTGGACTTTCACGCGCCTACCAGCAGTCGGGCGATCTCAGTCGCGCCCGCCAACATCTGGTGCGCTTTCAGTACATCATGCAAAACAAGCTGGGCTTGCCCATCAGCTTGGCTTACGGCGAGCAGGGGAAATATTCTCTGGCGGAGGAGTCGCCGCTGGCGCCGGAAAAAGTGCCGGAGCAGATCAAGGTGCGGTTTGTGGATGTAACCAAACAGGTGGGACTGCCGATTACGAGACCCGCGGGTACGGGCGGTAATCCGATGCTGCGGCTCGGAACTGGGGCGTGCTGGATCGACTACGACGGCGACGGGCGGATTGATTTATTCGTAGCGGGCAAAGGATTGTTCCACAACCTGGGCGGAAAGTTCGAAGATGTCACTCGCCATGCCGGTGTCGAAATAAATGCGACCGCTTGCGCAGTTGGCGACTACGACAACGATGGCGCTCCCGATCTTGCTGTTACTGCGGGCACTCATCTTCGCCTCTACCACAACGAGAAAGACGGCACATTCAAGGACCTTGCCGAAAATGCAGGATTAAAGCAGGAATGGTTTCAGGAGGCTCCACTATTCACAGACTATGACCATGATGGCGACCTGGACCTCTTTGTCACTCGATTCATGGACGAGGCCCAACGAGACAACAAACGTCCAAGTCCGCTCACCTATGCCTTTTCGCATCCTCCCAATCGGATGTGGCGTAACAATGGAAACGGCACATTCGCGGATGTGACGAAGGCCGCAGGGCTGGAAGGATCAGCGCCAAACCTGGCGGCAATCGGTACGGACTACAACAATGATCGTGCCGTTGATTTGCTCCTCACGCGTTGGAGGGCTTCGCCGGTCATTCTTGAGAATCCGCGAGAAGGTAGGTTTATTCAACGCACGCCCTGGGCCTCAGACATTTCACAATTCACCAACGCGGTGGTGGCGTTGGATTTCGATCACGATGGCTGGATGGACTATGCGTTCACAGAATCTGACGCACCGGGCATCAGCTTATGGCGCGATGAGGAAGGTAAGGGATTCAAGCGCGTCCCTCTGCCAATGAGTAATTGGGCAAAGGCTTGGGGCCTTGTTGCGTTTGACTACGACAACGACGGCTGGGTTGACCTTGTCGCGATTGGAGAAACGGCGAACGGCAAAGCCGAAGTGCGATTGTTTCGGAACCTCGGCCCATCCGGATTCAAAGATGTAAGCGCTGAAGTCGGGCTGTCAGAACTCGAGTTGGATGAGCCGCGCTCGATCACTGTCACCGACTTTGACAACGATGGTGCCGCGGATCTGCTCATAACGCAGAATCTCGGCCCGGCGGTGCTCTTGCGCAACGAAGGCGGCAATCAGAACCACTGGATTCGCTTGAGCCTCACCGGGCTTGCCGACAACAAGAGCGCGATAGGGACCAAGGTCGAAGTCTTTGCCGGCGGCAATCGCCAGAAGTTCGAGATCGCCGGGTCGTCTGGTTACCTCGGCCAGAACTCGTTACAACTGACAGTTGGCCTCGGCCAGGCTAAGCAAGCCGATGTTATCCGCATGCTCTGGCCCACGGGAGTCTTGCAGGACGAAGTCAATGTCCCTGCCGACCGTGAGCACAAGTTTATGGAGATTGATCGCCGCGGGAGTTCTTGTCCGACGTTGTTTGTTTGGGATGGTGAGCGCTACAAGCTGGTTGGTGACATGCTCGGCGCAGGCGTGGTCGGGCACTGGGTAGGGCCGGGCCAGCGCAACATTCCGCGGCCAATCGAGTATGTGAAGATTCCTCGAGACTCGATTCAAGAAAAAAACGGCAAGCTGAGCTTTCGTTTTATGGAGCCGCTCGAAGAAGCCGTTTATCTCGATCAGGTTGAGCTGCTCGCCATTGATCACCCGGCGGATTTGGACGTCTATCCCAACGAGTATTTCGCCAGCAATCCTCCGTACCCGCCATTTAAGGTTGTATTCAGCCGCGATGCGCGCCCACCTGCGGCGGCAACCGACGAGCATGGCCACAACTTGCTGCCTGATCTGCTGGCCCATCGTTACATCGGTGATTTCGAGGTGCTGCCATTCGCCGGATTCACCAAGATGCATAGCCTTGAACTCGATCTTGGGGAGTCGTATCTCGGCGGGCCGCTGTGGTTGCTGATGCACGGCGAGATCGAGTACTTCAGCGCGACAGGAATGTACGCCGCCGACCAAGCCGGGCTGCAACCCATCGCTCCCTACGTCGAAGCGCTCGGCGCTAACGGCAAATGGACGCGCGTCATCGAAGACATGGGCTTCCCCGCCGGTGGCCCCCGCACTATGACGGCGGACCTGACCGGCAAACTGCCAGCGGGAACCCGGCGAATTCGTATCTCCACCAATTTGCAGATCTACTGGAACGACATTTTGATCAGCCGTGCTTCGCAGGATCAGCGAGTGCGGATAAGCAGCGTGCCGCTGGCCCGCGCAACTCTCGACTTCCACGGATTCCCCTTGAAGATCGAAGGCCGCCCGCCAGGGAATGTGCAGTACATCTATGAGCAGGCCAGCGCCACTGGCCCGTACACCCGCCCCGCGGGCAATTACACACGCTACGGCGATGTCCTTTCGCTGCTGACTGCACTCGATGATCGACTGGCGGTGTTCGGATCGGGCGATGAAGCAGCTTTGGACTTCGATCCTGCAAAGCTGCCGGCTCTGCCCAGCGGCTGGGTGCGCGATTATTTCTACGCGGCCCATGGCTACGAAAAGGACATGGATTTCTACGCCTATGATTTTGATCACGTCGCTCCACTGCCATTCGGGGAAATGGGCAGATATCCATATCCCGGGAAGGAGTTCCCGCTGGATGACGAGCATTTGAAGTACCTTCTCGAATTCAACACGCGGTACATGTCGGGCAACGAGGCGCGAGGCTACGGGTTTGAGTACCGCCATTAAGATTGTCGAAAGTTCTCTGTGTCCCCCTGTGAGCCGTGTGGTTTAAGCGACGAAATCGTTTTAATATTGACAGTTTCCCGCGCTCGTAATCCAATACGCCGAGATGGCCACCACTCCCGCTCCAGCCCGTCTGCGGCGCACCCTTACTCTTTGGGATCTAATTCTTTACGGCGTAATCGTCATTCAGCCGGTCGCTCCCATGTCGGTGTTCGGCGTGCTCAGCCAGCGCGGCCACGGACACGTAGTGACCACCATCCTGATCGCCATGGTGGCCATGCTGTTTACGGCGATCAGTTATGGCCGCATGGCGCGGGCTTATCCGAGTGCGGGCTCGGCGTTCACCTACGTTGGCCAGGAAATCAATCCAGCGCTTGGCTACGTCACCGGATGGAGCATGGTGATGGACTACATGCTGAATCCCATGATCTGCATCATCTGGATCAGCCAGCAGGCGCATGTGTTCGCTCCCGGAATTTCCTATGGTGTTTGGGCAACTTTTTTTGCCCTGGTGTTCACCGCGCTTAACGTCCAGGGCGTCAAGACTTCCGCGCGGGTGAACACTGCCCTGGCAGTAGGCATGGGCGTGGTGATCGCGATCTTTTTCGTGGCTGCGGCTCGCTACATTTTCGGGGGGCCACATGCCGCGGGGTACTTCACCCGACCTTTTTACGATCCCCAGACCTGGAACACAAAGACCGTGCTGGGCGGAACTTCGGTGGCGGTGCTCACATACATCGGGTTCGATGGCATCTCGACACTATCGGAGGAGGCGGAAAATCCCCGGCGAAATATTCTCCTCGCAACCGTGCTGGTTTGCGTGGTCATCGGGATCTTATCCGCGCTGCAAGTCTATGCCGCTCAGTTGATCTGGCCGGCTTCTGAGGCCTATCCGAATGTGGATACGGCGTTCACCTTCGTGGCGGGACGCGCCTGGGCGCCTCTATTTGCGATTGTGGGTTTTACCCTGGTGGTGGCCAACTTCGGGTCTGGCATGGGCGCACAACTCGGTGCCGCGCGCCTGCTCTATGGCATGGGCCGAAGCAGCGCACTACCGAAGTCGTTCTTCGGGGCAGTCGATCCCAAGCGCCACGTGCCGCGCAATAATGTACTTTTCGTGGGCGCACTAGCTCTGGCAGGCGCCTTCGTTCTGCCAGCCATAGCCGGCGCGGCGACTGGCTACGAACTGGGCGCGAACCTGTTGAACTTCGGCGCGCTGATTGCGTTCATGGGCGTGAACCTTGCGGCATTTGTTCGTTACTATCTGCACGAAAAAGACAAAAAGCTGAGCAATCTGTTGCCGCCGCTGTTCGGGTTCGTCATTTGTTTTGCCTTGTGGATCAACCTCAGCCCCAAGGCCCTGGTTTTTGGGGCCCTCTGGATGGCGGCGGGCATCGCCTTCGGTGCCTGGAAGACGCGTGGCTTCCGCGGCAACCTGGTGAATTTCGAGCTGCCCCCGGAGGACTCCTAGATTCGAAAAAGACCGGTGATTGCGACTTTCGAGCGGTGTTTCTTCCTTCCACGAGCCGGGGATTCCCCTGACCCGGTCCCAACCGACCGCAACCAATGCTTTAGTTTATAATTTACTCTTCTGCTCTTATCCCTTGGAGTGACAACCAGATGATTCGATTCTTACAAACCCCCGGGCCTCTCAAGAAGGTGATTCTTGGCGGCCTCTTGACCATTATCTGCGTGTTCATGGTCATCACTTTGGTCCCCGGCTTTGGCAGCACTGACTTTTTCGGTACGGGCGCCCCGGCCAAGGGCGTGGTCGCAACCGTGGCGGGGGACGACATTACCAGCCAGGAAGTACAGCGCGAAGCCCGGCAGATGGTGCAACAGCAATTCCCCCAGGGTGGGGCCCAGGCCACCATGTTGATGCCCTACTTCGCCTCGCAGGCGGCGCAGCAGCTTATCAGCCGGAGCGCTATTGTGGCCGAGGCACGGCGCCTCGGACTGCACGCGACTGACGATGACGTGCGCGACGAATTGCAACACGGCCGCTACGCACCGGTCTTTTTCCCCCAAGGCAACTTCATTGGCCAGAATGCATACGAGGAACGCCTGCAACAAGCCAATTTAACCATCACGCAATTCGAGAAAAGCGTAAAGGAAGACATCCTTCTGGAAAAACTGCGCAATCTCGTGGCGGGCAGCGCCCTGGTTACCGATACCGAAGTGCACAAGAAGTTCCTGGAAGACAATACCAAGGTCAAGTTCGATTACGCGGTCCTGAGGAAGGAAGACATTCTTAAGTCGATCCACCCGGCCGAAGCTGAACTGAAGGCTTACTACGATCAGCATAAGGCGTCGTATGCGAACTCCATTCCGGAAAAGCGCAAGATCAAGTATGCGCTGCTCGAGACCTCGAAGATCCAGGCCGGAGTGCCAGTCAGCCATCAGGAGATTGCGGATTACTACGATCAGCATCGCGACGAGTATCGTGTGCCGGAGCAGGTCAACGTTCGCCAGATCCTGATCAAGACTCCGCTGCCCGGCCCGGATGGCAAGGTTGATCCTAAAGGCGTGGAAGAGGCCCGCAAGAAGGGGGAAGAGGCTCTGCGGGAATTGAAGGCCGGGGCGAAATTTGAAGACATGGCCAAGAAATACTCTGACGATCCCAGCGGCAAGACCGGGGGCTCGATTGGATGGGTAAAGCGCGGAGAATTTCCCGTACCCGAAGTCGAGAAGGCCGCCTTCTCACTTGCCAAAGGCGCGAATAGCGACCTGATCAATGCTGGGTATGCTTTTGTGATCCTGCACGTCGATGATAAGCAGGAGGCCCACGCCAAGACGCTTGACGATGTCAAGGACCAGATCGAGCCGATCATCAAGGCGCAGAAAGCTTCCCAGGCAGCGGACGCCGAGGCGACCGCTCTGGTGTCGCAAGCGCGCTCCGTCGGCCTCGACAAGGCGGCAGCGGCGAAGGGGTTGCAAGTGGTGAGCACCGATTTCGTCCGTCGCACGGATACCTTGCCGGGGATTGGCAATGCCCCGCAGCTTATGGACGCTGTATTCAATGCGCCGGATAAATCTCCGCCCGACGAAGCGGCGCTGTCGCAGGGCTTTGTGGTTTACCAGGTGCTCGCCATCCAGCCGCCCGGCACCCCCAGTTTTGAGGATATTCGCGCGCGTGTGGAAAATGAGTTCAAAGAATCACGCGCAGCGGCCCTGCTCAAACAAAAGACTCAGGAGCTTTCCGACCGCGCCAAGTCTGAGCACGATTTGAAAAAAGCGGCCAAAGAGGTTGGCGCCACGGTGAAGACCAGCGATCTGGTAGCGCCGGATGGCCAGGTTCCGGACCTGGGAGCAATGTCGGGCCCGGCGGCGGTCGCTTTTACGCTTAAAATCGGGGAGATTAGCGGACCCCTTGACAGCGGCGACAGCGGAGCCGTGCTATCGGTGCTTGATAAGCAAGAGCCCAACGACCAGGAATATGCAGCCAAGAAAGACCAGATACGGGATTCGTTGCGCCAGACCAAGCAGCAAGAACTGTTTGGTTTGTTCGTCAGCAATCTTCGCCAGCAGATGGAAAAGTCAGGCAAGATCAAGATCAACGAGCAAGAACTGAAGAGTCTGACCCGGCGGCAGAGCGGCGAGGACGAGGGCGAATAGCTTCCGACTGTCGAGATTGCGCTGCATCAGTCTAAACCCTCAGCAGCGGTTCCATTTCGTGCCAGGCGCGGGGGAATATCGCGTTAACAGGCGCAAATCTTCTTGTCCGCATAGCCCAGAAAAGTGAAGATGGAATCATAGGACTACATGCCATTTCCTCGCACCACTGGAATCCTGCTCCACCCGGTTTCGCTGCCGTCGCGCGGCGGAATTGGCGACTTTGGCCCGGCGGCCTATGAGTTCGTTGACTTTCTAGCGTCTGCGCGGCAAGGCTTGTGGCAGGTCCTTCCCCTGGGGCCGCCCGCCAATGGAGATTCTCCCTACTCCACGACTTCAGCCTTTGCCGGCAACCCGCTGCTGATCAGCCTGGAGCGTCTGGCGGAGCGCGGCTGGATCAGCCTCCAGCAGCTTCCCGAGTCAGTTGGGCCTATTGACTACGAAGAAGTTCGCCGGAGCAAGTTGCCGCTGCTAAATGAAGCCTGCGGAAAGTTTCTGGCTTCAGCCAATGGCGAGCAACGTTCCCGGTTTGACCGATTCTGTGATGAGAACTTCTGGTGGCTGGAGGATTTTGTTCTCTACCATGCCTTGCAGGCGCGCCACCGGGTAAAGTTCTGGAAGGACTGGCCGAAGGACTTGGCCCGGCGCCAGCCCGAGGCGCTGGCGGCCGCGCGGACGGATCTGGCTTCCGAGTTGGCGATCCTCCGCGTGCTCCAATTCTTTTTCTATGAGCAGTGGCGTGCTTTGCGACGCTATTGTGCCGGGAAATCGGTCTGCGTAGTGGGCGACATTGCCATCTTTGTGGACTACGAAAGCGCCGACGTGTGGGCCAACCGCGAGCTTTTTCGCTTGAATGACAAGCTCGACCCCGAAGTTGTGGCCGGGGTTCCTCCCGATGCCTACAGCGCCACCGGCCAGCGTTGGGGCAATCCGCTGTACGACTGGGAAGTGATGCGGACGCGAAACTATCAATGGTGGGTGCGACGGCTGCGCTGGGCCACCCAGACCTGTGACTACATTCGCCTGGACCACTTCCGCGGCTTTGCGCAATTCTGGGAGATTCCCGCCGCCGATGAAACCGCAATAAACGGCCGATGGGTGGACGGTCCGCGTGACGATTTCTTCAACCGCCTCCGCCAGGAACTGGGCAGCCTGCCGTTTTTCGCCGAGGACCTGGGCTACATTACTCCTGACGTTCACGCGCTGCGCGAGAACCACAAGATTCCGGGAATGGCGGTGCTCCAGTTCGGCTTCGGCGATCCCGGCGCGCACCAGTACCTGCCCCATCGCCTTACGCCGGATCACGTGGTCTACACCGGCACCCACGATAACGACACCACTATGGGCTGGTGGCAGGGCGGCGCCAGTGAACACGAGCGGCGCTCGGCCCTTGCCTGTCTCGGCTGCTGTGAGGATGGCATGAACTGGGCGATGATTCGAGCGGCGCAGGGCTCCCCGGCCAGCCTGTCCGTGGCTCCTTTACAAGACGTGCTGGGATTGGGGAGTGAGGCGCGTCTCAATGTCCCCAGCGTGAAGACAGGAAACTTTCGCTGGCGCTTCCAGCCCGGAGCATTACGTCCGGAATTGGCGGCGAAGCTGGCGGCACTGGCCGAAGTCGCCGACCGGCTTCCACAACCACTGGCCGTTCCTCCCGACGAACCGTTTGCCGCTTGAAGACCGCAAAAAAGCCGGGATCTCGCGATCCCGGCTGTTAGTTGGCTGGTTGCCCGGATAAACTTTGCATGGCGCGGTCACCCTCGCCCCGCATGCGAACTACGCGCTTCTTCTCGGCCGCACCGTCAGATCGCGCACCTGGGTCAGGATGCTCGACATCTGCATCCCGTTCAGTTGCGTCACAAAAGGCAGCATTTCAGTGATGAAGGCATCCTGCATCAGTTCGCGGACCTCCTGCTGCCGATTGCGCTCCCCGCCACTGAGCAGATCGGGTACGGTCACTTCCAGCGCCTTGGCCAACCTCTCCAAAGAGGATAGGGTAGGCGTGGCTTTCTCATTTTCAATCTTGGAAACGTAGGTTCGAGGCACTGACATTCGCATCGCCAATTGCCGCTGGCTGAGACCGCTCCCCAGGCGAATAGACCGGATGGCAGTTGCCAGATGCAGATGGCCGTGATGATGGCCATTTGTCGGCATCATCTGCGGCGGGGGTGGAGCCGAAACTATTTCCGGCTCGTCCTCGTCTAACGAACCATGGCAGCGACGGCACAGATTGTTAGTGGTGCGAAATTGGACCAGCAGGCAACGATCACAACGAACCACTTCCCGTGAATCAACCGGGGCAAGCGTGGTAGCCATTAGGTTTGGGAGGGGCCAGAGCGGGCTTCCCGACGGAACCAAAAACGAACCAAACTAGGTACTTGGTTCCAGACCTGTGGCGTAATCTGAGGCACAGGCGCTGTGGATGTCAAGTAAAATCAGCGTTCCGCCGTGAGATCGCAGGCCCGATGTCAAGATCGTGGGCGAAGGTCCAGCGAAGGTACGATGATTGCGCAGAAATAGTTTGGGCAGAGACGAGGAAGATTCGCTGATCGAGCATCCTCTGAAAGCCCCGCTGGATCGCCGCTTTGCCTGGTTTGTATCAGGTATAGGATGTCAAGTGAGAGGAATATGAAGGGCAGAGAAGAAGCCTGGTGTTTACTAACTGAGTTCACTCAGTCGGAAAGCTTGCGTAAACATGCTTTGTCGGTCGAGGTCTGCATGCGCGCTTATGCCGCCAAGCTTGGAGGAGATGAAGAGCTGTGGGGTGTGGTGGGCTTGTTGCACGACTTCGATTACGAGAAATATCCCACCCTCGATGACCATCCTTACAAGGGCAACGAGATTTTGAAAGAGCGTGGCTGGCCCGACGAAATCCGCCGGGCCATTATGTCGCATGCCGAGTATTCGGGCGTGACCCGTGATTCTCCGATGGAAAAAGCCCTGTTTGCCTGCGATGAGCTGGCGGGATTCATTACTGCCTGTGCGTTGGTCAAGCCGGGGAAGTCGCTGGCCGAGGTCGAAGCCGGGTCGGTGCGCAAGAGGATGAAAGACAAAGCCTTCGCCCGCAGCGTGAACCGTGACGACATTGTCAACGGCGCGGCGGACTTGGGGATTGATTTGGAAGAGCATGTCGCGTTCTGCATCGAAGCTATGAAGGGGATTGGAGAGAAGCTGGGGCTGGATGGGAGCGCGGTGAAAGCGAGTTAAGTGTGGGCCGGGCGCCCTCGTCCGTGGGGATCATCGAACGCAAGGCATCAACAATTGCTGGACAGAAGTGTCGACCCCCTTTCGTTTCTTTCCATCGCTGTCAATCACATTGATCCGTAAACGCTCTCTCTTGGTCCATCGTCCCGAAATCGACAAACGGAGCAAATAAAAGTTGGCCATTTCGTCATAAACCCTGTCGAGAGCAGCGTTCAAATTCGTTCGCGAGCTAAATGCCGTTAGATCTAAGACTGATCCCCCGCTTTCGGTCCCAAGGTCCAGGAAATCGGGTAGCGACGCTACCTCGTTGGGAGTTGACATATGCGATGGCACCAAGAATACGAACAGTCTGATATTCCTGCTCAAGAATTTACTCTTGACGTCAGCCGGATGTGTCTTACTCACGTTGTCGCCGCCATCTGTAACGACATAGACAGCGTCGCCTGGCATTGGTGCGCCGAGCAGATCTGCTGCATACGACAATGCATCGAAAAGCGCCGTACGTCCTTTTCCCGGCTCTAGCCTGGCGAGCCGCTCGACGATGTCTGCGGAAGGACGATCAAAACCGATGGTGTCGATTATGTGATCTGAAAACAAAACCAGAGCAATCCGAAGGCCCAATGGTGATTGGAGCAGCAGGTCCCTGGCGGCTGCCCTAGCTGGCTCCCACGTATGGTTATCTCCGCTGATGCTCCCGCTAAGATCGACTAGCAGCACGATTCTGTGGATCCCATTGGCGGTGTTGACCGATTGCACGACAGCATCATGATCTCTGATGTGCACTTGGAACGATGATGCCTGCAGTCCCACCACAAAGTTTTTCTGCCGGTCGCGAACATTCACCACTATGGTTGGCGAAAGGCAACTTGGCGTATCTTGTGCGGCCGGGGTTCCGCCAAGAGCCAGCATGACCATAAGCCAAGCGATCATTCGGAAGTTCATGACGAAACCGGGAAAAACTACCTGAGCGCCTCAGCCACCTTCCCGCTGGCAATCAACTCCGCAATCCTCTCGAAATCCTGATACATTACCCGGTCTTTATCCATCGTCGGACTCACTGACCGGATCGCTGCGTGCGCCGCTTGTCCCCGCTTGCTGGGTTTGAGCGGCGCCAGGAAGTCGAGCGCTTGCGCCGCCGCCATCGCCTCAATCGCCAGAACGTTGTTGGTGTTGGCTGCGATCCTTTTCAGCTTTAGTGACGCAGTCATCCCCATGGAAACATAATCTTCTTTGTTGCCCGAGGTGGTGATCGAATCCACCGAGGCGGGATGCGCCAGGATTTTATTCTCGCTGACCAGCGCCGCGGCTGTGACCTGCGGCATCATGAAACCAGAATTCAGTCCCGCACCCGCCGCCAGAAACGGGGGTAAGCCTTCGCTCAGCGCGGGATTCACCAGCCGCTCCAGCCGGCGTTCAGAAATTCCAGCCAGCGCGCTCAGGGCGATTCCGAGAAAATCCAGCGCGAAAGCTACAGGCTCGCCGTGAAAATTCCCGCCTGAGATCACATCGCCCTGCCCATCGCTTTCTTTCAAGTTCTTCACAAACACCAGGGGATTATCCACGGCTGAGTTGACTTCAGTCTCCATCACCTCGCGGCAGTGGGCGAGAGTATCGCGTACGGCGCCGTGGACCTGTGGCATGCAGCGCAAGGAATAGGCGTCCTGTACCCGGTCACAGCCGCGGTGCGACTCACGAATCTTGCTGCCTTCGAGCATGCGCCGCAGGTTCTCTGCTGTCTTCAACTGGCCGGGATGCGGTCGCGCGCGGTGAATGCGTTCGTCAAAGGCCACATCGGTTCCTTGCAGCGCGTCCAGGGTGAGCGAGCCGATGACATCGGCTGACTCCATGAGCGTTTCCGCCGCCAGCAATGCCAGGACGCCGACCGCCAACATGCCTTGCGTGCCATTGATCAGTGAAACTGCTTCCTTTGCCTCCAAAACCAGCGGTTTGACCTGAGCCCGGCGCAGCGCGTCGGGGGTGGAAATGCGGATTCCCTTGTCATCCACACATTCGCCTTCGCCAATCAACGCCAGCGCCAGATGGGCCAGGGGCGCGAGGTCGCCGCTGGCGCCCACGCTGCCCTGCGACGGTACATAAGGCGTGACTCCGCGATTCAGCATCTCGCAAAGCGTGTCGATGGTTTCGGTGCGTACGCCGGAGTAGCCCTTGGAGAGCGAATTTGCCCGCAACAACATCATGGCCCGGACCTCAGCCCCGGCCAATGGTTCCCCCACTCCCACCGCATGTGAGCGAACGAGATTTACCTGCATCTCGCGAATTTGTTCGCCGGCGATGCGCACATCGCTCAGTTTCCCCACACCCGTGGTAATTGCATAGGAAACTTTGTTGTTGGCAATTAGGGTATCGACCACGGTGCGGGCGCGTTTCACGGCTTCACGGGCGTCGGGAGCAAGCAGCACGGGTCGATGGCCG
This sequence comes from Terriglobales bacterium, assembly GCA_050745985.1. Classification (GTDB taxonomy): domain Bacteria; phylum Acidobacteriota; class Terriglobia; order Terriglobales; family Acidobacteriaceae; genus JABCZH01. The sequence goes on along the minus strand of JBOGLG010000046.1, from coordinate 61,704 downwards.
ACCGCAACCTCGCGCACCGCTTCGAGCGTTAAGTCGTTCCCGTTGATGTGCAGAGCGTTCAAAGCAGTCGCTTCCCCGCCGCGGTCCGCAGCGCTGTCAGGTATTTCCTGGGAAACGCGGAAATTTTCTTGGCCGAGTTAACGGCGATGTGCTTGGTCTCACCGCTGGCCAGCAGCACGCTATCGGACGCGCGCAGCAGTTCGTAGCTGAAGTGCACCATGGATTCACGAACATTCGTCAAATGTGTCCGGACGATGATTTCTTCATCGTAAACCACGGGAACCCGGTAGCGGCAACGAGCGTCCACGACCGGCATGTGGCAGTCATCGTTCCGTTCCATGTCCTTATATGAAAACCCCAGTTGCCGCATCAGTTCCACGCGCCCCACTTCGAACCATATGAAGTGATTGGAATGGTAAGCCACACCCATCTGGTCCGTCTCGGCGTAACGCACCCGCAGGCGAACTTCGTTCACCACCGGAATTGACGTCTTCCCGCCCGGGTTCACCGGCCGCTCCACTGAGGCTTGCGCTTTTCGAGAAACGAGGAGACCCCCTCGCGGAAATCGTGAGTCGAGCGGATCCCTGCGTTCTCGCGGATGGCGGCTTGAATCTGCGCATCAAGTTCCAGGCGGGCATGATCGCTCAACAGGCGCTTGGTGCTGGCCAGCGAAGCCGGGCTGTTCTCCATGAGTTGTGCCGCCAGTTCTAGGGCGCGGGGAACCAGTTTTTCTGCGGCTACGATCTCGTTGATTAATCCCATGCGATACGCTTCGGCCGCATCAATGATTCTGCCGGTCAACAGCAGATCACGCGCATGCTTCTCCCCGACTTGGCGCAACAGAAATGTGGAGACGATAGCAGGCACAAATCCGATCCGCACTTCGGTATAGCCAAACTTTGCTTCCGGCACCGCCAGGGTAAAGTCGCAGAGCGTAGCCAATCCGCAGCCTCCGGCGATCGCAGCCCCGTTCACCGCGGCAATGGTTGGTTTGGGGAAGTCGTAGACCGAGCGAAAGAGCCCTGCCATGATTTCAGAATCTTTAAGACTTTGCTCCGGCGACCGTCCGGTGAGCGCTTTCAGGTTCTCCAGATCCATGCCGGAGCAGAAAGCCTTGCCCGCGCCGGTGAGGATCAAGATCTGCGCGGAAGACTTGACGATCTCATCCAGTGCCGCCCGCAGGTCATCGATCAACTCGTAGCTGATGGCGTTACGCTTGTCGGGCCGGTTCAGCGTTATCGTAGCCACGCTCGAATCGGTCGCAAGTTGAATAGTGGTATATGCCATGAAAGAAAAATCGTCCGCCCAATGTTATCAATGATTCACGTGATGTGGGGATGCGACGCGGTATAACGGGCTCCGATCTCGGCCGTGGCCCGCAGCAGCACATCGAGCGGCTTCAGCGGAGGTAACGCCGCACCGCGTGCTGCAAGAGCCTCGACTACTTTCTCGGTCGGAATGTTGCCGACCAGTGCGTCCTGGGCAAACGGACATCCTCCCAGCCCGCCCAGGGCGGAATCGAAACGGCGGCAGCCTGCGTCGTAAGCCGCCACAACTTTCTCGGCACCCTGGTCGGGTCGGCTGTGCAGGTGAACGCCTATTTCGAGATAGCCAAACTTCGCCATTACCGCCGATACCAGTTCCTGAATCTGTAAGGGCCCGGCCATGCCAACCGTGTCAGCCAACGAAATCATGCGAATGCCCGATGATTCAAGAACGTCGACGGCGTTTACCACTTCTGAGACGCTCCAGTCATCGCCATAGGGATTCCCGAACGCCATCGAAACGTAGGCCACAATCTCCAGCCCGGCATCGTCGCTCTTGTTTTGGATTTTTTCCAGTTCGTCGATGGCCTCTTCCAGAGTTTGGTGCTGGTTGTTGCGGAGAAAAGTCGGTGAAACAGAATAGGGAAATCCCAGCGTGTTTACCGCATTGGTGGCGATGGCGCGTTGCGCGCCTTTTTCATTTACCACGATGCCGATAATCTCCACATCATCCGGCGGATCAAGTTCCTTGAGCACCTCTTCCGAGTCCGCCATCTGTGGGACCGCCTTGGGGGAAACAAACGAAACTGCATCAATGTGTTTGAAGCCCGCGCTGATCACGGCCTTTAGATAGTCAATCTTCAAGTGTGCGGGAATCTGCCCCTGCAGCCCCTGCCAGGCGTCGCGCGGGCACTCGATGAGTTTGACCGTTTCAGACATGAGTTGATTTGAATTCCCGCTGCGCCGCGTGACCCGTGGGTCCTAGGTTTGCAGCACACCCACCTTGAACTCCGGCACATCCGGGTTGAGCGATGCGGCTTCAAGTGCCAGCGTGATGGCTTCCCGCGTCTCGCTGGGATCAATGATCTTGTCGATCCACAGCCGGGCCGCTCCGTAGCGCGGATCGGTCTGCTCATCGTAGGTGCGCTTCACCGAGTCGTACAATTCCTTCTTCTCTTCGTCGCTCAGCTTCTTGCCGCCCCGCTCCAACTGTCGAATCTTGATCTCGACCAGGGTCCCCGCCGCCGCATCGCCGCTCATCACAGCATAGCGAGCGGTCGGCCAGGCAAACACGAAGCGCGGATCGTAGGCTTTGCCGCACATGGCGTAGTGCCCGGCGCCAAAGGAACCGCCCACAATCACCGTGATCTTCGGCACCACGGAATTCGACACCGCATTCACCATCTTCGCGCCGGCTTTGATGATTCCCGTCCACTCCGCATCGCGGCCCACCATGAAACCATTTACATCATGGAAAAACACCAGCGGGATGAGGTTTTGATTGCAATCCATGATGAAGCGTGCAGCCTTCTCGGCGGATTCCGTGTAGATGACGCCGCCGAATTCCATGCGTTTATGGCCTTCGTGGTCGGTGGCCTGAGCATGCAGCTTCTGATTGGCCACAATGCCGACCGCAAAGCCGCCGATGCGGGCATAGCCGCAGATCAGCGTTTTGCCGTATTCCGCCTTGTATTCGTCGAAACGGCTGCCATCGACGACGCGCGCGATAATTTCCTTGGTGTCATACGGACGCGCCGGGGAGGAGTCGTAGATGCCATAGATTTCCTCTGCCGCCAGCGCCGGGTCCTGGGGTTTCTTGCGATCCCATGGAGACTGCCGCCGGTATCCCCACTTTTCGATGATGGAACGAATCCGCGTTATGCAAGCCTCATCGTTGGGCTCGCGGAAGTCAACGGTTCCGCTGATTGCAGAGTGCATGGCAGCTCCGCCCAATTCTTCGGCTGAGACTTTCTGTCCAATCGCGGCCTGCACCAAAGCCGGTCCGGCGAGAAAGAGTCCGCTGCCTTCGGTCATGAGCACGTGGTCGCACATCACCGGCAGGTATCCGCCGCCGGCTACGCACATGCCCATGATGGCGGCGATCTGGCTGATGCCCATCGCCGACATCACAGCATTGTTGCGGAAAACCCGGCCAAAGTCGTCAGTGTCGGGAAACACGTCCTCTTGAAGAGGAAGAAATACTCCGGCTGAGTCAACCAGATAGACCGTCGGAATCCGGTTCTCAATAGCCATGTTCTGCGCCCGAATGACTTTCTTCGAAGTCATGGGGAAGAACGCGCCCGCCTTTACTGTGGCATCGTTGGCAATGACCATTACCAGCCGCGTATGAATGCGACCCAGGCCGGTTACAACCCCCGCTGCTGGAGCGCCGCCCCAATCTTCATACATCCCGTAGGCCGCGAATGATCCCAGCTCGAAAAATGTTCCAGGATCAAGCAACAGATTGATACGTTCGCGCGCTGTCAGGCGGCCCTTTCCGTGCTGGTTCTCGATGGCTTTTTGTCCGCCACCTTCACGAATCTTCTCCTCTTCGTTGCGAACCTGCGAAACCATATCGGCCAGGAACCGCATGTTGGCTTCAAAACGCGGAGAAGTCGGATCAATACGGGTTTCGAGGACAGGGGAAGTCTGAACCGCGCTGATATCGATACGATCGGCCATGAAGAGAACGCCTGAAGTTACTTACGGTATAACAGCGCAGCTTAAGTGCGCAAACCTCGGCTCTTCAACGCTGGGCGCCGCTGCACGGTGAGTCGGCGGCGGGGTGTGTCTCAGCTTTGAATCGAAGCACTGCTTCCGCTACTGGATCTTCAGCGACTGCATCCAGCAAACCGAGCTGTAACGCTTCGTTGGCGCCCATCTTTTCGGCGGTAATGAAGATGGACAGCGCATTCGCCTTCCCGATCAATCTCGGCAGCGCCTGCGTGCCGCCCCAGCCGGTGATCAGGCCAAGCGCCGTGCCGCGATGACCGAAGACAGCATTGGGAGCGGCAAAGCGCCGGTGGCACGCCAGCGCCAGATCTAGCCCTCCACCCATGCAGTAACCTGAAATCGCCGCGTGGACCGGGGCTGGAAAGCATTGAATGAGGCGCATGAGTCGCTGACCATTCTGCGCGAAGGCGATTGCCGCGACGCCATCCAGAGTCCGAATTTCCTCAAGATCCGCCCCTGCGGAAAAGAATTTCTGATTTCCGGTAACGATTACGGGATCTGGCGCCTGATGCCACTGCTGAAAGACTTCAATCATCGCCTGCACGCGAGCCAGGGTAAGACGGTTGGTGCCGTCGTGAGAAAGCAGATGCAGTATCCGTGCCCCGGTGACAGTCTCAACGCGAAAGTGAAGATCAGACACCGGTCAACCAGCTGTAGGCACGCCGCGTGGTTTGACGTTGGCGCGGATGAATTGAACGATTTCATCCATCGCGGTTCCTGGTTGGAAAATGGCCGCCACTCCGGCGTTCTTGAGATTTGCAATATCCTGGTCGGGAATGATTCCTCCGACCACGACCACGACATCGTCCATCTTGTTCTGCTTGAGAAGATCCATCACCCGGGGCACGATGGCGTTGTGGGCGCCGGAAAGAATGGAAAGCCCGATCACGTTCGCGTCTTCTTGCAAGGCAGCCGTCACAATCATCTCCGGCGTTTGGCGAAGCCCGGTATAAATGACTTCCATGCCGGCGTCCCGCAGCGCGCGCGCGATTACCTTGGCGCCCCGGTCGTGACCATCAAGGCCCGGCTTCGCCACCAGCACGCGGATCTTCTGCTCCACCATAGCTTCATTTAACCACAGCCGGCCCGGGGAAGCACCAAAAGGCGCTCGGGGAATTCACTTCTCTTTGAGATCCAGGCTCCGCCACAAGTACCAGCATGCGATGCTGCGATATGGCTCCCATGCCCTGGCAATTTTTTCCATTTGCAACGGCTTGGGCAGCTTGCGCTTCTTGTAGTGCTTCTTGATCGCCATTTGTACGCCAAAATCGCCGGTAGGCAGGACGTTCACTCGCCTGAGTGTGAAGATGAGGAACATCTGCGCCGTCCACGGTCCCACGCCCTTAACCTGGGTCAGGTGCTTGATCACTTCGTCATCCGACAAAGTGTGCAGTTTGCTGAAGTCGAGTTCCCCGCGCGCCGCCCGCTGCGCCATGTCGCGCAGGTAAGACGATTTCTGCTTTGACAGTCCCGCAGATCGCATCTGCGGGTCGGTCAGCTTCAGGACTCCGTCCGGGGTGACGGGATCGCCGGTAAGCGTGGCGAACCGTTCAAAGATAGTCTCGGCGGCCCTGCCGTTCAGTTGCTGATAAACGATGGACTCGGCCAGGCTATGAAACTCCGGAAGCCCATATTGGATGCGACAGGGGCCGACTCGCGCAATGATAGCCCGCAGAATGGGGTCCGACTTGCTCAAATGATGGATGGCTTTGCGCATGAATGAATATCTGACGGGAAACCACAAAAGAGGATAGCAAAGTCGTCGCAGGCGCTCAGGTAATGCTGGCTTCGGTATAGGTTCCGTAAACCTCGCGCAGCGCGTCGCAGATCTCACCCACGGTGGCGTAGGCGCGGACAGCGGCCACGATGTAGGGCATGGTATTGACGGGAGAAATGGCGCCGTTCGATCCGGCGCTCGGTTCTTGGGCGGCGGCCCGTTTCAGTTCATCCAGGCAACGGCGCACTTCCGACCCTGACCGGCGCTCCCGCAGGGCTTTGAGTTTGGCTGATTGCCTTTGGGCCACGCTTTCGTCGATGTACAGAATGTTGGGCGAGTCCTCCTCAATCACGAACTCGTTTGCCCCTACAATGATTTTTTCCTTGGCCTCGACCGCCCGCTGATTCTGGTATGCCGCCTCGGCGATTTCCTTCTGCGGGTATCCACGTTCGATCGCCTTTACCATTCCGCCCATCGCGTCCAGTTTGCCGAAGTAGTCGAATGCGCCCTTTTCCATCTCAAGCGTGAGGGCCTCCAGGAAATATGATCCACCCAATGGGTCGACGGTATTCACCACTCCTGACTCGTAGGCAACAATCTGCTGGGTCCGCAGGGCGATTCGTGCCGCCTCTTCGGTGGGGAGGGCCAGTGCTTCGTCATAGCCATCCACGTGCAGCGACTGGGTGCCACCCAAAACCGCGGCCAGTGCCTGAAGCGCGGCGCGCGCAATGTTGTTCAGCGGCTGCTGCGCGGTTAGTGAGACGCCGGCGGTTTGCGAATGGAACCGCAGCAGGCGCGAGCGCTGGTTCTTGGCGCCGAAGCGGTCTTTCATCACCTGGTACCAGATCTTGCGCGCCGCCCTGTACTTGGCGATCTCCTCAAAGAAATCGTTGTGGGCGTTAAAGAAGAAGCTCAGGCGAGGAGCGAATTCGTCCACCTCCAGGCCGCGCCGCCGCGCCCACTCCACATACTCGACCCCATCGTAGAGCGTGAACGCCAATTCTTGTAGAGCAGTCGAACCGGCTTCTCGAATGTGGTAACCGCTGATGGAGATGGTGTTAAAACGAGGAGTGAATTTCGAGCCGAACTCGAAGGTGTCCACCACCAGCCGCATGGAGGGCGCCGGCGGATAAATATATTCCTTTTGCGCGATGTACTCTTTCAGGATGTCATTTTGAATAGTGCCGGAAATCTTTTTCCAGTCCGCCCCCTGCTTCTCGGCAACCACCAGATACATTGCCCACAATACCGATGCTGGGGAGTTGATGGTCATGGAGACAGTCGTCTTTTCCAGATCGATTCCATCGAACAAGATCTCCATGTCCTCCAGCGAATCGATCGCCACGCCGCATTTCCCAACCTCTCCCTCGCTGGCCGCGTGGTCGGAGTCGTAGCCCATCAGAGTGGGCAGGTCGAAAGCCACTGACAGGCCACCGCCGCCATGCTCGAGAAGATACTTGTATCTCTGGTTGGTCTCCTCTGGAGACGCGAAGCCAGAAAACTGCCGCATGGTGAAAAGCTTGCCGCGGTAGCCGGTGGCATGGATGCCGCGGGTGAATGGCGGTTCCCCGGGTTGGCCTAAGTACTGATCGTAATTCCAGTCCTCAGGCAGGTCAGCCTGAGTATAGAGGCGGCGGATGGGGACGCCGGAGATAGTGGTAAAACGCGCATTCCCGTTCTCATCGAGATTGGTGCCCGTCGGGGCGCCAATTGGCCGTTCAGGAGTCTTTTCCAGCGTCGGCCCCAGCGTCTTTTCTGCCCAGGCCTTCTCCCCGGCCGATGGATGACGGCCTTCAAAAACATCGCTGATCGGGCTTTCCGCGACCCGTGGTTTCTTGTCCGCCATGCTCACACCTGCCACTTTCGATGATAGAGGACGGGGAGATGGCCCGCAACTAACCTAGGGTCAACTCTGCTGGTAATCCCGCTTTGCCAATTCCCACGCCTTGGAGTATTTCCAGGAAACATAAACGGAGTGATAAAGGTGCAGGAGCAGGCCTTCGCGGCCATCAAGGAACCCAAGCCGGATGAAATAGTTGTACACAAACGTCAGAACCGGGCGCAAAACGATGTCGGCCACGCTAAAACGGCGGTGGCCGCATTTCACCGCGACTTGAGCGCCGGAGGATGAATAGCTGTTCATGTGGTCAATATAGCCACGCAGCGTGGGATAGGCGTTGTGCACCAAGGCGTGCTTCAGCGTGCCTGTCGGCCCGTTGATTTTGATTGTGGGGTGGGCGCCGTACTCTTCGAATTTTCCGCATCCGCGGCGAATCAAACGCAGTTTGAGATCTGGATAGAACCCGCCATGCCGAATCCAGCGGCCCAGAAAGAAATTCTTTCGCGGAATCCAGAAGCCTTGTAACGCTGAAGCGGCCGCCCCGAGTGCGGTCTCGATTTCTGCGGCCAATGCTTCTTCCAGGGGTTCGTCGGCGTCCAACTGCAACACCCAATCGCCGGATGCCTTCTCCATCGCCGAATTTTTCTGCGCCGCGAAGCCCTTCCACGGCTCGGAGAACACCTTGGCGCCGTAGGACCGCGCAACCTCCAGGGTGCGGTCGGTGGAACCCGAGTCCAGCACAATGACTTCCCCGCGGCCATTTTGCACCAACGGCGTCACACTCTCCAGTGTGCCGGCCAGATTGGCCTCTTCATTCTGCGTGATTAGGACGACCGAGAGCCTCACGCGCAAAGCATAACCGGAATGTCTATGGTTTGAAATGACCTTGGAGTGACCGATAGCCACGACCGCAAGACAGACGCGGCGGTTCCCAGGCGATCGCGGCCCTGAACTGCCCGCCTCTCACTGGCTATTGTGGCGGCGGCTGCCCCGGCGGCATCACCGACTCCGGATTCGCACGTGCCGCCACGTAGGGCACGTTGGGCATCTGTGTGACTTCCCCCCGCTGGGCATCGGCCATGATGATCCCCGCATGATCGAGCAATAACCCAGTGGCACGATCCATCTCTACCTTGGACTTTTCGTACGCGGCCATGGCGGAAACCAAATTGGATTCAGCCGCGGTGAGCAAGGCCCGGTCCTGCAGGACGGCGGTTGACGTGCCAACGCCGACGGCCAACTTCTTCTGATCGGTGTCGAGGGTCTGTCGCTGAAAATCAACCGCTGCCTGCGCCGCATCCACGCTCGCACGGTTTTGCTGGGTGTCGAACTGGGCGTTGCGGACCTCAATGCGCACCTGATTTTCGAGCTGCTGCAAGCGCACTTGTGCCTGGCGGTACTCCAGCTGGGCGCGAACCTGGTTGGCTTGCGCGACGCGATTGCGCAGCGGAATATTGAGCGTCACGCCAATTCCCTTATCGGGCGCTACCGAGGTCACTAACTGGTCCAGCGTGTCACCGTACCCGACTGGGCCTCCGTTACGAAACGGCGGCGCGGCCGAGGCCGGCGTGAAGCACTTTCCGAAAGCCGAATTGAGACATCCGGGAGGGAGTATCGCAGGGCTCACATCGCCCCCGATTCCCGAGCCGCCGTAGTAGGCGTAGAGACTCAGCGTGGGTAACATGGCGTTCCGTACGGCTTTGGTGTTGATCTCGCGGCTGCTCAAATCGATCCGCGATTCACTCAACTCGGCGCGATGCCCCAGCGCGTCGTTGATCAAGTCCTGCGTCGGCGCGACCGGTTCCTGCCGGGGCAGTTGCATGATGGAAGTCGGTATCACATCTGCGCCGGCGAGGACCGGGTCTTCGAGATTGCGGCTGAGCGCATTTTTCATGAGCAGTTCCTGTAACTCCAGGTTAGTTTGGGCCAGGATCAGGCTTTGCTGATCGGTGGAGACGGCGCTCTGTGCGCTCACCAGCTGAATTGGCGGGAGCGTTCCATACTTCACCTGCTTCCGGTTGTCCTCCAGCGTTTGTTGCGCGAAGGTCAGCGCTTCCTTTTGAACTCTGACGTTCTCGTAGGCGTAAACCAGGTTCCAATAGAGGTTCTCGATCTGATCGACAGTAGTAATGACTTGCAGGCGAAAAGCCACATCGGAAATCTCCCGATTATTCTTGGCGATCCTGATAAAGCGCGTGTTGGGAAGGAAACCGAAACCCTGCAATAGCTCCTGGGAAACCTTGAACTGGAAACTGGACGCGAGGCTCGGGGTGTACGAGCTGGTTGGGTTGCTGGTCGTGACATGCGTATTGTTGAATCCGACAGCAAGGTTCGTTCCCCAATGAAATCCCTGGAGGTAAGAAAAATTGGCCGTCCCAGTGTTGTTGTTCACTACGGAGATGGGAGTGAACACGCTGGTTGACTCCGCGTAACTCCGGTCCATCTGGAGGGTGCCGGAAAGCGTAGGATCGAAACTGGTGATGGGCGCGCCGATGCCCAGGGTTGAGCTCACCAAACCATTCGTGCCCGTACCCACTCCGCCTGCCGCCACGCTGGTGCCGCCGGTGCCCGAGCCAACCGTCCCGCTCAGCCCGCCGGTTCCGCCCCCGGGCGTGTTTTGCACGATGCCGGTATTCACTCCAAGAACGTTCGCCCCGCCCTTGGCCCGCAGAATATCCGTGTCGGCAATGTTCAGGTTGTAGCGCGCCAATACGATGTCGAGATTGTTCTCCAAGCCCAGCGCGACTGCATCGTTGATTGATAACAGGATCTTGCCATCGCGCATCAACCCGTCGATGCGCGAGGTATTGCCCAGATTTGGAGGCGGCACTGTCGCCGGGCTGTACGCAGCCAGCGGGTTAGGAAACTGCGACCGGGGCTGGCTGTAGTCCTTCGCGATATTTTGCTGAGCAGGCGCCGGAGCAGCCACGGGCTCTGGCGCCTGCGGCAGCGCCCCATCGCCCGCCGGCGAGGTGGCTTGTTGTGCTGGGCTAGTGACCGCCAGAGTTCCAAACAAAACCATAGTGGCAAAATGCCGCGTGGCAAAAGGCAAGTGAGCGACGAACATTGTGTTTCTCCTTTGATACGGTGCGCTGCAAATTAATGAGTCTGTTGGATGCGGCGCAAGGCCGGGCACCCTCCTAAAACTCAAGCTTGAATTAGACTAACGCGTGGCCGGGATGCTTATGCGGTCAGGAATTGTAAAGATTTATGAAAATGGCTTGTGGAGATTCTCCCGGCAGTCTGCGGGGAATCAGGCGCAAAGAAACGCAGCCCTCGCATGACGAGGGCTGCCAGTGGCTTTACGAAGGTAGCGGGGTTACGGCTGAGTTGCAGGCATCGCCGACTGCGGATTTTCCCGCGGTGCGACATACGGCACATTCGGCATGTGCGTGACCTGGCCCCGCTCGGCGTCCGCCAGAACGATTCCTGCATGATCCAGCAACAGGCCGGTAGCCCGGTCCAACTCCAGTCGTGCTTTCTCATAAGCCGCCATCGCCGAGACCAATGTGGACTCCGCAGTCGCCAGCGCTGACTGGTTTTGCAGCACTAGCGTGCTGGTGGACGCCCCCAGATTGAACTTCTTCTGCTCCGCATCGAGCGATTCGTGACCCAACTTTACCGCGGCCTGGGCGGACTCAACACTGGCCCGGTTTTGCTGCACGGCGAACAATGCGTTGCGTACTTCGATGCGAATCTGATTCTCGATCTGTTGCAGGCGCATCTGTGCCTGGCGGTATTCCAGTTCCGAGCGCACCTGCGCCGCCTGTCCGGCGCGGTTACGGATGGGAATATTCAAGGTAAGCCCCACGCCCTTATCGGGGGCGGACGAATCCACCAGGTCGCTTAAGGCGGTGCCATAGCCTATGGGTGTGGCCGGAGCAATCAGGTTGACAGGTGGGCCGGCGCAGCCGAACTGCTGTAGTTCCGAGGTTTGATTGGCGCACAGATTCGCCGGGTTCTGCGATCCGCCCAAACCCGAACCTCCATAGTATGCAAATAGGTCGAGTGCGGGCAGCAGCGCGCTGCGGACACCCTTATTGCTGATTTCGGTATTCGTGAGGTTGATACGCGCTTCTGCGAGTTCCGCGCGATGACTGAGCGCCTCATTCACCAAGTCCTGGGTGGGCTGAAGGTCTTCTTGCGCAGGGAGGCTCACCGTGGAAGTAGGAATCACCTCCGCATCCGCCAGTCGGGGATCAACCAGCGTCCGGCTCAGGGCATTCTTCATCAACAACTGCTGGAGTTGAAGGTTTGTCTCCGCGAGCGTGAGCGCCTGCTGATCAGTAGCCACCGTACTCTGAGCGCGGACCACTTCGATGGGAGCCAGGCTGCCGATTTGCACCTGTTTTTGATTGTCGGAAAGCGTCTTCTGGGCAAAGGCCAGCGATTCTTTTTGCACTCTCACGTTCTCATAAGCGAAGACCAGGTCCCAATACATACTCTCGATTTGATTCACCGTAGTGATCACTTGTAGGCGAAAGGCAACATCGGTGATCTCGCGATTGTTCTTGGCAATCCGAATGAACCTATTATTGGGTGCGAACCCAAAGCCCTGCAACAAATGCTGAGTGAGTCTGAACTGGAAGCCGGTGTTGATCAGTGGGCTCAAAGTAGTGAACGGGCCGTTCGTGCTAGTGCGACTGTTATTAAAACCAACCAACATGTTGGTGCCGGTCTGAAACCCCTGGGTGTAGGAGAAATTGTAGGTTTGAGTGTTCTGGGAGAGCACCGGCACGCCGGTAAACGCGCTGCTGGCGAGTTGATTGAAGTGGTCCCATTGCAGCGTACCAGTGAAAATGGGGTCGAAGCTGGTGATTTGAGGTCCGAGGCCAAAGGTGGATCCGACAATGCCACCGGTGCCTGTACCGGCGCCGCCCGATCCCGCGCTGGTGCCGCCGGTGCCGGAACCGACTTGTCCGCCCAGTCCGCCCACGCCGCCGCCAGGAGTGTTCTGCACCACGCCCGCGTTTACACCCAGGATGGACGCGCCAGCCTTGGCGCGCAACACATCAGTGTCGGCGATATTCAGATTGTAGCGTGCGATTCCAATGTCGAGATTGTTCTCCAGCGCCAAAGCCACGGCATCATCGATCGAGAGCATGAGTTTGCCGTCGTTCATCAAATCTGTAATCCGTGGCGTATTATTCATATTCGGCGGCGGTAAGGTGCGCGGCATGTAAGGGGCGACGGGGTTGGGAAAATGCGACCGTGGTTTAGAGTAGTCATTCACCACAAAGGCTTGCGCCGGGGCTGGTTGCGACACCTGGGGTGCCGATGGAGGAGCTGGCGCCGCATCCTGGGCGGCACCACCAATCGAGAGAGCGCCGGCCAGCAACAGCGCTGCCGTCGATCGATTTACTGAATTCAAACGTGGCAAAGACATTCTTTTATCTCCATACAAGCAAAGGGTTGTTGGTAAAGATGACACTACGGTCGCGAAGATCAACATTTATTACGCACAGGCCGCGTCCCAAGTTTCAATTTTTCCTGTCCCGGGTGAATTACGCGTCGCCATGAAGCTGCTGACGGAATGAAACAGTATAGCTGACTGGGTTCGGTTTCTTTCCATCCCAACCCGCGCAACGGCGTGAAACCGCAGGGACTTGCCTTAGTTGAGCAGCAGCAGAGCGCGGAGAGGCTAGGCTACTCCTCATGCGCAATCTCAAAATCGTTCTCGCTTACGACGGCACGGACTTTGCCGGCTGGCAGGTACAGCCTGAGTCCGCCACCATCCAGGGCACGCTCGCTTCAGCTATTGGACGAGTCACCGGGGAAAAGGTCTTGCCTCAGGGTTCCGGGCGCACCGATGCGGGCGTTCACGCCCTTGCGCAAGTGGCGACCCTTGTGCTCGGCTCGTCCATTCCGGTTGAAAATCTGGGGAAGGCCCTGAACGATGTTCTCCCCGCCTCCATCCGGGTACTTGAAGTCAGTGAGGCGCCGGCTGAGTTTCACGCCCGCAAATCCGCCCACGCGAAAAGCTACCGCTACCGGATTTTCCGCCGTGCCGTCTGCCCACCTTTTTTGGCCCGGTATGTCTGGCACCATCCGTATCCGCTGGACGAGAATGCCATGCGGCAAGCCGGGCAGTTGGTGCTTGGCGAACATGACTTCACGTCCTTCGCTGCGGTGGATCCAGAGCGCGGAAAGGAAGCAGAGGGAACTTCCAATGTCCGACGGATTTTCACATCGAGCTGGGAGCGCAGCGACGAAGAATTGATTTACACCGTGCGAGGCAGCGGATTCCTGCACCACATGGTGCGCAATCTGGTGGGAACGTTTGTTCTGGTGGGAAAAGGAGCTCTAAAGCCGGAAGATATTACCCGGATACTGGACGCTAAAGACCGATCCGCCGCCGGAGCAACGGTACCCGCTCAAGGCTTGTACCTGGTCAGCGTGGAGTATTGATGGCCGTCTGGCGCGGTCTTTCCCCGCCGCGTAAACTTGCCGGAGGTGATGGCTACCGATGTACAAATCGCGCCCCGCAAGATCACCTCGGTGAATCCGGCGACGGGTGAAGTGCTGGGCGAATTCCACCCGGCATCCGAGGCCGAGGTAAATCTCGCAGTTGCTCGTGGTCATGGAGCTCAGCCAGGCTGGTGCGGTCTGGGAGTGCAGCAGCGAATCTCGATTCTCAACGAATTCCGCCGTCTGCTTCATGAAGGGAAGTCCGGGATTGCCGGATTGATCACTCGTGAGGCCGGCAAACCCCAGGTGGAAGCGCTGCTCACTGAAGTTCTGGTGGTGCTCGATGCTGCGCGCTTCTGCGAGGAGAATTCCTTCGCCCTTCTTCGGGACCAGCCAGTTCCGCACTCCAATCTGGCGATGAAGACCAAGTCCGGCCGATTGATCCGCGAACCCTATGGCGTGATTGGAATTATTTCTCCGTGGAACTATCCTTTTTCCATCCCCGCGACGGGGGCTCTGGCAGCACTGGTTGCGGGCAACGCGGTGGTGCTGAAGCCTTCGGAATTCACTTCATTGGTCGCGTTGGAGTTGGCTGCCTTGCTTTGGAAAGCAGGTGTGCCCAAAGACGTTTTTCTGGTGGTCGTCGGCGACGGTGGGACGGGCGCGGCGCTAGTTAACTCAAACATCGACAAACTCGTCTTCACCGGAAGCGTGACGACGGGAAAACGAATCGCCGCCGCTGCCGCTGCCCGGCTGTTGCCGGTGGTGTTGGAATTGGGCGGCAAAGATCCCATGCTGGTGCTCGATGACGCCGACATCGACGTAGCTTCGAGCGGCGCCGTCTGGGGCGCGTTCGTGAATGCCGGACAGGCCTGCCTTTCGGTCGAGCGCTGTTACGTTCATGGCAGTCTGTATGAATCTTTTGCGGAGGCGTGTACACGCAAAGCCGCGCTGTTACGCGTCGGCAACGGAATGGATCCGGAAACCGATATTGGCCCGCTGATTCACGAGCGCCAACTGTGCAATGTGGAAGCGCAGGTGGAAGAGGCCCGGCTGCGCGGAGCGCGCGTGCTGACGGGTGGCGTGCGGCGGCCTGACCTTGGCCCGAATTTTTATGCGCCCACTGTGCTCGCCGGCGTCACTCACGAAATGCGAATTATGCGGGAAGAAACCTTCGGCCCCGTGCTTCCCATCATGAAGTTTGATACCGACGACGATGCTGTGCGCCTGGCTAACGATTCTGACTTCGGCCTGGGGGCCAGCGTCTGGACGTGGGACCGCGTCCGCGGAGAGACCTTGGCCCGCCGTATTCACGCCGGCACCGTGATGGTCAACGATGCGGTATCCTGTTTCGGCATCAGCGAAGCTCCTCACGGCGGAGTCAAAGCCAGTGGCATAGGTCGCACGCACGGGAAATTCGGACTCGATGAGATGGTGCGCATCAAGTATCTGGACTCCGACCGGCTTCCGGGCGTGAAAAAAGTCTGGTGGTACGGATACGGCGGACCCTTCACGCGGCAGACGGCAGACTTCGTCGATCTGATGTTCGCCGGGAGTTGGAGCAAACGGCTTCGCGGCGCCATGCGTTCCGCGGGAATACTCATGCGAAAAAGGAAGATTTAGAAATGACCGCTGCCGATCCTAAACGTGAATTGCTGCGTCACACTCTCGCAACCCTGGCATATCGGGGCGCAAAACCGCTTCGCGACGCCCCTGCCACCTTCGCCGATTTTGCTGGGGCGGGACGAACGCCGGCTCAGATCCTGGCGCATCTTGGCGATCTTCTCGACTGGGCGCTGTCCATGGCGGAGGGAAACCAGAAATGGCAGGACTCCAAGCGCCTGCCCTGGAAACAGGATGTCGAGCGATTCTTCGCTGCGCTCAAGAAGTTTGACGACTACCTGGCATCGGGAGAGCCTCTACACGCGCCCGTCGAGAAGCTTTTCCAGGGGCCGGTGGCGGATGCGCTCACTCACGTCGGTCAACTGGCGATGTTGAGAAGATTGGCCGGCGCGTCAATACAGGGCGAAAACTATTTTGCCGCAACCATTGAGACGGGCCGTGTGGGTGCGGATCAGACTCCACCGAAGCGCACTTTTTAGACAAGGCTGGTTTTGAGTTTCCCAAATTCATGACCAAACGACTCGCGGCCTTTCTCCGTTCCGATCTGGGTGTTCTAATTCTCGTCGCAGCGGTGCGCCTGGTCCTGCATCTCGCGACTAATCATCATTACGGATTTCATCGTGACGAACTCCAGACGCTTGACGATGCCCGTCACCTCGACTGGGGTTTCGTAGTTTATCCGCCAATTACTCCGCTCATTGGCCGCTTTGAACTGGTTCTCTTTGGCACATCCCTGGTCGGTTTCCGGTTCTTTGCGGCCATTGCAGTTAGCCTGATCATGTTGCTGACCGGCCTGATAACCAGGGAACTAGGCGGCAAGCGTCATATTCAAGTATTGGCCGCGGTGGCGACCGGAATCGCTCCGATCTCCCTTATACAAGGCGCAGTCTTCCAGTATGTGTCTTTCGACTACCTTTGGGGCGTCAGCGTTACCTATCTGCTGGTTCGGTTGCTGAAGTCGGACGATCCGCGCTGGTGGGTTGTGGTTGGTGCAATGATCGGAATCGGCATGGAGACGCGTTACACCATGGGTTTTCTTGCTGTCGGCGTAGCTGGCGCGGTCCTGCTCACGCCCGCCCGCCGTTTCCTCCGCAGCCGGTGGCTTTGGCTTGGGGTTGGTATTTCCATGCTTATTTTTCTGCCGAACATCATCTGGCAGGCTCAACACCACTTCATCTCTCGTGATTTCTTGTCTTATCTGCACGCGCGTGATTTGCGCCAGGGACGCTACAACGATTTCTACAGTCAGCAACTTTGGGTCTGCGTGAATGTGGTGACCGCGCCACTCACTCTTCTCGGGTTGTGGTTTTATTTCTTTCGCCCGGAGGCGCGTCGCTACCGGTTGCTGGGTTGGACTTTCGCGGTTACATTCCTCCTGTTTTGCGTTGTCGGGGCACGTTCTTACTACACCGCCCCGCTGTATCCCATGTTGATCGCCGGTGGCAGCGTTCTATTCGGCGCTCTGGTCGACCGGCTCCAGCCTGGATGGTCACGTTTCGCCTACGGGATGCAATGGGCGGCGATTGCCCTCAACGGGGCGATATGTGTGTTGCTTTTCACACCGGTTGCGCCCATTGGATCTCGCGTGTGGAACGTTACCAGCAAGTTGTACGATCAATTTCGAGAAGAGGTCGGATGGCCGGACTTGGCGCACACTGTGGCCGGCGTCTATCAATCGCTGCCTCCATCGGAGCGGGGACAAACCGGAATTCTCACCGGAAATTACGGTGAAGCTGGTGCGCTCAACCTGTATGGCCCAGGGCTGGGCTTGCCGCGCGCCATGAGCCTGACTAATTCATTCTGGTACCGCGGATACGATCCCCGCCTGCCGCAAACGGTGATCGTCGCCGGCTTCGGATTGGATGAGGGCCGGAAGCTTTTCGAAAGTTGTGAGGTCGCCGCCAGGAATACCAATCCGTTTGGAGTCGAGAACGAAGAATCGCGCCATCATCCCGATATTTTGCTCTGCCGGAACTTGCGAATGCCATGGCCCGTCTATTGGGCGCACTTCCGTCGTCTCGGATGAAATTCTCCGGCGTTTTCCGCGATCTGCGGAGCTTCGAGTAAAATAAACCTGAGGCAAGATGCGCGGCACCGCCGCACTGATGAGGACAAACTTTGGCCACCGGAACCGTGAGCACTAACGTACCGCAACTCCCCAAGCACAAAGTCAAGATCAAGAAGCCGGGGCAGCGCGCCTGCAATGAGAAAGACGCCAAGGGCAAGTTCTGCGGCGGCCATCTCAAGCGCTGGTTCTACTCTGAAGACGTGCAGGAGCAGGCCTGCGGAGACGCCGAAAAAGCCTGGGGAAAAGACGCCGAGGTCTATCGTTGCGAGCACTGCAAGACGCTCTATTTGCCCAGCCCCGAGGAGTCGAGCATCAACGTGGCCGGACCAGGGCAGACCTCGATATTCGGCCTGACTATTCCCGGCAAAGAGCGGTGAAGTCCTCCGACCTCATCCACGACTGGAACCACCACCATCCTGCCTCTCTGCGGCCCGTGGGACCAGTCCTTCTGAATGATGAGACCCTGCGCGATGGCCTGCAATCGCCCTCGGTGCGTGATCCTTCGATCGGCGACAAACTCGCCATTCTACATCTGATGGAGGCTCTGGGCATAAATTCCCTTGATCTGGGTTTGCCAGGCGCCGGCGCCCGCGCAGTCGAAAGTGTGGAGGCTCTCGCCCGGGAAATCGTACGGCAAAAGATGAAGATCAAGGCCAATTGCGCAGCCCGCACCCATGAGAATGACGTCCGGCCGATTGCCGAAATTGTCCAGCGCACCGGGCTGAGCATCGAGGCCGCGATGTTTATCGGATCAAGCCCCATCCGCCGCTACACCGAAAGTTGGACCGACGATTTCCTGCTTCAGACCACCGAGAAGGCGGTGAAGTACGGTGTCTCCCTCGGACTCGACGTCATGTACGTCACCGAAGACACCACGCGCTGTGATCCGGAGACAGTGAAGCGGCTGTATTCGGCGGCAATCAACTGCGGTGCAAGATCCATCGTGATTTGCGACACCGCCGGTCATGCTACCCCCATGGGCACGTTTGCGCTGGTGAAATTCGTGATGGATGAAGTCGTCAAACCTTCCGGTGAAAAGATTCGTGTGGATTGGCACGGTCACAGCGATCGCGGACTGGCGATCGCCAACTCGATGGCGGCCCTGATCGCGGGTGCGGTTTGTGTGCACGCTACTGCGCTGGGCGTGGGCGAGCGTGTCGGCAATACTCAGATGGACCAGATGCTGGTCAACCTCAAACTGATGGGGATTTCGCCTTGGGACGGCCAGGATCTGACCCGGCTGAAGGATTATTGCCAGACGGTGTCGCGGGCCACCAGTGTGCCGATTCCGGCCAATTATCCCGTCGTCGGTGAAGACGCGTTCCGCACCGCGACCGGGGTTCATGCCGCAGCCGTGATCAAAGCCTACAAGAAGAACGATATTGAGCTTGCCAATACCGTGTACTCCGGGGTTCCGTCGCACGTTTTTGGACTGGAGCAAGTCATCGACGTTGGCCCCATGAGCGGCAAGTCGAATGTCCTCTTCTGGCTGGAAAAACGCGGAATCCCTGCGCCGGACGACCTGGTTGAACGCATCTACAAACTTGCCAAAGCCTCCGACCACACGCTTAACGACGCGGAAATTCGGGAGTGCGTGGAGCAGGCCAAGGCGCGCTGATGTTGGCTACAGCGGCGGCAGGGCTTGCAAGGCGAATGCTGCGCTGCCGCTTCCTGCCGTAGCCGTCCCGAGAATCGCGACGTCTCCCTCAAATCCCTCGGTTGTTGGCTTCCAACTCGCCAGGCCACTTACATCCGATGGCACTGCGGTCTGGCCGGTGAACAGAATGACCGGAGACGGGTCGTTGCGGATGTTTGTGTCTCCCGCCGAGATCACCGTCAAATCGCCGGATGCCCGCTCTCCCGTGTATTGAAAAGCGACGCTTGCTCCGAGCACGGGATTGGCCGGCGCCGACGAATCGGTTACGCGCACCACTAGGGGCTGAAAAGCCTGCCCAACCGTCACCACCTGCGGACTTCCCGCTACCGCCTGAAGTTGGAGCGCCGAAGGGGCAACCGACGTTCCAGAGAAATTAAGGCAGGGGCTGTTTCCTGGGGCGACGCAGGCGCTCACCAGTAAATCTCCTGCCATGGAAGAAATCTCGAGAACAGTGCTGGCATACCCGTTGGCGTTCGTGGTGACAGTGGAGGCGCTCAGGTCCGCCGATCCTTTGAGTATCTGGAAATTGACGTCGCTGCCACTCAATGGAAATCCATTCGACAACACCCGCGCGGTGAGGGTCAAGTTATCCGTTGCACCCTGCATGATGGAAGCCGTCTGCGGGGCCAGCGCGATATCCAGCGACGAAGACTTGCCGACTAGCGTGGTCTGCACTTGATGAGGGCTTGCATAAGAAGCCGGGGCCAACTGCGCGGTGATGGTCATGGCTCCGGCGCTGAGCGCAGTGACGAATGTGGACGCTCGCCCACCTTCATCGCTTAGCACAGTGCATGTGACGGCGCCGGAACATGCGGAGAAGCCGGCTGCGGGGCTCGAAGTAAACACCACAGTCGCTCCCTGCACCGGCGTCTTGCCATCGGGCGCGAGCACGCGTACTTCAACCGGGTTTGGCGCCTGGCCGCCCACCGGCGTCTGAGGATTGGGAAGGGGGATGAGCGCCAGAGTATCGTTCGGCCCGGCTCCATAGGTCAGAACTGCGCTCAGCACCGAGTTTGCCAGCGTGGGCGGATCAGTGAGGCCGATGTCCTGTACCCCATCGGGCTTCGCGGGAGCGGTGACAAGAACCTGGTCGGCTGAAACCGCCAGCGACGGCGCGGTCACATTGCCGACTGTGATCCTCAGGTTCGTTTGAAAGCCCAAGCCTTGAATCGCCAGCGCAGTTCCGCCGGCTACGCTGGCACGCGCCGGGTTCACCTGATCGCCGTATAGAATTCGCGCGTGATAGCGGTAGTCGGAGCGGCCGTCGCCGCGGTAGTCGGAGATTCCGATGCGGAAGCCGGTAGTCTGCAAAAGTTGCGCGTTCAGCAATGTCATTCCGAACACAGAGGAGTTGAATGCCGACGGTGTATTCGCGGGCGCGGGCGATTCTCCAGGGTCCGAGAGTGACCACGTCCCGATCACCGGCTGCGACTTGCTCTCCGAGGCCGCGCCTTTCTCATCCAAAGCCGTTACAAACACCGAGAGCGTGCGATTCGTCTGGCCCACGAACTGGAAGTAATCGGTATCGCCATAGGGATTGAACGAAGCTTTCCAGTCGCCGCCCAGCGGCAACGCGGCGGGAGTCTGATAGGTGGTGGGGGGAAACGGGTCCTGAACTGGCAGCGCGCTGCTTTGCATCAGGATGTTTTGCTCAGTATCCGTGCCCAAGTTAACATTCACAACAAGCGGCGCCGACTGACCTGAGAGTTGCACCTGAAACGGTCCGTATGGTTCGAGCGCCGCCGACCAGAATGGATCGATGCCATCGACCGTTAGTTGAAATTGCGCACTGGTGCCGCCGTTCGGAATCTGCAATCCGCCCAGATCGAACCATCCTTCGAGCATGGTGTCGTTGGATCCAAACCGGTTCAGCGGGTGCCCGCCACCGTCGTTGAAGCCGGTGATGGTGTTGCCCGCGTTTCCGCAGAAAAGAAACCCGGAAACTGAGGATGCGGAAATGGCATGGGAAGGCTGACCGTTCTGGGGATCGATCCAGCGCGCAATCACATTCACTCCCTGCATCCCCTGAGCTGCCTGGCCGCTGGATGTAGTGAAAAACACGCTGCCGTGAATGCGAGTGGTTTGCCCGCCGGCTGCGGGATAGAGTCGTGCCAGCGCCGCCTGGTCGTCGATTTTCGGCCGATAGGGATTGGGAAAGCACGCCGTGATGGGGATGCAATTTGGCGGATCGGTGGCATGCATTACTGGCAGTCCGGCGTAGTCGTCAGAGGTCGGCGGCGGGTTGTGAGTCAGCACATTGACGTTCAGCTGCGACCAGTCGAGCCCGAATACCCGCCCGATGACCCGCACCAGGCGGTACTCGACATCGGGGAGCTGGGCGGAATCCTGTGCGCAATTGCCGTTCAGGACGACCAGCGCGTGCAGGAAGTCGGCATTGACGCCAAGGTTGTCATCTCCGCCAAACACCGCGTTGTTAAAGCACTGCGAGGGATCGCCCGCGCCCAAACCAAGCAGCGCGCTGGTGACCGAGCCATCGGCGTCGTAGACCACTCCCACCGGCGTGCCCGTGGCCGAGGGCAGTATGTCGGATGGCATGGTTATAGTGTGATCCGGATTCACGAAGACATTGGATCGGTTCACGTCTTCGGCGAGCTGGCCGCCGCGGGTTGCGCTGACGGCGGCGATGGGAATGGACGTCCATTGGCTAAATGCGTCGGCCACGAAAGCATCAGCGCTCGGCCCCGGTAGGATCGGGCTGAGGTCGCCCTGGTCGGTGTAATAGGTGATCAATCCCTGGCTCCAGGTCAAAGGTGTTCCGGCCAGTCCCGTGTTGAAATAACTGATGCCCGCAACGTATTTCGGCCCTCCCGCGTAGGCCGTTGCTAGCAGGGCGACGACGACAATCGCGAGCAGTGAAGTGTAGCGCGTAAGGGTCATGGGTTCACTCCTCGTAGTCAGGACGCAATAACATACGCAGAAATTTACGCGGCGCCAAACGGATTGGTTCGCGGCTGTGCGCATGAGTATGTCCAGGGCGACCGGGCTCAACGATGACTTGGCCGTTGGGGTCGACCGGAAAGCGTCCGAAGGCGCCGCCCACCGGGCTGGTCAAACCCAGCTTGCTCGGCGGATAGAGAAAGAGCATGACGCGCTCGCCGGGGCGGTAGTGGTCGCCGGACTGCCAGAGTCCCGCCCATTCGCGGACGACCAGGGTTTGTCCAGTGCGCGTGCCGCGCAGGCCCTTATCCACATGGAAAGTGATGCGCATGACGGCCACGCTGTAGGCATTTTGCGGGACGACGCGTTGGACTGACCTTACCGTTCCTGAAAAAATGTATCCCGAACGCAGGGTGAGGGAATGGCGCACAGGCTGGATCTCCCGCCTGGGAGGAGGAACCATTTCTTCAGCGGCGAATGGGAGGGCGATAAGACTGAGCAGTATGTATAAAACGCAACGGCGCGACCACATGGCAAGCCTCCAGGGAGAAAAGAGACCGAGCCCAGCCGTTGACGGAAGCACTAATGCTAGTGGGTCAACAGTAGGAAAGCTGTGACAGGTGTCACAACCGTGTGGTGACGGGTGAACAGAGGAGTACTCCGGCTCGTTCTAAAGTCTTTTCCTGCGCCCATGCCGCTCTGCCGATAAATAAGCTCCGCTTAGCAACAGCAATCCCGTAAGAAACGCCCAGAACATCAGGCTGGCCGACAACGCAAACGGCCCATAGACTTCCTGAAAGTTCAGCCGAGGCAGGGCCAGAATGTAGGCATACTTCAGAATCTCCGATAGCAAGCCCATGATCACCGCCGCCGGCAGCACTGCCAGCGCAGGAACTTTGCCGTTGGGCAGCAGCCAGTAGATCAGAAAAAAGATGGCAATGCTGGTGGCGATGGCAAACACTTTCATGCTGATAAATCCCGCAAGCCGCAGCGCGGCAATGTCGTGGCCGAAGGTGAAGCTGCGCAGCAGCACCGCATTGCCTGCGGTCAGGCCGACCGAGAGCAGGGCCAGCACGCCGCAACCGAATGTCAGACCGAGCGCGATCAACTGATTTCCCAGGTACGAACGGTTGTTGGGGAAACGCCAGATGCGGTTCAGCGCCACTTCGAGCGGCAGAAATATTCCGGTCGAGGTCACCAGCAGAATCAGCAGCGAGAAAACTTGCGTGCGTTGGCGCGCGCCCACCAGCGCGTTCAAGTTGCGGATCACAAAATCCTGCCCGGCGGGAAGGCTGTCGCGCAGCAGTTGCACCACCACTTCGTACATCGCTTTCGAGCGAAAGACACGGCGAATGAGGGTCAGCAACAGCAGCACGAAGGGAAAAAAAGAAAGAATGGCGTTGGCCGCCACCGAAAATGCAAAAGTGTGGACTTCGGTGCGCAACAGATATTTTGCAGTCGAAGCCAGCAGCCCAGTGCCGGGCTTCGCTGAAGGCTCTGGCGATGCGGGTTCGGGAGCGCCTTCGAGGGCCAATGAAAGTAGCTTCGTCAAGTAGGTTAGGCCAATATTATCATGGAGTTGCAGGGCTCTATCTACTGCTGCGAAAGGCCTTCGTCAGGAAATCGCGAAGTCGAGCGCCGGATCCGAACCGCCGGTCATATTCTGAAACGTTTCACTAACCGCAATTCTTCTCTTGCCAGAAAAAAACTTCGTGCTATATATTCTCTGCTCGTTGCCACAATGCAGTGCAGAGTATTCGTAACTACAGGCTGATGTTGCGTGTACCGCCGTCGAAATTCGCGCCCCTACGAAAGGCTCCAGAGCTTTGCGCCGTGCTCTCTCCCCACGGCGGAAAGCTCCGGAGCTTTCTTGTTGCGCGTGAGTTGATCGGTGCAGGCAGCCGCAGCTGTTTTGTCCACTAGCCTTGAGGGGGACGTGAGGAAGCGCAGGCTTCGCGAGGCTGGCGGAATTCCAAACATAAGCAGAGGCGAAAGGAGTTTTTGTGAGAGAGAAGGGCACAGTGAAATGGTTCAACGGGGCTAAAGGATATGGGTTTATCCAGCGGTCCACTGGGGAGGATGTCTTCGTTCATTTCTCCGCGATCCAAGAGAACGGTTACCGCACGCTGAACGAGGGCGAAACCGTAGAATTCGACCTGCTGAAGGGGCCCAAGGGGTTCCAGGCGGCCAACGTCGTCCGCGGATAAGGGCTCGCATTTCCAAATTTGCCAACCCTCGCAGTAACCGCTGCGAGGGTTTCTTATTCTGCGAGTCCTTCCGTTGTCGTGTCCCTTCAGTAACTTAGCCGGTGATCTTTTCTTGAGATCGGTTTTACCTCCCGTGCATTGCCGAAAGTCCGCTCGCGCATGAGACTCCCTCGCAGGAGGAATTGGTCCATGTCGAGCCTTACCTCGGCGCAACCCGTTATTTCGCAGAAACTCGATTTCTCACCCGCAAAGCGGATCCAGGAGAGCTTTGTCGCCTCGGCCGAAAAGCGCGCACTACTCTGGCTGGCAGCGCGTACGCAGGGCTGGATCAACTCAGATCATCTGACACTCCTGGGATTTCTGTCGCAGTGCCTGGCGGGAGCGTGTTATGTCCTGGCACGCTACGATGCCCGTGCCCTGTTCGCCGGAATTCTTTTCCTCGCATTGAACTGGCTGGGCGACAGTCTCGATGGCACCCTGGCGCGAGTTCGCAATCGGCAGCGTCCGCGGTACGGCTTCTACGTGGATCACATCACGGATACGATTGGCGCGTTCTTTCTGATGGGCGGCCTGGGACTCTCCGGATACGTGCATCCTGGTATCGCCTTCGGAATGTTGGTTGCATTCCTGATGCTCTCCATCGAAGTCTATCTCGCGACCTACACGCTGGGACGATTCCAGCTTTCGTATGGAAAATTTGGGCCGACGGAGATTCGCATCCTGCTGGCCGCGGGAAATCTGGCATTGTTGAGGCATTCGCAAATCAAGGTCTTGGGGCACACAGTATTGCTCTTCGACTTGGGCGGCGGCATCGCAATTCTGGGTATGGCCCTGATGCTGCTGGTGTCAGCGGCTTGCCATACCATTCAGCTCTATAAGGAAGAGAGGCTGGGGTGAATCCGGGAGAGCTTCGCTGGTTCCGGTTTTCGCTGGTCGGAGCAGTGGGCATCGTCGTGCAAATGGCGGCTCTCACCGTGTTCGTCGCCATCGGACTCCACTATTTGCTAGCGACGATGCTGGCAGTCGAAGTGGCAGTTCTCCACAATTTTTCCTGGCACCAGCATTACACGTGGGCTGACCGAAGTGAGCGAAACATTTGGGCTCGCTTGCTGCGCTTTCACCTGAGTAATGGCTTGATTTCGATTGCGGGCAACCTCCTTATGATGCGCCTGCTCGTGGGATCGTTAAAATGGCAGGTGTTGCCGGCAAACCTGGCCAGCATTTCAATCTGTTTCGTTGCCAACTATCTGGCCAGCGATCGATGGGTGTTCTTACTTCAGCGGCCGATCGCGCATGAGGATGAGCGTCCGCTGGGAGAACGGTAAGTAGATCAGGGCGGCTGCAGCAGCCAAGGCCAGTCCGAAGCCAATTTGCGGCGTGAGTAAGAACGGCGCCAAGGCCCACAACTGATCTAGAAAGAAGATACCGGGGAACAGCCGGAGGAACTTCCGGCCAAGGCTCTTGACGTTGAAGGCAGCCGACGAGAGCAGGTAAAGGCGGAGTGGGATGCCCACGGCGCCCGTCACCGCGAGCGCCGCGGTGATCCACGCCGGGTGCCCGGAGCGAAGTTCGAGCAATTCTTCGACAGCCCCAAGCCGCGCCAGTGCGGCAACGTAAAAGCAGAGGTACATGATCTGAATCAGAGCGAAGAGTACGCGGACAGAGCGGTGGGGAACGGCGGGCAAATCCTCCGGCCGCGTAAGTTCGAACCTGGGCGACTGCCGGGTGACCACCGGTGGCGGCGGCGCGGGAGCATCGGCTGCTTGAGAAGCGATGGCCTCAACCGCGGGTAGAAAACGGTATCCGCGCTTCGCCAGCGTCTCGATAAAGCGGGGACTTGCGGCTGAATCTCCCAGCACCTCACGGAGTTTATTGATGATGGTATTCAGACTATGGTCGAAGTCAACGAAGGTATCGGCGGGCCATAATTGCTGGCGCAGTTCGTCGCGCGTGACCACGTTGCCCCCGCGCCCGAGCAATACCAGCAAGACCTGGAAAGGCTGGTCCTGGAGCCGAAGTCGTACACCCGCTTTGCGCAGTTCGCCGGTGGATGGGTCGGCCTCGAACACACCAAAGCGGAAAATTCGTCTGGCGTCACCGGGCATCGCAGGCCATCATAACGTAGTGCAGCTGGGGTTGGCGCAATGCGTGCCGCGGAACCGAGTTAGTTCCCTGGCGCTGCTTTGCGTCGTTTTCGTCGGCGCGAATGCCGCCGGAGCGGAACTTCGCCCCGAAACCGTGGCCGCGTTCGATCAGTATGTGCAGCGTAGCGAGGAGGAGAGGGCGTCGCTCCCATTCCTGCGATTGGAAAAACTGCCCGCCCAGGATCGCAACGCCGCAATGGTTCGGCTGAAAGACGGCGAGATCGCGAAGGCGCTTGCAGACAACGGAAAACCAATCGCTGTGCCGGGCGGCTTAATCCACGACTGGCTGGGCATGGTGTTTATTCCTGGCGCCACGCTGGCGCAGACCCTGGCTTTTCTTGAGGACTATGACAACCAATACAAGTTCTACGCGCCGGAAGTGCAACAGTCGAAGCTGATTGACCGGCAAGGGGATCACTTCCGGATCTTCCTGAGGTTACGCAAGACGAAAGTCATAACCGTGGTCCTGAACAGCGAGTACGACGTGCGGTACTCGCGCCTCGATGAGGATCACGCGATTTCTGAGTCGCGCAGCACCCGCATCGCCGAAGTGGAGAACGCAGGGAAACCCAGCGAAAAGGAAAAACCGGTCGGCAACGACAGCGGCTTTCTGTGGAGACTGAATTCGTATTGGCGATTTCAGCAAGCGGACGGCGGGGTTTACGTGGAGCTGGAGGCCATCTCACTGACCAGAGATATTCCGGTGGGGCTGGGTTGGCTGGTGACTCCCTTCGTGACCAGCATCCCCAAGGAATCGGTGATTTATACGCTCTCAAAGACAAGACAAGGAATTTTAGGACAGCGTGAAAGATGATCGGAAATCTCGGGACGGGTTTATTGGCGGCTAATGGCAGTGTCCCCAGGCGCCGGTTGTACAATTCGAGGCAGTATTGACCGGGGCGAACCCCCGTCCATAAAGCACTCGAGTTAATGCTCGACATCCATATGCACCCTGCCATTCTCACCGCGTTTGTTGGGATCCCTCGCACGGTGGCTGCGATGTGCAGCGCCGGCATCCTGCTCTTCCTGCTAACGCTGTGGGCTTCGCGGACTGATATCGCGCGGGCCCGAGGCCTGTACAAGGTCGTCGCTCTGAGCTCTATGTGTTTTGCCGTCCCTTTAGCGGTCTTCGGCGCGCTGCATCTTTCGGAAGTAGAATTCGTCCTGCCCATGGTGCCCTCCTATATGCCGTGGCGGTTGTTTTGGGCGTATTTCTTCGGCTTTGCGCTGCTGGCTGCGTCTTTGAGCATTGCCACAAAAATTCAGGTGCGCTGGTCCGGCCTGTTTTTCGGAATCGCCATGTTTCTTTTTGTGGCGGTGTTGGACATCCCGGGAGCTCTCGCCACCCCCAGAGACAGGTTTGGATGGACGCTTGCCATCCGCGAAATGTCGTTCGGGGCCGGCGGCTGGATACTTGCGGGAAACGCAATGCGCGGGCAAGGCGGACAGAAACTCGTAACCGTAGGCCGCGTGTTGGTAGCGATCGCCGCCATATTCTTTGGCGCTGAAAATCTTCTGCACCCGGCTGGAGTTCCCGCAGTTCCGCTCGATAGACTGACCCCGGCATGGATTCCGGCGCGTTTGCTCATTGGCTATTTGACGGGCGGAATTCTGCTGGCTGCCGGGGTAAGCATTCTGCTGGCCAAGAAAACGCGCCTGGCGGCGACTTATCTCGGTACCTGGATCTTGCTGCTCGTCTTGTTCGTCTATGGGCCGATGCTCATCGTATCGCTGTCCGACCCGAGCACCGCGGCCAAGGTTGAGGGCATCAACTACTTTGCGGATACGCTGCTGTTTGCCGGAGCCATTCTCGCACTCGCCAGCGCCATGGCGCCCACGGATTAGGATGCCGGAATGCAGGTGGGGCTACGCCGTCACACCGGGGGCACCCTTTGCGTTATTTGCAAAAGGTGGGGAGTCGGGAGTTCATCGGTTGGCGGGTGGATACCTTCCGAATGTGGGGGCGTGTTTTTACAACAAGTACCACAACTATTGAACTCTAGCGACAGTCAAGAAAGGTCCGACTGACTGGAGACGAGTGTGATTATCAACAAGAGATTGGTCTACATCTCGCGATGGGTGTGGATATACGTTTTGAACCTGATCGCCGCGACATTGGGAACCTGGTTCGCGGCGAAACTATTTGGTGAGACCCTCTTGGCGCCGATGATCGGCAAGGAGGATTTTGTTGCATACGGGTTGAAGCCGCCATATCCGCTCTTTGTGGCTTTCGGTATCTTGACTGGCTACATCGCCCGAATTCGCTGGAAAGGTCCCCAAGCCTTGTGGGTGTGGATTCCAACCGCTGTCTATTTTGCTTCGGGGCTCCTGGTTTGGTTACACACCGGGTTCCACATAGGGGATGCTCTGAACCATTTCTTCGGGCTGGAGTGTTACCCGCTATGCCAGGATCAGTACGAGAGAACCGTGCCTCTATATACTAGTTTAGCCTACAGTTTTGGAGCACTTTCAAACCACCGTCGCTCTGCTTCCAACGGTAAGCCGCTAAGTTGACTTGGATGATTCGCAAATGACTAACCGACGAGCAAGACGTGACGATTGGCGAACAGATGGCAGACAGGGCTCAACAGAACGTATCGCCGCTGGACGTAGCTCGAAATGACGGAAACTTCCTGGGTACAGTATTGTCTCCGACGGACAGGAAATTCGGGGACATCGTCCACTGCTTCCGCCACAGCTCCATTTCGATCCAGGTCTCCCGGGAAGGCGTAGCGCAGTAGCGGGCGGCGGCGCTGGGCCGTCTCCGTTGCGAAGCCGATTCCACGGTGTCTGCCACAACGGGTTCAACTCCAAATAGCGTAGCGCGGTCCAGAGATGGGCATCGTCGGGCGGACAAGAATAGAAGCACCCTTGCCACAGGCCACCCGACCCGAGTCTTTCAGTTCCGGGAAATCGCCCTCCTTGCTTCTGGAATCTCAGCCCTTCCTGGCTCGTCTGCGTGCACACAAGCCGTCAATAGCTCACGGAAATACCTCTGACTCGCCTCGCGGCTTCCGCTGAGCTGCGCACTGCGCGCCGCTCCGTAGAGCGAGCGGAATCGGCCCGGCTCTTTCTTCAGCGTGGCTTCGAATTGCTCCAGCGCCAGCGCCTGCTGATTCGTCTCCACCAACATCTCACCCAGCAACTCGCGTGCCGGAGCCAGCGGCCCCGGCGTCACCGCGCTCTTTTCCGTCCCATCTTCCAGTTCCGCTGCCGCCTTCATCTGCCGCAGCCCTTCCTTTTTTCTACCTTCGGCCAGCGCTGCCCACGCCGCGACCTCAAGCTCCTGGATTTCAACCTGCTGTGCCCAGTAGGTTTCGCCCGCCTTCAACAGCCGCTCCCGGGCTTGCTTCAGCACCGCCTCTGACTCGCGCGCCGCCGATGCTTGCCCCGTGCGGGCTGCGCCCAATCCGCGAGCAAACCAGGTCATCGCCTCAGTGTACGGAAATGGCGACTCTCGCGGGGTTAGTTGCGCGGCCTGTTTCCATTGCTGGCGTTCGAGCGCGTACCGTGCCGGGATCGCCGCCAGCGCAAAGTATCCCGCCGGAGGGCCACCGGCGCCGCCTATCACCGTCTTGGGGTCGAAGCGTGACGCGATTTCCGGCAAGGAATCGAGCAGGCGCTTCGCCGCATCGTCCTGCCCGGTTTGCAGGTAGGCATACATCAGATAGTCGCTGGCGTGCAGCTCCTCTGCTGTCTGGCCCTCGCGCCGTGCCGCCGCCGCCGCCGACACGTTGCTATCGATCGACTCCTGCCAATAGCCGGTGCGGGTGAAGGTGTGCGATGGCATGTGCAGAGCGTGCGGCGCATCTGGCGCAATCTCCGAATAACGCCGGGCCGCCGGGAGCGCCCTCGGCGCCAGCTCCGGCACATCGTAAGTGTGAATGATGTAATGCGCCAGTCCCGGGTGATCCGGCTCCTGCGCGAATAATTTCTCGAGAATAGCGCCCGCTTTGAGCCGCCCGGCGTATGTCTTGTCCGCCGGATCTTCTGACGCCGCGATCGACAGCGCGTAGAAAATTTGCGCCTCGTGGTCCTCTGGATATTTCCCCGCGACCTCCGCCATGGCGTCGCGATAGGCGATCAGACGTGCTCGTTGCGGCGTGTTCTCGAAGTCGCTGTACAACTTGGCGACGGCTGCGATGTACGCCTGTTCGCGCTCCGTCTTCCCGCCTGCGGCTTTGCCGCGTTGCGCGCTCTCACGCCCTGCCTGCAACTGCCCAATGTCCTTCTTTCCGGCGGCGAAGGGATTACTCCACTGGCTGAGCGCAATGCCCCAGTACGCCATCCCGCAGGTCGCGTCGTTCTTCAGCGCCGCATTGAATCCTTGGACGGCCCGGCCGAACTGGAAGGAATGCAGCAGCGCCACCGCCCGGTCGAATTCCCTCTGCGCGCCTTCGTTGCACGATGTGGCAAGATGCACCGCACCCAGTTTCTCGGCATTCCCCTGCTGATGCTCTTGCGCGATAGCGCTCGGCGTCAACAGCGTCAACAACAGTCCCGCAACGACTCTCGCCCAGAGCATTTCGCTCCTCCAGCCCCGAATTATAGTCGCGCGTCAGAAATTCTCGAAGACTCGCTCGGCAAGCTGACGACGATCCGGACCCCAAAAGCCAGTGAACCTCGCCTTTTCGATGGGAACGGTTCGCCGACAGACCGTCCGGAATCGTTTGGCAGATGCGGGAACCGTGCCAAAGGGCCCTTGCTCCCCATCCCATCCGTCTGGTTCGAGCCCGCCGGTTTTACCCCCTAACTCGATCTTAGTGAACACTCCGCGACGCTGTTTCCGTAATTAGATGTCGGGCCCGGCTATAGCCTGGCCCAAACCAGAGCCAACGGGCACGTCACCCAGTGGTCAACTGTCCGCTGGAGTTTCCAAAACACCGGGAAACTCCGTTTTATCGCGGCTCCAACTTAGTGTGAGGAGTCTCGCATTCGTACTGTGCTTACTGAAGTAATTGGCCAACCCCGTTATTATCTAGACAAGTATGTGCTTCACAGCAACTATTTAAGCAGGGAGACTAAATGATGAAAGGCACGATCAAAAGGTATATAAGCTTACTTATGGTTTTGCTGCTGTCCGGGGGCGTCTATGCGCAGAGTCCCAAGCTCGTACTGCTCGATGGCACGCCAATCAAGCTAAGGACGGCAGAGAATCTGTCTTCGCATGACGATACCAAAGGAGAGGATGTAAGTTTCGAGGTAGTCGAAGACGTGTTTGTCGACGACGTGCTGCTTGTCAAGAAAGGATCAGTGGCAATCGGTACGGTCACGGAGGCACAGCACAAGAGGAGTATGGGGCGAGGCGGCAAGCTAGACATTACGATCGATTATGTGCGATTGGTGGACACTGAGAAGGCGCAATTAAGAGGGACAAGAGAAGGCAAGGGCGGTGGTCACACAGGAGCGATGACCGGCGCAATGGTTGCGACAGCGTTAGTCGTCTGGCCTGTTGCGCCGTTGTTCTTATTCATGCACGGCAAAGACATTGATATTGCCAAAGGAACACCCGTCACGGCTTTTGTAGATGGCGACTTTACGATTGACCCTAGAGCGTGGCAGCGCTACGTCAGTCCTCAGCCGGCGTATGTACCTGCGGTTGCCACGTCAACTGCGCCGACCACCCCGACAACAAATGCCAGGGCTGTGATCGAATCGGGAGAGACGGCACAAGGAGCACAGGAACGTGCTACCCGCAACACGGTAGTGTTTTCGCAAAGCGGCGAGGAGAGCTTGGGAGACGCTGCTAGACGTGCGAAGCAGCATACAGACTGCCTCAAGCTGGCAGAGAACAACCCTAGCGTGACCTGCAAGTAGACAGTCCGTCCTCCCCAGCTCAAGGGGCGGTTGCCGGCGGGTGGGCGACAGCTCTACTCGCTTTGTCGTCTTGATATATGCGGTGAAGACCCCTAAACAAGTGCAGTCCGCTAGCTCTCAGCGTACTTCCAGCGACACCAAATCTCCATCGGCCGTGCCGCCGGCCTTGTAGTTTATCTCGCTCTGACGGTTGGACCACTGGCAGGAGAATGTATCGGCTCCGATCAAGGTCAGTGATTTGTAGTCCGCAACGCGGAGTTTCAGGGTCTTTGCTCCTGCTGAGAAGGTCACAATCGCTGCCGGGGGCTGAGAGCAATCCACTGAAATCAGTTTACCTTTCAAGTAGTGGATGGCTCTCTTGTCAACCACTGGCTGCGGTTCAGTTACCGAAATCTCATCGTTCGGCTCCGATGCAAGCGAGGCGGCGGGCTTATTTGCTGGTGCTCCGGCCGGCGAGGTTGAGTCCGCCGTTGGCGCCCCCGTTGGGACCGAAGACCTGTCCGTCGGCGTCGTGGCAGACGCGGCCACCTGGCGCGCCGGCGCCACACCATATTTCACCAGGTAAGGGAGATCGTGCAGATCGTTGCGCGCCGCCTCGGCTACTTGCGCATCGGAACCCTTGCTCAGCCGTTGCAGCAAGGCCGTGGCCGCATCCCACTGCTTCGCTGCCTGATAGACGCGCGCCATTTCGAGCAGGTAATTCTGATTTCTAGGAGCGAGCCGGATGGCCGCCCGCGCTGAGTCCGTGGCCGCATGTATGCCGCCGCCCTGGCGCTGCGCCCATCCGAGCATGTAGTAGCCTTCGGCAAATTCCGGCTTGGCTTGGAGGACGGTATGCAAATCCTGCATCATGTTCGCCAGTCCCTTGACATCCTTCCCGCTCGATCGCGCTTCTCGAAATTTGGTAAGCGCCATGTAGTAACGGGTCCAGCCGTCTTTGGGGTCCAACTGTTCGGCCGTGGCAAACTCGTCCGCTGCCGGATCAAACTCGCCTTTCGCCAGATGGTCCCACCCCAGGCCGCGATGCGCGACCACGGTGTCGGCGAGGGGCTGATTGACAATGGCTTCGAGCGCCTGGCGAGCCCGCTCGCGGCGCTCAGGCAGACGCAACTCCATTTCCAGAATGTGCGACCGTGCTCCCGCTTCGAGAACGGTTGCAGTGCTGACGCCAACGTCTTCATACGTGACCGGAGCGTCGGCAGGGGCCAGCGGGCCGGAAGGCGCTTTTCCCGCCGGCGTTTGGAGCAAGGGAGCGACAGAATGGAAATAGTCTTTCACCGCCTGGTCCAATTGCGCCGCGCTCATGCCATAAGCTTTTTGTATGGCTTCTTCAATCGGCAGCTTATCGTTTTCAACCATGCCGAGGTACGCGCCGGTTTCCGGCAGCTTGCTCTTGTTGATGAGGTAATGCATCACCATCCAGGACTGCGCGTTGAACAATGTCTGACGGTCGCTGCCCGCGGAGTTTTCCGGCTTGGCTGCGAACAGCGCGGGCAGAGTCATCCATGGTGACTTGTTCAACAGATCAATCAGCGGTTGCGGCGGAGCGCTGGTAAGCGCCGGTTTCCCCAGCACGCTTTGCCGGACGGGCGGCGAGGACTCCGGGTCCTCGCCGACTTGCATCTGCTTGTTGTCCAGGCGGAGGCTGGCAAAATATTCAGCGAAACCCTCGTCGAACCATGCTTGTGTGGGCGGATAGTTGTAGTTCAGGAGCATGCGGGCAAAATCATAGGAAATAGCCCGCCAGCTGTCGGGCTCCGCCAGATCGAGGACGAAATATTCCCGGTCTTCACCAGGAATCGCAAAACCAGCCTCAAAGATGGGTTTGCCGTGAGGCGTGGGCGCCGTGTTGGCGTAGTCGTCATCGTTCTTAAGGGCCACGATGTCAATGGGTAGAGGCATGTTCACGCGGTCCCGCATCAAGAGCTGCCCGAAAACGGCCCGCATCTGTTCGAAGCGCAGGGCGATTTCGCGGCCCTGCTTTTCGTCGCCATCGGTAAGGACCAGGAAACGACTCGAGGAGACGCGAATCCAGTGGGGTTCGGCGGCGCACACTGGCGACACCAAGGCGGCCACGGTCAATAACAAGGCCACGGAAAGCCGGGAAATGGGCATGATACGGTCGGCGAAGCTTAAAGCCATGCTAGCACGGGGTCCGATCTGGGTTCAGGATGTGGAAAGCTTCCGCGCCGCCCACCTGGCATGCTCCGCCACCGCGGGGTCTTCATCGGCCGCTAGCTTCTCAAGAGTTGGGATGAATCGCCGGTTCCCACTGTTGCCCATGGCAATGACAGCGTTCCTGCGGAGTCCCGCGCGCTTGGTGCGGCGAACCGGAGAGCCGCCGAACGTGTCGCGAAAATCCCTGGCCGTCATCCCGGCAAGCCATTCCAGAGCGGGATTGACCAGTCCCTCGCGCGGCTGGAATTCCTCCGCCTGGGTGGCCGGAGCTTTGCGGTTCCATGGGCATACGTCCTGACAGATGTCACAGCCGAACACGTGTCTCCCCATGCCTTCGCGGATTCCTTCCGGAATGTCACCGCGCTTTTCAATCGTCAGATAAGAGATGCAGCGATTGGAATCAAGCTGGTGGGGCGCGATGAGCGCATCGGTGGGGCAGGCATCGATGCACCGCGTGCAGGTGCCGCAGCGATCGGGAGCGGGGAGGTCCGGAGCCATCTCAATGGAAGTGATGACCACGCCGAGAAAGAGCCACGAACCTGCTTGCTGATTGATGATGCAGGTGTTTTTCCCGATCCAACCGACGCCTGCGTATTTGGCAAAGACCCGTTCTACCAGCGGGCCGGTGTCCACGTAGCAGAGGGTTTGCAGTGGGTCATCGCTCAGCGTTCGCAGGCGCTCTTCCACCGTCCGCAGGCGGCGAATTACGGCCTCGTGATAATCCTCTCGGCTCCACGCGTAGCGTGAGATCCAGCCGCGATCCGGGTCTTGCATCTGGGTGGAGTAGGGTTGCGCAGTGTTGTAGTTGATGGCGCAGACGATCACGCTGCGTGCCCAGGGAACTGCGGTCCGCAAAGAAGCGCGCTTTAAGGTTCCCGCCTCGTCGCGCTTTTCGAGGTATTGCATTTCGCCGGCATGTCCGGCGGCGATCCACTTGGGGAAATAGCTCAGCTCAGGGAATTCCGCGACCGGTGCGACGCCAGCCAGTTCGAAGCCAGCTTCATGCGCCGCCTGTTTCACCGCAGAGGCTATTAGGCCGGATGGTTTCAATTCGCAACTCCCGAGTCCGCAAACTTCATTATTTCAGCCTCGGCGCGTGGATCGCCGCGCCTTGGTCTGCAGCCGGGCACCGGAGCCGACGCGGTTGTGGACCATTGCCTTCACCGTGGAGGAAAACACCGAACGTAGCTCGTTCGCATGCTCCTCTGGAATCGATTTCGAGATCAAGATCATGGCCGTTCCATGTGCCATTGCCCACAGCGCCAGTGCCAGGCGCGTGTGCTCCTCGTGAGTTCCTCCGAGACGCTCCGCCAACTTCTCCTCTACCAGCGCCATGGTGGGGCGATGTTCTCTGATTGGTCCCTGGGCCGGGCCAGGAAGCTGGTAGGCATGCTCATAGAAAAGTTCGTATTCATGGGGATGAGTGAGTGCGAACTCAAGGTAGCGCTCGCAGGCTTCCTCGGCAGACCTGCAGGGGCGGACTACGTCGGCGACATCCTTTTGTAACCGTCGCATGAGGGCGTGCAGGATTTCTGTCCGGTCCTTGAAGCGGCGGTAAACGGCTGGAGTGTTGGTGCCTGCGGACTTGGCTACCGCCCGCATGGTGAGACTCTTTGCCGCGCCGTTTCTCCATAAGATAAGCGCGGCGTTCAGGATGCGTTCTTCGAGATCGGGATCCGGGTGCCGCGGCATAATGTCCTCGGCTACTAAAACGTTTAAATATATGTTGACAGTGTAAACGTAACACTGTATACGTAACCAGTATAGGTTCCCTTCGGCAGTTTGCAAGCCCAAATAAGGAGTCGCAGAATGTTTTCCTGGGAAAGCCCGGACGACCGGGTGGCTATTGTCCAAATGAATGCAGACCTGCGCCATGCGCAATTGGAGCTGCTCAGCGCGGAGTGTGCCACCCACCAGCTTCGTCTCCGTTTTTCGACAGAAGACCTTGCCCGCTACGGGCAGCCCGAAGCCTTGCGAAAAGCAATCCATGCCGCCAGCGGGCTGAACGATTACTACGCTTCGGTTGAAAAGCTCATTCCGCGAGAGGCGGCGGAGCCTCATGCCGGAGCCATGCTGGGCGAAGAACAGGTGGTTCGAGCCACAGCGCGCGTGCTCGATTATCTGCGTGAACAACGCGCCCGCTACTATCCCACCGGGGAGCCGCTCACTGCCGAGTACAAGGCCCTCATGCGCCCGTTTTATACTTCCGGCATTCTCGACCGGGTCAGGGTCGTGGAGTTGCATGGAACGCGACTTCCCAACCCGCCGTTTTATTCGGAAGCCCAAGCTCTCGGCTTTGCCAACTTGCCGCCGATCCCGCACATGGCCTCTCTCACCTTCATCGACGTGGTGGTATTCAACGAGAGAATCAGCGAGCGTGCGCTGTTCCACGGGCTGGTACATGCGGTGCAGTTCCAATCTTTGGGGCAGCGCGTTACACCTGTGCCTTTGTCGATGGCTTTCTGCGCACCAATTCGCACTTCACGGTTCCAATCGAGGCTCACACCTTCGCGCTGGAATCGAGATTCATGCAGAATCCGGCGGCAGGCTTCTCGGTCGAGGATGAAGTGCGGAGTTGGATAAGGGAGCGGAAGTACTAGCCCGTCGGGTGCAACGGGATCGTTGCTTTTAGGGCTTGAAGATCATTCCCCGGCTGGTCTTACCGTTCATCACCACCACCAGGGGATGCTCAAAGCGCAAGTGACGTACACACCCTCGCTCTTCTATCGCCGGCTGGTCGCTCAACCATTGCCAATCCACGAATCCTTCGCCGGCGTCCGGATTTACGGTGAAGTAGCCGACTTGAAATGCGGTCAGGTTCTGAAAAAAGTGGCTGCCTTGGGACGGGGTCACCCGGAAATCCTTGAACCCCGCCTCTACAATCACCCGGGCTCCAGAAATTTCATCCCATTCCACCGGAATTCCCAGCCAAGGATCATTCGATCCCCATCGGCCCACTCCAATCAGCAAGTAGGGAACGCCACTCTCGTTCAGGGTTGCGTTCAGTTGCGCCACGCCTTCGGCGACTTCCTGGCTGCGCGTGCGCTCGAAGCGATGCAGATCGACTACGACCACGTCACGCAAATCCTTGATTCTTCCATTTCCCAGGACTTTGGCGCTCTGGCAAATTAGCTGCTCTGGCCTCACTTCCTCCATACGCAACTCTTCGCCTTCGCGAGACAGCACCAAAGGGCGAATCTGGAGGAAGCCGAATTCGGAGGGCTGGCCAGAATTTCCCGGCAAACGCACCGCAAACTCGATCTCCACCGGGCGGCCAAAGGCCTCTTCGCCGACCTTGGTAAGCCGCTGGAGAATTCCGGCCAGCGGAAACACGTCATGCTTGAGCACGGGAGCAAAGCTGACGATGCGGGTTCCGGAACGGCTCAGACCGTCATACACAATGTGATTATCGGCCGAGTAAGTTGACCCCACAGGTTGGAGAGTTTCGTCATTCTCGGCAACATCAAGACTAAACTTCGCTTCCCGAAGCTCGGCCAACGGGTCCGCCGGAGGTACCGCGTGATTTAGCTCCAGCCCCCAGAACTCGCGCTGCGAGTTGGCCAGGATGTCCTCCACAGAAGAAAATTGCACCAGACTCCTGGGATAACGAGGACAAAACGTCAAACACTTGCCGCCATCAACCACCGCGCGCCCCATGCCCAGCGCCACCGCCGCGATCCCGTCGCTGTAGTTCATGGGCGGAACCGGATAGAAGTTGTGCGACCGCACCACGCCAGAAAAATCAGGATAGAATCTCGGCCCGTGAATGGCCCCCACCACTTGTTGCAGGATCACCGCCATCTTTTCTTCTTCCAGGCGATAAGGCGTCGCCCGGACGTAGGCCTTGGCATGCTGGCTGAAGGTGGAAGCGTAGACCCGCTTGATCGCCTCCATCAGTTGCTTCAGGCGAATCAGAAGATCGGGATGCTGATTACCGAGCATGAAAGTTTCATACACGCCGGTGAAGGGCTCGTATTGCGAATCTTCCAGCAAACTCGAAGAGCGAATCGCCAACGGGTAGCGCACTTCCGCCAGGAATGCCAGCAAATGTTCCCGCAACCAGGCAGGGAAGGCGCCGGCCACGAAGCGTTGCTGAATTTCGGTGTCGTCGGAAGAGTGCATGGCAAAGTCGAGCAGGTTGTTTTCGTTCAGGAATCGGTCAAACACATCTGTCGCCAACACCACACTCGGTGGAACCGCGATGCGGAGGTCGGGAAAGCGGCGGGCGATTCGGTGGTTGTGCAACAAATGGCGCACAAAGGCCAGTCCACGGGCCTTTCCTCCCAAAGAGCCGCCGCCCATGCGCAGGAAATAATGATCCGCCGGCTTGAACGTCGCAGGATTGAAATCGCCGATCAAGACCTGGCTTTGCTCGCTGCGGTAGTCGGCGATGGAATCGATCAAGTCGTGACGCAAATCCTCAAGCGTGGAAAAATCGGAAACCTTGCGCGGGCGCAGCTTCTGGGCCAGGGCGAATTCGGTTCGCGCCCGCAGCCAGCGTGAAAAATGGTTGCGCTCGCTGTGGTACGCAATGCTCTCTTGAGGCACTTCCCGCAACCGGGCCTCGAGTTCGTTCAGGTCGCGAGCCCGGGCCACTTCGGTGTGATCGGGCACCCGGAAAACAAAGTCGCCGAAGCCCAGGTGCTCGGTCAGCAGCCGGCGCAGATCCCGAAGCAGTGTCGGTGAACGTTTGCGGAGAAATGAACAGCCTTCGGCATTGGCCCGCGCGCGGAATTCTGTGCGGCTCGATTGCAACACGATTGGGACATCCGGCACTTTCTCCTGAACCCGGCGCGCCAGCTCAAAGCCGGCTTCAGTGCTCAACTCTCCGCCGAGCGGGAATTCTATGTCCGAGACCACGCCCAATAGATATTCGCGATACTCCGTTGCTTGCTGCAATGCGTCTTCATAAGTGGAACTCAGCAGAATCTTGGGCCGGGCCCGCATCCGCACCAGCTTGTGGGCCGCGTTGAGACCCTCGCTGATGATTCGCCGCGATTGCGTCAGCAGTTCGGTGTAGATTGCCGGAAGAAAGGCCGAGTAATAGCGGATGTCATCTTCCACTACCAGAATTACGGGCACGCCGATGGTGTGGGTATCGTGCCGCACATTCCGCTTGTCTTCTATGTAGCTGACGATCGAAATCAGAATCCGAACATTGCCTTGCCACAGGAAGATCGACTCCAGATCTGTGACCGGATTGCGAGCTACAAAATTCCTGATCTCACGATAGTCATACGCCAGAACTACCACTGGGACGTCAAGCCCGGCGGCTTTCACCTCGCGGGCCAGTTCCGCTGCGTCCATGTCTTCGACTTCGAGGTTGGTGACGATCAGATTGAAACGCGGCTGGGAGCGGGCGAGCTTGAGGGCTTCTGCTCCGCTTGAAACATGAGTGATGCCGGGAATCTGCTGCAAATTGAGTTCGAGCGATTCCCCGATCAGCAGTTCGTTGAGACGCCCGTCTTCGCGCAGAATGAAAGAGTCGTAGAGGCTCGAGACCAGCAGAATGTCCTGCACCCGGAAAGGCATCAGGTTCTCGAACCCCTCGAAGAGACGCTCGGGGTCGACGATGGGATCGGGGGTGTGAGTAATTCCCATGGGTGCGGTGTCTTCCTCTGTGCCCCTCTGTGTCCCCTGTGGTTAAAGTTTTCGAAACTAACCACAGAGGACACAGAGGGCACAGAGGATACTCAACCCGCATCATACTGCGAAATTCGGCCTATGAGGGTCGTCGGCAGGGAATCACATTCTTTGTGATCGTGAGCGCAGCGAAGGACCGATGCCGCTTTGTCGAAAGCATGGGTCCTCGTGGCCTGAAGGCTCCTCAGGATCACAAATCATAAGGCGTGTGAATGCTTGGACAGCCGAGGGCGGCTGTCCCCCGCGATTACACCAGCCCCTGATCCAGCATGGCATTGGCAACTTTCAAAAAGCCGCCAATGTTCGCGCCGTTCACCAGATTGCCTGGCGTGCCGTACTTCTCGGCCGTTTCGAAGCAGTTCTTGTGGATGGCGATCATGATTTTGTGCAGCCGGTCATCCACTTCCTCGCGCGTCCAGCTCAGGCGGGCGCTGTTTTGGGCCATTTCGAGTCCAGAAGTCGCCACGCCACCGGCGTTCGCGGCTTTCGCCGGACCGTAAAGCGTCTTGGCGTCGAGGAACATCTTGGTGGCTTCGAGAGTGCACGGCATGTTGGCGCCTTCCGCCACCAATTTGCAGCCGTTTTTCAGCAGGTTTTCCGCGTCTTTTTTCTTGATTTCATTCTGCGTGGCGCTTGGGAACGCGCAATCCGCCTTGATGTTCCAGATGGGATTGTGGTCGAGCTTCACGTCGGTGGGCATGAAGACGGCTTTCTTGTACTTGTCCGTGTATTCGCGGATGCGTCCACGCTTGACGTTCTTCAGTTCCATCACCCAAGCCAGTTTTTCGCGGTCGATACCATCGGGATCGAAGATCACGCCGTCGGAATCTGACCAGGTAATCGGTTTGGCGCCGAGGTCAAGCAG
This sequence comes from Terriglobales bacterium, assembly GCA_050745985.1. Taxonomy (GTDB): domain Bacteria; phylum Acidobacteriota; class Terriglobia; order Terriglobales; family Acidobacteriaceae; genus JABCZH01. Next base: position 20,641 of record JBOGLG010000046.1, on the reverse strand, counting down.
CTTCTCGACTGTGTATTGCGAAACGTTGCCGCTGCCGGAGACCAGGCAAAGCTTGCCGTCGAAGGTTTCTTTGCGCGTCTTCAGCATTTCATTGGCGAAATAAACGCAGCCGTAGCCGGTGGCTTCCGGACGAATCAGCGACCCACCCCAGTTGAGCCCCTTGCCGGTCAGCACGCCGGTGAACTCGTTGCGCAGGCGCTTGTACTGGCCAAACAAAAATCCGATTTCGCGGCCGCCTACACCGATGTCGCCGGCGGGGACGTCAGTGTCGGGTCCGATGTGGCGCTGCAATTCGCTCATGAAGCTCTGGCAGAAGCGCATGACTTCGTTGTCGCTCTTGCCCTTGGGATCGAAATCCGAACCGCCCTTGCCGCCGCCCATGGGCAGCGTGGTCAGCGAATTCTTAAACACCTGCTCGAACGCGAGAAATTTCAAAATGCCCAGATTCACTGACGGATGGAACCGCAATCCACCTTTATAAGGGCCAATGGCGCTGTTCATCTCGATACGGAATCCGCGGTTAACTTGAATGTCTCCCCGATCGTCGAACCATGGCACGCGAAACATCAACACGCGCTCGGGCTCGGTAATGCGTTCCAGAATTCTCGCCGAGCGGTATTCGGGATGTTTTTGCAGCACCAGGCGCAGCGAGTCCAACACTTCCTGTACCGCCTGGTGAAACTCCGCTTCCGCAGGGTTCTTTGCCTTGACGGTGGCCAGTACGTCTTCAATGTAATCGCCCGAATTCTTGATTCCAGGCGGGGTCATAACGCTCATGGTCGCATTCTCCTGTGTACGAGGGCTGGGTGGATCAGAAACCGTGACTATGTTACTGCGGGCAGCCGTCCAATGCCGCTGTTTTTTGCCATCAGTCCCTCGGAAATTATCAGAGGACGGATTCCACAGGGCCGGATCGGGGGTATGACAGACGAGCCCTAATCTCCGCAAGTTGTTGGTCCAGAATGGGAATTGTCCCATGATGCGAAGCAATTAATGCGGTTCGGAGAGCAGTGGTTGGGCATAAGCTCGTCCTAGAGCCGCGCTGTTCTCCGCGACGCGTCCCTCCAAATCTCATCCAGGAAGGAGCAACAAATGTCGCAATCCACCGCCACTCAAATCTCAGTTATCAATGCCAGCACGGTGCTGACCGACAACGAGATTCGTCCCGTGGTCAACGCTCTGCAACAGCAAGTCACCAACGACTTTCGTCCGGCATGGGGCCTTGACGCTGAACTCACTTTCGTTCCCGCCGGTTCCACGCCGCCGGTGGGCACCTGGTGGCTTACAATTCTTGACGACTCTGACCAGGCCGGCGCCCTCGGTTACCACGACCTCACTCCCGATGGCCTGCCGCTCGGCAAGATCTTTGCGGCCACCGATTTGAAGTATGGCAATAGCTGGTCGGTCACTGCCAGTCATGAACTGCTGGAAATGCTGGCCGACCCCAACATCAACCTGACCGTCTTCGTCCAGAATGAGGAGACGACCGGCACTCTTTATGCCTACGAAGTCTGCGACTCTTGCGAGTCTGACGCATTTGCCTACAAGATCGGCAACGTGCTGGTCTCGGACTTCGTGTTCCCCTCATGGTTCGAAAGCTTTCGGCCTGAGGGGTCAACGCAATTCGACCAGACCAACAACATCTCGGAACCGCTGGAGCTGATCTCCGGGGGATACATCGGAGTATTCGGGGTGAACGATGGAACGGGATGGCAACAATTCACCGCCCAGAAAACGCCAACCGACGCGACCCACCGCGGCAACGTAGGCAGCCGCCGCGAGCGCCGGCGCACGCCTCGCACGCAATGGGTGACCAGCCACACCTATAAAGAGATCACTCACCGGGCTACGTTGTACCGGGAGCGGTTGCAACAGGTGGTCGCGCGCAAGGCCGCGGCTTAGCGATTGACACTGAGATGCCCCACTCCTGGCGCGTTCTTGCGCCAGGGGTGGGCAATCACTAAACCCCCAGCTTCTTAACTTCTTCCTGATAATACTTGCGGTAGAGGATGTCCCATTCCTGGCTGCCTTCGAGGATGGTGCGTTTCTGATTTTCGATCTTATGCCTGGCGGCCTGATCGATTTTCTCTTCGTGATTGAGCAGGTCTTCCATGATCTTGCGCACTTCGAGGCGAATGGTGTTGCGGTCCTCAACGAAGTCGAGTTCATTCACTTCCGCGAGCGCCTCGGTCACCGCGTGCGCGACCTTGTTTACTTTGTCGCGGCTGACTCTCACAGCACCGCCCTGTATTTGCGCACCAGTTCCTGCTTCACTTTGCGGAACATCTCCTGGTAGTTGGCCCCGGTTTTCTGCATCTCGGAGGAGTAGGCCTCCAGAATGACGCGCACTTCGTCGTTAATGCGGTCTTCCAGGGTGAACTCCTCGAGCATGGCGGCATGCACTTTCTCCGTGACCACGGGCAGAGCCTTGGTCTCGATAAATTTGCCCGCAACCAGTTTTTTGGTGACTTCGCGGGCGAGATAGCCCACATATTCTTTGGACAGAAGCATGTGCGGAGTCAGGAGTCGCTAAGAAACATTTAGTGTAGCACAGGGAAAGGCAGTCGTCCGTCATTGGTGGCCCGCAGGAAATGCGACGCTCCCTTGCTGGCAGCAATTTCTCCCTTGCCGAGCCGCGATCAGCAATTCGATCTAGCGCCGGGAATTAGGCAGATCGGTTGGTGAATATTCTTGATCCTAGGTTGGCGCCCGAAACCGGGGCGCGAACCTAGGTCACCAACCTCGAATTAACGCTTTGCGCTGCCGGGTTCTGTCTCAAGTCCAATCGGGTGAAAGTACATGTCCCCCAGTTCATCGAACTGGGTACGGATAAAACGTCTTTTGTTCCTGCTCGATTCTGGCTTGTTCGTTTTGGAATTCAGAGACATGATTCCAGCGGAACTTCAGGACTTCCTCGATGAAAGCGATGGTTAGGCCACGTGGGGGGAACCGCAGTGCTTGTACCCTTTGTGAAAATCATGAAGCCGACAAGCCGCCGGAACAGCCTGTGCGCCTCCGCGAACGTCGAATAGCGGATTCAATAGCTGCATGATTGAAGAGACGCCACTCCCGCCATGTGTTGACTCCATCGCCGCCCCCGCCTATCCTTGCCAAAGAATGAGCCTTTGCGAAGGCCGAGGACGCTATGACCGGAATCCAATTTGTGACTGACGACAAGGGCCACCGTGTGGCCGTGCAAATCGACCTGAAAACGCACGGGGCGGTCTGGCAGGACTTCTGGGATGGCCTGGTTTCCGAATCGCGCCGCAAGGAAAAGAGCATCCCTTACGAGCAGTACCGCACCCGTCGTCTGAAGCGCGGCCAGCCGCGTGGCTAGTTACTCGGTTGTCGTCAAATCGTCGGCCCAGAAAGAACTCGATGCGCTCGACGATAGTGTCTTTAACCGTATCGACCGCAAGATTTTAGCGCTAGTGGAAAACCCTCGGCCTTCAGGATGCAAGAAACTCAAGGGATACAAAGACCATTGGCGAATACGCGTTGGCGACTGGCGGGTAGTCTACATTATCGACGATTCGGCGAGAAGGGTTAGCGTCACCAGGGTTGCCCATCGCCGCGAGGTCTACGACAACTAGTTCGTAAAGACTGGTTGAGATTGGCGCCAGTGAATCCAACGCCCCGCCACTGCTCATCCTCGTTGGCCACACAACCTCTCGACTATCGGCCAATGACGCTTCGGGAATACAATATCCCCATACTTCGCAGATTCTCTATGTCGCCTATGCCTGACGATCTCGCCAACCTCAAGGATGACATGATTGCCTTCATTGAGGGCCACGGGTTGCGCCGTTTTCCTGGGTTCATCGACTACGAAGAAGTGCAGAGCGTTCCCTGGAAGTCGGCCGACAATCCTGACGGCTGGAAAGATTTTGTGGAACTGGCCAAAGCCGCCGGTGCGCCGTTTTTGACCATGGACTCCTGGAAACTGGAGCGCGACGAACTCGATGCCATGATCGAACGCCTGAGGAAGGCCGAATTCAGCAGCGATGAAGACGTGGACGAGGCCCGCTGGCTGCGCACCTACGTCGGCAAGACCGGCTTCGTGCAACTCGGGTTCGCTCACCAGGGTGTAATGATGGTGTATGAGGCGTCCACACCCTGGTACGACCGCTATCAGGGAATTCTCGAAATGGCGGAAGACTTCAGCGGGATGCCCATCGACGAACCCGGCCTCGACGACGAACCGTAGTTGTTTTCCCCTGTTCCTCAGTGATTCTGTGGTCTGTTTTTTTTCACCACTGGGGGCAAAGAGAGCCACAGAGTAAAGAATGAAATGGGTTTACCGATCGGCGGACGAGGCCCAGGCAGCAAGACTTTCCAAACAACTCCGCTTCAAGGCGGAGGTTTCAGGCACCCTCGCGCATCTGCTGGTTCTGCGCGGAATCACCGATGCTGAGACTGCCGACCGCTTCCTGAATCCTTCACTTTCGCATCTCCACTCTCCTTATCTGATGCTCGGCATGAAAGCCGCCGTGGATCGAATCGACGCCGCCATCGAGCGCAAAGAGGGCATCCTGATCTACGGCGACTACGACGTCGACGGCACGACCGCCGTTGTGATCCTGAAAACCGCCATCGAGCTTTGTGGCGGCGCGCCGGACTTTCACGTGCCGCACCGCATCAAGGAAGGCTACGACTTGCGCGGTGATGTCATTGAACGCGCCGCGGCCGCGGGCATTCAGCTCATCATTAGCGTGGACGCCGGCATTCGCGCCTTTGCCGCCGCCGAAACCGCGCGGCGGCTTGGGGTGGACATGATTGTCACCGACCATCACTTGCCCGGCCCCGACGGCACACCGCACGCTCTTGCCGTGCTGAATCCGAACCAGCCGGGCTGCGAGTATCCCTGCAAAGCGCTCTGTGGTGCGGGCGTGGCTTTCAAGCTGGCGCAGGCCTTGATGGAAAAACGCCTGCCGCATCGCGATCAGGCGGCCCTGCGCAAATCTTTCGCCAAGATCGTCGCCATCGCCACCATCGCTGATTGTGTGCCGCTGACGGGAGAGAATCGCGTGTTCGCGAAGTTGGGGCTGGAGGCGCTGCGCTCGGCGGTCAATCCGGGGCTCAAGGCGCTACTTGAAGCCGCACAGGTCAGCGGACGCCCGCTTACTTCCAGTGAAGTCGGGTTCCGGGTCGCGCCCCGAATCAATGCCGCTGGGCGCATGGACATCGCCGCCGACGTCATCGAACTCTTCAGCACAAAAGATGCCGCCCGCGCCCGCGAAATTGCGGCCAAGCTCGATCAACTGAACGCCGGACGCCAGGAGGAAGAACGCCGTATCCTCGACGCGATCGCAGCCCGCTTCGTCGAGGATCCCACGCTGCCCGCGTCGTTTTGCATCGTTGTGGATGGGGAAGGCTGGCACCGCGGCGTCATCGGCATCACCGCGACTCGCGTGGTCGAACGCTACGGCCGTCCTACGCTGGTGGTTTCCCGCGACGGCGACGAGGCCCACGGCTCCGGGCGCTCCATTCGCCCCTTTCATCTGCTGAACGCGTTGGAATCTTGCGCCCACCTGTTTACCCGCTTTGGCGGACACTCGCACGCTGTGGGATTTTCGCTGCCTTCGGCGCGGGTGCGGGAGCTGCGCGCTCATCTGGATCTCTACGCCCGCTCTTGCCTGACCTTGGCCGATTTCGAGCCCACGCTCAACCTTGACGCCGAGCTCGAACTCGGCAGCGTGACTCCGGAACTGTTCAGAGCCCTCAGCTTGCTGCAACCGTTTGGGAGCGGCAACTATGAACCGGTGTTCGCGGCCCGCAACGTGCGCCTGATGGCGCCGCCGCAGATCATGAAAGAGAAACACGTGCGGCTGAAGCTGGCATGGAACGGGGAAGAACCACAGCCCCAGGCGGCGCTGACGCCCCGCTGCCATCCCGACTCCGCCGCTGTTCCACGCCGCTCGGAGAACTGGCGAAAATCCGTCGTTTACAAAGCTCTCGGCTGGCGGCTGGCCGAGCGTGTGCAGCAAGCACAGCTTATTCCTGGGGACGTCATTGATATTGCTTTTACCCTGGACCACAACGACCACCCCGACTTCGGCGGCCTGGAGCTTTCGTTGCGGGACTTCAGCGTGGTATATAGGGCGGTGGAGGACGGGCGTCCCCGCCCGTCTGTTACCGAGCCCTATGGCGTGACCTTGAATACCACGCCTTGATCGAGGCAAGCGCCTCGCCCTTCGCTTTCTGTAAACTTGCTTCAGATGCCTCTTTCCATCACCCACCTTCGCCGCTGGTTTGCGGCGGCCGCCATTGCCCTGGTGTTGCTTGTGGCCGGCGTCTATTTCCACGCCAAGCTGCGGGTGCAGAATGCGCTGAAGCAAGTTCCGGAAAAGATCGGCGTCGAAATTCAGCAAAGCGCCACCGGCTTCACGATTTCAAAATCCGAGCAGGGCCGTACTTGGTTCAAGATCGAGGCCAGCAAGGCGGTGCAGTTCAAGCAGGGCGGGAAGGCGCAACTGCACGACGTCACCGTCACTATTTATGGACGCGATTCCAGCCGCTATGACCGCATCTCGGGCGCCGATTTCAACTACGATCCGCAAGCCGGAGAGATAAGCGCAAAGGGCGAAGTTCAGATCGACCTGGAGGCGAATCCCGAAGGCACCACCAACCCCGATCAGGATGCGCCCAGGGGCCTGAAGAGTCCGATCCACCTCAAGACCAGCGGACTGGTTTTCAACCAGAAGACAGGAGATGCTTCCACCAAGGAGCGGGTTGAGTTTAGCCTTCCGCAGGCTAGCGGGTCGGCCGTGGGAATCCGCTATCTGGCGGCGACCGGCGAACTCCGGCTGGAGTCCGAGGTCAACATCCTGACCGGAGCGACGGGCGTTGCGCTTACCGCAGTTCGCGCGGCCATCACCAAGACTGCACATCAGGTCTGGCTCGATCATCCACTGATGACTACGGCCACGCGGCGATGCCAGTCCGACCAGGCCACGGTATTTCTCCGTCCCGACAACCGCGTCAGCCGCATTCTTGCCACTGGCAATATCCTGGTGCAGGGGGATGCCGATCCGGCAGCGAAGGCCCGAGGCGATCAGCTCGAACTCCTCATGGGCGAAAAGCGGGAAGGGCTGCGCGCAGCGATTCTTTCTGGAAACGTGACCGCTGACGTCGCCGGAGCGCAGCCGACGCAGGCCAGCGCCGGCCGCGTAGTTCTCGATTTTGGCGCGAGGAATCAGGTCACAAAAGTTCACACCGAAGAAAACGTCAAGCTGGCCCAGCATCAGGCTTCAGCCGACGCGTCGCATCCTTCGCAGGATTTAGATCTGACCGCCTCGGCCGTGGATTTCTTGTTGACCAGGAGAGGTCGCCTTGATCGTGTTGAGACCTCAGGCGCCGCCCAGATTGCAATTCGTCCTGCCGGCCCCGGCGATGAGCAGCAGACGCTGGTGACAGCGGGCAAGTTTGAAGCCCAGTTCGACGATTCCGGCCAGCTTTCGACTGTTCACGGCGCTCCCGGCGCCCGCATCGTAAGCAAGAATCCCGGTCAGCCGGATCGAGTCAGCACCAGCCGCAGCCTCGACGCTGCATTTCGCCCCGGACACGGCATCGAATCCCTGGTTCAGCAGGGAAGTGTCGTCTATCAGGACGGCGACCGCAAAGCCTGGGGCGACCTGGGCCGCTACACTCCGGCGGACCAGGTGTTGCTGCTCAGCGGCTCGCCCCGCGTCAGTGAAGGTGGCATGACCACATCCGCACAGACGATGCGGTTGAACCGCGCCACCGGAACGGCAGTGGCAGAGGGCGAAGTAAAAACCACTTACAGCGATTTGACCCCGCAGCCAAACGGAGCGCTGTTGGCTTCGTCTAGTCCCATTCACGTCACCGCTCACTCGATGACGGCGCATAGTTCCGCGGCAACCGCACTCTACCAGGGAGGAGTGAGGCTGTGGCAGGATGCGAATGTTGTCGAAGCCCCGGAGATCGATTTCGACCGCACTGCGCGCTCGTTGGTCGCGCAAGGAACGCCGGCACAGCCTGTGTCCACGGTGCTGGTGAAAGGCGATGCGCGGGGGAATTCCGCGGTGGCCGTCACTTGTTCGCGGCTTACCTATGCCGATGACGAGCGCAAAGTGCATTTTGAAGGCAAGGTGGTAGCCAGAGAAGCGGACATCATCATTACAGCTCGGCAGATGGACGCGTTTCTAGAAGCGCGTGGGCACGCGTCAGCCGACCGATCTACGACGGCGGGAAAACTCGAGAGAATCGTGGCCAGCGGGGGCGTGGTCGCGAGCGAACCGCAGCGCCGGGCAGAGGGGAATCAACTGGTGTACACCGCCGCAGACGACAAATTCCTGCTCACCGGCGATTCGCCTAGCATTTTTGATGCCGAACGAGGCAAGATTACCGGCGTTTCGTTGACTTTCTTTAGGCACGATGATAGGGTTTTGGTTGAAGGCGACAGTTCATCCCCCGCCGTTACGCAAACGCGAGTGGCACGATAAATGCGTACTCTGGCCACCGACGAAATCGGCAAATCCTACCGTGGTCGCAGGGTTGTAAATGGGGTAAGCCTGCGAGTGGAACAGGGCGAAGTTGTTGGTTTATTAGGGCCTAACGGCGCTGGCAAGACCACGACGTTCTATGCCATCGTGGGCTTGGCGCCCCCTGATACGGGCCGGGTTTTGCTAGACCAGGACGATATAACGGACGTGCCCATGTATCTGCGGGCGCGCCAGTACGGTATCAGTTATCTCCCCCAGGAAGCTTCGGTGTTTCGCAAGCTGACGGTTGAGGAAAATATCCTCGCTGTGCTGGAAGCTCAGCCGGTTTCCTGGCACGAGCGCCGGGAGCGGATGGAGAAACTGATCGACCAGTTAGGTTTGGAGCATATTCGCCAGAACCGCGGATATGCGCTTTCGGGCGGCGAGCGGCGGCGGGTTGAAATTGCCCGCGCCCTTTGCATCAACCCGGCTTTTATTTTGCTGGACGAGCCATTTTCCGGGATTGACCCGATTGCCGTGCTCGACTTGCAGAAGATTATCAGTGAAATGAAGGCCGCCGGAATCGGGATTTTGATCACCGATCACAATGTGCGGGAGACGTTAACCGTCACCGACCGGGCCTACATTATTAATGAAGGAAGAATCTTCTTCCAGGGAACGCCGGAGCAGTTGGGAGGCAACCCTGAAGTAAGACGAGTGTATCTGGGAGAAAGTTTCTCCCTGGTGTGAGCAAGGCCGTTAGCGGCCAACGACCGAATTTATGGTGATGTTGCAGCACAAGCTGAGTTTGAGGGTTTCGCAGCGGCAGATCCTGACGCCGGGTCTGGTGCAGATGGTCAGTGTGCTCGCGCTCAATAAGTTGGAGCTGCGGGACATGATCACCGCCGAGATGGTTGAGAACCCGGTGCTTGAGGAGCTCGAAGACGCGGTTCCCTTGCTCGATGATGTCAATCGCAAGGAGGAAGACCGCGAGCGCAAAGCGGCGGAAGAAAGTCCGACTGCGGCGGCTGAGGAAAAAGATCCGTTCGAGGAAATCGACTTCGGGTCTTTCTTCAAGGACTATCTTGATCCCGGCTACCGCAGCCAGGGCGAGAGCGAGGACATCGAGCGCCCTTCGTTCGAGAATTTTCTTTCCAAGCCCAGCAACCTCAGCGATCACTTGATCTGGCAACTGGGCTCCATTCCAACCACGCCCGGGGTGCGAGAAGCGGCGGAGTTGGTGATTGGCAATCTGAATGAAGACGGCTATCTGATCGCGAGCGACGATGAGATGTTGGGCGTGGTTCCGCCCGCGGCTCCGGACGTCGATTCTGCGGTGGTGGAGAAGGTTGTGCAGGAAGCCGCGGCCCTCGGCCTGAATGCGGAGATTCCGTCCCCAGACGAAATGCCCTTGCCGGAAGACGCTCTCTCCGGCGAGACCGGGTTGCAACCTGAATGGAATGGAGACGGGAACCAGCCGGCCGGCGAACTCATTCCGGCGTCATTGATTTCGCCCGAGCCGCCCGTCGAGGCGCCGAAACCGGCGGCTGCGCCGGTGGTCGCGCAGGCGCCTTTTGTGCCCAATTTCAACCTCACTGACCTGCACGAAGCCATCGAACTGGTCCGCCAGTTGGATCCCCCCGGCGTGGGGTGCCGCGACCTTCGCGAGTGTCTGCTCTACCAGCTTCGTTTCCATCAACAGCAGTTGGAGTCGCAGAAAAACGGCAACGGCGAGCGCGAAGCGACGGCCCAGGCAATCGCGGATGCGTTGGCGATTGTTGACCAGCATCTGCGTGCAGTGCAGAACAAACAGCACAAGGAGATCTCACGCGCCCTTGGCCGCCCGGTTGAAGCCATTGAACAGGCTTTGGTCTATATCCGTACCCTCGACCCTCGCCCCGGGCTGCGGTACAACACAACTCAGCCTCGCCTCATCGAACCCGACGTCGCTTTCGTAAAGCATGGCGACGAGTGGCTGGTCATCATGAATGATGAGGACGTGCCGCAGCTTCGCCTGAATCCCGCGTACAAACGGCTGCTGGTCAAAGACGGCAACGATAAGGACACCCGCAACTACGTGAAAGAGCGCTACAAGAGCGCCATTCAGCTGATCAAGAACATCGAGCAGCGCAAACAGACCATCATGAAAGTCTGCTACTCGATCGTGGCCCGGCAACAGGACTTTCTAGAAAAAGGCATCGACGAACTCAAGCCCATGATGATCAAGGAGGTGGCCGAAGAAATCGGCGTGCATCCTTCGACAGTATCGCGCGCAGTGGCCAGCAAGTACGCTCACACCCCCCAGGGCGTATTCGAACTACGGTACTTCTTCAGCGAGAGCGTCAACGGCCCCGAGGGTGGCAATACTTCGTTGCTCATCCTGAAACGCCGCGTCAAGAAGCTTATCGAGGAGGAAGACTCCGCCCGGCCCCTGACCGACGAGCAGATCACCCGTATTTTGCAATCGCAGGGCATTCAGGTGACCCGCCGTACAGTCGCGAAATACCGCGAAGATATGCGCATTCCCAGCACCCATCAGCGCAGGGTGAAGAAATAAATCAAGGGAAAGGCACGAGTTCGTTCGTGCCATCCAAGGTAGTGCCCGTTACTCGAAACCATTTCTCAGGAGGGCGCTCGTGAACGTGGAATTCACCGGCAGACACTTTGAAGTCACTCCCGCCATTCGTAAGGAAGTTGAAACCCGCCTCACCAAGCTCCGCAAAATTCTGGGCGACAAATTTGAGACCAAGGTAATTCTCGCGGTCGAGAAACGCCGTCACAAAGCCGAAATTACCATCAACCCGCGCAATGGCCCGCTGGTCGGGGAAGCCCAGGCCGGCGATATGCCTTCCGCGGTGAATGAAGCTTTCGAACATCTGGAGAAACAGGCGGTCAAGTACAAGACCCGCTGGCGCACTCAGAAACGCCACAACCACAAGAGCGCCAGCCCCAAGAAATGGAACGGGACTCAGAGTCAGGAAGCTGTGGTCACCGCCGTCGGCCTCAGCGAAGCCAGCGCGGTTGACGTGGTGGTGCACAAGTTCCCCGCCGTGGCCAAGACCACCGAAGTTCACCTATCACGCTCTGACGACGCTGTTGCCATGCGTCCCATGACGCTCGAAGAAGCCATCAAAGAAGCCCATTTCCGTGACCGCGACGTGTTTGTCTTTCGCGATCCCAAAGGCAAAGTGATGGTGCTGCACCGGATGCGCGACGGTAAGCTGGAATTGATTGAGGCGCCGTAGACTTAAGCAAAACGGGGCTACGGATTTTCGTGAATTCGCACGGATCGATCAAGATGTTATCCGCGTCGGTCGGTCAAAATCGTGCCCCGTTTGAAGTCAGGCTGCCTTTCGGTTGCGACATATTCGGCTGATACGCCGAGAAAGTCTGCTAGGAATCCCGATTCACCGTTTCCATCGAGAACGCCGGCAAACACACTGCGATGTACTCCGCTCCGCCCTCTAGCGGAGTCGAATACCGGACCCACTCCCCGCGATGCGTAATCACCGCCTGACCGCTGCGGACATCCATCTCGCCATCACCATGTCCAACGCGCAGAGTGCCTTTCAGGACGACCGTGAACTCGTCGAATTCCGGAGTCTGGCCCGGCTCCTCCCATCCTTGCGGGCTGCGCATGTGGGCTACGCTAACCCCCGGCGTCTTGCTGTTTACCCGGCCAATGTATTCATCAATCAGTTTGGGTTTGTTGCCGGCGGCGGTAATGCGGGTGGCTTGCGGAACGAGAGTGGGCATGGGTTCTCCAGGAAATCTAGGATAGGCGAGGTCATCCAGCAGATGCCAGAAGAATCAATTAACCTTGAGGACGCCCCATGACAGACATCGGGACCTCACTCACTTGCGGCAGACCGTGTGCGGGCCTTGGCCGCTGCTGAAGCCAGAGTTTCGATCGCCGGATAGGAAACCGGGATAGTTAGGGTCTGCTCGGCGGGAACGGTTCCGGTCTGCACAGCACTTGCCAGCATCTCCAGGGCGGTGCCCGCATTCGGCGGAATGTATACCGTTGCGGTCAAAGAACCTTGGCGCACCCAGGCCTGTCCGCTGTTGGGAAGGCCGTCACAGCCCAGGTATGGCACGCTCAGCCAGCGATCTCGGGCCGCGCCCTTGGGCAGTTCTTCGAAGGCTTTTCGGGCGCCCATGGCCATGGAATCGTCCTGCGCCGCGATCACATCAATGTGCGTCTGATGGGAAGTAGACAGGCGCAGCCATGAACTCACCGTGCGGTACGCGCTGGCCTCGGTCCACTGCGCCTTCATCAGCTTTACCTGTACTTCAGTCGGTTTGGTTTCGTACATCCCGGAGGTGCGCTGCTTGGCGGCCAAACTCTCGGAAGGCCCTTGAATGTAGAGAACCGAACCTCCCCGAGGCAGCAGCGCGGCAAACTGCCGGCCTTGAATACGGCCGACTTCTTCGTGGTCGGTGGTCAGGGTAAAGGCCGGAATACGATATGCCTTGCGCAGTTCTGACACATACTCAACTTCGCGGTTCAGCACCACCCAGCCGATACCGGCCACCGCGGCCGCTCTCGCAACCTGGGGAAGAGCCGTTCCCCCCACTGGTTCAAAAATGATTCCATCGGGATGAGAATCCGCGTGCGACTGGATGATCTTCAGCAACTGTTGGCTTTGGTCGATGGCATCGTTGTCGGCATTCATGATGCGCAACTGCACGCCCAGGCGCTTCGCCACTTCCTCAGCGGCGGTCACCTGCTCCAACTGATAGTCATTCTCGCTGTTGGTGAGAGAAAGTACGAAATTCAATTGCTTCATGAAGCGCCTGTTCTTGAATCATATCTCGACCGCTGTCATCGGTCACCATGACCACGGTAACCAAAGTAATTGCGAGCGGGCCAGGCGATCAGTCTCTGATTTCCTCCCATCATGGGAAAGTTTCCGGGTGTAGAATTGCCCGGGAGAAACGATTTAATGAAGAAGATTCTTGGATTTCTCGTCGGCCTGGCGCTCTGTGCCAACTTGAGCTGGGCACAAGGCAAGCTCTCCGTGCACTGGGAAGAACTCACTGCGGCGGAGTTTCGTTCGGCCATTCAGCAATCCCAGGGGGTCTGCTTGCTTCCATTTGGCATCCTGGAGAAGCATGGCGCGCATCTGCCTTTGGGAACGGATCTGCTCAAGGTGCGCTACGCTGTTTTGCAGGCCGCCGGGCAGGAGTATGCGATCGTTTTTCCGGAATACTATTTCGGCCAGATTTTCGAAGCTAGGCACGAGCCCGGAACCGTTGCTTACAGCGCGCATCTGCAACTGGAACTCTTGCAGGAAACCACCGACGAGATGGCCCGCAACGGATGCAAGAAAGTCATCATCATCAACGGCCACGGCGGCAATGAGAATCTGCTGCCTTTCTTTGCTCAGATTCAGCTCGAGAAACCGCATGACTATGTGGTTTACGTTCTGCCCATCGTGGAAGCTCCAGCCGGTGGTCCCCCGAAGAAGACCGCTGTGGACCTGCACGGCGGCGAATCGGAAACTTCCAAAATGCTGATTGCGCGCCCCGACCTGGTGCACATGGATCGCGCCCGTACCGAATCCGGCGAAGACCAGGCCCGGCTCAAGTTGCCGGATGAACTCTATACAGCCATTTGGTGGTACGCGCGCTTTCCCAATCATTATTCCGGGGATGGTTCGGCCGCCACCAGCGAACGAGGCAGGTACGAAATGGATGACTGGGAAAAAGTCATCGTGAAGTGCATTCGCGCCGTGAAGGCGGACCAGACCAGTTTGCACCTTCAGAATGAGTTCTTCGAGAAGGCTGCTCATCCTCTGGATACCCGGCCGTAAGCTTGATCCCTCGGGATGTAATTTCGCGGCCGGACCGTATGAAACCGAATCGCGAGGCGCAGGATCGAGGAGATAGAAGTTATCTATCTGCCTGAAAATTGAAAATGACGCACGTCCATGCAAATTTCTCTGATATATTGCCCACCACTTGCCTTGCAGACTGGCACAGCGGGGCACGGGTGGGACCTCGACCGAAGCAGCCCCGCCCTTCATTCGCGGACTAGATTTCTTCGTCGAAGACGGATCGGTATTGCAGCGGATGGGTCGAATCATCGCGGTTTTCGTTCGTCGCTTGTGGCCGCCAATCCTGGTGTTCGCAGGATTCACCCTGCTGTGTGTCCGGGTTTACATGCGCCTGGAGCATTTGCGATGGCAGGATGCTCTGTTTTGGATCCTCAACCCGCATTCGATTGATTATCATTCCGTCCATGACGCCACCAAGTTTTTCGCGCTATTTGTTTACTCAGGTGTTTTCGCCTTTCAGATTTGGATTGCGGAGCGGGTTCTGGCAACTGTTTTTCGACGCCAAGGTTTGGAGGCTTGGAAATCCATGGTGAATGACATTGGGATCGAAAGAGTGACTGGCCATTTCATCATCTGCGGATATGGACAAGTCGGCCGGACGGTAGTGGACCAGTTGAACCGGCTGGAGATTCCTTTCGTGCTGATTGAAACTAACGAAGGTCTGTGCCGTGAACTTTTGAAGGACGGCCTTCTGGTTGTCCAAGGCGATGCGAAGCGGCACGATATCCTCGTGTCCGCGGGACTCGAGCGGGCGCGAGGAATCTGCATCGTGATCGATAATGACGCTGACAACCTCTACATCACCGTGACCGCGAGATCATTGAATTCCGAAATAAAAATCATTACCCGGGCCGGACAGCAACGCTACGCCAACGCCATCCGTAATTCCGGTGCGGATGAGGTGATCATTCCGGAATACGAAGGTGGCCTGATGACGGGAAGGATGATCCAGAAGTATTATCCAGCATCCACGAACCTGAAATGACGGCCCCATCTTAACCATGCCTTCAGACACTGCAATTACGGTGGGAAATCGCGAGCCCGGAGTTGGCGGGGCCGCCCCGGCGGCCACCCGGCTTCTCTCTCTTGACTTGTTCCGGGGCGCGACCATAGCCGCCATGATTCTGGTCAACAATGCCGGAGATGAGGCCGGTTCCTACTGGCCGCTCCAACATGCACAATGGAACGGCTGGACCCCGACCGACCTGATATTCCCGTTCTTTCTGTTCATCGTTGGGGTCGCGATGGCATTCTCGTTCAGTTCGCGCCTGAAGCGTGGAGAGTCGCGATGGCAACTGCTTCGCCATGTGCTTTGGCGGGGCCTGTTGTTGTTTGCTCTGGGTCTTTTCCTGAACGGTTTTCCCAACCGGTATTTGCTGTCGTCGTGGCGTGTTTATGGAGTGCTGCAACGGAT
The DNA here is from genome assembly GCA_050745985.1 of Terriglobales bacterium. Taxonomy (GTDB): domain Bacteria; phylum Acidobacteriota; class Terriglobia; order Terriglobales; family Acidobacteriaceae; genus JABCZH01. Next base: position 4,943 of record JBOGLG010000046.1, on the reverse strand, counting down.
CGCGGTTTGTTATGTGATTACCGCGGTCTTCTCGCTCTGGTCAACGCGCCGGGGCTGGATTATCGCCGCAGTCGGCTGCCTGGCAGGGTATTGGGTGCTGATGCGCTACTTTCCTGTGCCCGGTTTCGGTGTTCCCACCCATGACATTCCCCTGCTTGATCCCGACCGCAATCTGGTGGCCTGGCTCGACAGGAAACTGCTGGCGGGACACCTGTACGAGCACACCCGCGACCCTGAAGGGGTCATCAGCACCATCCCCGCGATTGCCACTTGCCTTCTCGGTCTGCTGACTGGAGATTGGCTGCGCGGTGCTCGCACGGCCAAAATGAAAGTTGCTGGAATGGCGCTCTTTGGGCTGCTGGGTGTCATAAGCGGCGAAGTCTGCAATCTCTGGTTTCCCATCAATAAGAAACTCTGGACCAGTTCTTTCGTGCTTCTCACGGCCGGGCTGGCGCTGCTTTGTCTCGCCCTGTGTTATTGGGTCCTCGACATCAAGCTCTGGCGCGGACGCTGGACCACTCCCTTCCTGGTGTTCGGGATGAACCCCATCGCGGCCTACTTTTTTGCGGAAGCGATCTCGCATTTGCTTTCGCATGTTTCCACGGCATCCGGCGCATTTTTGGACGAAGCCATCTACCAGAATTTATTCCAGCCTCTCGCCAATCCCGCTAATGCGTCGTTGCTGTACGCCAGCTGCTACGTGCTGATGTGTTGGATAGCGATGTGGGTGCTCTACCGTAAACGAATCTTCCTGAAAATCTGAATTGCGGCGCGATGATTTCACTCGCCAAAAAGGCCTCGGGAAGCGAGGGCCAATGCCTGCAAGTCCTTTTTTATCAATCTCAAATTTCCGCCGATATGTAACTTGGGTAACGTTTTCCGGCTGCCAGCGCCGTGCTACGCTCAACCCATAACAAGTAGGGAAATCAACCATTTCCGAGGGTCCAATGGTTCGCCGCTGCTGCCTGTTTCTACTTCTGCTCTCGTGTGCGTTGGCATTTGCCGACCGTAAAACTGCACCGAAAATCCCCGCCCAAATTCGCGGTGGTGGTCAGCTTCGAGTCACGACTTCCTCGAAGCAGGCGCGCACGGATTTTGAAGCAGCGATGCAGAATTTCGAGCAATACCGGCTCAACGAGACCCTCCAGTTCCTGCGGGCGGCGACCAAATCCGATCCCAAATTCGCGCAAGCCTTCATCATGATCGCCAAGATTAGCAAAGACCCCGCCGAGCAGGAGGAAGCGCGGCGGCAGGCAAAGCAACTGGCGCCGAAGACGAGCCAGGGAGAGCGCCTGCTGATCCGCTGGCTGGCTGGGGCCCAGGAAGACAACTATCTGCCGGCAATCGCCGCCATGAACGATTTGCTGGCGAAGTATCCACAAGATGCACGCCTGGCCTTCTTGGCGGGCGACTGGCTGACCTTGCAGGAACGCTACCAGCAAGCGGCAGGAATCCTCGAGCATGCACTGGCCATTCAGCCTGATTATCCTGCGGCTCTGAATGATCTCGGATACACCTACGCTTATGCCGGGGACTTTGAGAAGGCCTTTTCGGCTATGGATCGCTACGTGGCCCTGGTGCCGGATGAACCCAATCCGCATGATTCGTACGGCGAAATTCTGCGCATGAACGGGAAGTTCGATGCCGCGCTGGAACAATACCGCACCAGTGTCCGCATGGATCCGAACTTCGGATCGGAGCTGGGCATCGCCGACACTCTGGCCCTCATGGGAAAAGGACAAGCCGCGCGCGAGGAATACGACAGGGCGATCGTGTTCGCAGGCAGCCAGAACGACAAGGTTCAATACGAGCTGCAATCCGCCTTGACCTGGATTCGAGAGGGCAACCACAAGCAAGCGGAGAGAGCATTGGGAGAAGTAGCCAAACATGCGCACACCGCCGGCCTGGCGCGACTGGAAGCCGAGGCCCACCGGGTGCTGGCGATGTATGAACCCAATTCCAAATCTGCGGTACGAGAACTGCAGGCCGCCGAGTATGTGTTACAGGAGCCTCATGAGATTTCCGTGACCGACCGAAATGAAGAGCGGGCGCGAATTCTCCGGGTCCGAGCCACCCGTCTGGCGGAAGCGGACGTGACCTCCGCAGCCCAGGCCGTAAGCGAACTCGAAGCCATGTCGGAGAAAAGCCGGAGCCCGGTGATCCAGCTTTGCTATCACGGAGCCGCGGGAGCGGTCCTGGCGGCCCAGGGAAAGTATGCTGACGCAATTCCCCACTTGCAGGAAGATTCCGCCGACCCGCTTTCCATGCGCCTCTTGTGGAGGGCATATAACAGCACCGGCGCTTCAGCGGACGCCCAAGCCGTCGCCGGCAGGCTGGCCGGGCTGAATGTGCCGACGGTGGAGCAGGCGCTGGTAGTCCCGCAGTTTCGGGCCCGCCTGGTGAGCGAGGCACGGCAACCCTGAGGTAGAGCTCGACTCCCATATGCCCCGGATTCCTATCTTCAGCTTCGGGCAGCACGCGGAACCGCCGGCCCCGCTTCGGCTTTCCACTTTTACTCCTGCGCTCTCGCTGGAAGGCCTTCAGGTTGGAGTGGACAACCTGCGTCATGACGTTCACCTGAGCCCCAAATTCGTAGAGCAGATGCGCATGCACATCGCACGTTTTCTGGTGCGCCATGGAGATGTCGAGGGGCTGCTGGCAACGGAAGCGCAACACGGTCATGGCAACATCATCCGCCCGGCATCCAGTCCGCGGCCGCAGCAACGTGTGGAAGTTTCCGATCTGAAGCCGCTTCTGGCTGAAATCCACGTTGCGGCGTTGAACCACGCCAAGGCGGAAGGAAATCCGGTCCTGGACTTACTGGCGCGCTCCGCGATCATCAAGTTTCTGCGTTTCGAACTCAATGCCCAGTTTAATCAGGTCCTGGAACGCTGCCGCATGACGTTAAAAAGCCATGAGGGCCTCCAGCCGCAGAAGGCATTGGAGTACCGGGAACGCGCTGCCGGCTTCCAGGTTGCCAAGAAGATAATTTTGCGCAAGACCGGCCAGGAGCTGTTGCGCACACTGCGCGACATCGAGAAGGAGACCCTCGCCCGGACTCGCCGCTCTCTGTTCGGCAACAGTTCCGACGAGCAGTACAAATTGTTTCTCAATCCGCTGATCTTTACCGAAGATGGCCGCGACACCTACTTGAATGCTGAGCAGTATGTCATGCTGGGCGGCTTCGATCGCGATCCCGACCGCTTTTCGAACGTCCAGCGGATCACCTGCGAATTTCTGCAATCGCTGAATCCGGATCTTGGTCGCGACCCCGAAAAAACGCTCGACGGCTGGCTGAATGTGCCCGAAAATGCCCACGAATTGGTGGGGGCTGGCGTACCCGATGAATCCACGCCCGAGGGTCGCGCTCAAAAAGAGCGGCTTGCTGCCTGGATGAATCTGGTGGAGCGCGAAAAGTTGATGGAGTATATCACCGCCTCGTATGAGGTGGCGCCGCTGCTGGCCGAATACTCACCCCGCATCAACGCCCAACAGTTGAAGAACGCCCTGATCTCCAAGGAAGAGAGAATCCGGGTCGAAAAGCTGATCGCCGAGCACGGAAAGCTCTCCCCGGATAGTCTCTACGCCGCCATCGACCGGGTCGCCAGTTGCCGGGGAGCGGAGCGGGCCAAGAAAGCGGGCCGCTTTCTGCGGGACTTCATTCGTTATCATCGTGACCTGCGCCAATTGGAAGCGCTCAACAGCGCGCTGGACAGCATCAACCTGGTTGCCAACGAAAAGATCCGGCAACTCTCGGCCATGAATGGGACGTTGTATCAGTTCCTGCTCCCTGACGAACAGAAATCCGGCGAGGAGAAAGTAATACGGCACGTGGTCATCAAGGCTGACGTCCGCGATTCTTCCCGTTTAACCCGTTCTCTCATGGAGAAGGGCATGAACCCGGCTTCGTATTTCAGTTTGAACTTCTACGACCCGGTGAACAAACTGTTGCCCAAGTATGGGGCGGTCAAAGTCTTCCTGGAAGGCGATGCCATCATTCTTGCCATTCTTGAGCGTGAGGGAGAACCCGGGCTGGGTGTGGGCCGGGCCTCGGTGCTGGCGCGCGAAATTGTCGAGATCGTGCGGGGTTACAACCAGATGGTGGGACGGGCCGGGCTGCCGGGGATCGAACTGGGAGTCGGCATCTCGTTTCAAGACTCTCCTCCCATGTATCTGATGGATGGAGAGCAGCGCATCATGATCTCCGACGCACTCAATGAAAGTGACCGGCTTTCCTCGTGCAGCAAGCGCGTACGCAAGACCATGAAGAACACCCAGACTCCCTTCCACGTTTATGCGTTCCAGACCGTAAGCGACGCCGATCTTCAGGACAGTCCTGAGGACTTTATTTTGAAATTCAACGTGAACGGCATTCGGATGAGTGAAGCCGCCTTCCATAAGCTGGAACAGGAGATTTCCCTGGAACCTTGCAAGTTGGACCTCCCCGAACTAAACACCCAGGAAGAGTACCGCCTGTGGAGCGGGCTGGTGCCGGTAGGCAATGACATCTTCCGCAAGATTGTGGTGAGGGGGAGCCGCGTACCCCAAGTTGAGACCCGCAACCTCTCGCTGCAACACTGGACCGACCAGTGGTACTACGAGGTCTGTGCCAACCCCGCCATCTACGCCAAGCTGGAAGGAAAGACGGCCAGCGCAAAGTAAAGTTGGTTGCGAAACTTAACAAACCTTCAGAATGCCGGCTATTGGCCGGCGCGCGCGGGTGAGATGAGCAGGCGGCTTACGGTTTTCTTTTTGGTTTCGGCTTTATCCGGCTGATAAACCAGATCCAAAGAGCCTTCAGAGGTGGGTGAGGCGTCGGCCAGCAATGCGGCCAGCCCGCGGAAGGACCGGCCAATGTCCACGCTCTCCTGCAATGCGACGGGCGTGCCCTTATCAATCGCGGGCGCAATCGCCTGATGATTGTTGGGCAGCTTCCACAACAC
>JBOGLG010000045.1:0-5627 GCA_050745985.1 Terriglobales bacterium | reverse complement strand
GTGGAGGCGGTTTCGGTGAGATAGCCGTACATGCGCAGGATGGTGGAGAGCAGGAGCAGGTTCTCAGGATGATCGTCGAGCAGCAGCACGCGGATGGGTTCGGCAACTGCCTGCGGCCCGTGCTCGTGCGGATCTGAGTCAAATTGGTGTGCCATTGGTCGTTAGTTGGATGCGGGGTTGGACGGCGGTGGATGGTTAGCAGAACAGTAACTGCTAGGATTTTTCCCGGCGCTGCAATTGTTTCACGATATCCGGCAGACGGGCGAAGATGGCGGTGGCGCGGAGCCACTGGCGGTTATCGAAGGCGGGCGATCCGCTGATGATTTTGCCGTCGGGCACGTCGTGGGAGACACCGGATTGGGCGGTCATGATGACCCCGTCGCCGAGGCGGCAGTGGCCGGCGACGCCAGCCTGCCCGGCCAGGATGGCGCTTTTGCCGATTTCGGATGACCCGGCGAGGCCGACCTGGGCGCAGACGAGGGTGTTGTCTCCAATTTTGGAGCCGTGGCCGATCTGGGCAAGGTTATCGATTTTTACGCCGGACCCGATGCGGGTTTCTCCGACGCTGGCGCGGTCGATGCAGGAATTGGCCTGGATTTCCACGTCGTCCTGGATTACCACCGGCTGTGGCTGCGGGATCTTGTGCCAGCGGCCGGCGTCGTCTTTGGCAAAGCCGAAGCCGTCGGCGCCGATCACCGCGCCGTTCTGTAGGAGGACATGGTTAGCCACGCGGCAGCCTTCGCGGACCACGGCGTGCGCGTGGGCGAAGAAGTTGTCTCCGATTTTGGCATCGTGATAGATCACCACGTGGGCCAGCAACACGGCGTGCCTGCCGATCTCGACGTTCTCTCCGATTACCACGTAAGGCCCGAGGTGTGCGCCTTCTTCGATGCGCGCCGACGGGTGCACCACCGCGGTGGGATGGATCCCGGGAGCATATTTGTGGGGCTGATGAAACAGTGCAATCGCCCTGGCGAAAGTCAGATAAGGGTTTTTGCTGCGCAGCATGGCCGACGGGATGGCAGGGAAGTCGTCGGCTACGATGACGGCGGCGGCTTTGGTGGTGCGGGCAGCGGCGGCGTATTTGGGATTGGCCACGAAAGTGATTTGGCCGGTGCCGGCTTCTTCGATGCCGGCCACGCCTGTGATTTCAGTTTCAGGCGAACCGTTTTCGAGACGGGCGCCCAAGGTGGATGCGATTTGTGCGAGGTTCATGGTGATTTTCCGTGGCGAGGGCCGGAAGGGTGATTGTAATGGAGGGAGCGGGAGAAGCGTGAGGGAGTCGAAGCGGGAAGACTTTTGCCGCAAAGCAAGAGTGCAGGCCATCGTCAGAGACCCGCAAGGCTGCCTGAGCATTGGGCTCAGATCAAAAGAGGGAAAAAAGCCGCGATTTGGGTCGCGGCTTCTCGCTCTCCACAAACCTATTTACGCAGCGTGTTTCGCCAGGGATTGCGCATAATGCCGCTGCTCTGCCTGACTGCCAATGACTCTCATGTCCTGCCAGTCGTAGGGCATCTCTTTCCCACAATCGAGGCACACCACGTAAGTTCCGGTGAGCGATGCCGCCGAGTTGCGGCGCGAACCGGAACGCGTGGTAATGGGAAAACTATAATTTCCATGCCAACAGCCGAAAAAGGTGTCAAACATTTTGCCGATCACCGCTACCTCCCCACAGGCCTCCTGAGCCCGACTGGCTATTTAGATTCAGCTTCGTGACAAAAGGTTCCGCGCCATGACAAATAGCCAAGAGTGATGGCGGAGCGGCCAGCCAACGAAAGGGGTTGGGGCGCACGAGGTTAGCGTAGCGGTGACGGGCTATGCAGAAGTTTGCGCACCGGACCAATTGGATACAGCTGGCGAGAGCCTAAACTCTTTCCGGTCCAGCCTTCTTCTTAGCGTGGCACTTGGAAATAATGGCGGTACGCAGGCGCGTACGCAAGTCGCCGGGCAGTTCGTAGAGCTGTGAATCGCGGTAGATTTCGATGGTCTTCTTGGTGGTATCGCAAACCACGTAGCAGTTGTGGCACCAGGCCAGATGGTCTTCCAATTCGGACTTGGTACGGTCGTCAATGACGCCGTCCAGGTAGTCTGTTAACTCTTGCAAGAATTCAGAACACTTCACTGGTTGCCATCTCCGCTCGCGTTTGTCTGATTACCATTGCCACCCTCGCGTCTCTGAAAGAAACGGCTGAGCCGTTCCCGTAGCTGCAAGCGCGCGCGCAGCAATCTCGACTTCACCGCCGGAATGCTCAACTCCAGAGCGTCGGCAGTTTCCTCAGTTGAAAGCCCTTCCACGTCGCGCAAAACAAAAACCGTGCGAAAACTCGCCGGTAACCCCTGAATGGTGCGGGTCAAAATGTCCCGCAACTCGGCCTGATTGTACTGCTGCTCAGGGTTGGGACTCCAGTCCGCAACCTCGCGCGGCAGCGAATCGTCTTCGGTCTTGACTTCCTCATCCAGCGAAACCATGCGTTCCGGCCGCCGGCGTCGCAACTTCATCAGCGCTTCGTTGACCGCGATCCGCACCAGCCAGGTATAAAACTTCGACTGTCCCTGAAATTGCTGGAGATTCCCGTAAGCCTTCAGGAACGCGTCCTGCACCACGTCTTCCGCATCTTCGCGGTTCTGGGTGATGTGCTGGGCGATGCGGAACACGTTCCGGTCGTAGCGCTTGACCAGTTCCTCAAAGGCCCCGACGTCGCCGCCCTTGGCCGCCTGCACCAGTGACATTTCGTCACTGACAGGTTCACTCACTTTGGGTTGGATGGTACTCATTCTAAGTCCGATGCAACTATTTTCACGCCCGGGCACTGAAAGGAAACCACCATTTTACTTGGGAATGGGCGTTTGCGCGTATTTGTTTTGACGTTTTTTAGCAGCCCAGGTTTACTAGGAGCGCCATTTTCTTTGTGATGTCCCGTCAGACCGTTACTTCCGTCACCCGGAAGAGCAGTCCACTCTCCCTATAATCAGGGCTTTGCGGGACAATAACCGAGGAAAGCCGCACCTACCGGCCCATGCGATCCAAGAAAATGGCAGAGAACACTCCGATCGAGCAAATCGTCGAACGAGCCATCGCCAAGGCGCTCGAAAGCGAGCTTCCGCAGTTGCGCGAAAAGCTGGCCGAGCAGGTGCTGAACGATGTACGTCCGTACCTCGGCAGCGGCGCCGGCAGCGGTGCTGGCGATCTGTTGAAAGCCATGTCGGCGATCCACGCGGGGTCCACGCAGAAGGAAATCCTGCGCGCGCTGCTCGAAGGAACTTCGGGCTATAGCGGACGCGCCGCCCTGTTCGTGGTGAAGGCAGGTTTGGCCACTGGCTGGCAAGGCCAGGCATTTGACGGCGAAAGCATCAAAGATTTTGCCTTGGATGTAAGCAGTCCCGGCCCTGCCAAAGTTCTGCAAGATCGTATCGTGGTGAATGTCGGAGTCTCTGAGATGGACGCCAAGTTCATTTCGCAATTCGGCGCACCGGTTGCCGATCAGGTTTTACTGTTACCGCTGCGTTTAAAGGACAAGGTTGCCGCCGTGATCTACGCCGACGCCGGCACCGCCTCGGGCGGCAAACTCGACGCCCCCGCACTGGAGTTATTGGTGGCCGCCGCCGGCGCCTGGCTGGAAGTTGCTTCGCTACGCAAGCAGTCCGCGAAAGAGGCCAGTAGCGAAGCCCCGAGTGGAGAAAAGTTTGAGAGCCCAGCGCCGCCCGTTCCGGCTGCGCCAGCTTTTTCTGATCCCTTCGCCGGCCACGCTCCCAAACATTCTCAGCCCGCTCCTATGGAAGCGGAGGAACCGGTTGCCGCTGCTGCGGTGGCGCAAGCAGCCGCGCCGGCGATGGCTGCGGCCGCGGCCGCAGCCCCGGCTCCCGATGCCTTCGCGCAGATGTCAGTAGCTGACGCCGACGTGCATCGCAAGGCCCAGCGTTTCGCCCGCCTGCTCATGGACGAGGTCAAACTCTATAATCAGGCCAAAGTCATTGAAGGCCGCAAAAAGAAGGACTTGTATGACCGCCTGAAAGAAGACATCGACAAGAGCCGCAATACCTACAACAAACGCTATGGCAAAACAGCCGCCGCCAGCGCTGATTACCTTACCCAGGAAGTAATCCGCAGCCTGGCAGAGGACGATGTTACGCTCTTGGGTCCAAACTTCCACCACCAGCCGAAAATGGAAGATAATTAGAGGAGTGGCTGGTCATCGCGGACAAGTAGTTGCCATTCTGGTTTGGTCGTTGCTGTGCGGCCCGGCGGGAGTCACTGCGCTGGCCGCTTCCCAAACCTCTACCCAGTCTTCATCATCCGCGGCGAAAAAGAAGAGCTCCAGGAAACACGCAACCCACAAGAAGACCTCTCACGCTTCGCCTCGCCTGCGCCGTATGCGCCAGGCGTTTGTGGCGTCGGCAACGCTCAGGCCCATGGCCCGGCAACTTCTTCAAGATCGCACTCCGGCTGCCTACGCCGGTGTCCAGGCGTTCGCGGTCCGCCACGCCAAGGAAGACGCCGGAGCTTTGGCCTGGCTGGTTATCGGATACGCTCGCATTCTCGATCACGACTACAGCAAGGCCATCGATCCGCTGAGCCGCGCCAAGCCCCAGGCCGGTGACCTGGGAGACTACGTCAACTTTTATCTGGCCAGCGCCTACCAGCAAACCGGCCGCACCGCCGAGGCGATCGCGACGTTCAGTGCTTTTGAGAAAACCTACCACGAGTCGCTATTGATTCGCGACGCCCACGTGGCCTACGCCAATGCGCTGGTAGCCGATGGCCGGGCCAAGGAGGCAGCGGCGCTGCTCGAGGCAGACCGTCAGCCTATCCGCGCCGATCTGGAGCTTGCTCTCGGCCGCGCCTACGAGGCGGGGCAGCAGCCAGCCAAGGCATTGACCATTTTCCGAAATCTCTTCTACACCATGCCCACGAGTACCGAGGCGGGCCAGGTGCAGGGTGATCTAACCCGGCTCGGCGCTTTGACCCAAGCCCCGCCCGTTGGCTTGGAAGCTCACCGCACTCGCGCCGACCTGCTGATGAAGGGCAAGCAATTCGGTGATGCGGCCGGCGAATACCGCATCCTGATGGGCGAAGTGAATGCAACCGACCGTCCGGGGTCAGAAATCCTGTTGGCGGAGGCGCTGCGCCGTGCCGGACAAGCTCGCGAAGCCAAGAAAATTCTGGAACTGATTCCCACGTCACCGCCAGAACTGAACGCCCAGCGTATCTTTAATTTGGGAGAGCTGGCACGCAGCGTCAATGACGACGACAGCTTTCTGCGCGGAGTGGACCAATTGCGGCAACTCGCGCCGACCAGCACATGGCTCGAGCAGGCGCTGTTCTCGGCAGGGAATATCTACCTGCTGCGGCGCGACTATGACCACGCCATCGACTCTTTTCGCGAGCTACAGGAGCGTTTCCCCAACGGCGCGCGCTCTTCCTACGCCCACTGGAAAGCGGCATGGCTAAACCTGCGACAAGGGAGGGAAGCGGAAGCCAAGACCGGTTTCGACAATCAGATTGCGCTCTATCCCAGCTCGTCGGAGGTCCCCGCCGCGCTTTACTGGCGCGCCCGCCTTGCCGAGGAAGACAAGGAATGGTCCCTGGCGCGGGCTTTCTATCTGAAGCTCTCGCAGCGCTATCGCAA
>JBOGLG010000044.1:0-41684 GCA_050745985.1 Terriglobales bacterium | reverse complement strand
TTCAGGAGGTCGGTGGTGCCCCACAGACTGAATATCCATGAGAGGATAACCCCCGCCCCGCGCGGCAGCAATAGCAGCGAAAGCAGCGCGAGTGTTGCCGCTATGATGTCCCCATAGCCTGCGGAGCCCGCGAAGGCAGCCGGCAGGTCGGGCGACACGACGCCTGGCACCAAGAATGCCAACCCGATGAAGCGGAAGCCGTGCAGCAGCAGCAGAGGTCGCAAGGCTTCGGTAGGCTCGCGGAGGCGGAGTTCTGGCCAGACGTATCGCGCGGTGACAATCCCCCACACGACGAAACTGAATGCGATACTCACGAAAAAGCAGAGTTGCGGCGGCATGCGGATCTCCTTATTAGTTCGTTAGGGTTGCAGGACGATTTTCCGAAGTAAGCCGTCTGATTCAGTCAATCAAACGGCGGTTTCAGGTCATTCTCGTCCTGCATCGTCGTGTTCAGGGGGCTCCTGAGTTACTGCTTGGCTGACTGGCTCCCCATCAGTAGACGTAACGGCGTCAGCGGGCCGACTGGGATGTACTCGTGATCCAGCATGTTCTCTTTAGCAAGCGGCAAAGACTCCATGATGGATTTCGCCTCAGCGACGTCCGCAGTGTTTAGGAGGAAAAGAGCTCCCTTGCCATCTTCTCGCGAATACCATTCGCGGATTTTCCCATCAAGATAGAGTTGGACTGTCGCACGTATCTCAGCGGGCATGACGGCCATGACCCGCTCGCGTGTAACGCCAGGCTTTGCTTTGAGCAGCGCAAAGACACTTGTGGTCGTTGAGGTGGAAGTCTGAGTTTGGGCGTGAGATTGGTCAGCCATAAGGAAAGCTCCTTTTCGGGTTATCGTTATTGTGAGGGTCAACTACTTGCTGACCCGTGGACGGAGCAACAAACGAAATGCGATGACATCCGTGATCGCGGTCAGACGATCCGGGACCAGCTTTTTGGTAGTCCTCGCTCGAACTTTGCAATCAAGTCCGCCAAGTCTTCCGGCTGTTCATTCGTGGTGAGGTGACCGCCGGGCAACCGTTCGATCTGTAGGCCCAGTTTGTCCAATCGTTCCTGCGCGAGTTCGATCTGACGGTGCTCAAAAGGATCCTCGTCACTGCCGCCCACCAGGAACGGAAACTGATCGCAATAAGCTTGGAAGAGTTGGCCGAAGTCGAGCCGATCACTCTGCGCTTTGTGATCGGCCACAAAGCCTGCTGCGGCGGCGAGATAGAACAGGCCATCGTGGCGGTCCATGGCGCTATGGAGCTCGCAGATCTCGGCGTCCGTCACATGGTAGCCTTTGGACCACATCTTCCTTATTCCGGGCATCCTCTTAAACAGCCATAATGGCCGGCCAACACCCTGGCGAGCCCGGTCCGGGAGGCGGCGCAACATCGGCGTGGTGTACCACGGATGGGAATGCCCATCCGTAAAGAGCCCGCCATTGAAGATGAAAACCCCGCGTATGTCGGGCCCGCCCGCGGGTTCGCCCCTCTCAGCGCGCTCAAGCCGGCGTCGCAATATCTCCAGAACGACAAGGGAAGAAAAGTCAAACGCGACCAGGGTTGTGGACCGTACCGACAGATACTGCCAGAGCGATTCGACAAGATCGGCGCGCTCGGCCGTGGAATAGGCGTGGTCCTTGGGTTTGTCGCTATCGCCCATGCCCACGTAGTCGAGAAAGAATTTCGGCATGCTGGCAGCGTTCGGCAAATGCGGTCGAACTTTCGCCCATCCGAATGAGCCATCGGGAAATCCCGGAAGGAAGGAAACGGCGTGCGCAAGATTTCCCTCCCGGCTCAAGAAAACTCTGAGGGGCGCGTCACCCGCAGCAACAATGGCGCGAGCTTTGGGGTCGTAGCCGACGCGCTCACCACCTGCGAACCAAGCTTGGGAAGACGGGATGCCGTAGGCTTTTGCCGCATCTGTCGTACAAAGCTCGTCGACCACCTCGCGTCCGACTTTTCCAGTTGCGCCGGTCACCATCATTATTGACTTAGTCATAATCGTCTCCTTTTAGGGTCAGCCTGCCTGCAAAGAGGCCCGCTTTCGGTGTTTCGCGCTCGCATAAGATCCTCAACGCAGTCCAGAGCCGATTGCTTTCGCGTTTGCTTTGAAGAATTCTTTCAACGTCAACGAATCTCGTCCGGTCACTTCCCGGATGGCATCGGTAGCCTGAAACCGTTCCTCGCCCTTCCGGAAGTATTGCCAGAGATGTGTCAGGTGATCGAGCGCGTGGGGATTGATCCGCTCCTTCACCGCGCTGGCCCACTGCTCGTCTGTGATTGCGACATAGCGAACCGGCAGGCCAATGGCTCTACCCAATTTTTCGATCATCTCCGTCACCGTTGGAATTTCGCCGACAAGAGGGTAGGCATTTTTAGAGGGCTTACCAGGATTGGCCAGCAAGGTGGCGGCTACACGGGACACATCTTCCGCGCCGACCAGGGGAATGACAGTCGTGTCCTCTCCCCACGGCAGGAATACGGTGCTTTGCTGGGCGACGCTCGCACTGACAAGAGCGCGTACGTTCTCATAGTAGGGCGGTGCCTGGAGATGAGCAGCGCCCACATTTGCCCAATCGAAAATACGATCGGCCAGCCGGTGCTGCAAATTGCGGAAGCTGGGAGCGTGTTGAAGGTCGCGAAAAGCCGGATCGCCCGGCGTGCCTTGAAACTGCGAATTGTTCACCACCAATTCCACGCCTGCATCGCGAGCCGAGTCGGCGAAGATAGTGGCTGCCTCCAGCAATCCGTCGGCAACAGGGTATGTAAAATACGCGCGCTTAACATCCCTCATGGCGGCATGAACTGAGGCTGGGTTCAGGAGGTCTCCCTCGACCACTTCCGCACCCTGCTTGCGTAGACCATCCGATCTGGAGTCGATTTTATGAACCAAAGCACGCACTGGAATACCTTGTTCCAGCAAAAGACTTGCGACCTGCCGTCCGGTGGACCCTTGTGTTCCGCCAGCTGCGCCCGTGACCAGAATTGGATGAGTCATTGGAAATCTCCTCTCTGGTTCATAAGATGATCTGTATAATCCTATGGATTCGCTTTTCTTTGTCCGCGCGGCTGTGGAAATCGCTATCTTGCGTCTTAAGATGATTCACAGCATCCTATTGTTATGCGTTACCAACCAGGTCACAAAGCCGAAGTCCATCAAAAGATTGTGAAAGACGCTTCGCGGCGGGTTCGTTCTGAGGGGCTAAACGGGGCGGCAGTCGCAACTGTGATGGCAGACACGGGCCTGACCCACGGAGGCTTTTACAAGCATTTCGGGAGCAAGGACGACCTGCTTGTGGAATCCCTTAGGGAGGGTTTTCGGGAAATCGAGGATAGCTTGGCCCAAGCAGCCGAGCAGTCGCCGCCCGGGGAGGGGTGGAAGGCGATTGTGAGAACCTACCTGCGTCCGGAACACTGCGAACATCCCGACCACGGCTGCCCGTTGGCGACACTCGGACCTGAATTGGCGCGAGTCGATAAGAGGATCAAGCCTCAAATCGTTGCGGAACTCGTGAACTACAAAGGCCGAATGCTACCGTTCATGCCTGGCCGGCGAGCTGCGGACAAAGAGCGCGCATTCTTTGCGATTTTTTCAACGATGATCGGTGCGATTGAAATTGCTCGCCTGCTGCCAGATCCCGCAATGAGGGAGAAAGTACTGGGGAACGCAAGAGATTTCCTCCTGCGGAACTTCTGACCAACCGCGTCCTGATTTTCATTTAAACGCCGAGTGATACAAGTCGTCGGTTGCCTCGCGAACAATTCAAGAGAGGCGTCAAGGACTCCTCCTTTCTAATTCCCGAGCGGCGGGGACTGCCGGAGGTTTCCTGGCTCGACAGTCTGGTAGAAGTCTCGATTCATGGGCATCCAGTCGTGCTCTGTCACTATGCTCTGCGGGTGTGGAATCGAAGCAACCGCGGATCCTGGCACTTCTATGGTCATTCCCATGGGCGGTTGGCGGATGTCCCCAACTCGCTCTCCATGGATGTTGGAGTCGATACACACGACTTCCGTCCATGGCACTACGATGAGGTCGCCGGCGTGATGGAGAAGAAATCTGAGGCTCAGAAACCTGACCCAAGTGCCTGACAAATTGGAACGATGCCAGGCGATGTGATCCGTCGGGATGTCTTGGGCCAGACCAAGTCAACGTGGCGCTTTGGGAACCTCGGGCAGTGGTTCTCCCGCCATTCGCTTCCTCGTGAGACCTGAGAGGAAGTCCGCGAATGGTCCTATGTTCTCTTTGACGCTCGCTTGCTCAAGACTCTCCATGTAGGTTTTTCGTTCGCTGGTCGGTATCACTGTCCAGGGATAGCCGCCCGATGCCAGCATCAGATTCGTGAGGAATCGCCCCATGCGGCCGTTTCCGTCCATGTATGGGTGGATATACACAAACACAAAGTGCCCGAGCACAACTCGGACGGCAGGTTCAGTCTCCGTGCGCAACAGGTCGAAAAAAACGGGCATGGCATCCCTCAATGCCTCCCGATTCAGCGGCACATGCATGGACTGCCGAATGTAAACCTGACCGTTGCGGTAGCCAGCAAGGTCGGAGGGTTTGAGCAGACCTGCCGCCACACTCGGGGCAAACATCTCTCGGTACCATTCCCGATGATCTTCTTCTGCAACCACACCGGGATTTTCACCCTTTAGCGTCCTGAGGATACTTTTCTGGACCGCCTGGTATGCCTGCCAATATCCCCGCGCCGCCATGGCGTTGCGCTGCTCACGATCTTGCTCGTGAGTCTCAGGATTCCAGGCGCCGCTACGGACGCGGTCGATCAACCCGGCAGTAACCCGGTAGCCCTCAATTGACAGCGAATGGTAGGCATCGGTTACATACGCCTCCTCAACACTCTTCATGTATGCGTCGACATCGCGGGGTACACCTGGCGCTTTCGGGAAGCGCTCCATCACAGGCTCGCGCATCTTTTGCCACAGTAGCCTTATGCGGTTTGCGTACGGAGACGTTTCGCGAACAGGCATTGCCAGCGAAGGCCGGTCGTTGAAGGGATCGGTTTCACGGATGTCGTATCCGGCGGCCGACATTGTCTTAGTGATCTCATCCGCAATGCGGTCGCGACCACTGTTTCGAAACGCGCCCGCCAGCCGGCCGGCAATCGTGCTGTGTCCGCCGTCCAGAAGTTTGCCGAGCAGGCCAGATACGTCGCGGATCATTGCCAGCACGGCTCTTACATCAGTTGAATGGCTGGAAAAATACTGAGGAGAGCACTCAATGAGAGCAGATTCGACTGAGAAAATGCGCAGGCTTTCTTTTTCCTCCTTGTCTCGTACCGCTGGGAGCGCAGCACGAAGATCCAGCAGCGATGTGCCGTGCGGAAGTTTGGTGACCTTGTTGCGTGCCCGAGGCGAGCGCACCACAAGCTGCTTTGGAACCGTCCAGTTACCACCGTGGAGGGAAAGCGACCGCTCCGGAGAGAGAGACCAGTTCTTGTGAAAACGCGCTTCCAGATAAGCAGCGGAGAACCGCCAGAACGAGGCATACCATGCCGTGCTCTCCCCTTTCACTTCATCCGGCCTACTGGGGATGTACCAGCCCTTGATGACCTCCTGGAGAAACCCGTTTTTGAGCAAGCGCTCGCGGTGCGTTCGACTCATGTCCCGCGCCCGAATTGCGGCTGCGCCGGTAGAGTCTTGGAGTCTGTGCAGAATCTCTAAGGACTGCGCGAGTTTTTCGGATGGCGAAGCCATTTCTGTTGTGCCTGCGTTAGCTTGTTGCGTTGTGCAACAATTAGCCTATTGTGCTGTGTCGTTATTAGCTTATTGTGTTGTACCAGTTTAAGCTTATCCTGTCGAGGGTTGGGCGATCCGAACCTTCGGACCATCGCCTGGAGAAACCTGCGTCCCCCAGCCAAAGCGCAATTGGTGGGTGCTGATCCAACCCGTGACAGCGGCGACCCCAGCTATCCCGCCGCACGAGACAACAGCCGCCCAGGCACAAAGCAAACCTGTTGTGCTGCATCGAATAAGTACACTTCTCTAGTTTTTCGGGCCACTCCAAACGAAGCAGCGAAAGCAGCTACGCATTCAGCGTGGGACCATTTTTTCGCCGCCTCCGTTTTGACATGTGGAGCAATCCCGTCTATGAACTGCCTCATGAGTTCTAAGCGAAACCAGCCGTATACCGCAACCGACGCTGTGAATCACCTTCGATTCCCTTGGTGAACGGGCGCTCGCCGACCGTGTCTTCGTTGTTCTGAGCGGAAGCTGCTTTCAGCTAGACGGAATTCGCCCGGCAGGCACGGGCCTCCCATGTCCCGCATTCTTCCGGCGTCTTCTCTGTTTGCTCAGGAGTTTTGCGCATGCCAGCCGAACTAAAGATTGTCGACAGCAAAATAGTGAGCGTCCCGTATGACCCACTACTAACGCCGGAACAGGTTGCGAAGTGGTTGAACACGTCCATCGATTGGGTTTGGGACCACTCCTCGCGGAAGATGCCGTTGCTACCGGTGATCCGCTTTGGAGAGGGTCCGGGCCGGGCCGGAATTCTCCGCTATCGGGCAAGCAAGATCGAGGAATTCATCGCAGAACAGGAGCGATTTTCCGCAGCCCGCCGCAACCGGTCTAGCCGTAGAATAGCGACACCCACTTGTTCCCCCACAGAAGAATGAGGAACGGATGGGAAAATCGCACCAACGGGGTTGGGTAGTTCTGCGCGGCAAGAAGTGGTACGGCTACTTCCGCAGAACCGTACTCGATCCAATCCACAACGAAGAGAAAGTCGACACGGTTCCGGTCATTCTTGGCTCGAAATCTCAGCTGACGAAATTTCAGGCCAAAGAGCGGCTGGAACAGGAAATCGCGAAACAGAGCGGCCAGACACCGGGAGGCCGCGTCATGAACGACGGCGCGGTTACGTTTGGCTGGTTTGTGAGGAACCGGTTCCTGCCGCTGAAAGAGGCGAACTGGAAACCGGAAACTGCGAAGGTGAAAAAGTTGCTCATCCAGAAAGATTTGATCGATACCTTCGATCACATGCCGCTGGAGAGCTTCGACCGATTCATGTTGCAGGTGCACCTGAACAAACTGGCCCAGACGAGGTCGAAAGACAGAGTGCTGCAAATGCGAGCTTACGTGCGGGACATCTTCGCCGAGGCGGTTGAACAGGACTTCCTCGCGAAAGATCCTGCGCGCAAGGTGACGGTTCCTTCGCAGTTGCGCGACACGGACAAGACCACTTTAACGTGGGAACAGCTAAGGAATGCGCTCTCGCATCTTGCTTTGCGGGATCGTCTTCTGCTGGAACTGGACATGACGAATGCCCTGCGCCCCAGCGAGCTGTTCGCTCTTCGCTGGAAATGCTTCGACCACGCGGAATCGAAAATGTACGTATTCGAGACTGCGTATAAGGGCGCAATTCGGCCCTGGGGCAAAACCAAGAAGAGTCTGGGACGTGTGCATCTGCCAAAGGAACTGGCAGATGATCTCTGGCTCTGGAAACAGGAGTGCCCGGACTCTTCACCGGAAGCCTTCATCTTTCCGGATGCCAAGGGTGGTTTTATGGACACCGGCAACTACCGTCGCCGCGTCCTGCACAAGCTGGCGAAGAACCTCGAACTGCCGAAGCTGACCTTCCAAGTGATCCGGCGCACGATAGCGACGCTGGCGCAAAAGAAGGGGACGGTGAAGGACGTTCAGGGACTTCTCCGGCACTCACGTGCGGCAACGACAACCGACGTGTACATGCAGGAGATTCCGGAGAGTGTGCAGGCGACTGTTAACGCGATCAACGCTGAGCTCAGAGTGAAGCCGGAAATTCACGCTGACTGAAAATGTTTTTGAAATTTGCTACCAAATGCTACCAACCGATTGGTCGGGAAATTCGTAAGTGATTGAAAAGATGGTGGACCTGGTCGGGATCGAACCGACGACCTCTTCCATGCCATGGAAGCGCGCTCCCAGCTGCGCCACAGGCCCACGCTTAGCGGACGAATCAATTCTCGCCTACCCAGTGGGGATAGTCAAACCGCATGGCGGCAGCGGGCTTCGAGCTGGCCGATCAAGATTAGAGAAGGACGCGTCCTGCCCAGGGGCTCCGTTGGTTTGTCGATTTTGACCGCACAAATTTACGAACTCCGGGAAAATGCGTATCCTGAGGGCAGCCGTTTATGAAACTCACCCTTAGTTTGTTTTTTTGTTTTTCCGTTTCGCTCTTGGCGCAGACCTCTGCTCCGCCGTCGCAGCAGGATTCTTCTGCCCCCGTCCCCTACACTTCTGTCAGCCAGGTGAATCTGCTGCTTTCCCAGATGGAGCAAACTTCGCTTTCCATCCAGCGCGACTTGGCCGCTTTGCGGATCGAAAAGTGGAAGACCGACGGCAACACCAAACGCGGATCGCAAGCTGACATCGCCTCCATTCAGCGCAACCTGCAAACCGCGCTTCCGGAGATGGTTTCCGAGCTGCGGAATTCTCCCGATAGCCTGCCCCTGACCTTCAGGCTTTATCGCAATCTGGATGCTCTCTACGATGTGTATGTTTCGATCGCCGAGTCTGCCGGCGCCTTCGGGTCGCGCGACGAATACCAGGCCTTGCAGAATGACTTGAATTCTCTCGAGAGCTCGCGCCGAATGTTTGCCGATCGCATGGATAGTCTCGCCAGCTCCAAAGAAACTGAGTTGACCAAATTGCGCACCGATCTCCAGAACGCGCGAGCCAGCGAAAAGGTCGCAGCTCCGCCGCAAAAAGTCGTCGTGGACGACACCGAACCTCCCAAGAAACCGGCCAAGAAGCGGACTGTTCACAAGGCCGCGAAGCCGCCCGCGAGCAGCGCCCCCAATGGCACTGCCGGCACTCCGCCCCCGGCGGCCAGTCCGGCCCCGAAGTAAGCTTCGGCCCTACCACCCTGAAAACAAACGGCTTTATTCCATGGAACTTACACCCTCGAACCGGGGTCTATAGACTGGGTGGATTACTGCATCAGAGGCAGTTTCGGGCGAAAACTTCGGGCCAATTCCGCAGCCCGAAAAAATCCTATAATGGGGTTTGAGCCATGGGAGTAATGGCGGGAGCGTCCAGCGTGGGTAATCTTGCAGGGGCTATCGGAATCCGGGAGCAGGAATCAGCGATCGTTGCTGACCTCAAAGCCGGGTCTGAGGAAGCTTACGCCTGGTTGATCGGCGAATTTCAGCAACCTGTTTACAGCCTGGTTTACCGCATGGTTTCCGACCCGGCCGATGCCCCTGACACCACCCAGGAAGTCTTCCTCAAAGTGTTTCGCGGTATCAAGCATTTCAATGGCGAGTCCAGCCTCAAGACCTGGATCTATCGTATTGCCCTGCATGAGGCTTCGAACCGCCGCCGCTGGTGGTTCCGGCACAAGTCGCGCGAGACTTCGATCGAGCCGCCCGAGACCGGTGCCCCATCACTCGCGCTTAAAGATTGTCTGGCTGACGATGCCGAATCGCCCTTCGATCGCTTCGCCCACGAAGAAGTGAGAACCCGGGTGGAGGATGAGTTGCGCAAGGTTGCCGAGCCCTATCGCACTGCCGTAATCCTGCGTGATCTCGAAGAAATGTCGTACGAGGAAATTGCTGAAGTCACACAGGTTTCGCTGGGGACAGTGAAGTCGCGATTGACGCGGGGACGGCAGGCGCTTAAGGAGCGGCTGACCGCATACGTGAGACAGGTTAGCCCGGCGCTCGGACTGCGGGCGCCCGAGGCGAGAATGGCTACACGGTCCGAGACGGTTGCGGCAGTGCCGCGCTGCGAGGTGGGATCATGAAGTGCGCCCAGGTCAAATTGTTGCTCTCGACTTATCTGGACGGAGCCATGTCCGGGAGGCTGATGCTGTCCCTCGCGGCGCATCTGGATGGGTGCGATCGCTGCCAGCAGGAATACCTTGACTTGCGTCAGACGCAGCAACTACTCACTACCGCCGGCCGCCGGAAGGCGCCCGAAGATCTGGCTTTGAAACTTCGCCTGGCGATCTCCCGCGAAGCAGCCCGGTCTCGCGAGCCCAACTTCTCCGCCTTCTGGGCGCGAATGCAGAACACACTCAACGGGTTTATGGTCCCGGCCATGGCCGGTTTGGCAACCGCGGTGGTGATATTTGGCTTTCTCATGGGCTTCCTGGCGTTGCCTTTGCAAGCCGGCAGCGCGGACGTCCCGCTGATGCTGAACACCGCCCCTCAACTGCAGGCGTCGGCTTTCGGGAATTCGCTTGACTCCATCAAAGGCGATTCTTTGGTGATCGAGGCCTACGTTGACTCGCATGGACGAGTGCAGGATTACCGCGTATTGTCCGACCCTGATCCCAGCAAGGATCTGCCCTCGCAGGTAAAAAACATGCTGATCTTCACCACCTTCCGCCCGGCGATGTCAATGGGGCGGCCGACTTCGGGGCGGGCGGTACTCTCATTCTCGCGAATCAGCGTGAAGGGATAGCAGGCCGGTTCCATCTCGATGACCGGTCCGTTGACCCCCTGCGCGGAACCTCTTAAACTGACAAAGTAGTCGGCGCATCTCACCATCCTGCGGGAGGTTTTTCCTGGGGCATAGATTTCGCATTGCGGTCATTGCCGCCCTGTTGGGGCTGATGGCACGGGTGTGCCCGGCTGAAAACGTACCCAGCGTGACTCTGGACACGAGTGAGACGTTGTTCAGTGTTCTGGCCGCCATAAACACCTGCGGCTACAACGCTGAATTGGATCTGTCCGACCCGGTGCGCCAGCAGATTCGTGACGAAGTCGCCAGGGCTTCGCAAGCTTTCGACCAGGCCAAGGAAGAAACCCAGCTCCTGTGCCAGTTCTATCACGATCACGAGGGACCCGATCCCTCGCGAACGCTCTCGCAGTACGTTTCTCTGGCCCTCCGCCTGGATGCGCCACCGGGATTCGCGTTTAAAGTCAAAGATGCCGATCTGCCTCCGGACGCAGCCGCCGTGGCCGGCTTCGTACCCATCCTGCAAAAGTTTTATGACGTTGCCGGGTTGCATGCCATTTGGCTCCGGCATCAGGTGGTCTATTCAGAGCTGGCAGGCCGCTATCACGAGCCGCTCTCCAAGGTACTGTTCGACACCGAGATTTATTTGCGCCTCCAGTCGGCTGGGTACCTGGGACGCACCTTCACCGTCTATCTCGACCCCATGGGTGCGCCGGGTCAGACCAATGCCCGCAATTACGGGTCGGATTACTACGTGGTGATTTCCCCGGGTGCAGGGTCGGAACTCAAAACGGAGCAGATTCGCCATACCTATCTGCACTATCTGTTGGACCCCCTGGCGTTGAAATATCCCCTCAGCATCCGGCGGTTGACCCCGCTCCTGGCTGGAGTCAGAAAAGCGCCGATGGATGAGAGTTTCAAAAGTGATATCTCCCTATTGGTTACAGAGTGCCTGATTCGCGCCATCGAGGTGCGGACCAGCGGCTCCAATAAGACTCCGGAAGAACAGCGGCAAGCGGCAGTGGAGCGCGCGGTAAAGCAGGGCTACGTTCTGACCCCATATTTTTATGACGCATTGGTTAAGTTCGAAAAGAGTCCCGTCGGCCTGCGAAACTCCTACGCGGAAATGATGGGCGGGATTGACCTCGGCAAAGAGCAACGGCGGGCAATGGAGACCAAGTATGCCGGCGAAGCCGACCCGGAATTGCTGCGTGTGTCACGACCCGCCCAAGCGCACCTGCTGGTAACCGCGGAGGAGCGCCTGGCGGTGGGAGATTCAGACAGCGCCAAGAAACTCGCCCAGCAAGCTCTGGACGCGAAGAACGAAGACCCAGGCCGCGCTCTTTTCATCCTGGCACAAGTGGCCACCATGAACCGCGACCTGGCCGGCGCGCGCACCTACTTCGAGCAGGCTCTGGGGGTGGCGCGCGAGCCCAAGGTGATTGCCTGGTCGCACATTTACCTGGGCAGGATTTTTGACCTGCAGGAAGAACGGGCCGCAGCCCTCGACCATTACCGCGCAGCCCTGACCGCCGGAACACAATTGCCGGAGGTCAAAGCGGCAGCCGAACGCGGCATTCAGCAGCCCTATGAGCCGCCCAGTCGTCCCCAATAACGCATTGCAGGCCGGGGAAAAAATGCATTCAGTGATGCCGGAGTGAAGGCCAGAATTGCAACTTTAAGGAGAAAGCATGAAACCAACAGGCATAACTTTCGTGGTGCTGGCGTGGACGGCTTTGGCACCAGCGCAGCAGGCCACAACTCCGCAGAAACAACCCCCAACCCAGGCGGAGACGTCTCAGGCGGCCACCACGGCGGCGCCTGCCCAGGGCAAGCGCCCACCACAGGCCAAGACGCAGGCCGAGTTTGATGCCTACAAAGCCGCGGTCGTGCTCTCGTCCGACGCCGATGCATTCGCCAAAGCTACCGAGGATTTTGCCGCCAAGTTCCACGACAGCGAACTTCGCATTCTCCTCTTCAAAGCCTCGATGCATGCCTTTCAAAATGCCAACAATGCCGAGCAGATGAGCGCGACCGCAGAAAAAGTGCTCAAACTCGATCCCGATGATCCTGAGGCTCTGGTGGCCGCCGCCGAAGTCATCGCGGAACACACGCGGGACACTGACCTGGACAAAGACCAGCGTTGGGCGCTGGCGCAGAAATACGCGTTGCGAGCGACCGAAACCATCGATACCGATGTTGCCATCCCGGCCGGCACTCCTCAGGAAAAAATCGACGCCTACAAGGGGTTTGTGCGCTCCTCGGCTTATTCGGTGCTGGGTACGGTCAGCTTTAACCAGGAAAAATATCCGGACGCGGAGGGCTATTTTCGTAAGTCGATTGACGCGTTGCCGTCGCAGCCCGATCCGGTTGTAGTTCTGCGCCTGGCAATTTCGCTGGATAAGCAAAGCAAATATCCAGAGGCCCTTAAGGAAGCCAATCATGCGGTGCAACTGACCGAGGAAGCCAGCGTGGCGGGAAAACTTGCGCGGCAGGAGCGGGACCGGTTGGTACAATTGACCGGCGGCAGCGTTCCCGCGCCGGCCGACAAACCACCCGCGGGCGCCGCTCAGAATCAGAACCCGTCCCCGCACTAAAGGAAGGTTCAGCTAGACACCGTCGCCGGGCCCAGCTTGCAGGCTGCGATACGCTTCGTCCCTTTGTGATGAAATCACGAGACATGGCGGATCTTGAGCACACCCTGGGCTACCGGTTCGTCCGGCCGGAACTTCTGGAACAGGCCTTGACCCATAGTTCCCAGGCGCGGGAAGCCGAGTCCGCCCAACCGCTCAACGGCAAGCGCAATGGGGACAATGAGCAGCTTGAGTTTCTGGGCGATGCCGTTCTGGGACTGATCACCACCGAGGAACTGTTCCATCGTTTTCCCCAGTTTCGTGAAGGGGAATTGTCAAAACTTCGGGCCCACCTGGTCAGCGAAAAGCATCTAATCCGCGTGGCGCAGCTTCTGGAGCTAGGCCGTTTTCTGCGCTTGGGTAGAGGCGAAGAAAAAAGTGGCGGCCGCAACAAGACGACCCTGCTGGTGGATGCCTTGGAAGCAATCCTGGGAGCGATGTATGTGGACAGCGGACTGGAAGCAGTCCGCCGTGCCGTGCTTGAGCACATCGTGTCGCCCGAGTTGGAGACTTTGGCCCGCAATGGCAGCAGCTTACCGCTGAACGATTACAAGTCCGCCCTTCAGGAAAAACTTCAGGCCATGGGACGTCCCCAGCCCTCGTATGTTCTGGTAAAAGAACGCGGCCCCGAACATAGCAAGACTTTTACAGTCGAGGCGCGGTTGTTGCGAGTGGGAGAACCCGGTGGCGCCGAACTGATCGGACAAGCGGAGGGCTCCACGAAGAAGGACGCCGAGCAAGGCGCAGCGCGGCAAGTGCTCGAATATCTCAACTCTCCATCTGAGGACAAACGCAGCCGTGCGCCGGATGGAGAACCGGCGGCAGAGCCATGACCGAGTCAGCCCCTCGACCACGGGTTGAATGGCCCAGTTCTGTGCAATCGCTGCTAACTACCGTTGTCATCGCGGTATTCGTAATTGCGTTTGTCGTACAGGCTTTTCAAATCCCCTCCGAGTCTATGGAGAACACCCTGTTGATTGGCGACTATCTGTTGGTGGACAAATTGCGTTACGGCGGCGGGGGGATATGGAATTATGTGATGCCCTACCGCCCGGTGCATCGCGGTGACCTTATCGTTTTCCGGTATCCTTTGAATCCCACTCAGCATTTTGTGAAGCGGGTGGTGGGAGTGCCCGGCGACCGGGTGCGCCTCATCAACCGGCAGGTTTACGTAAACGGCATAGCTCAAAAGGAGAATTATGTCCTCCATACGTCGCCGGTCCACGATGTGTTTCGAGATGAATTTCCCCGCCTGAACCTTCCTGTCCCCGGCCTGGACGGGGCCTGGTGGCTGCAAATGAAGAAACTCGTGGAAGACGGCGAACTGATTGTTCCTCAACGCTACTATTTCGTGCTGGGAGACAATCGTGACGAAAGCAGCGACAGCCGCTACTGGGGCTTCGTTCCTCGGGAGAACATCGTCGGACGGCCTTTGCTGATCTATTGGTCCTTACGCAGTATTGATGAAAATATGCAGGTAGCAGCCACCCCGGGTGATAAACTTTATCACTTCGCTTACGCGGTCAGTCATTTGTTTCAGATCACCCGCTGGGACCGCACGTTCCGTTTGGTTCACTAGGAAGAGTCACCATGACACCGCGAAAAGACAGGAACAACCCTGATGGTTAAGAAACCAGAGCCACAGCCCGACAAACCGCGTGAAACCACGCCGGAATTCCTTGCCTCACTGGCAGCCGTGCTGGTAACCGGTCTGTTCATCATCACCTTCATCCTCCAGGCGTTCGAGATTCCATCGAGTTCCATGGAAAACACCCTTTTGATCGGGGACCACGTGTTCGTGAACCGGGAACAGTTCGCACCGCCTACCCACTGGATGGGCCCGTTGCTACCTTATCGGCAGATCCAGCGCGGTGACATTGTAGTCTTTCTTTCCCCGGCCGAACCGGGGCTGTACGTCGTGAAGCGCATCATGGGCATTCCCGGAGACCGCATCCATCTGCGCAATGGCGTGGTCTATCGCAACGGTGAAAAGCTCGATGAGCCCTACGTCATCCACCAGGGCCCGCCCGACATTCCTTATCGGGATAACTTTCCGGCGGTGGAACCGTCGGAGTTCAATAACATCGCGCCCAACTGGCAGTTGACGCTCAAGAATTACATTCAGGGAGACGACCTGGTCGTCCCCCCGGGCAACTATTTCGCCATGGGCGACAATCGCGACGTCAGCTATGACAGCCGGTTTTGGGGGTTCATCCCCCGGCCAAACGTAATCGGCAGGCCGATGTTTATCTATTGGTCTTTTGAAACTCCTCCCAACCAGTATTTGGAGAGAGAAGTGAGCCAGCGGGTGGGATTTCTGGCACACGTGATCATTCACTTTTTCGATGAAACCCGCTGGAACCGGACGTTCAGGGTGGTGAAGTGAGATTTTTCCGGTCAAAACGAGGCATCATCCTGCTGGGGATTGTTTTCCTGGTGGGGCTGTGCGTGGTCCGGCCAGGTGCCAATCGGCTGCGCGCCCGGATTGTCAGCTCAATCGGCTTGGCTCTAGGGCGATCGGTGGAGGTCTCATCCGTAAGCCTGCGCCTTCTTCCCCAACCCGGGTTTGAGCTGCAAAATTTCGTGGTCCACGACGACCCCGCCTTTGGCGCGGAGCCGGTGCTGCGCGCCCAGGAAGTGACCGCTTTGTTACGGATCAGCTCACTGCTGCGCGGCCAGTTGGAAATCGCCACTCTCAGCCTCACCGAGCCCAGCCTCAATTTGGCGCGCAATCCGCAAGGACACTGGAATTTGGAGAATCTGGTCGAGCGGGCGGATAGAATCTCGGCTGCTCCCACCGGCAAGTCGAAAATGGAAAAACGGCCGGCCTTTCCCTACATTGAGGCAAGCCATGGCCGCATCAACTTCAAGTTCGGACAAGAAAAGAAGCCCTATGCTCTGACCGATGCGAACTTCTCCTTGTGGCAGGATTCGGAAAACATGTGGAGCATGCGTCTGAAAGCGCAGCCGGTGCGCACCGACTTCAACCTCACCGACACCGGTATTCTGAGGGTCACGGGATCCTGGCAGCGAGCCCCCACTCTGCGGGACATGCCGCTCCAGTTCACCTTTCTTTGGGACCGCGCACAGCTTGGGCAACTCACCAAACTCGCCTATGGCAATGACAAAGGCTGGCGGGGAGCGGTGCGGATGACGGCAGAGCTCGCGGGCACGCCGGCTCATCTTGCGGTGACTGCCGAAGCCGCCGCGGAAGATTTCCGCCGCTACGACATTCCGGGTGGTGGCGCCATGCGTCTGGCGGCGCAATGCACAGCCCAGTACAGTTCGATCGACAATACGCTCTCAGATGGCGACTGCACTGCGCCTATGACTGCCGGCGCAGTCCGCCTTACCGGAAGCATCGGCAACCCTTTGGGCGCCCGCAGCTACGATCTGATGCTTGCCGCAGACAGTGTGCCTCTGCAATCGCTGGTGGTTCTGGCCCGGCGTGCCAAGTTGGGACTGCCCGATGATTTGGCCGCAAGTGGCGAGCTTCGCGCGAATGTAAGATTCCAAACTCCCGGCCAGGGAGATAGGGACTCCTCGGGGTGGCACGGGAGCGGGCAGATTACGGGCGTGCGGGTCCGCTCAACCCTCGCCAACAGCGATCTGGCGCCCAGCAATATTTCGTTCACTCTGGTTTCAGAAGGAATGGCCCCCCGAGTGACGGTAAGTCCCTTTCGCATTCCTCTGGGATATGCGGCTCCGGCAGTGTTGCAAGCACGTTTCTCGCGTAACGGATATGACATTGAGCTGAAAGGTGAGGCGCAACTGCAACGCCTGTTGCAGGCGGCGAGGACGGTCGGAATTCCCGCTCTTCAAGCCAATGCCGATGGCGCCGCCAAAGTGGACCTGCACATTGCGGGAGCCTGGACTCGATTTGCTCCTGCGGAGGTCACCGGGAAAGCGCATCTCGTCTCGGTTCGATACCGGATGCGGATGCCGGACGCGCCATTCGACATCGTGGCTGCGGATCTAATCCTTGCCTCCGGCCAGACCGACGTCAATAACTTGACTGCCACCATGGCGGGGACAACGTGGCGCGGATCGATGGCGCTGGCCCGGCCATGTGGGACATTGAGCGCGTGCCCTATTCGCTTCGATCTGCATGCCGGCCAGATCGCAACCGAGCAATGGTCGCCGCTGCTGTTTCCCAAAACAAAGAAAGCGCCGTGGTATCGGATTGGCTCTTATTCCGTTCGCCCCGGCAGTTCCGTTCTGCTGGGGCTGAATGCCACAGGTACGATCAGCGCCGACAAAGTCACCGCCCGCAACCTGGTCGCGAGCAAGGTTTCCGCCAGGGTTGAGGCGCGGGACGGGAAGCTTGAAATCAAAGACCTGCGTGCTGACCTATTAGGCGGCCGACACTCGGGCGAATGGAAGGCGGACTTCACCTCTGAGCGGCCGCGATACACCATCAGCGGAACCCTGGATCGCGTCGCCCTTGGCCGCTTCGCCACCGCCGTGGACAACGCCTGGCTCGCCGGCGTCGCCACTGCCAAGTACCGCATAGATGCCGCCGGCCTCACTCCCGGCGACCTGCTCACCTCGGCCGCGGGCACGGTGCAGATCGAAGCCAGAAATGGATTGCTACGGCCACTCGTTCTTTCCGAGGGAGGCGGCCCGCTTCAGATGCATTCTTTGAACGCAAGCTTGGCCCTGCGGGGCGGAAAGTTCGAGATTGAGCAGGGCGGCCTCGACACCGAGGAAGGCCGCTACCAACTGACTGGCACCGCGTCCCCCGGGCACGTGAACCTGAGGTTGACACGCGACGGCGCTCCCAGCTTCAACATCACCGGCACTCTCACCCAGCCACGGGTTACTCCAGTTGCAGCCCCGAACGCCCAGGCTGCCTTGCGACGCTAAGCTTCACTTCGCCGGCACGTACCCTGGCCCGCGCAGGACTCTCCCCGGCCTGGCGCCCGTCATCTTGCCCTGATCAATCACCGCGACTCCGTTCACCAGCACGTATTCCATCCCTTGCGACAACTGGTTGGGTTCGGCGAACGTGGCCAGATCGCGCACCGTCGCGGGATCGAAGACCACCACGTCCGCCCACATGCCCTGCTTCAGCACGCCCCGGTCGGTCAAACGCATGCGCTGCGCCGGCAGAGCGGAGAACTTGCGGATGGCGTCCTCCAGGGTTAGCTTCTTTTCTTCCCGGACATACTTGCGAAGAATGCGCGGGAAGGTTCCATAAGCGCGCGGATGTGGATGCTCCAATCCCAGCAATCCATCGGGCGATGTGCCCTCTGAATCGTTGTCTATCGAGACCCAGGGCTGTTGCAGCGCCAGGACGACGTCGGGTTCCGACATCCCGAACACCGCAACGGAGGTGAAGGCCTTGTCCTCGATCAGCAGATCGAACAAGGCATCTATGGGATCTTTGTTCCAGAGCTTCGCAATATCAGCCAGGGTCTTGCCTTGCAATGGCAGCAACTTCGGGTTCTGCACGACTCCAATCAAGACCGACTCCGGCCCGGGGATTTCCAGCCACTCGTTGTCCCATTCCGTGGACGGAGTCTGCATGTCTTTTCGCATCCGGGCCCGGGCCGCGGGGTCTCTTAGCCGCTCCACCAGCCGGGCGTCGCCGCCATCGTGCGCCCATTGCGGCACGAATGCAGAAAGATTGTTAAACCACGCGGTGTAGGCATAGGTGTTGGCGCTGACATCGACTCCCTGAGCCCGCGCTGCGTTGATCTTGGCCACCACCTCTGGCATGCGCCCCCAATTTTCTTTGCCGGCCACCTTGATGTGCCATATTTCGACCGGGATGTGCGCCTCCCGCCCAATGCGCAAGGCCTCATCAATCGCGGGCAGCACCGCGTCACTCTCGTTGCGCATGTGGGTGGCGTAAATGCCGCCAAACTTTGAAGCTTCCGTCGCCAGGGCGATCAACTCCTCGGTCTTGGCATAGGGAGCGGGGGCATATTCCAGCGCAGTTGAAAGTCCTGCCGCCCCCTCCTGCATGGCCTGACGGACCAAAACCTTCATTTGTTCTAGCTCGGCGGCCGACGGCTGTTTGTCCGCATCTCCCAGAACCATTCGCCGGACCTGCGTAGCGCCCACATAGCTCGCGAGATTGATGCCGATGCCCTGCTTCTCCAACTTGGCGAAATATTCGCCCAATGTCCGCCAATCCGGATTGAGGTGGTAGTGATCATAGGTCGCCCGGTCTGCCGCGATGATGGCGTCATTGAGCGGACCGGCTGAATTCCCTTCCCCGGTGATTTCAGTAGTAATGCCTTGGTAGATTTTTGAGGGAACCCGCGGATCAACCTGAATCGTCAGTTCCGATTGCCCCAGCATGTCAATGAATCCGGGCGCGACAACCTTGCCCTGAGCATCGATGGTTCGCCCCCGCGCTGCGCCGCTCAGATCGCCGATTGCGGCGATCCTGCCGTCGCGAATTCCAACGTCTCCGGAATACCACGGGGAACCGGTGCCGTCGATGATATGGCCGTTGGTGATGACGAGGTCAAAAGCCCGGCCCGGCATTGACGTCTGCGCCAGAATCATCGTGCCCGGCGACACCATTGCGAGAACAATAATCAAAGCCATCCACGGTCCACGGCGGATATTCATGCACGACCTCCACTTGAAATTCTTGCTTTCGACGCCAGCGTCAATCCAATCAAGCTCCAGATTGCCAGCGTCAGCCACTCATAGCCGCTGAAATGTCCGGGAACGGCGGGGACAATCTTCATAAGTATCATGAGCAGACTGACCACAATACCAGCCATTGCGATTGCCCGCTCCCGGGGCGCGGGCCGCATCCAGTAATACGCCGCACAGGTCCCCAGCCAGCCCAACGCAGATGCGACCGAACCGACCTCGGTAATCGGAACCAGGATTGCGTCTCCGAAGAACATGCATAATGCGGTCGCAATTCCAATGCACAGCACCGCCACCGATGGCGTCTGGTTCCTGGGGTGAACCTCACCCGCACGCCGGTCCACCAGACCCCGGCGCCCCATGGCGAACAAGACCCGGCTGGCGGCAATGAGGTTGCCGTTGAACACCTTGAACAGCGACAGCAGCGCCGCCGCCAGGATCAATCTCACAATCCAGCGCGAGCCCACAGCCCGTTCAAACGCGACCGCAGTCATGAATTTCTCGCCGGTGAGTTCATGCCAGGGTGCGACAAACCCGACGGCTGCGATAATGACGGTGTAAAACAATATTCCAACCGCGATCGCCATCCAGATCGCGGTGAAAAACTGGCCCGAGTGAAACCCCGGCCTCGCTTCCTCAGATCCCTTCACCACCGATTCGAATCCGGTCATGAAATAGGGCACAATCTGCATCACCAGCAAAACGGAAACAAATCCACCATGGGTGAACAGGGGCGGAAAGTTGCGGGGCGAACCCTGGCTGGCGCCGAAGCCCACGAACAGCAGGAACAGTGCCAGCGTGCCGAAGGTCGTCCAGTTCTGGAAAGTGGCGCTCAGCCGGATGCCGCGATGGTTCAGTAGCGTGAGCAGCGCGGTCAGCCCCAGGCCGATGATCAAGTGTGGCAGGTAAACCGGCCGGCCCGCAATGCGATACAGTTCGAACGAATCGAGCGCCGGGAAAATATAAGCCGCGATCCTGCCGATCGCCACTGCCTCCCACGGGCACACAATGAAGTAAGCCAGGACCATCATCCAGCCGGTGGCAAAGCTGACCGGCTGCGGAAATACTTTTGCCGTGTAGGCGACTTCGGCTGCGGCATCGGGAATGGCAGCGACCAACCGCCCGTAGACAAAACCGATGGGCAACAGCAGCGCCCCGCCGATGGCGAAGCCGAGAATCGCGCCCAGCGCGCCCCCGCGGAGCAGCCAGTCGTCCATTACGACCAGCCATCCCACGCCTACCATGGTTCCCCAGCCCAGGGCAAAGTAATCGACCACGCGCAACTTGCGGGCGAGAGTAGTCATGAGATAAGGCGCGAATTATAAAGCATGGCTGCGCAGGGCAGTGCGCCGAGTCGCCCTTCTTCCTCTGCGTACTCCGCGGCGGTCCTCTGCGACCTCAGCGTTTTAAGATTTGGGTTGGTCGTGCCTCGATCTTGAAACGCAGAGAACGCCGAGGGAACCGCAGGAATCAGCCCGCTGTGCTATGTTTTAGGTTCGTCCAATCCGTTCAAGAGGCTCTTATGCCCCGCTACGAATATCGCGCCATCGGCCCGACGCCAGCCGCCGAGAAGGCATTCCTGGCCTGGATCGACAAGCTCGACCAGGAGTTCATCAACCGTGATCCCGACCACCGCGGCACCGTGGTCCGGAACGCGCTGCATGAGTTATATCTGGCCCGTCCCTATAGCGCTCCCCACTCCAGCGCTCCCCTGGCCGAGCAAGTGCTGATTCACTCTTTCGATCCCCGCAACGCCACGCTCGAACCCGAGTCTTACGGTGATGTTGACGTCACCAAGTACAACGAACGCAAGCCGCTGATCTGGTTCTGGATGATGTACGACCGCTCCCCGGCGGGCCTGAATCACTGGCTGGGACACCGGGTGCGCGCGATGCTGGCGCGTCACGTGTTCAAGTATTGCGGCAAGAATGTGAAGATTTTCCACGGAGTCGAGGTCTCCTACGGCTACAACCTCACTGTGGAAGATAACTGCACTATCCACAAATACGTGCTGCTCGATGACCGCGGCGAGATCGTCATTCATGAAGGCTCGTCGATCTCCGATTACGCCAACGTTTACTCTCATGCTCACGATCTGAATGACGGCATGATTGTTAATAATGAAAAGACTGAAATCGGCCCTAGGGCGCGCATCACTTATCACGCCACAGTGATGAGCGGCGTCAAGGTGGGTGAACACGGCATGGTCGGTTCGATGGGTGTGGCTTCGAAGAACGTGGCGCCGTTTCACATCGTCGGTGGCATTCCGGCGAAGACCCTCAAGGTGAAGTCGATTGCACCGGAAGAGGTGCAGAACGCGTTTCAGAAGCCATGATGGCAGCTGCCTCTGCCCGGCATCCCTCCCCATACCGGCGCGGCTGCCCATGTTAGTATCAACTCCAGCCTCGAATGACCCTGCAACACGTTGACATCCTGTTTCAGTTGATCGCGTTTCTGTTTGCGATCAGCATTCACGAATCGGCGCACGCCTGGATGGCCAACCGCCGCGGCGACCCCACAGCACGCATGTTGGGGCGGGTCACGCTCAATCCCATCAAACACATTGACCCGGTGGGAACGATTCTGTTGCCGCTGGTCGCCATGTTGACTCACCTTCCGGTGATCGGTTGGGCCAAACCCACCCCGGTGGACCCGCGCAATTTTCACAATCCGGTCCTCGATGACATTCTGACCGCGGTCGTGGGCCCGATCAGCAATTTCATCGTGGCTACTGCCGCCACAATCCTGTTGGCGATGATTGCGGTGATGGCGCCGAATGGGCGAATGATCGTGCAGGGCGCGCTCAGCGGATTTATCTTTGGCAATTCTGTCCTCGTACCTGCGGCCCTGCTGCTTTATCAATTTCTGTTGATCAACGTTCTGCTCGCCGTTTTTAACCTGATTCCCGTGCCGCCCCTCGATGGCAGCCATGTGTTGCGGCATTTTCTCTCCGAGCGCGTGCGGCAGGCTTATGACACGGTCGGCATCTTTGGTCTGATGGCGCTGGTCTTTTTCGGGGGCAATTTGCTGATGGGGCTTATCCGCCCGGTGCTAGGTGTCTACACTTCCATCTTGATGAGCATCTGATGCCCACTTCATCCAATCGCAAACGCGTCCTCAGCGGTATGCGCTCCACCGGCAAGCTGCACCTGGGCAACTATGTTGGCGCCCTCCAGAACTGGGTCGGCATGCAAGACCAGTATGAGTGCTTTTTTTTTGTTGCCGACTGGCACGCGCTGACCACCGATTATGCCGATACCTCGCGGGTGAAGGAAAATTCGATCGAAGTCTTGCTGGACTGGCTGGCTGCCGGGCTCGATCCCGAACGCTGCACCATGTTCATTCAGTCGCACGTGCCCCAACACGCCGAATTGCATCTCCTGTTTTCGATGATCACGCCGCTGGGCTGGCTGGAGCGCGTTCCCACCTACAAGGAACAGAAGGAAAACATCGCCGAGAAGGACCTCAGCACCTACGGATTTCTTGGCTATCCCGTGCTTCAGGCCGCCGATATCCTCATCTACAAGGGTGATTTTGTCCCCGTCGGCGAAGACCAGGTTCCCCATGTGGAACTGACTCGGGAGATCGCCCGCCGCTTCAACCAGTTTTACAACCTCGACGGGAAAGCTGTTTTCCCCGAGCCGCAACCGCTATTGACCAAGACTCCCAAGCTGCCCGGAACCGACGGCCGCAAGATGTCGAAATCCTACGGGAATACGATCATGTTGACGGACCCTGAGCCGGTGGTACGGCAAAAGCTCAAGACCATGGTCACCGACCCGGCCCGCATTCGCCGGACCGACCCTGGCAATCCCGACGTGTGCCCGGTGGGCGACCTGCACAAGATATTCAGCGATTCGGCCACCATGGCCAAGGTGAACGCCGGCTGCCGTTCGGCGGGCATCGGGTGCATCGAGTGCAAGGGCTGGGCCGCGGACGCGTTGGTTAACATTCTGAATCCCATGCAGGAGCGCCGTAAGAAATATGAGGACAATCCACGGCTGGCGTGGGATATTCTTGAGACAGGCTCCGCCCAGGCCGGCAAGGTGGCTTCCGCCACCATGGCGGAAGTGCGGGATTCGTTGCACATGTCATTGGACTACGAGGGTCGTTAGCGACCACGTGTAAAGATGCCAGAGATTTTCCAAACCGCTGGAGCAAACGCGCTGGCGCCCAGCGCGGCAGATTCCTCCGCGAAACAGAAAAAAGAGAGCGATTCTCCCTTTTCGGTCGCTGTGACCGATGTCTACGAAGGCCCGCTTGATCTGTTGCTTGACCTGATCCGCAAGCAGGACATCGACATCTACGACATCCCCATCGCAAAGATCACGGCGCAATATCTGGCTTACGTCGAGAAACTTCGTGAACTGGACGTAAACATCGCCGCCGATTTCATCTACATGGCGGCGGTACTGATTCATATCAAGTCGAAGATGCTGCTGCCTCGGGATCCGGCAGCCGGTTCCGAAGAACAGGAAGATCCCCGCGCTGAGCTGGTGAACCGGCTGATCGAGCACGAAAAGTTCAAGTCTGCCGCGCAGATGCTGATGCAGAAACAGCAGATCGAAGACGCGGTCTGGTCGAACCCGGCGATCAAGGAATTCATGGACGCCGAAGGCACCGAGCCGGAGATGGCCGCCGACGTCATTGATCTGGTGAAGACTTTCCAGGTGATCCTCGACCGTGCCCGCCACCGGCCAATGATCCAGGTTGATGAGGAGACGGTCACCGTCAGCCAGATGATTGATTACCTGCGCCGACGGCTGGCATTGGAAGACCAGCCCATACGGTTAAAGCTGCTGCTGCGCAACATCCATGCCCGGCAGACATTGGTTTGTATGTTCCTGGCGCTGCTGGAACTGGTACGATTGCAGGCGATCCAGTTGCGCCAGGACCGCCTGTTCGGCGAGATTCTGGTGCGCAAGCATGTCGGGTTTGATGCCGTCATCGCCCAACAAACTGCGGTACAGGATGACTGGAGATAGTTGCTCTTAGCTACGATATGAGCCTCAAAGCCAAACTCGAAGCCGTCATTTACGCGGCCGAAACTCCCATCACGCTTAATCAACTGGTCGAACTCACCAAGGACTCGGTTACGGCGACGAGCGCCGATGGCGGAGATGTTCGTTCACAAATTCGGGCGGCGCTGTTTGAACTGATGGCCGATTACGCGGGAGATCGCGGCATTGAAATCCGCGAAATCGCCGGCGGATATCGCATGTCCACCAAACCCGAGCAGCATGACGTCGTGCGCGCATTCGCCAAGAGCTTGAAGCCTCCCATTCGCCTCTCCATGCCCGCGCTTGAGACGCTGGCGGTCATTGCCTACAAGCAACCGGTCACGGTGCCGGAAATCAACGACATTCGCGGCGTGGATTGTGGTGGCGTCATCGCGACCTTGCTGGACCGCAAGCTGATCACAACTGCGGGCCGCAAAGCCGTCATAGGAAGGCCGATCCTTTACAAGACGACCAAAGAGTTTCTCCTGCGCTTCGGGCTGAGCGATGTTGGCGAGTTGCCCAGCATGGAAGAGTTCGAAAAACTGGTCGCTGAATCTTTTCAAGGCGACTTGTTGCCGGTGCAAGAAGCGCCCGAATCAAGGGCACCCGGCGACAACGCCGAAGATCAGGCGCTGGCGGCGGTTCAGCCGGGCGAGAATGATCCCGCGGCTTGAACCCCGCAGATGTTCATACCACCGCAACCCTTTCTGGAATCTCCATGCCCACTGAGCGCCTGCAAAAAATCATTGCCGCGGCCGGCATCACCTCGCGCCGCAAGGCTGAGGAGTTGATTACCGGCGGATTGGTCTCAGTGAATGGGCAGGTAGTCACCGAACTGGGCAGCAAGGCCGACCCCGAGCACGACCACATCCGCGTCAACGGCAAGCTTCTACATGGCTCCGAGCGGCACGTGTACCTGCTGATGAACAAGCCCAAGGGATACGTCACGACCCTGAAAGATCCTGAACATCGGCCCACGGTCATGGACCTGCTTCGCCGGGTCGGGGCCCGCGTTTACCCCGTTGGCCGTCTGGATTTTGCCAGCGAAGGCCTGCTGCTGCTTACCAACGACGGCGACTTTGCCAACCTCATGATGAAAGCAGCCTCGCACGTTCCCAAGACCTACATGGTAAAAGTTGCCGGGACGCCGCCGCCTGAGGGCCTGGACCGGCTGCGGGAAGGGATTTCGATCCCAACGGACCGCGGGAAAAGAGTGAGGACCGCGCCCGCCAGAATTCAAGCAATCCGCAATGCCCAGAATCCCTGGTACGAAGTGACGTTGACCGAAGGCAAGAACCGCCAGATACGCCGCATGTTCGAGGAGATCGGCCATCACGTGGAAAAGATCAAGCGGGTACGGTATGGCCCGCTGCAATTGGATGTGCATCCCGGAGAATACCGCAAGCTTTCTGCCGACGAAGTGACCAAACTGAAGCTCCTCACCAAGGGAAGCACCCGCAAGTAGGCCCCGCAGATGACATGTTCCCCGGCGGCGTGATAAAGATTAAGTAGCCAGCATGACCGACTTCAGCCAGTTTGTGCCCGCACACATACGGAGACTGGGCGGGTACACTCCCGGCAAGTCACATCGCCAAGCCCATCGGGAGAGCCACGTGAATTGCATCAAAATGGCCTCGAACGAGAATCCGTGGGGACCGTCGCCCAAGGCGGTAGCCGCGATGCAGGCGGTCCTCAGTGACTGTAATATCTATCCGGACAACGATTCAGTCGAACTCCGCGATGCGCTGGCAGCCCGCCACGGTGTAAAACCCGACCAGATTGTCCTGACTGCCGGATCAACTGCGCTGCTCGGCATCATTGCCCGCACTTTGCTGGCGCCAGGTCTCAACGCGGTCACCAGTGAGCGCTCGTTCATCGTTTATCCGATTGCCACCCAGGCTGCGGGGGGCCAGCTCATCCAGGTTCCGATGCGCCGCGACAGCTTCGATTTAGAAGCTGTGGCCGCAGCGGCCGATGGCAACACCCGCATCATTTATCTCTCCAACCCAAACAATCCCACCGGCACGCTCTTAGCTGCCTCCGATCTCGATCAGTTTCTCGATAAACTTCCCGAACACGTTATCGTGATTCTCGATGAGGCCTACTACGACTTCGCCCAGTATTTCGCCGCCCAGCGCGGCGTGGACTATTCGCACTCGCTCCAATATGTAAACCAGGGTCGCAAGGTAGTGGTGTTGCGTACGTTCTCAAAGGCCCACGGACTGGCCGGAGTACGCGTGGGATACGGAATCGGGCCCGCCGAGCTGATGTCTTATTTCGCCCGCATGCGGACTACGTTCTCTGTGTCCGCGCCGGCGCAAGCGGCCGCGCTGGCTGCCTTGGAGGATGATGCCCACGTTCGCAAGGCGCTGGTGAACAATGCGGAAGAGTCGGAGCATCTCGCAGAGACCCTGCGCGAACTCGGATATGAACCCGCGCCCACTTGGGGAAACTTCCTCTATTGCGAACTCGGCGAGGATGCTGCTGCCCTTGCCCAGCGCCTGCAATCCGAAGGCGTGATCATTCGACCACTCGGGCCATGGGGTGCGCCCACTGCGATCCGCGTGACTATTGCGACTCCGGAGCAGAATGCCATCTTCTTGAAGGCTTTCAGGAAAGTCGTGGAACGCAGCATGGCGAATCGCGTCTAGTGACCATTTTCCTGCGGTAGGCGGGCCGCACCATACAAGCCCGCATCACTTCCCAATAGCGCCCGCGTCACAATGGTCTTCTTGTTTCCCATGGGTTTGACCATGGCCGAGGCTCCCGGCCCCCGCGATGGCTCCGGGGAGGTGGCCGCATACACCATGCTGCGTTGACGAAGTTCATCGAACATGGCGGGCGCGAACACGTCCCAGGCGCTCGATACGCCGCCGCCAATTACATACATGGGAAGATTCAAAGCGTTCACCTTGTCTGAGAGAACAATTCCCAAGGCTCGACCGACGCGTCGAAAGATTTTTCGCGCCCCTTCATCGCCCTGAACCGCCAGGTTGTACACCACTTTAGCGCTGAGTTCGACGTTCGAATTAGCAGCCTCGGCAAGCCCCGGAGCGGCGCCGCCGGCAATTGCCTCACGCGCCATGCGCACTATGGCCGTGGCCGATGCATAGGCCTCCAGGCAGCCTCGGTTGCCACAACCGCACTGGGCGCCGTCCGGCTCCACGGTGGTGTGGCCAAATTCGGCCGCCATCCCAGCCATCCCGTGCCAAATGCGCCCACCCAGCACCAGCCCGCCCCCGACTCCGGTGCCAAGTGTCAGCATCGCCATGTCGTTGACTTCTTTGGCGGCGCCCAGCCACTTCTCCCCGAACGCGGCCGAATTCGCATCATTCTCGAGAATCACCTTGGTTCGCAGCCGCCGTTCAATCTCCGTTCGCGCCGGGTAGTCAGCCCAGTCCGGAAGGTTCGGCGATTCCCGTACCATGCCAGTTTCCATATCGATGATTCCGGGAACGCCGATTCCGATCCCCAACAGCTTGGCGGAGCCGGCATGCTTTTCCGCCAACTGTTGGATCGCTGCGCACATGTCATTGACCACATGGTCGCGGCCGAGCGCAACTCGTGTATCGAGCGTGGTCTTTTCCATCAGATGGCCGCTCCCATCCACCGCCGCAATGCGGAGATTAGTGCCGCCGAGATCCACGCCGATGGAGAAACCAGTCATGCAGAATCGTCAGAGTACCACCGGAAATGGCGGTTGTCGAACTATTAAATCGTTTCCGGCCTATGTGAATTCGATTCGGGAAAGACGCACTACGCTCGCGCAGCGGTCATTTCTGGCATTTCGGGCAGTAATGAGCGCTGCGCCCGGCGATCACCACCCGTTTCACCGGAGTCCGGCAGACCATGCAAGGCTTCGCCTCCCGTCCGTAAACGCGGTGCTGGAGCTGGAACAAACCCTCTTCGCCGTCGGAATCGACGTAATCCGAGATCGAGGAACCCCCTAGAGCAATCGCTTCTTTCAGAACTTCCCGGACTGCCCGGTACAGCCGGCCAAGTTCGTCCCGGGTCAGTGAGGAGGCCCGCCGCCGCGGCCGGATGCGCGCACGAAACAGCGATTCGTCCGCATAAATGTTGCCCACCCCACTCAACAGCTTCTGATTCAGCAACGCGCTCTTAATCGGCGTCTTGCGGCTGCGGAACAGTTTC
Source organism: Terriglobales bacterium (assembly GCA_050745985.1). GTDB lineage: Bacteria > Acidobacteriota > Terriglobia > Terriglobales > Acidobacteriaceae > JABCZH01. Next base: position 12,887 of record JBOGLG010000044.1, on the reverse strand, counting down.
ACAAAGCGCTGCAACTCGACTTCCAGAGGCTCGCATCCCGGTGCCTGGAAGCCGTTCGAGACACTCAGCCGCCCGAAGCGGCGGGGATCAACGAACCGCAGTTCCCTTCCCGAGGCCAGTTTCACAACGGCGTGCGTATGCTTTTCGACTTCCACGTCCGGCGGAGAAACCAGCATGCGCCCGGTCATCCCCAGATGCACAATCCACGATGTAGCCGCGGGCATCCGTCCGGGTTTCGTTTTGGATGTCTTCCCGGCAGAGGAGCCTTTTCCTCCACCTTCCAGGTCAAAGACAATGTGCTTACCCACGCGGTGCACGGCGGCGATGCGTTTCGACTCGAGCGATTTCACGATCTCCCGCGCCGGAGACTTCAGTGGCTCGGGTTTCGAGCCCAGCCAGACCGACTCGATCACGTCGCCGGCCACCCGGCCGTTAAGCCCGCGGGCAATGGTTTCGACTTCAGGGAGTTCCGGCATGAACGTAGTGTACAAGCTTCCCGGCAGCCGCTTTCGGCAAATGATGAGGTTTCGATTGCTCATCGTCCGCCTGGCAGGTTATGATTCCGAGTACACCTCTACTCCGCATAAATCCTCGTAATTTAGCATCTGGTGGTCAGCGCGGGTAACGAGTGTGTGCGACCCCGCATTTGCGGCCCGGGGGCGGCCGCGCGAATCAGTTCAGTGGAGCTGGCATTTGAAAAAAGGCAAGGCTGCGGTCATCGTCGGCGCCCAGTGGGGCGATGAAGGCAAGGGCAAAATCGTCGACGTACTCTCGGAAAATTTCCCCGTGGTCGCCCGTTACGCCGGCGGTCACAACGCCGGACATACGGTCATCATCAAGGGAAAAAAGTTCATCCTGCAACTGGTGCCTAGCGGCATTCTACGCCCCGACTGCCTCAGCGTCATTGGCAATGGCGTTGTTTTCGACCCCATGGCCTTCCTCAAGGAAGTGGGCTCACTTCGCGAAGCCGGTGTGAAAGTTGACGGAAACCTCTTCGTCAGCAACCGCGCGCATGTAATCATGCCGTATCACCGGCTCATCGAACTGGCTGCCGAAAACGCCCCTGGGCGAGTGAAAATCGGAACTACTTCACGCGGCATCGGCCCGACTTACGAAGACAAGATGGGACGCCGGGGCCTGCGGGTGGCTGATTTGCTGGACTTGCCGCTGCTCAAGACGCACATCGAGAACGCCTGCCGCGAGAAAAACCTGATCGCGCATGCGCTCTTTAACTCCGAGCCGCTCGACCCGGACAAGATGTTCCAGGAATATTCGGCGGCATCCGCCAAGATTGCGCCGTTTGTTCGCGATACTGCCGTCCTGTTAAATCAGGCGCTGGTTCAGGGCCAGTCGATTGTGTTCGAGGGCGCCCAGGGGACCATGCTCGACATCGACCACGGCACCTATCCCTTTGTGACTTCATCGAGTGCGACCTCCGGCGGAGCCGCGACCGGCTCGGGTATTGCTCCCACGGCGATTGACACCGTGATCGGGGTAACCAAAGCCTATTGCACACGGGTGGGCGGCGGTCCCTTCCCCAGCGAGGCGCTCGATGCCAGCGGAGATTTACTGCGGGCTCGCGGCAATGAGTTTGGCGCCGTGACCGGCCGCCCCCGCCGGTGTGGCTGGCTCGACTTGCCTCTCTTGCGCTACGCTGGCATGATTAACGGAACCGTTTGGCTGGTGGTCACCAAGCTCGACGTGCTGGACGAACTGGCGGAGATTCCGGTCTGTGTGGGTTACAAGATCGACGGAAAACGGTTGGACGAAGTACCGGCTCAGGATTGCGGCTTCTCAAAGATCGAATGCATCTATCAAAAGCTGCCCGGGTGGCAGACCTCAAGCGTAGGAACCACGGACTTCGAGAAACTGCCAAAGGCGGCTCGCTCGTACCTGGCGTTCCTGGAAAAGGAAAGCGGCGCCCGCATCGGAATGGTTTCCACCGGACCGGGACGGGAGCAAACCATCCTGGTGGATGAGTTTGCGGGCAAGCTTGCGGAATTGACCGGAAGCAAGACCAGAGGGCAGGCAAAAAACTAAGGGCGGTGTAAACGATGGTCGTTCTGGCTGTGACGTGGATGGCAAAGCTAGGTCACGAAGCTGAAGTGGCCAGCCTGTTTACGAAACTCACTGAGGAATCCCGCAAAGAGCCCGGTGTTCTCATGTTCCAGGTCCACCGGCACAAAACAGAACCGCGGCGCTTCTTCATTTACGAGCAATATAAAGACGATGCCGCGCTCGAAGCCCACCGGGCCACGCCGCATTTCCTCCAATATGCCAGGAAGGATTTGCCCCGTATCGGCGACCGCGTGGAAGGGCAGTTGTACGAACCGTTGGGATGAACGTGTGGCGCGGGCGCGTTCGCCCGCGAAGCTTACTTCCCTTTGTCCGCCATGAGCACGCCGCCTGAAGCGTAGCTGTCCTTTGACACTTCGTGAAACGCCACCACGATGGCTTCCCGCTTGGCTCCGGCTTCCTCCACCATGGCGTCGGTGATGCGCTGCGCCAGCTTGCGCTTCTGATCGGCGGTGCGTCCGCTGAGCATCGTGATTTGAACCAGAGGCATGGGTTCCCCTACTGTGCCAGTTCGTAGCCTGCGAAAAAGTAGCTCAGTTCGAACCGCGCCGTGTCGTCGCCGTCCGAGCCGTGGATTGCGTTGTGTTCAATGTTGGTCGCCCACTTTTTACGGATGGTACCTTCTTCGGCCTGAGCCGGATTGGTCGCGCCCATGAGCTTGCGCAGGTCGGCGATGGCGTTTTCTTTTTCCAGCGCCAGCACCACGATCGGCCCGTTCGACATGAAATCGGTCAGCGAGTTGTAGAACGGCCGGTTGGCATGCACGGCATAGAACTGCTCGGCCTGATGTTTGGAAATTTCGAGCATCTTCATGGCCAGAATCCGAAAGCCATTCTTCTCGAACTGCTCAATGATGTCGCCGACGGCATTCTTGCGCACCGCGTCAGGTTTGATGATGGTAAAGGTCCGTTGCAGAGTTTTCATGATTTGATCGTTGGTCCTTGTTCGTTCGTCGTTGGCTGAATTTGATGTTTCCGAAAAAAGTCTAGGCCTTCGCAGCCGCGCCCATGGCTGCCACCACAGTTTCGCCGATATCGGCCGGCGACTTGGCCACGCGAATCCCGGCCGCTTCCATGGATTTGATCTTCTCCGCCGCCGTGCCCTTGCCACCGGAAATGATGGCGCCGGCGTGGCCCATCCTGCGTCCCGGAGGAGCAGTTTGTCCGGCGATGAATCCCACCACCGGCTTTTTCATGCGTGCCTTCACGTACTGGGCGGCAGTTTCTTCCGCGTTTCCGCCGATCTCACCGATCATCACCACAACTTCGGTTTGCGGATCTTTGTTGAAGAGTTCCAGCGCGTCCAGAAAGTTTGTGCCGATGATAGGGTCTCCGCCAATGCCGATTGCCGTGGACTGGCCGATGTTGCGCGTCGTCAATTGATAGACCGCCTCGTAAGTCAGCGTACCTGAGCGCGAGACGATGCCGACCGGGCCCTCGCGATGGATGCGCCCGGGCATAATTCCGATCTTGCACTTGCCGGGAGAAATGATCCCCGGACAATTGGGGCCGATCAGCCGTGAGCGCCGGGTCTGCAGGAACTCCCACGCGCGCACCATGTCGAGTGTGGGAACGCCTTCGGTGATGCACACGATCAACTCGATCTCCGCATCCGCGGCTTCCATGATGGCGTCGGCGGCAAACGGCGGCGGCACGAAGATCATCGTCGCATCGGCCCCGGTCTTGTCGACCGCTTCCTGCACGCTGTTAAAGACCGGCCAACCTTCGTGCGTGGTGCCGCCCTTGCCGGGCGTCACACCGCCAACAATCTTGGTTCCGTACTCGGCACAACTCTTGGCGTGAAAGGTGCCCTCGCGCCCAGTCAGCCCTTGCACCAGCACTCGCGTCGATTTATCTACAAGAATGCTCATGAAGACTTCTTTCTTAACCTATCCTTTTGCGGCGGCTACTACTTTCTCCGCCGCGTCTTTCATGGTCGCCGCCACTATGAAATTCAATCCTGATTGCTGCAAGATCTCGCGGCCGGCTTCGACGTTCGTGCCTTCCAGGCGCAGCACAATCGGAAGCTGGATCTTCGTCTTGGTCGCCGCCTCGACTACGCCCTTGGCCAGCGTATCCACCCGCAGAATACCGCCAAAAATATTGATCAGCACCGCCTTCACATTCTTGTCGCTGAGCAATATCTCGAAGGCGTGCGTCACCTGTTCAGCGTTCGCACCGCCGCCCACATCGAGAAAGTTTGCCGGCATTCCACCCGCGTACTTGATGATGTCCATGGTCGCCATGGCCAGGCCCGCGCCATTTACCATGCACCCGACGCTGCCGTCGAGCTTGATGTAATTCAGGCTGTACTTCGAAGCTTCGACCTCGAGCGGGTCTTCTTCGGTAATGTCGCGGAGGTCCTTGATCTCGGGATGCCGGAAGAGCGCATTGTCGTCAAAGGTCATCTTGGCATCGAGCGCGAACAAACGGCCGTCGGTGCAACTGACAAATGGGTTGATCTCGCACAATGACGCATCGGTTTCCTGGAACGCGCGATAGAGGCCGCTCATGAAGCGCACCGCCTCGTTGATCTGGGACGGCTTCAGGCCCAACTTGAATGCCAACTTCCGGGCCTGGAAGGCTTCGAGGTTCATGCCCGGCTGTATGTACTCCTTGAGAATGGCGTCAGGATTCTCTGCCGCGACCTGCTCGATCTCCATCCCGCCGGCCGCCGATGCCATGAACACCGGCCTGGCCTCAACGCGGTCGATGACGATCCCGAGATAGAGTTCTTTTTCAATCGGCAGCGTCTCTTCGATCAGGAGGCGCCGCACCACTCGGCCTTCGGGGCCGGTCTGATGGGTGACCAGCGTCATCCCAAGAATCTTGCCTGCAAGGTCGGCGGCTTCTGCAAGCGACTTCGCAATCTTGACGCCTCCGCCTTTGCCCCGGCCGCCGGCATGAATCTGGGCTTTGACCACCACGCCCGTGGCTCCGGAGTCGAACAGGGCCTTGGCCGCGGCCTCCGCCTGCGCCGGGGTCTCCGCCATCTCGCCTCGGGGCACGGCAACCCCGTACTTTTTCAAGATGGCTTTGCCTTGGTATTCGTGAATCTTCATAGTGAATTCTCGTTTAGCGTTATGATCGGCAGGACTTCGCTCGCGGCTTAACTACGGGCTGCAAATAATTGATTCTATAGAAGCGCTGGGGATTGGGCAAACGGGTTTCTCGGCGGATGTTCTCAGCGATCTCTGCGTTTCAAGGTTTTGCTGAGCCGGATGCTACTCTAGAACTCGGCGATGATCATCGACGCCATCCAACGAATCGCTAATCAGCGCGAGTCTCTGTCTCGCGAAGAAGCACGCTCGGTGATGACCGAAATTCTCACCGGCAAATGCACTGACACGCAGATTGCCGCTTTCCTGGTGGCGTTGCACATGAAAGGCGAAACCGTCGAGGAGATTGTCGGCTTCGCGGAAGCAATAAGGATCGCGGCCCAGCCGCTGGCCCTGCCTTCGAGCTCCAGCGTGGACGTAAGCGGCACCGGGCGCGATGCGTTGGTGGACACCTGCGGCACCGGCGGAGATGCCAGCGGCACCTTCAACATTTCCACAGCCACCGCCTTCGTGGTCGCCGGCGCGGGCGTGCGCGTGGCCAAGCATGGCAATCGCAGCGTGACTTCGAAATGCGGGTCGGCGGATGTGATGGAGGCGCTTGGAGTCAAGCTTGATTTACCGGCAGGCCGATTGGCGGATTGCCTGGCCGAAGTCGGAATCGCGTACCTCTATGCCCCGGCGTTGCATTCCGCAATGAAACACGTGCAAACCGCCCGCCGCGAGCTCCGCCTGCGCACGGTCTTTAACTTACTCGGCCCACTGACCAATCCCGCCCACGCTTCAGCGCAGGTGGTCGGAGTGTATTCGTCCGAACTGGTGGAAAAATTGGCGGAAGCCCTTAGCATGCTCGGCTTGCGCCGCGCGGTGGTAGTCCACGGACTCGACGGGCTCGACGAAATCACCATCACCGGCCCCACCCGGGTTGCCGAGGTGGATAACGGATCGGTAAAGACTTATGAAGTCACGCCGGAAGAGTTCGGCATGAAGCGTGGCTCGCTTGAAGACATCGCGGGCGGCGATGCGGCAGCCAACGCCGCCATCATTCGCGAGGTGCTGAGCGGACAGCATTCGCCGAAGCGGGACGTAGTCGTGCTAAACGCAGCCGCGGCCTTAGTAGTCGCAGGCATGGCCGGGCATTTGGCCCAGGCAGTGCCCCTGGCAGCCAAGTCGATCGATTCCGGTGCGGCGGCTTTGAAGCTCGAGGCCCTGGTGCACTTCACCCAGAAAGCGATAACCACAGAGGTACAAAAAGGATAAGCGCCGAAGCCCGTGTACTTCGTGGTTCACGCTGTCCCCGCCGCCTTCTTCAAGCGCTCGATCTGCTCCAGATGATTCGGCCCGTGTTTCGCCAACATCTCCACATAGTCGCCTACGGTCACCGGCTGATCTTTCTCGGGATGCCGTGCCGATTTCCGCAAGTCTTTCTCCTTCAGCCGGCGCAACAACGTCACTGTCGCGTGACGATTCAACCCGTAGAGCGCCACCAATTCCGGCGGCGAGGATTCCATATACCCCAGATGCTCGGCCCATGCATCCTGATCAATCGGCGCCAGCACCGGGTTCTTGTCCGCCAGCATCTGCCGCAGGCGGTATGCATACAAGGTTTCCATGTCCGCCAAATGCGCCAGGATTTCCAGGATGCACCACTTGTCCGGCGTGGGCTTGTAGCGCAAGGTCTTGTCCGTCAGCCCCAAAACCGCAGCCGCAATCTGCTTGGGACTCTTTTCCGCCAGGTCGAGATGTTTCTTGAGTTCTGCTTCAGTCATAAGACACCTCCGGATCATCCGATCTGCACTTTTTCCATCCAGTGCGCGACCTGCACATTCCATCCTAGGTCCTTGGTGATCGCATCCCGCAACTGTGACGAAGCCGGCGGCTCACCGTGCACCAGATAAGTCACGCCGGGTTTCTGGGTGAATGTGTGCAGCCATTTCAGCAGCTCAGGCGTGTCAGCATGGTCGCTGAACTGCTCGAAGACTTCGATTTGTGCGCGGATGGGAACCATCTCGCCAAAGATTTTCACCTCCGGCGCGCCGCTCTTGATGATGAAACCCCGCGTTCCCGGCGCCTGGAAGCCGATAAACATGACCACATTTTTCGGGTCCGGCAGCCGCTGCGCCAGATGATGCAAAATGCGCCCGCCGGTGACCATGCCGCTCGAGGAAACAATGATGGACGGATACTTTGAATCGTTGATCTTCTTCGATTCTTCGATGGTCGAGGCAAAGCTGAAGCCCGGCCATTGCAATGGCGAACCGTACTGGCTGATCAGCTTGCGCGTGTCGTCGCTGTACTCCTCGGAATGGTTGATGAAAATCTCGACTGCCTTTATCGCCATGGGGCTGTCGCAATACACCGGAATCTTCGGAATTTGCCCCGACTCCATCAAATGCTTCAGCATGAACACGAATTTCTGAGTTCGCTCCACCGCGAATGCGGGGACCACCACCGTGCCGCCACGCCGCACCGCCTGGCGAATCACCTCTGCCAGCCGGGGGCGGGGATCGTCCGTGGGATGCTGCCGGTTCCCATAGGTGGATTCCATCACCAGTAAATCCGCCGCCTCACCTTCGGTCGGTCCGCATTGTAGAACCTTGCCCGGCGATGTCTTCTCGTCGGACACCCGGCCGATGTCTCCCGTGAACAACAGGCGTCGGCTTTTTCCATTGGTCTGCAATGTGAGTTCCACCATCGACGATCCCAGGATGTGTGCCGCGCGCACAAAGCGAAATGAGATCTGCGGAGAGAGTTGCTGCGGCGCTTCAAAGGGAACTGGCTTGAAATACTGCAACGCGTTCTCTGCGTCGGCCAGCGTGTACAACGGCAGAGCGGGATCGTGTTTCGACTTTTTGTGTTTGTTGTAGAAGCGCGCGTCTTCTTCCTGTAGATGACCGGAATCCCGCAGGATGACGCCACAGAGATCCACCGTCGGCGGAGTGGCGTAGATCTGCCCGCGAAAGCCTTCTTTCACCAGCCGCGGGATCCATCCGCAATGGTCGAGGTGAGCGTGGGTCAGAATGACCGCGTTGATCTCATGCGCGGGTACCGGAGTGTCCTGCCAGTTGCGCTCACGCCACTCTTTCAGCCCTTGAAACATGCCGCAATCGACAAGCGCTTGAAAACCGTTTTTGCCGCTGGGATCGTCCGCGCTGTTGATCAGGTGTTTCGAGCCGGTGACGGTTCCGGCAGCGCCCAAGAACTGGATATAAGCCAAGAAGTTCCCTTTCTGCTTTGTTGCTTCAATGCCTCAAGGATTTACTGACTCAATCTTATATGTGTTGTTGGCCACGTCGCTCTCCGGCACACTGCCGTCGTTGATCACGACTTCCAGCGGCGTCGATGAGGCCTCGATTCGAATGGAGGCTTTTGCCTGTCCCCGGACTTCGATGCGCTGACGAACCTCCCCGCCTTCGATCCTTAGCGTCACCGGCACTTCAGCTCCGGCGCGGCCAAGATTTTCAACCGTGATGGTCACGAGGAAGCGCCCGCTATCCAAGGGCCGCGAAAAGACGGAAGCCACACGAAAATCCGGCAAGCCGCGGTCGTGATAGACCCAGTCATCGAAAAACCACTGGAGGTCGCGCTTGGTGGTGCTGGCGATGAGCCGTGGCATGTAAGTGGGATCTTTGTCCTGGTCCGCATGATAGCGGAGCAGAGCGTCGCTGGGCAGATTGCCCAGCATGTCTTTCAACATCCACCAGACGTACATCGACTTGGCTTGCAGATATAAGTCGTCGGGAGCGTTAATCAATGCCTGGGCCGTTTCCCGTTCGCCCGCCTTCCCGATCGTTGGCTTTTCAGCGTCCGCGAGCACTGTCCGGTGCCCATCCAGGTAGTCGAGTGCCGCCTGGAGACCTTTGTTTTGCTCGACGAAAGCGGGTTGCGCGTAGTGGGCCAGCCCTTCTTGAATCCACGCCCGCGGAGAATGTACTGCTTGGCGGGCGATGGCATAGACAATATCCAGCTCCGCCTGGTTGGTCAGTTCGGCCCCGAGAGGCATAAGCAACATGCCTTGCGTGACAAACGACGATGCATTGGCATCCGGCAAACTCAAGATTTGCAGATCTCTCGAGCCCGGGCCGACTGCAACCGGGGGGTTGATCTGGGCGGCGACTTCCGCGTAATCTTTCGCCGCCTCTTCCTGGCCCGGCAGAAATTCTACATCGAGAAATTTCAGTGGCGGCAACTTTTGATAGTTAGCGAGTACGAATGTCGGAACGTTCACGCCCGGCCTGACCAGGCTAAAATCTCCGATCGTCTTTATCGAAGCATCCACGGCAGGTTCACCAAGATTGGGAGTGCCGCTAAAATAGATAGTCTGTTCCGAAGTGGGCTTGAACTGCAGATCCATGCTGGAGTCTGCGTGCCTGACGATCCACCGGCCCACTGCTTTCCCCACCGCATCGCCATCCGCCAAACTAGCCGCCTCCGTCGCTACCGGATACCAGGCCACGTACCCAATCCCGCGCACCGCCGTAAAAGTCTGGCTGATGTGGTCCCAGTCGTTGTGTTTGGCTTTCTCGTCGGGCACGCCGATTCGTGTGAGGCGGGTGGCGTCAAGCGGGATGACACCTTCGTAGCCGATGTCCAACTCAACCGTTCCTTTCGGCGGGACTTCATGCGGCAGACTGACGATGGCTTCCGACAGCGCGCCGGTGTGGTCGATATCAGATGTGTAATCGTGAGTCTCGAATTGAACCGGTTTGCCGGCTACTTGAATCGACCTCCAGGCCAGCGTCGAAGAAACTTGCAGGACCAGGTTCTTTTGCGCAACTGCCGAGTCATTGCGCAGCGTGATCCGGCCGCGCACGCCCAGTCGCTGTTGCTCCGGTTCGACGCGTACATCCAGGTTGTAGTTGGTGAATGTGAAGGCCTCGCGGTCCAGAGCCAGTGCCGGTGAGACTAAACCGCAGAAGACGGAAAGGGCACAGAGGAACTTCGTCAACTCCGCTTCCCCCGCTGGCGAACGATCTCATAGAGCATCACGCCCGCCGCCACCGAAACGTTCAGCGACGGCACTTTGCCGAGCATGGGAATCGAGACCAGAAAGTCGCACTTCTTGGCCACCAGATCGTGCACGCCCTTCCCCTCGGCGCCCAGCACGATGGCGCAATCCATGTTGTAATCCAAAGAATCGTAGGACTGTTTGCCGCGCTCGTCGAGGCCAACTGTCCACAGGTTCTGCTCCTTCAACTCTTCCAACGTGCGCGCAATGTTGGTGACTTTGGCGATAGGCAAATGCTCGCTCGCGCCCGCGGAAGCTTTGGTGACGGTCGCCGTCACTCCGGCGGCCCGGCGTTCGGGAATCACCACGCCGTCAGCGCCCGCGGCGTCGGCGGTGCGCAATATTGCTCCCAGATTGTGCGGGTCTTGCACCCCGTCAAGTACAACGACCAGCGAATACTGACCGCGCTTGGCGGCGACTACGTCCTCAAGCTCGTTGTATTGTTTCGCCGACGTGACTGCGACCACGCCCTGGTGCGCGTTGTTTCCCGCTAAGCGGTCGAGTTCCGCCCGATCAACAAAGCGCACCGCCACTCCCTGCCGCCGGCACTCGTCAACTACGCGCTGCAAGCGCAAGTCGTGCCGCTCTTGCGCTACGCCCACCCAGGCAAACGCCCGGCCGCGCGCCTTCAGCGCCTCGGCCACCGAGTTGATTCCGTAGATGTAATTCATGAAGATTCAAGTTTAGCCTAAGCCAGAGAACGCAGGAACCCGCGCCGCTCTCTGCGACCTCTGCGGCTGTTCTCTGCGACCTCTGCGTTTTAAGGTTTACTGTCCGACAAACACAAAGTCTTAAAACGCAGAGGTCGCAGAGAACAGCCGCAGAGTACGCGGAGACGGCCATTCAGCCGAAAACCCCGCGAGTCCATCGCGGCGGCTGGCGCATCAAATGCGATGCTAGACTAACTAATTTGGAGGCATGCTTGCACGACGTTTTCATTCTCTCCGCCGTACGCACCCCGATCGGCAAATTCGGTGGCTCGCTGGCGACGATGACCGCAGCCGACATGGGCGTAGTAGCCGCCAAAGCCGCGATGGAACGGGCGAATGTTCGCCCCGATCAAGTCGAAGAATCAATTTTTGGCAACGCCCGCCAGGCCGGCGGCGGACCTAATCCCGCCCGCCAGATTTCCATTCGCAGCGGAGTTCCCCAGGAAGTGCCCGCCTATACCGTCAACAAGGCCTGCGCCTCCGGCATCAAGTCTATGGCTCTTGGCTTCCAGGAAATTACTACCGGCAATCTCGACTGCGTCCTCGCCGGTGGCGCCGAGTCCATGTCCCGAGTTCCCTTCTATCTTGACGGTGCCCGCTGGGGATACCGGCTGGGGAATCAGGAACTGGTGGATGGCATGTATCGCGATGGATTTTTCTGTCCCCTGGCAAAAATGGTGATGGGCGAAACTGCCGAAGTCCTGGCGGAGCAGTACAAGATCACGCGCGACCAGCAGGACCAATTTGCGTTGTGCTCGCAAACCCGCGCTGCCGCGGCCATCGAAGCCGGAAGATTTCAGAATGAACTGGCTCCGGTGACAATTGAAAACAAGAAAGGCCCACAGATTTTCAACCGCGACGAGCATCCCTTCGTCGGCGCGACCATGGAAAAGCTTGCGAAACTTTCGCCGGTGTTCTCAAAAGACGGAACCATCACCGCCGGCAATTCCTCCGGAATCACCGACGGCGCCGCGGCGGTTGTGCTGGCCAGTGAAGACTTCGTCAAAAAGAACCACCTCAGGCCTCTCGCCCGCATTATGGCGGTAACTTCCGTCGGGGTCGATCCGCGCATTATGGGCATTGGCCCGGTGCCGGCATTGCGCAAGATGGAGCAAAAACACAATCTTCGGCTCTCCGATTTCGATCTGGTCGAACTGAACGAAGCGTTCGCCGCCCAGGTCATCGCTTGCGATCGCGAACTGCACTTCGATCACGACAAGCTCAACGTGAACGGCGGGGCCATCGCACTCGGCCATCCCATCGGCTGCACTGGTACGCGCATCACGGTAACGCTGTTGCACGAACTGATCCGGCGCAAAGCGAAACGCGGAGTTGCCACACTGTGCGTCAGCGGCGGCATGGGCATGGCGCTGGCGATTGAGAATGTGGCCTGAAAACCATAAGCCATAGAGGAACGGCTTGCCCTGTGCTCCTCTATGCCCCCTGTGGTGAGGAATTTGCCCCGCGCAACTTGCTCTTGATCAGACGTTTACCCCTCTGCATCTTTTCTCCCGCCCGGCTCGTATATCCGGTAGCATGAACGCCGCAGCCTGCTATTTCGTGAATGGGATGGAGTCCGAGACCAGCGCAATCGCTCGCGGTCTTCGCCGTCGCGACCCGGAACTGCTCGACCGGCTGATCGAGCAGTATCAGCATCGCCTGCTGCGCTACTTGACCTCCCTGACCGGCCACCGCGAACTCGCCGAAGACCTGTTTCAGGAGACCTGGATTCGCGTGCTCGAACGCGGCCACCAATTCGATGGCAAACATGAATTCAGTACCTGGCTCTTTTCCGTGGCCCGGCACCTGGCCATCGATTCGATGCGCAAGAAAAAGACTATCAGCCTGGATGGACTGCTCGACCCGGAAGATCGCGCACCGCTTGATCCAGTCGATATTCGGCCGTCCGCATTAGGGAGACTCTGATTAAGCTCTCTGCTTTCCACAGCTCGTCAAGTTAGAGTGTCTGAGAGATGAGACCACAGAGGACACTGGCGATGATGACCGGCTTTGAGCGGTACACGAAGAAGACGCGGCG
>JBOGLG010000043.1:0-6028 GCA_050745985.1 Terriglobales bacterium | reverse complement strand
CCGTGATGATCCGCGCGCTTTTGTGACGGCCAAGGGCCAGAAGACCGCTCTTGTTGCCCGTCACGAGATAGTCTGCGTGGCCTGCTTCGGCGGTCGTTTCTTTGGAGCCAGCAAACACAAGGGCTTGCGGCGACTGCATGAAAAGAAATGACCGTAGCATCCGGCCCGCTTTGGTGGACAAGGCGAAAAAGATTCTGTCGGCGCTGGAAGCGACCGACAGTCCGGAAGACATGGCGCTTCCCATGTTTCGGTTTCACCCGTTGACCGGCGACCGGCGCAGCAACTATTCGGTGACTGTCAACGCCAATTGGCGGGTAACATTCGGATTTCACGACGGCGCGGCGCATGACGTGAATTTAGAGGACTATCACTAATACTACTGGGTCATAAACGATAGATGCTATTGAAGAAAGCGCGGTGAAGTGGTGAACTGAGTTGAGATGCGGGTTGTCCAGGCGCGGATCCAGACCGTGGAGGAGATTTATCGGTTGGTCTGGACTGCCGTGGAGAACAAAAAGCCGATTGAGGCGATGTATCAGGGGCGGCTCAGATTGTTTTGCCCACACCGATTGGGCCGGAGTCGACAAGGACAGCTTCGCGTACTCTGCTATCAATACGGCGGTGAAAGCCTGAGTGGACTCCAACCGGCGGGCTCGCCCGCAAACTGGCGCTGTGTTGCACTGGAGAAACTCAGCAAGGTGAAGTTAGCGGACGATGTTTGGCGCACAGCCCCGAATCATTCGCGACCTGCTGCCTGTGTGGCGGAAGCCGATATTGAGCGGAGGATCATCCCGAGCGCGATCCACAAAAGGGACAGTGATGCAGTTGCCGCAGTAACAGGCGTGCGAGGACGATGCGTATCGTTGCGATCGAGTGCGGATTATGTCGCTCGGGGCGAACGCGGTGAGCCTCGCGGGCGGAAGTCCGGTGCCGGCCGGGGGGTAATGAATCCAAGATGACCGGTGCGGGCAGAGGGGGAAAAACGGTTCCTCTCGGCGACCAGGAACCCATAAGCTGCGATGCATAGCGTAGCGTGATGGTGGAACCCGCGCCAATTTCGGCCTTCAAAGTGCCCCAGCCCCAACTCTTGTTTCAACTCCTCGTAATCCCGTTCAATGATCCAGTGGTGTTTGGCCATCTTGATCAAAGCTTTGAGCTTGGTCTTGGGAGGTAACGTCGATACCCAGTATTTCGTGGGCTCTTTCTCTCCTCGCGGCCATTGGATGAGCAACCATTCCTCCGCGTGTGGTTCCGCCTTTTCGTAATCCCGATGAGCAGGCCGCACACGAACGGCGGCAAAGCGGGATTGCAACTTCCGGTCCGTGCCTTCACGCCAAGTGATTTCCTTGAACACCGTGGCGGGCAGACTGATCGCCAACTGCTTCACCGAGACGGGTTGATGGTCCGTGGCCCGCTGCAATAGCCGCGGAGGTCGTCCCATTTTTCTGCGGGGCTTGGCTGGCAAAGGCTGTTTGCCCTGTTCCCAGACCGTCATCGAGCTTTGCACTCCCACAACATATTGCAGATCGAGTTCGGTGAGTCCGTCGCGAAACTCGGTGTTGATGCCGTAAGCCGCGTCGGTTAAAACAACGCCACGGTCCAGGTTGGCCGCGACCGCCGCACGGATCTGATCCAATGCGATCTCCGGCTTGGTTTGAAACTCAACCTCTTCGGGCACCTCCGCCTTTTCCCGCCGCTCGGCATCCTCGGCCCATTCCTTTGGTAGATACAAGTGATAAGCGATCGGCAAACTGGCGATCCACGTCGCCACTGACAGACTCACCGCCACGCGGCAATTATCTTGCTTCCCTACTTGTCCGCAGTACTGACGTGCAACCCCTACCGAATGCGTACCTTTCTTCGGAAAGCCGGTATCATCCACGATCCACGCCACCACGGGCCCTTGCTTGTGCATCACTGGCAACACCTGGCTGCGCACTTCATCGAGCAACGTTTTGTCGCTCCAAGGCGCCTTGGCCACCAAATGGTGCAAGGACTGACGCATCGGCTGGACGTTCTCAGGATCCAGGCGTGCCGCCATCGGCTCGATGCTCTTCCGTTCCCCTGGTAACAGCAATCCCTTGCAGTAGTTCTTTAAGGGTGCATGCCGATCTTCGTGCCCCGCGGCCTTCGCCAGGCCCTCAATATATTCCGCGAAGCGTTTCTCTTGTGGGCCTGGCGCGGAGAGGCGTGATCCCAATTCCCACAAAACAATTCTACATCAGACTGTTCTTGTTTTATGACCTAGTAGTACTAGCAGCCCGTGTCTAAAGTCATCTCATAAATCATTTCATTCTAGAGATGTTTCAGCGTAAAATAAGGCATGGCGATGGGCACCAGAAAAGGCCGGGAGCGGCAAGAAGAGTTGTGGTACCGCTCCGAAATGGTCGAAGCTCCCGGACATCCGTTCTACCGGAAACTGGAAGCGCTGCTGAAACAAGCCGGCTTCGACGAGTATTGCGAGCGGGAATGCAAGGGGTTCTACGCCGATCGTATGGGCAGACCATCGTTGGCTCCCGGCGTCTACTTCCGGCTGATGCTAATCGGTTTCTTCGAGGGTCTCGATAGCGAGCGCGGCATCGCCTGGCGGGTGTCCGACTCGTTGAGCCTGCGTGAGTTCCTGGGCTTCGGAATGGATGAATCCACGCCCGATCACGTCACCATTTCCCGAACTCGGCGACTGCTCGACATGGACACTCATAAGAAGATATTTGGCTGGGTCCTGGAACGCTTGGCGGAAGCCGGATTGGTCAAGGGCAAGACCATGGGGGTGGACTCGACGACGCTGGAGGCGAATGCCGCCATGAAGTCGATTGTGCGGCGAGACACGGGCGAAAGCTACCTGGAGTTTCTGAAGCGTGTGGCCGCCGCCGAGGGTGTAGCTGCTCCCGATGCGGCGACGGCGCAGCGGATGGATCGGAAGCGCAAGAAGAAGACCAGCAATGCAGATTGGACCAGCCCGGCCGATCCGGAAGCGGAGATCATCAAGCTGAAGGACGGCCGGACAGCGCTGGCCTACAAGGTGGAACAAGCGGTGGATATGGAGACTGGAGCCGTAGTCGCGGTGACCACACATGGTGGAGCGGCTGCCGATAGCGCCACGGTGGTGCACACGCTATTGGAAGCAGGGGAAGCGGTGGCGGAGTTGTTGGACGTAAGAAATCCGGAAGGTCAATATCCGGTGGATGAGGAAGGCATTGCCGAAGTAGTCGCGGACAAGGGTTACCACAGCAACGCGACGATGCTGGAGATGAAGGAACTCGACTTGAGAACCTACGTTGCTGAACCGGATCGAGGACCTCGCAATTGGGATGGCAAGACCGCAGAGCGGGACGCGGTGTACGCCAATCGACGGCGGGTCCGAGGGCAGCGCGGCAAGAAGTTACAGGCGCAACGAGGAGAGAAAATCGAAAGGAACTTCGCACATCAGTTCGACACCGGTGGCATGGATAGGTTGTATTTGCGCGGCCGGGAGAATGTTCACAAGAGATTGTTGCTACAAGCGGCAGCATGCAATCTGGCGTTATTGCTGAGGAGCTTGTATGGAGCGGGTAAGCCCAGAGCGGCCCATGACTTCAAAGCCGCGGCTTTTTTTGTGTTTCTAAGGGTCATGGGCGCTTTATTTGGGGCAGAATGCGTTAGATGGGATTTTCGACCGGCGCCAACTCAGTTATTCAACTGCATTGAAGTTTTGTGATTGTTGATGCTGGTTTTCTTAAAATGGGCGGTTTAGACACGGGCTGCTAGGGTTAATCGTGGAGAGTATCAAGATTGTTTACTATGCCGCGCGAGGCTGGCTATGAACGGAAGTAAACCTTTCCGCCATTTCTCGCTGAAGCACCGTATCATTGCGTGGATCAGCAGTCATCTCTTTGACCACATCACTTACACGGCTCGCCACGGGCTGATCCGCGGAATGAAGCGCAAAGGCGGCCTGGGCTGGCTCCCGGCGTCCGTATCCGGAAGCGTAGAAACACGCGAGCATCAATTCTGGCAAAGCTTAGACCTAAGCGGCAAGACCGTTTATGATGTAGGCGCTTTTCACGGTTTACTTACATTGTTCTTTGCGTCCCGGGCCAGGCAGGTGATCTGCTATGAGCCCAACCAATCCAATCGGAAACGGCTCGAGGAGAATGTCGCCCTGAACCACCTGTCCAATGTGCGAGTCCGTCCCACCGGGCTGGGGTCGCGCCGTGAAACGCTGCGCATGGCCTTTAATCCCCTCACGCCCGGCGGCGCGACAGTGGATCAGCGGGCTACCGACCACCTCTTACGTCACAGTTCGGGTGTGCGCGTAGAAGATGTTCCGGTAACCACTCTCGCCAGCGATATCGCCGAAAATCAACTGCCAGCGCCGGATTTTATCAAGATCGACATCGAAGGCTGGGAGATCGAGGCGCTGCGCGGCGCACGGGATATTTTACAAACCTCCCACTCTGAGTTATTCCTGGAAATGCACGGAGAAACCATGGATGAGAAGAAGCGCAAGGTTGCACAGATTGTCGAGTACATTGTGGGATTAGGGTATCAATCGATCGTGCATATTGAGACCAGCACGCCCATAACAATCGCTAATTCGGATGTGGCCGCGCAGGGACACTTACACTGCCGCTGGAATATCGGTTAACGCGCCGCGGCCATTCCGTGCATCGATTGCGACACCACGGCCAGGTCATTCGCCACCATCTCGCGGACTAGCTGCCGGAAGCTGCGCGTCGGGTGCCAGCCCAACTCTTTGGCCGCCTTGCTCGAATCGCCGATGAGCAGATCCACTTCGGCCGGCCGGTAAAACCGTGGGTCCGTTTTTACGAATTGCCGGTAGTCCAAGCCGACTTCGTTGAACGCCATTTCACAGAATTCACGGACCGAATGGGTCTCGCCGGTCGCGATCACATAGTCGCTGGGCGAGTCTCGCTGCAGCATGGCGTGCATGGCGTGAACATAATCCTGGGCGTGGCCCCAATCGCGGCGCGCCTCCAGGTTGCCCAGCCGTAGCTCGGAGGCGAGCCCCAGCTTTATGCGCGCCGCGGCATGCGTAATCTTGCGCGAGACAAACTCGAATCCGCGCCGCGGACTCTCGTGGTTAAACAGAATGCCGCTCGCACAGAACATGTTATAGGCTTCGCGATAATTCATCGTGAGATAGTAACCCGCTACTTTGCTGATACCGTAGGGGCTGCGAGGATGAAACGGCGTTGTCTCCCGTTGGGGCGTTTCCTGCACCTTGCCGAACATCTCGCTCGATCCGGCAAAGTAAAAGCGGCAATCGCGCCCTAACTCGCGCAGAGCCGCCAGGGCATAGTGCGTGCCATTGGTATTGGTGGTCATGGTGGAGAAGCCATCGGCGAAGCTCTCCTCCACGAAGCTCTGCGCGGCCAGATGATAGAACTCGTGTATCTGGCATCCGGTCAGAACATGGAAGATACTCGGATAACTCTCGAGGCTACCGGCGTGGATTACAATGCGATCGAGAATGTGGCCGATGCGGCCCAGGCGATAGTCCGGCTGCTCGAGAGCGACACGGCGCACCATGCCGTGCACTTCGTAGCCGAGGCCCAGCAGGTATTCCGCCAAATAGCTGCCATCCTGCCCGGTAATGCCCGTGATAAAAGCGTTTTTGCTCATTCAATCCCGGAAAATAAACTTCAGTATAGTAGAGGAACAGCTATCCTCCGGATGGCTGAGCCTCTGATGGATTTTGAAAACGTCTTCGCGAACAAGCGAATATTCATTACTGGACACACAGGTTTTAAAGGTTCATGGCTGGCAGCCTGGTTGAAGCTGCTGGGCGGCGAGGTGACGGGATACGCGCTGCCGCCCGATCCAGGCGAGGCGCACTTCGGCCTGTTGGGCCTTTCCTCCCGCATCGATCATATTGAAGCGGACATTCGCAACGCCGAGCGCCTGTCGGAAGCGCTGGGCGACGCCGCTCCCGAATTCGTGTTCCATCTGGCGGCACAGCCGCTGGTGCGCCGTTCCTATGTCGAGCCCAAAGTCACGTTCGACACCAATGTAGGTGGTTCCGTCA
>JBOGLG010000042.1:0-5195 GCA_050745985.1 Terriglobales bacterium | reverse complement strand
CGCCAGGCCGTGGTGGATGTGCGCTGTTGTCTTGACTGGCTGGAGCACCGAGGATATAGCCGCCTGGGCATCCTGGGCACCAGCCTGGGGTCCTGCTATTCCTTTCTCGCAGCGGCGCATGATCCGCGCATCCGTGTGGCCGCTTTCAATCACGCCTCCACCAATGTCGCCGATGTAGTCTGGCACGGACAATCCACCCGCCATATTCGCGAGGGTCTCGAACCGCAAATCGATCTCGATCGGCTGCGCGCGTTGTGGAGCGGCATCAGCCCGATTTCGTACTTTGAGCAGTTTGCCCGCTGGCCCAAGAAGTCGCTCATCATTTATGCGAAGTACGACATGACGTTCTTGCCCGAACTCTCCCGCGATGCGGTGGCGGAGTTTGAACGCTACGGCCTGGACCACAAAGTCGTGGTGCTTCCCTGCGGCCACTACACCACCGGCGAAACACCGTACAAATATATGGATGGCTGGCAACTGGTTTCGTTTTTGCGGACCGCGTTTGAAAGCTAGCTTTTAGCTCTTAGCGATTAGCCCTTAGCGTGTCATCCTGAGCGCAGCTTCTGGTTCGCCTCGCGAACCAGAAGTGGAGTCGAAGGATCCCTATGAGCTCATCACTGCTGACTTTTTGATACGCTTTGGACTCCTGACGACGTTCGCGGAACAATAGGGGTCTTTCGACTCCGAGACTGCTTCGCGAACGCGAAGCAATCACTGCGCTCAGGATGACACCGCTGTTATCGCTTAGCCGTCAGCTCTTCGCGCGTGCCCCGCTCAGTCACCCTTCACGTTAGCCCCGAGGTGCTGTGGCTGGAGCTAAGAGCTAAAGGCTAAGAGCTAAGTTAGAATGTTCGCAGCCCGCAGAAACGGAACTAATCATGAAAACTGACCGCATGTCGCTCCCGCTCAACGAGGCCGATCCGCAAGTGGCCGCCGCCATCGACAACGAAGTTCGGCGCCAGCACGAAGGCCTGGAACTGATCGCTTCCGAGAACTTTGTCAGCGAAGCTGTGCTCGAGGCCATGGGCTCGGTATTTACCAACAAGTACGCCGAGGGCTACCCGGGCAAGCGCTACTACGGCGGCTGCGAGTTCGCCGACGCGGTGGAAGAGCTGGCGCGGGACCGGGCGAAGAAACTTTTTGGCGCGGAACACGCCAACGTGCAGCCCCACGCCGGGTCCCAGGCCAACATGGAAGCTTACGCGGCGGTGCTGCAACCTGGCGATACCATCCTCGGACTGAACCTGGCCCACGGCGGGCACCTTACCCACGGCCATCATCTGAATTTTTCCGGCAAAACCTATCGCATCGTTCCTTATGGAGTCACCAAGGAAACCGAAACCATCGATTACGACGATCTGGAGAAGCTGGCCGAAAAAGAGCGGCCGAAACTGATTATCGGCGGGGGCAGCGCCTATCCTCGAATCATCGACTTCGCGCGGATGCGGCAGATTGCCGACAAGGTGGGCGCGCTCTACCTCGTCGACATGGCCCATTTTGCCGGACTGGTGGCGGGTGGCGTGCATCCCTCGCCGGTGCCGCACGCGCATATCGTCACTACCACCACGCACAAGACGCTGCGTGGACCGCGGGCCGGGATGATCCTGAGCAAGCAGGAATTTGCCGCTGCCATCGACAAAGTTGTGTTTCCCGGAATGCAAGGCGGCCCCCTGGTCCACATCATCGCGGCCAAAGCGGTCAGTTTCCAGGAAGCGATGCAGCCGGAATTCCGGGAATATGCGCGGCAGATCGTAGCCAACGCCAAAGTGCTGGCCGAAACGCTTGCCGCCGAGGGCTTTCGCATTATTTCAGGAGGCACCGACACTCACCTCATGCTGGTCGATGTGTTCTCCCAAGGGATCCTCGGCAGCGAGGCGGAGAAAGCCCTGGGCGAAGCCGCCATCACGGTCAATAAGAATGCCATTCCATTCGACGCCAATCCGCCGATGAAGCCGAGCGGCATTCGCATCGGCACTCCCGCGCTGACCACCCGCGGCATGAAAGAAGAACAGATGAAGCAGGTGGGACGCTGGATCTCGGAGGCCCTGCATCATCGGACAGAAGCGCCGGTGCTCAGCAAGATCCGCAACCAGGTGTCGAGTCTGGCGGAGGCGTTCCCGCTGTATCCCGAGCGGCGAGCGCGGGCCCAGGTCGAAGTGCGGGCCTAGAGGATGGGGACGCCCGTCCGCCATTCGCATTCGCTGGCCGAACCTTGTTCTCTGTGGTTAAATCTCCCCGTGAGAGTCGCCATCGACATCCGGCGGATGACTGAGTTCGGTGTGGGCACATACACCCGCAACATCGTGCGGGCACTGGGCCGACTGGATAGCGAGAGCAAATATTATTTGATCGGCCCGCCGGAGAAAGTGGCGGAAATCGGTCCGCTTCCGCCCAATTTCCACACCGTACCCTTGCTGGGAAGCGACGCCACGATCAAGAACTATTTTGATTATCGCGCCATCCTCAAGCGCTTGCATTGCGACCTGGTGCATATCCCGCACCTTTTCTGGCTGCCGCGAAATCTGCCTTGTCCTTACGTGATGACCGTGCATGATGTGCTGGATCACATGTACCGTGCCCGCGACCAGTCGGGATTGAAGCGCTCTTTGCATTTTTACCTGACCCACCGGGCGCTGAAGGGCGCAGCACGACTTTTTGCCGTCTCCAAGTTCACCCAGAGCGAAGTGGAGAAGCTGTTTGCCATTCCTGCCGCCCGCATCGAGGTGGTGTACAACGCGATTGACGAACGTTTCCTGCGCGGCCATGCCAGCGAGGCCGACCAGCAACTCCTGGCTGAACGCTATTTGGTCAACCAGCCTTTCCTGCTCTACACCGGCCGGATCAGTCCGCATAAGAACGTGGTTCGGATCATCGAGGCCTTTTCGGCGCTGAAAGCGGAACTGGAGAAGGAAGGGCTGTTTCCTGGCCTGAAGCTGATCATCATCGGGGACGAACTGTCCAAACATCCCGATCTGCGCCGCACCGTGATTCGCAGCCGGATGCAGAATGAGGTGCGCTTCATGGGATTCGTGCCCATCGAAGTGTTGCGCATTTTTTACGACGCGGCGAAAATCTTCATATTTCCGTCGCTCTATGAGGGATTCGGGTTGCCACCACTGGAAGCCATGGCGCACGGCACCCCGGTGGTGACGTCAAATACGTCCTCGCTGCCCGAGGTCGTGGGCAACGCCGCTGTGCTGGTGAATCCGGAGAATGTCTTTGAGATCATGCGCGCCCTGCATCGTGTGCTGGTCGATCAGTTGTTGCGCGACAAGCTCAAGGCGAGGGGCTACGAGCAGGCCAAGAGGTTTTCCTGGGACGCCGCCGCGCAGCAGATTCTCCGCGTGTACCACGAAGTGACCGAAAAGCCGCCGCCTGTCCGCCCGCAACTGACGGACGACCCCAACGTCATCTCCAGCGCGGCGCGCCCCTAGTCTGGCTCAGGCGTTCTTGAGCAGCGGCTGTCCAGGGGAATTCAACCCCTGCCGATGCAGTTTGGCCGTAATTCGGGTGCGGTCCGCTTCAGTAGATGCGGAGTTGAGGCGTTTTCTCAGTTTGGCAATTTTTTCACTGCGTGTACGGCGGCGGCGAATTTCGGGCCGGCGGCTGGGTGCGGACATGGACACACTCCTGATGATGGCTTGAATGCAGATTTGTGGCAGACGGACCTTACACCAAACTTAGCCCGGCTGTCTGTAGAAATTATAGTCGCCTTGGGCGGCAACTCGCGCACATCATTCGAGTGCCTTCGGAAGTCAGCGCGACTTGCGGGCAGGATGTATGGCGTCGGACCGCCGCACTAAGCAACCGCGGACGATGCCGCCGCGGGGCGCGGCGCTTGCGGCTTGGCGCCCATGATCAGCAACCAGAACATGAATGCAATCTCCCCGAAGATGGCAGGCTGACAGAAGTTATACACCTTATCCTGATATTGCGGCAGCAGTATGCTCGTCAGGCTCAGGATCACCCATGCGGCGCCGGCAAGAGCGAGCCAAACCCCCAGGAACCGAGGCAGGAATCGCGACGTGTACACCAGAAGGGCGAGGGGAAGGAGCCAAATTCCCCAGAATATTTCGGCGACGACAAATCCGCGGCCGTGCAGATTCAGGAAGAGCATTGCCAGAGCATCGCGCTGAGGCTTGTCGAATATGGACAGGAAATCAGCTCCGCGCACAAGCACGAGGGCAGCGAATGAGTTCAGCTCATTCAGAAATGCTATGGGGATCGAAACCACAATCAAGATCACCATCAGCGAGGCAAGCCGCCGGCTGACTCCCTTGAGCAAATCGTAGAGCGCCAACGCCACGAAGATAAAACCAGCCTGGCCAATGAGGTTGCCCGCGATGCCGAAGCGAAAGAGCGTCTCCGAGGCCGCAATGTTGCTGGCCGTCGCCGCTGCGTTTCCGTGGACGATCAGCTTGTCGGGGACATAGCCCATGGCGAAGAAACCGGCGATTGACGCGAGTACATACAGCAAGCCTGCCCATCTGCCGGGGTTCTTGGCGGAAATCACGGGTGTCCTCGTTTGCGAGAATCTGGTCTGAAATACGGCGGGGCCGGTCAAAAAGTTCCGCCGCACGGCGAAAACAAGACGATTGCCCCACGACATTCGCAGCCAGGAGGCGACCCGATTCTAGTCGTCCAACGGGCAATCCAGGAGTAATGCCTCCGATTGGCCCTCAGCAACTCCCTTGCCGTCATCCTGTTGGGATGGTGGGCAACACCCAATTGGAACGCGTGGCGTGTTCTTCGGCGGAACAACCCGCAAATTACAACGCGACAGATGTCCTCGTTTCAAGCGCGTTTGCGCGACCATCGAGAGCTCCGCTGTCCCGAATTTGCCCGCCCCGTGCGTACCGAAGACGACGGAATGTCGGTGCTGCTGCCAAGTGCGTCACACCTGCGTCACGACCGGCTCTATTAGCTTTTGAAGTGATTGAAAAACGTTTTTGTGGCAGCCGGACCTGTAAGCCGAATTCGCCGGGTCACGTTGCAGCCACGTAAGTTATTGAATAATAGACTGCGGGAACTGTCAATGATGTCAACTTTGTCAGTGTTGGCAGGTTTTGCGTCACACCGGCGTCACAATTCTGCCGGCCCGGAAATCTCTGCACACTGGAGCCCTCCCGCGTCGGCCTTACTCCACGCAGGCGCGAGTTCTTGGCACCCTAGTCCCGAATTCGGGACTC
This sequence comes from Terriglobales bacterium, assembly GCA_050745985.1. GTDB lineage: Bacteria > Acidobacteriota > Terriglobia > Terriglobales > Acidobacteriaceae > JABCZH01. Next base: position 6 of record JBOGLG010000042.1, on the reverse strand, counting down.
CGGAGT
>JBOGLG010000041.1:0-241602 GCA_050745985.1 Terriglobales bacterium | reverse complement strand
CGATCTCTAACAATGTCGGCACTGTCAAGCACGTTTTGGGCAACACTTCTGCAAGCACTCATAGAAGAGCGCCATTTCGCTCTCTCAGTTGGTTTGCGCGTTTCCAACTGGGCTCGCTTTGAATCGTTCGGGTCAGGAACTCGGTCCGACCCAGCCATCTCTTCGATCACTGACTGCGATCAAGATTCGCTTCTTCGAACTCCCTTACTTACTGGGAGCGGGATGCCCAATCATTACATCGGTGTTTGACTGCACACCATCGCGATTTCCGGGCTCTCCCGCGTGCGAACCGAGCTTCTGCGACTGGCCGTAGTCGCAGCCCTGACGCCACATCCAGTACAGATGCACGGCTAACTTCCGCGCCATCGCTACTTTCGCGATCTTGCGTCCACGTCGCATGGCGAGATGGAAAAACTTGTTGCGCCACTCCTGCTGACTGCGTACCGTGACCTGCGCCGCTTCCACCAGTAAAAAGCGCAGCAGCACGTTGCCTTGCTTGCTGATGTGTCCCAGCCGGCGCCGATCTCCGCTGGACTTCTCCTCCGGTGCCAGTCCGACATAACTGGCCAGTTGCTTGCCGCAGTGGAAGCGCTCCGGAGTTCCGATCACCAACTCGTACGCCAGTGCCGTCAGCGGACCGACTCCGGGATGCGTCCTGAGCAGTCGCGTCACTGGACGCTTCTCGACTTCCTCTTCCAATGCCCGCGTCAGTTCCTGAATCTTCGGCGTCAGTTGGTCGAGTAAGTCGAGCAGGTCCTGCCGTCGTCGGCTGGCCCAGGGCGGCAGTGCGATCGACTCCAACTCCTTGCGTCCCGCCGGCCGCCACAACGCCTTCTTGCGACGTAGCCCTTCGTTCAGCGGCACCACATGCAACTGATTCATCACCCGCGTGCGCATCTGCACCAGTCGATGCCGATGCCACAGCAGTTGCCGCAAATCGCGATTCTCCGCATCCGGCACCCAGATGCGCGGAAAGCGATTCTCCATCATCAACTGCAGTATGAGCTGCGCATCTTGCCGATCGGTTTTCTGCTTGCGCACGCGCCTGGCCTGAATCTCGGCCGGATCTCCGATCCACAACTCAAACCCCAGTTCGTGCAGCAACCGCTCGAACCAGCGCGAGTGTCCACTCGACTCCATGCCCACCCGCGCAGATACATTTCGCTGCCTCAGTACCCGGTAGAACGCTTCGGCCTCCTCACGATGGGCCAAGCGGTGCTCGCTCAGCTCCCCCGTGTCTGTATCTACGCAAGCAATTTGCTGAAAGCCCGGATGATAATCACAACCTATAATGAACATGTTCGGCTCCTTTCCTCCGAGCCCTTTGGTTGGTTTGCGCCTCCAAAGTTTACTCGGGCCGGGGAGCCGACATTGTTTATGGAATCATTTCACTCAAAACCCGCCTTAGTCATTGGCGATTTTGGATTCACAGCCATATAGCCAGCGCAAAAACCTTCATCGCATGAGTTGCGCTTTGCGGAAATGCCACGAACTAGTCTCCGAATAAAGTTCTTCCGATCAAATCCACTCTCTCGCGCGCATTTGCTTATGCCGATTTTCCGAATCCTTAGTTTTGCGCGACCGGGGTTTCATTTAACGGCGCCCCTGCAACTTTCACGGTGGTGAGCGACAGTTACATCACAGCGACCGTGCCCAGCGGGGTAACGACTGGCAAGGTCAGCGTGACGGCTCCGTCGGAGACATTGGCCAGTATCAAAAAATTCCAGGTGGCTCCGTAGCCACGGACGGAAAGCCCGGGGACACTTGCATTTCCCAGTTCCCGCATTTTCCCATCGGGAGTTGGGGGGTGGGTGTAGAGTGAGACGAGCGAGGTTCCCCGGCGGTGCGGAGCGATAAGAACAAAATCTGGGCGCTTGCCCTATTGCTGCTGATTCCCCTGGTCTGTTTGCTGGGTAGAATGCTGTTCGAATCTATTAACCCCGAAAGTGCATCCGGTCATCCGAATTATGCGCACAACTACCACCTGCTCAGTCTGCTGAAGCGGATGTCTTTGTGGGGAGCGGAAGCGGGCGTGGCGGTCTTGTGGCTGCTGGTGTGCCTTCTGGTGATCCGCTCCAAGAAACGGTCCGACCTGTGGCTGTTTCTGGCGGCATTGGGGCCCTTCGGCTTCGCCGCCCTGGCGATGCTGAATGACCGGGCGGCTGCGGAGACTGACTTATATGCGCGGTTCGTGCGCAATCTGAATGGGTTGGCGCGCGCCGGCTACGAACTTTGCACCTTCGTGATGGTATGGGTGCTCGCCTCTGAGGCCATGGTGCTCAAACGCGTGCTGACCATCAGGCGTGAGGCCGCCGTCACCGGAATGTCGACGACGCAGATCATGGATGCGCGGAACGCTTCGAGTGGAATGTGGGCGTTTTCCGAGGGCAACGAAGTGATGTACCTGGTGATACTTCTCTACCTGCTTTGGCCGATCATCTTCAACATCGTAGGTCATATGACAGCGACTACGGCATCGCCCAGGGCATCTTGAGTCTCGCTTCCAAACCCCTGCGCTCCAAGTCCTGATAATCGCACAAACCGGACAAGGGCTCCGGGAAATCGTTTAGAAAATCTTTACGTGGATGGTCAGGTACTTTTTGGGATTCTCGCGAATGGCCTTGATCAGGCTGCGGGTCTCCACCAGGAGGTTGTTGGTGTTGTCGTAGAGCGCGGGATCATGCAGGAACTTGCCGATCGAGCCTTCGGGGTTGTTCAGTTCCTGGCTCAGCTTGGCGACGTTGTCCATGGTGATTTTTAGTTTGTTGGCAAATTCCTGGTCGCGGGCCATGACGCCGATGGCGCCCTTGCCGGCGTTGATATCGTCGGTCATGGCCTTCACATTGGCGATGGTTTTGTTGGCATTGTCGTAGAGCGCGGAATCGTTCAGGAACTTGCCGGCGGTGCCTTTGCCGGCCCTCAGATCGTCAATGATTTTGTTCAATTTGTCGATGCTGTCGTTGGCGCTGTTATAGAGCTTGTCGTCCACCAGCAACTTGCCCAGGCTGCCCTTGCCGTTGGCAACTTCGGCGACCACACTTTGCAACTGGGCCACGGTTGCGTTCAACTGGTTGTAAAGTCCATTATCGTAAATCATCTTTCCAATTGAACCCTGGCCGCTCTCCACGAAGGCGACGATGCGGTCCACGCGCTTGAGGAGGGAATCCATATTTTGCAAAGTGCTTTGGCTGGCGCGCACCACGTCTTCAATCTGCGGCGACTCGCGGGTGGGCATCACGTCGCCTTCTTTGGCTTCGGGGCCTTTGGCAACCGAGCTGTCAATGTCGATGTAGGTTTCACCCAAGACTCCGGCGGTGGAGAGAGTGGTGACCGAGTCTTTGCGGATGTTCTTGCGATATTTGGGAATGACCTTCATGGTCACTTGCACCGGGGCCAGTTGCCGGGAGGACTCGGGCACCACCACGATCCGAGTGACGTTGCCGATGTCGACGCCCTGTAAGCGGACGGGAGCGCCCTCGCGCAGGCCGCCGGCGTTGTCGAAGTAGGAAATCAGCGTGATCTTGTGGGTGAAGATGCCGCCGGTGCCGCTCATCAGCAAGATGAGGATGGCCAGCGTGATGCTGGCAGCAAGCACCGTGATTCCGACTTTCAGTTGAGACCACTTCAACTGCTTCTGACTAGGCACTGGCTCTCCGTAAGAACGTCATTCCAACATTCTCCGTGGTCTACCGCCCCAAACAATGCCCTGCATCATAGCAGAGGCGCGGGCAATCTTTCACGTGGTTCGAGGTGCAGGGTGCAATGCCGGTGCCATGAGCAGGGCGGCGAGGTAGGCCACGGCCCCACAGCCGAGGGTGACATTGAGCCCGAACTGGATCGCGATGACCATGGCCAGCACCGAGCCGAGCACGCTGGAACCCGCATTCATGGCCCAGGCCCACTCGATGGCGTTGTCTTTGGAGCCTCCTGTCTGGGTACGCGCCAGGGCGCGCAATCCGCTGGGGAAGGGCATGCCCATGGCGAATCCCAGCGGAGCCAGCAGGGCGGCGCTCACCGCCAGCTTGGCTAGGAAAGGCAGGCCGACGAGGGCAATCAGGATCCCCGGAAGTACGAATACGTAGAGCAGGATGATGCCAGCGATCAGGCAAAGGGGGAGCACGCTGCGACCGGCCTTGTTGAGCCAGCGGCGGGAGGTAAGGCTGCCGGCGCCGCTGGAGAGCAGCAACAGAAAAACGACGACCGTCAGCGCGTAGGTGGGATGCCCGAGAAACAGCACAAAGCGCTGGATGAAGGCGATCTCCACCAGAATGTAGCCGAGGCCGATGGCAACAAAGTAAATCAGCTGGAGTGGGCCCTGGCGGGCGCGGCCGCCGCGGAGTGCTAACGGAACGATCAGGAATGCCAGCACCGCCGCCACCGAAATTACCAGCACCATCGCCAACACCGCCACGCCTACATTCACCTTCCAGTCCATGGCGTGCTGCAGACCGCGGCTGCGGTCAAGAATCTGCCCCAGCTTCAAGGTAAAGAAAAAGAATGGCGCGTTATCGTGCACCGGGGCGACGTTGTAGGCGTAGCGGGCGGCAAAGCGGTAAGGATCGTTACTGGTAATTAGAGCGGAAAAAGGCGTCTGCTCAAACTTCGAGGGCATGTAAATCGGCGCCAGCACCCAATAGGTGCGCATGTGAGCGCGCACGGCATCTTCTTCTTCGGGGGTAAAGGCGCTCTTTTTGGCCAGCACCGCGACCGGTATTCCGTCTTCATTGAGCTGGCCTTGAGAAACCACAATGAAATTCCGCTCGGGATCGCTGACGCCGAGTTCGTGCAAGGCCTGCATTGCAACCGAAACCACGCGCAACGCTTCGCGCGGCTGGTGAAACTCCCAACGGGTGACAGCGACCATTCCGTCCGGCTTCAAATGCTCGAAATATTCGCGAAAGGCTTCCACGGTATAGAGACTGTTTTCGCTAAGGGCAAAAGCTCCGGCGCCGGTTGAGGCCCAGGTATCGACCAGCGTCATCTGGACCACATCAAAACGTTGGTTGGAATTTCGGATAAAGGAGCGGCCATCGGCGACGCTAATGTGAACTTGGGGGCGTTCATACAGGTGGAAGGAGTAATCCGCATAGCGGCCACGCATGATGGTGTTGGCGATGATGGAATTGATTTCGATCGCAGTCACGTTGGGACTGCCATTGGCTACCGCGCGCAGCACGTCGACTCCGCCGCCGGGGCCGATGATGGCGTAATCTCCGCGTGGCCGCAGGACATTGGCGAGAGCGGGTGGCGCGGACATCAGGTCCTTTTCCCAGTCGGTGCCTTTCCACTGGCCGGAGGCCGCATTCATGATGTAAGTGGAGGCGTCGGCGTCAATGACGATGGCCTTGGCATCACCCTGGCGATCCACTTCCACCCGCGAGATTGCGTTCCAGCGGGCGAACTCCACCCATGCGGGGTCGCGAAATACGCCTTTGGCGTAGACGATGTCGATCAGTTTTCCGGCGTGATTGGCGGCGATCAAAAGCAGAAGCGCTGCAGTCAGCGCCAGCGTGAGTTTCTTGGCGCCGGGGCTGGCTGCCCAAACTGCACCGGCGCCCGCGACCAGCGCACCGGCGAACAAAACGGTGTTGGGCCCGCCCAGCCAATTCAGCAGCGGAACTACCAACAGACAGGCCAGCGCGCCTCCCGCAAGGTCGGCGCCGTAGAGCCGGGGGATGTGCTCCGCTTCGCGGGCAAAGAGCACCGAAAATTCGACGCCTGTAACAAAAAATGGCACGGCCGAGAACAGGTAAATTGCCGTGAGCCGGGCTAAGTTGCCGCGCGAAATTTCAAGAGAAACCCCAATGTGCAGGCAGAGTTCAAGCACGGCCGGAATTGCCACGGCGTTGGCGGCGCAAAGCGCGGAAAGCAATTTGCGGGTCTCGAAGCCGGCGAGCCATCGCTTACCCAGATGGGCGAAGACTCCGCCGGAACCCAGGCCCAGCAAGGCGATGGAGATCGCCAGGAAGGCGAAATGGTAGAAGAGGACAACGGAAAATAATCGCGTCAAGGCGAGTTCGAGCAGCAAGGCTCCGCAACTGCTGGCGGATACGCCGAGCAAGAGAGCGTGGGGGAGTTTCCTGGCCAGTGGATGGATCGCGGGAGGCGGAAGCGTTTCGCTGATGACCATTCAAGACTTCGGGAGAATGCGACAGTCTATCAGAAGGACTGAAAAGCTCATGGCACTGGAGTCTTGAAAGACGGGGTCCGGACGCCGGGGCTACGCTTGAGGCTATACTTCTGGACGCATGAATACAGGCCGCGCTAACCAAATGCTCTATCTCTCTCGCGCCGATGTGGCCGGCGTTGGCCCGACCATGGCCGAAATCACTCAGGCGCTTGAAGCCATGTTTCGGGAAAAGGGTGAGGGCCGGGTGGAGATGCCGCCAAAGATCGGGGTTCACACCCGTCCCGACGCTTTCATTCATGCCATGCCCGCCTACATCGCTGCGCAGAAGGCAGTGGGGATGAAGTGGGTGAGCGGCTACCCGGAAAACAGCAAGCGCGGCCTGCCGTACATTGCGGGGCTGCTTATCCTGAACGACGCCGAAACCGGAATGCCGCTCGCGCTCATGGATTGCACCTGGATCACCGCCCAGCGCACTGGAGCGGCGACCGCGGTTGCGGCGAAATACCTGGCGCGACCGGAATCGGCGACGGTGGGGATCCTGGGATGCGGAGTGCAGGGCCGCAGCAATCTGGAGGCGTTGAAGTTGTTGTTTCCTATCAAGCAGGCGTTCGCCTACGACCTGCACCCCGAACGCAGCGCCCAGTACGCGAAAGAGATGAGCTCGGAGCTGGACATTGAAGCGGTGCCGGTCGCGACTGCGCGCGAGGCCGTGGCGGGCCGCGACATTGTGGTCACCGCGGGCCCCATCCTGCGGAAGCCGCACGCTACCATTCAGGCCGGCTGGCTCAGCGAGGGAGGGTTTGCGTCGCTAGTTGATTTCGATTCCTATTGGCATCCTGAGGCGCTCGGCCAGGCTGATAAGTTCTGCACCGACGATGTACCCCAGCTTGAGCACTACCGGCAGATTGGGTATTTTCAGAATCTTCCGCGGATTCATGCTGACTTGGGTGAACTGGCGACGGGACGCAAACCGGGCAGAGAGACGCCGGAAGAGCGCACGTTTGCATGCAATCTTGGCTTGGCGCTTGACGACATCGCGACCGCGCCTTTGATTTACGAACGGGCTCTAGAAAAGGGGGTCGGAACCTGGCTGCCGCTGTAAGTGATTGCGCGAACAGAGTTCTGGAGACGATCGCTGCGCTGGAAGCGCAGAGCATCCGCAAGTCTTCCAGAGGATCTCTAGTCCTCCAGAATTACCTGTGCGATGGCGTGGTCGGCGGTGTGAGTCAGCGATAGGGCAACGTGCTTCACTCCCAGCCTGGACGCGAACTCGGCTGCCTTCCTGTGGAAGGTAATGGTGGGACGGCCGCCGGGCAGGCGGCTGACCTCGACGTCCTGCCAGGAGACGCCGTGGTTCCATCCGGTGCCGATTGCCTTCATACCGGCTTCTTTGGCGGCGAAGCGTGCTGCGTAGCGCTCCGCGCGGTTGGCTTTGGAGTCGCAGTAGCGAATTTCGCCCTCTGTGAAAATGCGGTGGAGGAAGCGCTCTCCGAAACGAGCGATGGAGGCGGCGATGCGCGGCACTTCGGCGATGTCGATTCCGGTGCCGACGATCATAAAGGGATCTGGCGGAAGGCTTGGACCAGGGCTTCATCCTGCCCTGGGAAAACGGTGCGCAGATCCAGCAGAACGCGGCCTTCCTCCAGTCTCGCAATAATCGGCGGGATTGAAAGCCGCAGGCGAGCGGCGAGTTCATCCGGGCCCAGGCCTTCCGCGCTTACTGCCAGCAGGCGGGTGGGCAGGACAGCCGAGGGCGCGGCTCCTCCGCCGATCACCGATTCGCCGTCAATCACTTCGATGGAGAGCTTTGAAGATCGAACTCTGCCGGCGAGGGTATCGACGCGCGTTCCGATTTCTTCTTTGGTCAGGCGCATCATGCGAATCGCAGGGATGGCGTCATGGTCGCCCTTTACGTAGGCCATCAGGGTTGCTTCGAGGGCGGCGTAGGTGAGCTTGTCAACGCGCAGGGCGCGGAAAAGGGAATTTGAGCGCATGCGGGCGATGAGATCGCTGCGGCCGCTTAGGATGCCGGCCTGGGGGCCGCCCAGCAGCTTATCGCCGCTGTAGGCGACCACGTCCAGGCCGGTAGAAAGACTGTCGAGCACGCTTGATTCGCCGGTGACGCCGAGCGAATGCAAATTGATCAGAGCGCCGCTGCCCAAGTCCTCAAGGAGCGGGAGGTTGTGCTTGCGGGACAAAGCTACGAGTTCGTCGAGCCTAGGTTGCTCAGTAAAGCCAGTTATTTCGAAGTTGGAGCGATGCACCCGCAGCAGCAGGCGGGTATTGCCGGTTATGGCGCGCTCGTAGTCGGCGAGGCGAGTGCGGTTGGTGGTGCCGACTTCCCGCAGGACGGCGTTGGATTTTGCCATCACGTCAGGAATGCGGAACGAGCCGCCGATTTCGACCAGTTCGCCGCGCGAAACTATGACTTCGCCGTTTTCTCCCAGGGTATTCAGGGCCAACAGGACGGCGGCGGCGTTGTTGTTGACCACGATGGTGGATATTTCTGGCGAGATGTTTTCACTGGTACCTCCGGGGGAGGGTGTACTCCCTTGGTCCAGCAGTTTGCGGAACAGGCGATCCAGGTGGACGTCGCGCTTGCCGCGTTCGCCGGCTGCCACGTCAAATTCGAGATTGGAGTAGCCACCGGCGGTCTCGCGAATGTGTTCGAGCGCAGAGGTGGCCAGCGGGGCGCGACCAAGATTGGTGTGCAGGATTACTCCGGTGGCGTTGATGATGGGGCGCTGGGAATAGCTCAAGGCCTGCTGGAGGCTGCGTTCAACCGCGCCATCGAGGCCGGAAAGCGCCAAGTCGACTCCCTTCCCGTCGAGGCGGCCGGAGCTGATTTCGTCACGTAAGGAGGCCAGCACGGCGCGCACCGCGTCGGTCAGTGCGGTTAGGCCCTCTTGCGAGGCCAATGCCTCCAAACTGCGGCGGTGGACAACCTCATCCACCGATGGAAGCTTGCGGTACAGGCCGGCCTGAGCTTCGGTTTTCACCCGCCAAGATTATGACATCCACCAGGCGGGTTGCCAAAGCGTTCCGGAAATCGCAACATAACGCCGACGGCACGTGGTGTTTTGTTGTGAGGTTGGCGTTTCCACCTATACGGCAGGGTAAAAGGACTTGCTCCCCAAGCCCGGGCATAAAGACGGTTTGCATTGTTCGACATTGGGGTTCTTCGAACCGACGGTGAAGGAGCCGCGGGCCTCGCAGACCTTCCGCCGCAGAAAACCGTTGACAGCGGCCACCCGCAGGAAGTAGCTTTTTAGTGCTGTGCCCCATAGAAAGATCAGTACGTTCGCCTGGTTCGTTCTGCTCGGCACTTTCGCGATCATGTTGCTGATCGTGGTGTTACCCGATGTCGATCTTCAGGACACCGCTTTCCATAGCAATACTTCTCCTTTAGTGATTCACGCGCGCGCGACTTCCGCGCCTTCGAGTGCCGTCTCCGCATCGTTGTTCCATCTGGCTTCGGTTTTTAAGGAGCGCGGGAAGTTTCAAGGGCACGGGGACCTTACCGGGCGCGACGCCCATAAGTTTATTGCCGACCTCACTCATTGCCTTCGCTGTTAGCTATTTCCGGAAGCGGCATTCTGCCGCGAACGGGCGTTGGCTTTGCCTATAAGGCTTGACCCGGGCCGGGGCGGTCCGGATTTCGAACTCACAAATCCTTAGGACGAACCAGCACCTGGTCCTGACACTTCCGTCAGGACGAGCGGCAGCTACTCACCCTGCAGATTACTCACCCTGTGTAATCAGGATCCAAGGGATAGTTCTTGGAGAAATGCAGCGGTGTAGGCGATTGCGCCCGGCCTCGGGATCTCAGCTTGGGGGACGGGCGCAATCATTGTTTTTATCCCACCTCTACCAGTCCGTAACTCTTCTGCCAGCGAGTGCGCATGTGGCGCAGCGCGTAGTTGATTTCTTCCTGCGAGATTTCAGCATTGGGGCCTTCGAGCACAGCGGCGGCTTCGCGCTTGGCAGTCTCGAGCAGCTGGCGGTCGCGGATCAGGTTGGCCACTTGAAAACTTGGCATTCCGGCCTGGCGGGTGCCGAAGAATTCTCCCGGGCCGCGCAGTTCGAGATCGAGTTCGGCGATCTGGAATCCGTCGCTGGTTCGAACCATGGCATCGAGACGGCGTTGACCGTCTTCGGAAACCTTGCCGCCGGTCATCAGCACGCAATACGACTTGGCGGCGCCGCGTCCGATGCGCCCACGCAACTGGTGGAGTTGGGCCAGGCCGAAGCGCTCGGCATGCTCGATCACCATCATCGTGGCATTGGCCACGTCCACGCCGACTTCAATCACCGTGGTTGAGACCAGCACGTCGATCTCGCCTTTTTGGAGCAGGCGCATTACCTGGTCTTTCAGGCTGGTTTCCATACGGCCATGCAAAAGGCCCACGCGCAGCCCGGCAAACTCGCGCTGACTCAGCTCTTTGTACATTTTGATGGCGGCTTTGAGCTCGCGTTCTTCGCTTTCTTCGATCACCGGATATACGACGTAGGTTTGATGTCCTGCGGCTGCCTGTTTGCGGACGAACTCCCAGACTTCGGAAGAGCGGTCATCGGCTACGCAGCGGGTGATGACGGGAGTGCGGCCGGGCGGCATTTCGTCGATCACGCTTACGTCCAAGTCTCCGTAGAGAGTCAGGGCCAGGGTGCGGGGGATGGGGGTTGCGGTCATTACCAGCACGTCGGGTTCTGCGGACGGGTCGATCGGCGCCGGCGGCACGGGCGCGGCGGCGGATTTTTTCATGAGTTTGAAACGTTGGAGCACGCCGAAGCGGTGTTGTTCGTCGACAATAACCAGCCCCAGCCTGTCGAACTCGACTTTCTGTTCGATCAACGCGTGAGTGCCGATCACCAGTTGCGCACTACCTTGTCCGATGTGGCGGCGGATCTCGCGTTTGCGATCGTCTTCGAGCGAGCCGGTGAGCAGCACAATGCGGTAGCCGACCGGCTCCAGAATGCGGCGGGCGGAGAAGTAATGCTGCTGCGCCAGAATTTCCGTAGGCGCCATCAGGGCGACCTGATAGCCGTTCTCCATGGCAATGATGGCCGCTTCAAAAGCCACGATGGTCTTGCCGGAGCCGACGTCGCCCTGTAAGAGCCGACGCATGGGAAATGCCTTCTCCATGTCGGTTGCGATGTCTTTGAGCACCCGCTTTTGCGCTGCGGTGGGATGGAAAGGAAGAATCTTCTTGATGGCGGAGCGTACGCGGTCGTCCAACTGAAAGCGGATGCCGGTTTGGGCTTTTTGCTCGCGGCGTTTGAGTTCGAGTCCCAGCTCCAGGAAGAATAGCTCTTCAAAAATCAGGCGGACGTGGGCTGGCGTGCGCGAGGATTGCAGGTCTTCGACGCTCTCACCCGCCTCTGGCCAATGCACCCGGCGCAGGGCTTCGCGTGGCGAGATCAGATCCAGCCGCTTTCGCACGACTGCCGGAAGCGCATCCGGCATTTCTGCCGGCAGATTCTCCAACGCGGTATGGATGACGCGACGAAACCATCGCGAGGTCAGCCGGCCTTGCCCGATGGCCTCATAGATAGGCACGATGCGGCCGATCTCCAGCGACTCGGCCAGTTTCTTTTCAGCGCCATCGGGCGAGCCGTTCTCCGAGGGCTCTTCCAGAATCTCGAACTGCGGCTGGACGATCTGTAATTCGCCGCTGCGGTTGTCGGCTTCTACCTTCCCGTAGAGCGCCACCACCTGGCCGGGCTTGAACTTATCGCGAAGATAGGTGGCGTTGAACCACAGGCATTTCAGGCGCGTCCGACCTTGCCCCGCGGTCATTTGGAAAATGGGCATGCGGCGGGTGCGAAACAGACCGGAGTTGCGGACCTCGGCAATCACCGTCGCCATCTCACCGGCGCGCAGTTCGGGAATGGTGCGCGGGTTTAGCCGGTCTTCGTAACGGAAGGGAAGATAATGCAGGAGGTCATCGACGGTGTGGATGCCCTTGCCTGCCAGCACTTCGGCCAGGCGCGGGCCGATCCCTTTCACATATTGGACGGAAGTGGCGGGATCGAGCATCTGAAAAGATGGTAGCAGGGAGGCGGAGATTGGGAGAGGAACTGTAAGACCATGTCGAAATCAGCAGCCAATTTCATGCATGCACTGGCAGCGGTTCTGGCCGGCAATGCCGCTTATTTTCTGCTCGAAGGACGTCTGCCGGCGGCAGCCCGGCACACGGGCTTCAGGACCGACCTCGGAACCGTGGTGGATTTCTGCTTTTGCCTGGCAATCTTCGGGATCATCAAGGCGCTTGCCTCGTGGCGCGAAGGATCCAAGCTCCCCTAGAGCTGAAGGGCAGCCTGCGTTGGCCTGAGGCGAAGTCCTCAGATTCAGTTCCCAGTTCTCGGCGTGACCCTACCTATGGTTACCTTCGGAACCTCGGTAACTGGGACGAAACTCGATAGAATCTGGCAGGACTATGCAAAAAATCGCCATCCTTTACGATGCCAGCCAGGCGGTGCTGTCAACCTTCGACCTGGACGAAGTGCTGCAACAGATTCTGGTTATCGCGCGCGATTACTTTCACTTAGAGAACGTCGCCATCCTGCTGCTGGACGAAGGCAAGGGAGAATTGTTCGTGCGCCGCCAAGTGGGTTGGGACGAGGGTCAGGATGAGATCCGGGTAAAAGTAGGCCATGGGATCACCGGGGCGGCAGCGCAACAAAAGCGTCCGGTTTACGCCCCCGATGTGAGTAAAGATCCGCGGTACTTGAAAACTTCCAAGGCGACGCTTTCAGAACTGGCAGTTCCGCTCATGGTGCGGGACCAGGTGGTGGGGGTGCTCGACTGCCAGAGCGCGAACCTCAATCACTTCGATTCCGAAACCGCCGACATGCTGACACTGTTTTCCACGCAAGCCTCGATGGCGCTGCAAAATGCGCGGCTGTACTCGCTGGAGCGGCGGCGGGCCTCACAACTGGAAGCCATCAACGCCATTGCCCAGCAGACGACGGCGGTGCTCGATCTTAAAGAACTGCTCTCCAAGGTTTGCCTGCTGATTGAACACGCCTTCCAGGTATCGCACGTTTCTGTGCTCTTGAAGGACGAGAACGATCTGGTGTTGCGCGCCAGTCATGGCAAATTGACGCCGCGGGTTCCCGAAGGCGGCCGCTTACCTTCCGGGGCCGGGCCCTGGGGACGCGCACTCGAGGCGGGCAAGACCCTGGTGGAAAATAACGCCAAGGCGGCGTCGGACACCGGTCTGTACCATGAGACCGACTCGCACATGTGCATCCCCCTGGTGTCGTTTGGACAGACATTAGGAGTGCTGGTTTTGGACAGCGAACGGGCCGGCGCTTTCCACAGTAATGACACCCAGCCGCTCGAATCCGTAGCCGACATCTGTGCGAACGCCATTCAGAACGCTCATTATGTGGACCGGGTAAAGCAGTTGGCGTACCTGGATGGATTGACCGGGATCTTTAACCGCAGGTTCTTCGAATTGCGCATGGCGGAGGAAATTGAGCGGGCGCGCCGCTATGATTCCGGCCTGGGCGTGGTCATGATCGATATCGACCAATTCAAGCATCTGAACGACGAGTTCGGGCACCTTCTGGGCGATGAAGTGCTGCGGCAGGTCTCGTCGATTCTCCATCAACAACTCCGGAAGATCGATGTAGTGTGCCGCTATGGGGGAGAGGAGTTCGCGATCCTGCTCTCGCAGACCAGTCCTTCGCATTCGCTCGCGGTGGCTGAAAAACTGCGGCGGATGGTCGAAACCTGGCAGTTCCCGGGCGTGCCCCGGCCGGTCACCATCAGCGCCGGGACGGCGAATTACCCCGACCACGGAACTACGCGGGATGAACTCATGAAAGCGGCTGACGCCGGCCTCTACGCGGCGAAACAGTCGGGCCGAAACCGGGTCTGCCTGGCGCCTGACCCGCAGCGCGGGTTGGCGCAAGCAAGCGGAAGGTAACGCCTAGAACAAGTCGCTTTGGTCCCGGTACTGTTCCCGAAACTCTCTCTCGATTTCTCGCTGATGGTCGCGGAATGAGCGCTGCATGTCGCGCACCTGGCACCGGAGTTCCGACCTCTGCCGGGCCATCTCACGGGCCCGTTGCTCCATCGCAGGCCGGATCTGCTGCATCTCCTGATTGACCGCTTCTTCGATCTCCGGCTGGAGATGGGCCATTTCTGACCGTAACTCGCTCCATTCCTCGCGAGTCTCCGCGTCGGTGTCCGGTGTCATCTGGCTTTCGCGCTCCAGGTTTGATTCCTTGCGCTCGGGCAGGGTGATGGTGATGTTGACTTCTTTCTTTTCGCGGATCACACCGACGTTGGCGGTGTTGTCCTTCCGCGACCGCAGGGCGTGACTGAAGTCGCTGCTATCGTGAATCGATTCGCCGTTAATTCTGACGATCACGTCTCCGGCGCGGAATCCGGCTTTGTCGGCGCGGCTCCCCTTCTCAACCGAGCGCACCAGGACTCCCTGGCCGTTCTTGGATCCGAAAAAGTCTCCCAGCTGCGGAGTCAGGTTTTCCACCATCAATCCGCTGCGCGCCGAGGAATGCACGACCACGATCGAGACGGGCACATCAATGTCCCCAATATCCGGGATGGGCGGGATGGGAGGAATCGCGGGCATCACAAAATGGAAATCCTTGCCTTTTCCGTTGTACGAATAGCTGTAGGCGTAACTGTTCTTGCGGTCGGCCAGCTGAACTTTGACGGTCAGAGGTTGGCCATTACGACTGAGGCCCAGGGTGACAATGCGTCCCGGCGGGGTTTCGCGGATCATCCGCCGCAACTGTTCGACGCTTTCCACATCCGCGCCGTTCACGGTCAGGATGACGTCGTGCTCCTTGAGGCCGGCCTTGCCCGCGGGCGCATCCTGGTCCACCATGGTCACTTCGACGCCCTTTTCTTCCTTTAGTTTGAGGTCGCCCAGGCGGTCGGAGGTGATGTCTCGCGTGTCCACGCCGAGATAGGAACTGCCGCCTACGTCTTCGCTGGAGATTCCGAATATCTCACTGCGGGAGTCAAGCGCAGAACTCTCCGCACAGGCCGCGACTGACAGCAGCGGCAAGCCCATCAGCAATGCAATGAAAATAACGTTGCGCATGTGTACCTCCCAGAAATCCCTTTATTGACCACTGCGGCGAAAGGTGATGTCGCCGGTGGTGGTGCGAACTTTGAGTACCGGACCGCCGCCGTTCAAATCGCCTTCGGCACTCACGGTCCGCGGCCCGTAGTCCCCACCTTCGGTGGTGACCCGGATTTCCGAAAAATCCGACTGGATACGATGACCGTTGGCGACTTCGATCGAGGCGCGAATGCTCAGACCGACATTCGCGCCCACATAGACGGTAATGTCGCCAGCCGAAGTTTCCAGGATGGAATCGTTGCGCTCTCCGCCGGAAGCGATGAACTTGGCCTCAATGCCGCCGGCCCCGGTTTCAGCCCGGGCCGAAGGCACGCCCAGCAATTCAATGCTGCCACCGCCGGTTTCGGCTTTGACCGGCCCCCTGGCAGAAGCCAGCCGGATGCTGCCGCCGCCGGTTTCGATCTCGGCCGGACCGCCAATCTCGCCCAGATCGATGCTGCCGCCGCCGGTTGTAGCCGTTACTTTCCCGGCGCAACGGTCCACATGAATGCTGCCGCCGCCAGTTTCCAGATCGGCGCCCTGGGCGCATGAAATCACGATCACAGTGCCGCCGCCGCTCTCCGCGACAATCTTCCCTTTGGCAGAATTGACCTTGATGGAACCGCCGCCGGTGTGCAGGCTGACGTCCGAAGCCACATTGCCCACGTCAATACCGCCGCCGCCGGTTTCGGCGTTGATAGCGCCGCCAATATCATCGACGCGGATGTTGCCACCGCCGCTCTGCGCATCCACGCGTCCGGTGACCCCGGTGGCGGTTACATTGCCGCCGTCAGTTTCAACCTTGATTTCATCCATTTCCCGGGGCACGGTGATGGAGAAGTCGCCGGAAAACCTATGCGGCCTGCCGCCTTCCCAGTCACCCACAATCCACGCAGTATCGCCGCGCACGTAGGTGGTGATTTTGTAGGAATCAAATTCGCGGCGAGCCTTGGTCTCGGACCCACTGTAAGAATGATTGCGAATGACGTAGCTGATGCCGGATTGCGAACCGCCTTCCACCCTCACCGTTCCTACATCCACCTTGACCCGGAGGTTCCGCACAGTGGCCAGAGATCCGGTGATCTCCTGGGTCCAGTTGCCACCGTCACCATAGACGCGGGTCTGTTGCGCCGAAGCCACCGGCAGAATCAGCAGCAGAACCGCAACGAGTTTGGAGAGATTCCTCAAAATTCCACCTTCCGATTTCATTTTTTCCAATGTCGATATCAATCAAATTCCGGCATCTGGGCGAGCATATTGCGCGCCTGGGTTTTGATGTACTGGTTCTGGTCGTTTTCCGCCAACCGTTGCAGGACGGCCCGCACACTGCCGTCGGCGCGCACCGGCTCGAGCAAATGCAGAGCTTCGGTACGGACCCCGGGGTTGGAGTCGTTCATCAAACCCTCGAGCACGGCATCGCGCACTCGCGGATCGCTCTTCACATAGGCGCCGAGTCCATCCAATGCTTTCAGACGCACTCCCGGGTTGGAGTCATAACGCAGAGCGTAGATCAAGGCCTCGCGCACATGAGTATCATTCGGCTGCTGCGTAAGGAGGTCCACTGAATCCATGCGCACCCCGGAGTTGTAATTATTACGGGCCGCGAACAGCAACAACTGCTGGATGCGCTGATCGTTCAGAGATCCTTGCGCCTCCTGGGTTGAAAGGGTGTTGTACTTGATGCTGATCTGGTTCGATCCGGGGTTCTGGGTGATGGATTGAATGCCGGCGACGGACGATTCAGATGGCGGACTCAGCGAACTAATGGAAATCGGGTTGGCGCCGCTGCCGTTCACAATCTTGTAGGTGGCGCCAATGCCGCTGGCAAAGCCGATAATGAAGATGGCGGCTGAGAGAGCGGGAGAAAAACGCATCTGCCGCAGCCACATGGCGGGATCGAATACCAACCGCTGCCAGAAGCTGCCCTGGCTGGTGGTTTCGAGCGCTTCCTGCAAGCGCATGCGCGAGGCGGCCACCAGGTTGGGACTGGGCTCCTCCACCTGCAACTCGGAGAGCACGGCGTGGAACTTGCGCGTCGTCTTCAGTTCGGCGGCGCAATCCGTGCAGCGGGCCAGATGCTGCTCCAGTTCGTACCGGGCATCATCGGGCAATTCGTTGTACACATACAGTAGAACGTTTTCTTTGACCCAATCACATTTCATAATTGCACTCTCATCTCATGTCCGCTAAAGCTCCCCGCAACTTCTGGGTGGCGCGGAACAATGTGTTCTTGGCGGTCTCTTCGGTGGTATTCAGCACCTCGCCCACGGTCCGCAACTTCAGTCCGTGATAATGCTTCAACTCAAAAACCATGCGTTCGCGGGGCGTCAATCTGTCCAGCGCCCGGTTGATGCGCCCGCCCAGCTCGCGGCTCATCAGGTCCCGCTCGGGGTTGGCCCCGGCGCGGGCGTCGGGAACCTGCTCCAGCACATCGTACTGCTCTCCCGACGAATCCGTCGCCACCGGCGCGTCTTCCTTGCGGACCTGCCGGCGCCGCAGATGATCGAGGCAGAGGTTGGTGACGATGCGATAAATCCAGGTGTAAAAAGAGCACTCGAAGCGGAAGTTGGCCACACTCTTGTAGGCCTTGAGGAACGCTTCCTGATAAATATCCTGGGCTTCAGCCTCGTTGCCGGTGAGGTGGATGGCCAACCGGAGCACCGCCTGGTCATAGTGCCGCACCAGCTCCTCGAAGGCAGCGCGGTTGCCATGCTGCGCTTCGCGGACCAGCAAGGTATCGTCAATGCGGCCTAGACTTTGCCCAGCCATGTGGCCCCGTCGCTTGGGGTCCTGGGTGCTGCCAGCGTCGCCCCTTGAGTCCCGTTCCCGTTGGGAACAACCGCCAACCGTAAATGGTATAGCCAGTGCATCGGCCGGCATACTTTTCTCTGTCCTCGACTGCTCCGGGCGCCTTTGCCGTCCCTTCCCGGTTGCATAGCTATGGACGTGTCAGGATGAGAACCGTGAGCAGAATTATAGGGGAGGAGAAGGATTCTTGCTCACGCACAATGTTGTCAGGAAAGGTTTTAGCGTGTCTTTGTAGATCGTTGCGTATCGAAAGTAATGCTCCGGCAAACGCCACCAACCACAAAGGACACAAAGTTTCACGAAGGTCTTGGTTTGAGGTTTCCTTCGTGCACTTCTGCGTCCTTTGTGGTTTCAGGCTGCTAGCGGCTACTCGGCTGCGTCCTTCTCAATCACCACTTTCAGGTGAGCGGTGACTTCCTTTTGCAGCTTGATGGGGATGGTGAACTCGCCGAGGGTGCGCAGAGGCTCGTGGATTTGAATCTTGCGGCGATCCACCGTGAAGCCCTTCTTCTCGAGCGCATCGGCTACGTCTCCGGAGGTGACGGAACCGAACAACTGGTCGTGCTCGCCGGACTTTCGCTGGAACGAGACCGAAAGCCCGTCAAACTGCTTGGCCAATTCCTCGGCCTGGGCCTTTTCCTTGGCCGAGCGGCGCACCGATGCCGCCTTCATTTGTTCGATGACGGCCTTGTTACCGGCGGAGGCCTGAATGGCCAGTTTGCGCGGCAGCAGGTAGTTGCGCCCGTATCCCTCGGCGACTTTCACCACGTCTCCGCGCGAGCCCAGTTTGGCTACATCTTCTTTCAGTATGACTTCCATGATTATGACTCCCGTTCGTTATTAACTTTGGCCACGGATTTCACGGATCAACTCTTCGCACTTGAACCGTAAAGACCCGTGCCTTTCCTTATGACGCCCGGCCGGCAAATGGCAGCAGGGCGATGTTGCGCGCCTGCTTGATTGCCGAGGAAAGCCGCCGTTGATGCGGCGTGCAGACGCCGGTCAAGCGCCGCGGTGTAATCTTGCCGCTCTCCGCCACAAATTGCGCGAGCAGGCGGACGTCTTTGTAATTGATGGCTTCGATCTTCTCCACGCAAAACTTGCAAACCTTTTTGCGCCGGAAGAACTTGCGGCCGCCGGGGCCGCCTTCGCCGCGGCCGCCGGGGCGGGGTGGGCGGCGTTCGCCACGATCAGGGCGGTCGCCGCCGCCGGAAGGGCGGTCACCACTCGAGGGCCGATCTCCGGAAGGTGCCGTTGCTGTTGCTCTGCTTTCGTCTGCCATGTTGCTCCTTAGAGTCTGTAGTTCGTCCCTGGTCGTTCGTCGTTGGCTTTACTTGGCATCGCTGCCCTTGACCGGAGACCAACGACGCGGTTCCTTATGCGGTTGCTGCCGGCGCTTCCGCCGCCGGTTCGGCGGGCGTGGGTGCTGGCGCGGGCGTTGCCGAGACCTTCCGCCGAGAATCGCGGATGGCCTTGATCTTGTCCAGCCGCTTCTGCTCTTCGTCGATGCGCACGGTGAGAAACTTGATCACCGGCTCGGTGACGCGCAGGCGGCGTTCCAGTTCATGAATCAGGCCGCCGCTGCCCTCAAGTGTGAGCAGGATGTACATGCCATCACGAAATCGGCGGACCGAGTAGGCGAGATGGCGCTTGCCCATTTTTTCCACGTTTTTCATCTGGCCACCCGAGGTGGTGACGGCGGTTTCCAGAGTGGAAATCAGCTTGTCCTGCTCTTCCTCCGGCATGTCCGGGCGGACGATAAACATGAGTTCATAAGTGCGATTCATTTCACTCTCCAAATCTGGCCAGGGATACGCTCCCCAGCTATTCTTTCTCTTCGTCGGACTTGCGGTTGTAGCGGTTCATCGCCGCCGCCGGTCCTTCTTTCAAAATCGTCTCCACCGCCTGGGCAGCAACCTCCAGCATTGGATCGACTAGCTTGAGCTGCGCTTTGCGGAAGGGCGACAGCAGATACGTCATCCCGTCTTCCACTTTGCGATGCGGCGCAACTCCCAACCGGATGCGCAGAAAATCCTGCGTGCCCAGGGCGCCGATCACCGACTCAATTCCGTTGTGCCCGGCCGAGCTGCGGTTCCGGTGGATACGAACCGTACCCAGCGGAAAATCCAACTCGTCCTGTATCACGATCAAGTCGGTTTCCGGCCTGGCCGCGTGCTCAGTGATCAGCTCACGCACCGAGAGGCCGCTCAAGTTCATGAACGTCTCCGGCTTGGCCAACAGCACCGTCTCCGTGCCGATAACCGCTCGCGCCGTCAACGCCCGGCATTGGCGGTTTCTCACTTCGACCTTACATTGCCCGGCAATTCTGTCGATAACCAGAAAGCCCAGGTTATGCGGCGTGAACTGATACTCGATGCCCGGATTGCCGAGACCTACGATCAGCTTCACGCATTTCGCTCTTAGATACTAGCTCTTAACTTCTAGCTCAACCCTAACACCAGCGTCATTGGAAGATCCGCAATTGCTTGCCAACGACCGCTATTTCTTGTCTTTCTTCTCTGCCTTCTTCTCGGCCTTCTCGGCGGGAGCGGCCTCGGCGCCTTCTTCCTCGGTCTCCTGTTTGCCCTTCTTGATGACCTCGGGCTCGGCCGGGGCGGCAGTGGCGTCGGCAGCGACCGCGTCCGCAGTCGGCGCTACTTCTTCCTTCACGGAGGTGATGTGCGCCACCGGCAGGTTTGCATCCGAGACAAATTTCAATTTGGGGTTGTGCGGCAGGTCCGAGACACGCAGCACCTTGCCAAAAACCAGTTCGCTGACGTCCGCCTCGATCGAAGTCGGAATATCACCGGGCAAGCATTCGATTTCCACTTCGCGAGTCACCTGCTCGAGAATGCCGCCCTGGGTTTTCACGCCCTCGGCCTCGCCCTTGAGCACGATGGGGACGCGGACTTGCAGCACCTGGTCCATGGCGATGCGCTTCAGATCGATATGCAGCAGCGCGCCCTTGATGGGCTCGTATTGCCAGTCGACGATCATGGCCTGGGTGCGCTCGTTGCCGTCGAGAGCCAGCTCAAAAATGGTGTTGTGGCCGGAAGCCGAACGCAGGATGCGAGAAATCTGCCGCGGGTCGAGGGTCACGGACAGCGCCTGCTTGCCCGCGCCATACAGAATTCCCGGGATTTTGCCTTCGCGGCGGACCCGGCGGGCATCGTTCTTGGTGCCTGGGGTCCGCGGTTGTGCTTCGAGAACAGTAGTTTCAGTTGCTGTCGCCATAATTTTGATTCCTGTCTACAAAAATAACTTGCTCACCGATGTCTCTTCGTGAATCGACTGGATGGCGCGTCCGATCAGGCCCGCAACCGAACGAACCACAATCTTGGGTTCCTTCTTCGCCTCTTCCGAGAGCGGAATGGTATCGGTCACCACCACTTCTTTGATGCAAGACTGCCCGATAATTTCGACTGCCGTGCTGGAGAGCACGGGGTGCGAACAGCAGGCGTAAACCGCGGTGGCGCCGTTTTCCATGAGAGCGCTGGCGGTCTTGACCAGGGTGCCGGCGGTGTCGATCAAGTCGTCGATCACCAGACAAGTGCGGCCCTGGACGTCTCCGATCACGTGCATGACTTCGGCGACGTTGGCTTCCACCCGGCGCTTATCGACGATGGCCAGCGCAGCGTCCATTTTCTTGGCAAAAAACCGCGCTCGTTCCACGCCGCCCGCATCCGGCGAAACCACGGTCAAATTGGGCAGATTCAATCTCTTGAAATGATCCACCAGCACCGGCGAAGCGAACAACGGATCCACCGGAATGTTAAAGAACCCCTGAATCTGCGACGCGTGCGGATCAATGATCAACGCGCGGTCGGCGCCGGCAGTGGTCAGCAAATCGGCCACCAGCTTGGCTGAAATCGGGGCTCGCGGCTTATCCTTGCGGTCCTGCCGCGAATATCCGTAGTACGGAACCACCGCGGTGATGCGCCGCGCCGACGCCCGCTTCAGCGCGTCGATCATCAGCAGCAACTCCATCAGGTGCTCGTCCACCGGGCGCGAGGTCGGTTGAATCACGAATACATCGGCACCACGAACGTTCTCCTGAATCTGGACGTAAGCTTCGCCGTCCTTGAAGCGCGTGACCAGGGCCTGATTGCGCGTCAGCCCCAGAAACTCGCAGACATCATCGGCCAACTTCTCATTGGCGGTACCGCTGAAGATCTTGAACTTGTCGTCCACGCGGCCGCGTTGCGGCGGCTTGCGCTCCGGCTTCTCGTCGGCGGTCATCTGCGGTTTCTTTTCTGTTGCTGTCGCAAGAGTGGCCATAAGAGCTGTTGGCTCCTAGCTCCTAGCCTCACCCTGCCGTTCCTAGCTAGCAGCTAGGGGCTAGAAGCTTTTTTCTGGCTGGGCCGCTAGGATTCGAACCTAGACAAAGTGCTCCAAAGGCACTTGACCTACCATTAGTCGACGGCCCAGTATTCAAACCTTCCCGTCGACACTGCCAGTCCCCGAGATCCTTCGCTGCGCTCAGGATTTCGGCAGCGGGCTCAGACGCCCGCTAAGCGCCTCAAACTACCATTAGTCGACGGCCCAGTAACCCTAGTTTTCAGCTTCTGGTTTCGAGCGGAATTCTGTGCTCGAACAGGATACTAGAAACTAGAAACCGGAAACCAGCAACTTCTTCCAATACTGCGGCCGCGTCAGGGTGGTGGTCGCCAGCGCCTTGACACCCATTTTCTGCAATCTGGCGGCGGCGGTTTGGGCCGCTGCGGGAGTTGCAAACAAGCCGTAAATGGCCGATCCGGAACCCGAAAGCGAGGCATAAAACGCGCCCGCGCGCTCGACCACGCCTTTGACCTCAAGCAGTTCGGGATATTGCGGAAAGACGACTCGCTCAAAGTCGTTTTCTATCCCGGTACGGACGAGGTCGAGAAGCGGGGTCTCGGCCCGGCCCCTGCCTCTTGCAGGGACACCGGATAAACCCTTCCCAGACTTGGATTGGTTCCTGGTTCGGTCTGAGGCGCTCAGCCACGCGGAAAGCACGCGACCGAACTCATTCATTCTACCGGAGGGTTGTACACCCGTCAATTCAGCGGCCTTACCTCTGCCTGTGCGGGGACGGCCGCCCTCGGCCGTCCAAGTCGGGCGCAGCTCGACAGCCTCGCCCGGATCATACAAAGCATCCCAATCCGCAAACGCCTTCGGCGTCGATACCGCGATTTCCGGCGTAACCACGACGCACGCCGCCGCCGGTAAATCCGCCAAAGGATAGACTTGCTCCCCGCGTCCAACCCCAAGCACCGTCCCACCGACTAAGAACAACGGCAAGTCCGACCCGACTTCCGCGGCGATTCGCAATCTCTCCGCAACCGGCAACTCTTTCTTCAACGCACGTTCCAGGGCCAACAGCGCCGCGACGGCATTCCCCGAGCCGCCGCCCAATCCGCCCTGCACCGGCAAACGCTTTTCAATCTCAATCACCACCCGGCCGCGCGCCTTTAGCGCAACCATCGCCCGCTCTACGATTCGATAGCAGGTGTTCGACTGATCCCTGGGGACGCGCGGATCTTCCGAGCGAATCTCAATTCCCGAGCCGCGGCCGACCTGCACTCGAATCCGGTCGTGCAGGGCAATCGTCTGATAAACCGTCAGCAGTTCGTGGAAACCATCGGCGCGCGGAGCACCGATGCGCAGCCCGAGGTTAATCTTGGCGAAGGATCGGACGGTGACAGACATGGATTGTTGATTCTAACCACAGAGAGCACAGGGGAACACAGAGGATTTTGTTGAAGGGTTTGGCCGGTGAGAATCCGTGCAAATCCGTGGGCGAGGTTCCAGCTGCGAAAGTCCTCAGCGCAGGTCCGATTTCTAGGTTAACCTAGCAGGCTGTGAAATCGTTCGACCCATGGAACCTGTGGCCGCTTTGGCACGAGATTCTCTTGTTCTTTCTTGCCGCTGGTGGCGGCGTTTGGGCGTGGCTAAGGGTGCGTCAGGCGCAATCCTGGCCGTCTGCACAAGGAAGAGTTTCCGAGGCGATCGCGAGGGCCGCCAACGAAAGGAACTTCAAGAAATGGATTGGTGAGCTAACCTACTCCTACGTCGTCGACGGCGAATACTATTCTGGTTTTCACCAAATGCGAGCACATAGCGAAAAACGGGCGGAAGAGTTGGTCACCGGTTGGAAAGATCGAATGGTGATTGTGCGCTACTCGCCGGCCAAGCACGACCGGTCAGTGCTGCTGAAAAGTGACCAACCGGGAGGGCAACTGGGAAACTAGGAGTGCTCTGAGTATCAGAAGAATCCGCGCAAATTTGTGGCCAAGAGTTTGATCAGCCAAAATCAGCCTTAATGCGCGGCGCAATTAGCTCCTCCGCTTGTAGTAAATCGCGAACTCGAACCCTGGGTTCGCCGGAAACAGCTCCGCCACTTTGCGCAGCCGTTCCGCCATTGCGGCCGGCGCCAGCAGGGGATAATCACGCTCCCGCAGGTCGTGATAATCCACGTCGATGTATAGCGACAGCAGGTAGATGGAAATTGCATCCGCGAAGGTGGCCGCGAAGTATTCGTTCTTGTGCTTCTCTGCATCGGGCGCGTGCGAGGTGGCCAGCTTGCGCGATTCCCAGGCATCGAGCGAGGTCTCGCCCTTGGCATTGGCTTCCGCCTGCTTCCACACCAGCTCCGCGAATGCCTGCGACACACCCGCCCGCTCGACCACAGCGTGCCCCACGTTGATGTAAAACTCGAAGGCGACGGAAAACTTGTCATCCATGAGCCGAGTGGAGATGAATACGCATTGCGAGTCGCCCAGTTCGAGATTGCGATGGCAGACGGCGTTGTCGCTGAGCGCGACATCGTAGCGGTCGGCGATGACGGTGTCATCACCCTGGTTCACGGTGAGCGGAACGAAATAATACGCTTTGTGATGCAGCGCGGCGGAGGCAGT
The DNA here is from genome assembly GCA_050745985.1 of Terriglobales bacterium. Lineage (GTDB taxonomy): Bacteria > Acidobacteriota > Terriglobia > Terriglobales > Acidobacteriaceae > JABCZH01. Next base: position 216,667 of record JBOGLG010000041.1, on the reverse strand, counting down.
ATCGGGCACGGCAGCCACCATCCGCTCCAAGTCTGACTTCGGAACCGTGACCTCGCCGGCAACGGCATAGCAGATGCCATTCGGCGCCTGTGCTACCGGAGTCTGGCGAACCACCTCGGCCGGAGAACGGGTAATGGCGGGTGCAGCTTGCGACATGAAATGTATTCTATCGCACCCGGCAGTTTCGCCCGGCGCTACAATCGAAACATGTCCCCGGCCCGCCAGCCGCGCTGGTATGTCATCCCCGTGCGGGTGTTGCTGTTGACGTTTCTTCTGACGCTGCTGGCCTTCGCGGTCGGCTTACTGCTGGGCATTCTGGGGATCGTAATCAGCGCGACCGCCCGTGGACTGCATCCCAACATGGCGGTCGCATATCGTCACATCGCTTTGCCGATTGCGCTGGGCGCGGGTGCGATTGCCCTGATTCTTGCCACCATTCTTGAAGTCCGCAACTTCCGTCAGGCGCGAGCTTTGGCGCAGATCGCGCGCGCCAGCCGCTAGGCTGTGACCGCTGTGCTCTCTGTGGTTAAATCAAATCATGCGGCCTCGCATTGCCATTCCCGTGCCTCACTCCGGAGATCCCGAATATGCCAGCCGGTCGTTGCCGCAATATGAGCGCGCGGTGGAGAAAGCCGGAGGAGAGCCGGTTGCCATCCCTTTGGACAAAACTCCCGCTGAAGTGATGAAGCTGATTGAGCAGTGCGACGGGGTACTGCTGCCGGGAAGCCGGGCGGATGTGGATCCCGCCAAGTACGACGCACCGCGTGAACCTCATACTGCGGCTTCTGATCCCGGCCGCGATACCGTGGACGAGTTACTGCTTCAGGACGCCTACAACATGAAGAAGCCCGTGCTCGGTATCTGCTACGGCTTGCAGATGCTCAACGTTTACCGCAGCGGGACGCTGATTCAACACATTGAGTCGGCGATCAATCACGAAGCCGGGCGGAAGGTCGCGGTGGCGCACTCCGTGGAAGTGGAGCCTGCCTCGAAGCTGGCTGAGATTCTGGGTGAGGCGCACGACCTGCCGGTGAACTCGAGCCACCATCAGTCCGCCGACGTAATCGGGGATGGGCTGCGCGCCGTGGCGCGCTCTCCGGAAGATGGCATCATCGAAGCGGTCGAAGGCACGTCGGCTGATCATTTCGTGCTGGCGGTGCAGTGGCATCCGGAGCGATCGGTGGATGACGATGAGCCGTCGCGAGCCATCTTTCGGGCGCTGGTCGAGGCGGCGAAAACCCGGCAGGGGCAAATTGCCGGGAAGATTGAGTCGACCTGACAACCGCGTGGATGGCGCTCACCATGCAATTCGACGAATCCGCCAACAACCAGGCTGTGACCGTCAAAGCGAACGGCGAGTTCTCGTTGACTCTGCCCGAGGTCCGCACTGCCGGCTACCGTTGGACGCTGAAGACCGGCCCAGAACCTGCCTGCATGTTGCTGGAAGAAATTGCCGAACCGAATCCCGCGGGAGTAGGGGGTGCGGGCCATCACGTCTGGAGATTTCGGGGGGTTGCGCCCGGGACTTGCGAGATCGAATTGCACTACGCGCGACCGTGGGAGAGTTCCTCAGGACCGGCCAAGACCTTTCGGATGAAAGTCGAAGTCCGGTCCTGAGAATGAGTCGCGTCAGTGTTTTTTTCTGGGCTTTGGTTTTTTCTTGCTCGAGGTAGAAGCGGCAACCAGACGGATTGTCCAGAAGTCGTCCGAGAGATTCGGCTCCAGAAGGTATTGATAGGGGAGTGTGAAATAGCCCTTTAAACCCCAAGTCGCCGCCCACGAATTGCGCACCATGAACCACTGGTTCTTGTCGTCGTAACCGACCGCCAGGACGGCATGACCGCCAACCACTTTTTCCCCGGGTTGAGGCATGGGTGCGTGTCCGGAATGCGCGACGGTCATGCTCTCAAAACTGTCATAGACGGTAAAGCCGAACACGAACGGATATCCCGATGCCAGGCAGCCCTTCATCTGGTTCAGCGCGCGCGCGACTCGCTGGTAGGAAAGCACCTTGTTCTTGGCGGCGTCGGCGTAGGCCTCTTGTGGCGGCTTTTGTGCGAACTTGCTGATGTCGTAAGGCCAGTCCGTCTCCGGCGGCGCTCCTTGCTTGGCCACCACTTTGATGCCGTCGCGGATCTGGGCTCCGCTGTCGGAGTCGACCGTATGCTCGACCACTCGCTCGTTGTAGTAGATGAACAGACGCGAAGGAGTGAAGTCATTCACCTTCTGTTTCATCTGTTCAAATTGAAACGCGCCTCCGATGGAGTTCGCCGTGCAGCTCCCTAATTGTCCCTGGTCGTAGACCGCGGGGCATTCGGGACGCAAATCGACGGTGGTCGGCAAGGCGGTCAGGAATTCGGCTGGGGCTGCGTAGGTCAGGTCTCGCAGGTCCGGGAGATCCGGAACCCATCCATAATGTCCAATGCTCATAGATCCTTCTTTCGCGCGAAAAGGCGATTCGGTCGCCGTATGGGTTGGAGATTGTCCGTTTCCGAAGTGAAGGCAGTAATGGTAGAACGAACCGCACGATCAGGGAAGGAAAATGTTTCTTGTTCCAGAATCCGGACAAAACAAAGGACACAAAGGTCTTTGTTTCAGGACTTACCTTTGCGTATCTTCGTGCCCCTTCGGGTTAAATTCCGAGGTCAAAGACTAGGACGCTTTTCCGTGATCACCTTCCTGATCATCGCAACAAACTCCGCCGTCGGCATGTCTTCGGTTTTCTCGCTCCCGCGGGTGCGGACATTTACTTTGCCGGCTTCGGCTTCTTTATCTCCAACCACGAGTAGGAAGGGCACCTTCTGCAAAGCGTGCTCGCGGATTTTAGCGTTCATCTTTTCGTTGCGGCCATCAACCTCTACCCGCACTCCCGTGGCCTTGAGTTGGGCAGCCACTTTCTGGGCATACTCCACGTGGCGCTCGGCGATGGGAATCATCACCGCTTGCACCGGCGAAAGCCATACTGGAAACGCGCCGGCGTAGTGCTCAATCAGCACGCCGAAGAATCTTTCAATCGACCCATAGAGAGCGCGATGCGCCATCACCGGCTGCTTGCGGGTGCCATCTTCCGCCACATATTCCAGGCCGAAGCGGGCGGGCAGATTGAAATCGAACTGGATGGTCGAAAGCTGCCACAGGCGGCCGATAGCGTCCACCAGCTTGATGTCAATCTTGGGACCGTAAAATGCGCCTTCTCCCGGAACGGTTTTGTAGTCGATCTTGCGGCGCTTGAGTACATTCTCCAGCGACGCCGTGGCGTGGTTCCATGGCTTTTCGCTGCCGACAAAACTCGCGCGTTGGCTCGGATCCCAGGTCGAAAGCTCGGTCTGAAATCGGTCGAAGCCAAAGTCCTTCAGCACGTCCAAAGCAAAATCGAGACAAGCCTCGATTTCGCCCTCAATCTGCTCCGGGGTGCAGAAGATATGGGCGTCGTCCTGGGTGAAACCGCGAACCCGCAACAGCCCGTGCATCACTCCGGAGCGCTCGTAGCGGTACACCGTGCCCAGTTCGCCCAACCGCACCGGCAAATCGCGATAGGACTTCAGCGAATCTTTGTAAATGAGGATGTGACCTGGGCAATTCATGGGCTTGAGGCGGTATTCCGCGTCGTCGAGTTCCATGACATCGAACATGTTCTGCGCGTAATGGCCTTCGTGGCCCGAGGTCTGCCAAAGCTGGCGGCGCATCACGTGGGGCGTGTACACCAGCGAATAGCCGCGCTTGAGGTATTGGTCGCGCATCCAGTCTTCCATCTCTTTGCGGACGATTCCGCCCTTGGGATGCCAGAAGATCAGCCCGGGGCCGGCCAGTTCCTGAATCGAAAACAAATCCAGCTGCTGTCCCAGCACGCGATGGTCGCGCTTCTTGGCTTCTTCCTGCCGGTGGATGAAGTCGTCGAGATCTTTCTTCGAGAAAAATGACGTGCCGTAAATACGTTGCAGTTGCGGATTCTTCTCGTCGCCCAGCCAGTAGGCGCCGGCGATGTTCAGCAACTTGAATGCCTTGATCCGGCCGGTCGAAGGAATGTGCGGGCCGCGGCAGAAGTCGGTGAATTTTCCCGTGCGATAAATGGAAATCTTTTCATCGGGCTTGGTGAATTGCTCGATGAAATGGCACTTCATGAAGTCGCCTTCATTCTTGAACGCAGCCAGCCCTTGATCGCGAGGCAGAAATTCGCGGGCGTAGGGAATATTCTGCTGCACCAGTTCCTGCATCTTCCTCTCGATCTTTTGCAGGTCCTCAGGCGTAAACGGCGTGGGGCGATAGAAATCGTAGAAAAATCCGCTCTCGGTCGGCGGCCCGTGGCCCAGCTTGGTCTCCGGGAACAGTTCCAACACAGCAGCCGCCAGCAGGTGCGCCGAGGAATGCCGGTAGACTTCGAGTGCCTCGGGATCTTTTTCCGTGAGAATGCGGAGGGGCGTGTCTTTTTCGAGCGGCCTGGTCAGGTCGATGAGATCGCCGTTGGTCCTTGCCACAAGGGCCGCGTCGGCCAGTCGCTGGCCAATGGATTTGGCAACGTCGAGGGCAGTGCTGCCCCTGGGTAGTTCCTTAACGCTCCCGTCGGGGAGCTGGATGTGGATATTGTCTGCCATAGGTTAGCACTCAAGTATAAAACACTGGGACGTCGAAATAGGCTGGGGGGACCTTTGGCGTCCTTTGCGGTTAAGACCTTTACCGCAGCGAGTGCGAAGGAATTCGTGAGTTCGCAATGAAAAGCTCCACTACGCAGCTCCCTGAATCTTCCTTCGGCTAGTCTCTCCCAGGAAGGCGGTCACCAGGAAAAGAACCACCATCCCTCCGGCCGACATCCACAGCGCCGTTCCCAATCCCATTCTTTGCGCCATGGCTCCGCCAATTGCCGGAGCCACTGTTGCTCCCATGACCTCGCCGGCCAGCGTGACCATGCCGATGGCCGTCGCCGCAAAACCTATAGGAGCACTCTCTGCGGGAACCAACACGATGATCAGAGAAGCAATTCCCTGGCCGCCATTAGCCAGCAGCAGGATTCCCGCCAGCAACCACAGATGCGAATAGAGCGCCGGCACCAAGAGCGCGAGCGGGACAACCGTTGAGAGCGCAGCCAGGAACCAGAGGATCGGCTTACGGCCAACCTTGTCGGAGAAAGCGGGCAGGAGGAACCCGATAAAAAAGCTCCCCAGGCCGCTTGCACCCAGCAGGAACCCCGCGGTGGTGGCAGGCTGATGAGCGACTTCGGTGATGTAGAGCGGCGCGAACACGTTCAGCAGAAACAGCCAGGTCATGAACCCGGCAGCGCCAAAACATGCCAGCCATATGTTGCGCCGGCGCAGGACGGAAACATAGTCGCCAAAAACCGGAGCGCGGTGGCTGCTGCCGGCCTTTTCCGGCGGCTCTTTCACGAACTTCCAGATCAGCAGTCCGAGCAGTATTCCCGGCAACCCAGCCACAAAGAATGCCCAGCGCCAGCCGAAGCGGGAAGCCACTTGAGTGGTGAGCACCGGGGCGACGGCCAGTCCAACCAGGGCGGCTGCGCTGACCACCAGTCCAACGTTGCGGCCGCGGCGGCTGGGATGGGACGACTCTTCAATCAGCGCGGTGATGACTGACCAGCATGGGCCCTCGGCGATACCCATGAGAGCCCGAATCAGGAGCAGCTGTTCGTAGCTCTGAGCCAGACCCGACACCCAGGACAGCGCGGAGAACGCGAATACTGCGGGAATCAGAATGCGGCGGCGTCCCCAACGGTCCGACAGCGCGCCGAAGAAGAGAGTGGATAGCGCCCAGCTGATGGCCACCACCGAAGCCAGCACCCCCACCTGTTCGTGGCTCAAGTGAAACTCGGGCGCAAAGTAAGGCGCCAGGTAGAGCTGGGACATACGGTCGAGAAAGACCGTGCCCCAGGCAAAGAAGAGGATCAGGACCAGCGTATTTTCATAGCGCCTGTTTTCGTCCAATTATCCTCCGGGCCGCAGTCACTTCTACCAGCCCACTTTCTGTCCCTTATTCTGCTCATCCAGCCACTTCTGCAGAGGAGCAAAGTAATCCAGAATGGCGGTGGCGTCCATCTGGCGCTGGCCGGTGAGAGCTTCGAGAGCGTCGGGCCACGGCTGGCTCTGACCCATCATCAGCATCTTGTTCAGTTTTTCTCCGGCAGCTTTGGAGTTGTAGAAGGTGCAACGATGCAGCGGTCCGGTGTATCCGGCTTCTTTACACATGGCGCGGTAGAACTGGAATTGCAGAATGTCCGCGAGGAAGTAGCGCATGTATGGAACGTTGGCCGCGACGTGATACTTGGCGCCGGGATCGAAGTCGGCTTCACTCCGCGCCACCGGCGGTGCAATTCCCTGATACTTCAAGCGCATGTCCCACCATGACTGGTTGTAATTGGCGGGAGTGATTTCTCCAGAAAAGACTTTCCAGCGCCATTGGTCAATCAACATTCCGAAGGGAAGAAACGCCACTTTCTCCAGCGCTTTTTTCAGCAACAGTGGAATGTCGGAATCGGCAGAGGGAACTTTGTCGAGCAGGCCGATCTGCCGCAAGTACTCCGGCGTGACGGCGAGGGCAATGGTATCGCCGATGGCTTCGTGAAAGCCATCATTGGCGCCGTTTTCAAAGAGAAAGGGCTGGTCCTTGTAAGCGCGCTGGTAAAAATTGTGCCCCAGTTCGTGATGGATGGTGATGAAATCAACGTCCCGGACCTGGATGCACATCTTGATCCGAAGATCGTCCTGGTTGTCGATGTCCCAGGCGCTGGCGTGACAGACCACATCGCGGTCCCGCGGCTTGGTCAACAATGAACGTTCCCAGAAAGTGCCGGGAAGAGGCGCGAACCCCAAGGACTTATAGAAACCTTCGCCGTAACGGACCATGCCTTTAGCGTCAAGATTCTTGGCGTTCAGCAGTTCTGTGAGGTCGTAGCCGCGGCTGTTCTCGGGCAAACCGAGCAGGGGAAAGATGCTGTCCCACTGCTGCGCCCAGGGGTTGCCCAGAAGGTCGGCGGGGATTGGCCCATCCGGCGGCACCACATTCGGTCCGTAATGTTTCACCAACTGTGCGCGGACGTAGGTGTGCAGCGAGAGATACAACGGCCGGACCTGCTGCCACAGCCTCTCCAGTTCGGCGTTGAACTGCTCGGGCGACATGTCGTAGCCGGCACGCCACAGCGCGCCCACGTCTTTAAAGCCCATTTCACGCGCGCCCTGATTCGAGAGTTCGACGAAGCGCGAATAGCGCTGGCGCATGGGCGCCCCGATTTTGTGCCATCCCAGCCAGACGTCTTGCAACTCCTTGGGATCGCGGCTTTCTTCCATGATCTTCTCGATCGCAGTGATGTCGAGACAGTCGTCGGGCTTGCGGCAATACTTGGCCTTGCCGTAGTCACCGTCGAGAGAGGTGGCAATTTCGATCATCTCGCGCCGCAGCTTGGGATCATTCGGCGCGGGAGCGGTCAGGCCCAGTTTCAGCAGCAGGAACTTCCGCGCCAGGGCCGGGGGCAAAGTCAGGCCATCGAAGCGTTTCGCTTGCTCGACGAGCTCGGTAACCGCGGCGGTCGATTGTTCGTTAGCGTCGGCGGCGATCGCCTCGGTATCATCGGTAATGAAGTTTTCCTGGACCCACCCCGCCCGCGCTGCTTTGGTATTGAGCGCGTTCAAACGAGCCTCTGCCTGACTGATGAACTGTTCCGCCTCCGCAACTGTGGGCTTTGAGGCAGTCTGAGCTTGCGGGGACAGGGAAAGACACAAGAACAGCAGCAGGCAAAAGAATTTCATGAAACCCTCCGGTCGAAGATTATGAACGAGACGAGGGAAATTGTCGCGTGCGGCGGACGAATTTCAGGAGTAGTAGAGCTCTTCCATGGCTAATTTGACCCGCGCAGACAGTTCTTCCATCTGCCGCGGGCCGTAGCCGGCGGTCGAGATGGGCTGCCCCACCCGCATCTCCAGTGGGCGGCTCTTGATGTGATAAGTGTTCATGGGCAGCAGTTCAAAGGTGCCGATGAGGGCAATGGGAACGATGTCCACCTGGGCTTTGATGGCGAGGTAGAAGGCGCCTGGCAAAAAGGGTTTGATCTCGCCGTCCGGGGTGCGGCCGCCCTCGGGGAAAATCACCAGCGGCATGCCCGCTTTCAGGCTCTTGACTGCGGATCGGATATCGGCAATCGAACGCGTCGGGGCCTGTTGGTTGATGCAGACTTGTCCCGACCGCCTCAGGTACCCGCCAATCACCGGATATGACAGCAATTCCTTCTTGAAAACGATGCGGAACTGGAACGGCAGATTGGCGAAGAGAACTGGGATATCGAGCGCCGAGGCGTGGCTCGCTGCGTACACGTAGGTCTTGGAAGTGTCGATCTTGTCCAAGCCCGTCACTTTCACGGGAGAAGCGATGGTCGCCATGATCAACCTGGTCCACACCCGCGCCAAGCGGTGGAGGATGCGGGCCTTGTCCCCGAACAGCGGGGCGGGAATCGAAATCAGACCCATCACGACGGTGTAGGACCAGATCAGCGGATCAAAGATGAAGTAGGAGCGCAGGCGGCTCGCCCAGCCATATTTGCGCTGTGCGAAAGTGGCCCGCGAGCGCGAAGGCAACGTGGCCTGATTGCCGGTCACGGCTTTGGTCGGGTCATCCACGGAAGTGTTTAACTCCGGCACTCAGATCTTTACTCCGAGCCGTCGCATGGCTTCTCCCACAATGTATATGGAACCGGTGATAACCACTACCCCTCGGGGACCAGCCAGGGCAGTGGCTCGCTCGATGGCTGACGAGACATCGGCGGCTGCCACAATCTCAGTTGCGGTACGGGCGGCAGCCTGGCGAATTTCTTCCGGCATGGCCGAGCGTGGATTGTCGGCCAGGGTGGCGATCACCCGCTCGGCCAGCGGAAAGAGAATCTCAGTCATTTCGGCGATTGCCTTGTCTCGCATCGCCCCAAACACAAAGGTAAGCTGCCGGTCCGGGTACCGGGCGGACAGCGTAGAACGCAAAGCCCATGCTCCGGCGGGATTGTGTGCCACATCGAAGACGTACTCCGGGGCGCCGTTGCGGGCGGGTAGCACTTGGAAACGCCCCGGCCAATGGGTTTCTCGAATGCCGCGCTCGATCGATTCCGGCGTAATGGGAAAGCCTTGTTTAGCCAGTTGCTCGGCGGTTGCAATTGCGAGCGCGACGTTCCTTAATTGATGCCGCCCGACCAGTGGAGTCTCGACCTGAATTTGCTTACCTAACACTTGCAACGGATAACGGAGAGTTCGGGCGTTCTCGTCAAAATATTCGGCGCTCCCCGGACTCACCGGGGGCACATAGGGAACAGCGCTGACTCCCTGGGCTTCGAGATCGAGAATGGTGTTGCCGATCACGTCGTTGGCTTGCGGTTGTTGTGGCAGGGTGACCACCACGCCGCCGCGGCGGATGATTCCTGCCTTCTCGCGGGCAATCTCGGCCACCGTATCCCCGAGGAATTTCTGATGGTCAAGTGAAATGTCCGTAATCACGCTGACGCGCGCCTCGACCACGTTGGTGGCGTCCAGGCGGCCGCCCATGCCTACTTCCAAAACCGCGATGTCCAATTTGTTCTGCGCAAAGTACTCGAAAGCAATGGCGGTCAGCATTTCGAAAAAGCTGGGGTGCCAGGGCAATTCGCCCTCTTCGACCAGGCGTTCGGCGGTCCGGTCAACCAGGCCGTAAATCAATGCGAACTCGTCGTCGTGAATTTCGTTCCCGTTAATCTGGATGCGCTCGTTGATGCAAATCAGGTGGGGCGATGTGTACAGCCCGGCACGCAGTCCAGAAGCCCGCAGAACTGATGCCAGCGTGGCTGCCGTGGATCCCTTTCCGTTAGTGCCGGCGATGAGGACGCTGGGAAATCGCCGCTCGGGATGATCGAGCGATTCCAAGAGACTCCGCATGTGCGCCAAATCGAACTTGTGCGCAGGCGTCTGCGCCAGTTCGTGACCCAGCGCATACATGCGCGCAACCGCGGTTTCGTACGAGGTGGAGCAGCTTTCAGCCATTAGCTTTCAGCTATCAGATTATCAGTTTGAACGGATGCCAGGCTCGCTGGAAGCAGGCAAAGCCGCAAGCTGCGCGGCGAGTGGATGTAACTAAGGGTTGGCTGAAAACTGACGACCGAGAACTGAAAGCTAAGCCGCCATAAATTCCAGCGCCCGTCCGATGTACGGCTTCAGGTCCTTCCGAGGCACGACCGCGTCGAGCATCCCATGTTCCAGCAGAAATTCGGCGCGCTGGAAGCCGGCTGGAAGTTTCTGGCGGATAGTCTGCTCAATAACGCGGGGGCCGGCAAATCCGATGAGGGCCCCGGGTTCGGCAACGTTCAGGTCGCCAAGCATGGCGAAGGATGCGGTCACGCCGCCGGTGGTGGGATCGGTGAGTACCGAGATATACGGAACCCGCGCCTCGTCCAGGCGGGCCAGCGCGGCCGAAATCTTGGCCAGTTGCATCAGGCTGACTACTCCCTCCATCATGCGCGCGCCGCCGGAAGCGGAAACGATGATCAGCGGCGTCCGGGTGTTTTGGGCCTCTTCAATGGCACGGGTGATGACCTCACCCACCACGGCGCCCATGCTGCCGCCAATGAATGCGTATTCCATGGAGCTGACAATCACCCGCTTTCCGTTCAGCTTGCCGCGGGCATTGATAACGGCATCCGTCAGGCCGGTTTCCGCCTGCGCGGTTTCCAGGCGCGCGGCGTAGGACTTCAAGTCAGAAAACTGAAGTGGATCGGTGGAACTCAGGTTGTCGGCGAAGGTGTCGTATTGATCGTTGTCCAGAAGCTGCGCCAGCCGGGTACGGGCATCAATGCGGAAGTGCTTGCCGCATTTGGGGCAAACCTGGAGGTTGTCTTCCAGATCTTTTTTCCAAATGATCTGCCGGCACCCCTCGCACTTCACCCACAGCCCCTCGGTGCGGACTTTCTTCTCGCCCGAGGTGTCCAGCTCGCCGGCTTCTCGTTTGAACCAGGCCATAAGAAAAATCTGGTAATTGGGTAATTGAAAAGCCCCCAATTGCTCAATCTCAGTACTCGATGCCTCTTTGCGCCATCACGCCTTTCTCGTAGGCGTGCTTGATCTGGCGCATTTCGGTCACGGTGTCCGCAAGTTCCACAATTGTCGGATGGGCGTTACGGCCCGTCAAGATCACATGCACCATTTCCGGCTTTTTCTTGAGGCTTTCGACCACTTTCGCCGGATCAAGCATGCCATAGCTGATGGCGTAATTGATCTCGTCCAGGATGACTAAATCCCATGTCCCCGATTGAATTGCCTTCTCGCTCTCGGCCCAGGCTTCTTCAACCATGCGAACATCCTCGGGATCAGGCTTCTCCGTGCCTACCTTCACGAAGCCGCGCCCTAATTGCTTGATGACAAACTTGTCGCCGAAGGCCTGGACTGCATCCAGCTCGCCATAATGCCAGGAGCCCTTCAGGAACTGTAGCATCAGCACCCGCATGCCCTGGCCCACAGCTCTTAATGCGGTGCCCATGGCCGCCGTGGTCTTGCCCTTGCCCGGACCGGTGTTGACGATGATCAAACCTCGGCGAACGTCTGTCATTGTAGGCGAATCTCGATTGTACCTGTTTGGGGGCGTGATCAGTGGCCAAGGTGGTAAGGATGCCCTTTCAAGATGGTGAATGCGCGGTAGATCTGCTCCAGCAAGACCACCCTCGCCAGCTCATGAGCGAGGGTCATTTTGCCCAGGGAGAGCACGAGGGTCGCTGCGCGGTGGGCCTCGTCGCTGAAGCCATTTGCCGCGCCGACGGCAAACAAGAGGGGCGCCGAACTGCGGTCTTGGTACTCGCCCAGCCACCTGGCGAACTCTTCGGAGGAAAGCTGTTTGCCGCGACCGTCGAGGAGCACCAGCGTGTGCCTCGTGGGCCGGGCTCCCGCTCCACTTAGCTTGAGCAGGGTGGCCTCATCTTTCAACGAAACGCCATCGACCTCTGCGTAGTGCTTCAGCCTCTTCAAATATTCGTCGGTGAGCGCTCGGATCGCAGGCGCTTTGGTTTTGCCGATCCATGCAATCTTGATCTTCACAAACAAATTTAACCACAGGGGGCACAGAGGAACACGGAGGAAAACTGGAACCACCCTGTGTTCCTCTGTGGCCTCTGTGGTTAGCTCTTGGTTCCCGAAGCCAGCACCACGACCGCGCCAAATTTTATCGCGCCGCCATCGGAGTGTTGCGAAACGGATGCGAGTACTTCGCGGTTAAGCTGCTCCAACTTTTCCGCCGGAACACGCTTGATCATTGGCAGAAACGGCGTCGCCATGACCTGCGTTTGCTCCCAGACTTCTTCCGCGGGTCCGTTCCAGGTCCAGGGCAGTGTTCTCGTCGCCTCTTCAATCTGCTGAAATCCTGCTTCGCCAAGGGCTGCGGAGAGGCTGCCGGGCTGTCCGTAGCGGCAAGGATCCTGCCCTGGCGGGGTGCGTTCTCCGCCCGCATACTTGTGCGCAACTCCCAGCATGCTCGACCAGAACGGTTGCTCGAACGGTCCCCATGCCACAAAACAGGCACGGGCGCCGGTTTTCAATACGCGACGCGCTTCCTGCAATGCCTTCGTTTGAAAAAACATGACCCCAAACCGCGAAGTCACCAGGTCAAAGCTGCCATCCGGAAAGGGAAGCTGGTGAGCGTCGGCCTGCTTAGTTACGAAATTGGCCAGCTGCCGCTCCCGCGCCCGTCCGGCGGCAATTTCCAGAAGATCGGAGCTGAGATCGAGCGCTGTGACCTCTCCGCCCGGCTCCACTCGCGGTGCCAGGCTGATGGCAGGTTCGCCTGTGCCGGCCGCCAAATCCAAGACCTTCATTCCGGGCCGCGGCTGAGCGTAGTCCACCAGCGCTTCGGTCACATCGCGCCCCATGGCGGCGGACTTCGCCTTCCACGTCTCGGCGGCAATCATCCGGTAGGACGAGCCCCAGTCGGGTTGTTTCGATGCGCTCATGCTCCCTTGCGGGCCAGACTGCGTGCCGGAGCGCGCTTACTTTTTGTGCGCCCCATCAACTCCGCGGGCTCCAGCTTTTTGGCCGACTTCCACAGCCGCTCGAGATCGTAGAACTGGCGCGACTTCTCGGAAAACACATGCACCACGAAGTCGAAGTAGTCCATCAAAACCCACTCGGCCAGTTTGTAACCTTCTATATTATGGGGGCGCATTCCAGCTTTCTTCAGCCGGAGTTCCACTTCGTCGGCGATCGCCTGGATCTGCCGCGGATTGCTGCCATTACACACGACGAAATAATCGGTGAATGCCCCCGATCCCTTTTCCAATTCCAAAATCGTGATTTCGTCCGCCTTCTTGTCCTGGCAGGCGCTAATGGCTTCGGCAACTTGGCGTTTCAGATCGTTTTTTTTCATGCGGTAATTTGATTGGGCTGGCTGTTGTCTGCTTACCATTTTACCTGAGGGCCGCCCGCGCCCGGGTCTAGGATTATCGGCCGCCGTATAACCCCATTTTCTTGATGTACTCCCCCACCGCCGGATCGACAAACTTGGCCAGCGACCGCTTGCCAGTGACTGCCTCCCGGATGGCCGTAGCCGAGACGTTTTGTTGAACGCCATCGAGCAGGTGAACCGTAGCCCCCGGCAATACCAGATCCCCCTTCGCGGGCTGCTTGGCGAAGGGTTTGGTAACTGCCGCCTTGGGGCGGAGCCGCTCGGGCAGGGCATTGGCGACATCGGCAAGAGAGAATCCCGGACGGCTGGCTACGATGAATGGACACTCCCGGAATAGAGCCTCGGCCTGATGCCACTTAGCGATGTCATCAAAAGCGTCAATCCCGATGAGAAAGAACAGCCGGTCCGCCTTCTTCAGAGTCGCCTTCAACCGCTGCACCGTGTCGATGCTGTAATTCGCTTCGGGCAGGGGCGCGCCCTTTTTCCCGGTGGCTGGGGCATCGCCAGGCGCTTCCAGCAGTGAAGGGACAAATGTCTTCTCCGCCATGGTCGCCAACACCACCATCGCGTAGCGATGGGTAAAGGGGGCCAGCGACTGCTTTTGCTTGTGAGGCGGATTGCCTGTGGGCGCGAAGTAAATACGGCCCAGGGAAAAATGTTCGAGCGCTGCTTGTGCCAGAGCCAAGTGGCCGCGGTGGATGGGGTCGAATGTTCCAGTGAAGAGTCCGATATTCATCGATGTTCGCGATGTCCTCCCGGCCAACGTCGGGATAGCCTTGCAGCGTCAAACCCGTGTACTCCCGTAACTCGCGGAGTTCCCATTTTGGAATTAGATTTGGATTGCATGCGATTGAGGCTCCCCCTTCTCCGCGCGCGCTACATACCCCCGGCTCGGGCTCCCATACTCCGATACGGCGTCGCCGTCCTTAGTATTACCCTTGCCCTGATACCTGCCCTGATGCTTTCCGACGTGGTGGAGAGCCGGCTGGTAGTGTTCGCGGTGGCCATCATGGTCAGCGCCTGGTACGGTGGCTGGAAACCTGGCCTGGTGGCGACGTCTTTCGCACTTACCGTGAACGCCTACTTCTCGCTTTCCGCGGGAAAAACTCCATCGGAATATCGCAAAGCCATCATACATCTCATGTTGTTTGTTTTCGTGGCGCTGCTGATCTGCTCCTTCAACGCGGCGCTGCGCGCCGCTCAGGAAGGGTTGCGCCGCTCCGAGGTCAACTTCCGCTCGCTGGTGACCAATGCCCCTTACGGCATTTGCCGTTGTGACGCGGCCGGAGTGTTGCTGAGCGCCAATCCTGCGCTGGTCAGCCTGCTCGGGTACGACTCTGAGGATGAACTGGTGGGCCGCAACCTGGTGACCCTGCACGCCGACCCACAGCAGTGGTTTACTATCTCCGACTACTTTCGGGCCGCCCGTCATTTTCACGGCATGTCTTCGGATTGGCTCCGCAAGAACCGCAGCGTGGTTACGGTGCGGCTTTCCGGACGCACCATTCGCGACGAAGACAACCAGGTCTTCTTTGAGCTTTTTGCCGAAGACGTGACTGAACATCGCACCCTGGAGCAGCAATTCCGCCAGGCGCAAAAGATGGAAGCGGTCGGCCGCCTGGCCGGCGGCATTGCCCACGACTTCAATAATCTGTTGATGGTCATCTCCGGCTATGCGGAGTTTCTGCTGGATCGCATCGGCGCCGAGCCCACCGTGCGCGGGCCGGCGCAGGAAATCGCCAATGCCGCCAACCGGGCCACCGCCCTTACGCGGCAGCTTCTGGCCTTCAGCCGCAAGCAAATGCTGGCGCCCAAAGTCCTCGACTTGAATGGCGTGGTCACGGAAAACCTAAAATTGCTGACTCGCCTGATCGGCGAAGACATTGATCTGATCATGATTCCGGGGACGGAGTTGGGCGCGGTGCGCGCCGATCCCAGCCAGATCGAACAAGTAATCATGAATCTGGCGGTGAACGCTCGCGATGCCATGCCCCAGGGCGGCAAGCTTACGATTGAAACCGTCAATGTCTCGCTCGATGAGGCTTATGCCCGCCTGCACGCCCCCGCCGAGCCTGGGGAGTATGTGATGCTGGCCATTACCGACACCGGCATGGGCATGGACGCCGAAACTCAGAGCCACGTTTTCGAACCCTTTTTTACCACCAAAGGGATCAAAGGCACGGGCCTCGGCCTCTCGACCGTTTATGGCATCGTGAAGCAGAGCGGCGGATACATCTGGGTATACAGCGAACCGAACCGCGGAACTTCGATCAAGATCTATCTGCCGCGGGTCACGGCCCGAGGAGAATATGTGGCTGCTCAACCCGCCGTTCCCGTGGCTGAGATCGCTCCGGGCCACGAAACCATCCTGCTGGTGGAAGATGAAACCAACGTGCGCCAGCTCACGCGTCACTACTTGCAGGGCCAGGGGTATACCGTGCTTGAGGCCGCAGACCCGGCGACTGCCATTCAGATTTCCAATGCTCAGGCTGGCCCGATTCACCTGCTGCTCACCGACGTCGTCATGCCCGGAATGAATGGCCGCCAACTGGCCCAGGCGATCTCGGCCGCGCGCCCGGAGACGCGGGTACTATACATGTCGGGTTACACGGAAAATGTCATCGGCCACAACGGCACGCTTGACGTCAACGTCAACTTGTTGCAGAAACCGTTCACGCTTCCGGCGCTGAAAGCCAAGGTCCGCGAGGCGCTGGATACGCCAATTCCGGAGGTTGCCATGTCCGCTCGCTCAACTCAGAACTCTGTTGCCCGCAGGTTGTCGCCTTTCCGCGCCCAGCGTTTCAATCTACATCTGCCGTTAAAGTATCGGCCGCTCGGGGAGCCCGATTGGCGGGATGGCACCACGGAGAACATCAGCCGCTCGGGAATGCTGTTCCGCGGGGAAAAAGCGATTTCACCCAGCGTGCAGGTGGAGATCAACCTGGTATTGCCGCCGGAGATTGCCGGGCTCGCGCCAGCCGAGGTAGTTTGCCGTGGAGAGGTGGTGCGTGCGGTGGCCGGGGAGAGTCCGTCAGTGAGTCCGGCCCTGGCGGCCAAGATTTTGCAGTATCACTTTCATCATGGCGGGCAGATGCCCCAGGCGTGAGCTTGCGGGGGTAACTACTCGGCACTCGCTGCTGGGTGCTCGGTACTTGCCCTGGCTTCATCCACTTTATCCGCCATCGCGAACTTTAACTCTTCAATTCCTTTGCCCGTGACCGCGGAAACCGGGAACAGCTCCAGCTTTTTCTTCTTGCAATATGCCTTCAGCTTGGCCAGCTTGTCTTTGTTGGCGACATCAATTTTGGACGCCACCATGATGGTCGGTTTCTCTTCCAGCCTGGCCCCAAAACTCTGCAACTCCCCCTGGATTACCTCAACATCCTTCACCGGATCGGGCCGGCCACTGGCGTCCGACACATCCACCATGTGAACCAGCAATCGCGTGCGCTCAATGTGCCGGAGAAACTGTGTGCCCAATCCCGCGCCGGTATGCGCGCCTTCGATCAGCCCGGGAATATCGGCCACTACGAAACTGCGCTCTCCGGCGATGTCACCGACCGCCACCACTCCGAGATTCGGCTGCAACGTCGTAAAGGGATAGTCGGCGATCTTCGGGCGAGCCGCCGAAATTCGCGAAATCAACGTGGACTTGCCGACATTCGGATACCCGACCAGGCCCACGTCGGCCAGCAGCTTCAGCTCCAGCCGGAAGGTACGTTCTTCGCCGGGCCGTCCATCTTCGTGCTCGCGCGGCGCCTGGTGAGTGGAAGTGGCAAACCTGGCATTGCCGCGCCCACCACGGCCGCCGCGGGCAATGACGACGCGCTCATCCACGCGAGAGAAGTCGTGGACTTTCTCTCCGGTGTCGGCATCATAGACGATGGTCCCAACCGGCACTTTCAGCAGCACGTCTTCACCTTCTTTGCCGGTTTTGTTGGAACCTTCTCCATGCCGTCCGCGCTGCGCCTTGTATTCGGGATTGAAGCGGAAATGCACCAGCGTGTTATGGCGCTCGCTCGATTCCATGATGACGTCGCCGCCATTGCCGCCGTCGCCCCCCGAGGGTCCTCCACGGGGGACAAACTTCTCACGCCGGAATGCCATGCAGCCATTGCCGCCGTCGCCGGCCTTCACTCGAATTGTGGCTTCATCGATGAACATGGCGCTTAACGAATAACTCTGTGAACCTCTGTGTCCCAGTGGTCATGCTTTTACTCGACCACAGAGGACACACAGTGCCACAGGGTCCACGACAAAAACAAAAGCCTCGCATCGCGAGGCTGTGAAACCGTGTGGCGCGGGCGCCCTCGCCCGCGTTACTTCGCTTCCACCGGCTCGACCATTACGAACTTGCCCATCTGGCCCCGGTCCTTGAATTTGATGCGGCCGGTAATCTTGGCGAACAAGGTGTCATCCTTGCCGCGGCCTACGTTCAGGCCCGGCTTCACCCGCGTGCCCCGCTGCCGCACGATAATGGTGCCACCCGGGACCAGTTGACCGCCGAATGCCTTGAATCCCAGCCGCTGCGAATTGGAATCGCGGCCATTGCGTGAGGTGCCCTGCCCTTTTTTATGTGCCATAGCTTATTTTCCAGTTCCTGGTTTCGAGTTTCTAGTTGAAAAACCCAACTACTTCTTTTTCTTCGGTGCAGCCTTCTTGTGTGCTTTGGCATGCGCCGGCTTCTTGGCTGCGGCCTTCTTGTGGGCGGCCTTTGTCCTGCCTGTCTTCACTTCTGCCGTCTCCGCCGGAGCCGCCTGCTTCGCCTTCGGCGTCTTCTTCTCCAGCTCCGGAGCCTTGAACTTCTGGCCGTCGAATGCAATCTCGACGATCCGCACGGCAGTGAAGTTCTGGCGATGTCCGCGCAGCTTCTTGTATTGCTTCTTGCGCTTGTAATGGAAGACCAGGATTTTTTTCTCGCGACCCTGCTCCACAATTTCGCCGGTCACCTGAGCGCCCGACTTGGGCACGCCGATCTGGCCGGCCTCGGCCGAGACCGCGAGCACGTCGCTGAATTCTATTTTGCCGTCGGTGCCGGTGCCCTGGCTTTCGACTCGAATCACATCGCCCGGCGCCACCCGGTACTGCTTGCCACCGGCGCGGATGACCGCGTACATACTTATGCCTCCGTCAACAACGTTCCTCGCACCCTGTGCAAGGCGTGGAATCTGCTGGATTTCCTTGCTTGCTGCTTTCCGCGTCGGCGCTCCTCGCGAACGTAGCGGACGGCCCCAGAACGGAGCCGCAAGTACAGGCAAACTCAGCTATTCTAGCTTGTCGTGCGGGCAAGGGTCAAACACAGCTAAACTCTTGGCCACGGATCTACACGGATTTTCGCGGAGCTTTTCACCGATCAAGAATTTGGGCTATCCGTGATGATCCGCGCAAATCCGTGGCTAAGCCTCGACCGCGGTAGCCGGTGGATTTCCCCCGCAAGCTCACTTGCTCAATGGTTTCAGTATCTCCCCCATAACGTCGGCCCCTTCCCCTCGTTCCAAATGGGGGATTCTTATCCCGTCGTGGTAGTCCACCGAGTAGGTCTTATAGAACTTCGCGTTCTCCACCAGCAAGTCGATCGGTTGCTTGCTGTCTTTTGACTCTTTCAGTGCGTCTTGCAGCACCTGTTTTGACCAGGCTCGACCGTTGACTGCTATGAGTCTCATCCCAGGTCCGAGGCCGGCCTGGTAGGCTGGGGAGCCGTAAATTACATCCTGGAATTCGCCGTCTTTCTTGACTACGAAACCGAGGGAGTAGGCGGCATTCACGTGTTTGCTGACCTCCTCGCCGGCATGAATGAACACATTGGGTTGATCGTTGTAAACCAGCCGCCATCCCCCACCTTCGATTCCGCCCAGCGGCGCGCCCGCCTTTACCGCATTCACTCGCGCATGCAAGAGCCCAGCCCAATCGTAGGGCACAACCTGATTCAAGGCACGCACCACATCGTCAAACGTGTAGGGCACGACTTTAGGAGGGCCGCTCTCGCCGCCGTGAAAAATGCGGCAGAAATCGTTGAGCGACTTCTGGCCGTTGCTCTGCCGCCGGATGATGGTGTCAACCTCCAGCCAGATCAGTTCGCCTTCGGGATAGTAGTCCAGGCCGCGGCGCCAGCTTTGCCATTCCGGCCCCTGCAGGCGCAGAATCTGCACTGACCGCGCCGTGTCCTCGAGCGGTCGCCAGGTGCGTCCGGTGCGGTGGTCGAGCATGGCCGCGGTTTCTGCCAGGGCTTCGCGATATTGCTCCGGCGACCAGAGCCCGGAGCGCACGGTAAGCACCCGTCCGAGATATTCGGTCAGGCCCTCATACACCCACAGCAGATCGCCCACCATCGGGTCTTGATAATTGCGAGTGGCCAATCCCGCCGGCCGCCGGTATTTGCCATTCCACGAATGGGTAAACTCGTGCGGCAGCAAGTCGGCTTCCAGCATGTGCAGATTGGGATCGAGGAGCGTGCGCTCGTCGGTGCTGTTGTCGCTGGATTGGTGATGCTCCAGCCCGTGGTGACCGGCCTCGTCGCTAAGCGTCCACAGGAAGTGATATTCGAGATAATGACGAGCGCCGAATAGAGCGCCGGTTTCAGCAACCAGCTTGCGGTAAGCAGCTTCGTCAGCCGGCGTCATTTCGAGACTGGCTTCGCTCTCGCTGACCAAGTCGATGACGTGAACGGGAGCGTCTCCCGGTTTGGTTAGCTCGATTTTGCGATAGTGATCACCGGCGATGAGCGGGGAATCGATTAGAGTCGTCAGCGAGACGGGCTTGAATCTTTTCATGTACGGATTCTTCGCGTCAGGCCCGTCATTCGACAAATTCAACGCAGTCCCGAATTTCCATCCTGCGGGCAGCTGAATCGACGGCGCAACTTGCACGTCATCCGAGCTCGCCCCCTGCGGATAAAGCACAACCTGGCTCCAATTCAAGTCGAGGACATTCGTGGTAGCCGCAGGGCCGCTCGCACCGGCGCTGCCGTCGTCACTGATGGTGTCGAGCGAGACCTGCAGCTCGTTCGCTTCGGCGGGCACGTCGACGTGGAAGGCATACATGTCCACAGGATCGCGCTCCCAGGTCAGAGTCTGGCCGCCGGCTTCCATCTTTACCCCAGCGACATTGGCAATTGGTCCGGAGGGACGATGATTGCCGGGGATCCATTTGGGATAGACCAACGTGACCGGGCCGGGCTTTACCGGAATCGTCAGCCGGGTGTGATAGAGATTGCGGGGAGCGTCTGTGAGATCGACGAACACCCGGATGGACTGGGCTCCCGCGAAGCTCGCGAGAAATGAAAAAGGCAAAACGAAGCAGGCTGCGGCCAACCAGAAACGGCGCATAGAAACGTCCTCTCGGCAAAGTTTTGAGGAGAGCTTAATGGAGATCGCAGGATTGACGCAACTGGCTAGCTCCTGCATTCAGTAAGCCTTCACGAAGAAATAGGCCGACATCGCCGCCCCCGTCAGAATTACGAAGCGGCGGACCCACAACTGAGGCAGCCGCATGGAGTAGCGGGCCCCAAAGTAGCCGCCAACGACAGCACCCACGATCATGACAATCGCTTGCGGCCAGTACACAGCACGCCTCACCACGAAGACAATCACGGCCACGCCATTGATGGCGCTGCCCAGCACGCTTTTCAGCGCGTTCATCTCATGAATATCTGTCATGCCGACCGCCGCCAGCATGGCCAGATTCACAATCCCCACACCGCCGCCGAAGTAGCCTCCATACACCGCCACGGCCAGCTCGAATACGGACGCGCCCACGATCGCCGCCGTCGTGGCCTCGCGGGCAACACTCGATCCACGACTTGCCCCCAGCTTCTTCCCGAACACAAAGAGCAGGGTCGCGCCCAGCATGAGCCAGGGCAAAACCCTCATGAAGGTGTGCGCCGGAGTGGCCAGCAACAAATAGGCGCCCACAATGCCGCCGATGAAACTCGTGACCAGTAGAGGCACCATCACGCGCCGCGGTGTATCGAGTTTTTCGCGAAATGCCCCGCCGCTGGCGGTGACTCCCGTCCACAAAGCGATGGTGTTGGTGGCATTGGCCGGAATCGGCGGCACGCCGGTAAAGAGCAGCGCCGGAAAGGCCACAAAACTGCCGCCGCCGGCCACGGCGTTGAGCGCGCCGCCCAGAACTCCGGCGACAAATAGAAAGATTATCTGCTGAAGGCCCAAGCTAGAAGGTGTATCACAGGAGCGGCCCGATCACCCACTGGCTGACACGCATCGAGTGTTTCTGTGCGCCGTGCAAACGTTCTTCGTGCTTCCTACGTCTATCGATTGGGGGAAATCCAATGTTCAAGCTCCATCTCGCACTTGTCGCTGTCACCCTGTTCACTTCCCTGGCCTTCGCCCAACAAGCTCCCAACCCCTGCGCCGCGCCTCAACAGAAGCAACTCGATTTCTGGGTGGGAAGTTGGGACCTGACCTGGCCTGGCGGCAAACCCGGCGAGGTGGATCACGGAACCAACAACATCTCGCGAGTGCTGGAAAACTGTGTAGTGGAGGAAAATTTTTCCGCGGGCGATGCTGGACACCTGCGCGGCAAGAGCGTGTCGATATTCGACACTCGCGCCGGCAAATGGAAACAAACCTGGGTGGATAACGAAGGCGGCTATCTCGACTTCACCGGCGAATGGAAAGACGGCCAGATGATCTTGTCGCGCGAAGCCGTTGGCCCTGGCGGAACGCAGATCGTGCAGCGCATGGTGTACAAGAACATCTCTGCCAACGAGTTCGATTGGAGCTGGGAGAGTTCGAAGGACGGCGGCAAGACCTGGACGGTGCAATGGCCGATTCACTACAAGCGGAGAAGCTCTTAACCGCCCCCTCAATCTATTGGCGAATCGGGCCGCGAATGTCTCAAGGCTGAATCGAAAAACGGCACGGATTCACGCGAATTTTCAGGGACGGCAAAGCCTTCATCCGTGGAAATCCGTGGCAGATTTTGTCCCTACTGAATCAGCGTCCCATTGCCCGGAGCCTCATCCGGCGGAATCACCACCGCCGCTGCCACCCGGTCACCTGGCTCCAGCTGCAATAGGCGTACTCCCTGCGCCGCGCGGCCGGATTCGCGAATCGTGCTTGAATCCATGCGGATGATTTTGCCATAGTGGCTGATCAGCATGACTTCGGAATTCTCCGTGACCTGCGCGATGCCGACGACTTTGCCATTGCGCTCGGTGGTTTTGACGTTAATCACGCCGGACCCTCCGCGGCCTTGCAGCCGGTATTCGTCGGCTGGGGTGCGTTTGCCGTAACCGCCTTCGGTCACCGAGAGGATTAGCGAGCCTTTTTCTGGAATGAGGTCTGCACCCTCGACATCGCCAGCTTTTTTCACCGGAGCGACACCCGGCTTGGTCGTCACCGCCATGCCGACGATGTAGTCGCCCTTGTCTAGATTCATGCCGCGAACGCCGTACGCGGGCCGGCCCATGGAACGCACATCTTCTTCTTCGAAGCGGATGGCCTGGCCATCATGCGACGCCAGGAAAATGATCTGATTGCCGTCGGTCAAGGCGACGCCGACCAACTCGTCCTCCTTGTCGATGCCAATGGCGATGATGCCGCGCGACATGACGTGCGAGAAGTCTTTCAACTCCGTCTTCTTCACCGTGCCATTACGGGTGGCGAAGAAAATGTGGCGGCCTTCTTCTTCGAGGTTGCGCACGACCAACATGGTGCGCACGGTTTCGCCGGGTTGCAGAGAAACCAGATTGCCTACGTGCTTGCCTTTGCCGGCGGCGCTGACGTCGGGAATCTCATACACCTTGAGCCAGTACACCCGCCCGGTGTTGGTGAAAATCAGAATGTAGGCGTGAGTGGAGGCGATGAATAGATGCTCGACGAAATCCTCGTCGCGGGTCTTCATGCCGGTACGGCCGGTGCCTCCGCGGCGCTGCATGCGGTAGGTGGAGATGGGCGTGCGCTTCAGGTAGCCGCCGTGGCTCACCGTGACCGCGACTTGCTCGTCGGCGATCAGGTCTTCCAGCATGATCTCCGCGGCTTCGTCTTCAATGCGGGTGCGGCGCTCGTCGCCGTAGAGCTTCTTGACCTCTTCCAGTTCTTTAACGATCACGCCTCGTAATTTCTTTTCCGAGCCAAGAATCGATTCATATGCGGCAATGTTTTCGCGGGTCAGGTTCAGCTCTTTGGTGATTTCATCGATGGAGAGCTTGGTCAGGCGGTGCAATTGCAATTCCAGGATGGCTTCCGCCTGAATGGCGGTAAACGGCTTTTCGGCATCCGGCTTGGGGGCGCGGCCGGTGACGTTGATGTCAATTTTCTTGCCGCCGAAATATGCCACCAGGTTCTCGCGAGCGTCTCCGCGATTGGCGCTGGCGCGGATGATGGTAATCACGTTGTCCAGATGATCGAGCGCAGTGAGATAGCCTTCCAAAATGTGCTCGCGGTCTTTCGCTTTGCCCAACAGGAACGCAGTCCGGCGCCGCACCACGTCAACACGATGGTCGATGAAGTGTTTGATGGCCTGAATCAGGCCCATTTCTTTGGGCGCGCCATTGACCACTGCCAACAGGATCATGCTGAAGCTTTCCTGCATGGAGGTGTGCTTGAAGAGCTGGTTAAGAACCAGTTGGGGCTCGCCGCCGCGCTTCAATTCGACGACGATGCGCATGCCGTCGCGGTCGCTGAAGTCGTTCACGTCGGCAACGTCGTCGATAATTTTGTTGTTGACGAGATCGGCGATGCGCTCGATCAGCCGCGCTTTGTTTACCTGATAAGGAATTTCGGTAATGACAATCGCCTGCCGCTCTTTGGTGATGTTTTCGATCGCGGCTTTAGCGCGCATCATGAACCGGCCGCGCCCGGTCTTATAGGCGTCGAGAATCCCGGCTTTGCCGTGAATGATTCCAGCAGTCGGAAAGTCGGGGCCTTGCACGAATTTCAGAATTTCTGGCAGCGTGGTGCTGGGATTATTCACCAGCGTAATCGTCGCATCGACAATTTCCGTCAAGTTGTGCGGCGGGATGTTGGTCGCCATGCCGACTGCGATGCCGTTCGATCCGTTGACCAGCAGATTGGGGACCCGGGCAGGCAGAACTGTCGGTTCGAGCGTGGATTCGTCGAAGTTAGTGACGAAATCGGCGGTGTCCTTGTCGATATCGCTCAGCATCTCTTCGGAGATGCGAGTCATGCGGCATTCGGTATATCGGTAAGCTGCGGGGGGGTCGCCATCTACTGAGCCGAAGTTCCCCTGCCCATCCACCAGCGGGTAGCGTAGAGAAAACGGCTGTGCCATGCGCACCAGCGCGTCGTATAGCGCGGTGTCACCATGCGGATGATATTTACCCAAACATTCACCCACTACTTTGGCGCACTTCACGTATTTGCGATTGTGAAGGATGCCCATGTCATGCATGGCGTACAGAATTCTCCGATGCACCGGCTTCAATCCATCGCGCACATCGGGCAGGGCGCGGCCGATGATGACCGACATCGAATAGTCGAGATACGAACGCCTCATCTCGTCTTCAATGTTGACGGGCTGAATGTTGGCGGCGCCAGGGACGCCGGCGCCATCTCCGCCATTCGGAGGAGTTAAGGGAAGTTCGGGGTTCTGATCGTCTGCCATGAAAAAGGCTCCTAGCCGCTAGCTTCTGGCAAGAGGCACGTAAATAGTTGCAAGAACAGCATGTTAACGGGGTATCAGATAGAGAAATTATACCATGAAATCAGGTCCGGCCGCGCGGCGTCTCCGCGTGCAAGGAAAGCTTCCGCAGCGCGATTTTTCATAGAGCGGGAAGCAGTCAGAGCTAATCGAGACGGTTGCTGGCCACGGCTCCAGACTCAAGTCTCGCATCCTGAACCAGTAGCGGACAACACCGTCATGGCCTGGTTACGACTTCGTTCGGCTCCGCTGGAAGAATGAAGTTAACCTCGTTGTCTCGATTGGCACGTGAGGTTGCAGGCAGGTCGAGATTATCAAGACCTTCGGCATGACTCTAGTTGGCTTCACTGCCTGCGGGAAGGTTGAAGTCGACACCGCGATCATCATTTTCCTTTGAGGTTGCAGTCAAGTCCAAGTCGGACAATGCGACCTTGCGGCGATGCCCTTCGGTCAGATCGTAGAGCGTGTTCCCCACGATTGCGTAATTCGCCACTTCGAGTTGATGGCCGTCTTTACAGACAAGCACTGTCGGCGTGGATGGTTCGGGCTCCGCTTCCGGGGCCGGGGACCTCGCTTCCTCCCTCCGCTCCACCGGAGGAGGCGCGACATATCCGCCGCGGCGGTCAAAGACGGTTGGTCCCGGGCCGGAGTCTTCTTCGGGCATGTAGTTCTGCGCGTCGGATCCCGTGTCGTAATCACTGCCGCCGTAGTAGCCGTAGTACGGCACCGCGTAATAGCCAACGCCGCCCCGCGAATATCGCGGGCGGTGATGCGGGCGATTGCGGCCGAACGACTGAGCCGGGGGAACGCCAAACCATGGCCGGCTGTGGGTGAATGCCGGACCGGACGTATATCCATGCGGGCCGAGGGAAGTCACGCTGGGAGAAATACCGCTGAAGGGGTGTCCGCCAAATCCCATCGAGGTGACCGATGGAGGCGCGCCGTGGATTTGCGCCAGGGCCATGCTCGTACTCAGCAGCGTCGCCAGCGCCATACCGAACGCCGCAACAGTCGCCCGATTCAGCCGACTCATCCCCACATCATACTCCGGTCTCAGAGTCATGGCGCACGCTCCCTTGCTGAGTTAGAACCTCGTTCGGCGACAAAGGTTGCGGGGAAATTTGCTCCTCCGAGGCCCGCCCGCTCACGAGACTAAACCGCCCAAAGAATCAGCCTCTTCCGACGCGTGCCAGTTCCATAAGATTCCACAACGCGTTGGCCACCAGCAGTCCCCAGACGCATGCCTGCACTGCCCCCCCCTGGCGGCTTTCGAGGAGATCGGCCGCAATGCCGGCGACGAACACGAACAGGAAGGGAACAGCCATCAGCTCGAACCCCGCTCCGGGATAATGGGGCATCCCCAAACCCAGCAGCAGAAACAGGACAGCAACCAGCAGGGGCGCGGTGTTCCCGAAATATCTGGAGCGCGGCCAGATAAAGTACGCAATCACGGCTGCGGGAAACATCACCAGTAACGCCGGCCCGGCTTGTCCGATTTCTCCGAGCATCCGTTGATAAGACCACTTGCTTGCGAATGCGCGCCCAGTCATTCCGAAAAAGTGGGCGTGGCGAAGTCCCTGCCAGAACCAGGCCAGGCGAAACCCATAGGCCGCGCCCAGCAGAAGCAGTGCCACTACACAAGCGCCCAGCCAGATGACGATGGCCGCCTTTCTGCGGGCGGGCGCAACGTACAATATGAACCCCAGCGTGATCGGCGCCAGGACCGCCAGCGAAAATTGGCAACCCACCGCCAGCGCCAACGATAGACCGAGCAGCAGAATTCGCCGCCAGTTCCACGCCACGACCTCGCGCGGCGCATACAAGGTGTGAGCCACGGCAATCGCGGTGAAAATCGCGCCAAAGGTTCCCCAAGCGGCCGCCATCTCGGGTTCAGTGAACCATAGCGTGCTGCTGCGGAGAATGGCGGGGGAAAAACAGTAGAAACCGAGGGCGATGTAGCCGCCGGCGTTCCCATACAACCTGCGCGCCACATACCAGACCGACGCCCCCAGCAGGACGCCAAGAATGATGTAAGGTAAGCGCGCCAGCCATCCCCAGTACAGCGGCGCGTTAACGTCCGGCGGGTGCCAATTCAGCAGGCCCACCGAGGCCAGCAGGTACCAGAGCGGCGAGTGATCAGGGTCATAGCCCTCATTCTGGTCAACTTCCGGCGGCGGAAACGTTCCTGCTTCGATCCGGTTGGTCGAAGGCGTGCCCGCGATCGACTCTCCCCGCCATTGCAGCAACCCTTCCTCAACGCGAAAAAGCTGGGAGGACTCAACCGTGATCCGCTGCGCGTCCCTCAACAACAGCCAGAGACATTGCCCCAGAAACAGCAGGAGTAACAAACCGGCCAGCACTTGCGGCCGTCCAAAGCGTTCGCGTGTGAAAAATTCGCCCATGGAGCAACGGCGAGTGTTTTACCATGTCCGGGACGATTAGGGAAACTTCCACCATGGACGAACCCGGACCCACCGCCGATTCTCCCCCGCCAGCCCAACCTGGCGGGCCATTGCCGCATCTCACGACCCCTTCCAGCAACGGCGTGCACGACCTCTTCCTGGGGCCCGAGGGCTTGCGGCCGGGTTGGAGCGTGTTCTTGTATCTTGGCATGGGCGTGTTGGTTTTTCTGCTGCTGTCGAGCCTTGGCCGCTTCATTCCGCCAGGGGGCGCGGCGGCGCTGTGGCAGTCGTTCTACTCCTATGTCGCGCTGGTGATTGCCGCGCTCGCGCCCGCGGGCGTGATGGCGGTGATTGAGAAGAGACCGTTTGCAGCCTACGGCCTGCCATGGCGAGGATTTTTCAGTTCCTCGTTCTGGCTGGGATTGACCTGGGGAATAGTTGCGCTTTCCGGCCTGATGCTCCTGATGCGCGGCGCCGGAGTATTTTCCTTCGGCACGCTTGCCCTGCACGGTATGCGCGCTTTCAGGTTTGCAGCGTTTTGGGGAGCATATTTTCTGCTGGTTGGCTTCTTCGAGGAATTTACCTTCCGCGGCTACACTCAATTTACGCTGGCACGGGGGATGGGATTCTGGCCGGCGGCATTAACACTGTCATTCGTATTCGGAGCCATTCATTTACAGAATCCCGGCGAGGCCTGGGTAGGCGCGCTCTGTGCCGGGTTCATTGGATTGTTTTTCTGTTTCACTTTGCGCCGCACTGGAAGCCTGTGGTTCGCGGTGGGCATGCACGCGACCTGGGATTGGGGGGAGAGTTACTTATATTCGGTTCCGGACAGCGGCGGCATGGCCACCGGCCACCTGCTCAATTCGTCCTTTCACGGCCCTCGCTGGCTGACCGGCGGATCGGTGGGGCCGGAGGGCAGCGTGCTGGTGTTCGTGGTGATCGGAGCTTCGTGGTGGCTGTTCGATCGTGTGTATCCGAAGTCTCGCGGGGAAGAAACTCACCACGAGTAATGCACGGTGTACGTCACCACCTCTTCTCCGTCGGGCGCGACGGTGATGGGAAACTCCGCCGTCTGCGCGTCGCTTTTCCGCGATGCT
This sequence comes from Terriglobales bacterium, assembly GCA_050745985.1. Classification (GTDB taxonomy): domain Bacteria; phylum Acidobacteriota; class Terriglobia; order Terriglobales; family Acidobacteriaceae; genus JABCZH01. Next base: position 188,148 of record JBOGLG010000041.1, on the reverse strand, counting down.
ATCGACTGCTCGATCAGCTTCCAGTTGGTCCAGCGATAAAGATGTTCGACCACACGGACGTTCACCGGCTCCTTTTTGTGATTGCGCACCCTGATCTCGAACGATTCCTCCATCCACCTCTGGCTCGACTCCACGTGAAAGCTGGTGCGCTTGCGCTCGCCCACTACGTCGAAGGAATTGCCGGTATAAACGCGGATGGTTTCATCTTTGGGCGTGTGGTCGATGGTGTTTTCTCCCACAAATTCCAGGTGCCCGTCGGTATCGCGGCGGTAGAAACGCAGTTTGCCCTTGGGCAGCGGAACGCCGAGATGGTTAGCCTCCGCGTTCTTGAATTCCTCCATCACCCATACCTTGGGGTTTGAAAGCGTACCGTAGTTGGGCTCATTGCGAATTTGTTCCTGGTTGTAGTAGCCGTACTGATCGGTCTTGGCGCCGTCATACAAGTAGATTCTCTGCCCGTGAATGCTGGTGGCGCGCACGAATTCAACTTGCTTGGTTTGCTGGTCGCGCAAGGTTGTGGGCCGCTGCAAGGTGTAGAGATGAAATTCGTCAAAGGATTTCTCCCGGACCACGGGCGCCATATTGGAAGCCTCATCCGCCATCTTGGCTGCGGCGTACACCCGCCCGGCGATGCCTCCGCCCTCCTGGATCTTGTTCACATCTCCGGCCAGCAGCTTGATGGTGGCATTCTCAAAAGTCTTGCCGCTCTGATTGCGCATGGTGACCCAACCCACCAGGTCGAGCAGGTCAAACTTGCCGCCTGGCTTGTCGGAGACCACGAGGTTGTAATCCGCCTGCCAGCTCATGCCTCCGCTGACGTAGGAAATCTCGCCGTAGAATTTGCCGGGATCGTTGGTCTCGATTTCCCAGCTCAACGTCGGCTTCAGGACGGAATCGCCGGTGAGCGCGGGAAAAAGCGGCTGCCCCGGCAACCCGAAGCGTAGGACGCCGTCGACTTCGATCAGCGGCTGCCCAAAGCCGGGTTGCGGATAGCCGTTGTTGTAATTAGCGCTGGGAACATAGCCGCTGCGGATGATCTTGCCGCGCACGGTTTCCTGTTTCTCGCCGCGCTGCACCAGAAAGTCGATGGTCTTGCCCTCATAGAATGAGAGCAGCAATTCCTGCGAGATGGGATCGTTGCGGTAATTCTCTTCCAAAATCTGGAGAGCGCGTCCGTTCGGATCACGCAGAATCACCGAATCCGGCTCCAGATGAGCGGCGATTCCGGCAAACTCCACGTGATTGACGCCCGCGTGCAGATCCATGGGCAGCCGTTCGCGGGCCACGAAGAAATTGGCGTTGTAGATGGTGAGTGCGGGCGCGGCGTCCGTCGCCATGCTTTGGGCGACAGAGCGGATTGGGCAAAGAAGCAGGAGGCCCATGGCATAAGCCGCAAAGCGGCGCAAGAATACAGCCCATGGCGAAAGCCCTGGGTTCACGGTGACAGATGATCGAGCCCCGGAGGGGCGGAAGAACAGTTGCAATAAAGACTTTCCACTGGCGTTAATCCGACGATTCTCCATTTGGAATCCCCCTGTGTCGCTGCAGCCGGAACGAGGGAGAACTTCCGGCCTTGGTCAAAGAACGGGGGCTGACGAGGAACTTGCAGGCAGGGCTTAACCTCCGGGGGCACAGGGGTAACACCGAGTAACCTGGTTACCGGGCAATCTTGGCAATTGCGGCTGCGAACCTTTCGGCTGCGCCTCCGGCGAGCTGCATGTAGAGGGCAGGTTCGATTAGTTCTAGTTCCATGAGGCGAAACTGGCCGGCGCTTTCGACGCCATCCACGCGGGCGTAGAGTGGAGCGCCGGCGACGGCGACAATGGCGTGGCTGGCTGCCTGAATGAGGGATTCGGACGGGCGCATGTTTCTGATATCTCCCCCAAACTCCTCCTGCGAGCGGAAATCGCCTTGCTTCGGAGTCTTCATGACCGCGTGACTGAACTGGCCTGCAAAGAAGATCAACGACCACTCGCCCTGCGTCTGCACTTCTTCGAGGAACTCCTGCACCATGGCGCCCGGCCCGCGCATAAGATCCTCGAGCAGCGTCTGCGCCCTGCCGGTATTCTCGGCGTTGATCAACATGGTGCGGTGCGCGGTGGCGGACACCCGCGGCTTTACTACTGCTTGTTTCCAATTTCGTTGTTGGAGTTCCTGCCGCAGATCAAACCCCGGTTCCGGCCACAGAGTGGGAACGATGGGCACGCCTTTTTCTTCGAGCTCACGGAGATAGAGCTTATTGGTGTTCCAGCGCAGCATCGCAGGAGGGTTCCACACTCGGACGCGGGCTCGCTCCAGGGCAGCAATCCAAGCCAGAAACTCGTTCAGGCGGAAATGATAATCCCAGCAGGAGCGGATGAGAACTGCGTCGGCTTGCGGCCAGTCCACGCCGGCATCGCTCCAGACTGCCGGGCGGGCTTCGATGCCGCGACCAGCGAGAGGCGCGATCAGCGATTGGTCGTCCTGAGTAAGGCTAGGGATGAAGTCGCAAGTGGCGCAAAGGATGAGTGTCATGATTTTGGCAGAAAGTAAGGGCGGCTTTCAGGCCACCCTCCAAATCCGCGCAAATCAGCAGCGAACTCAGATGTCCAAATTCTTCACATCCAGCGCGTTGTCTTCGATAAACTTCCGCCGCGCCTCCACGTCCTCGCCCATCAGCGTGGTGAAGATGTGGTCAGTCTCGGCGATGTCTTCGAGCTTCACCGAGAGCAGGGTGCGCCGCTCCGGATCCATGGTGGTCTCCCAGAGTTGCGAAGAGTTCATTTCACCCAGGCCTTTGTAGCGCTGGGTGACGAAATCTTTCTTGCCTTCGGCCAGCACATGGTCGCGCAACTCGCGGGGAGTGTCTTTCTGCACCACCACCGCCACGTCTTTTCTTTTGGCAACGGTCTTCGCCGGAACTTCCTTGCTGGTCTTTTTCTGGGTCTTCTCCACGTCCTCGCGCTCGGCGTCGCTGAGCTCCTCGGCCGCGTCGCCATTCTTGGGAGCGGTTTTGGCGATGCTTTCCACCACAAACGGCGGTTCCATGTATTGCTCGATCTGTTTGTACTTGGAGAGCAGCTGGCGGAATTCCGCGGTGGACGCCAGTTCCCAATTGATGAGGTGCTCGGCGCCTTGTGAGTTCACGCAGCGCACTTCCCACAGGGTGTGCTCCTCGTCGAACCGCATCTCGACTTCTTTGAACTGGCGTTCTTTTTGCAGCTTCTTCAGTTCTTTCTCCAGCCGCTCAATCTTCTTCGGCGGAGTTTTCTTGTCGCCCTCGAAATCGGCGCGCTTCGAGAGATCCAGCTTGGGCAGCAGCTCCGTGACTTTTTCGTCGCGCAGGCGCTTGTCCACTTTTTCGAAGAGCTTCAGATATTCGTCCAGCACGGTGATGAACTTGGCCAGGGCGGAGCCTTCGAGCTTCGCCGCTCCCTCTCCGTAGCGCACGCTCAGGCCTTCGGAAGCGCGCTTCACCATGACCTTGACGTACTCCTTGTCGTCTTTGATGTACTGGAGCGACTTCCCTTTCTTGATCGAGTAGAGCGGCGGCTGGGCAATGTAGACGTGGCTGCGTTTGATCAGTTCCTGCATGTGGCGGAAGAAGAACGTGAGCAGCAGGGTGCGGATGTGGCTTCCATCCACGTCGGCGTCAGTCATCAGGATGACCTTGCCGTAGCGCAGCTTACCGGCATCGAAGTCTTCTTTCGAAATGCCGGTGCCAAGCGCCGTGATCATGGCGCGGATTTCCTCGTGGGCCAGCATCTTGTCGTAGCGCGCTTTTTCGACGTTGAGGATCTTGCCTTTCAGCGGCAGAATGGCCTGGAAGCGGCGGTCGCGCCCTTGCTTGGCGGTCCCGCCGGCGGATTCGCCCTCGACCAGGAACAGCTCACAACGTTCCGGCTGGCGTTCGGAGCAGTCGGCCAGCTTGCCCGGCAGGCCGCCGCCATCAAGTGCGCCTTTGCGGCGCGTCAGGTCACGGGCTTTCCGCGCGGCTTCGCGGGCGCGCGCGGCTTCGATGGCTTTGTTGATGATCTTGCGCCCGACCGGCGGATTCTGCTCCAGATACGCGCCCAGTCGCTCGTTCACGAATGCCTGCACGATGCCGGCGATATCGGAATTCAGTTTGCCCTTGGTCTGGCCCTCGAACTGCGGCTGCGACAGCTTCACGCTGATCACTGCCACCAGGCCTTCGCGCACGTCGTCGCCAGTTAGGTTTTCTTTTACGTCTTTGAACAGGCCCATCTGCTGGCCGGCATAGTTGATGGTGCGAGTCAGCGAAGTGCGGAAGCCGGAAAGATGCGAGCCGCCATCGACGGTGTTGATGTTGTTGGCGAAGCTGAAGACGGTTTCAGAATATCCGTCGTTGTATTGCAGGCCGATTTCCATCTCCACGCCGTCACGCTCGGCTTCCATGTAGATGGGTTTGTCGTGCAGGGTCTGCTTGCCGCGGTTCAGGTGCTTGATGAATTCCGCGATGCCGCCGTTATATTTGAATTCGGTGGTCTTGGGCTCGCCGGTCTTGGGGTCGGTGGTGCGCTCGTCAGTGAGCGTGATCAGCAATCCCTTGTTCAGAAACGCCAGCTCGCGCAGGCGCTGGGCGAGGGTGTCGTAGTTGTATTCGGTGATGCTGAAAATTTCCTTGTCGGGCAGGAAGTGGACTTTGGTGCCGCGCTTCTTAGTGGCCCCGGCCTTTGTCAGCTTGCTGGTGGGCTCACCTTTCGAATAGGTCTGCTCCCAGGTGAATCCGTCGCGCCAGATTTCCAGTTCGAGTTCTTCACTGAGAGCGTTCACCACCGAAACCCCAACGCCGTGCAGACCACCGGAAACTTTGTAGGAAGAAGCATCAAACTTTCCGCCGGCGTGCAGCTTGGTCATGACCACCTGTGCGGCAGGAATTTTTTCGCCGTCGATGTCCATCGTATCCACAGGAATTCCACGGCCGTTGTCGATCACGGTGATCGAGTTGTCGAGATGAATCGTGACTTCGATTTTGTCGGCGTGCTTGGCCAGCGCTTCGTCAACGGAGTTGTCGACGACTTCGTAAACGAGATGATGCAATCCCATCTCGCCCGTCGATCCGATGTACATGGCGGGCCGTTTGCGCACTGCCTCCATGCCGCCCAGCACTTTGATGGAATCGGCAGTGTAATCGCCGTTGCTTCCATTAGTGGCGGGAGCCTTTTTTTCTTTCACTTCTTTTTCTTTTACTTCGACGGCTGCGGGGATGCCTTTTGTCGCCATTTTGCTCCCTGGAGAATTTGCCCGATCTCAAGCTCAGGCCGGGGGGCGTTTTTCCAGTGCCTCAAGGTTGAGGCAAATGACTGAAATAACTAGCACTTACGGCTCTGAATGTTGACCTTGATTCTAGCATATTTCGGGGGATTTTTCAGCCCGGAATCGCAGCGGTAAACCCTGATTTTGGTGCCATTTAGGGACGGGATTCGAGGGAAGAGCCGGGTCTTGGCGTGCCGCTTCACTTTCCCGGCAAAAGACGGCGATATCGGAGTCAACTTCCCGGGGCAGGTCTAGCGATCAGAACGTGACTCAGGGTCCTTCGCTGCCGGTCGTCCTTCCCCGTCACCAGTCTTGAATTGGAAACAACCTCATGAGACAACTCTCCATCAAAGGCTCCGCGGCGAACGGATTTCAGTTTGCCACTTGAGAACTTGCTTACCCAGGGAAGTTGCGCCCTCGTCACACCTCCGCGCAGCCTTGATGCGACTGCACGGCAGACTCAGGCCACGCCAGAGTAGGGCTACTCCGGTGCAGGGGTTTACCCCAAACTGACAGGGAATGATGGGCGCGTTGAGGCAAAAGCTCGGACTTGTTCACGAACTTCCATGGATTGCGTCTTGCAAGAAGATCGGCGCCAGACTTCTGGGCAACGGTGGCAATGCTGCGGCTCTCGAACCGCCTCCCGCGCTTCCCTCATTTTTCGTCATCGGCCCGCCGCGGACCGGGTCCACATGGTTGCACGAAGCTCTGCGCAAGCATGCCTTGCTTCCCAGCTTGACCAAGGAAACGCGGTTTTTCGACAACCATTTTCACCGTGGGTTCGATTGGTATCGCGCTCACTACCAGGGCATTGGACGTTGCCAGCTCATTGGGGAAGTGGCGCCCACTTACTTCGCTTCTCCCCTGGCTCGCGATCGCATTGCGCGGGCGATTCCGCAGGCTCGTGTGATCTGCGTGTTTCGCGATCCGGTTGAACGCCTGTTATCGCTCTATCGGCTCAAGTGCGCCTATGGCCTGATCCGTTGGAACTTCGAGCAGGCGATTGTGCACGATCCTGAACTGCTGGAATCAGGCAAGTATGCGACCAACCTCAAAGCCTGGCAACGGACTCTGGGCGCGAAGCAGGTATCGGTCGCCATCTATGACGACCTGCGGAACAGCCCTCAATCCTTCCTTGACGGTGTGGTGGATTTCATCGGCATGCCCCGTTTTGCGCTCACACCATCGCTGATCACACGCGTAAACGCTTCCGACACCATGACGCATCCCCGCAACTACTATCGGACACGGAGCGCATTGGCGGCGGCAGATTGGTGCAAGGCGCGGAGGCTCGACCTGGCCGTGACCACAGTCAAGAACTCTCCGCTGATAAAGCTTTTTCTGGGGGGAGGGCCGAACTTTGCCGAACTATCGCGGGAAGCGTCTCTCCGGCTTTACGAACACTTCTTGCCCGAGGTCGAGGAACTGGAAGCGTTGCTCAATCGCGACTTTTCGTTGTGGAAGCCAGCCACGGTCCAAGCGGTTTAGGACCGACGAGGCACCCTGATTCACTGAGGGGTTCTTGCCGAAGGCTACTTGCGCTCCACGGCTGATTTCTTGCCGAAGGCCAGGCCCTCCAGGAGTTCGGTGACTTCGTCATCGCTGCCGGCGATGAAAGTGAATGACACCACATAGCCTCTCGCCAGCCAGGCCAGGGTGCTCTGGTGCATTCCGGCGCCGCCGGCAAAGCGTTTGATGAAATCGCGGCGTACGATGGGCTTCGCATCCACCGGGAATTCGTAGGGTTGGTTGACCGCCGTCAGGCCTTTGGCGGTGGTCACTTCCCCTATTGGGCCAAAATACTGTGCAGCATCCTTCAAGCCGGGATAGGTCGCCGCGCTTTCCGCCGCAATCACCACCGCTGAATTCACCCCTTCGCCATTGGCTTCAGGTGGCCGCTCGAAAACTCCCAGCAGCACCATGGCCTTCGCCGGATCAGTCGAGGCTGCGCGCATCTCGGAAGTGCGGTCCACAAAGCCGTAGGGCAGTTTGTAGGTGAATCCGAAGGCAGGGTTGCGATAGACGCCGGTGACGATCTCGCCGGGCTCAACTGTCGCGCTCGGGGAGGACACGCCGTTTGACGACCTTTGCGCCTGCTGCGCGCACACGGGTAAGGCGGCCGCCATGACGCAGAGCAAGAAACGGTATCGGTTCATGCACCCATGTTACAAGACCCGAACTCACGAGTCTCGCCTTAACCGCCGAGCGGCAACAGAATAAAGCCCACGGCGCATGCCATGGGTAGGAAGCAGAAAACGAATCAGCAGCGAAAAGAAATTGGCGAGCGGCTAAGCCGCTTTGCCCATCACTGGTTGCGCGCAAAACGCGCAACGCTTGGCGTCCAGCGGAATCTCGCTTAGGCACTCGGGACACTTCTTGGTCGTCGGATCGGCCGGCGCCGGAGCTTTGCGCATAGCCGCGATCAGGTGATTGAGCGGCGTTACCACAAAAAAATACACCGCTGCCGCAATCAGCACGAACGAAATCACCGCATTGATAAAGTCGCCTACCGGGAAAATCGTCCCATTAAGGGTGAAGCTGACGGCGGAGAAGTCCGGCTTGCCCACCAGCGCCGCAATCAGCGGTGTCAGCAGGTCTTTGGTCAACGCCGTGACCACCGATCCGAACGCCGCCCCAATCACAACGCCCACCGCCAAATCCACGACATTACCGCGAAGTACGAATTGCCTGAATCCGCTGAGCATGGGAGAGCCTCCTGAGTTGCAGGCAAATGTACGGCGGGGAGGGGAGGGAGGTCAAGAAGGGTTCGCACCGCGGTACGTCACTGAATGTCGGGACAGGCACCAAAGAGTGTTGAAGGGGCGCGGCTTCAGCCGCGCCATACATCGTTCTTCAGACTAACGGCACGGCTAAGAGCCGTGCTCGTTTCAAAACAAGTCAATACCCCTTCCTCATATCCGCATCGGCATAACAATATACCGGTACTTAAACTCCTCGCCCTCCGCTGGCCTCATCTGGCCTGCCGATTGCGAATCCTTGAACTCGAGCTTTATTTCACCGCCGCCGGTGGCTTTGAGGAAGTCGAGCAGATATTGCGCGTTGAAGCCGATGGCCAGCAACTCGCCCTGATAGTCGATCTCGATGGTGTCTTCCGACTCGCCCATCTCCGTCGACGACGCGGAAAGCTTCAATTCGCCTTTTTCCAGGCGCATCTTCACTGCCCGTGAGCGCTCGTCGGCAAACTGCGCCACGCGAGAGATGGCCTGCCCAAGCTCGTCTCCATGGACCGCGATCGACTTGGTGTTATCTTTCGGCAGCACCGCTTCAAAATTAGGGAACTGGCCGGTGAGCTGGCGAGAGGTCAGCAGCCGGTTGCCGATGCGGAAATACAGCGTCGATTCATCTTTCGCGAAGTCAATTTCCTCGGCGTCGGTCGAATCCAGCAGCGACTTCAGTTCGTCCATGGCTTTCTTCGGAACCAGCGTTTTCATCTCGCCGGAGACGCCTTCAAACTTCGTCCCTGCGCGCTCGATGTGGGCCAGGCGGTGCCCGTCGGTAGCCACCATGGTGATCGATTCCGGCTTCAACACCATCAGCGCGCCGTTCAGCGTATAACGCGATTCTTCGCTGGCAATGGCAAATCCGGTCTTGGCGATCATGCTGCGCAGAACCTGCGATGGAATCTTCACCACACCGGCCGTCGGGAACGCCGGCAGGGTAGGAAAGTTTGACTTCGCCATTCCCACCATCTTCGTATTCGACCGCCCGCAGCGGATGCTGACCCAATGGTTTTCCAGCAGCTTGATGGTGATATCGGCGTCAGGCAGAAGCTTTACGTAGTCATGCAGTTTGCGCGCGGGAATCGTGCAGGAGCCTTCTTTCTTGACTTTCACGGCACACGAAGTCCGCAGGCTCAGGTCCAGATCAGTCGCCGTGAGCGACAACTTGTCGCCCGCAGCCTCAAAAAGGTAATTCGAGAGGATGGGAATCGTGGTCTTGCGCTCCACCACACCTTGCGTTGCCGTCAGTTCACGCAACAGCTCAAACTTGCTGACCGTAATCTCCATGGTGGTGGTTCCTGTGGCAGTTGCTATCGCTTCTACCGGCATAATCTCAGCCCCCCGGTTGTGGCGCTACTTTGAATACTTCCCTTATATCAAAATCAAAACCTGTAAAACAGCAGTAACAGCAGGTGGCAGGGAAAAGTGGAAATCCCGTCCAACCGCTTCCCCATTATCACCTTCCGGCGGCTCCCTTGATGTCCAAACTTAGGGCGCAGAGCAGCGCACGAAAGGCTAAATTCCGTCCCGGAATTGCAATCTACCCCGGCCTTACACAGCTTCCACACCAAGTTCACAGGGTTGGCTGGAGAAGACGCCTGCGAGAAGTGGAAATCAGTGCGGGAACCGCTTTTATCCGCCTAACTGCTCAGTCAGTTTATTGAGCAGCCTGTTCAAATCCTTGTCGGTCTTGCGCACTTCATCGATCTTTTCGACCGAGTGCAAAACCGTGGTGTGGTGCTTGCCGCCAAACTGCCGTCCAATTTCCGGCAACGACGCCTCGGTCATGTGCTTGGCCAGATACATGGCGATCTGCCGCGGATACACAATGGCCCGCGAGTTGTTCTTCGCCTTGATTTCCACCAGGCGCAAGCCAAACTGCTCCGCCACCGCCTTCTGAATGGACTCGATCGTGACCTTGCGGGCTTGCGAGTCGATGAAGTTCTTCAGCACCTGCTGGGTGTAGGGAAGGGTAATTTCCGCACCGATCAAGGATGAGTGCGCGACCAGTCGGATCAGCGCGCCTTCCAACTCGCGAACATTGGAGCGGATGTTGGACGCGATGTACAGCGCCACATCCGTCGGCAGCGTGACTTTTTCCTGCTCGGATTTCTTCTGGAGAATCGCAACTTTCGTTTCGAGGTCCGGCGGCTGAATGTCCGCAATCAATCCCCACTCAAAGCGGCTGCGCAGACGATCTTCCACTTCCGCCAACTCTTTTGGCGGGCGGTCGCTGGCGATTACAATCTGCTTCATCGATTCGTGCAGCGCATTGAAGGTATGGAAAAACTCTTCCTGCGTGCGCTCTTTCTGCGCCAGGAACTGAATGTCATCCACCAGCAGCACATCCACGTTGCGAAACTTGTCGCGGAAGCTGGTCATTTTGTCGTAGCGCAGCGAGTTGATCATCTCATTGGTGAACTTCTCGCTGGAGACGTAGCAGATGGCCGACTGCGGCATGCGCTTGGCGATCTCGTGGCCAATGGCCTGCATCAGGTGGGTCTTGCCCATGCCCACGCCGCCATACAGGAAGAGCGGGTTGTATGCCTTGGAAGGACGCTCCGCCACCGCCTGGCAGGCGGCATGAGCGAACTGGTTGCCGCTGCCGATTACGAAGGCGTCGAAGGTATAGCGCGGATTAAGCTGCGCCGCCCCGTCCCAGTCAAACCGCGCCTGCGAGGGATGATGCGCCACCGGCGCCACATGCGGCGTGAGTCCGCCATCGTGACGCAACGGCGTCGATGCGGGATCGTCTTCAGGAGTTACGAACTGCACGTCCTGGTACTCCAGGCCGAGATTATCGAGCGCTTCCTGGATCAGGTCGTTGTACTTGTCGCCCACGTGGCGGAACTCGACCGTGGGGACGCGCACAAAAAGAATTCCTCCGCTGGAATGGCTATAGCGGGTCGGCTTCAACCAGGTGTCGTAGGAGTGCCGGTTGATTTTCTTTTCAAGCGCCTCAAGGACGCGCAACCACGGATTCGGAGCGAGACTGGAAGTTGGAACTGACATATCAAGTTCAGCGAACGCCTTGCCGCCGTCAGCGCCCACGATTCAGATGAATGCTGGAAATCGTCCCGCTCAGACCGCCCGGCGGCAGGCGGCATTGCTGGAGTCCACAAAAAATATCCATGAGCAGGAACAGGCGGCATACTAGCACAATTTTTCCCGCTTTGTGGAAATCATTCCGCGGCATTTTTTCTGGAGCACAAGATTCCAACTGCGAAAAAAAAGTTCTGTCAAGTGCCGACTTTATAACTGCCGCATGCGTGGTGCAGGACGCAAGCTGGCGAACGGACCCGCCGTTTGCCGGGGCTGCCGCGCGTCGTTTATACTCTACGTTTCACCCGGCGTTCATAGTGTCTAACTAATCCAGTCAGGAGCAGCCAAGTTTCATGCCCAAGCGCACGTTCCAACCTAACCGCCGTCACCGCTCGAAGACGCACGGCTTTCGCACGCGTATGAAGACCCAGGCGGGGCAGGCGGTGATTTCGCGCCGGCGCGCCAAAGGGCGCAAGCGGGTGTCGGTAAAGCCCGGCTTCCGTGAATAGCGTTTCTCCTTTCAGGAAGTGGCGGGAATTCTGCAACTTGAGTCTGGAATCGTGAGCGGTGCCGCTCCCAGGAGCCGCCCCAGCGTGTCTGATTCGGGCAAGCGCGCCAGGTTTCCCCGCGATGTCCGGCTGCTGCGGCACGCCGACTTTGAGCGGGTTTATAAACAGGGAAGGCGCCACTTTGCTTCTCACCTGACGGCGTTTTACCGGAGACGGGAAGCAGAGGGCGGGCTGCGCATCGGCTTCACCGTGAGCAAGTTGCTGGGAGGCGCGGTACAGCGCAATCGCATGCGCCGCCGACTGCGGGAAGCGGTCCGGTTGCATTGGCCGGAGTTCAATACGGCCGTCGACATCGTGATTAATCCGAAGAAATCGTTGCTCACCGTCGAATTTGTGGAATTGGGCGAAGAGGTCTTGCAGGTGTTCGATGCTGTGCGGAAGTTTTCTGAGAAACAATAGGGTGGCGGAGTGAATCGTATCCCGCGAAACGTCGTGCTGGCTCTGCTTCGCGCATATCGCTGGGCGGTTTCGCCCCTGCTTCCGCCCGCTTGCCGCTACGTGCCCACTTGCTCGGAGTACGCGGTGGAAGCGGTCGAACGCTACGGCGCGCTACGCGGCTCGGCAAAAGCGGTTTGGCGGGTGCTTCGCTGTCACCCCTTTGCCCGCGGCGGGGTTGATCCCGTGTTGAAGAGTTCCTGTAGTCACTGAGTGAGAAAGACCTTGGCAGAATTTCAGAATCCGCAGCAAGAGCCCGGCACGGAGCGGCGTCTGCTCCTGGTGTTCGCGCTTACTTTTCTGGTGATCGTTCTCTTCCAGCCGCTGCTGAAGAAGTATTATCCGCAGCCGCCCGCGCCTCCGACGGAAGCGAAGCCTCAAGTTCAGGTCCCGCCTCAACCTATGGTCCAGCTGTCACCGCCCGTTTTGCCTGCCACGAAGGCATCCAAGGGCGAGCGATCCCGAGGGGGCCGCGCCGCGGCCGTAGCCACCAAGCAGGCCTCGACGGAATCCGAAATCACCGTTGAGAGCGATCTTTATCGCGTCGTTTTCAGCAACCGCGGCGGTCAGGTGAAGTCATGGATCCTTAAGAAATTCAAGGATGATAAAGGCGCACCGCTCGAACTGGTGAACAAAACCGCAGCGGAGAAATACGGCTACCCGCTCAGCCTGTGGACGTACGACGAAGGCCTGCGCAACCAGCTGAACTCCGCACTCTACGTAACCTCGTCCTCGGGAACTGTGACGGCCCCCGCAGAACTCACGTTCGAGTACGCCACCGCTGACCTCTCCGTCCTCAAAATCTTTCGCTTTAGCGATTCCTATGTGGTTCACGTCTCAACCTCCGTGACCGCGAAGGGTGGCACGGTCCCTGCCTTGCCTGCCTGGCCTGCCGGGTTCGGCGACGAAGTCAGTCTCCCCGCATACTCCGCCAGTCGTGTGGAGTATCAGATAAATAGCGACATCAAACGCCTCGCCATCAAGGCGGTCAGCGGCGGCAACACTTTGCCCGGACCCTTCAACTGGACTGGCGTCGTTGATCAGTACTTCGCGGCGGTCTTCATTCCTGACATTCCCGAGAGCACGGTGACGGTCACGCTGCGTAACCCCATTGATATCCCCAAGGACCCGAAGTCCACCTCGCAAGAGACCACCAAGACAGACGTACTTGGCGCGGCAGTTGGCAACCCCAGGGGCCCGACTGCGGAACGAGTGTACGTCGGCCCCAAGCAACTCCACACACTTGAAACCGTGCCGGTCGCGACCATCGTCGGCGCGCCGCCTGACCTGCGCGGTCTGGTTAACTTCGGGTTTTTTGGCGTAATCGCGCGGCCGCTTTTTCTCTGGTTGCAGTGGACCTACAAATACGTCGGCAACTGGGGTTGGGCGATCGTCATCCAGACCTTGATCATCAATCTGGCGCTGCTGCCGTTGCGCGTCTCCAGCATGAAATCGGCGCTGAAGATGCAAAAGATTCAGCCGCAGATGAACTCCATCAAGGAGAAATACAAGAAGTACGGCATGCGCGACCCGCGGCGCCAGGAAATGAACACCGAAATCGGCGCCCTGATGAAAGAGCAGGGGGTCAGCCCGGTGGGCGGCTGTTTGCCCATGTTGCTGCAAATGCCTTTCCTGTTCGCCTACTACGCCATGCTGGGTTCCGCGCTCGACCTGCGCCAGGCATCGTGGCTGTGGATCAAGGATCTTTCCTCCGCCGATCCCTACCTGATTCTTCCCATCTTGATTATCATTACCGGGCTGGTTACGCAGCGCATGACGCCGCAGGCGGGTATGGACCCCTCGCAGCAGAAAATGATGAACGTGATGATGCCGGTGATGTTCGGCTTCATCAGCTACAGGCTGGCTGCCGGCTTATGTCTCTACTGGTCGGAAGGCAGCCTGATCGCCATCGTGCAGCAGTTCATCATGAACCGCACCAGCCTGGGCCGCGAGATGCGCGAGATTGCGTTGAAAAGAGCCAGGAAGAAAGAGAAGAAGTAAAAAAGAGCTACTAGCTACTAGCTTCTAGCCGACGAATTCCGGAGCTAGAAGCTAGCAGCTAGGAGCAAGAAGCTGATGCCGATTCCCGACAAAATCGCCGCCGCCAACAAGATCAACGAATTCCTCCGCGGGGTGGTCACCCAGGGAGGCCTTCACCTTAAGTACCGTATCACCGTGGATCCGCCGCTGCCGGATGAGCGCGATTGGGAACGCCCGGAGATCCTTGTGGAATTTGCTGGGCCTGATTCCACCCTGCTGCTGGAGCGCGGCGGCGAGTTACTGCGCGCGGTCGAGTTGCTGGCCATCGAGATGTTGCGCCTTCCCGGCAACGAGCACGAGAAAATCTGTTTCGACTGCATGAACCAGCGCAAGCTGCGGCTCGAGGAACTGCGCATGGCCGCAAGCGTCGCTGCGGATCGCGTCCGCCAAACCGGCGCGCCCTACGAGTTCGCGCCCATGTCTTCGCGAGAGCGCCGGATAGTACACCTGGCTTTGCGCGACGAGGCCGACCTGCACACCGAGAGTCAAGGCGAAGGCGGCCGCCGCTGCCTGGTGGTTTATCCGAAAGACTACAAGCCTGTGGGTAGACCGATGAGGAAAACGATTCCGTGATGTGCCGTTCTCTGCGCTCTCTGCGTTTTAAGATTTTGAGACTCTCCGGCCTCTAACTTGAAACCAGAAACCGGAAACTACCCCTGTGAATCTTGACGACACCATCGTGGCCATCGCCACCCCGCCCGGACGCGGCGGCATTGGCGTGGTGCGTCTCGCCGGCACACAGGCCCTTCACATAGCCCTGCCCGTGCTGCGGCTGAAACACGATCTTGAGCCTGGCTGCGCCATCTTCGCCGAACTGATTGAGCCTAGCGACACTCACGTCGGGACAGCCGCCCTCGGCTGTCCCGAGGAGCGCAGCTCCGCAGCTCGTATCGACGAAGTCGTCGTCACCTATTTCGCCAAGCCCCATTCCTACACCACCGACGACATCATCGAGATCTCCGCCCACGGCTCGCCCGTGGTCCTCCGCCACGTTGTCGAACTCGCGCTCGCCCGCGGAGCCCGACTCGCCGAGCCGGGCGAATTCACCATGCGTGCCTTTCTCAACGGCCGCATCGACCTCACGCAGGCCGAAGCCGTCCGCGACCTCATCGATTCGCAAACGCTCTACCAGGCCAAAGTCGCCGCCCAGCAATTGGAAGGCGCACTCTCACGCCGTCTGCAACCCATCAAGCAAGAGCTGGTCAAGCTGATTGCCACCCTCGAAGCCGGCGTCGATTTCGCCGAAGACGACGTTTCCGTGCTGCCTGCCGATCAGATTCTCCAGCGCATCGCCGGCATCCGCCTTCCGGTCGAGCAATTGGCCTCGACTTTCGCGTACGGCAAGCTGGTGCACGAGGGCCTGACGCTCGCCATTGTCGGCCGCCCCAACGTCGGCAAATCCAGCCTCTTTAATTGTCTGGTCGAGCGTGAGCGCGCCATTGTGACCGCCACGCCGGGTACGACTCGCGACCTGGTAAGCGAGACCGTCGCCATCGGTGGAATTCCTGTGAAACTGGTGGATACCGCCGGCATCCGGCCTGCCCTCGACGAAGCGGAAAGCATCGGCATCCGCAAGTCTCACGAAGCTCTGGCCGATGCCGATCTGGTCCTGGTGGTGACGGATGCGTCGCAAGCTGAGGCCCCGGAGGATGCCGAACTACTCAAGCAACTCGCGGGGCGCCCCGCCATCGTAGTCGAAAACAAATGTGACCTCACGGGTCACATGGGGACAGCCGCCCTCGGCTGTCCAGCCAAACAAAGCTTGGCCGTCCGCACCTCTGCACTCACCGGCTCCGGCATCCCCGAGCTGCGCCAAGAGATCCTGCGCCAGGTCGGCGGAAATGCCGGAGCCCAATCCGAGGCCGGATTCCTCACCAACCTGCGTCACCAGAACCTTGTTCATGACGCTCTGGCGGGCCTTGCCAGCGCGACCTCCGCCGTTGACAAGCGCATCCCTCACGAAATGCTTCTTCTCGATCTCTACAACGCGCTCCGACCCCTCGACGAAATCACTGGCGCAACCACCACCGACGATATTCTCAACTTGATTTTCAGCACATTTTGTATTGGGAAGTAATGTGACCTTGCGAAAGCTGCCGCGAGGAGATTGTTCAATACTTGACAGCTTCAGCGATTGGGCACAAGATAGCCCGAAATTCCTGTTCACATGATCCTTGGAGCCCCTGATGGATCGACGGCAAATCGATCGGGTCAGCATAGCCCCGACCAGGTTACTTCCATCCCTGGGCAGCGAAGCCTCGCCGGCGAGTCAATCCCTGGAGCTAACCGCAGCGACGACGGCAGGGCCCTGTGTTTGCCGAAATGTGCTTCGCCACATCACCGGGTGATGAGACAGCAGAGGTTGAGAGGACAATGAAGGGCGAAGGTTCTGAAGAAGGATTCTATTAGAACGACAGTCCAAAAGGGAGGCTAGCATGAGGCAGAATATTGCAGGCAATAGTGTGTGGAGACAGATCAGCAGGGCCAGTGCGCTTTGTCTGTTTGTCGCCGCCAGCCTGGTTCCTGCGTGCGCGCAAACGGTGAATGTGACGATCCAGGGGCAAGTGTTGGACTCCACCGGCGCCGCGATCTCGCAGGCGACAGTGAGCGTGGTGAATACGGCCACCGGGTTGAGTCGTTCTGCCACTGCCAGTGCTCTGGGCGAATACGAAATCGCCCTGCTTCCCCCCGGGGATTACACCGTGACCGCTGAACACCAGGGTTTTCAGAAATCCGCCAAGAAGATTCATTTGGATGTCGGGGCCGCGGCCAACCTGGACTTCTCGCTGTCGCCGGGCCAGGTTCAGACCCAGGTCGAGGTGCAGGATGTGGGTGAAGTGGCCGAACCCACCCGCAGCATGATCAGCGAGGTGATCAGCACGCACCAGATCGAGAATCTCCCCGTGAACGGGCGCCAATTTATTGACTTCGCGCTTCTGGCTCCCGGAGTCACTATTGGGGACACAACTTCGGGCAGCACCGACGTGATCGTCGAGCCGGTTACCAAGCTGTCCTTTGCCGGACAGAACATCCACTTTAATTTCATCGCCGTAGATGGCGCCGATGATATTTCGACCGCTTCCGGCATCCAGCGGGGCACGCCGCCCCAGGAGTCAGTGCAGGAATTCAGAGTGATCAACACCGACTACAGCGCGGAGTTTGGCCGGGCTACGGCCGGGATCGTCAACATCATTACCAAGAGCGGAACCAACAATTGGCACGGCTCGGCTTACGAGTATTTTCGCAACGACGCGCTGGACGCAGTCAGCGAGCTCTCCGCGCCGGGCTTTCACGTGCTCCGCCAGAACCAGTTTGGCGCGTCCATCGGGGGCCCCATTCAGAAGGACAAGACCTTCTTCTTCGCCAATTACGAGGCGCAGAGGCGTGCGGAATCGCCAACCTACAATTCAGCGGTGTTGGACAACATAGCTGCCATCAACAACGTAAAGACCAACGTTTTTCAGTTACCGGCGGAAAACCTGCTTGTGTTGCGCGACGGCAATACCGACAACGGATTCCTCAGGCTCGACGAGAACTTGAATGCCAAAAACACTCTGTACGTGCGCTACTTCATCAATGATGATCGCCTCACCAACCAATCGCCGCTGAACAACGGTTTCGACCTGCCATCGGCCTTCAAGAACAATTACATTCGCGATCAGTCTCTGGCCGGCGGCCTGACCACGGTGATTTCGCCGTCCTGGGTGAACGACCTGAGGATGCAGTATGCCCACCGCACCTTCGATTTTCCGGTCGTTTCCACGCAGCCGCACCTCGAGGTGGCTAATACGTTTGCAGTGGGCGTGAACCGCGGCAACCCTGATATCTACCGCGAGTCGCGCTTCGAGCTGGTAGAAAACGTGACTCACAGTTTGTCAAAGCACACCATCAATTTTGGCGGCAACTTCTCGCGGGTGGGGACATATGAGTCTTTCCCTTTGTTCTATCCGTTCGAGGCCGACTTTGCCGACCTCCCTGCTTTTCTGGGCACCGATGGCGCGGCCGGTTGTCCGGCGAACGTCTCCTGTCCGGATCCGTTCGTGATTTTCTTCGAGCGCTTTAACACTGGCACCAACCCGCCGTTTAACGAGACCGCGCTGCCCGGCGGGACGGCAATCTACCAGGGCGGACCGATTCCGCAGAACATCCGCCAACAAGCCTCGGCAACTCTGGACCATACCTACGATGGTTTTTATATTCAGGACAAATGGCGGGCCTCGCAGAGACTCACATTAAATGCAGGCGTGCGCTGGGAATTCGAAACCTGGCCGTCGGGCGTCCTCAACACGCAATGGAAGAACGTGGACCCGCGGGTGGGCCTCGCCTACGACATCGGGACTTCACGCGACATCGTGTTTCGCGCCGGTTTCGGATTGTTCCACGGCATCATTCCATCGCCTCTGCTTATGTGCCAGCAGCCCTCTTGCGGAGGTCTTTCCAAGTACCCCGGAAGGCCGTTTGAAAATGGCTTGAACGCCAATACCGGGCTCTTCAGCTTTGCTGGAGCGCCATTGATCGACAATATTGCGCTCAATGGCTTGCTTACAAATGCGACCTATCCCAACGGCACACCCTGCCCGGTATTCTTACCGTGTCAAACGATATCCCAGTTCGGCTTTCTGCAAGACGCAACCATCGTGCGTTTCGACCAGAACAGCCAAAATCCCTACGGGCTCCAGGCCAGTGCCTCGGTGGAGTTCCATCCTTTCAAGGACGCGGTGTTGAGCGTATCCGCCTTGCACGTGCGCGGCGTGCATCTCGGCAGCTTTTACAACGTGAACCAACCCGACCCCAGCGGAACGGTGCTGGTACACGACTCCAGTGGGCAAAACGTTTGCAAGAACGTCTATTTCGATTTTGCGTCCCCGCTAAACTCCCCGGGACCGCTGGCGCCGACCAATTGCACGCCGTATCCGGCGCAGATGGTGATTCCGGACGTGCCCCATATCAACGGGATCCCCGGTTTCCGCGATCCCCAATACAGCGTTTTCTTCGAGGCCACTTCGAAATGGGATTCGGTCTATGACGCGTTGCTGGTGCACTTGAGCAAACGCATGTCTCACAGCTTTTCGTATTCCATCAGCTACACCTTCTCGCACTCGATCGATGACGGCCCCAACCCGAGCTTCGTTCTCATTCCACAGGACAGCGCCAACTTCGATGCAGAACGGGCGAACTCAGCCGACGATGCCCGCCACCGCTTCGTGGGCAACGCAATTTTCACCAGCCCGGCAGGCTGGAATGCTGCCTTTCGAGACTTCAGTTTCAGCACGATTGTGACTCTTCAGTCCCCACAATATTTCACCAAGTATGCGGGCTTTGACGCCAACGGAGACGTGTTTGGAAATAACGACCGGGTGGGCGGCGAGCCGCGCAATACCTTCAAGGGAGACTCCTTGCAAACGGTGGATGTTCGCCTGGAACGCAGCTTCCCCATTCACGACCGGTTCAAGCTGCAACTGATGGCAGAAGCCTACAACGTGCTGAACACGGTGAACGTCCGCTATTTCAATACCAGTTATGGCGCGGCGGACTTTTGCGGTCCCGATCCAGGAGCGCCCGGGTGCTTTCAAGCGCCGGCTCTCTACCGGGAGAAGTCGCCGAATCCGCTTTATGGGACTCCCAGCGCGGTGTTCAATCCACGCCAACTCCAGTTTGTTGCGCGGGTGAGCTGGTAAATTGTGAACGGCGGGGCATAGCTCGGGCAAACGCTCCGCCGTGCCTGTCTGCAAGCTCGTCCGCTCACGGCCACAGAAGGAACATCATGCGATTTGGCATCTATTGTGAAATTCAGACGCCCCCGGGCAAGTCGCATTACGAAGCGATCTGGGACGTCATGCGGCAGATCGAGCACGCGGACGACTGCGGATTCGATGTCTATTCAGTGGTCGACCATCATTTCTTCCAGAAATTTTCGATCTCCGCCAATCCCCTGGCCATGTTTGCAGCCGCCGCGCAACGGACCAGCCGCATCCGCTTTCGCACCGCGCTGCATACCTTGCCACTCGAAAACCCCATGCGCTTGGCGGGTATGATCGCCGAAGCTGACATCCTGACCAACGGCCGCCTGGAGTGTGGCCTGGGGCGCGGACACGCCTGGCTGTTCGGTCCCTCGGCAATGCCTTTGGAAGAGAGCCGTCCACGCTACGACGAAGCCATCGACATTCTCGAACTGGCGTTCAAGCAGGAGAAATTCTCCTACGACGGTAAGTTCTACAACGTCAAGGACGTCGCTATAGCACCCCGGCCGGTGCAGAAACCTCACCCCAAGTTCTATACGGGCGGTACCAGTGACATCACTTATGAGATGGCAGGCGCGCGGGGCTGGGGCATCTTTGTGCCGCCGCTATTACCATGGAAAATACTGGAGCGGCCGCTGAACATTTACAAGCAAGCCTGCGAGAAAAACGGCCACAAGCCGGATATCGTTTATATTCGGCCGGTTTACATCGACGAAGACGAGAAACAGATTCGGCGGGAAGTTGAGCAGGCACTGCACAATTTTCTCGCCTTCAACGCCTCACCCGTCGATTCCTTGCAAGAGCCGAAAAAAAGAGAAGAACTGATTGCAAAAGGTTACGGATTCTATGCCAGTGGCGCGCTGGAATCTCTTACCAAGCTGAGCTATGAGCAGATCGTGGAAGAGGAAATCGGATTCATTGGTACGCCGGAGAAAGTGATCAGCCAGGTCCGCGCCCTCGAGAAGAAGGGCGGCATTGGAGAGTTGGCCATCGTTTCCAACTTCGGCGGCCTTGAGCACTGGAAGAGCATCAAGACTCAACAATTATTTTCTAAGCACGTGATGCCGGCCTTTCGCTCAACCCAGTAGGCGCGGACGATTGATGAGCCCATCTCCAACCCCCATCGCCGCCACCTTCGCCCGCATGGGCGCAAAGCGGTTGCTCGTCTTCGGAGGCATCGCTCTCATCGCCGCGGGAATGTTATTCGGCGACGTCTTCGCCGTATTTGTCCTGCACCAGAATGGCGGAGAGACGGGGCAGGCGCTCCTGGCTGCTGCCGAGGCGGTTGCCGCGCACGATCCTTCCGCGGTGCAGCAGGCATTCGCGCACCTCGGCAGCCTGCTCGAAGACCGTGGCACCAAGGTGGACACGCATGTCCACGCCACCGACGCCGGCTATCTCGCGCTGCTGCTTTCATTGCTCCAGCCCTACGTCGCATGGTCCGCGAGGGGCAAGAAGATTCTCGCAAAACTTTTCCTTGCCGGAGGCGTTCTGCTTCCGGTAGGCATCTTCCTGATTCACTACGTAGGCCTGGCGCACAGTCCGTTTGCCGCCATCGGCTGGGCCAGCGTACTGGCGGATACGTCCGGCGCGCTCTTGGTCATCGCGTTAGTCGGTGAGTCCTGGGGATTGCTCCGCTATGCTCGTGGTGGGAAGCCAACCGAACCGGAATTACCCAGCGACCGGACTTGGGAACGACGCGCATTGCTCGCCGGCGGCGCCGTTCTGATTCTCCTCGGCTTCCTGCACGGAGCCTGGTATGCAGGCGCCGATCTCTACCAGCACGAAGCCCGCGAAACCAGAATCATTACCGCCATGCTGAATTCCGCGGTCGCGAATGATCTGCCTGCGGCTTCTCAATCGGTCAACGCTTACGGAATGTTGCAGGCAGAGAAGGCGGTCAACATAGCGGCGCACTCGCACTTCATCGAGTTCGGGCTGCTGGCCATGCTGCTCTCCTTTGTGCAGCCTTACGTCCTGCTGGGCCGGATCTGGCAGCGGCGGTGGATCAAACTCCTGCTTACAGGGTCGGTCACCTTGCCGGTGTTTGTGCTGCTGGAACTGAGAATGGGCCTGATTGCCGGTGGCATCGCCGACTTGGGTGGCTTGTGTGTGATCACGGCGCTCGTGGGAATGCTGGTGGGCGTCGTCCGCTACACCGGCAGCCTGGATTCGGTCGCAGGAGGTGGCGAGTGACCACGTCTCGCAGGATTCTGATCTTTGGGGGCCTCGCGCTGGCTGCTCTCGGGATGCTCTACGGCCTGCACTACGCCGTCTTCGTGGAGCACCAAACGTTGAACAACATGGGAGGGTTTCTGTTTGGCGCTTTTTCAAAGGCTGCGGCAGGAAATATGACCGCGAGTGCGAGCGCCGTGCAAGGCTACACCACCGTCCACTATGACTATGTCCGCCAGGTTGATCTGCACTCCCACTGGATCGGTTTGGCAATGGTCATGATCGTCCTGGGAGTGGTGTTCGACGACGTCGCCTTTGGCGAACCTACTCGAATCTGGCTGGCCATTGCACTGCTGAGCGGTTCGGCCATCTTCCCCTTGGGTGTGATCCTCCAGACGGTCATGCGAGGCAGCGCGGTAGGGTCGGCATTGGCGATTGCCGGTTCGGTGCTGGTGATCGCGCCCATGGCAGCGATCGCCGTTGGCTTGGCCCGCCAGCCCTCTTAGAGCACGATCCCCTGCGGGTTTTCTAAGTGCTGCCGACACTTAAGAGGTGTTAAGTCTCTCTCCGCGTCTCTGTGGTAAACAATCTTTCACCTACTTCGACAGCGCCCCCAAAGCCTCCCGAAACATCACCTCGAACGACCCATTCTTTCCGGCGGCTCCCACCGCCTTCTCCGCCGCCGCCCGCTGATACCCCAGATTCACCAATGCTGAAAGCACATCCTCCTCGATAGCGGTTCGTCCAGAGACCACCAGAGTTCCTCCGCCGCCAACGGGCAATTTGTCGCGCAGCTCCAGCACCAGCCGCTCCGCGGTCTTCTTTCCGATCCCCGGTATGCGCGTCAACCGCGCTAAGTCATTCCCCCGAATCGCGGCGATCATCTCGTCCGCGGCCATCCCACTCAAAATCGTGATCGCCAATTTCGGCCCGATTCCGCTCACCGTGATCAATTTTTCGAAAAGCTGTTTTTCCCCTGCCCCCAGAAATCCATAGAGCGCAATCACGTCTTCACGCACATGAGTATGAATGTGCAGAGTTACCTCGCTGCCCACGGCCGGCAAGTCAGAAAAAGTGGGGACACTGATGGTGACGTCGTAACCGACGCCGGCGGTCTCAACGATGGCTTGGTTGGGATGCTTGGCCAGCAACTTTCCTCTGAGGTGGGCAATCATGCTCCCGACATTGTAGCGGTTGCGGTTGCTACAGGCCACGTGAGGACGGCTACCCTCAGCCTGCCCTGAGCGAAGTCGAAATGATGCTCCGCAGTGACTCTAGAACAACGAACTCTGCCGGCGATTGGGAGTGATCCCGAAATGCTCGTACGCAAGCTGGGTTGCGACGCGCCCGCGCGGGGTGCGGTTCAGGAAACCAATCTGAATCAAGAACGGCTCATAGATCTCCTCGATCGCGTCCGGCTCTTCGGCCAGAGCTGCCGCCAGGGTGTTCACTCCCACCGGCCCGCCCTGATACTTCTCGATAATGGTCAACAGCAACTTGCGGTCCACTTCATCGAAGCCATAACGGTCCACTTCCAGCATTTTCAGCGCCGCCTGGGCTGTCGGCAGATCAATCTTCCCGGCGCCGCGTACTTGCGCGTAGTCCCGTACCCGCCGCAGCAAGCGGTTGGCAATTCGCGGCGTACCTCGCGACCGGCTCGCGATCTCCTGCGCTCCGGCCTTATCGACCTCGACGCCCAGGATGTCCGCCGACCGCTCCACAATGATCTGCAAGTCGTCATGGCTATAAAACTCCAGGCGCAGGACTATGCCAAACCGCGACCGCAGAGGCGAAGACAAAAGCCCGGCCCGCGTAGTTGCGCCGATGAAGGTGAATGGCTTCACATCCATGGTGTGGGTGCGCGCCGCCGGGCCCTGGCCGATCATAATGTCCAGCTTGTAATCCTCAAGCGCGGAATAAAGAATCTCTTCGAGCGCGGGTTGCAGGCGGTGGACTTCGTCAATAAAGAGAACCTGCTTCTCGCGCACATTAGTGAGGATCGCGGTCAGATCACCCTTGATCTGCAACGTCGGCCCGGAAGTCTGCTGAAACCCCACCCCCAATTCATTGGCGATGATGGTGGCCAACGTAGTCTTGCCCAACCCTGGAGGCCCATAGAGCAGCACATGATCCAATGCTTCGCCGCGCGAGCGCGTGGCCTCGATTGCGACCGCCAAATTCTCTTTGACTTTGGATTGACCGATGAACTCCGCCAGGCGCTGCGGCCGCAGTTTCAGCTCGAACGAGGAATCATCTTCCACCGGCGCCGCCGAGACGATGCGCTCCCGGTCCTCGGGAAGCTTCGGAATGTTTCGCAGCGTAGCCACTGGCGCGAGTTTAGCACGAACATCGGGTGTCAGCCCCTTCAGCTCGCCTCGAGGAGTGGTCGGATGACTGGAAGAATTGCATGGCCGAAGTGGAATCGATGTCGACGAAGGAACTGCGCCAGCGTTTCCGTGCCTGCCCCGTCGAATGCGAGCTCGATGCCCACATTATTACTTCGCTCTCGGATTATTTTTCCGTGACAAACCAATTCGGATCGAACCTGCCGAAATCAACCGCCCATGCTCCACACGAACCGGACATCGAAGGTTGGCGGGGAGCTTTTGGGCGAGACATTCCGCCATTCGTCAAGGAGTTCCTCGACTATCGCCATTGCGAATGGGAACTGAATATGGAATCGGACCTTTTGTCGGGCCCAAAAACGAAGCGCGGGAACAACCTTGGCGGAACAAGGTCGTAGCCATGCATTTCCATGTGTTGAAGTTGAGGTGACTAGCAGGCAGGGAGCCTGCCGCGAAATCCTGAGCGGATCGAAGAACCCTTACTCTTCCTCTTCCTTCACATCCCCCCGCGCCGCCTTCGCCTTCTCGATGATTTTCTCCTGCAATTGCCCGGGCACCATATCGTAGTGATGCATTTCCATATTGAAGCTGCCGCGGCCCTGGGTCATCGCGGTGAGATCAACGCCATAGGTCAGCATTTCTGACATCGGTACTTCCGCTTTTACGATGGTGTTGCCGCCCTTGTTGTCCATGCCCTGGATACGCCCGCGCCGGCTGTTCAGGTCGCCCATGATCGAGCCCGCAAACTCATCCGGCACCGAAATTTCCACGTGCATGACCGGCTCCAGCAGCGTTGGTTTGGCCACTTCCATCGCTTTCTTGAACGCGATGCGGCCTGCCATCTGGAAAGAAAGATCGTTCGAGTCCACGTCATGGTAAGACCCGTCGTAGAGGATCACCCGGAAATCCACCACTGGGAAGCCGGCAAGATAGCCGCGAGCCGCCGCTGTCCGGATTCCCTTTTCCACCGCAGGAATGAAATTCCGCGGAATCGCGCCGCCGAAAATGTCGTTGACGAATTCGAACTCGCCGCCGCGCGGCAGCGGCTCCATCCTGATCTTGCAATCGCCATACTGGCCGTGCCCCCCGGTCTGTTTCTTGTGCCGGCCCTGCACGTCGGCCTTGCCGCGAATGGTTTCTCGGTACGGGACCTTGGGAGCCTTTAGGATCACTTCCGCGTGGTAGCGTTTTTTCATCTTTGCCACCACCACTTCAATGTGCTGCTGCCCGGTTCCCGCGATCAGGAATTCCTTGGTCTGCTCATCGCGGAAGAAGCGCAGCATGGCATCCTCTTCCATTAACTTATGGATGCTCGGCCCCAGCTTGTCTTCGTCGGCGCGGCTCTTCGGCTCAATCGCGAACGTGATTGCCGGTTCCGGCAGATGCACCCTGGGATACTGAATGGGCGCGTTCTTGTCGCCCAACGTGTCGCCGGTCAAGGTATCTTTCAGCTTGGCCACCGCTCCAATGTCTCCGGCATGCAGCTCGGTAACCGGAACCGCCGCCTTGCCCTGGATGACGGAGATATGCGCCAGCTTTTCCGACGCATTCTTGGTGAAGTTTTGCAGGGTGGCATCGTTTTTCAAGACCCCGGAGAAGACCTTGAAATACGAAATTCTCCCGGCAAAGGCATCCGAGATGGTCTTGAATACGTAGAGTGAAACCGGCTCGGCGTCGGTTTCATGCCGCTTGGGGGCGTCTCCGTTCCCGGAGGCAGCCGTTTCGCCCTGTACCCACTCGTGCTCCGACGGCGCCGGAGTGTAGTCCACAATGAAATCCATCACCCGGTCGGCGCCTATATTGCCCAGCCCTGATCCGAAGATCACCGGGAAGATCTTATCTTCGCGAATGGCTTCGTGCAGCGCGGGCACCAGGTGTTCCACCGGGATCGTGCCCTTTTCAAAGAATTCCTCCATCAGGGCGTCGTTGCCCTCGGCCACCATCTCCACCAGGCGCTCATGGGCTTCCTGCGCCTGATCTTTCAGGTTCGGGGGAATTTCGCCTTCCTTGCCTTTGCCGTTTCCACCCAACTCGTAGGTGTATGCCTTCATGTTGACCAGGTCCACCACGCCGGTGAAATTTTTCTCATTGCCAATGGGCAATTCGAGCGGAATCACGGTGCGGCCGAATGCTTTGGTCAAGGATTCCAGCACCCGGCCGGAGTCAGCGCGCTCGCGGTCCATGCGGCTGGCGATGATCAGCCGCGGCGTTTTGTATTCTTCGCAATAGTTCCACACCCGCTGGGTCACGACCTCCACACCGGCTACGCCGTCCACCACTACAATCGCCGCATCCACGACCGGCAGCGCCATTTTGGCTTCGTGAACGAACATGTTGAACCCGGGCGTATCGATCAGATTGATCTTCGTTTTTCCCCATTCCACGTACGCCATGCCGGCCGAGATCGACATCTTGCGGGCGATCTCTTCATCGTCGTAATCGGTGGTGGCCGAGCCATCGTCCACGCGGCCCAGCCGCTGGGTTGCCCCCGAGGTGTACAGCATGGCCGAAACCAGCGAGGTCTTTCCCGCGTGGCCGTGTCCAACTACCGCGACATTCCTGATGTTTGCGCCTTCGTAAGCCTTCACGGGTTACTCCTTAGTGATGGTGTGGGGACGGGCACGTCGTCCGTCCGAGCGAAGCTCGGCAGCCTTCACGCTTCGCGGATCTTCACCACGGCGGGCCCATAACAGAATAGAGAAGAGGACAGTCTATAGGCCAACGTCGAACTTCCTGCCAAAGCTATGGATGCTAACACGCTTGCACTCAGCCTCTCAACCCGGCCCCGGCCTGCCGCTTTTCCGTTCCGGGTGTATCATCAATGCGCCGTGCTGGGCAACCGCAGTAACGAACAGTGGATTGCGCGCTATGCGAGCAGTCATGAGCATCCCGTCAACCGTGTGTGCCACACTGTCGGGATACCGGCAATTGTACTTTCGCTTTTCGTATTTCTCGTAAGCATTTACGCCCACTGGTTGTGGCCCTATGCGCTTGGGCTTTTCCTTGTGGGATGGGCCTTCCAGTTCATTGGTCACGCCTTCGAGCACAAGCGGCCTGAATTTTTTCACGATTGGCGTTTCTTATTTGTCGGCGTGCGCTGGTGGTGGGCCAAGATTCAGGGCAAAGCCTGAGTGCCAGCTACATTCCCTCAACTCGCCCGCTTTACCGATCTCGGACTCTTCCTGCTTCGACTGATGGTCGCCGCCATATTCATGGATAGCGGCTGGAGCCACGCGAGCAAGTCTGCAACCCGCAGCAAAGACATCGGCATGAGCCAGGGTTTTACCATCTTTCTGGGGGTTGCCGAATTGGCCGCAGGCCTGGGCGTGGCTTTCGGCGTGCTGACCCAACTGGCCGCCATCGGCCTCATTCTCATTATGCTCGGGGCCATCCAGAAGCAGATTTTCGTCTGGCACGTTGGTTTCTGGGGCGAGAAAACCTACGGCTGGCATTACGACCTGATGATGATCGTGATGAATCTGGTCATCCTGTTCACTAACGGTGGGCACTGGGTATTGATGCGATAAGCTATCCTTGCGCTCGCACCCGCGTCTAACCTATCCTGTTTTCACAGTTTTAGTTATGCATCGTTACACTGCCAGGCTGCTGCTGATCTTGATGCTCGTGGGCATGCTGGAGCCCGTGTCTCTGGCGATCACCAATCCCACACCCCATGCCTGCTGCATGCGCAGGCCCATGCACGAGCAGGGCGGGAACGGCGTCGAGTTCCGTGCAGTTGCTGCCTGTTGCAATCACGACTGCTGCCATGCCCTGACGGTTTCGCAGTCTCCACATCTACGGTCACAGGCGGGCATTCAGGCCGCGACTTTTTCGGCCCCCCTCACAGTTTCACGGACGGCAGTAAACCAAAGCCGCCTTGTCGAGAGTTTACATTCCGGTCGCGCCCCGCCCCCGTTCTCCATCGCCTGATCAATTGCAAGCAGTAGCAACACTGTCCACGTGTGGACGGCCCCGGACGGCCGCCTCGCGCTTGGCTTTGCACGTGTCTCGCGATTTAGGAGAACTTTCATGGGCTTGATTCGTACCGCTTTTCTACTAGCGTTGCTGGTCTTCACCGCCTCCGCTTTCGCCACCATTTTCGGCTCTGTCCGCGGCATCATTCACGATCCTCAGCATCGCCCCATCCAGGGGGCCATGGTGATGATCAAGGCGACATCGTCAGACTGGAGCAAGACTACAAATACCGATGCCAATGGCGAGTTTAGTTTCAACACGGTGCCGGTGGGCGAGTATTCGGTTTCTGTCGCCAATCCCGGCTTCGAACAGGTAGAACAGCGGGTAACGGTCATTTCCGGAACCGAGCCGGTGGTGCACTTTCAATTGAAAGTCGCAAGCAAGAATGAAACGGTCACTGTCTCCGCCGCTCCGGAGGCGGTGCCGACCGACACCGCCACGCCCACCACCCTGGTCAGCCGCGAAGACATCCAGCGCGCTCCGGGCGCCGACCGCACCAACAGCATGGCCATGATTACCAACTTCGTGCCGGGTGCATACGTCACGCACGATCAGTTGCACATCCGCGGAGGTCACCAAACCACCTGGCTGGTGGACGGTGTGCCCGTCCCCAACACCAACATCGCCGCCAACATCGGTCCGCAATTTGATCCCAAGGACATCGATTATCTGGAAGTCAACCGGGGCAGCTACGGCGCCGAATTCGGCGATCGCACCTATGGCGTCTTCAACGTGGTTCCCCGCACCGGTTTTGAGCGCAATAATGAGGGGGAGTTGGTCATGAGTTTAGGAAACTTCTACCAGACCAACGACTCGCTCAGTTTCGGCAGCCACACCGAACGCTTTGCCTACTATGCCAGCATCAACGGCAACCGCAGTAATCTCGGCCTTCAACCGCCGGTTCCCGAGATCGTCCATGACGCCGCGAACGGTTACGGCGGTTTCGGGACGCTGATCTTTAATGTGGATCCGTCGAACCAGCTTCGCCTGGTGACTTCACTGCGCCATGATTATTATCAGGTGCCATTCGACCCCGACCCCAATGACATCGAAAACGGTGCGATCCCCGGGAATGGTTTTGCGCCGCAATATCCGAGCATCGGTCTCCGCGACGGTGAAAATGAGTCCGACGCAATCGTTAACTTCTCCTGGGTCCACACCTTCAACTCCAAGGTCGCCATGACGGTTTCGCCGCTTTTCCATTTCAACAGCGGCAACTACAACAGCCTGGCCACGGACACCCCGATTGCCACCACCGAGAACCGTGGCTCCACCTATGCCGGCGGGCAGGCCAGCGTCTCCGCCAATTTTGCCAGGAACAACATGCAAGCCGGAGTTTTCACGTTCTACCAGCAGGACAACCAGACCTTTGGGGCCATCTTCAACGACGGCAGCGGAAACCTGCCTATCACCGACGTTCAACATCCCACGGGAAACCTGGAGACGTTTTTCATTGACGACAAATTCACTCCGGTTTCCTGGCTGACGTTGATCGCCGGCATGAGGCCGACGCGTTTCTCCGGCGGAGTTTCCCAATCCGCCATCAGCCCGCGCTTCGGCGCCACGGTAACCATTCCCAAGCTGCGCTGGACCTTCCGGGGTTTCTACGGACACTACTATCAGGCTCCTCCGCTCGTGACTGTGAGCGGGCCGGCGCTTATTGACTTCGTACAAGGAGAGGGGCTGGGATTCGTCCCGCTGCATGGCGAGTTCGACGAAGAGCACCAGTTCGGCGTGGCCATTCCGTATCGGGGATGGGTGCTCGATGCTGACACCTTCCGCACCAATGCCCGCAACTTCTTCGACCACGGCAATATTGGCGCTTCGAACATTTTTTTCCCGCTCACCATTTCCAAGGCGGTGATTCGGGGCTGGGAACTGACTTTGCGCTCTCCGCGAATCGCCCATCGCGCGCAAATTCACCTGGCGTATTCGAATCAGATTGCCGAGGGGAGCGGCACCATTACCGGCGGTCTGACCGATTTCTCTTTCGATCCCGGCCTGAGCCCGCTTGACCACGACCAACGCAATACGCTTAGTGTGGGCGGCGACGTCACGCTTCCCTGGCGCAGCTTTGCCTCAACCAACGTCAGCTACGGATCCGGATTTGCCAATGGCTTTCCCGGCCAGCCGTATCCTGGCGATTACCTGCCCGCGCACACCACCTTCGATTTGTCGCTGGGGAAGGACTTCGGCGAGCGCTTCTCGGCTTCCGTGAATGCTTTGAACGTGGCCAATCGGCGGGTGGAACTTGATAACAGCCTCACCTTCGGCGGCTTTCACTGGAACAATCCGCGGGAAATTTTCGTGGAGGTACGCTACCGGTTTCATTACTGAGAGGAGATGATTTAGCCATGCCCTTGGCGCGAAGCTCATTGGTGCGAAGCTCAGTGGTTGCCGTTCTTGCTCTGTCGTTGACCGCCTGCGGCCCATCCTCGCGGACGGCCAAGAGGTATCAGCTTACGGGAAAGGTGGTGACCATCGACCGGCCGGATCTCTCGGTGGTGATCAATGCCGACGCTGTGCCCGGCTTTATGGCCGCGATGGCTATGCCTTACAAGGTCAAGACCCCCGACCAACTGACCTCCCTGACTCCCGGCGACTCCGTCGCCGCAACCATCGTCGTTCAAAACAACGACTACTGGCTGGAGAGCATTCGGGTTACGCAGCACTCGACTGCGCCGCCCGGTCCAGCTTCCGGGCTGCATCTGCCCTCCTCGGGCGAAATGGTGCCCAATTTCGAGCTGGTCAACCAAAACAACAAACGCATTTTCTTGGACCAATACCGGGGAAAGGTGTTGCTCGTGACCTTCATCTACACACGCTGTCCCTTTCCCGACTACTGTCCGCGTGTGACGGCGCAGTTTGCGGAGGTAAACCGCCGGCTCCAGGCCGATTCCGCGCTGAACAGCAAGACTCACTTGCTCAGCATCAGTTTCGATCCCCAGCATGACACGCCGGAAGTCTTACGGGAGTACGGCTTCCGGTGGACAGAAAGCAAGCAACCGTCGGTATTTAATCATTGGGAGTTCGCTGTGCCCCCGGCGGCGCAACTTATCAAGATGGCTGACTTCTTCGGCGTCACCTATAACGAGGATTCGGGCGTCATCAACCACTCTCTCAGCACTGCGGTGATCGGCTCCGACGGGCGCATCTTTTCCTGGTACCACGGCAACGGGTGGCAGGCTTCAGACCTGGTTAAGGACGCGGCGCAGGCCGTCCATGCGGGCGGCTAGGGCGGCGCAGAATCGGCGGTGAAACTCCGAGTCACCTCCCGATGAATCTAGAATTAACAATCCTTTAACACTCCGGTTGCGTCCCGGTAGCTAGAATCGCGCGATGCCACAAGACCCGCTTACTATCGAAGATTTGGCCGGCCCCAGGGAAGGGCAGCGTATCCTCCGCCTGGCCGGCCCGCTGACGATGAACAACCTTTTTGATTTTCAGGCGAAAGTGCGGGCGGACAGCTCGCGCGTGCTCATTCTGGATTTTTCCCAAGTGCCGTACGTCGATTCTGCCGGCATCGGCGCCCTGGTTGGCGCTTATGTGACTCATCAAAAAGACGGCAAGACCCTATCGCTGGTGGGCGTGAGCCAGCGCGTCCGCAATGCTTTGCAGGTCACCCAGGTCGAGCCGTTCTTTCGCTTCTACCCCACTTTGGCGGACGCCGAGAGCGCCGTGGCATAGCGTTGTAAACGCAAGTACCGACTTCGGCGCGGGTCGCCGCTTGTCCTGGCGGCGATCCGGTTTGACGGCTCCTCTCGCGTCTCCTAAGATGAAAACTCACACCCTTCAATGATTGGCCGAACCATCTCGCACTATAAAATCACCGGCCAACTTGGCAGTGGCGGGATGGGGGTGGTGTATGAAGCCCAGGATCTGACCCTGGGACGGCGCGTCGCCCTGAAGTTTCTGCCGGCTGAGGTTTCCCGCGATGCCACGTCTCTTGAACGTTTCATGCTGGAGGCGCGCGCCGCATCGGCCCTCAATCACCCCAACATCTGCACCATTTACGCGGTTGAAAACGATGACGGCCAGTCCTTTATTTCCATGGAGCTGCTTGAAGGCGGCAGTCTGGACGCGCTCCTGGCCGGCGGCCCATTGGCGCTCGATCGACTGCTCGACATCGCCATTCAGCTCGCCGATGCCCTCGACGCCGCCCACGCTAAAGGCATCGTCCATCGCGACATTAAGCCGGCGAATATTTTCGTTACTCAGCGTGGTCCGGTAAAGATCCTCGACTTCGGCCTCGCCAAGCTCACCCAGAACAACCAGTTGAACGCCGAGACTATCAGCGTGAACCCGGGCCTGGCCGCGACCGTACACCTCACCAGCCCCGGCTCGACGGTCGGCACCGTTTCTTATATGTCTCCCGAGCAGGCCCGCGGTGAGACTCTGGATGCCCGCACCGATTTATTCTCCTTGGGGACAGTCATTTACCAGATGGCGACCGGCAGTCTGCCGTTTACCGGCACCACGTCGGCGGTGATCTTCCACGCCATTCTGCAGCGCGATCCGGCTCCCGCCACCGAACTCAACCCGGCGCTTCCAACCAAGCTGCATGAGAGCATTGACAAGCTGCTGGAGAAAGATCGTGAGCTGCGCTACCAATCTGCGGCCGACCTTCGCGGCGATCTCAAGCGCCTCAAGCGCGACAGTGGTTCCGGCCGCATGACGGCGCGGACTGAGGGAACAACCGGGACTCACGCCCATCCCGCGGCCTCATCCACCTTTCCCGTGGTTGCGGCCGCAGGCTCGGCCGCGGGCATTGCCGCTGCCCGCCAGCATAAAGTCAAGGCCAGCGTGCTTGCAGTCGTCATGGTCCTTCTAGTGGCTGCCGCCGGCTATGGCATCTACACTTTTGTAAACCGCTCGCGGCCGGTGCCGTTTCAAGACATTTCCATCGTCAAAGTGACGGAAACCGGCAAAGCCGCGCTGGTGGCGATCTCACCCGACGGCAAGTACATTCTCAATGTGATGGACGACGCGGGGAAGCAGAGCCTCTGGCTGCGTAATCTGCCGACCAACAGCAACACCCAGGTGGTCGCTCCGGCGGAAGTTTACTACCGCCACCTGCGTTTTTCGCCGGACGGAAACTACCTCTATTTCATTCGTACTGAACCGGGCAGTGACGAGCTGGAATATCTCTACCGCGCTCCGCTGCTCGGCGGCACACCCGAGAAGCTCGTTACTGACATCGATTCCAACATCACCTTCTCTCCAGATGGCCGCCGCTTCGCATTTTTCCGCTACAACAATCCCGAGGCCGGCAAATATCGCCTCCTGGTTTCCCCAGTCGACGGGGCCGAGGCCAAGGTTCTGTACAGTGGATCCACCACCGGAGGCCTATACGATCCGGCTTGGTCGCCGGACGGCAAAACTATTGTTTGCATGGTGATTCAGCCGGGGAATGCTTTTAGCGGGCTGGTGGCGTTGGATGCGGCCAGCGGAAAACAAAACCTGTTCTTCACCTCCGACGATCAACTGGTGCAGCGCCCGGACTGGTTACCCAACGGGCGGGGACTGATCGCGCTGTCGGAAATCGGCCACCAGCAGGTCGTTCTGGTGACTTATCCAGAGGGAAGGCTGTACCCGGTTACGCGCGACACCAACAATTATTCCGATCCCAGCGTTGCCGGCGACGGCCGCAGTCTGGCGACTGTCTTGAGTGAAGGGCACTTCAATCTGTTCGCTATACCGGCCGGCGCTCCGGCCACCCAGCTTCATCAATTAACCTCGGGTGCTCCTCTCCATCAGTTCGGTTGGACCCATGACGGCCGCCTGGTCCGGGATTTCGGCTCGGGACTGGCAATTCTTGATCCCGCGTCCAGCAACAATACGCCGCTCACGGTGCCTGAGGGCACATTTCCGGATACGCCTTCGGCGTGTCCGGATGGCCGCTTTATCGTGTTTACCAGTGTTTTCAGCAAGGGGAACCGCGTTCTGAATATCTGGCGAATGGACGCAGACGGTGGCAATCTCAGGCAGCTTTCGAATGGCAAAGTGGACCAGTATCCCGTCTGCTCGGCGGCCGGATGGGTGCTCTATCAAGACAATGCCAATGGCAACCATGTGATGAAGGTGCCGGTGGATGGCGGGCAGGCCCTCCAGGTTTCCGACGAACTATCGGCCGACTTCGACGTTTCTCCAGACGGCAAGACTGCGGCCATCGCCACTTTTGGCCATCTGGGCGAGCACATCGAAAAACTTACCCTGGTGGCCATCGATTCCGGACAAATTGTTAAAAGCCTCGACTTCGACCATCCTCGTAGCGGGCATATTCGCTTTTCACCCGATGGCGCGGCAGTCGTCTATCCCGTGCGTACCGCCGGTGTGGATAATCTCTGGTCGCAGCCCTTGGATGGTTCCAAAGGAAAGCAAATTACCGACTTCTCCGCGGAACACATCAACGACTTCCACTGGTCCTTCGACGGCAAGCAACTGGGCCTGATCCGCGGCCACACTGACTCCGATGTAGTTTTGATCCGGGACATGAGGTCGAGGTAGTTTCCACCGGGGTGCTCAGCAAAAAGCCCCGGCGAACCGTTTCCCCGGCTTTGTGACCGGGTTTCAAGCTTTTCATACGGATGCTCCCCGAGTCTGAAGCTCGGTTTGGACAGAACCAGACGTTTCCGTGGAAAGCTGGGCAATCACGTCCCGGTTGCGGCAGAAGGAATCGCGCCAGCGATAGATGTTTTCCCGGCGTACGCGGGCCCTTAACTTGCGCATTCGTTTCTGCTGATCGGGCAAGGGCATTTCGCAGGCACGGCGAATGGCCTCCGCCACCGCGCTGGTGTGATAAGGGTTAACCAGCAAAGCACCGCGATGAAGCTGGAACGCCGCTCCGGCAAATTCGCTGAGTATAAGAACCCCGTCGTTGTTGACGCGAGCCGCACAATACTCCTTGGAAACCAGGTTCATCCCATCCTTCAACGGAGTCACCAGAGCGATGTCGGCGGCGCGGTAATACGCCAGCAACTCCTGTCGATCCAGCGAACGATGGATGTAGTGAATGGGCACCCATCCGGGTCCGCCATAGTGACCATTGATCTCGCTGACCATCCGCTGGATTTGCGCCTTCAACTCGCCGTACTTGGGGATATCTTCGCGGCTGGGCACCACCACCTGCACCAAAGTGACTTTCTGGCGCAGGTCAGGATGAAATTCGAGCAAATGGCGAAACGCCGCCAGCCGTTCCGGAATGCCCTTCGTGTAGTCGAGACGATCCACGCCCAGTATGATGCGGCCGTCCCCAACGCTGCGTGCAATTTCAGCTGCCCTGTTTCCGACGTCCTCATTCGCCGCGCCCTTTGCGAACTCTTCGAAGTCGATGCTGATGGGGAATGCTCCCACAAAAGTATTACGGCAGCCCGGTTCCTCCACGATGAGATGGTCCCCCTGGTTCTTGATCTCCGCCGCTTTGACGAAATGACGAAGACAGGCAACGAAGTTCTTCCGGTCTCGCAAGGTTTGGAACCCGACCACATCAAAGTCAAGCAGGGCGGTCAGGATTTCTTCGCGCCAGGGTAGTTTCTCGAAGATGTCAGGACTGGGGAACGGGATATGGTGGAAATATGCCAGCCGCTCGCTGACTCCGAGCTCGCGAAGACTGGCAGCTACTGACATCAAGTGATAGTCGTGCACCCAGATCAAGTCACCGGGTTGAATTTCGCCGGCGGCCTTCTCCGCAAATCTCCGGTTCACTTTGAGATGAGTGTCCCAGTAGGAGGGGTCAAAATTGCACCTTGACTGCAAATCGTGAAATAGAGGCCATAGAACCTCATTCGAGAATCCGCAGTAAAAGCGGGCCCGCTCCTCGGCGGTCATGAAGATCGGCTTCAGGGCGAAATTGCTCTGCTGGGAATATTCCTCCAGCACGCGCTCAATCTCCGCCGATGCGTCCGTACCAGTCCAGCCAATCCATACGCCCGCACAATCATTGAGCAGGGGCCGGAGGGCAGTCACCAATCCGCCTGAACTCGGTTCAATCCGAGCTCCATCCGGAGTCTTCTCGATGGTGACGGGAAGACGATTGGAAACAACCACCATCCGGTGTTGGGAATTTGTCATGCTGCACCTCCGCAGGCGGCTGCCCAATCTGAAAGGAACGCCGTCACTCCCTGCGGCGGCTGGATCCAGACATCTGCGACCGTGGGGCGCGACGAGCGGCGAACCAGCACGCTGAGGCCGTACCCTTGCAGGGCCGCGAAGGCATCTTCGTCGGTTTGATCGTCGCCCAGATAGGCGACCGCGGGATGGTCAGCCATCTCCGCCAGGATAGTGCGAACCGCATCGCCCTTGTTTCTTCCCGCGACCCGAATCTCCATCCCTCCATCAAACTTCAGGAGTTCGAGACCCTTGCGGTCGTCCAGCCTAAGCCACACTTTCTCGACCCTGCGGCCGACCTTGTTGGCTGCCTCCTCGGTGCCCCGCCAGTGGATGGCGATCGCGCCAGGTTTCAACTCCAACAAATCAAAGAGGCCCTCTTCGATAAGCCGTTTGTTGGCCTCCGAAATTATCCCCACAGTCTTCTCATCCAGGTTTGGCGGCTCATAGCGGCCGTCGGGATGCAATCGCGACAATCCGTGGCATCCCCAGACTTCAATGTTCTTCAGGCCCAGCAGAGTAGCAATGTCCGGGGCGCGACGCCCGGTAACAATCACCACACGGGTATTGGAAGAAGCGCGAATCCGCTCCAGCAGCGCAGGGACTACGGGATAAGGAAAAGCCCGCTGCCGGTCCGCCGAAAATGGCGCGAGCGTGCCATCGTAGTCCAGAATAAGCGCCCGGGCGGCGGCGCGTGAGGCTTTGGCAAAGAAGTCTGAAAGCTTTCTCTGCGTCGTATCCGAGATATTGCAGGTTTCAAGGTGCGGCATCGGACCTCCATCGGGTGAGCGGCCAGAACTCAGCCTGTGCAACCGATCCTTGGGCGTTGGCGATCAGTTCAACCCAAAGAAAAAGGGCCAGAAGAAGGGGCAGTCAGCAGAGCCGAGCACAATTCAGATTGACAATATCCGGGGCGGGCCTTAGAGCATCCTTAGACTCGAAACTTGCGGTGGCGGCAGACGGAAGCGGGGGGCTAAGCCGAACTGCGAATGCGGTGGCGGCCAGGGCCAGCAAAGCGAGCAGCAGGTTCGCCAGCTTCGCCGCTCGCAAGGCCGTGGGTTCGAGGTCAACGGCAGGTGAGATGAAGACTGCTATCATGCTCAAAAGCAACAGGATAACCAAGCCGAGTTTGATCGCGTCTCTCACTAACTATAATTTTATCATAGACTTATAGGGATTCCAAGGAGAATCCGAGACCAGGAATCGATGAGAATCCGGCCTATATCCCAGCATCTCGCCGATCACCGGTTGCGCCATGAGGACATCCTAACCACCCAGCTTCTCCAACACTCCCAGCAACTCCTCACTCTTCGGCGCTTGGTCCAGCGGATACACCTTGGCGAAGACGATCTTCCCACCCTTGTCCACGATAAAGACCGCCCGCTCGCTGATTCCGTTCAGGGGCGGTTGCTGGCGCAGGATGCCGAATGCCTTGGTAACTTCCCCGTGAGGAAAAAAGTCTGAGCACATAGGCAGCTGGATGCTGCCGATCTCATATTTTTGCCACGCTTTGTGGCTGTAAACCGAATCTACGCTAATGTCCAGGACCTGGGCATTGAGTGCGGCGAACTTCTCCCGGTCGGAGTTGAGCGCCGGCACCTGCTCCCCTCAAGTCGGGGTCCAGTTCAGCGGGTGAAAAGTCACCACCACGATTTTCTTATCACGGAAATCACTCAACCGGACCTTGACCTGGCGTCCGTCCTCCACCGCGGGGAGATCAAAATCCGGTGCGGTATCTCCAACCTGCAAAGCCATCGCAGCCTCCGTTTTGGCATTCTACGATAAACATTAAGGGCGGCTCCGGTGAGCCGCCCTTTTGGCAAACTTTTTCTCCTGGTTTACGCCGGTTTTACATTCTCGGCCTGCCACCCCTTGGGCCCCTTGACTACGTCGAACTGAACTTGCTGGCCTTCCTGAAGGCTGCGGAATCCACTGGCTTGGATGGCAGAGAAGTGCACGAACACGTCCTCGCCATTCTGGCGGCTGATAAAACCATAACCCTTGGCGTCGTTAAACCACTTTACTGTTCCTGTTTCCATGGTGGTGCTTTGTTTCCTTTTGGTTTAGATGTGCGCGGATTTACTCGCTGGACTTTTGCAGGCAGGTCACGCTTCTTAGCGGGAAGTACTGGAAACTGCATAGTGCCGTACAAGCTCAAACGCAGGCACATTTTACCAAACCCATTGCGCAGGTGCTATTATTTTGCTTGCTGAATTCCAAGTGTCAGGCCTGCAATAGTTTGCCATCCAAGCACATTCTAGAAATGCTTGATTCTCAAAAAAGCCTCGAACCCTTTACTGGGCTTTCAGCGTCCATAATGAAATGACTGTCCGACGTCTTGCCGTTCTGTTCCTCTTGTCCTCTTTCGCCTTCGCCGATCTGACCTTCGACGTTCGTACCGCCCTCGCCAAGGGCAACTTTTCCACCGCCACAAGTGAACTCGAGAGCTACCGCACTGCCCACGGCGTCGATCCCGATTATCTTGAGGCCCTCTCCTGGATGGCTCGGGCCCTGCTCTCTGCGAAGCAGCTGGACCAGGCCGCGACCTACGCAAAGCAGACGGAAACCCTGGCCCGCGAACAACTGCGGCATCGTACCCTTGACTCAGAACCGCGGCTGCCGCTCGCGCTCGGCGCTGCCCTTGAAGTCCAGGCCCAGGTGCTCGCAGCTCGAGATCAGCAGCCGCAGGCGATCGCCTTGCTCCGCCACGCTCTGGCTACCTATGGCAACACCTCCATTCATGCGCGTCTCGAAAAGAACCTCAATCTGCTCGGCCTGGCCGGGCAGGTGGCTCCCCCGCTTCGCCTCGGCGAATACCTCGGCCGACGTCCCAGCTCGCCGCCGCATCTGAAGGGGTCCCCAATTCTCTTGTTTTTCTGGGCGCACTGGTGCATCGACTGCAAACACGAAGGCCCAATCATCAGTCAATTAAGCTCTGAGTTTGCGTCGAAGGGACTGACGATATTAGCCCCCACTCAGCTCTACGGATACACGGCCCGCGGAGAAGATGCGAAGCCGAAAGATGAACTGGCTTACGCAGAGAAAATCTGGCAGCAGTTCTATCCCGGACTACAAACCGTGCCGGTGCCGGTCAGCAAGGCGAATTTCGACCGTTACGGCGCCAGCACCACCCCGACTCTGGTCCTGATCGATCGCAAAGGCCGAGTCGCCCTCTATCACCCCGGCGTAATGTCCTACGACGACCTGCGAGCGGCGATCGAAAAGACCATGTAGCTGCGGCCGTGGCTGGTTTAAGCTGTGTGCCTCTGTGTCCTTAGTCGTTAAGGCTTTTCACCGTCTCCGAAACACCTCAAACACCAAGTTAAACAACTGCACTAACGTGATCCCGATGGTGACATAAACCGCGATCTCGAGCCGTCGCGAGGCGTCTTTGGCGCTCCGCATCTGGCCGGCGATTTCGCTGGTGGTGTGGTAGAGCGTGTCCGCCAGTTGCTCGAAATGCTCGGTCGAGGCCCGCAGCCGCTCCAGCACCCGGGAGGTTGCCGAAAGCGCCGCCGCCATCTGTTCCCCATTGCGGATATCGAGCTCGGTCTTACAAGCCGACCACCACGCACTCCCCGGCGGATTGTCATACATGCGCTCCCGAATCTCTTCGTAGGATCGCGTCCGCAGCAACTGTACCAACGCCTGCACAGTTTCCTGTTCGCGGCCTTGTTCGGTGAGGAGGGGCATGCGAGGCAGTCTAGCAGCCGCCCTTCTCCTCGCTCAGATGCCCGAAGGCCAGTCTGATTTCTACCTTCAGCCATGCCCGGCTCACAGGTTACCTGGTTACCCCCGATACAATTGCTTGTACTTCCGAGGACTTGCGGTGCAGCCGATAGAAAAAATCGGCTAGCTCTGGCTGCTGATGAGCCCCGGCCTAGCAATGGCTTTCGGTGAGCACCAGGGAGTCGTGCCCGCGGCATCTACAATTGTCACTTGCGAGTTTAAGCCCTCGCCGCCGCATCGGCGTGTTCATGCGCGTGATAGCTCGACCGCACCAGCGGCCCCGATTCAACATGCCGGAAGCCGTATTCGAGGGCGGCATCTTTCAAGGTGCGGAATTCTTCAGGAGTGTAGAAGCGGGCAATGGGCAAGTGATCGCGTGAAGGCCGCAGGTATTGGCCGACGGTGAGAATGTCCACGCCGCGCGTACCCAGGTCACGGAAGACTTCGATCAGTTCGGTGACCGTTTCTCCCAGGCCCACCATCACACCGGACTTGGTGACCATTCCGGGCGCTTTCTTGGCGTTTTCCAGCAGGCGCAGGGTTCGCTCGTAGCGGGCGCCGGAGCGCACTACGCGATACAGTCGCGGCACGGTTTCGGTGTTGTGATTGAGAATGTCGGGCCGGGCAGCAAGCACGATCTGAAGAGCATCATCCAGGCCCTGAAAGTCGGGGATCAGGACTTCGACCCGGCAGCCAGGAGTCAGTTCGCGAATCCTGCGGATGGTTTCGGCAAAAACGCGTGCGCCGCCCAGGTTGTCATCATCGCGATTGACGCTGGTTACAACCGCGTGCCGCAAGCCGAGAGTGGCAACCGCTGCGGCGACGCGCGCCGGCTCCTGCCAGTCGATCGCTTCCGGCCTGCCTTTGGGCACAGCACAGAAGCCGCAGCGGCGGGTGCAGATGTCGCCGAGAAGCATGAAGGTCGCGGTGCCGTGGTTCCAGCACTCGCCGATGTTGGGACATTGGGCGGACTCGCAGACGGTGTGCAGGCCCAGTCCCCGCGCCAGCTTCTTGAGATTGTGGAAGTTGTCGCCTACCGGGGCTTTGGCGCGGAGCCAGTCGGGCTTAGGCTGCCGCACCGGAGGGCTGACATCGATGTGGACGAGTTGGGCAGCGCCTGCCATGTTGCTTAGATTCTACACGCTGG
Source organism: Terriglobales bacterium (assembly GCA_050745985.1). Taxonomy (GTDB): domain Bacteria; phylum Acidobacteriota; class Terriglobia; order Terriglobales; family Acidobacteriaceae; genus JABCZH01. The sequence continues at coordinate 146,847 of JBOGLG010000041.1, read as the reverse complement.
CTGCGAGGCCTGTGAAACCGCTATTGGCTGTCCACGCAAGAGTCGATCCACACTTTGATCTTATGGCGGCGTTCGTCCTGGGGATCGAAGCGGATCCCCAGAGCTTTCCCTGGCGCATTGCGCCAACTTACGGAGCCGCGAACCCAGACCCGAGGCAGGGTCAGCAGGGCAAAGGAAACTTCGACCGACTGTCCGACGGAGATATCTTCGGCACTGCGCAGGGACATGCCGCCTGAGCTAAGCTCGATGCTGGTGGCGGTGAGGCGGCGATTGTCGCCGGCCATGATCACGCTAATCTCGGTGATAACTGGAATACGGACGTAGCGGCGCAGTTCGTGCAGCACCAGCATCTGGGTGGCCCGCACCAGTTTTAACGCGGAGTGGCGCTCCAGAGGTTCCTGAAAGACTGCGTTGATGCCGTACTTGGAAAAACGCATTGCATCCTGAGCGCTGCCGCCCAGTCCGTAGATGACCATCCGGCTGTTGGAGAGTGAAGTGCGGGCAGCTTCCATCATGGGCTGGGCTGCCGGGCCGAGCTTCAATACGCAGGCTTCAAATTTTTCCCTTTTCAAGCGTTCGTGGGCATTCCCCGGCATGGCGACGGTCTCAATCCCAAACTGCCGGAAACAGTCGGCCAGCATGGCTCGCACGGGTTCCTGGAGATCAACCAGCGCCGTCCGGGCTGCGGACTTCTTGCTGCTAGGCAGGGGGACGGCGACGGTTCCAAAGGGCTTTTCCATAAAACGGTGCTGATCTTGCCGGATGCCCCTATTGTGGCAAGCATGTCCGGGCTTGGCAAAAGGATAGAAGGACAATCTTTGAGTACCAAGGTCGCATTACCCCGAATGTCCGGGTGCGCGGCATTTGGTACTTGCCAAACCCATCGGCGTTTGGTGAATCAGGCTTTACAGCCCAGGTAGAGGGAGTGGAACGGAAATTGCGCTACTCGGTCCAGCGGCGGAACAGGAGAGCACCGTTGGTGCCACCAAAACCGAAAGAATTAGTCATGGCATACTCCAGGGCCGCTTTGCGGGCGTGGTTGGGTACGAAGTCGAGGTCACATTCCGGATCGGGATTCTCCAGGTTGATGGTCGGGGGCACGATTTGGTCGCGCAGCGCCAGCAGCGTAATGCCGGCTTCCAGCCCCCCCGCTCCCCCCAGCAAGTGTCCGGTCATCGACTTGGTAGAACTGACAGCGATCTTATAGGCGTGGTCGCCGAAGGCGCGCTTGATGGCGGTGGTTTCGATGCGGTCCCCGAGCGGAGTCGAAGTACCGTGGGCGTTGATGTAGCCGACTTGCTCCGGCTGCACTTTCGCATCTTGCAGGGTGTTCTGCATAACCCGGAAGGCGCCGTCGCCGTCCTCGGCTGGAGCCGTTATGTGGTGAGCGTCGCCGCTCATGCCGTAACCCACGATCTCTGCCAGAATCCGGGCGCCCCGTCGCCGCGCGAATTCCAGTTCTTCCAAAATCAAAATGCCCGCACCCTCACCAATGACGAATCCGTCGCGCGCTGAGTCCCAGGGACGGCTGGCTTTCTCCGGCGCATCGTTGCGGGTGGAGAGAGCGCGCATGGCCGCGAATCCACCCACCGAAAGCGGCGTTATGGCGGCTTCAGTACCGCCCGCAATCATGGCGTCGGCATCACAGCGCGCAATGATCTTGTAGGAATCTCCCACCGAATGTGCGCTGCTGGTGCACGCCGTGCAGGTGGCCTCATTTGGGCCTCGGGCGTTGTAGCGGATGCTGATCTGTCCGGCAGCCAGATTGATGATGGTAGCCGGAATGTAAAATGGCGAGATTTTCCGTGGGCCGCCATTGACCAGGTTGGAATGTTCGCGCTCGGTGACGTCGATGCCCCCGATTCCCGATCCGATGTGCACCCCGACGCGGGTTGAAATCTCGGGGCCTACCTGAAGGCCGGAGGATTTCATCGCATCGTCCGCGGCCGCGATGGCCAACTGGATGAAGCGGCCCATCTTCTTAACGTCTTTCTTCTCGATGTATTTCAGCGGATCGAAATTCTTGACCTCACCGGCGATCTGGCAGGCATGCTGCGAGGCGTCGAAATGGGTAATGTGAGCGATGCCACTCTTGCCGGCGAGCAAGTTGGTCCAGGTCTCTTCGGTGGTATGACCCACGGCTGACATCAATCCCACACCGGTGACTACGACTCGTCGCGCCAATCACTTCCCGCCCTTCGCATGCTTTCCGATGTAGTCCACCGCATCCTGCACGGTGCGGATTTTCTCCGCATCCTCGTCGGGGATCTCCAGCTCGAAAGCTTCTTCAAACGCCATGACCAGCTCTACGGTATCCAGCGAGTCGGCGCCCAAGTCGTCCACAAAGGAGGCGGTGGAGGTTACTTCGCCTTCTTCCACACCCAGTTGCTCCACAATGATCTGTTTTACCTTTTCCTCAACGGCTGCCATGAGTTCTCCTTAAGGTAGAGTGATACGGATTTTGCTTCCCAGGTGTCCGGATCTCGCAAGCCACCAGGTTCGGCCTTTACTTGCCCCTTGCGTGCTTTTCGACGTAGTCAATGGCGCTCTGAACGGTGAGGATTTTTTCCAGGTCTTCGTCACCGACCTCCATATGAAAAGCCTCCTCCAGGGCCATGACCAGTTCGACTTGATCGAGAGAATCGGCCCCCAGATCGTCAACGAAGGATGCGCTGGGGGTCACTTCCGCGTCGTCCACCCCCAACTGCTCGCTTACGATCTGCCGGACTTTCTCGACGATCTCCTTTTTTGTGGCAACGGCCATAAACGTCCTATCTTCCTGAAGGAAAGGAAAGGGAAGAAGTAGTGTAATGGCCAGCACGAATCGGTGTAAAGAAGGGCGCCGCCCCGAACTAAAAAAAAGCGCGACCCAACTGCATCGTAACTGCCGGGCCGCAAGGCGGTCAAACCGCCGCTCGGTTGCTCACTGGCCCGAGTACTGGTCCCGCAAACGGATTTGGCGGCTGGTCATGGGAATTTCCTGGCCGGCGATGAAGACCTGTTTCACGTCGGTGCGGACGTCCAGAGGATCCCCGTTGGCAACCACCACGTTCGCGGTTTTTCCCGCGTCCAGTGATCCTAGCTGGTCGGCCACGCCCCAGGTTTCGGCGGCATTTAGCGTGATGGCCTTGAGCGCCTCGTCATAGGGCAGACCAAAAGCGGTGGCATAACCGGCCTGGTACGGGAGGTTGCGAACGTTATGGGCGTCAAACGACGCAAAAACGATCTTCACGCCGCGTTTGTAAAGCTGCGCCGGCAGGCTGTACACCGCGTCATAGCGTTCGTATGGTTTGGGGTCTTCGTAGATGGGGCCAACGATGACGGGAACCTTGAGACCGGCCACGTAGTCAAGCGCCGACTGTGACTGGCTGACGTGGTCCAATACAAATTTCAAATTGAATTCGTGCGCCAGCGAAACCGCAGTTTGCAGATCGTTGGCTTCTTCGGCGGCGAGAACGACCGGCTTCTTGCCTTGCAGATAGGGCAGCAGCGCCTCGAGTTTCAGGTCACGCTTGGGCGGGGTGGGGGCCTTCCGGTCTTTGTCTTTGTCGTCGAGCTTCTGCGCAGTTTCGTTTTTCTTTTTCTCGTAGTCGGCCCACTTTTGGGCGTAGTCTTGCGCGTCCAGAAAGGTTTGCCGCAGTTGCGCGGCCATGCCCATGCGAGTCTGGGGGAATTTTCTCTTGTCCCAGGACTCGTTGCGGCGCTGATCGCCGGTGAAATTCAGCGGCATGGCGATGTCGCGGATCAGCACCATGTCTTCAGAGGACTTGCCTGCCAGCTGTACGAATGAGTCCTGGCCGGGCAGCGTGTCTTTATTGTCGGGTGCGATCAGGGCGTTGGTGATGCCGTTGAGGCGGGTGACCGGAATCAGCTCGGATTCAGCGTGGAAGGCATCATAAACATGCATGTGCGGCATGATCTCGTCGCTCGATTCGATGAGATCGTTGGTGCTCTGCTCAGCGGAGATTTCGGTGAGACCGAGATTATCTTCCGAGTCGATCAGTCCGGGGTAAATTGTCATGCCTGTGGCGTCGACGACGCGAGCGTCCTTGGGAATCTTGATGGAATTTGCCGCGCCCACGGCCGTGATCTTGCCGTTCTGCATCACCAGGACACCGTTCTCGATAGTGCCGTGTGAAACGGTGAGCAGCTTGCCGCCCTTTAAGACAACGGGTTTCTGCTGAGTAACGGCGGGGACGGCGCAGCAACAAACGATTACGCCGACGATCAGCGGCCAACCTCCAACGACCCGTATCTGGTTCTTCATTGTCCCTCCGAATAATGAGTCATGCCGAAGCCGGGCAGCGAGCGGTCGAAATACAAGTCGCCGTCGATGAACACTTTGTTAGGGACCCCATAGCTGGAGAGTGGATAACCATCCCAGATCACCAGGTCGGCATCTTTGCCGACATCAATCGATCCCACGCGGTCGTCCACGCCAATGATCCACGCCGGATTCAGCGTGATCATCCTCAAGGCCTCCTCATCAGTGGCCCCGCCGTAGCGAATGGTTTTGGCGGCTTCCTGATTGAGGCGGCGGGCGAAGTCCTCGGAGTCGCTCTTGATGGCCACCCGCACCCCCTTGCGCATGGAGATCACCGCGTTCCATGGAATGGCATCCCAGGCTTCTTGTTTGTAGCCCCACCAATCGGAAAAAGTGGCAATGGCAACATTGTTTGCCGCCAGTTGGCCGGCGACTTTGTAGGCCTCCAGCGCATGATGGAAGGCCCGCACCTTGTAGCCGAATTCCTTTGCAATGGCCATTTCGGTCAAGAGTTCATCGGCGCGATAGCAGTGAATTTGCACCAGCAGATTTCCCCGCAGCACGTCGGCGAGAGCTTCCATTTTCAAGTCACGCTTGGGAGCGCTGGCGTCCTTGTCGCCTTTCTTTACTTTGGCGTTGTACTCGTCCCACTCGCGCATGTAGTCCTGGGCTTGCACCAAAGCCTCTCTTTCGACAGCAAAATTTCCCATGCGGGTGGAAGGAAGCTCGCCTTTGCCGCCGTACACGCGCTTGGGGTTTTCCCCGCTGGCAAACTTGATGGAACGGGGCGCTCCTGGAAACAAGAGCGCGTCACGGTTCAAGCCGTATTTGTGCTTGATGACGACGGCTTGGCCGCCGATCACATTGGCCGATCCGTGCAGCAGCAGAGAAGTGGTCACACCGCCGGCCAAGCCGCGGTAGATTGCCTTGTCCTGATAATCGAAGGCGTCGATCATCATCATTTGAGGAGTAATTGGGCTGGTGGCTTCGTTTACGTCGTCATCGAGCGCGATGTGGGAATGCGAATCGATGATGCCCGGAGTCAAATATTTTCCGCCGGCATCGATGACCGTCGCGCTGGATGGCGCGCTTACATCCTTGCCGACGGCTGCGATCTTTCCGTCCTTTACGTAAACCGAGCCATTCTGAAGAATGCCGTGGGTGACGGTCATCACTATGGCGTTCTTGATGACGACTTCGTTGTGTGCGGCCGGAGGCTGTTGAGCATGGATAAACAGGGGGGACAGTGCCAGAAGGAAAAGAATGAAGCGACTCGCGATGCGATTCATGCTTGCGTCCTTAGTCTGTAGTCGGAAGTGAGCGGAAAGCGGAAATTGTAGGGGGGAATGCGGGCGGCGTCAATAAAAACGCGATGTGAGAAGATGATCGCTTGTTATGTTGAGGAGGACGGTCGATGCGGGCGGTGGTTCAACGCGTGAGCCGGGCGCAGGTCACGGTAGGCGGTGAGGCGGCGGGCAAGATCGGGCGCGGGCTACTGGTGCTGCTCGGAGTGGCGGTCACGGACGCCGAAAGCGACGCCGATTATCTGGCGGAGAAGGTCGTTGGCTTGAGGATCGTTGAGGATGAAGCCGGCAAGATGAATCTTGCGGTGGGAGAGGTTAGTGGCGAAGTGCTGACGGTGTCGCAATTCACCTTGTATGGGGACGTGAGGCGGGGGAAGCGGCCGTCGTTCGACGACGCAGCTCCCGCAGAAGCGGCTCGAAAGCTGTATGAGTACTTTGTGGGACAGATTCGGGCCGCCAGCCTCCGCTGCGAAACCGGACGCTTTCAGCAACATATGCAGGTGGAATTAGTGAACGATGGCCCGGTGACGATTTTGCTGGATTCGAGTAGGACATTTTGAGCATGGAAGGTTTGCTAGAATGCCCGCATGCCGACTGTCCTCCGGTCCGGCCCGTATCGTTTTTACTTCTACAGCCACAAGCCCAACGAACCGCCTCATATTCATATAGACCGTGACGACCTGTCCGCCAAGTTCTGGCTCGACCCGGCTCAACTAGCCCGTAATTTTGGGTTTCGCGCACACGAACTCCGCACGGTACAATCACTGGTGATCGAGCATGGACCGGAATTAGTGGAGGCTTGGAATGAGTTTTTCGGCGTCGGCGGCAGATGAGCGCGTGTTGGACGTTCAATGCACGGATGACACGCTCAGCGTGAGCCTGCGTGATGGTCGCGTTATCGCGGTTCCGTTGGTCTGGTATCCGCGCCTGCTCAACGCCACTCCTACTCAACGCCGAAACTGGACGATCGTCGGCGGCGGATACGGAATTCATTGGCCCGACCTCGACGAAGACCTTAGTTCGGAAGGATTGTTGCGCGGCGCACCCGCTCCCAAGACGCCCGTTCACAGCAAGTAGACGTGTGAGCCCCGCATCACTCAGGCCGTACTTGTTTTTCTGGGTAAAGCATGGCCTAAGCGGTGACTGCCTGCGGTTTTCCTGCCAGCAACTGCCGCAATACAAATTGCAGAATGCCGCCGTGGGCGTAGTATTGCGCCTCCTGCGGCGTATCAATGCGCAAGATGGCTTCGAAGTCTTTGCTCTTGCCGCCGGCGGTGGCGCGAACTTTCAGCTGCCGGCCGGCAGCGAAGCGCTCGACCACCTCGCGGACTCCGCTGATCTCGAATATTTCTTCGCCAGTTAACCCCAAGGACTGCGCCGTCTCGCCCTCACGAAATTGCAGCGGCAGAATGCCCATCCCCACCAGGTTGGAGCGATGAATGCGTTCGTAGCTCTCGGCAATCACGGCGCGAACTCCCAACAGGCGCGGGCCTTTGGCCGCCCAATCGCGCGAGGAGCCCGATCCATATTCCTTGCCGGCGACGATCACCAGCGGCACGCCTTCGGCAATGTATTTTTCCGAAGCTTCATAAATCGTCATCTCGGCGCCGCCGGGAAGATGGCGCGTGAACCCGCCTTCGAGGTTGGGAACCATCTTGTTACGCAGGCGGACATTGGCAAACGTGCCGCGTACCATGACTTCGTGATTGCCGCGGCGGGAGCCGTAAGAGTTGAAGTCTGCCGGCTTCACGCCATGCTCGATCAGGTACTTTCCTGCCGGACTATCTTTCCTGATGGAGCCGGCCGGAGAAATATGGTCGGTGGTTACGCTATCGCCAAGCAGCGCCAGCACCCGCGCGTTCTTGATGTCGGCGACCGCGCCCGGCTTCACGCTCATGCCGTCAAAATAAGGCGCCTGGCGAATGTAGGTGGAGGCTTTCTCCCAGGCATAGGTCTCGCCCTTGGGCACGGCCAGCGCGCGCCAGCGGTCGTCGCCGTGATACACCTCGCCGTAGCTGCGGCGGAACATGTCCGGCGTAATGGATTTGCTGATGGCATCTTCCACTTCGCTGCGCGACGGCCAGAGATCCGCGAGATACACCGGCTTGCCGCCTTTGTCCTGCGCAATGGCGTCTTTGCGCAGATCGAGGTCAATGCGGCCGGCCAGCGCGAAAGCCACCACCAGCGGCGGTGACATCAGATAGTTGGCGCGAACTTCACCGTTGATGCGGCCCTCGAAGTTGCGATTGCCCGAGAGCACTGAGGCCACGACGAGGTTCTTCTCGTCGATTGCCTTCGAAATCTCCTCCGGCAGCGGCCCGGAGTTTCCAATGCAAGTCGTACAGCCGTAGCCCACGATATGGAATTTCAACTTCTCCAGGTACCCAGTGAGGCCGGCCCGTTCAAGATAGTCGCGGACGACTTTTGATCCTGGAGCGAGCGAGGTTTTCACCCAGGCGGGGACTTGCAGTCCGCGCTCTACGGCTTTTTTCGCCACCAACCCGGCCGCGATCATTACCGAGGGATTCGAAGTATTGGTGCAACTGGTGATGGCGGCGATCACCACGCTGCCGTGATGAAGATTTCCGTTGCCGTTGGCGGCCGGGGTTCCGCTCTTGCCTGGCTTGATCAGCGACGGCAATGCTTTGTCAAACGATTCTTTAGCTTGGGAAAGGGGCACGCGATCTTGCGGGCGCTTGGGCCCGGCGAGGCTCGATTCCACGCTGGCAAGATCAAGCGCGAGAAGTCCGGAATATTGCGCCTCCGGCGTCTTCTCGTCGTGGAACAGACCCTGCTCGCGACAGTAAGCCTCAACCAGCGCAATCTGTTCTTCGCTGCGGCCGGTCAATCGCAGATAGGCGAGAGTTTCTTTGTCCACGGGGAAGATGCCGCAGGTGGCGCCGTATTCGGGCGACATGTTGGCGATGGTGGCGCGGTCGGCGAGCGGCAACTCCTGCAAACCAGGGCCGAAGTATTCCACGAACTTTCCGACTACACCATGCTTGCGCAGCATCTCGGTAATGGTGAGAACCAGATCGGTGGCGGTGGCGCCTTCTTTTAGCTTTCCGGTGAGCTTTACGCCCACGACTTGCGGGATCAGCATGGAAACCGGCTGGCCCAGCATGGCGGCTTCAGCTTCGATCCCGCCGACGCCCCAGCCGAGAACCCCCAGGCCGTTGATCATGGTGGTGTGCGAATCGGTGCCGACCAGAGTATCGGGGTACGCAATCTTTTTGCCGTTTCCATCATGAATAAAAACCACGCGCGCGAGATATTCCAGATTTACCTGATGCACGATGCCGGTGTCGGGTGGAACAATGGCCAAATTTCGGAAAGCGGTCTGCCCCCAGCGCAGGAAGCCGTAGCGTTCCTTGTTGCGAATGAATTCGAGCTCGGCGTTGAACTGAAACGCGTTGGGCGTGCCGAATTGATCAACTTGCACCGAGTGATCGATGACCAGCTCCACCGGCTGAAGAGGATTGATCAGCGAAGGGTCGCCGCCCAGTTGCTTCATGGCGTCGCGCATGGCGGCCAGATCGACCACGCAAGGCACACCGGTGAAATCCTGCAACAGCACCCGGCTGGGCGTGAAAGCGATTTCCTTGTCTGGCTTCGATTTGCTGTTCCAGCCGGCCAGCGCTCGGACGTCTTCCTTGGTCACACTGCGGCCATCCTCGGTGCGCAGCAGGTTCTCCAGCAGAATGCGCAGCGAAAAGGGCAGATGCTTGGTGGAAATGCCCTGGTTATCGAGTGCGTCGAGGCGGTAGATCTCGAAATCGTGCCCGTCCACGCGGAGAGTAGAGCGGCTGTTGAAGCTATTCATGATGTCTTCCTTAAGAGGTTAGAGTGTTATCGCCGCAAAATCGGATTCGCTCAGCTATGCTGCGTCTTCCGGAACTGCGGGCGGCAACGCCGCTTCGCCTTCAAGTCTCAAACGTGCGCGAGCGGAAAACATGGGTCCGTGCGCGGCAATAACCGGCGCAAACTGCATCATGCCAATCGCTTTCGGCATGTCGTCATAGACCGCCTCGATGCCGCCGCGCCGGAAGTAGGACTCATGCCAGAAACCGGTGCCGCCCGAATTGCGCAAGAATTGCTGCCACCATTGCTTGTGGGGATCCGAGCGCGACCACTTCTCCAGCGCATCGAAATCGCGCCAGTATTGCCGCATGCCGACATGCGGCGGAAACAAAGAAAACAAAAATGGTTCATGCAGTAACAGACCGTCAGGCTTGTCAGCCACAGATTGTGAGATTTTCGGCCCGAAGCCCAGCAAAGTCTTGATCCCAGTGAGCGCGTTCACTCGCATTCCAAGATAAATAACCACCAGGTCGGGATACCGCGAGAGATCAACCGTCCGTCGATTTACTGGGCTTTTCATGGAACCTCCCGCTTGCTATTAGTTTAGTCGTTTCGCGAAGGGATGCGCCAGAAACCAGAGGCACAGGCGGGGCTTCTCTGCGACCTCCGCGACCCAAGACTTTGTGTTTATCCGCAGCCTTTGTCAAAAGCGTGAAACGCAGAGAGCGCTGAGAAAGCCGCAGAGTACCGGAGGAACCGCGATCAAGGTACGGCCGGGAGCGCGTACTCGAAATCGTAGGAGTGCTTCCCAGCATTGATGATGATGTCCATTTTTCCGGTAAGGCCTTTCAATTGACCGGTTCCGGAATCGGGGACCACGGTGATGCTCAGCTGCGGGACTCCTCGATTCATGCTGGCACTGTGCTGCAGCACAAAGCTTCCGGAGTGGCCGTGTAGTGTTCCCGTCACCCGCTCCATGGCAACGTAGCCGGCCGAACCCTTGATCTCGGTCATGGCCGAGAGCATCTGGCCCTTGCTGGTGGCTTCAAGATCGCCGTGAAACTGTTTGTCGATGGTCATGCGGCCCATGGTGGCGTCTTCGAACTTGCCATCCGGGGTTTGCGGGGTGATCTTGACGTCGAACGTCCCTTTTGCATGAACTGTCATGGTGCCTTTCTGGATTGGATTTGGGGTTGCGGACTCTGATTGTGCGGGTGCTGCCAAGCAAAGAACCAGGCAAATCGCCATGACCCCTAGTGCAGTGCGAAGTGTCTTTGTCATGCTGTGCTCCAATCCTTCTACCCCCGAAACGCCTGCACCAGCAGCCATGCATTCAGCACAGCGATGAACACGGCTGTGGTCCAGGACAGCCATTTGAGCCATGCTGCGTTGACGAAGTCGCCCATTTTGCCGCGGTCGCTGGTGAACATGATTAAGGGAATCACCGCGAAACTGAGCTGCATGCTTAGGACTACCTGGCTGAGCACAAGCAAGCTGGCGGTGCCGCGCTCTCCCCAGAAAGCAGTGACGATGACCGCCGGAATAATGGCCAGGGTGCGGGTGATGAGGCGTCGCAACCAGGGACGCAAACGAATGTTGAGGAAGCCCTCCATGACGATCTGGCCTGCCAGTGTTCCCGTCAGGGTGGAGTTCTGTCCGGAAGCCAGCAGTGCCAACGCGAACACCGTGCTGGCGCCGGTCACGCCAAGCAGGGGGGAAAGCAATTTGTAAGCGTCTTGAATCTCGGCCACTTCGTGATGTCCGCTACGGTAGAAAGTGGCCGCGGAGACAATCAGGATGGCGGCATTCACCAGCAGTGCGATGGTCAAGGCGAAGGTGGAATCGATGGTGCAATAGCGGATGGCCTCACGCTTGCCGCGCGGAGTACGCTCGAAATTCCGTGTCTGCACGATCGCAGAATGCAGATACAAGTTGTGCGGCATCACCGTCGCTCCCAGGATGCCAATCGCGATGTAGAGCATTCCCGGATCGCTGACGATCTGGGGAGAGGGCAGAAAGAATCCGCGGAGGAGCCCAAGCATGCTGGGCCGGGAAAACAGAATCTCCAGCGCGAAACACGCTCCAATGGTGCCAATCAGAGAAATGACCAGGGCTTCGAGAAAGCGAAAGCCCTTCTGTTGCAGAAAAAGGATGATCAGGACATCCAGCGCCGTAAGGCACACGCCCAAGAGCATGGGAATATGAAAAAGGAGATTCAGAGCGATGGCCGAACCGATCACTTCTGCGAGATCGCAGGCAGCGATTGCGATTTCGGCCAGCACCCACAAGGCCAGTGAAACTGGCCGCGAAAAATGATCGCGGCAGGCCTGCGCCAGATCGCGACCCGTAACCACCCCCAGCTTGACGGACAAAGCTTGCAGCAGGATGGCCATGAAGTTCGAAAGCATGATCACCGAGAGCAGGGTGTAGTTGTAGCGGGAACCCCCGGCCAGGTCAGTCGCCCAGTTGCCCGGGTCCATGTAGCCGACCGCCACCAGAAAGCCCGGCCCGGCGAAGGCCAGCAGCTTGCGCAATACTGCGGCCCCCTGCGGCACGGGCAGGGTGCTGTTGATTTCAGGCAGGCTGGGGCTTACGACGTCGTAACGCCAGGCCTTTTCCTCCGTGTTTACAACCTCGGTGGCCATTGGTGAATCTGCGCGGCAGCGAGCAGCAACTCAAATATTAGCATGAGTATATACAAACATGTAAACCATGGTTAATTACGTTGGTGAGCTTCGGGAAACCTGAAGCAAAGCTAGTTTGAGTTACGTTTGGCGGCGCGGGCATCGCCGGTGACCCAAACTTTCTCGGCCGCGGAGCGGCCCAGGGCGACGGTGCCGGCGTCGGTGGCCAAAGTTAAAGTCTGATCGTAGTTTCGGCCGGAAACACGCAGCCGGGCGCCGGGGCGAACCCCCCGGGCCTCGAGGAATTCCAGCAGGCGGCGGTCGCGCTCGTAGATGCCGCTGACCAGGTAGTTTTGGCCTGCCTCCGCATGAGCCAGAAGCAGGAGCCCGCGGCGGCGGCGGCTGGCGGGACTCTCCATTTCGCTGAGATTGCCATGTGGACAAGCTCCGGCGCGCCCCAATCGCGCGAGCAGCCTGGCTTCAAAGTCGGGGGAGACGGCATGTTCCAGGCGCTCGGCCTCATCGTGCACCTTGTACCATTCCATTCCGAACATCTCGGCCAGCATGCGTTCGATAAGATGATGGCGCAAGGTAAGCTTGCGCGCGATCTTGCGGCCGGCAGAGGTTAACGCGACGTGACCATCAGTGTGTACCCGCACCATGCCGTCTTTCTTGAGCCGGCGGAGCGCCATAGTGACCGCCGGCGGCGACACCGCCAGCCAGTGGGCAAGCGTGGCGGAAATGACGGTTTCGCCCTCGCTCTCGGCCTCGAGAATCGCCTTGAGATAATCTTCCTTTGAGCCGGTGATCATCTGGGGAGATTATACGCAGTTAAGCATGGTTAAATAACCGCCACAGAGACAGAGAGAAAAATAGATAATGCCCGCAGTTGGCCGGTTTCCTCTGTGCCTCAGTGGTGGCTTTGGTCTTCGTTTGACATCCCACTCGGCACACACCTAACCTTAATGCTCCCAAGTTTATGAAGGTCCTGGTCATTGGAAGCGGCGGGCGCGAGCATGCGCTGGTGTGGAAACTGCGCCAGTCGCCCCGAGTCTCGAAAATTTACTGCGCTCCGGGCAACGGCGGCATTGCCGCGCTGGCGGAGTGCCTTCCGGCTGATCTCAAGAGCGTGCCCGCTTTGTTGGCTCTTGCCGGGCAGATCAAGCCAGATCTCACAGTGATCGGCCCCGAACTTCCACTTACTCTCGGTGTCGTCGATGAATTCACCCGCCGGGGCTGGAGAACGTTCGGGCCGACGAAGGCGGCGGCGCAGTTGGAATCGAGCAAGAGTTTTGCCAAGGAGTTCATGCAGCGGCACAACATTCCCACAGCGCACTATGCGATCTGCGATGCGAGGGAGCAGGTGCGGGACGCATTGCCGCATTTCCACATGCCCGTTGTGGTCAAGGCTGACGGCCTGGCGGCCGGCAAAGGCGTGGTGATTTGTAAATCCAAAGATGAGGCCAGCGAAATCGCCGCCGAGATGCTCAGTGGAAAAATGCTGGGCACGGCGGGTGCGCGAGTGGTGCTCGAAGAATGTCTGCAAGGGGAAGAAGTGTCATTTCTGGTGCTGAGCGACGGAGAACGCGTGGCGCCGCTGGTGGCGGCGCAAGACCACAAGCGCGTGGGCGATGGCGACACGGGCCCGAATACCGGTGGTATGGGCGCCTACTCAACATCGGCGATGCTCGATGAACAAATGCAGAATTGGCTGATCCAGCATGTTGCTCAGCCGGTGGTGGATGGCATGAAAGCCGAGGGGGCCGATTATAAAGGTGTCCTGTACTGCGGCATGATGATGACCGCCCGCGGGCCCATGGTGCTGGAGTTTAACTGCCGCTTTGGCGATCCCGAGACTCAGCCGATCCTGATGCGGCTGGAAAGCGATTTGCTGGAAGCCTTGGAAGCTTCGATCGACGGCCGGGTCAGCGCGGGTGATTTCCGCTGGTCGCCGGATGCCTCGGTGTGCGTAGTGATGGCGTCCGGAGGCTATCCGGGGACGTTCGAAGTTGGGCGACGAATTGCCGGGCTGGCAGATGCGGAGAAGGTTGCAGGCGTACAGGTTTTTCATGCCGGAACCACGTTGCGTGACAACGCGTTCTTCACTGCGGGCGGGCGGGTGTTGGGAGTGACGGCCAAGGCTGCGGACCTCAAGACCGCCGTTGAGCGCGCGTATCAGGCGGTTGCGAGGATTGGGTTCGAAGGTGCGCACTACCGCAAAGACATTGCGGCACGGGCGCTGAATAACACTGGAAAAGGGAGTCTATGAGCAAACCACAAGTTTCCATAGTGATGGGGAGTGATTCTGATCTCGATATCATGCGCGAGGCGGCCAAGGCGCTGGAGGAGTTTGGCATCGCCTATGAAATCGATGTAACGTCGGCCCACCGCTCTCCGGATCGGACGGCCGAGTACGCGCGCAAAGCCGCCGGCCGCGGCATTCGCGTGATCATTGCCGGCGCGGGCGGCGCCGCCCACCTGGCGGGCGTAATCGCCGCTCATACCACGCTGCCAGTGATCGGCGTTCCCATTCCTTCGACCGCGTTGAACGGCATGGATTCGTTGCTGGCAACCGTTCAGATGCCCGCGGGCATTCCCGTGGCCACAGTTGCGATCGGCAAGCCTGGAGCCACCAACGCCGGCATTCTGGCAGCGCAGATTCTGGGACTTTCGAGTGCAGCGGTAGAAAAGAAATTGGACGCACACAAAGAAAAATTGGCCAACGGTGTGGAGGAGAAATCTAAGAAGTTGAGGATCACGCTGGGGACGTAGCGGTACTTAAAGCTTCAGACTCTTCAGATACTCCCGCATTTGCCCTCCCAGGTCATCGCGCTTCAGCGCGAACTCCACCGTGGCTTTGAGGAAGCCCAGTTTGTCACCCGTGTCGTGGCGTTTGCCTTCGAAGACGTAGGCGTACATTTTTTCTTTCTTGAGCAGGGCTCGAAGGCCGTCGGTGAGTTGAAGTTCGCCGCCGACGCCGGCTTTGGTTTCAGCGAGCGCGCCAAACACCCCTGGCGTGAGGACGTAACGTCCAATCACGGCCAGGTTGGAGGGCGCATCCTGGAGCTTCGGTTTCTCGACCATATCCACGATTTCGTAGAGCCGGCCGTCGAACCGGGCATCCGCGGGTTTGACTTTGAGCACGCCATAGGACGAGATCGCCGGGCCTTCAATCACCTGCGCCGCCAGCACCGAGCCGTTTACCTCATCGAATACATCGATCATTTGCTTAAGGCAGGGCACTTCGGCGTCAATTACGTCGTCAGCCAGCAAGACTGCGAAGGGTTCGTTCCCAATCAACTCCTTTGCCATGAAGACGGCATGTCCGAGGCCAAGAGCTTCCTTCTGGCGGACATAAAAGACATGGATCATGTCTGAAATATGACGGACGATTTCGAGCAAGTCGGTTTTCTTGCGGTCTTCGAGCATCCGCTCCAGCTCATAGCTGACGTCAAAGTGGTCTTCAATTGCCTGCTTGCCGCGGCCGGTGATGATGATGATCTGGTCGCAGCCGGAGGCCATAGCCTCCTCTACGCCGTACTGAATGATGGGTTTGTCAACCAGCGGCAGCATTTCCTTCGGCTGGGCCTTGGTGGCGGGAAGAAAGCGTGTACCTAATCCGGCGGCGGGAAAAACGGCTTTGCGAACTCGCATGGTCAATTCCGATTGTACATTTTGCGATTGCTGGCTGACGAATGAGGTCGGGCTTTCCTTTGCACTCGGATGGAAAATTCTTCAACCACAGAGGACACAGAGGTGCACCGAGCATACGCGGGGGCGATTCGAGCTACCGGCGCCGGCTCAGAATGCGCGTCTGGGTTGGCCATGCGTGTTAGAATTTCGATGAGTATCCCCTCACTGGAGCCCAAGTTGATTGAGCTGGCGCCATCGATTTTGTCGGCCGACTTTGCCCACCTGGCGGATCAAATCCGGGCGGCCACTGAGGGTGGGGGCACGGTCATCCACGTCGATGTGATGGACGGGCATTTTGTCCCCAACATCACCATTGGGCCGCCGGTGGTGCGGTCTCTGCGCAAGGCGACAGAGTTGCCGCTCGATTGCCACCTCATGATCGAAGATCCCGACCGCTACATTCCCGACTTTGCGGAGGCTGGGGCGGATTGGATTTCGGTTCACCAGGAAGCCTGCCGGCACCTCAACCGTACGCTGCACCTGATTCGCAGCCATGGCGCACAGGCGGGGGTGGTGATCAACCCGGCGACTCCGGTTGAAAGCTTGAGCGAAGTGCTCGACATTGCGGACTATGTGCTGGTCATGTCGGTAAATCCGGGCTTCGGTGGGCAAAAGTTTATTCCGGGGGCGGTGCATAAGATCCGCAAACTGGCAGACTTGAGGGCTGACCGCCGGCTGCAGTACCGGATCGAAGTTGATGGCGGAATTGCCCTCGATACGGTGGCGGAGGTCGTGCGTGCCGGAGCTGAAATTCTGGTGGCAGGCAACGCCGTGTTCGGTGCAGGCGATCCAACTAGCAACGCCCGGAAACTACTCAAGGCAGCAACTGAAGCCACATTACAAAGAGTCTAGTTTCTGGTTTCTGGTTCCAGGCACGTTTAAACTGGAAACCGGAGACTGGAAACTGATCTCCCGAGGTCTCATGTCACGTCGTATCGCGGTCATTGCGCTGTTGGCTGGGTTGGCACTCACTGCTGCCTGCACCAACAAGAAGGTCAACAATCCGCTGGCGGATGTTAGTTCCAAGCAGCCGGACAAGGTGCTTTTCGACCGTGCCATGGATGCTCTCAAGCACAATCGCTACGACGTTGCCCGGTTGGCTTTGGAAACACTGATCAATACCTATCCCGACTCTGAATTTATTGCGCGGGCCAAACTGGCCATGGCCGACTCCTGGTACGCGGAGGGCGGTTCCACCGCCCTCGGGCAAGCCGAAATTCAGTACAAGGATTTCATCACCTTTTTCCCCAATATGCCGGAAGCGGCGGAAGCTCAGTTGAAGATTGCCAATATCCATTATCAGGAGATGGAGAAGCCCGACCGCGATTACACCCACGCCATGCGCGCCGAGGAGGAGTACCGGCAACTCATCATGCAGTGGCCTGACAGCAAATTGCTGCCCGAAGCCAAGCAGCGTTTACGTGAAGTGCAGGAAGTCATCGGGGAACGCGAGTTTGGCGTGGGCCACTTTTACTACATGCGGGAGGCCTATCCCGCAGCCATCGCCCGCCTGCAGTCGCTGGTGAATAAGTATCCGTTGTACAGCAAGGCCGACGAAGCTTTGTACCTGCTAGGGCAATCCTATGAGGGCGAAATTGCGCTGATTCGCGCCCGTTCCACCTGTGCTGGGACTCCGGGAACTCCGCGAGGGTGCTTGCCGGAGAACACCAAGGCATATCTGATAGACCAATTCACCAAGCACGCCGCGGAGCAGTATTCTCACCTCATCACCCGTTATCCGGTGATGGGGCGGGCGGACAGCGCCAAAGCTCGGTTGGAGGCCCTGCATCAACCCGTCCCCAGACCCACCAAAGCCGCAGTAGCGCAGAACAAGGCGGAAGAAGACAGCCGGAAGGAAGCCACAACGCTGACCAAGGTGATGAGGCCCTTCGCCAAACGTCCGGATGTGAGCGACGCGGCGAGAATTGGCGAGCCCACACTGGTCGATCCCACTCCGTTGAGCCCAAGTACAGTGCTCCAGCCCGTGCGGGCGGCTTCCGCCGGCGCTGGCGACAAATCGGTTTCGATTGAGACAGTGGGCGGCGGTGCCCCCGCCGCCAATGAGAACGCTCCACGCTCCGACGCTCCACCCACCGCCGCCACAGCGCCCGCGGACACCGGGGCTCCTGAGAGCGCCACCCCGCCGCCGGCGAGTGATGCGAACGAACTCAAACCAATTGCGCCCGCAGATCCCAACGAATTGAAACCTAACGTATCGGCAGACACCAACCCGCCCCAGCCCCCGCCCCAGCAGGTGAATGAAATCCAGCCCGGAAGTGGTTCGGGTTCTCCCCCAAGCGCTGCGGCATCGTCGTCCTCGGATCAGGAATTGGCCGACGACGCCACTGTAGCCTCCAGCAAGCATAAGAAAAAGAAGGGCATTCACAAGATTGTCCCCTTCTGAAGGGGCATGATTGCCAGGTCACCGCAAACTTAGCCAGGCCTGCTTCGGCGCGGTGGATACTGACCGCTCGTAACCTACTTAATAGGTCTATTCTCATTGACTTAGGGTCTCGGACAAGTTACCTTCGGCCTATCCTCCGATTGCTCAAAAGGACATCGCTTGGCGCGCAAAATCCTGCTTGCCGATGACAGTGTGACTGCCCAGAACATGGGCCGGCGCATCCTCAGCGATGCCGGGTACGAAGTCACCACGGTCAACAACGGCTCCGCTGCACTGAAGAAAATTGCGGAAGCGAAACCTGATCTGATTGTTCTCGACGTGTATATGCCGGGCTACGGAGGCCTGGAAGTTTGCCAGCGGCTGCGCGAGTCGCACGAGACCGCTCGCATTCCCATACTGTTGACGGTCGGCAAGCTCGAGCCCTTCAAGCCGGAGGAGGCGCGCCGGGTGCGGGCGGATGCGTTTATCGTTAAACCCTTCGAAGCCAGCGAACTGCTCACCGCCCTTACCAAGCTGGAAGACCGAATCGTCCCTCAACCAGCGCCCTACAAGCCCGGCCGATTTGCCAAAGCGATCTCGGCCCTGGAATCGGATTCCACCGCGAATGACTACGGCGACTTGGAGAGTGGCTGGAAGAACCGGCTGAAGATTCCGGTGCCGCAAAGCCACGGCCCGGAGATAGAGGTCGAAGGGCAGGCGGAAGCCGAGTCCCGCAAACCAGAAATCCGGGCAGAACAGAAGCCGGCTGAGATTCCACCGGCCGTGCCCCGTGACATCACGCCCGAGGAGATTGCCGCTATTCATGCAGCCGCTGCGGCATTCGGAAGCCAAAACTCTGCGCCCGCGATAGAGCCGGAAGTGGCGCCAGCGTCTCCGGCGGAAGTGAGCGAGCCCGCCGCCAGAGTGGAAGAGGCAAAACCCGAAGCGATCGCTGACGTGAGAGAAGAAGTTGCTGCAACCTTTGCGTCGGTCGCTCCTGTCGAAGAGACACAAGCTGAGCCCCAACGTACGGACGCCGAGTCAATAGCCGAGCCGCCCTTTGCCGAGGGAGTGAAGACGGAAGTCGCGGAGACGGCGAGCAGTGTTGCCGCTGAAGTCCAGCCGGAGCCGCCGCTGGTGGAAGTGATTGCAAGCTCTGCTCCAGCAGAAGCCGCCGCCCCAAAAGTGGAAGAGCGGGATGACTTTGCGGCGGCCTTGGAAACCTTAACGCCGGCGAACGGACACGGGCTTCCGCCGCAATCCGGTGCGCCGCGCTGGATGGCTGAGTTGGTCGCGGTGACAGAAGTTGAATCCGCGCTGATATTGGAACAGGAGATGGAAAAAGCAGTCGCCGCAATGGCCGCGGTGCACGCCGGCCAACCGGGACCGCAATTGTCGGCCGTTGAGTCGTCAGCCGCTGTAAGCAGCGAAGAAGCGCATCAGGAGACGCCGCCAGCCCCTTCCGTCAGCCAGGAAGCCGAGCCCGACGAGGCTACTTCGTTGGTAGCCGCAATGATGAATCAGACTGCCCTGCCCACCTTGTCGGATTTGGTCGATTCAGTTCTACCGCGCGCTTCCACCGAGGCCGCAACCACCGACTCGGAAGGAGCGGCATTTGCAGCTGCTGCCGCGGGGAGCGCGGATGCGGTCTCCCAGTCGGCAGTGTCGTCCGAAGCTCCACCGGCCATCGCTGCATCGAGCACTGCGGAAGAGCGGCAGCGCGAATCGGAGTTGGCGGCCGCGTGGGAAAGCTGGAAACACATTCGCGAGTCAGTGGTCGAGCCACAACTCAAGTCGCAAATTACCGAGACTCTCGAGCCGCCCGCGGCCCAGGCGGACCCGGCTGCCGCTCAGGAAGCTGAATCTGATGCCGAAACCGTTAACCCCGAAGAAGCCGTCGCCAGCATTGTGGACAGCGTTCTGGCCGATCTGAAGCCCAAACTCATGGAAGAGATCTCCAGGAAGATGGGCAAAGAAAAGAAGCGTAAGTCCTAATCTCGAATCTCCCGCCTCGATTTCGACCTTCCACCGCGCTTGGCCTCCTGAGCACGAAGGTATGCCTCAATCCGCGTTTTGCCTTCGTGTCTCGCCCAATCGGCTGGCGTAGCCTGCCAGAGCACATCCTTGATGTCGAGCCTCGCGCCGTGTTCGACCAACAGCCTTGCCAGTGCCTCGCAACCAGTTCCCGCGGCCTGGTGCAATGGCGTCGCGTGGGAGTGCCCGCCGACGGGGTTAAACCGGTCCGGGTCTTCACCCGCCTCAAGCAGCAAGCGGACGATTTCAACTTGCCCATACTGCGCCGCCAGGGCGAGCGCCAGGTGACGGCTTTCACTATCGGAGGAGGGAAGCATTCGCCGAAAGTCGTCCACCCGTCCAAGGGCCGCGGACAACGGTAGATCAACAACCGCGCCGCGTGCGATCAGAGCATTCAACGCCTCGAGTTCACCGTGCAATGCGGCGGCGTGCGCCGCGCCGCGGGGGTCCGCGCCATGGTCGCAGAGCAGATCGATCAGCGCAAGCTGCATCCCGCATTCCCGTGGCACGCTGCCGGTCGAAACCAGCATGAGCGTCTCATTCAAGGCCGACGGCTCGACCCCGGCATCGAGAATCACCTTGGTGACCTCCAGGATGTTCTTCGGCAACTTGCCGTGGCGCACGGGATTCTCCGCCACGAATTCCAGCAGGGTTGGGGTGTGAAAGTAGTTCCAGCCTTCAAAGACCACTTGTTGCTGCGCTACCTTCGGATGTCGCCGCAAATACGCACGCAAACCAGCCGCGTCGCCGGCATCGATGAGCTCGACGGCACCGCGAAAGCTGGGGTCTTCGATGCGTTCATGGTGCGGCAAGTCCAGCCGATCGGTGAGCGTCGGTTTTTCGATATGGCGTTTAAGCCTGGCCCAGCTGGGGAACCCGGCTTCGCGAGCGATCGTGAGCTGGGCGTCGCTCAGGCGCAGCCGAGCGTCAAAAATTTCCGCGTCGGAAGTTTTGCGAAAACGCGGATGAAATTCCCGGATGAGTTGGGCCGCCGCCAGATTGCGCGCGCCATGATTCTTCATCAGGTCTTTGGCTTGATATTTGAGGTGGTTGAGATTGGGATTCGCAGGGAGACGTCTGACCGGCATAAGCGAACTTCCTTTCGTATGCCCGAGGTCCGCATGTTACGGGCAGAAAGTCAGTTCGTAAAATGAGTTGTAACCACTGTAGGTGGACTTCTGTCCTTTCCGCGGACCGGATGCGCCCGTTTGCGCAGAGGTATCTTACCACGGCGCGGCAGTCTGCTCATTGAATCGAAGATCGGCAGGCGAAACCCCTACTGCACTAGCAGAGGCGCCTGAATGCTCCCAAACTTCGCATTCAGGTCATCGCGGACCAGGAGCTTCATCTGGTAACGCCCCGGAGCCAGGTTCATCTCACCGTTGTAGCTGAATCCATTTTGCATCAAGTCGGTCACTGCGCCAGGCTTCAGGTGCGCCAGAAAGCGCTTGCTGAAGACCAGGATCGATTTATTCTTCACGTCCGTGGCGACGAAGTGCACGTTCAGCTTGATCCAGTTATCTTCGGTCGTAAAGCCGTTCGGTTGCAGAAACACTGAGAAAGCCACCTTGCGGGCGCCGTTTTCTCCGGGAGTGATGCCTCCGAATTTCAATCCCAGCGGCACCGCGGTGTAATCGAGGGGAGAGGAAAAGACGATTTCGAATTGATGCTCCGTGTCATGCGGATTGTCAGCCTTGGGTTCGCCGACGTACACCGCGTTGCGCGCGCGTACTTCGTGATGCGGCGCGGAAACCTTTACCTTCAACTTGCGCCACCCCGGCTTGCGGTCATCCGAGGGCAGGTAATATGCCAGCATGTAATACTGCGAGGAATCCTGGATCGCAAGCCCGACGCACTGGTCGAGATCGTTGCGGTTCACGCACGGCTCGCCGCCGGTTGCGTAAGCGAAATTCCGCATCGAATCTTGCAGGTTCCGGGTATTCGGAATGTTGAAGCCCGGAAGTCCGGAGCGCCGGCTGCCGAAAGTGGGCGAGGTCTCAGCCTGAGGAAGCCGGTTCTGCATGTTGACCCCCTCGGCCAGCAGACCGTTGGCATCGATGGGATACACAGAAACGTTGGCATCGTTCAAAGCCTGCCAGGTGCGCTGATAGTCGTCGAACATAGTGGTATCGATGGCGGCGGCGGTCGGGTCAACCAGCGTAAACGGCAGCCCTCCCGTCACCCAGATCAAAGATTTTCGGCCCGGTATTCCCGCCGCCGATTGCGCGAGTTCCTCCAGAGCAGACAGCGTCACATAGGTGGCATCGCGCTGTTGCTGGAAGACAAATTGTCCGTCAGCAGTTTGCGCTACGGCTTGCGCCAGCGCCGATGCCTCCGCCTGCTGTAGCTGTCCGGGGGTGGGATTGGCCCCCAGGGACTGGTCGAACGCGGCGGTGGAATTGATGTCCGCTAGCTTGCCCAGCGCGGCTTCATCCTGCCACGCGGTTCGCGACTCAAGCCGCTTCATGGCCTCAATCAGCACACTGGGATCGGTGGTGAAACTATGCACCAGCCGCAGCCCATGACTGGTAAGTACAGTCAGCGAGGTCGGCCCCGCGTCGTTGACGTGGGCCTGGAGAAACTTCAGCAGCTTTTCCCGGGCATTGGTCTGGCTGAGGTACGGAGTGTTCAGCAAATCCAAGTTGATGATCGTGGTCAGGCTCTCGCCTTCAGTGCGCGCGGCAAAATTGGACAACGGGAAAGCCGACGGCGTGGCCGGCTTGGCGGGCCGCCCGGAAATCAGAATTTCCTGGAAGCTGGCAATCTCGCGCTTCTTGCCGTTTTCCTCGACCGAGAAGTCCGCTTGCTTCAAGCCGCGCAGATGCTGGCCCTTTTTGTCCGTAACCACGACCGGCACCGTGATCAGCACCGTCCGCGCCGAAAACGTCACCTGCGGAGCCTGCGTCGCGTCCGGCGGCGGAATCGGGGGTTTCTGCGCGCCTTGCAAAAGCGTCAGGATGAGGCCAGAGGCGAAGGCATGATTCTGAACAGAACGGAAGGGCACAGGTACATCTCCTTGCGAGGTATAACGAGGAAGTATATACCGAAACCAGGGGCGCGTTCGTCACCGAGCTGCCGCTATAGCATTCCGCCGGTCTTGACCGTGAGAATATTCAGCGCCATCTCGAGGTTAGTGATGGCGGTGGCGAGTTCTGGATGCTTTCCGATCTTTTCTTGCAAGGCCTTCAAGACCTGGTGAGCGCTGGCAACATGCGCCGCCGCCTGGGCTGGATCTTGTTTGGGATTGGAGTCACTTTGGGTTTCCATGATTACTCGCCCCCTGATACTTCTCAGATTCTATACCGCAAATCCGATTAACTCCCGCCGTCGCGTTTTCATTTGGCCCGCGGATTGGGCAGGAACTTTCTGAAGAGGCGCAGCGGCTCGGCGTTCCCTACTCGCTTTGTTTCTCCTGTGGCGTAATTGAAACTCCAGGTTTCTTCACCGTTTCCGCAACGCTTTGCGGCTGGCACGTCCGATTCAGTTTCATCAACATCGAGTGCCGTATAGAACTTGGCTCGAACCAAAATTACAACATTCTTGTCGGAACTGAATCCCGCATCCGTGACGCGAAAAAGCGCATTGCTTATCCTCACGGCCTTTCAGCATGGCGTTCAGATCCGGTTCGTACAGCTCACCGGTGGCTGCATCGAACGCCAGCACCTGTTGCTCATCGCGAGCATCGGAGGAATCCTGCCACAGGTCGGACACTGCCAGAAGCATTCTGGAATTTCTGGCCCAACCCAATATTTCCATCCCATTTCCCACCAGGTCGCGCTTCGGCGGCGCCAGATAAAACAAACGATACCGACGACTTACTCGGGCTACCCAAAGTTGAGTTGTGTGCAGACACCCTTGCTTCTGAACGTTGACCTCAACGTAAGCGCGCCATTCCTTGTCCTCAGAAAGCGCGATCGAACTGAGAACGCTCTTTGACTTATCGTTCCCATGACAGTCGACGAATAACAGGTCCCGCGGAGAGGAGCTCACATCTTGTTTCGCAGGAACCTGCTGGGCTGCGGCCGGAGCTGGCAGCCACATCAATAAAGCACTGCACATGCTGAACGTGGCGCCGAGAACGAAGCTCCTCGCATCTATCTTGGCCGTGAATGACATTCGTGCCACATCATACCGATAACCACCGTTCTCTGGTAGTTGTTGCCGCATCTTCGCAAGCGGGGCGTGCGCTGGGGAGTCCGGAATTCCTAGCCGCACTGGAAAGACTCATGGCCCGTCCTCTGCTCCCGCGAAAAGGAGGCCGACCCAAGAAACCATCGCGCCACCTTCGCCAACTCAGCTTCACCTCCGTAGCATGACAATCAAAACACCTGGAGTACGGCCCGTCTGCCCCCGCATTATTAGAAACGCAAACGGCAACTACTCTGCTGACTTGGGGCGACCGTTTTTTGCCTGACAATCTAGGGCCCGCTTGAGCTTTGGCAGGGTTTTTTGTAGTCCCTTTATGCAGTCAAGAGCGTAGTCGAACTGTTGGACCTCAATCGCAACCAAGGCTTCACTCATGCGCCCTTGGTGCTGCGGGAGACGCATCTCACAGAGCTGCCTCAGAGTGGCGTCCAGTTTTTGTCCATAATCCCAAAGATCGCTGACCTCGGCGACGAAGTCCCCGATGAGTTGCGGATCAGTTTCAGGAAGGGCCTTCTTCAGGCTTAGCAGCAAACGATGTGCAAGGCTCGTGCTACGTTTCACGAGCTTATGATCCACACGAGCGGCTGCGTCTCCGAGCATTATCGCCGCCGCCTGCAAGTCCTTGGTGGGGCCTTTTAGCTTAGAGGACTTTTCCAAAAACTCTTCAGTGCTCGTTCTCTTAGGAAACTTCATTTTCGAACTCCCCTCGTGCGCCATTAGTCCACCAAGCCTCGAAGCAGGTCAGCAACAAAGTGACCCGTGTTGCTCAGAGTCTTGTTGGCGATCCGGTCTGATTGTTTGTCTGTGTTGTCAGCCGATTTGCGACGGTGTTTTTCCCCCGTTACGCTGGTCCCGATCAGGACTATTGGCGAGTTTACCTAGATGCTCTAAAGCAGTATCGAGATGCTGGGCCACCTTGTTCAAGGCGTCCTTGGACTGCGTGTATACAACTCCAGCAGCGGCCCCGGCCACTACGCCAGCCGCCGCCCCTTCAGCAGTTCTTGTTGTCGCGCCCGCGGTTCCTCCTAGAACGGCTCCGCCGAGCGTTCCGCCACCGGGCAACGCTAAACGTCCCCCCGACGGCACCCACGGTGCCACCAGCAGTAGCCCCGACCACCCCGCCTACTACAGCGCCAACAGCCCCGCCCACTACCGCTCCAGTTGTCGCGTTCTGCGCTAGTTCCTGCTGCGAGACCGTATTTTGCCCCCGTCCCCTCGCAGCTGTCCGCTCCATCCTCCCCCGTGCTTACTGGGGTACACGTGTCCGGGTTCTGCTGTAAAAATGGCTTGCCCCACTCCCCCAGATGCCCATCCAAATCCACGAACGACTCCGGATCATCTGCGACCATAGCATACAGATTCAGCGTCTGCGGATTCGTCAGGTTCGCATACGGCACCGGCGCCGGCACCGCCGACCAGTCCGAACTCAGCCAGCGCCCAAAACGCCAGGTATGATAGCGCCCCCGAAGTCGTCGTTCTGGGCATGCCCTACCCGCGTGCGCCAGGAAGCAGCGGCGCTTGGGTACTCGCCCGAGTTTTTACTGCCGCGACAGTCTTGCTGTCGAACTGCTCCGGCAGGCCAGAGAGGAACCTGATGTCTTCTTCTTCTCGATGTCGCTCCTGTTGCATTAAAGGATGGCTAGCAATCCGGCTGTCTTCTTCAGGCGAGGATACAACTGACGGCTCCAAGCTGCTTAGGTACAGGTGAACGGAGTCCTGCGCAAGCGTCGAAACATAGGCAATATGGTCCGCACGACCGTCCAGCGTAAATTCTACGATGTCGCTCATCGCAAGTGCGGTATTCAAAGCGTATGAAATTAGCTCGTGAGAGAACTTCTCCGTGTCTGGCGCATTTCGAATGCATGCTTGATTCAGCGCCTGATCGACGGAACTATTCTGCAACGCTGCCCACGCCGCATCCTTGGCTTGCAAGTAGCACGAGTCGTCGAAACCCGTGCCCTTCGAGAAAGCGATCAGACTTGGTAGCATTCTCTCGAAAACCAAAAGGGCAAAAGCGAGCTGCTTCTTCGGAGAGAGGCTTTTTAGTGAACCCAGAGATTTTTCTTCGCCGATCATCGCGTCTCCTCGCTGTTTATGGGATTCGTCTGAAGGCACTCAGGGCTGCAGCACCGAGATCCCTCAGGAACCGTGCGCATGAAGGACCTCCGGCGGGGTGGCCCGGGCCCTACAACTGGAGAGTATAATGCCCGATGAGCCTAACCATCTTCCCAATCGGGGTGCCCCGTTCCTTGCGTTTTTTGCAAGGGGCGGGCAAGACCACCTATCCCTGGTGTTGAAGCGAACGACGATTCTGAGGTGCAGATGCGCGCATCGGGGCGCGATTGCCCGCATGCGCCCTTGCAACCCCGGCGACGAACCCGGCACCCAGTTCAAATCAAAACCCTCCGAACAGGCCCCGGGCCACCACCTATAGGCAAACAGCCCGCAGGTCTGCACGGCCGGAAATCCTCAGTGCCTTCGCAAATTCCCCTCCGCCCTCTACAATCTTTCCATTCAATGGAGACAGCCACCATCGCCGAATTGCTGCAACCCTTCCTCGCTACTCCCGGAAAGCCTGCGTCCCTTTCCGCTGGACAACTCAGTCATATATCGACATATATCGATCTACTATTGCGGTGGAACGCCCGTGTCAATCTCACTTCCATCCGCCAGCCGGAAGCCATCGTCACTCGCCATTTCGGCGAGTCTTTTTTCGCCGCCCGCCAGCTTTTCCCCGAACCCGGATTGTCCGCTTCCCTCATCGACGTCGGGTCCGGGGCCGGCTTCCCCGGAGTTCCCATCAAGCTGTGGGCTCCCCAACTTCAGCTTACCCTCATCGACTCCGCCCACAAGAAGGTCGCTTTCCTCCGCCAGTTGGCCCGCAGTCTCACATTGACGGACATCAATGTTGTAACCGGCCGCGCTGAGGCGTATTCGGGCCCCCCGGCCGATGTCGTGACCCTGCGCGCCGTCGAGCGTTTTTCGTCCGCAGTCCCAACCGCCGCCCGCCTCGTGGCCCCGGGCGGCCGGCTGGCGCTACTGATCGGCCATGCCCAAACCGCGCAAGCTGCCGACCTGCTTCCCGGCACAGCCTGGGACGCGCCCATTCCGCTCCCGCTCTCCGAGAGCCGAGTTCTGCTCATCGGCCACTCCAGCCAGGGACCCGCGTAGCCCCGCATTCACCGAGTTAACACGTGGGAGAAAAGGTTCGCCCAAGACTTACGAAATTCGAGCAGCCAAGAGCGCAGACCGGCCCAAGGCGAGCGAAAGTGGGGGAGACGGGCTGCAAGGAGCCAATTCGCAGATCGAACATCCCTTGGCAGTATATGTTCCACGTGGAACAATTTTCGTAAAGGGTCAAGCGCAATGTTCCACGTGGAACAAACTAGTCTTCGTCGCTGTGGAAAGAGCGCCAGTTTCGCCGCTCAACTTGTTCGTCTTGAGCCGCAAATGCCTTCGACACTCTTTGCACCGAAATCCGTCATTGCAATTCCGTGCTGCTTCGATCTATGCTGCGAAATAGCTCTCAGCTTCTCCGCAAAAATTAAATGGGACGCGTTCTCGCTGTAGCCAATCAGAAGGGCGGCGTGGGCAAGACCACGACCGCCATCAATCTGGCCGCCTCCATTGCCGCCGCTGAAGTCAACACCCTCCTTATCGATTCGGACCCGCAGGCTAACGCCACGAGCGGCCTGGGCTTTCCAAAAGATCCGGAGCGAATCAGCACCTACGATCTGTTGATGGGTTCGGCGCGCGCCGAGGACGCGCTGCTCAAGACGGAACTGGAGCAGCTCTGGCTTATTCCGTCTCACAAGAACCTGATCGGTGCGAATTTAGAGCTTGTCCAAGCGGAGCGGCGGGAGTTTCGCCTGCGGGATGCGCTGGCCGCGATTCGCGATCGCTTTCACTATATCGTCATGGACTGCCCGCCCGCGCTCGATCTGCTTACCTTGAATGCCCTAGTTGCCGCCGACGCAGTGCTGATTCCTATGCAAGCCGAGTATTTTGCCCTGGAGGGAATTTCCGAGTTGCTGGATACGATCGAGCGGATCCGCTCAGGACTGAATCCCGAGCTTTCGGTCGAGGGCGTAGTGCTCACGATGTTCGACGACAGGACGAACCTGGCGCAACAGGTTACGGCAGAGTTGAGCCGCCATTTTGGTGACCGGCTTTGCAAGACCACGATCCCGCGGAACGTCCGACTGGCGGAGGCGCCGAGTCATGGGAAGCCGGTGCTTATTTACGACGTGCGGTCACGGGGGGCGGAGAGCTATATCCAGCTGGCGAAGGAGATCCTTGGGCACACCATGAATGTGCAGGAGATGCCGGCGGCGGCGGAAGCCGGCGAGGAGAAGGAAGTGGTAAATGCGCCGCGCTGGAAGCGCTGGATGAAAGAGCGGAATAAATTGATAGTCATCGATCTTAAAGATCGATGACTATCGATATATGTGCACGGGGCTGAGCAAAACCGGCCGAGTTCGTGGAATCCCACCCTGGCGCAAAGAACGCGCTAGGATGGGGCACCCATCGGTTGATTGAGGAGCTGGGAGGGCGGAGAAATGACTACTGCTGCGGAGAAGGTTGCGGACAAGGGGATTGAGAAGCCTTTCGAGAAGCGGCGGGCTTTGGGACGAGGGTTGGATTCGCTTTTGCCGGTGGAGCCGCGGGTGGTTGCTTCCGCGGTGGCGCCGATGGCGGGAGAGCCGGTGCCCGCGGTGCTGCCGGAGATTCATGCGCAGGCTGGGTTGAAGCGGGAGCCGGGAGATGTGGTGGCCCGGATCGACTTCGATCAGATCGATGAGAACCCCTATCAGACGCGGCGGGAGTTTGATGAGGGGCAGCTGCGAGAGTTGGCGGATTCGATCCGGGTGAATGGCGTAGTGCAGCCGATCGTGGTGCGGCTGTCCTCGACCGGGCGGTTCACGCTGGTATTGGGGGAACGGCGATGCCGGGCGGCGAAGCTGGCGGGTGAGTTGAATATCCCGGCGATTGTGCGGCAGATCTCGAACCAGCAGGCGGCGGAGATGACTGTCGTCGAGAACTTGCAGCGCCAGGACCTGAACTGTCTGGAACAGGCCAACGCGTTTGCCCGCCTGAGCCGCGACTTTGGACTGACGCAGGAGCAGATCGCCAAGCGGGTGGGCGTGTCCCGCGAATCGGTGGCCAACTACATGCGAATC
Source organism: Terriglobales bacterium (assembly GCA_050745985.1). Classification (GTDB taxonomy): domain Bacteria; phylum Acidobacteriota; class Terriglobia; order Terriglobales; family Acidobacteriaceae; genus JABCZH01. Next base: position 117,418 of record JBOGLG010000041.1, on the reverse strand, counting down.
CTGCGGCTGCCTGATGCGGTGCAGAGCTTTATTGCCCAGGGGAAACTTGGCTTCAGCGAGGCGCGGGTGCTGTTACAGGTGGCGAACCCGGAGGCCACGGTGTTTATTGCGAGAGAGGCCATCGACAAGAAGATGTCGGTGGCGCAGTTGATTGAGTACGTGGACAGCGCCAACCTGCCATGCCAGGCCCATGCCGCTACCGAACGCGTAGAGTCGGACCCGAATGTACGCCAGGCGCAGCGGGACCTGGAAGAAGCGCTGGGTTGCAGGGTACGGATCAACGACCGCAAAGGAAGAGGGAAGATTGTGATTGAGTATGCGACGCTGGAGGATTTTGACAGAGTGGTGGAGATGCTGAAAGGTGGGAAGTAGGAACCTCCGGGCTGCTGCTTCTGGTTTCCGGTGAATCGGAAAAGGCAGGAATCAGGAGAGTAATCGGTGGGAGGTTTGCGATGTCCCGGCCCGGGGCTTTGACCGGTGAACTGGGTTAATTGGGGAAAAGTGGGGGAGAATTGATCTCTCGTGCGCTTGGCGATGGCTGGTATTTGGTGCCGAGTACCAGACAAGACAGGAATCAAGGGAGTAAGAGGTGGGATATTTGCGATCATTTAGCTTGATTGGATAAGAGCGAAGGCGCAATCAGACCCGGTAGTCTTGTTTAAGGACAAAGACGCTGGGCCGAAAGGAGCCTTCGCAGATCGTGCCGATGCGCGCATCTGCAGCTCAGAATCGTTGTTCGCTTCAACACCTGGGACAGGTGGTCCCGCCCGCCCCTTGCAAAAAACGCAAGGAACGGGGCACCCCGATTGAGAAGATGGTTAGGCTCGTCGAGCGTTATACTCTCCAGCGGTAAGGTCCGGGCCACCCCGCCCTATATATTCAATTGCCTCTACCTTGATTTAAATAAAATCATTGGACAGCAGCCTATGCCTACGCAAGTCCCCCTGAACTAAAAAGGAGCAAGAATGTTTGGAATCGGCCCTGTTCGTTTGTGGAGTCTTATGGCTTTCTTCGTCTTCGTACTTTCTCAGCCTCGCCAGCTGTCAACACAGGCACCAAGCTCATCGAAAGCACCTTCCCTTGCACAGTTTTTCCAAGTACTGCTGCAGGATTACGACCCCTCCCATCTGCCCAAGTTTGAGGCTTTCTTGAAAGTTCAGAGTCAGATATCCGACTTACGCCGTGAAGACGTCGCTAGCGCACTTCCATCGGTTCTGGCGCGCGCGTTTGCGCATCGTGATGACACCGTAAGAAAGTATGCAGCAGGGGCAATTTTCAGCATTGGCCAGCGGCCGGATGGCCCAGCTTTGCTGAGACCTCATGCAGAGGCTATCGACGATGGGCTTAAGGCCTCAGATGCCCATTTACAGGGGGCCACGGTGCAACTTCTCGCTATCTTCCAGCCCGATCTGCCCGAGGGAGTTGTGTCATCGTTGGCTGCCTTTGTGAGGCGGACAGACCGCGATCTGTCCGCTCAGATCGACGCCATTACCCTTATGTTGCGGACCGAACCGAACAATCCGGACGTCATTTCTGCGTTTCAGAGTTTCACGTCCCGGCCATTGGATAGCCAGTCCAAAACGGCTTTAATGAGCGGTATTTCCAATTCACATGCTGACAGCACAACCGCTACAGACGTGCTCGTCTCAGGATTGGAAGACAGAGAGCAGAGTGTCAGATTTCAAGCCGCACAGGCGCTTGCACGTATGCCAAAGAAGGCAATACTACGGGCTCAACCCGCATTGCAGAGAGTAATCGACGACGCCGAGGAGGCGGCGGAAGTGAAAGCCGCAGCAAGGCAAGCTCTGCTGGCAATCGCACCGCCACACTGATTAAGACGGCCGGGTGGCCCACTCAAGCCCGGCAGGCGTTCACTCAACCTCAACCCCTAACTTATTCCGAGGCCCTCTTTGTGTCTAAATTAGCGGGGTGCATTACACTGTTCTACAATGGCGGTAAAAGCAAGTACCGCGTGGAGAAGTCATTGGCCCCCGGGGAACACATCTGGCTTAACCTGGGCGAGTTGCTGCATAATCAGTTGCCGGATAGCGATGGCGCGACTATTCCTCCTGACGTTATGTTCGGATCCTACGAGCTCCGCGATCTTGGACATCCGGTCATCGGGCAGTTGTACGAGGGTAAGCTGGTTGTCGATAAGACGTACGGCCATGCGTCCTACGGCTGCAACCACTGTTGCGGATACAGCCAGTCGCAGCTCTCCCCGACTCCATTCGGCGGCCCGCCCGGCATCGACAATACGGATACATATCAGTCGTATAGCGTGTGCAATGCCCGTTGGGAGGATTTTGATGAAGCATTCAACCCGAGCAGTACCAATACCGGCGTCGCGACTCTGAATGCCGGACTGAACCTGCATACGGTCGCGGCCGGAGGTGCGACCGCCTCGGCTAAGAACACTCTGCCGTTTCAGGCCAATCGGACAAGCAACTGCGTGAACACGCCAATGCCAGGGCCGCAGCCGGTCAAAGTACAAGTGCCAACCCGGCTTCAGGTCTTGCCAGACACCAGAACGATTTCGCTCAGTTACGTGCACTACTGTAGCGACGGGATGTATGGTATAGCAGGAGCGATCCACTACCAGGTTTTGGATCAAAATGGAGGGGTAATAGCTTCCACCAGCATGGAGCCGCAGGAGAAAGAACTAAACCTCGTCTATGACGGTGTGCCACAAGGCGACCCCTTACCTGACTGGGGCGATATGGTCCAAGTGCATATCCTGGGACAGCACGCTTTACCGACTCTTCGGGGGCGTTCTGGGACGCCCCAATTGGGAGCTGCGCGACTTCCTCCCACACACTCACAGAAACGCAGCCCATCTCAATTCTCCTGAATGGAGTTCGTTATAGTGTAAGAAGTAATAATTGGTCAGAAACATCGTCTTCGGCGGGACACGGTAACATGAGCAACGGTGTCGACGTATCCCTGTCGCGCTAGATCCACTAGATCTCACAGTTAAACAAAGATTATCCTTCGGGGGATCAATATGGTTCGACTTGTTTTGTTCGCCTGTTTGGTGGCCGTTTCTTTCACGGTGTTCGGCATGGCACAAGCGGAAGGGGCCGACCCTTACTCCTTGGCACTCGTTTCGACCACCCTAAGGCTGAGAAGCGGAGGAAAGCAAGTTATCTTGGCCCGCAATCAGAAGTATCTTTCCCGCCTTGGGGACGGAGTTTCAGTAGCCTTACTGAAGCTATTGAGCGACGAGGAGTTGACAAGTGTCGCAACGGTAAAAAACATCCTACCGGTAATCCGTGAATCCTTTGACCAGCCGCAGTCCATAACCATAGCGGAGGACAGAAAACCAAACGTGACACTGTTCCTGCTTAACTATCTTCACAATCGCGTCAACGATTCACAGTCCCGACGTGACATCGAGAATACGGAAAAATTTGTGCGCGAGAGAACCACGGAATGATGCGGAGGGACAGCCGTGTCCCGCGTAGGCCTGGGACGGGTGGCCCACTCGAGCCCGGTGTTGGCTTGAGTGGGGATGTTCACGCGTCACAGACAAGCCGCAATTGACGCTTTAGAGTGTCCCCATGCCTTGGGGACTAAGACGATTTCATCCCAGCGGGCAGACTCACTTCATCACATTCTGCTGTTACCATCGCCGGCAGTTACTGAGAACGGACGCAAGCTGTAGTCTCTTCGAATCGGCCTTGGAGCGCGTGCGGCGGAACTACGGGCTGTATGTCTACGGCTACGTGGTCATGCCCGAGCATGTTCATCTGCTGCTGAGCGAACCGCAACGGGACACGCTGGCGGAAGCGGTGAAGTCGCTGAAGCAGGGAGTGGCGCGGCAATTGATCGGCGGGGCCGAGCATTTCTGGCAGAAGCGGTATTACGATTTCAACATTCGAAATCACCGGCAGTTTGCGGAGAAGCTGCGGTATATTCATGGCAATCCGGTGAAGCGGGGGCTGTGTGAGCGGCCGGAGGACTGGGAGTGGAGCAGCTTTCGCCACTGGGCGACGGGGAGCGGACGGACGAGTGGAGATTGAGTCAGAGTGGACGGCGCGAAAACGCGAGCGAGCGGCGGGCAGGCTGTGTCCGGCTGTAGTATGGCCCCACTCAAGCCAAAAGCGGGCTTGAGTGGGCCACCCGCCAACTCGGGCGCAGGTAACGCTGTTCTACAATGGCGGTAAAAGCAAGTACCGCGTGGAGAAGTCATTGGCCCCCGGGGAACACATCTGGCTTAACCTGGGCGAGTTGCTGCATGATCAGTTGCCGGATAGCGATGGCGCGACTATTCCACCTGACGTTATGTTCGGTTCCTACGAGCTGCGCGATCTTGGGCATCCCGTGATCGGGCAGTTGTATGAGGGAAAGCTGGTGGTGGATAAAACCTACGGCCACGCGTCCTACGGTTGCAACCACTGTTGCGGATACAGCCAGTCGCAGCTCTCCCCGACTCCATTGGGCGGCCCGCCCGGCATCGACAATACGGATACATATCAGTCGTATAGCGTGTGCAATGCCCGGTGGGAGGATTTTGACGAAGCATTTAACCCGAGCAGCACCAATAACGGGATTGCGACTTTGAACGCCGCCCTGAACCTGCATACGGTGGCCGCCGGCAACGCGACGGCCTCGGCAAAGAACACCCTGCCGTTTCAGGCCAATCGCACCAGCAACTGCGTGAATACGCCCATGCCCGGGCCGCAGCCGGTGACGGTCCAAGTGCCGACGGCATCGAGGATCACCGAGACCCTCAGTTCCCATTCTGTGAACGCGAGTAACTTCCCGACGTGTACCGGCAACCAGGCTGGATGGTACCGTCAAGTTCAAAAGATTGTCACCGACCAATCTGGTACCGACATCGTTCTATACTTACAGAACTTAGATGAGACGATTAATATCGGCACACCGAATCAACTCAATATAACCGGAGTCCAGCAGGGCACAGCGCTTACGGATGGTAGCGGGCACTTCAACGACACCTTCTTTGTATGCAGTTCACAATGTCCTGGTAGCGGACAGACGAACGCTTCCCAAACCATTAGCGACATTCTCCCCAACGGCGCTGGCCCATACGATCTGTCGCCCAACTCGCTAGTCTACAAGTGTACTGGGATTACGGTGAACGGCCAATGAGAAAATTTATGAGAACGGCCCGATTGGCTTTGGCATTCGCTGCGTGTATCGTGGCCACCCCGGGAAGTGCAGGGGCAGCGCCTGATCCCATTGTTTCTCACTTCCACGTGCAAGGTGTTTCGGCTGTCCGTGCCCTGCTTCAGCTTTCACGGAGCGAGCACTTGCCAATTGGAATTGTTCAAGACGATGACACCCTATGCAGATCCGTGGTGAACTATTCCATAGAGAACGTCCCGGCATCGGTTGTCATAGAAGGAATTAATCGCTCAGGTGCCTGGTTATGCATGGAAGCGATCCGACCAACCGGGTGCCTTTCTAGTTGGCCCACGATTGCCGCGGTCGGTCACGAAGCAATTCCTTGAATTGGTGGACCGACAGTTCGGACCGACAAAAGACTCGCTCCAAGGCTTGGAGATGACACTGTGGGTACATGTTCGATTCATTCTCTATCCAGGTCAAGGCGTTGCTGGCAGTATCCTCAGTTCACCGCACCCGAAGGAATACGAACTAGAGGCCAAAAATGCAACTGTCCAGCAAATACTGGATCGCATCGCATTGCGGACCGGAGGTGCCTGGGTGTTGAGGCCCCTCCCTCCCACGCTGGCGAATCTTGGTGGCGACCTGCCATTTTCAGTGTTCTCCGATGATGGCCAAGGTACAAATGGACCGGTTGAGCAATGTAGCCCTCTTCCGGAGGCACTGCCTTGATGAAAACGAGCGAGAGTCCATAGTAAGGGACTGGTGGCCGACTCATGCGCAACTCCTCAACCACTCGTTTACTTACACGTTCACCAAGTCAACAATTAACGGCACAAAAGCAACGCTTGTGACAGTGTCGGAGTGACGACGGAGGACCACCAAAATGTGTAGATCCGTGCTAATCACACTTGCGCTTTCTTGCGGCATGCTGCAGAACGGCCTTGCGGGCCAATCTGGGCCCCAGGGAGGAGTCAAACTCTATCGATACGGTGACCTGCTACGGGAGCACGGGATCGAACTGACCCAGCCAGCCCTGCTGAACGCTTTGAGGAATGCCGACGCCTCCGTCCGGTACTTGGCGGCGATGAAGCTAGCGGAGGATAAGGTGGTCGACGCCACCCCTGCGATTGAGCAGGCGCTGGCCGTAGAAAAAGTGCCTCGCGATCGCGTGAATTTCGCACTCGCGCTTGCGCTACTCGAAGACCCATCCGGAAGGGTGGAACTGAAGCATATCTGCTCCGACAGGAACTTTGTTCCCGAGTTCCGGCTCTATGCCGTCCGCTACATGTTCGACGTCCATGTTGAGAAGGACGAGGATTGTCTGAGCGCTGCCAAGCAGGCAGTCGAAGCCGCGAATTTCGGCGACCGCATCTCCGCGCTGGAACTTTTGATTCGGTTCCAAAATCTGACCCCTGAAGAATCGCACCAGGTCCTTCAACTGGTGGCCGCCCGTCTGGAAGACAGTGAGCCCGTTGTGAGAATGGCAGCCAGTCAATCGTTAGTAGGACTGGGAAACCCTTCGGCGGTTCCGTACCTCGAAGCTGCCATTACCAGAGAGCAGGATGACAGTGTCCGTTCCGTATTCGAAAAGGACCTGAAACAATTGCGGACTAGGCCCACGCCGTAACCGGGTGGCGTCAACATCACGAACCAATTAGCCCTAGCGTCGGTAGGAAATTCGGACGTCATTCCATATTGCAGAATGCCATCGCCTCGGAGGAGGACCAGGCGAACCGCACATTTCTTGAAGCTGCCTTGAAGAGACTACAAGAGAAAAAGTAGGGGAGAATTGGTCTCTCGGGCGGCTTGGCGGTGGCCAGTATCTGATGCTGAGTACCAGACAAGACAGGAATCAAGGGAGTAAGAGGTGGGATATTTGCGATCATATAGCTTGATTGGATAAGAGCGAAGGCTCAATCAGACCCGGTAGTCTGGTTTGAGGACAAAGACGCTGGGCCGAAAGGGGCCTTCGCAGATCGTGCCGATGCGCGCATCTGGACCTCAGAATCGTTGTTCGCTTCAACACCTGGGACAGGTGGTCCCGCCCGCCCCTTGCAAAAAACGCAAGGAACGGGGCACCCCGCACAAATTCCGCTTCGCGATTCTCATGGTCTGTCTTTCCTCTGCCGTCTCCTCGGCGCAGGCAGATTGCTCGAGGAAGGGCCAAATAGAAGGTACGGTTGTCGATGCGGATTCGCGGCCGGTAGTCGGCGCGAAGGTTTCCATCCTGGCCGAGGAGTGTACCGTGACCGGCATCGAGCCTGGGGCGGTGACCGACGCACATGGACGCTTCCTGTTAACTAGCGTGCCCGTCGGCTTGAATGGAGTCTACGCCCAAAAACCGGAGTCAGGGTATCCCGACACAACTGGCGCCATTTATCTGGATGACTCGGCATTGCCGCCCAAAGTCTCCGTTCGATCAGGAGAAGTAGCCTCTGGCGTTGTCGTGCGGTTAGGCAAAAAGGCTGGACTGGTCCTGGGGGAAGTAGTCGATGAGGACACTTTGCAGCCAGTCGTGACAGCGCGGGTCAAACTATCACTGCCGGAGAATGAACGGATCATGATTTCGATGACAACCGACAGGGATGGTCGCTTCCGATTGCTGTTACCAGCGCGACCGGTCAGGTTTGCTGTCTACGCACCCGGTTACAACGCATGGCAGTTCGCTGGTAGCCAGGAACCTGCCGGTGTCATTTACCTAGGATCCGAGGAGCGAAAAGAACTTACCATCAAGCTGCACAGCGAGAAGCGCTAAGGGCGGTACCGGCGCCAACATGACCTCTTGATGTGAGGCGAGGAACCTAAAGGCCTGACGGCTCCTCGCCCCACTGGCTTGGCTTTCCGGGGTTATTACTTGGCAATGCTCCCGGCAAACATGTCTTCGTTCAAACTTCCCGGTTTGCGGGAATCCGTCCAGGCGAAATGGAAACCGAGCCCAGGGTCAGCCGCCATTCCCTGGTAGTCGCCGTATTGATTTCCATCTCCGCCCTGAGTTTCGTCCGACAGAGCCGTGGAGATACCAATGTTCCGTTTCCATGTAGTCCCGCCATCGGTCGAGTAAGTGAAGGCCCGGCCAACCTTATGGCTTGCGGGATCGAGACGAGTGTCGTAGAAGGACATGCCCACAACCCCGTTCGCCAAAATCGAGATCGCGTCATGGAAGTGGTAAGCGTGGTTGGTGTCGTCGTTGACCTTGGTTTCAGCCGACCATGTTGTGCCGCCATCATCAGAGAAACGCACATAGATATTCGTATTGGCGGTGCTGGGGTCTTTGTCGGTGTACGTGGCGTATAAGCGACCGGCGTGGGGCCCGCTTTGTGCCACTCTGCTTCCGGGAAAGGGAACGATCCCGCGGACATTCTGTGGCGGAATCGAAATGAAGAAGGAGGCGGTGTTCAAACGGTAGTTAGTTACGGTATGTGCCGTGCCAAAGGTGGCGCCTCCATCGGTGGACTTCGCGCTCCAGATCTTGCGGCCGCTATAGTCTTCCCAGGTAGCGTAAACAGAGCCGTCGGGACCGGTAGAAACATTCACGCCAATCGTGGGATTGCCATTCTGAACACGCGCACTGCGCTGCCAACCACTGAAGCCATCTCGGGAATATAGAACATACGGCGCGTTGCCGGATCCGTTGTCGTCATAGCCGATGTAAACGCTGCCGAAGAAGGGGCTGCTGGGTGAAGTATCGACCGTGACCATGTCGCGGTCGGGAAAGCTGCCGGCGATGGTGAACTTGGTGAGGGTCCAATTGCTCTGACCCGCTTTCTTGTAAGCGATATCCTGATCGCCGCACTCATAGGAAACGAATGCGTCTCCGTTGGCATTAAAGGCCAGCCAAGTGTCGTAGCAGAAACCGGGAGGATTGAAGTTCGACCTGGTGAAGGTCACTCCCCCGTCCATTGATTCGTACACGGCTGCAGTCGTCGTGAGGTCGTTCACGCTGGTATAAACGTGCATCCGGTTGGTGGGGTCCACGGCTACGCTGGTCTCGCTCTGCGGCCCGCTCTTGTTGGTCACGTTAGTATTAGGGCCGATGTGAATCGAGCCCACTGAGTCAGTTGCGGGCACGAGGCTCCTCTGAGGCACAGTGTTGTAGAGAGGAATCTGAGCATTGGCGGGGGTGGCGATCCAGGCTGCGTACGCAACAACTATTGCAAGTAGTAAAACAGGGTGTGAGGGATATCTCTTCATTTTCTTGGTCTCCTGAATTTTTGGCGTGCGCTGAACTGCGGTTGCGAGCAACTCGTTAGAAGAAAAACTACAAGTACAACGATTGGGAACCGGCCCGAGGCCCGGAGATCCCGAAAGTTGACCACAACTCTATGAGGTAGGCATGCGGGAGTCAAGATGCAGACTTTTGCACTATACAGGGGGCGCTGTAAGACCCGGGCGGCCCGCGTGTGATTACCATCCCGGCCGACAGCAAGTGGGGTGGTCGGAGACGGGAGAAGCCGGGGAACAAGAGCCGGTGCACGCCACCGTCGGCGGAGCGGTGTTTTTCAACTGTTCAATCTCGGCCTGAACTCTTGCCCAGTCCTTGGGCTTGCGCTTGGTCGCATAAGGGGCATTCGGATGCCCAAAGAATTCCACAAGTTCGGCCCGAACTTCCGGCGAAACCCCAGTGAAATTCTGTTTCGCCAGCGCGTGGAGCCACTTTGCCTGTGTCTCATCGTCGAGCCGATATTTTCCCGGCCCGGTTGTTTCTCCGGTGTCGAAGTTGTCATTGGGCAAGTCTGGCTGAGTGGTTCCAACCTCGCTTAACAGGCTGCGGTACCGGTCCAGCGTTGCGTTGAAGCTGGCTTCGAACAGTCGTTCGGCCGCAGGCGTAGGCGTTTTGAGTTGCAGGACTTTTAAAGGGCCGATCTTTGGCAGAATTCGAACCAGAAAGGCGAGAAATCGTTCGCCCAAGCTGGGCTGCTGATATTGCTTCCCCCAGTTGTGTTGGTAACTCGCGCGAGAAAGATTATAGAGAAACTTCTTTTTCGTCATTCCGGGCTGATCCCGCATGATTTCGTCTTTCTTCAGACTCCAGGCAACGCGTGTCGCCCTGGGAATAAGCTGGCTGACATCATGCCGGTAGGAACCAAAGACCTCGTCTTCGTTCGCAAGAACAGTTTTCAAATCCAGCCCGTAGGTTTCGTGGAAGGCTTGTTCCAATAGAGGAGCGGAAACTCCGAAGCCGATGAAGTCGTGGTAACTATCCGGGGCATAGCGCCCCCGCGCCACCTCCAACACGTCGAATCCAAATTCTGTCTTTAGGTGTGCCAGCCGGCCTTCCTCATAGGTAACCGAGTCGCCGTACTTCTTTTTCAACTTGGGATAGAGGAGGGGAACCGCGCGATTGATACCGACAGGGTGACCGACAATATCGGCAGCGTAGTGAGCGAGCGCCCCCAGTGCAAAGGCGTAGCCATCAAGATCCGTGGAATCGCGGAGAAGAGCCAAGACAAAATCTCCGCTTCGCACATAGTGCGTCAGGTCGCTGAAGAAGAAGCTTCCGTGCGGATAGTACCCCATGTCCTGGATAATGGCTCCGCCGTAGGCATAACCGTGCGCTTCTTTGATTTGCGCGGCTGTGGCGTCGGGAAAACGCCTCAAGAGCAAGGGGCGAATGTTGGCGTCCCAAACGCTGTCAATGATCGCCTCATGGGCCAGGACCGCATAGGCCTTCAACACGCTTGGCCAAGTCAAGCACAAGGCGAACGCCAAGATGATGGCGCAGGATCTCGCAGAAAATGCCTCGCGGCCGCCATCACGGCTCTTCGCCGCCGGCGCGATCTCGCCTCTATTTTCTTGGAATTCGTGGGTCGCCCGTTCATTTTTATTCAGGTACATGGCCATGCTTTTGATGCCTGAAATGGAAGCCCCGCAACCCACGATGACGGATGGCGTAATCAATAGCGTAATAAGAAGATGCCCGGTTTTCCTCAAAGCGGTCAGCCTCAGAAATCGAGAAACCGGCCTTGCCCCCGGACCCGGTTGCAGAACTGGCAAGGCGCAGGCCATCCTGCCGCTCCGTTGGAGACTTAAGACTCCCGCCGTATCAGGGAAGGCACGACTCCGAGGAGTTACAGGGTGGCACGACGGGGCCGCTCGCGAGGGGTGGGGTGGGGTCCAAGTGGGACAACGAGGCCGCTAGTAGCCACTAGGGAAGATAGGCTCTAGTGGAGACAGGGGCTGACATCGTATAGTGTGGGCGCGAAATTGGGGATGTTTGTTATCCACTCCCGGCTTACCTTTCAGACACGCACGAAAAAGGAGAAACAATGAGGGTGTTGAGAACACTATGCGTCGCGCTCGTTGTATTGCTGATCGGGGCCAACAGTGCCCTTGCTCAAAAATGGACGCCTCTGAAGCACCAACCAAGTTTTCAGGCCGGTACGGCCTTACTGCTAACTGATGGGACCGTCATGGTACAAGATGCGGGAGCCCAGGCCTGGTGGAGACTCACGCCGGACATCCACGCCAGCTACATCAATGGAACCTGGACGCAACTGGCATCGTTGCCGGCAGGGTATAGCCCGCTGTATTTTTCATCCGCGGTGCTGGCGGATGGGCGAGTGATTGTAGAAGGCGGAGAATACAACTTCTTCCAATCTGCATGGACCAACCTGGGCGCGATTTACGATCCGCTGGCTAACAAGTGGAAGTCGGTGACGCCGCCCCCCGGGTGGGCGAACATCGGCGACGCGCAGAGCGTGATTCTGAATGATGGAACCTACATGCAGGCCAACGCCGTCAACACTCAGCAAGCGGTGTTGAATGCGGCGAACCTGACATGGACGCAAGTGGGAAGCGGCAAGCAGGACCGGTTCGATGAAGAAGGCTGGACGCTGCTGCCGGATGGGACCGTTTTGACGGTGGACGCCATCAATGCACCGAATGCGGAAAAGTTCATTCCGAGTACGCAGAAATGGATCAGCGCCGGGAACACCATTGTGAGCCTGGAAGATCCAGGATCACAGGAAATCGGACCGGCGCTGTTACGGCCCGATGGGACGGTCTTCGCTACCGGAGGCACCGGCCATACGGCGATCTACACTCCGCCTCCCGATCCGATGCAGCCGGGTACGTGGACGGTGGGTCCGGACTTCCCGAAGGTCAACAACCAGCAACTGGATATCGCGGATGGACCGGCAGCCCTGCTGCCTAGCGGCAACGTACTGTGCGCAGCCAGCCCAGGCGCTCAGTTCCATGCCCCAGTGCATATGTTTGAGTATGACGGGACCAAACTGACGGAAGTTGTGGCGACACCAAACTCGCCGAACGATGCTTCCTACAACGACACCATGCTGGTACTGCCGACGGGACAAGTTCTGCTGACGGACCAGTCGAACGACGTGGAAGTGTACACCCCGACCGGCAAACCGAATCCAGCTTGGGCGCCGCGGATCACGGGTGTCAAGAAGACACTCATGCGTGGGCAGTCGTATCAGATTGGGGGGACGCTTTTCAATGGATTGTCCTCAGGGGCCGCCTACGGAGACGATGCGCAAATGGCCACGAACTATCCCATCGTGGCGCTGTATAACAAGGCGACGAAGCACATCTTCTTTGCGCGGACCCACGACCACAGCTCGATGGCGGTGGCGAATCCGAACCCGGTGAGCACGCATTTCGATGTGCCCGCCAATGCAGAGACCGGACCGAGCTACATCATTGTAGTGGCGAACGGAATACGCTCGAATCTGGTTGCGGTGACGATCCAGTAGCAGTCGTCGAATGGCTGACGGGGCCGCCTGCCGCCGGAATTCTGGCGGTGGGTGGCCCCGTTGGATCTGTGTCGCCTCGCTGCCGACCACGGCCCGTCCTGTGGGTCTTATTTCGTTGCCGCTTTGCGGTTCGACCGCCCTTGACACTCCTCATATTTGCTATATAGTTCCTGCGTTCAACTTCCCCAGTCCTTGCTAATCCGCTATGGGAGCCGATTTTGGCATGGGCGGAGTATGGGGAAGAATCCCTCTTTGGAGAAGAGCCCATGAAAAACTGCTGCTCAAATACCGGGCGGGTGGTTCTGCTGGTGGTGTTGTTATCGGTGGCCGCGGTGGCCGGACCTTTCAAATTCAAAAGCATAAGTATCCCGGGGGCGACGCAGACTGACATTTTTGGAGTGAACAACTCGCTGGTGGGAGTCGGATCCTACGTGGATGGCAGCGGAATCCGTCATGGTTTCATGGCCAGCGCCAGCGGAGTCACAACCCTTGACGATCCGAATGGCATGAGCACGTACTGTTTTGGGATCAACAATGTGGGTGCGGTCGTGGGCTATTACACGACGTCAAATTTCGAGGCACAGGCGTTTCTCTATGAGAACGGTACCTTCACCGACATTGGACCGGCGGGAGCATTGGGATCGCAGGCGATTGGAATCAACGATAACGGATGGATCAACGGCAATTTCGGCGACGCCAACGGCGGCAGTCACGGATTTCTGTGGGATGGCAATTCATATACCACGATCGATGTGCCGGGAGCCTTGTACACGCTGGGGGGCGGGATCAACAATGCGGGGATTCTGACCGAGGTGTGGATTGACTCAGAGGGGGATGCTGAATCGTCGGTCTATACGGGCAAGAAGTTCGTGACTATTAATGTCCCTGGGGCGGAAAGTTCGTCGGCTGGGGCGATCAGCAACAATAATGACATTGTGTTTGCCTGGGAAGATGCGAACGATGGGTATCACGGTGCGCTGCTGCACAAGGGCAAGTTCTACAACTTCGATGATCCGAAGGGAGACAGGACTTTCGGCTACGGGATCAATGATCATCGGGTGATTGTGGGGTCGTACCGGCCTACTGGGAGTCAGAGCAATACTGGGTTTGTGGCTACTTACTGATTCGCGGCTGAGAGCTTTACCACAGGGGACAGAGGGTGACACAGAGGAGAGGCCACTGGGATCAAGCGCCGGTCAGCGATTTGTGGCAACGCGCACGATCAGGCCTTTGGGGCCGACGGCGAAGAGTTCGCCAGCGGGGCTGAGGCTTGCGGCGTTGAGGTTCAAGTCCCAGACTTGCTGCCATTTGGTGGCGGTGATGCCGGCGCAGGCGGCATGGGCGCTGCCCAGAGCTAAGATTGTCGAGCTTCGTTGGGGACGGGCTTGGGCGGTTCTTGCCATGTGAGTCGTGAAGACGACGGCGGAGAAGTACCACTGCGGTGAAATTGCAGCGGGTTGCCAGGAGCGACCGCCGTCATTGGTCAGGGCCAGGTTGGGGCCGTCTTTTTCTGGTTGCTGGTAGTCACCACCGGCGATGACTCCGTGCCTGGCATCGCGGAAGGCGATGGAGAAAATTCCGGCGGAGTCGGGGCCATGGACGATGGGGGCTTCGGATACTGTCCAGCTCTCACCGGCGTCTGTGGAACGGAATACGCGGGCGGCTTTTCCTCCGGTCACAAACCAGGCGTTCTTTTTCCCTTGAACTGCGATGCAGGTACCGCTGGCGGCGAAGGCGCCTTCGCCGGCAATGGCGGGCGGAAGTTTTCCGATCGGCATTGGCTTCCAGGTCTTGCCGCCGTCCTGGGTTGAGATCAGCTCAAACTTGTTGTTTACCGGATCGCCGAGGGCGATACCGTGGTCGGGATTCCAGAAGGCCATGCAATCGAAGAAGCCTTTGGGGTCTGGATTGGAAAATTGCAGAGACCAGGTTTTGCCGGCGTCGGTGGTCTTGTAGATGCGAGATTTTTCGCCGGGGCCGGCAGCCAGCAAGTAGGCGAGATCGGCGTTGAAGGCTTCGACGTCGCGGAAGTCGAGCGATTCTGCGCCGGGGACTTGGGCGGGGAGCCAGGTGTGGCCGCCGTCGGTTGTGCGGAGATAGGTGCCGTGGGTGCCGCTGGCCCAGGCGACATCAGGCGCGGGAGTGCTCAGGCCGCGGAGATTTTCCGTGGTGTGGGAGCTTTGGATGGTCTGGGCGTAGAGCGAAGTGGCGAAGAGGATGACAGTCCACAGGCGCATGGGTTTGCTGACATGATAGCGTGTTGGGGCTTCGTTTGCGGGCTGGTTCAGAACCTTCGACCGCAAAGGCCGCTCAAGAAAATCCGGGGATTTCGATGAAGAATGTTCTTTTGGAGATTTGTTGCGGGTCGATTGATGACGCGATCCAGGCGGAAAAGGGCGGGGCAGATCGGGTGGAATTGTGCTCGGCGCTGTTTTTGGGCGGGTTGACGCCGTCGATTGGGACCATTGCAGAAGCGAAGCGTCGGATAAAAATTCCGGTGATGGTCATGGTGCGCCCGCGGGGTGGTGGATTTTGTTATAGCGAGGCGGAGTTCGCGACCATGGAGCGGGATGCGGAGGCGGCGATCGATAGTGGAGCCGATGGGGTGGTGTTTGGAATTTTGGAAAGCGGCGGCAAGATTCATGCCCGGCGGACGAAGCGATTGCGGCAATTGGTTTCGCGGCAGGCGGTCTTTCACCGGGCGTTTGACGTCACTCCGGATCCGTTCAAAGCGCTGGAACAACTTGTGGACCTTGGAATCACGCGGATTCTGACCAGCGGACAGAAGGACACAATAGCGGAGGGGGCGGAGTTGATTGCTGAATTGATTGAGAGGGCGGGGAAGCGGATTGAGATTCTGCCGGGAGGCGGGATTCGCCCGTTCAACGTGCGTGAGATTGTGGAGCGGACCGGTTGCCGTCAGGTGCATATGACGGCCTGGGGTACGGCGAGGGATTTTTCGACGCAGGCGCGTCCTGAAGTGAGGTTCGGAGGGAGCCTGCATCCGCCGGAAGACAGTTATGAGGTGACGGATGCAAGGCTGGTGAAGAAAATTGCCGGAAGTTTGCGGGGAGCCTGACGTGGTTCGTGCCGAGAATTTCCTGCTCAGCCGGCGCTGATTTTCCCCTGGGCATGGGGTCGCTGGCTTCGCCGGGGATGACAGTGTTTACTTTTTCCAGGCTCCCAGCAGGCGGCGTAAGTCGATCATCTGCGCCAGGTGATGGGAGTTGTGATCGGCGATCAAGAGCGCTTCGCGGAGGATGGTCTGCCCATCTCCCCAGGGGATTTTGGCGAAGAGATCGGTCTTGGGATTCTTAACAAGAGTCTGCATGGCCTTCAGGTCGGCGCGGAATTTCCTGATGCTGGCGTTCCACGCGGATGGAGTTGGCGGAGCGGCTGATTTCGGCCAATAGTCGTCCGGCCATTGAGCCGCAGCGTAGTTTGGGTTGCGGCTGAATTCCAGGATGTCCCACTGCGCCAGGCGGAGATGTTCGAGAAGCATCCAGAGGGAGTGGGGGTAGTTAGCGGGTTTCTTGCCGCGGAGTAAGGTGGGGATGTTGGCGACAACATCGTCGAAAGTGGCGTGGGCGTTGCCGCCGTTCAGCAACTCAATAAGGTGGGCGCGGAGAGATTTGTCGTGGTCGGGCATTGGGGTCTCGTTCAATTGTAACCGGGCGATGGGGACGATGCGCCCGCATAACAGCCGCCGAGGACGGCGGGGATACGGTTAACCCGATATTTTGCTGGAAAGCGAAGCGACTGGTGGTTGAGTTAACTATAGCGATGGCGCTCCGGTTCGGTCAGGCTCTGCCCCGGAATTGAATGATTCTTCTGCGGTCGCGTTTGGAGGGCCTGCCCGCGGGTAACTCCTCAAACTGCCTCATCGCTTTACGCTCGGCCGCCGCCTTCAGGCGCATCTCTTTGCTCTCTTCGGTCTCACGGTAGAGGGTTTGTGCAAGTGACGCGGGGCCGCGAATATCGGCGAGCAGCAGAACTTCCACCTGGAAGTCGCCGCCGGCATTGGTGACTCGCAACCTGTCTCCGATGCGAACGTCGCGGGCGGGCTTCGCGGGTTGGCCATTGGATTGGATTCTTCCAAGGTCGCAGGCTTTCGCGGCCAGGGCGCGCGTCTTGAAGAATCGGGCGGCCCACAGCCATTTGTCCATGCGCACCGGCGTCATGATTTATTTTCCCCTGGTTGAAAAGTTGAGGGCTGCATCGGCTCGGGTTCGGCTGCTCGCCGCGATAGACGCGGGAGACGCCGCGGACGATGCGGCGGAAGGGGAGCACGCCTTTATCGTCAGCCAGAAAAATTTCACCGCTGCGATGGCTGCGGTAGTACCAGCGCTTCAGAAGCGCGAGGTGCTCCATGGTTTCGAGAGCGCTTTTTGCGGTTTGCGCCGGGGTGGCCAAGGCTTCCTGGATGCGTGATTCGATCGACTGGGACTTGGTGTGTTCGGCGGATTGGATGGGGAAAACCAAGGGTCCGTCGATGAAGGCGGCGCGGATGCGGAAGAAATTGACGGACTGCGGAGCGGCGCTGGGTTGGACCATCAGGGCGGAAAGGTTGTCGATGCGGCCGACAATTTCTGGAAGCTGGCTCAAAGTGGGTTGAAGTTTCTCCAGGCGGGCATGGAGGGTGGCCGCGGCTTCGAAATCCAGATTCGTTGAGGCAGTGTCCCGCTGAGCGGAGATTTCGTGGAGCAGCGAATTGCCGCCGGTGTCGAAATAGGACTGTACCCGGGAAACTTCGAGGGCGTATTCGCCGTCCGTGCAGCCTTTGAAGCAGGGGGCGAGGCACATTTTCATTTCGGAGTAGATGCAGCCGGGGAATTCAGGGTCGGGGTTAAGGTCGTCAATGCAGCGGCGCATCTTGAAGAAGTCGAGAGAATCGTTGGCGTACTTTTCGGCGGCGACGCGCGAGGGGAAGGGGCCGTAATAAATTGATTTTCCATGCAGGCGGCCCAGGCGGGTGGTGACTGAGGCGCGCGGGTATTGGTTTTCCAGGTGCAGCTTGACCAGGGGTGCGAAACGGAGGCGGAGACGATCGGAGTAAGTCCTGGGCAGCGTGGTGCGGAGGAGTTGGTAGAGCAGGAATCCGGATTCGAAGTCGGAGCCGGTGGGCGTGAATTCGATGTGGTGGACACGGTCGCGAAGGTTTAAGCGTTTGCTGTGCTCCGTGGGGGGGCCTAGCAGGCGCTGCAAGCGGCGGCGGAGGTTGGCGGTCTTGGTGATGTAAGGCTCGGATTGAGCGTCGTTACTGCGGAGGAGAAAGACTGCGGGGGCGGCCGGGACTGAGGCGAAGAACTCGGCGTCGTTGGCGGGGACGAAGTCGAGGTGGGTTGGCACGAGATTATTCTAGTGAAAACGCTTTTTCGCCGCTGATTTCGAAAAACCATAACCACAGGGGACACAGAGGAAGGTCAACTGCTTTCACCACTGAGGGCACAGCGGTTCACAGAGGAAAGCGCCCATAGGCTTGAGGCTAGCGGAAGCTGGCGCTGCGGAATTTCTGGCGGAAGTCTTCGCCGTCCATTTTTACGATGCGGCACATTTCGTGGAGGCGGGAACGCATGCGCTCGGTGATGCGGTCTCCGAGAGTCTCGGAGCGGGCGGCTGCTCTGGCTGGAGATATTGACCGGACTACGCCGGCGGCGGGTTCATCTTCAAAGTTGGTTGTGATTACCGTGGTGCGGTTGTCGTTGAAGCGAGCGTTGAGGATCAGGCTCACTGTGTCCCAAACCCACTCCGTGGGTTTCATTACGCCCAGTTCGTCGAGTACCAGAACCTCGGTTTCGAAAACCGGACGTAGCACTTCCAGCTCCGTGACCTGGACGGAATCGTTGTAGGAGTTCTGAATTTGTTTGAGGAGTTCACGATAGTCGACGAAGAGGCAAGGGATGCCTTTTTTCAGGATCAGGGCTTTGGCGACGCCAACCGCCAAGTGAGTCTTGCCCACACCCAGGCTTCCCACAAACATCAGGCCGGTTTTTTCCAGCGGGTATTCTTCGACGAACTTGGTGGCGGCCAGCAAGGCAGGTCCGAGCGATGCATGAAAGTGGGTGTCGAATTCCGATAGCTCGCAATGCTCGTATCGTTTGGGGACGCGGGCTGCGGTCAGCAGGGCCTGAGCGCGGTCTTGCAGGCGACAGCCGCAGCGAGTCACGCGGCGGTCGGAGCCGTTGGTGATGGGGCGCCAGCCGGTGCCTTCGCATTTGGGACAGACTTCCGCGGCTACTTTCATCCCATTGACTGTGCACTTTTTGGTTGGCGTTGCGCAAGTGTAAAAGGCTGTGCGCGGGTGTGGAGGGTAGAGGAAAAGCGGACTGGCAGCGATCTGAACAACTCAACCACAGGGGACACTGGGGTACACAGAGAAAATCTGCAACGATCATTATCTGGTTTTGCGGGAGGTGTCATGGCCGAAGGGTTCCTGAGCGGCGGCGTCTTTGACCATTTGCAGGAAGACCCGGGCTTCGGGGCGAAGGGGGCGGCGGCGCGGGTGGATTACGTCGAGGCTGCGTTGCAGGGGTTCAGCGTCGATCAGTTTTACGGTGGTAAGTTTGCGTAGGCGGACTTCGCGTCCTACGGCGAGCTGTGGGAGAAAGGACAGGCCGAGGCCGCGTTCTACCATGCGCTTGGCGGTTTCGATGGAATCGACCTCCAGCGCGACGTTGGGCATTAAGCCGGCGCGGCGGAAGAGGCTATGGGTCAAGGTCCAGTCGCTGGAGCCGTGGTCGTAGAAGATCAGCGGCCAGCTGGCGACTTTTTCCAGCGTAGCCCGGCGGGTGTGAGGGGGGCCGCGACGGGGGTGGGCGATTAGCAGGAGTGGGTCTTCACGCAGGCTAATGGTTTCTACTTCTGGATGCTGCAAGGAGCGGGCGAGGCCGATTTCGGCTTCTTCGTTCAGCACCATTTCGAGGACTTCTTTCGAGTGTCCGGGGCGGATGCTGATGATGACTGTGGGGTGGGCTTGCTGGAAGCGCTTCAGGACGTCGGGCAGGAAGTAAACCGAGATAGACAACGCGGCGGCGATCTGTAGCGGCATGGCGCTGGCGGGTTGGGACTCGTGTACCGCCTGACGGGCCACGGCGGCGTAGCGCAGGAGTTCCTCGGCGTGAGGGCGGAAAGTGCGTCCGGCGTCGGAAACGACCAGGCCGCCGCGGGACCGGGTAAAAAGACTCACTCCTAAAGACTCCTCCAGGGCTTTAATGCGAGCGCTGACGGCGGGCTGGCTGATATGCAGAGCTTCGGCGGCGCGGTGGAAGCCGCCGAAAGTCGCTACTGCGATAAAGGTCTCAACCTGAGAGAGTTCCATGAGTTATTCCCTGTAGGAAAGCCTCGTCCATGCTGTACGAACGCTACTAACAACATAGTATTATCACAAGAACACAGGATGATAATAAATATTTATCAAAGCGATAGAAAGCTTCCGTTTGACCCGAGGCATCTAGTGCAAGAGAATCGCGACAGCTGGAGCGCGCCCCCGGACGGATAAGTCAGGCCAGCGAGAGGATGACGAAAAATGGCAACTAACGGCAAATCCGGGCACACTCAGAACGATTGGAATACGAATCCACGCTGGGCGGGAATCACGCGTCCTTACACGCAGCAGGATGTCGAGCGGCTGCGCGGATCCATTTATGTGGAACATACTTTGGCGCGGTTGGGAGCGGAGCGGCTCTGGAACCTGCTGCAAGCAGAATCGCACGTGCCGGCGCTGGGTGCGATGACTGGCAACCAGGCGGTGCAACAGGTGCGAGCGGGTTTACAGGCAATTTATGTGAGCGGCTGGCAAGTGGCGGCCGATGCCAATGATGCGGGGCAGATGTATCCCGACCAGAGTTTGTATCCGGCGGACAGCGTGCCCAACCTCTGCCGGCGGATCAATCAGGCCCTGACGCGGGCAGACCAGGTGCATCACGCCGAAGGACAGAACGGGACTTATTGGTTTGCGCCTTTGGTGGCAGATGCTGAAGCGGGTTTCGGCGGCAACCTGAATGCCTTTGAATTGATGAAGGCGATGATCGAGGGCGGCGCGGCCTGCGTGCATTTCGAAGATCAGCTTTCCTCAGCCAAAAAGTGTGGACACCTGGGCGGCAAGGTGCTTGTGCCCACGGTGGAGGCGATTCAGAAGTTGGTGGCGGCGCGGCTGGCGGCGGATGTGATGGGGGTTCCGACGTTGATCATGGCGCGCACGGACGCTGACAGCGCTCATTTATTGACCAGCGATGTGGATCCACGCGATCGCGACTTTCTTACCGGGGAACGGACGGCGGAAGGCTTCTTCGGCATCCGCGGCGGGCTTGATTCCGCCATTGCGCGGGCGATTGCCTATGCTCCCTATGCTGATTTGATCTGGTGTGAGACTTCGCATCCGGATCTCGAGGAAGCGCGGGCTTTCGCGGATGCGGTGCACGCTAAGTATCCGGGAAAGATGCTGGCCTACAATTGTTCGCCGTCATTCAACTGGAAGAAGAAGCTGGATGACGCGACGATTGCCAGGTTTCAGAAGGAACTGGCGGCCATGGGTTACAAGTTCCAGTTCATCACGCTGGCCGGCTTCCATGCCCTGAACCTGAGCATGTTTGAGCTGGCGAGGGCTTACAAGCAGACTGGGATGAGCGCCTATTCCCGCTTGCAGGAAAAAGAATTTGATAGCGAGTCTCAACATGGTTACGAGGCGGTGAAACACCAGCGCTTTGTGGGGACAGGGTACTTTGACACAGTCACGCAGGTGATCGCGGGCGGGACATCGTCGGTGACGGCGCTCGGGGGATCCACGGAGGCGGCGCAGTTTGGGGGCGGGAAAGCGCAGGCAAGCACAGCCCCAGCCAGGCATCCGATTCCTTCGAAACGCCCGCCAGTCGCGGCATTCATGCCGGGCCCGGAAGAAAGCTTGCAACCTTCCGGCGATTGAGACTGCCGAATCGTTTTTTTCAGGGTGCAGCGGCCAAGAAGCCGTTTTCTTCTGCTAACCGGCAAGGGAGACGGCTTCTCTTTTTGGGTGGGCAGGGCCGGAGGCTGGATGGCTATGCCAAAGAAGGCATTGGGCGCGGATTTCCAAGATTTCCACAGTTGACTTTCTTCTCTATGCGGCGCTAAATAATGCCGCCGGGTTTCTAAACTCAGGGAGTGCTTCCCTCCCCGCGCTTTTTGAGGACAAAGAGACCCGCCAGGAGAGACGATGAATAAGGCCGATCTCATTGACCGTATCGCTGCCGGCGCGGGCATCAGTAAAGCGCAAGCCGGTACCACAATTGACACAGCTGTGGAGAGCATTACTGGTGCATTGAAGAAAGGTGATCGGGTAGCGTTGATTGGGTTTGGCACCTTCTCGGTATCACAGAGAAAGGCCCGCAATGGACGGAATCCACAGACGGGCGCCACCATCAAAATTGCTGCCCGGAAGGTCGCGAAGTTTACCCCGGGAGCTGAACTGAGAAAAGTAGTCAACCGATCCAAGTAGGGGACCAGATTCTACATCGAATACGGCAGGGGGTCGGCCCTGCCGTTTTTTGTTGGCCGCAAGCCAAGCTATCTTGGCCGCGGGTTCACGCGGGCCTTTATCTTTCTAAAACCTCGGTATCAGAAAGCCGCTGCGGTGGCGATATTCTGCGTATTGGTCGCCGAAGGCTGAGAGCATTACTTTCTCCTCCTGCAAGGCCTTGCGCGAGATTTCGACCAGGAAGATGGCAACGGCGGCGAGGCAGCGCCATTTGCCGATGAATAGCGCGGCGCCCAGGTTGGCCACGAGAAGCCCGGTAAGCCGTGTTTGGGGCCATCCGCCAGCATGGCCAAGAGTAATGTGGCGCGGGCGGGAGAGCGGATTCCTCGCCCGATAGGGCGGCGCGCCGGAATGCCAAGGCTTCATGTTTGCTGAATCCTGGGGACATCCTTTAGAATCGAATAGTTCCGGCAGAGGTCCGAATCATCATGAAAACAGCCATACATCCCGCTTACAACGAGATCCGCGTTATGTGCGCGTGCGGTAACAGCTTTTCGACCCGCTCGACCCATCGCGGCGACATCCACGTAGAAATCTGCTCGAGTTGCCACCCGTTCTTTACCGGAAAGCAGAAACTGCTGGATACCGCCGGCCGTGTGGAGCGCTTCCGCCGTAAGTATGCCAAGGTGGAGACGGCTAAGAAAGCTTAAGCCGCGAATCTCGCTGATTCGAAGCTTGAATCGCAGAGATCGCTGAGAATGGCCGCAGAGTTCGCTGAGAATGGCCGCAGAGTTCGCAGAGAGAACAGAGAGCCTCCTTTCGGAGGCTTTTTGTTTTGGGGCTCCGGTAGAATTGACGGGTGCGGAAGTTCTGGGACAACTCGGGTTCGATCGCGGGCCCTTCGGCGTCGCTCAGGGCAAGCTGCGCCCGCGATACACGGGCTTTGCCGGTTCCGAACAGCTTGCGGATTGGTGGAGTGGAAATTCGTCCCGCCACTGTGCTCGCGCCTATGGCTGGGGTTACCGACACCGTGTTTCGCCGGTTTATTCGCAACCTGGGCGGATGCGGGTTGATCATGACCGAGTTCACTTCGGCGGATGGCGTGCTCCGGGCTAAGGACCAGAAGGCAAAGCGCTACCTGCATTTCTATGAGGACGAGCACCCCATATCGGCCCAGCTTTTCGGCAGCGATCCCAAAGTCATGGCCGAAGCGGCGCGGATCGTTGAGGACCTGGGCTTCGATCTGGTCGATTTGAACCTGGGATGTCCGGCGAAGAAAGTGGTGAAGTGCAACGGCGGCTCGGGGCTGTTGCGGGATTTGCCGGCGATCGGGAAGATCTTTGAGGCGGTGCGGGCGGCGGTGACGATTCCGTTCACTGTGAAATTTCGGGCGGGGTGGAGCGACGAGGAGATTGTTTGCGTTGAACTCGCGAAGCTGGCGGAAGAGTGCGGGCTATGCGCGGTGGCGCTACATGCACGCACGCGGGAGCAGGGTTACAGCGGGCAGGCGCGCTGGGAGTGGATTGCGGCCGTCAAGGCAGCGGTGAAGATTCCGGTGATTGGGAACGGGGACATCCGCACGCCGGAAGACGCCTGCGCGATGGTGGGGCAGACGGGCTGCGATGCGGTGATGATTGGGCGGACGGCGCCGTCGAATCCGTGGATTTTTCGGCAGATTGAGCAGTATTGTGGCCACCTGGGGACAGCCGCCCCCGGCTGTCCAGCGGGCCGTGGGCCCGAGTCTATGGAATCGAGTGATTGGGCGCTAAACCCTGTCGAGCTTCGCTCGACCGGACAGCCGAGGGCGGCTGTCCCCACGCGGGCTTATGACGAGCCCAGCGAGTTTGACCGCTACCAGATGATTCGGACCTACTTCAGCATGCTGATCGAGGAAGAGTTGCCCGATGCTGTCGGCAAGATGAAGCAGTTTGCCTCATGGTTCACGCACGGCGTGCCGGGCGGGGCGGGACTGCGTAAGGCGATTTATGAGGCGAAGAGCGCGGTGGAGATATTGGGGCGGGTGGAGGAGTTCTTTGAGGCGCGGTTGGGACTTATGGCGCGGTGAACCTCGCAACTTAGAAACGATCATGGAGCTTGCGCAGCATTGTGCGTGCCGCCGCGTTGTCATCATCACCGTTTGCGCGCTGGAATAGTCTGCGCGCGGTCCGAGCCGACTTTTTCACACCCCTACCCTCGAAGTATGCGAGTCCCAAAAAGAAAAAGGCGTCATCTCTGCCGTAGCCAGAAATGTTCTTTGCTTTTGTTGCCTTGCGAAAGCATTGAACAGCTGCTTTCGAATTCTTTCTGACTCCCTTCCCCCAATAGTAGTGAATCCCGAGCTGGAGCAGGGCGTCGTCGTCACCTGCCATGGCAGATTTCTTGAACCACCGAACGGCCACCCTTAAGTTACCAATCTCTCGATAGGTGACTGCTATATTTTGCGCGGCGGTCACGTTTCCGGCGCGAAATGCTTTCTTAAACCAGAAGAACGCCTCTTGTACGTTTTTGGCGATACCGTCTCCGTTGCTGAGCCTAACCGCCAGATTGTTTTGAGCAGAACTCTGGCCATGCTCTGCCGCTCGCCGGAACCATTGGCCAGCTCTTCGAGCGGAGCGCCTTAGAAGAATATTCCCTCTGTTATCCTTGCACCCGTCGCCGTATCGATCCGCTACTTCCCATTCGGATTCGGGGTCGCCACGCTTCGCGCGCGCGAGCAACCTATGCCATTCAGAAGCGGACATCTTGTAGGTATAGAAGGGCCAGTTGATGTCTCGTAGCGTCAGCTTCCAAGGCGATTCAGCGTCGACTACCGCGCCATTTCCATAAGGGGGTCTTCGTGTCATCTTAGTGGCTGTTTAAGTGCCATTGTCGCAGCTTTTCATCCTCCCGACACATGGAAGCGGGCGAGAAAAACCCTGTTGAGCTTCGCTCGACCGGACAGCCGAGGGCGGCTGTCCCCCCGCGGGTGTTGCTGGTTCCTTACACTTGCCTTGCTTGCATCTTGCCCTTCTCATCCTTCTCCACATACGCCCACGGCGTGTTGGGATCGTGGGTGAAGAGCGTCAGCCACTTCTCGGGAATCGCCTGGGCGTAGTAGCGCTTTTTGTTGGCGATGGTTTCCAGGGGAAATAGATCGAACGACATGCCCCAGGTCAGGTCGAGGTGCCAGGTGGTGGGGATGAGGTCGGAAATGTAGCAGGCGGTTTTGCCGTTGCTGCGCAGGATCACTGCCTGCATGTGGCGGGTGTGGCCGGGATAGACGGCGACGGAGATGCCGGGGACGATTTCCTGATCGCCCTTGAGGAGTTGCATTTGGCCGCTTGTGACCAGCAGGTCGTAGTTGGCGCTGATGTAGCTGATGGCGTCGCGCTCGCTGGGCTTTTGCGCGTATTGCCATTCACCCTCCGGAGCGTAATATTTGGCGCGAGGAAAAGTGGGCACAACACTTGAACCGTGCAGGATCGTGTTCCAACCGCAATGGTCGAAATGCAGATGAGTGTTGATGACGATGTCGATGTCGTCGGGTGATATGCCGGCGGCGGCGAGATTATTGAGCAACTGGGCGGGCTGGCCGTAGATTTTGATCATCTTCTCGGTCAGCTTGTTGCCGATGCCGGTTTCGATCAGGATGGTCTTATCGCCAGTGCGGACTGCGATGGAGTTCAAGCCGGTGGGAACCAGGTTGCGATCGTCGGGAGTGACCTTTCTTTGCCACAGGGATTTAGGGACTACGCCGAAGAAGGCGCCGCCGTCGAGGTGGTAGTTGCCGTCGGAGATAGCGGTGAGTTCGAAGTTGCCGAGCGAGAAACGGTGCATGGGTTAGTTTGACATATCTTTTGGTGGCTTTTAGGCAAACCTTTGAACGCAGAGATCGCTGAGGAAAGCGCAGAGTTCGCGGGGGTGGTTACTGCCTTCGAACGTCGGATGCCTGGCTACGTCATAAGAATCTTTACCACAGGGGCACAGGGTTTCACAGGGGATTACTTACTGCTATTTCAGCTCGCGATTGAAGTGATCTTCTATCAGGTGGAACAAGTGCGTCTGATCGGTCGCGCCGGCGATGCTGTGGGTTTTGTTGGGATACGCCATGAAGCGGAACTGCTTACCGGCCTCGACCAGCCCTTCGACCATCTGGATGCTGTTCTGAAAATGGACATTGTCGTCACTGGTGCCGTGCATCAGCAGCAATGCACCGCGCAATTTGCCGGCAACTTTGGGGAGATCCAGATCGCTGTAGCTGGTGCTGGTTTTGTCGGTGGGCAAGCCGTTGTTGCGTTCGGTGTAGATGGAATCGTAATTGCGCCAGTTGGTGACGGGGGAAACCGCGGCGCCGGCTTTGAACACGTCGGAATGGGTCATGGCGTAAAGCGTCATGGAAGCGCCGTTGCTCCATCCCCAGATGCCGACGCGAGTGCGGTCGAGTTCGGGATACTGCGCGAAAAGCTGGTCCAGGGCGGCGAGTTGGTCTTCGAGTTCGATGGCGCCGAACTGATGTCTTATAGCCGTCTGGAATTTGCGATTGCGCGCGGGGGTGCCGCGATTATCCACGGTGAAGATGGCGAAGCCTTCACGAGAGAGGATTTGATGGAACAATCCAGATGATCCCGACCAGTCTTCGATCCACTTGTTCTTAACCAGTTGGTCGGCAGGGCCGCCGTAAACGTTCACGATCAACGGAATCTTGCCCTCGGCGGAAGGGTCAGGCGGAAGCAGCAGCTCCCCGTAAAGCGTGGTGCCGTCGTTGGCTTTGAACTCGAGAAATTTGGGCGGAGTCAGGCCGTAGGCATCGATGCTGCGCGATCCCCATACCGGATTGCACACGCCCCTGGAGGAGCAGACAGAAAGGCGGGGCGGAGTCATGAGAGCGGAGAAGGTATCAACGTAATGCTTGCCGTCGTCGGAGAAGGCAGCATCGTGGGTGCCGTCTTCGCGCGAAATGCGCTCCAACCCTGATCCATCAAGTTTAACGGCGTAGAGCTGGCGCTGGCGGGGATCATCTTTGTTGCAATTGAAATAGACGAGGCCGGCGGTCTCGTCGAGGCCCTTGAGGCCTAACATTTCGAAGTCGCCCTGGGTCAGCTGTCGTTCCAGGCGGGCATCAGAGGCGAGCGGCTTCTCTTTGTCGAAGCCGTATAGATAGAGCTGCGTGGTTCCGTCACGCCAACTCGACCACAAGAAGCGATCGCCCGATTTCAGGACTTTGAAATCATCGTTCGCGTAAACCCAGGCGTTGGGGGCAGTCTCGGTTAAAACCTTTCGGGACTCTCCCGAGTGGGCTTCGATGAAATACAGGTCGAGAGTATCCTGAGCGCGATTCAGCACCTCGGCCCAAAGCAATCCGTCGCGCACCCAGCCAAAACGCGGAATGTAAATGTCGGAGTCTTTGGTCAGGGAGATCCATTTCGGCCTGCCTCCGGAGGCGCCGATCACGCCCAGACGCACCACCGGATTGGGGTCTCCCGCTTTGGGGTATTTTTCGAAGTCCACGACAGGGTGGGTAGGCATCCAGTTGACGATGGGGTAGGTGGGCACCTTGGCCTCGTCCATCTGCAAAAAGACGATGTCGCGACTGTCAGGAGACCAGAAATAGTTGCTTCGGACGGAGAGTTCTTCGGCATAGACCCAGTCGACTTCGCCGTGGAGCAGGTTTTCATCGCCGCTATGAGTGAGCTGCTGATCGGAGTCGTCTCCGAACGAGTGGACGTGGAGATCGTGTTTTCGCAGATAGGCTACCCGCTTACCATCGGGAGAAAACTTGGGGTCGCCGACAGGGTTGGGCGAGGAGGTGAACTGGACGGCGGTGCCATTTGCCAGGGTATAGAGCCAAAGCTGCCCGAGGGAATTGAAAAGCAGGTGTTTCGAGTCCGGAGACCACTGGTAGGGCTCGACGTGATAGCGGGTGATGCGCTCGCGCTCGCGATCGTCTTTCAGTTGGCTGAGGGGAGGAGACAACGGGCCCAGCTTGGCGTCATTGAGCAAGACTTTCTTTTCGCCGGAGGCGGCGTTGAACGTCCAAAGTTGGCCTTGTTCGCCGGAGTCGTCACGCTGGATGAAGGAAAGCGTGGTGTTGTCGGGACTCCATTGAATGGACTCCGGGGCGCGGCCAGTGATGCCGCCTTCGGCAAGCGCGTTTTCAATCGTCAGCGGCTTGCGCGGGGAGGCGGTGGACTGGGCGAGAGCGAGTGGAACCAGCAGTGAGACGGCCAACATCCAGGAACAAAAGCGTTTCACAGGGAGTCTCCAAGTGTGCGTTGTGACTGGAGGAGAAGTGTACAACGAAAGCCAAAACCATTCACCAGAGAGACACGGCGACACAGAGGAGAGCCTGGCAGCTCTAGCTACAAGACACGCCAAGGGGCACAAAGGGAAGACCCTAGCGTGCCGAGCGCTGCTGAGCCCGAAGGCAGCGCAGGACAGGCGGGCGGAGCGTGGTAAAATCGAGGTCAGAAATGGTCCCCGACATCCAGAACCTGATCGAATTGCAGCGCGCCGACCGCGAGATTCTGCGTCTGAAAGAGGAAATTGCCGCCCTGCCCAAGCGGGTGGCTGCGATCGAGGAGAGGCTGGCAGGCACCAAAGCGGGGCTGGAGAGGGCCAAGGCCGCGGTGAAGGCCGATGAGGCTGCCCGGCGCAAGTACGAGACCGCCATGTCGGACGCCCAGCAGAAGATTTCCAAGTATCGCGACCAGTCCCTCGAGGTGAAGACCAACGACCAGTACAAGGCGTTAATGCACGAAATTCAGTTCGCGGAGCAGGACATTCGCGCCAACGAAGACAAGATTCTGGAACTGATGCTGAACGCCGAAGCCCGCGAGAAAGAAGTCAAGGCAGCCGAGGCAGAGTTAAGGGCCGAGACGGCTGAGATTGAGAAGGGGAAGATCGAGGCCCGCCAGCGCACCGCCGAGGATGAAAAGCAGATGGCGGAATGGAACGGCAAGCGGGAGAGCATGCGCACCGGGGTGGACGCCGACGTGCTGCGACAGTATGACCGGGTGGCCAAATACCGTGGCACGGGGATTTCGGAAGTCAGAGACCAGAAATGCATGGCCTGTCAGGTGATGTTGCGGCCGCAAACCTACAATGAAGTGCGGTCGGAGAAGCTGGTAAGTTGCGAATCATGTCAGCGAATTCTCTATTACGATCCCAGCCACGATCATCCTGCGATTGAGACCAGAAAGCGCCGGGCGCATCCCAAGATTGAGGCCAGCCAGGCGTGGTATTACCTGGCGACGCATGGGGAAGAAGGCGAAGTTTTCCTGGTGTTTGTGAACCACGGCGCGGAGTCGAGCCGCAGAATCTATGATGCCGCCAGCGGGCGAAAAATTGGAGACACGCTGTTGCGGGAAGGCGCTTACCGGCTGGCCTTTCCGGAGGAGTTGACGGACACGCTCCGCTTGAACGGCCATTGGCCGGAGCCGGAGATCGATGAGTGGGGCGGCGAACTGCCCACGGCGACTCTGGATGCTCTGCACCGGGACTTGAATCTGGCCCGAGTAGAAGCAGCGGCTCCTTCCAAGCACTCGAAGGCGGAAGCGGTTACGGCTGAACATCCGGTTTCGAGCTAGGCAAGTGTACGTCTCTCAGGCGCTAAGGTGCGTCGTCATTCGACTTTCAATGCAGGGCTGAAGGCCTGCTCCACCTCAAACCATTTTTCTTCCGTCGGTTAGTATCAGTTCATGCCAACTCCCGTCTTGCAGGCCGGCAAATCGCCGGAATTTTTCAAGGTCAAAATCTCTTCTCGAGGCGCTCAGCGGATCAAGGATGGCCACGTTTGGGTCTATCGGTCGGATGTGGCGGCCGCGGATGGCGTGACGCCTGGAGCGGTGGTGCAGGTCTGTGACGAGCGCGGGAAGTTTTTGGGCATGGCTTTCTACAGTAGCGCCTCACAGATTGCGATCCGGATGATTTCCCGGGAAGTGGTTCAGGGCGTGAATGGACTGCTGCGGGAGCGGGTGCGGGCTGCCATCGCTTATCGGGAGCGGTTTGTGAGAGACACGGACGCCTATCGCGTGGTGTTCAGCGAGGCCGATTTTCTGCCGGGCCTGATTGTGGACCGCTACAACGACGTGCTTTCTTTTCAGGTACTGACGCAGGCGACGGATGCGGAACCGGTTCGGGAGACTGTTCTTGCCGAACTGACGGAGCAGTTGCATCCGGCGGCGATTGCCGAGCGAGTGGACGGGAAAATCCGGGAGCTCGAGCAGTTGCCGGAACGCAGCTCCGGGCTGGTGCAGGGAGATAAGGGCAACACGGTCTTTTCCATGAATGGGGTGCGGTTTCATTACGACGTCAGGGAAGGACAGAAGACGGGCGCGTTCCTGGATCAGCGGGAGAACTACGCCGCGGCGGCGCAATACGCGCGGGGCGAGGCGCTGGACGTTTTCTGCTATCAGGGAGGATTTGCCTTGCACCTGGCGCAGGCCGGCTGCAAGGTCGCGGGCATTGACAGTTCGCTCCCCGCGCTCGAAGTCGCCGACCGCAATGCCGCGCTCAATGGCAGGGAAATTGAGTGGATCGAGGGCAATGCCTTTGATGTCTTGCGAGACTATGCAAAGGCGGGGCAAAAGTATGAAGTCGTGGTGCTTGATCCTCCGGCGTTTGCCAAGAGCAAGCGTGACCTTGAGACGGCGCTGCGGGGCTACAAGGAGCTGAATCTGCGGGCGCTGAAGATGCTGCGGCCGGGAGGGATTCTGGTGACCTGTTCCTGCTCCTACCACGTCGGGGTGGCGGAGTTCCTAGGCATGGTGGCAGAGGCTGGCCGGGATGCCCGCCGTGAGCTGCGCATACTCGAGAGCCGAACCCAGGCCAAGGACCATCCTGTACTGGCGAATGTGCCAGAAACGGCGTATCTTAAGTGCGCGATATTCTATGTAACAAATTGACAAATAACGCAATAATGTGTATTGACAATAATACACTCATATTTTATGATTCGTTTATGATAAGACGGCATCCAAGGTAAGTGAAGACAAGCCGTCGAAAAATTCTTAGGAGGAATCGAGCAATGAATGTGATTACCCGTTGGGAGCCATTCCGTGAGTTCAGCACTTTGCAGGACCGCCTGAACCGGTTATTTCAGCAGTCGGTCAGCGAAGGCCGCGAGGAGGCTTTGACCACCAGCAACTTCGCGCCGGCGGTGGATGTGTACGAAGACGATCACCAGGTCACTTTGAAAATTGAGGTCCCGGGGATCGACGAGAAGGACATTGATGTCCGCCTCGAGAACAACACTCTCACTGTGCATGGCGAGCGCAAACTGGAAGAGGAAGAGAAGGAAGAGAACTATCGCCGTGTGGAACGGCAGTATGGCAGTTTCACCCGGTCGTTCACTCTGCCTCAGACCGTCGATGCCGAAAAGGTGTCGGCGCAGTATGACAAGGGTGTGTTGAAGATCAAGCTGGCCAAGAAAGCCGAAGCCAAGCCGAAGCAGATCAAGATCGGCGTCGGCAACGAAAAGACCCTGGAGAGCAAGGGCGTGGCCGCGTAAGTTCCTGGCTAGAACTTCATTGGGAGGCGGTCAACGCCTCCCATTTTTATGAGCTGTCATTTCTAGCGGGCGTTCGGGCGTCCTTATAAAAAATACATGGGTCCTTGGCTCGGCTCAGAGTGACAATAAGGTAGAGGAAAACAGACATGGCAATCCGTTGGGACAAATTCACAGTGAAGGCGCAGGAAGCCGTGCAGCGCGCGAATGAACTGACCTCGGAACACGGCAATGCGGAGCTGTTGCCGCTGCACTTGCTGGCCGCGCTGCTGGAGGACAAGGAAGGCGTTGTACCGCCGGTGTTGGAGAAGATCGGCATTGGTCCTCAGGCAGTTCTGAGCGACTTGTATGGCGAGATCGATCGCCTGCCCAAGGTGTCCGGGGAGAGTGCGCAGCCGGCAATGTCGCAGGCCGCGAATCAGCTCTTGGAGCGGGCATTCAAAGAGGCCGCCAACTTCAAAGATGAATATGTTTCGACCGAACACTTGCTGCTGGCGGCGACGCAGACCAAGCGCAGTGCAGCGCAGGAAATCCTGGCGCGCCATGGGGCGACCTATGAAGCGATTTTGAAGGCGCTGACCGTAGTGCGCGGAACGCAGAAAGTGACGGACCAGAATCCGGAGGCCAAGTACCAGGCGCTGGAGCGCTACGCACGGGACCTGACCGAGCAGGCGCGACGCGGGAAACTGGATCCGGTGATCGGGCGAGACGAAGAAATTCGCCGTGTAGTGCAAGTGCTTTCGCGGCGGACGAAGAACAATCCGGTGCTGATTGGTGAGCCGGGCGTGGGCAAGACTGCGATCGTCGAGGGTCTGGCACAGCGGATTATTTCCGGCGACGTGCCCGAGGCGTTGAAGAACAAGCGCGTAGTTGCGCTCGATTTGGGCGCGATGCTGGCGGGGGCGAAATATCGCGGCGAATTTGAAGACCGGTTAAAGGCGGTATTGAAGGAGATCGAAGATTCGGCGGGGCAGGTGATTCTGTTTATTGACGAACTGCACACGCTGGTGGGAGCGGGCGCGGCTGAAGGGGCGATCGATGCTTCCAACATGCTGAAGCCGGCCTTGGCGCGCGGTGAGTTGCGGGCCATCGGGGCGACCACGCTGAACGAATATCGCAAGTATATCGAGAAGGATGCAGCCCTCGAACGCCGTTTCCAGATTGTGTTTGTGGGTGAACCGAATGTTGAAGACACGATTGCGATTCTGCGCGGATTGAAAGAGCGGTATGAAGTTCACCATGGAGTGCGGATCAAGGATTCGGCGATCGTGGCGGCAGCTACCTTGTCGCACCGCTATATTTCCGACCGCTTTCTGCCGGACAAAGCGATCGATCTGGTGGACGAGGCGGCAGCTTCGTTGCGCATACAGATTGATTCTCTGCCGACCGATATTGACCAGTTGGAGCGCCGGGCCATGCAACTCGAGATCGAGAAACAGGCCTTAAAGAAAGAGGATGACACGAACTCGAAAGAACGGCTCAAGGTCATAGACAAGGAACTGGCGGAAATCCGCGAGAAGTCGACGGCGCTGAAGGCCAACTGGAAGAAGGAAAAAGATGTCATCGCACATTCGCGGGCGTTGAAGGAAAAGATTGAACAGTTGAAGATCGAAGAGCAGGCGGAAGAGCGCAAAGGCAACTTGCAGCGGGTGGCGGAGATCCGCTACGGGCTGCTGCGGCAGACGGAAGAAGAGCTGGCGAAACTAAGCGCGCAAATGGACGGCAAGGGCAAGCCCCGCATGCTGAAGGAAGAAGTGGATGAGGAGGACATTGCCCGCATTGTGTCGAAGTGGACCGGCATTCCGGTGTCGAAGATGCTGGAAGGCGAAGTCAAGAAGTTGGTCAGCATGGAGGACCGGCTGCGGCAGCGGGTGGTAGGGCAGGATGAGGCACTGGAGCGCGTAGCCAACGCCATCCGGCGATCGCGGGCTGGGTTGAGCGATCCCAAGCGTCCGATCGGTTCCTTCATATTCCTGGGCCCGACGGGAGTGGGCAAGACTGAACTGGCGCGGGCTTTGGCCGAGTTTCTGTTCGACGATGAACACGCGCTGGTTCGTATCGATATGTCCGAATACATGGAGAAACATGCGGTGTCGCGGTTGATTGGCGCGCCGCCGGGCTATGTCGGCTACGAAGAGGGCGGGCAACTCACCGAGCAAATTCGGCGCCGGCCGTATGCAGTGGTGCTTTTCGATGAGATCGAGAAGGCGCATCCGGATGTGTTCAACGTGCTGCTGCAAATGATGGATGACGGCCGCCTGACAGACGGCAAAGGCCGCACAGTGGACTTCAAGAACACCGTCATCATTATGACTTCGAATTTAGGGTCTTCGTTCTTGCAAGCTGAAGGTCTGCGCTCGGAGAAAGAATTCGACGAAGCCTCGAAGCAGGTGATGAACGCGCTGCATGGGCACTTCAAACCGGAGTTCTTGAACCGGGTGGACGACATCATTATTTTCAGGCCGCTCGGCAAGGAGCAACTGGTCAAGATCATCGAGCTGCGGCTGGAAGACGTGCGGCGTTTGCTGGCGGACCGGAAGATTTCGCTGGAGCTGACGGACGGGGCGCGGGAGCTGTTGTTTGCCGAGGGGTTCGATCCCAACTTCGGGGCGCGGCCGCTGAAGCGGGCGATTCAGAAGCTGGTGCAGGACCCGCTGGCGCTCAAGATTCTGGACGGCGAGGTGCTGCATGGCGACCATGTGATTGTGGATGCCGATAAGCGGGCGGGCAAGATGGTGATTCAGGTCAGCCGGCATGCGGCCAAAGAGCCGGCGAAAGCCAAAGCCTAGGATCGGGCCACGGATTTTCGCGGATCGACGCGGATTGGATCGTTTTATGGGTTTATCCGTGGGAATCCGTGCAGATCCCGTGGCCTTTTTGCCTTTCTATGCCAACCCCTGTCGCCACTGATTAACGCACGTCGACGCTGATTTAGAATAGGTCAGGCAATGCTCTTCACCGAACATTTCGACGTGGTCGTGGTCGGCGCGGGTCATGCCGGCTGTGAGGCGGCCATGGCTGCGGCGCGCATGGGGTTGAAGACTGCCCTTTACACGCTCAACGTCGATCTGATTGCCCAGATGTCGTG
Organism: Terriglobales bacterium; assembly: GCA_050745985.1. Taxonomy (GTDB): domain Bacteria; phylum Acidobacteriota; class Terriglobia; order Terriglobales; family Acidobacteriaceae; genus JABCZH01. The sequence goes on along the minus strand of JBOGLG010000041.1, from coordinate 82,592 downwards.
CAATCCGGCAATCGGCGGAATTGCCAAGGGGCATCTGGTGCGGGAAGTGGATGCGCTTGGCGGAATCATGGGCGAGATCACCGACGTCGTCGGCATACAGTTCCGCCTGCTGAATACTTCGCGGGGGCCGGCGGTGTGGTCGCCGCGGGCGCAGTGCGACAAGCAGGCTTACCGGCTGAAGATGCGGGAAGTGCTTGAATCGCAGGCCAATTTGAAGATCAAGCAAGCGGAAGTCGCGGAGTTGATTGTGGATGAGAGCTCTCAGCTCTCGGCTTTCAGCTCTCAGCCTGGTATAGAAGACGGCCGCATTTGCCGCGGCGTCAAACTGCGCGACGGCCGAACAGTTGGCGCTTCTGCCGTCATCGTCACTACCGGTACGTTTCTCAATGGACTGATTCATTGCGGGGAGCAGCAGTATCCGGCGGGGCGGTCGGGCGAGGCAGCGGCGGTTTTGTTGGGAGAGGCTTTGAAGCAGCTGGGGTTACGCGGTTGCCGGTTGAAGACGGGCACGCCGCCGCGGCTGGATGGCCGGACCATTGACTGGTCGCGGTTCCAGCTTCAGCCCGGCGACGCGGACCCTACGCCGTTTAGTTTTCGCACCCGGCGCGTGGCGCACCACGACTCGCAGGTTCCCTGCTACATAGCCTGGACCACGCCGGAGACGCAGCGCATCATTCGCGAGAACGTACACCGCTCGCCGATGTACAGTGGGCAGATTCAGTCGATTGGACCGAGGTATTGTCCTTCGATTGAGGACAAGATCGTCAAGTTTCCAGACAAGACTACGCACCAGCTTTTTCTCGAGCCTGAAGGACTGAACACACACGAGATTTATGTCAACGGCATGAGCACTTCACTGCCGGTTGAAGTGCAACTGGAGATTTTGAAGTCGATTCCCGGGCTCGAGACGGCGGAGATGCTGCGGCCGGGGTATGCGATTGAGTATGACTCGATCGATCCGACGGAACTGGAGCGGACGCTTGAGAGCAAGAAGATTGCCGGGTTATTTCTGGCGGGGCAGATCAATGGAACGAGCGGGTACGAGGAGGCTGCTTGCCAGGGGCTGATGGCGGGAATCAACTCGGCGCTGAAGGTGAAGCAGGAACCGGCGCTGGTGCTGGATCGCACGGAAGCTTACACGGCGATCCTGATTGACGATTTGATTTCCAAGGGGACGAACGAGCCTTACCGGATGTTCACTTCGCGGGCGGAGTTCCGCTTGCACTTGCGGATCGACAATGCTGACCGGCGGCTGACGCCGCATGGCCGGCGTGTCGGGTTGATCTCGGATGGGGCCTGGTCAGACTTCGAGGCTAAGCAGGCGCGGCGGGAGGCGATGAGGCAGTTGCTGGAGGGGACCAGGTTGACGAGTGAGATGGAGGAGACGATCTCCATTGCGGGCGACGGAGTGGTGGGTCAGACGCTGGCACAGTTGCTCAAGCGGCCGGAGATTACGATTGAGCAATTGGCCCCGATTTTGAGCAGACTCGATCCGGCGTTCTTTGGCCGGGAGAAGCGGCGCGAATCGGATGCAGGCCTTTCCTCCGAAGTGAGGAACGAACTGAAGTCAGTGGAGACGGAAATCAAGTACGAAGGCTATTTGAATCAGCAACAGCGGGCGATTGACCGCTTGAAGAAGGCCGAGCAGCGGGCGATTCCGGAGTGGTTTGATTATGGTTCGGTGAGCGGGCTTTCCCGCGAAATGCAGGAAAAGTTGTTAAAAGTGCGACCGAGGACAATTGCTCACGCGTCCCGCATACCGGGCGTGACACCGGCGGCGGTGTCGTTGGTGAATGTTTACATCGAGATTCAGGGGCGGCGGCGGGAGCAGGCAGCAGCGCTATAGAAAACCATGATGTGCTACACGCAACTCGAAAGTCCGGTTGGCCCGCTGTTGCTGGTGGCGGATGACGCCGGCCTGCGGCAAATTCTGTTCGTCAACGGCAGGCACAAGGCACGGCCTGAGCCGGAATGGAAGCAGGAGGCTGCGCCGCTCAGCGCCACGGTCAATCAGTTGCGCTCCTATTTCGCGGGAGAGCGCGAAGAATTTGATCTGCCGCTGGCCCCGGAGGGCACGCGTTTCCAGCAGGAGGTCTGGCGCCGCCTGTGCGAGATTCCTTTCGGGGAGACGATTTCTTACGGTGAGCTGGCGCGGCGGATGGGGAATCCTCAAGCCTCGCGGGCGGTAGGTCTGGCGAATGGGTCAAATCCTATCCCTATTGTGATTCCGTGTCATCGTGTAATCGGGAGCAATGGAAAGCTGACAGGTTACGGCGGCGGATTGCCGATCAAGGAAAAGTTGCTGGCACTCGAGAAGAAGCAGTTGAGATTGCTTTGAGCAGGCCTTAAATCACGAAGGGCAGAGGAAGTTTGCGGGGATGGCCCAAAATGCGCTTTTTATAGCTCCCCGGGCCAATTTTGGCCGGCTTGCAGTAAAATGTGAACTGATGCGATTCTTTCTGGCTTTCATTGCCCTTCTTGGTTTCATGGCTGCGAGCCTTGCCCTCCGCGAGCACTACCGGACCGATTCCTCTCCATGCAGCATTAACGAACGCTGGGACTGTGGGATCGTCAACCATAGTCCGTTCGCGGTGCTGGAGGGTGTGCCGGTTGCGGTGATTGGAATGGCCGGATATTTGCTGCTGGGGGCGCTGGCGATCAAGCGAGCGTACCGGCTGTTGCTGGGCGCAGCCGTAATCGGGCTGGCGTTTTCCCTGTATCTGGCCCATGTGGAAAGGGACATTCTGGGGGTGTGGTGCATCTATTGCGTGGCATCGCTGGGGGCGATTTCCCTGCTAACGGTGTTTACCTTTGGAACAATTCTTGTCGGGCGCTCAAAGCGCTCCATTACGAGCTAACTATGATCCGGACTCTTTCTTGCCTTGCCTTCGTCGTTGTTCTGGTTGCTTCTGCTGTCTCTGCCCAGGAAGTGGTCAATCCCGCGCTTCGCCCGCCCAAGGGCGCATCCCTGGCGATCGTGGTTTTTGAAGATTTACAGTGTCCGCAGTGCCGGCGGCAGGCGCCGCTGGTTGAGCAGGCTGCCAGGACCTACAAGATTCCGGTGGTTCGCCACGACTTTCCTTTGCCGATGCACAACTGGTCCTACCAGGCGGCAATCATTGCGCACTACTTCGACAGCCGCTCCAAGGATTTGGGCGTAGAGTTTCGCGACTATATTTTCGAGCACCAGCCCGAGATTTTTCCCTACAACCTGCAACAGTTTGCGGAGAAGTTCGCGGCTGATCACAAGGTGGATCTGCCGTTTGTGGTTGATCCTCAGGGCAAGTTTGCAGCCGAGGTCAATGCTGAACGGGACCTGGGAAAGGCCATCCATCTTAACCACACGCCCACCATCTACATCGTCAGCAGCAATCCGAAGGGCCGACCGTTCGTCGAGGTGACGGACCCGAGCAGTGAGCTGTTTCAGACAATCGATGCCATGAAACGGGGAGAGTAAGCGAAACCCGGCCGCAGATTCTCACCGAGTTGCAAGGAAGCCTTCATCCCGGAGGCTGCGGAGAAAACATTCGAGGCCGCGCAGAAAGCCCTGGGCGCGGTCAGCCTCTTTCGAAAGCGTGCTTCTTTTCCAGTTCATCGAGCGCGGTGCGCATGTCTTTTTCGAACTCTTCAGCGCGATCCATCAGGGCGGGTTCCGCCACCGCAGAGTCACCTTCCAGTTTGATTAGCTTCTGGTCTTCCAGCTTGTGGGCAACCTCCAAGACATGGGCCGGGGTGGTTTCCAGGTAGAGGGCTTCGGTGGGATCGCCGAGCCAGACCGTCCCGCCCACCAATCGGGCCTGCCAGTAGACCTTGCGGGCCAGCATCAGCAGCATGTCGGCTTCGCTGGCGCGGCCAAACACCCATTTGTTGCGCTTGAAATCCCAATGGCGGCTGGAGAAATTCACGGGAACGAGTTTTCCTGATTTCACAAACTCCAACTGCCGGCGGTCAACTTCTTTTCGCAGCGAGTTGATCACCGGGCCTTCAGCGTCCTGCGGTTCGAGCGAGGGCATGACTTCACGCACGGTGGCGGAGAGGTTCACCGCCACGGGCGCGTGCAGTCCGGCTGAGTTCTCCAGGAGAACGTCGGCATGTAAAAAGTAGAAGTCGGCGCCCGAGGTGGATTTGCGAAAGGGCCACTCCAGTTGAAAGGAAAGCGGCAGACCGCCCATGGTCACGTAGATCGTCTTGCGGTTCGTCATGCGGATTGCGCAGTCATTCTACCGGAAAGTGGCGAGAATGCGGGCGGCGCGAGCCGGGGAAATGGCATTTTGTCCCACAGGTTAGGATGTTGATTCGTGCCCGCCAAGGTGCGGGGCGGCGGTGACTCGGAAGTTATTTCCCGGCGGCGGCGGCGCGCGTGAGTGCCGCTTCTGATGCCGGCCACAGAGAAGAGATCTTGGCCAGCACTGCCTCCATGCTGCAACCCGTATCGAGGTTGGCATCTACGGCGGGGTGGCGCTCACCATCAGTATGCAGAACCAGCACACGGGTGGTCTGGCTTGCCTTCTTGATCATGTACGCAAGATGGTGGCGGTCGTTCTTGCTGAGAGTGGGTCCTAGAACCACCAAATCAAAGCTACCCTGGCGCAGGGCGGCCAGCACTGACTTCCGGTCAGGGGCGGTTTCCACCTGATAACCTGCCTTTTGAAAAGGAGCGGTTTGCGCGGCCAAAACTTCGACATCGCCTTCGCTGTAAAGGAGCTTCAGTTTGGAGACAGGTTTCGCCGCGTTTGCCATGTGCTTAGTTCCAGCCTTTCCCAATGCTCTGTCACGGTAGCAGCGGCGGACGAGTAGGAGAACATCACCTAAGACCAAGCACGGTGGGGGACTACCGTCACCTGCGGCGGGGAGGACCGACGCCTACTGTGGTCAAACTGGCAACCCATTCATCAGCTTTTTCCTTCATTTGACGAAACTCCGAAGTACAATGATGTGTGGGAAATAGACACTACCCTGGGGAGGTCCTTACTATGCGTGTGGCGGCCATCTGTATGATTATTTTGGGGCAGGTTCTGGTTGCCAACGTAGCTTTCGCTCAGGAGGATCCGAAATCGGCGACCGCGTTCTGCGACTTCGATGACAATCAACAGATCACTGTCCGCTACAGCACGGCCTCGGAAGACCCACACAATGGGAAAGTATGGATGCCGGGCGGCAGGCCGCTTACGCTTTTCGCCGGGGCCGCGGTCAGCCTTAACAACACACTCATTCCGCTCGGCGCTTATAGTATGTACCTCATAACCAACAAGCGGGAATGGACGCTGATTGTCAACAAGAACGTTACCCCGGGCGCGGCCTACGACCAGACGCAGGATGTGGTCCGCGCGCCCATGGAGCTGGGCGAGGTGGATTCTCCCCCGGGGCAGCTGCAAGTATCTTTCGCCCACGTCGGGGCCAAACAGTGCAACATCCGGGTGTATTACGGCAAAGTAGGAGCCTTTACGGAGTTTGAAGAGAAGTAGCGAGTCAGGCGGCATGTGGCTGCGTGAGCGCGCCTTTCGCCGGCCTCTTCCGGAAAACGGTTCTTACGCCCTGCCGCCATCGTTCATCAATCCCCAACAACTCCCATTGAATCTGTGGCGAGAAATAGTGCAAGAGAGTATCGGCCGCGGGATGCACATGCAACGCGGACGCGACCAGGATTAGAAGCGGGTCAGCTGAAATGAGTTCGCGTTGGGGGAAATATCCGAAGCTTTGGAACTCGCCGCGAGCTTGGTGCCAGGCCACGCGTGACCAGTAGTCCAGCCCTTGCAAGGGCAAATGAATGTCTTCATCGGCTTTGAGTTCAACCACGGTGAGGCGCCCTGCGCGGGTCACGGCCAGCACATCGATCATGGCGCGGTCGGCGGCGGAGAAGGCGGGCACCTGGGAATAGAAACAGCTTGAATCGAGGACTTCATCGATCGCAGCGACGTTTTGGACGACCAGGGATTCAAGCCAGCGTTCCGGATGCAGCCGCCAGAGCGGGTGGTCGCGCGGGCCCTCGGGATGGCGGACTTCGCCGATGCTGCGCACCAGTTGGGTGAAGCGGGAGAGGTTGGCTTCGCAGAGAATGGTCTCGTGAGCGCCGACTCCGAACCCGATTTCGGTGATGCTGAGGAAGGATTCGGGTTGATGGGCGAGCCGGGCGCGGGCGAACTCAAGGCCGTGGCAGCGAAAAGCGATTTCCGCGGGCGAGAGAATGGCGATTTCCGCCTCCGGCATCAAAGCTTGAACCTGGGCGATGGATGAGGAAAATCGGTTGCGAGTGCCGGATTCGTCGGTGCAGTGCACCAGGCGAGTGGCGACGTTACCGCGATCGGAAGTGTCCTGCTGTTTCAGAGTGTCGTCGTTTTCTTCGAGTTCGTACAGGTGCCATTTCGCAAGTTGGGAGTTGAGGTGTGCCATGCGCTCGCGGGTCAAAGACGAAGTGCCGGCGGGCAGAAAAAGTTTGACCCCCTCGACCAAGTACTGTCCCGCCTGGTTTTGACGGCAGACGTCGAGCCATAGAATCGCGAAAGTCAGGGCTGCGTCGATAGAGGCTTGTGTTTCCTGCGCATTCACCCCCATGACCGCGAATGCTGATTGCCCTTGCTGAAGCAATCCCCGGGAATAGGCGGGGCCGAAGGAATGCTCGAGGTCCATGGAAGTGCGCAGCGGTGCGGCATGGAATGACGAGAACGAGCGCTCTAAGACTCGCTGCAAGACGCGCTGATAGGCAAGGCGGGCCAGCCGTTTTGCCGTGGGAGTGCGACGATCGGGCCGGCGGCAGATTTCGAGCCGATTGGGTTGGGAGTGTCCGAGACGCTGCACGGCGAGGCGGAGACTTTCGTTCTTGATTTCGGCTTCGAGGACTCGCCGGACGACATTGCGCTCCGACGACCAGACGTGAAGCAGGCACTTGTTGCGCTCTCCGGAGATGGAATACTTCGACTGCGACAGATCGAAAAGCACCGCGCCCTCTTCGAGGAGCACTGCGCACTGGGCGGTGGCGAGGAAGTCCTCCAGGATTTGAGTGAGCTGTTCTGGGGTCATGAACGCGATTGTTTCAGGAGGGGGGACAGGCGTCTGTGACGAGTGACCATCGCTTTAGTCCCGAAGTGGTCTTGCGCTGAGTTGAAACCAGCGGCCAGATCTCCGTTCCCAGTTCTCAGTTGCGCAATGTTTCCGTGGGCGGGCTATGGGATAATGAACTATCTCGCATTGAGCCGTTCCCGGCTCGCGGGCATCTAAATATTATGGAAAACAGTCGATTCTTTTTCGACCATTACGGGCTCACTGAGCGCGATCTGGAGCGGTATTTGGCGGCGGCGCTGTCGGCGGGCGGCGATTACGCGGACCTGTATTTCGAGTACCTTTCCTCGACTTCACTGATGGTGGATGAGTCCATGGTGAAGTCAGCTTCCCAGGGCATTTCCGCGGGATGCGGAGTGCGGGTGATTTCCGGGGAGCGCACCGGATACGCCTATACCGACGACCTTTCCGCTGAACGCATTCTGCACGCAGCCCGCACCGCCGCGCTGATTGCCAGCGGGCCGGCCAAAACTCCGAGCGTTGGGTTCCAGCAGAAAGCGGCACGCAGTTTGTATCCGGTAACCTTGCCGTCGGTGGATGCCGAAATCACTGCCAAGGTTGAATTGGTGATGCGGGCGGACCAGGCGGCGCGGGCCTACGATTCGCGAATCAAGGAAGTGCGAGCCGGCTACGCCGATGAATTACGCAACATTCTGGTGGTGGGATCAGATGGAACCTTGGCCGAAGATTCGCAGCCGCTGGCGCGGCTGAATGTGGCCTGCATCGCCAAGGCTGAGGCGAACTCGGCGCGCGGCAGCGCCGGGGGCGGCGGACGAGTGGCCCTGGATTTCTTTTTCGGGGAGAAAACTCCGGAATACTTTGCGAAAGAAGCGGCACGGCAAGCGGTCCTGCAACTGGACGCGCGCGAAGCTCCTGCCGGCGACATGGAAGTTGTGTTGGGGCCGGGCTGGCCGGGCGTGCTTTTGCATGAAGCGGTCGGTCATGGCTTGGAAGCCGACTTCAATCGCAAGCAGACTTCGGCTTTTGCCGGGTTGATTGGCAAGCGCGTGGCCAGCGATAAGTGCACCGTTGTCGATAACGGCACGATGCCGTGGCGGCGGGGATCGCTGAATGTGGACGACGAAGGCAATGCTACACAGGACACGGTGTTGATCGAAAAGGGGATATTGAAGGGATACCTCAGCGACAAACTATCGGCCAAACTGATGGGGATGGCCAACACCGGCAACGGGCGGCGCGAAAGTTATGAACACATTCCCATGCCACGCATGACCAACACCTACATGCTGGCGGGGCAGGATGATCCGCATGACATTGTGCGTTCGGTGAAGCGCGGCATATACGCGGTGAACTTCGGGGGCGGCCAGGTGGACATTACCAATGGCAAGTTCGTGTTCTCGGCCTCGGAGGCGTACCTGATTGAGGGCGGCCAGATCACGGCGCCGATCAAGGGAGCTACTCTCATCGGAAATGGTCCGGATGTGCTGACCCGGGTCTCAATGGTCGGAAACGACCTGAAGCTGGACGAGGGCGTCGGTACCTGCGGCAAAGATGGCCAGGCGGTGCCGGTGGGCGTGGGCATTCCCACCATCAAAGTCGATCGGCTGACGGTCGGCGGGACAGCCAAGAAAGAGACCGGCGGCTTCATGCAGTAAGCGTTTTTCGCCGCGATTTGCGCGAATCAACGGGATACGTCAAATAATCAAATCATGTCCACTACTCAACTGGAAACTAGAAACCAGAAACTGGAAACTGATCTCAGAGAGCTGGCCCAGGACGTTGTTCGCCGGGCCATGGCCGGCGGGGCGACGGCGGCGGAGTGCGTGGTCCGCGAAGGCGACGAATTCTCGACCCTGGTGCGTCTGGGACAGGTGGAGACTCTGAAGGAGTCCGGTTCGAAAGCCATTGGTGTGCGGGTGTTCAATGGCCAGCGCGCTGCCAGCACCTATTCCAGCGACTTTTCCCGCGAGGGGCTTGACCGCATGGTGAAGTCGGCGCTCGAGCTTTCGAAGATTACCTCTGAAGATCCGTTTGGGGGAATCCCGGAGGCTTCGCAACTGGGGTCTCTTTCCGGGGATCTTGATCTCTACTCAGCGGATGTTTACTCGCTGCCGGGGGAGGAGCGGATCGGCTACGCGCGGCGGGCAGAGAAGGCTGCGCTCGACTATGATCCGCGGATCAAGAATTCCGACGGCGGTTCGTTCGATGCGGCTACGGGCCATAAGGTCCTGGCCAACTCGCACGGCTTTGTGGGCGAATACCGGCGGTCGTATTGTTCGGTGGCGGCGGTGCCGATTGCGCAGAACGAAGACGGCAGCATGCAGCGCGACTACTGGTTTTCGGTGGCGCGCAACCTGGGCCGGCTGGAATCTCCCGAGCATGTGGGTACCGTAGCCGCGCAACGCACTCTGAGGCGACTGGGGGCGCGCCGGGGGAAGACAGCGCATGTGCCGGTGGTGCTCGACCCGTTGGTGGCGGCGTCGATGCTTGATCATATTTTCGAAGGCGTGAACGGCGACTCGGTTTACCGCGGGGCTTCATTCCTGGCCGGCAAGCTGGGCCAGAAAATCGCCGGTGAACGGGTCACGGTGATCGATGATGGAACCATGGTCGGCGGTTTCGGGACCAGCCCGTTTGATGGCGAAGGCATTCCCACCCGGCGGACGGTGGTCATTGAAAACGGAGTGCTGAAGTCATATCTTTTGAATACTTACACCGCGAAGAAACTTGGCCTGCAAAGCACTGCCAACGCTTCGCGCGCCCTGGCAGGCACACCCGGAATCGGGCCCGGGAATTATTTTTTGCAGCCGGGGACGAAGACGCCGCAGCAGATTATCGGAGAGATCAGAGACGGATTGTATGTAACCGAGTTCCTCGGTCACGGGGCCAACCTCGTCACTGGCGACTACTCCCGGGGGGCTTCTGGAATGTGGATTTCGGGTGGGGAGCTGGCGTATCCGGTGGAGGAGATCACCGTGGCGGGTAACTTGAAGGAAATGTTCTTCAACATTGTGGAGATTGGAAACGATCTCGAGTTTCGCGGGGCCATGGCGTGTCCGACGATCCGGATTGACGGGTTGACGGTTGGAGGCGAGTGAGCTTTCGCCGCAGATTTGCGTGGATTAACGCTGATACAATCCCCTCATGGGCGGGCTGATTGAGCCAACTCCGCTGACTGAAGACGGTCCCGATTCCAACGTTCGTGCCATTGTTGTTGGAGTGGCTGCGGTACTGGCGGTGGTTGGAGTTATAGCGTGGCTGAGCCGCGGAAGTCCGAAGAGCGCCGTCCCTCCCCATCCTTACGCTTCCAGCATTAAGTTATCCGATCTGAAAATGAGCGCGGCCGAGAATTTCGTCGGCGCCAGCGTCACCTACATCGACGGTACCGTGACCAACGCCGGCGGCAAGACTGTAACTCACGTGGTTGTACATGTGAATTTCAAGAACTCTCTCGACCAGATTGCACAGGCCGAAGACGTTCCCTTACATGTGTTGCAGACGAGCGGGCCGTATCCGGACGCGGTTGACCTCGGCGTTTCGCCCCTGGCGCCCGGCCAGAGCAAGCCATTCCGGCTGACTTTCGAGCACATCAGCGCGGATTGGGACCATGCTTATCCGGAGTTGCTGGTCACCGAGGTTACTCTGCGATAGCGAAAAGGCGCACGGACTTGCAGGGATTTCTCACAGATAAATCTAAAATGGTTTCTTGATGCGTGAGCATCCGCGCGGGAATCCGCGCGGCCCGCTTTCAGTGCAGCCCCTCCCGGAGGCGGCGGAGAAAATCTTCCCCATCGGCGCGAGCCCGGTTTAAGGCCTTCTCGTCGCCACGGGTTTCAAACGAGACTTCCTGCACGAGAATCTCGACGGCATCTTTTGGTTTGAAGCCTTGCTCAACCAGCTTTCTCAGCCGCGTGCTGAAGCCGCTGATCTCAGTAGAGGGCAACCTCGTCTGATAGCTCTCGCATGCGTGTTGACGAAATTTCCCTGTAGCCAGCCGATCGTACGCAGTCTTCGCAGTGGGGTCGCTCAACAGAGTCGGCAGGGGAGAATTCCATTCACATCGCGAGCACACCCATCCCTGGAAAGTGGCGTCGTTTACCCAGATCAGCGTCCGGGAAGCGTTGGCTTTTTCGCCTGGGTTGCTCATAAGTGAGCCAGCTCCGCCTTCTAATACTACTCAGGTGGAAGCGAAAACGCCGCAGATTTTCGCCGGGCAACTTAGGCGATAATGCCACGGGTTCAGACGGACTTCAGAGATAAATGTATGGGGTCTTGTGAAGTGAAGATCAACATGAATCCGCGGTGACAGGTTTGTGGTTAGAATGGCTCATGCCTGATGCAAAACCATTTCGGCTGACGGAGTCGGTAAAAGCCGCGGGTTGAGCTTCCAAGCTGAGTCCGGCGGCGCTGGACACGGTGCTTGGGAAATTAGCCCGGCAACATGACCCGAATGTACTGGTCGGCTTCGACCACGCCGACGACGCGGGAGTGTATCGACTGGGGCCTGACACGGCCCTGGTGCAAACCGTCGATTTCTTCACTCCGATTGTGGATGATCCTTACACCTTTGGGCAGATTGCCGCGACCAACGCGCTGAGTGACGTGTATGCCATGGGCGGGAGGCCCCTGACTTCGCTGGCCATGGTGTGTTTCCCGGAAAAAGGCGATTTGGCAATTCTGGAGCGCATACTGGCTGGCGGACTGTCGAAGATGATGGAGGCAGGCTGCACGGTGATCGGCGGGCACAGCATTCGTGATGACGAAACCAAGTTCGGCTACGCGGTCACGGGAGTGGTTGATCCTGCCATAGTGTTGACCAACGGCGGTGCGAAGGCTGGGGACCGGTTGCTGTTCACCAAGCCGTTGGGAACCGGTGTGATTTCGACGGCCATCAAGAAAGGCGTTGCGAAGCCGGCCTGGATCGATGCCGCAGTAGCGTCGATGACGACTTTGAACAAGACGGCGGCGGAGGTAGTCACGGGCCGGACGGGCGAGGCGGCTGTGCCAGCCTGGTCCGTACATGGGCTCACCGATGTTACCGGCTTCGGCATGATCGGCCACGCTCGGGAATTGGCTCAGGCTTCGATGGTCTCGATACGCTTGTACGCTGGGCGAATACCGCTGCTCGAAGGCGCGCTGGAGTGCGTGCGGGCGGGGCATATTCCGGGCGGGTTGAAGGCGAATCGGGAGTTTGCCGAGTGCGTTGTCGATTACGGGGCCGGTATCAGCGAGGAGGTCAAGACGATTCTGTTCGATCCGCAGACGGCGGGTGGGTTGCTGATTGCCGTGGCTGCCGAAGATGGGGTCGAACTGCGGCGGGCGTTGAACGCGGCGGGAGTTGCGGCAGTTGAGGTTGGAGAAGTTTTGGACGAAGGCAAGCCGTTGATTTCCGTGGTGGCCTGATCCCGAGGGCTACGGTCATATCCTGACTAATTCCCACATTCTCGCCAGATGGTGGTCGTCATGCTCGGCGACGAAGTAGAGGTGGTCGACCAGCCGCATCGGCTGTTTCAGCCGCGGATGCAGCATGGAGTGCGCAAATAGCGCGGGCTGAAATTCTCCGACGCGCTCGACCAGACGCAGGCGGGCCTGACGGAATTCACTCAGAATTTCAGACAAAGCGCGGGCATTGTGGTTCGCGTCGTCGGTCTTGCGATTGGTCAGGTCTGCGGACGTTAGAGTTTCGCCTCCCTCCAGGAAATCCTGTACCCGGGCCATCCATAAGGATTCGAGATCGAGCAAGTGGCCGGCGTGCTCCTGCGCCGACCATTTGTCTTCCACTCTCCTGACCAGGGCCTGACGCGAACGGCCAGCCAGGATTTCCTCCAGCCGGGCGGGTGTTCCCCGCAAGCGAATGCAGAGATTGGGATACTGCTCTACGGGAAAGGCAAATTCGAACTTGCGCTCAAACCAGGCTGGGACTTGGGTCGCGGATATGGGATTCATTGATTTCCTTGGTCCGCAGGCCAACCTGCGGGCATCTACTGGGTCATGTGATCCGTTACGGATCGTGTGGGGTTCTATTTTTCTTGTAAGGAGCAATCATCGTGGAGACTCGCAAATTGGGACGCGGCGGGCTGACTGTTTCCGCCATCGGCCTGGGCTGCATGGGTATGTCGGATTTCTACAGCGGCCGCGAGGACAATGAGTCCATCGCCACCATTCACCGGGCTCTGGAGTTGGGCATCACCTTCCTTGACACCTCCGACGTTTATGGGCCGCACAAGAACGAGGAACTGGTAGGGCGGGCCATCAAAGGCAAGCGCGAGAAGTTCGTGATCGCCACCAAGTTTGGGATTGTTCGCGACCCAAATGTTCCCGGCATTCGCGGGCTGAATGGAAAGCCGGAGTATGTCCGCCAGTCGTGCGAAGGAAGTTTGCGGCGCCTGGGCATCGACTGTATCGACCTTTATTACCAGCACCGCGTGGATCGGAGCACGCCGATCCAAGAAACGGTCGGTGCGATGGCGGAGCTGGTCAAAGAAGGCAAGGTGCGCTATCTGGGGTTGTCGGAGGCGAGCGCCCAAACTCTGCGGCGGGCGGTGAAAGTGCATCCCATTGCCGCGCTGCAAAGTGAGTATTCGCTGTGGACGCGTGACCACGAGAGCGAAATCCTTCCCACCTGCCGCGAACTCGGGATCGGGTTCGTTTCCTACAGCCCGCTGGGGCGCGGGTTTCTGGCAGGCCGGTTCAAGCGCTTTGAGGATTTTGCTCCTGACGACAACCGGCGTAACTTCCCGCGCTTTCAGGGCGAAAACTTCGAGAAGAACCTCGATCTGGTGCGGAAGGTGGAGGAGATCGCCAAAGAAAAAGGGTGCACGGCGTCGCAACTGGCGCTGGCCTGGGTACTGGCGCAGGGTGACGACATCGTGCCCATCCCGGGCACAAAACGGCGGCAGTACTTGGAGGAAAATGCCGGCGCGCTGGAGGTTCGGCTGACGGCGGAAGATCTTCGGCGGATCAATGACGTGTTTCCTTCGGGTGTGGCATCGGGGCAACGCTATCCTGAGGGGATGATGGCTAGCGTAAACGGGTAAGTCCCCGGCGGAACAAAATCAAAGGCGGCCCGAAGGCCGCCCCTGAGAACTTGAAACGTTGAAACTGGAAACTATGCCCGCGCCGGACTTTCGCCGCCCTTGGCAATTCCAGGGCGCCCGGGCTCAGGCTTCAGCACCTGTTGCACGCCGTCATCGGGGCGCGGTGGCGGAGTGATCTTGGGCAGCTCTTTGCCTTCGATGATCAGCTTGATCTCATTGGCATCGAGCACCTCGCGGTCGAGCAGTGCCAAAGCGATTCGAACCAGGGTGTCGTGGTTTCCACCCAGAATGCTCTTGGCGGTGTCATAGCCCCGGCCGATGATGCGGCGGACCTCCTCGTCGATCTTGATGGCGGTGGCTTCACTGTAGTCGCGGTGCTGGGCAATCTCGCGGCCCAGGAATATTTGCTCTTCTTTCTTGCCGAAAGTGAGCGGGCCGAGTTCACTCATGCCGAACTCGCAAACCATTTTGCGGGCCATTTCGGTGGCACGCTCAATGTCGTTGCCGGCGCCGGTGCTCATCTGGTTGAGGAACATTTCTTCGGCGATGCGGCCGCCCATCATGATGGCGATTTCGGTCTCAAGATATTCTTTGGTGTAGTTGTGCTTGTCGTCGATGGGCAGCTGCATGGTGACGCCCAGCGCCATACCGCGGGGGATGATCGTCACTTTGTGCAGAGGATCGGAGTTCGGCAGCTTTGCGGCGACCAGAGCGTGCCCAGCCTCGTGATAGGCAGTGACTTTCTTTTCGTCTTCCGAAAGCAGCAGGGACTTGCGTTCCACGCCCATCAGGACTTTGTCTTTCGCCAGCTCAAAGTCGTACATGAGCACGGCCTTGCGGTTCTGGCGGGCCGCTGCCAGGGCGGCTTCGTTCACCATATTGGCCAAGTCGGCTCCGGAAAAACCCGGAGTGCCGCGCGCCAGGACAGAGAGATCGACATCGTCGGCCAAAGGAATCTTGCGGGTGTGGACGCGGAGAATCTCTTCGCGCCCGCGCACGTCAGGACGGCTCACCACCACCCGGCGGTCAAAACGTCCGGGCCGCAGCAGGGCGGGATCGAGCACGTCGGGCCGGTTGGTGGCGGCCATGAGGATGACGCCTTCGTTGGATTCAAAGCCATCCATTTCCACCAGCAACTGATTCAGAGTCTGCTCACGCTCGTCGTGCCCGCCCCCGAGGCCGGCGCCGCGATGACGCCCGACGGCATCGATTTCGTCGATGAAGATGATGCATGGAGCATTCTTCTTGCCCTGCTCGAAGAGATCACGCACCCGGCTTGCGCCGACGCCGACGAACATCTCCACAAAGTCAGAGCCGGAGATCGAGAAGAATGGAACGTTGGCTTCGCCAGCGACCGCTCTTGCCAGCAGAGTCTTGCCGGTTCCCGGAGGGCCCACCAGCAGCACGCCCTTGGGGATTCGTCCGCCCAGCTTCTGGAACTTTTGCGCCTCGCGCAGGAATTCAATAATCTCTTTCAGCTCTTCCTTGGCTTCCTCAACCCCGGCAACATCTTTGAAAGTAACTTTTTTCTGCTGCATGGAGAGCAGCCGGGCGCGGCTCTTGCCGAAGGAAAGTGCTTTATTTCCACCAGTTTGCATCTGGCGAATCATGAAGAACCAGAGCGCGGCGAGCAACACCAGCGGAGCCAGATTCAGCAACCAGCTTGGCCAGCTTCCGTTGCTGATGTCCTTCACAGTGATGGTGACGCCCTTGTCGCGCAGCGTCTTAATCATGTCGGGATAGTTGGCCGGCACGGTGGTGTGGAAGGTCGAGTTGCCTTCTTTGTACTTGCCCCGAACCTCCATGCCGATGATGGTGACCTCGCTGACGTTGCCCTGGTCAACACTCGTCATGAACTGGGAGAAGCTCACTTCACTGTCTTTCTGGCTGGAACTGCCCTGCTTCACGACTGTCCACAGCAGGAAAGCCGAAATCACGATCACCAACCAGAAAACCACCGTCTTGACTGTTGAGTTCACCTAACAACTCCTCACGAACCGCCGTCTCATTCCCAAGCAGACCGCAGCATCCACTGTAGTCTTAGATGCCCGTCGCCGCATTTCGATTAGCGAAATTCCGACACCTGCCGTATTTTACCGCGTATTGGGAAAAAAAGGATGGCGTTCTCAGCGTGACTTAAGTCATGGACAGGCTTCAGCTTGCAGCCGCAAGGTAAGGCAGGTTGCGTTGCGTCTGTCCGGCCGAACCCAGGCCATAGCCCACCAGAAACACATCATCCACCAAAAACCCGAAATAATCGGGCTGCAACTGCACGCGCCGGGCGGATTGGCGGTCCAAGAGCGTGGCCACTTTCACCGATGCCGCGCCGCGGCTGCGGAGATCGCTCATCAGGAACTCGGTGGTGACCCCCGAATGGATCAGGCCCTCGACCAGCAGGATGTGCTGGTCGCGGATATCGGCGTCGTGACTGAAGAAGATTTCGAGGAAGCCCTCGGGCCGGCCCTCTTTTTCGCGACGATAGCGTGGCTTTATGAATTGACAGATGACCGGAGTCTCAAGCGCGCGCACCAGGTCAGCCATGAACATGAAGCCATTCTCCAGCAGCGCCAGGGCATGGATGGTGCTGCCCTGATAGTCATCGGAGATCTGGCGCGCGATCTCGCGCACTCGCTTTTGAATCTGCTCGGCGGAAATCACGGTGCGAAGCGGCTGGGGTTTTGCGACAGGATTCATTTGTGCCGTACCATCTTCTCAGATTTTGGGTCCGAGTGTGCGGTCATTCGAGCGGTACCTCCCGAATCAGAATTGCCTTATCGGCTTCCGTTCGCGGGCGAACTTTCGCGGGCGTCGGGAATCCGCGGACCCAGACCACTTCACATCCGCTGATCACAACCGGCCAGAGCCTTCGCCCGGCACCGGCCTGGCTGGGCAGCAACTGCTTGATCTTTTTTGGAGCCTTGGTATGGGCCGGCCAGAATCGGTCTCCGGGACGCCAGTTGCGTACGCATAATTCCTTGCTCAAGAGTGCCCGGCTCAGCAAATGATCGGCATTATATTCCTCGCCGCGATTTCTTGGAACCAGGACTACTTCGAAGCGCGAATGGATCTCGGGAACCAGGGTCGAGCCGGGGATGAGCAGGTGATACTCGTAGTCCGATGGTGCGGCGGCCGTCCGGCGCTCCAGACGCAGGCCCTGCTTCGTTCGTAGCACGGCCCAGCCGCCCGGCAGTTCGGTCGACTTGGCGCGGGAGGCGGCCAGGGCCAGGATTTCCTCCACGTGATGGAGCTCGAGGCGCAGGCCCAGCGATTCACAGGCAGAGCGGACTGCGCGGCGTTGCAGGGCGAGAGGCAAGGCGAGCAGCGCTGAAGAATTCAGCAAGCTGGAATCCTGGGACCATAGTTGCGGCAGCAGGCGCGCGACCCTGCCTTGCCAGTAATCTTCTTCGGCGCGCGCGATCTCGGCGGTTTCCGCCAATGCCTCGCGGACTGCGGGGTTCAGAAAGCGTTCGAGGCGAGGCAGAATGCCGTGCCGCACTCGGTTGCGGGCGTGGCGCAGGTCACGGTTGCTGGCATCTTCGCGCCAGGCCTGGTGGAGGCTACTGAGGTAAACTTCCAGGTCTTTTCGTTGGGTCGCCAGCAGCGGGCGGATGATGGCGTTTTCAGGAACGGCGGTGCGCAGCCGGGGATAGATTCCCGCCAGGCCGCGGGTGCCGGCGCCGCGCGTCATTTTGAGGATCACCGTTTCTGCCTGATCGTCCAGTGTGTGGGCGGTGGCGAGCCGGTTGAAGTGAGCGTCTGTGAGCAAGCGCCGGAAGTATTGATAGCGCAGTTCACGGGCCGCAGTTTCGATGCTCATGTGCTTTTGCGCTGCGTACGCCCGAGTGTCTCCGCTTTCGTGGTGCAGATCCAACTCATGGTGTTGTGCAAGATCGGCGACGAATTGGGCGTCGGCGTCAGATGCGGCCCCGCGCAATTGGTGGTTGAAGTGGACGGCGGAGAGCACGATACCAATCTCAGAGCGCAGGTCGAGCAGCAGACGCAGCAAAGCAACCGAATCGGCGCCGCCAGAAACAGCGACACCCACGCGGTCTCCAGCCTTCAGCAATCCGTGCTTGTAAACATAGGCGAGGATGTTGGTGGCGATAGGCTGCACGGAAACATGGTACATCTGGCCAGGGAAGCCGGTGACGAGGCCGGAAATCAGGGGTTCTGACAGGGTGGTGTGCCCGGCCACAAAACTTTACGGTCTTTTGACATTTTTTTGACAAGTCGCGGTTTCCGCTCCGCGTAGGCTTCTCCGTACGTTTTGCTGGCTCTCCTCGTTACACCAGCCATTTTGGAAAGATTCGCCGGGTCGCAGATGCATCGCCGACCCGCCGACAAGAGATGGCGCACTGGGAGCATCGGGCTCGCTTGCTGGGGCGTCGATTGTGCGCCTTCGTCGCGGCGTTCATCCTGGGCGGGGCTTTCGCCCTTCGAACCCCCGCTCAGGGTGACACCGACGATTGCAGCGCCTGGCTGATTCGCTGGTAGGTAATGTCCAGAGTTTCCGGAAGAATTCGCGTCTCTCCCAGCACCGACACAAAGTTCGAATCCGCCACCCAGCGCGGCAGCACGTGCATGTGGACGTGCCCCGCCACCCCCGCCCCCGCCGCCTTGCCGATGTTCATTCCCAGATTCACTCCGTCGGGTTTGTAGAGCTGCCGCAGCACCTGCTCCATGCGCTGCGAAAGCCCCATCATTTCGTGGGCGGCTTCGACCGGCAGCTTCTGCAACTCATCGAGATGCGCAAACGGCACCACCATGACGTGCCCCGGCGTATAGGGATAAGCATTCAGCACGATGTAGCAATGCCGGGCCCGGTAAACGATGCGCGCCCGCACATCGTCTCCCGCCTTGGGCAGATCGCAAAAAATGCAGCCAGAAGTCGTTTGCGCCGCAGAGACGTAGGCATAGCGCCAGGGAGTCCAGAGATAATCCATCGCAGGGCAGAGTAGCAGATGGAGGGAAGTTTCGGAACGGGTTGGGTTGAGAAGGCTGTGGGCGTTAGCCGGCGAAAAAAACGTCGGGCTAAGAATGGCTCCCGGCCGCCGCGGCATTTCCGCGCAGATTGTTTTGCTTCAGGAACTCGTCCGCCTGCTGCACCTCGAGCGGCCTGGCGAAGAGGTATCCCTGGCCGAGTTCGCATCCTAGTCTGCGGACGCGTTCCAGGTGGACGGCGGTTTCTATGCCTTCGGCGACGACTTCGAGGTTCAGCTCGCGCGCGAGAATAATGGTCAGGTTTACGACGTCAAAGCTGTTGCGATCGGATGGCATGCCGGCGATCAGGGATTGGTCAATCTTCAGTTCGTCCAGCGGCGAACGCCTCAGCCAGCTGAGTGAGGACCGCCCGGTGCCAAAATCGCCAATGCTGATGCGGACGCCGAGATGCTTGAGCTGGGCGAACAGGTCGGACGTGAGCTTGGGATCGGCTTGGGCGTCAGCTTCGGTCAATTCGATTTGCAGGTTTGAGGGGTTGATGTGAGTCTCGTGAATGGCAGCCTTGAGGTCGTCGCGCAAATCGGCATGGGCAAACTGCTTGGCCGAGACATTCACGGTCATGGTCAAGGACGCGAGAGTGGGGTAGGCCGACTGCCAGGCACGTAACTGCTGGCAGGCTTCGCGAATCACCCACTTTCCAATCGGAACCATCAGGCCGGAGCGCTCTGCGACCTCGATGAACTTCGAAGGTGAAACCACGCCCTGCTCGGGATGGTGCCAGCGAACCAGGGCCTCGAAACCCGCCGCATGCCGGCTTTCAAGATTCACAATGGGCTGATAGCAGAGACGGAATTGACGGCGATCGATGGCAGTTCGCAGTTCGGCTTCCAGTTTCAGGCGGTTCACGGCGCGGGTGTGCATGCCCTCGTCAAACAGTTCGCAGCGTGAGCCCCCAAGCGCCTTGGCGCGGTGGACGGCAACATCGGCGCATTGCAGCAACTCCTCAACGCGGGTGTGCTCATCGCTGCTCAAGGAAACGCCGATGCTGGCAGTCGCAGGCAGCTCCTGCCCGGCGATTGTGAAAGGCGCGGCAATAGCGGATTGCAGGCGCTGCGCCACGCGGAGAGCGTCGCTTGGGTCGGTAATGCCCTCGAGCAGAATCGTGAATTCGTCCCCACCCATGCGGGAGAGTATGGCGTCGTTGCTCGGAATTTGGTTTCCCGGGCGGGCCACCGTATCGTGGTGGCGCAGACAGGAGGCTAGCCGTCCACCGAGTTCCATCATGACCTGATCACCAGCCGCAAGTCCCAAGCTGTCGTTGAACGCCTTGAAATTATCGATATCCAGCAGAAGAATGGCGTATTGGTAGTCCGGATTTCTTTGCGCGCGAACGTGGGAACGTTGCAGGCGATCAAGCAGCAAGCGGCGGTTGGGCAGCCCGGTCAGACCGTCGTGGAAGGAATTGTGCTCCAGCAGTTTTTCGGTGTGCTTGCGGTCGCTGACATCGCGATTTACAATCACCAACTTTTCAACGTCGCCGTGTTTATCACGGATGGTGCTGGCCGCCGATTCCAGGATCCGCCATTCGCCGTTCTTGTGGCGTATGCGGTACTCGAGCTTCCTCCCTATGCCTGTGGTGCGGGCCTCTCTTGAAGCTTCAAGTATCTTGTAGCGGTCTTCAGGGTGGACTTGCTCCAAGGCTGGGGTTTTCTCCAGTTCCTCAGGGGTATAGCCCAGGACTTTCTCATAGGCGGGGCTGTTGTAAAGCCGCCGGCCTTTTACATCTACCAAAGCGATCATATCGGCGGCGTTTTCCGTCACAATACGGAATAGCTCTTCACGCTGGACAGTTCGCTTGCGAAGTTGATACAGCCGCCATTGCTGACAGGCCAAGAGAAAAATGAGAGCGGCCGATAGATAGCCACTCCACTGTTCGATAATGGCGGACAAAGACAGGGTGACGCTCCTTGCCAGACGCACGAAGATTGACAATACCGTGGATAAGACATCGGCTCATTGGCAGGCGAAACTTAGTTCTCAAGGGCGGGGATTCAGTACTTAGGTGATGGGCCTCTGGAAACGCAATCCCCACAATCGGACCGCGGAACGGTTGATGAGGAACCCTAACCCTGCCAGGGCAGGCTCAGGCGGTCAAGTGCTGTTGCCGGGCGCGGGCATCCCCGGCACGAATCCGGCTGAGAATCTGATAAATCGTATTCCGGCCTACTCCGAGGATCTCGGCAGCCTTGGCCTTGTTCCCCTCGACGCGATTCAGGACACGCAGCAAGTGACGCTGCTGGACGGTCTCCATGGTGACCAGTTCTTCGTCGTCGCGTTCAATCGCGGGCGAGGAGGAACGCAAGATTTCCGGAAGATCAGGCAGATCAATGACTGTTCCCACGCACATGATGCAGCTGCTGCTGATCACATTCTCCAGTTCGCGGATGTTTCCGGGCCAGCTATGCGACGCCAGGCGCGACTGCGCCCGGCGGGTGATTCCTGAGATTTGCTTGTTGTACGAGGACGAGTACTTGTCGAGGAAATGCCGCTGGAGCAGGGGCAGGTCTTCTTTTCGATGCGCCAGGCGGGGCACGGAAATTTCAACCACCGACAAGCGGTAGAAAAGATCCTCGCGGAAGTGGCCCTGGGCGACCATTTTGCGAAGATCGCGATGCGTGGCGGCAATCACGCGAACATTCACTCGCAGAGGAGTAGGAGAGCCGATGCGCTGCACTTCCTGGTTCTGGAGAACTCGCAGCAGTTTGGCCTGAGCAGACAAGGGCAATTCTCCGACCTCGTCGAGAAATACGGTTCCGCCGTTGGCGTATTCGAAAATGCCCTGCTTGTCCTGGGTGGCGCCGGTAAATGCGCCCCGCACAAAGCCAAACAACTGGCTTTCGAGCAGAGTTTCCACCAGGGCTGAGCAATTGCAGACTACGAAGGGCGCGGCCGCCACTGGACTCAGCCGGTGCAAGGTCTGAGCTACAAGTTCTTTGCCCGTTCCAGTTTCTCCGGTCACCAGTACCGATCGAAAATGGGGAGCGATGTGACGGATCTTGGCGAACGCTTCCAGCATCAGCGGACTGCGTCCGATCATTCCTTCAAATTGATAGATACCTGCCAGGTCGTGATCCAGTTGGAATGTCTTGCGGCGGATCTCCGCTTCCTTCACCAGGCCGCCGACACAGTGGCGGAGGGTTTCGGGGTCGACCGGTTTCGGAAGATAGTCGGCCGCGCCCTTGCGGATGGCGTCGATGGCGGATTCGGTGGAATAGTGGCTGGTCATGAGGATGAAGTCGGTTCCGGGATCTTTGCCAAGAACCCGTTCCAGGAAGTCCAACCCACTCATTCCGGGCAAGCTCAAATCCGAAAAAATGATACGTGGGCGAAGTTCCGCAAAGCGTTCCAAGGCCGCCTCGGCGCTGGCTGCCTCAAATATCTGGACATCCTCGCCGGCCAACGCATTGCGGACCAAATCAACATCTGCGGGAGAATCATCAACCACCAACAACTTTAACCGAGTATCGTTGTGATTGAACACGCATCCTCCCATGGGTATTGTTGACTCGGCAGAGTTGGACGGAACGCGCCCCGGCAGGTGGAATGGCGGCTATGCTTCGACGGACGGGGTTCAACCCCAGCGCCGTGCGAGGATAAAGCGTTGTACTCCCCGAGACGCAACCGATCGAGCCCCTGACAAGACGAGCGTGGCTTACCCATCTACCCCTTGATTCCTTCCTCCTTGCTCGTCGCCCACAAATGGACTCGGCCAGACGATGCGGTGGAAGAAGGCCCCTCTAGTTTTTATATTGGAGCGTAGGTCTGCTTTTGTCTATACTCACCAACGTTTTTTTTGCGATTTCGTAATCAGGCGTCACTGAGTGGTAACTTTTGCGAATCAAACAATAATGTGTTCGGGACGGATTTCCCGGCCCTGTCCCACAAGAATACTGGCCCTCTCGATGACGTTACGCAGTTCGCGGACATTGCCTGGCCAGCTATGTTGCAGCAAAAGATCCACGGCCCCCGGGCTGAGCGCGACATTATGGGGACAAAATTTCGTCAGAAAACTTTGAGTCAATAAGGGAAGGTCTTCCATACGGTCCCGAAGCGGACTCAGTTCGATGGGAAAAATGGATAGCCGGTAAAACAGGTCTTCCCGAAAACCATGCTCCTGCACCAGGCGGCGTAAATTAGCATTGGTGGCTGCAATCACCCGAACATCGACGCGGAAAGTGTCGGTGCTGCCCAGCCTCTGGACTTCCCCCTGCTCCAGAAACCGTAACAGCTTCGACTGCAGGCCGAGAGGCAGATCGCCAATTTCGTCGAGAAAGAGCGTGCCGCCCTGAGCGGCATGAATGCGTCCTATTTTCGACTGCACGGCGCCGGTGAAGGCGCCTTTCACGAATCCGAACAATTCGGCTTCCAACAGGGCCTCGGGAATCGCCGCACAATTGATGACCACAAAGGGCTTCAGGCGCCGGTTGCTGAGCTGATGAACCGCCCGGGCCACTACATCCTTACCGGTGCCGCTTTCGCCGGTGATCAGGACGGTGGTGTCGCGCGGCGCGACCAGCCGAACAATCGAGCTCAGACGGTGAACCGACTGGGCCATACCGATGAAACCCGGCAGGCTGCCTGGAGTAGACAAGCCGTCGGCGTTGGCACAGGCCGAAACCGCATTCCCCATGCGAAAGGGCGCGCCGCGCTCAATCTTGCGAACGATCTCAAAACAAAGCGAGTCCGGCGAAGGAGTGGCCATGATTGGTTGTCCGGTCAGCGGGTTGACAGGAATTACGGTGACGTAAGGATATTGGGTCTGCACAATCGCCTTGAAGTCGTCCACTCTCAGGTCGGGAAGGTTGGGATCCATGAGGACGATGGATACTTCCCCGGCATCAATTTTGTCCAGAGCCTCGGCGCCGCTGGCTCCCTCGGTCAAGGTCCAGTGATCGGACTGCAAACGGGCCGCGAGTTCGCGCCGCAGATCTTCGTTTGAGCTGACGATCAGAAGACCGAGGGGGCGCGAGCCCAACACCGCAGCACTTGTGCCGGCGGGCGCTTGTGGAGAAATCAGCAGACTAGACATGAACACGCTCGATTCTTTGGGCTTCGTAGAGTTCGGGGTTGTACTGCATCTTAGGCAAGGAGATCACGACCGAAAACTCGGGTTCGCTTTGTGTGACGCTGCCGCCCGTGCTGTTGACCATAGTGCAGGCGAGTTGCAGAGGAGCAGTCATCGGACTGGGATGCAATGCAGTTCTGCGGTCCGGTTTGCCATCCTGTTGCCGGGCGTTGATGCGGATACGGACACTGTGCGAGTCCAGTTCGATTGCAACCTCGACCGTTCCGCCCGGCTTCGCCCAGCGGGGAAGGTTCGCAAGAATCAATGCCAGAGCGCCTGCAACTCTGCCTTCTGACGCAGTGACGAGATCGAGGCCGGAAGCGTGGCTCGACGGTGGAGGAAACCTGCATTCAACTCCCGCAGCCGCGTAGTTGTCTTTGAAGCTTTCGACGACGGTTCTTACCGTTTCTGAGATCGAGAAACTCGAAAGATCCCCCGGAGACTGCTGGAAGTGAACGAGTCTGCGAACCAGATCAAGACTGCCGGAAATTCTTTGCGATTGCTCCATCGCGTTTTGAATCACTCCTCGGTACTCTTCCGCGGTGCCGGAGGAAAGCATGGCCAGTTCGAGGATGCCCTGGAGCACGGTGAGAGGTTGGGCGGTCTGGTGCAGCTCGTAGGAGATCGCGCTGCCAGCCAAGGCGCTAGAACTCGCGATCGTCTGATTGTTTGCTGGAAACGACATCGGCTCATCCTCGCTTAGTCAGTAATTACGTAGCCGATGCCGCGAACGGTGCGCATCAGCTTGATTTCGAACCCAGCGTCAACCTTGTCGCGCACATACTTCACATAAACGTCAACCAGGTTGGTGCTGCCGTCGTATGGCATCTTCCAGACTTCCTCCAGGATCATCGCCCGGGTAACGGTGCGCCGGGCGTTCATCATGAAGTATTCGAGCAGGGCGAACTCCTTGGCAGTCAGTTCGATTTTCTTGCCCGACCGCTCCACCCGGAAGTCGGCGCGATTCAGAACCAGATCGCCGACCTGGAGGATGCCTCCAGCGCTGTTGCGGTTGCGCCGGAGCAACGCCCGGGATCGGGCGGTTAACTCATGGAAAGAGAATGGCTTGACCATACAGTCGTCGGCGCCGCCGTCAAGCGCTTGAATGCGGTCCTCCATCTGACTGCGGGCGGTCAACACCAGCACCGGCAAATTGGGGATGATGGGGCGCAACCGGCTGAGCAGAGTCAGGCCATCGACCTTGGGAAGGTTCAAGTCCAGAATTAAGAGGTTGTATTGAGCCGTGAGGAGCGCTTGGAATGCGGCCTCGCCATCGTGAGCCAGCGCTACTTCGTATTTTTGTGTTTGCAGGCCGCGTTGCAGAAAATTTGCCAAAGGAACATCGTCTTCGGCTACGAGCACTTTGGCGATCGATGGTTGGTGAGGTTTGACGGGTGTGGCGCCGGCGCCGGCTTCGTGCATCTGGTGTTCCATGATTCTCCGATTGAAGGTTTCACCATTAGGCCTGAATGCTGGTAAGCCAAACGGCTTCGGTGGACGCGCTCGCGAACTAGCCGCATGGCGCCTGGCCGTGCCCAGACTCAACTACTCAAGAGTGTCAAGTTTTGTAACCTGGAGTTTCGCGAGACGACTGCGGTCTCAGGGATTTTTTCTGTTGTCAGCAACGCAGTCTCTAATGCAATTAGACGGCCTTAATCGTGTGCTCATCTATGTCTATCAATTGTCGAGGCTTCGCAATTCTTTATGGAAGACACCGCGCGCAGAGAGTGTTCTCGATCAGGACAGGTGTCATGAATTCGCACGCACGCTGTGGTAGTGCTGGAGGTTGAAAGCGGAAGTTCGTCAGTCTTTCTTTACCGGTGCGGGCGTCGCCGGACTCTTGGTTGCATTATCCGGAGCGATTGCAGACGGAGGCAAGGCTGGAGTTGGATCGGCATTGACTCCTGCTTCGACGTACTGAACGATGAGAGAAATACGACGGTTCGATGGATCCAGAGGATTCTTGGGGGTCCGCAGCCGCTGGTCGGCGTAACCCCTGACCTGTGCGATCTGGTCGTCTCGCACACCGCTCTGTTGCATCACGCGGCGGGCGGCGTTAGCGCGGTCGGCAGACAGCTCCCAATTTCCATAGGTCGTACTGCCCGAGTAGGTTTTGGAATCGGTGTGCCCCTCGACCGAGATTTTGTTGGGAAGCTTTCCCAGTTCCTGGGCCAGTAGGGCCAGGAGTTGCTTGCAATCTTCATTGGGACGGGGACTGCCTGACTCAAAGAAGGTTCCTTTGGCGGACTCCAACAGCTCGATGCGCAAGCCCTCGGCCGTGACCGTCATTTCGATCTGGTTTTTCAGTTTATCGAAGTCGTTCAGGCGGCGAACCGTTTTCTGCAATTGCTCCTTCAGCTTGGCCATGTCTTCTTTGGTCAAGGTAAAGTTGTCGCCGGAGCCCCGCTGGTCTGTGCCGACCATCTTGGAGGTTCCCGAGGGGTCTTTAAAATAGCCTCCCACCGCTTCCTGGACCTGTTTGCTGCTGTTCATCAGCCAGAGCACGATGAACAGGGCCATCATGGCGGTCACGAAGTCGGCGTAAGCGACCTTCCAGGCTCCGCCGTGATGGCCGCCGTGTCCTACTTTTTTCTTGACGATGATGATGGGGCGGGTTGCGGCCATCCCGGTCCTCTACTTCTTCCCTGCGGCCGCGGCTTGAGCGGCGCCGCCGCCGGCCCGGCAGGTCTTTTCGACTTCCTGAAAAGAAGGGCGCAAATGTCCGGGAATGGCCCGGCGGCCGACCTCTACCGCCATGATGGGGGCTGTGCCCTTTAGAAAGGAAACTACCAGCACCCGCAGAACGCCGAGGTAAGCCCGCTCTTCCTCAGCGGTCTTTGACATGTTTGCCGCCAGGGGCCCTACCAACCCGTAGCACAGGAGAATGCCGAGAAATGTGCCTACCAGCGCAGCGGCGACTTTACGGCCGATTTCTTCCGGCGGCCCTCCCAGCGCGCCCATGGTGATGACAACTCCGAGGACCGCAGCCACGATGCCCAGGCCCGGCAACGAATCGGCCATGCTGCTCAGGGCTGTGACCGGCTGACTGGCCTCGTGATGATGGACCTCCATATCGAGTTCCATGAGCTGGTCGAGGTCAAACGGGTCCGAGCCAGTAACCGCCATACGCAAGGTGTCACAAAGAAAGTCGCGCACGTGATGGTCTTTGAGAAACTTCGGGTACTTCGAGAAAATCGGGCTTTTGCCCGGATCTTCGACGTCGCCTTCCAGGGACATCAAGCCTTCCTTACGAGCCTTGCCCAGAAGGTCGTACATCATCTTCAAAGTCTCGAGATAAAACTGCTTGGTGATCTTCGAGCCTTTGAAGACGCCCAGGATGCCGGCAAGAATCTGCTTGAGAATGTGCAGGGGGTTGGCGACCAGGACAGTGCCCAGGGCGGCGCCGGCGATAATAATCAGCTCGGCCGGCTGCATCAGGACCTTCAAGTTCCCGTGCTCCATGAGGTAGCCAGCAGCCACCGCGCCGAAGACCACGACAATTCCGATAATCGCAAACATCGCTTACTCCCTCACTGTCCCAGCCCGGACGCCTTGGCACTGCTGCTGTCGCGGGCGCTGGTATTACGTCGCAACAGATCCACACGTTCGGCCAGAGACTCGATGCTGTCTCCAGGCCAAACGGCGGTGTGCCCCACCGTCACGTGGACGAATAGCTGATCGTCCCACCACCTGACGGAAGAGCAGCTCACAATTTTCTGGATGTTCTCAACGGTTTTTTCGACTTGCGCCGCGGTCCAGGCTGTCATGATCGCGAGAAATTCATTTTCCTTCCAGCGCCCCACGAAGGCTCCCGGTCCCAAGACGTTCTTGATGGTCCCGACGGCGGCGCGGAGGATGAAGGCAGTTGCTTCGCGTCCGTGGGTGGCTTGAACCTGCTCCAAGCGATCCACGTGAATGCAGAGGACACTGAAAGGAACCTGGTATTCGCCGTAGGTTGCCAGACTCTCGCGCAGGTGGGACTGGGTGAAAGCATGGTTGGGAACCCCGGTGGCTGAGTCCAGACAGCCGTAAGGTGCAAGGTCGTCGTCGTGCGAATCGGCAACCTGCTCGTCGAAGCTTTCGGCAGCGCCGATGATGGACCCGTGATCGTCACGGATGGGCACGACCCGCAGATGGACAGGGACTTGATGCCCGAGTTTGTGGCGAAAATAGACTCGGGCCTCGCGCGGCCGGCCTTCGTGCATGGTTTCAGAGAGGGGACACGCCGACCCGCACAGGCCGCAGCTGTTTTCATCGCAATACATCAGAATGTTCTCGCGACAGAAATGTCCGAGGACCTGGTGACGCAGGTAGCCGGTGATCCTCTCTGCGCCGTCATTCCAGAACACGATTCTGCGGTTCGTATCCACCAGGTACACGCCGGTTTGCAGTGTTTCAAGGACGGTTTGGAAGATCTCGGAATTCAGAAGCGCTGGCATGATGAGAATCTCTAATACAGCCGCCGTTCTGCAACGGGTCGGGGCGAATCTTAATCGGCAGTCCGTGCGCGGAACTTTAAGGACGGTTGGAAATGGAGCGCTTGGACTTCACTGTGCGGCCGGCGGGGCCGCGGGCACAGACGGTGAAGGCCTGGCGCCAGGGTTGTCGGTCCGGGCCACGACCACTACGTCAACCCGGCGGTTGGTCTGGCGTCCTTCGTCGGTATTGTTGGCGGCAATGGGGCGATACTGCGAATACCCTGCGGCCGAGATCTGGCGTGGATCGAAACCATGCTTCTCGATGAGCAACGAAACCACCTCCGTGGCCCGCGCTGTGGAGAGTTCCCAGTTGGATTTGAAGTGACGGTTGTGGATGGGAATGTTGTCGGTGTGACCCTCCACCCGGATGTGAAATCCCTGCGCGTTGAGCACCTTGGCGATGCGAGTCAGCGTGGTCCGGCCTCCGGTCAGCAGGGTGGCGTCGCCGCTATGGAAGAAACCCACTTCGCGAAGGCTAACCACAAGGCCTTCCGGAGTAACCCGCATCTCGATTTCGTGTTTCTTGATTTCCTCGCCGAGGGCCTGTTCCAACTCACGCTTGAGCTTGGCCACGTCCGGCGGGCCAAAGCTACCGCCGTCGCCGGCTTTGTGGTCCGGAACTGAGGGCGGGGCGGCTTCCGGCAGAATCATGGGCGCCTGGTTTGCCGTGCCCCTCTGGGGAGGCCCGCCGGAGTCGCCGGAGAACGCCCCCAATTGCTGGAAGCCACCTTCAATGGCCGCGGACACCCTGGCGATTTTCTTGTTATCTACCTGGGCGGAAGCGTAGAGCACCACAAAGAACGCGAACAGCAGGGTGATGAAATCGGCGTAGGAAACCAGCCAGCGTTCGTGATTCACCGGGCCGTGTTGCTTCTTTCTGCGGCTCATGCTCCTATCAAGCTCCGGCAGCTCTTGCTGCTGCTTTCTCAGGCTCCGGCTGCTTTTGCTGCTGGAGGTATCCAAAAAGCTTAGTCTCTAACATTCGCGGGTTCATGCCTTCCAGAATCGAGATGACTCCCTCGAGCGTCATTTCACGAAGCACCTGTTCATCGCGGCTCTTGATTTTCAGTTTGCCCGATGACGGCAGGAACAGGAGATTCGCCGACCCCACGCCATAGATAGTGGCGACGAAGGCCACGGCGATACCACGGCCGACTTCGTCGATATTCTGCAAGTGCTGCATGACCTGGATCAGACCGAGAACCGCGCCGATAATTCCGATGGTTGGGGCGAAGCCACCGGCAGACTCGAAGACTTGAGCGATCTTTTCTGAGTGCTCCGCCTGGTTGTCGAGTTCCAGTTCCATCATTTTGCGCAGTTCCTGTGGTTCAGTGCCGTCCACGGCCAGCATCAGAGTCTTTTTCAAGAAAGGGTCAGCGATGTTCTGGAGTTCGGAGTCGAGCGAAACGATCCCATCCTTGCGCGCGCGCTGGGCATAGCCCACCAGTTCCTGGACGAGTTTCTTCGGGTCTTCACCCCGATCCAGAAAAACATGGATGAGGTTCTTGAAGGCTTGCAGTACTACGGGAAGCGGGAACTGGACCATGACTGCACCGATGGTCCCGCCAAACACGATCATGGCCGCAGTCGGCTGCAACACCTGCGAAATTTTGCCGCCCTCGATCAGCAGGCCGGCCACAATACCGCCGATGGCCAGAAAAATTCCGGCGAACGTACTCTTATCCACGCGCTCCCCCTGCGGCTGGGTCGGTGTTCTTGGTCATCTCGGATTGGGTCAACGCCAGAGCAGAGTTTGGATCCTTTCCCACTGGGAGCAACCCGGCCAGTACGGCGCGGCGGAAGGCAATGACCCTGCGCAAGATGTCATCCGTGCTGTCGAGCACGACGATTTTCTCGCCGGTGGTGAGAGTGATGACTGTGTCCGGGGCGTTTTCAATGAACTTGATCAGGTCCGAATTGATGGTTAACGCGTGGCTGTTCAATCGGGTGAGACGTATCATGGGTAATCTTTCCGCCGTGCGTCGCACTGCTTTGCCAACGCCGAAAACTTCAATCGGCACTTTGGGGATTGATTCCTGTCAGGCAGAGACCGTTTTTCGGTACCTTCGTAACACTGCCCGTATAGCGCTTAGGGTGCCGGTACGGGTTGAGCCTCCATTGCCTGAGTTTTGACCGACATGGTCTGGCCGCGTGCCGCACTGCGATTCGGCCGCCGAAGATACATGTTGACTTGCTGTTTTTCCGCCTCGGTCAGCAAACGCTTACGCAGGACGACCTTCAGCTGATCGACCGCGCGGGGATGCCGCACTAGATCTTCACCCTTGACCTGCTGTTTTGCCAGGGCGAAGCCCACCGGGCTCAGACCCAGGTCGAACTTGTCCAGATCAAAACGCGCTTCGGTCCAGCCCATGTACCAGAACCAGTCGGTGTAATAGAGCCAGCTGCGCTCATTGAACGCGCGCACGTGCGTGGGGTCCTGCCACGCTCCCCAGGAGAGATCGTAAGGAACACTGATACGGAAAACGCCGCCGACGCGGAGGAGGTTCAGACACGAGGTCATGGCCAGAGTGAGGTTGGGAATGTGCTCCAAGACGTCATTGGCAATGATCTCGTCGAACCAGTTATTTTGCAGAGCCACGGTTCCGAAACGCTGAGTTTCGAGCGGCTGGCCGATGGGCAGGGCGCGGCTGAAATCGAAGACCGCATCCGGCTCCCAGTAGGGATCGAAGTCGGTGTTGAAATAGTCTTCCCGCCAGTCTTTGCCGCTGCCCATGTTTAGTTTACGGGGAATTTCGATGGCACCCACGTTGGGCGCTGGATTGACGGATGGTTGCAGTGCGTTGTTCAAGATGTCGGACTCCTTTCGTTGGGAAAACCATTGGAAGCCTCTCGTCTCCAGGGCTCGCCGTGCAGCGTCATCTTGCAGAAGTGCGCAGCAGGCTTCCGCCAAACGATCGTAGGGGACTCCATGCACGGCGCCGGACAGGCCAGTTTCCAATTCTGAGTCGGTGGAGCACTCGGTAACGACGGCCTTGGAGTTGGCGAGAAGGTAGGAAACGCGAACGATTTCGAAGACTTTGGATTCGTAGAAGTGGACGTTGAGAACGATCTTGGCGCGTGCGATCAGGTCGTCGCGACTTTTTCCATACACCCCAAAGGCGGCGCGGACTTTGACACCTGCATCTTTGAGCGCGTTAAGAATCTGGCTGCGACGGGGGTTGAGCGAGCCATAGAACAGGACATCAATATCCTGCTGCTCGCAAGGCTTGATCCGGCTCAACTCGGGCACATAGCCAATCGGCACATGAACCGGCTCGCCGGCGCAACGGAATTGCTTCCAAAGCTCGATGTTGCGCCGGTCGTAATCCCAAATCCGTTGCGTGGCGGCCAGTTCGTAGTAGGCCGGCTTAAGCTGCGCGCCGCCCAGTTGTTCCAGGTTGTAGATGATGGAGCCTTGAGGAATGGTCTGCATCTGGGCAGGAGTGAGCAGATGAGCTCCAAGGATCAGGTTGGTGCCGCTGGGATCGAAGAT
This sequence comes from Terriglobales bacterium, assembly GCA_050745985.1. Taxonomy (GTDB): domain Bacteria; phylum Acidobacteriota; class Terriglobia; order Terriglobales; family Acidobacteriaceae; genus JABCZH01. The sequence continues at coordinate 50,501 of JBOGLG010000041.1, read as the reverse complement.
GTTTTCTCTTATCTGTGAGCTGTGGCCGAGTCTTTGCAGAGCCGCATGCAGGGTTTCAGCCAGCTCCCGAAAGGCTTCGGTATGCAGATATTCCTGCGGCCGGATCAACGTGATCTGAAACTTGCTCATTTCATTCCTCAGCTGCGCCGGGCTTACGGTCAAGCTTCGAAGCGCCGGTCCGGCCACCCGGTGTTCTCAAGAAGAGTTGATCCTTCCCTGCCAATCTCCTGCAATCTCGCTGCCTCATCCCGCTCTAATCGCAGATGGCTTTTCATCAGGCTGGATCTTCGCCGGGCTACAAGAATCCCTGCAGAGTGAGCCGAAGAAAAAGCGCGGTCGCAGAGTTGCGTGGTAAGGCAAGTGCAGTTCATAGCAGCGGCGAATTGAAACCGGGCGGGTTTTTCCAATCCTGCCCTAATTTTGCCTGGACGATGCCGATGCCGACAGTTGGTCTTTCAATGATCGTGAAGAACGGAGCGCATACGCTGCGCCCCTGCCTGGAGAGCGTGCGTGGAGTGGTCAGCCAGATCGTAGTTGCCGACACCGGTTCGAGCGACGATACGGTGAAGATCGCCCAGGAGTTCGGGGCGACCGTGATCTCGGTTCCATGGGAAGACCATTTCGCCAAGGCCCGCAACTCTGCCCTCGTGCCCATGACCACGGATTGGGTTCTGATGCTCGATGCGGACGAGGAACTGGACCGGGATGCAGTGCACCGCATTCCAGGTTTGCTGCAAGCTCCCGAGGTTGGCGGATACGTGGTTCCCATTCGCAACTACATGGCAAGCCGGTTCAACCGCGGATGGGACCGTGTAGGGGTACCGAACGACCACCGGCATGAGCGCGCCAAGGAAGCGCCATCGTATATTGCCCATGAAAATTGCCGCTTATTTCGCCGGCATCCCGAGATTTACTTCACTGGGCGCGTCCATGAGTTAGTGGAACACCAGATACGATCGCTGCATCTGAAACTGACGCCGGCGAATTTCCTCATACACCATTTCGGACAGTTGGTGGACAACGAGGCCCGAACCCGGAAACGAGTTTTCTATCGCGACCTGATGCGGCGGAAGACGGAAGAAAATCCAGAGGACTTCGTGGCCTGGACCCAGCTGGGTCTGCACGAGTTCGAGTGCTTCAATCAGCCGGAAGAAGCGCTGCGCTGCTTTGACCGCGCCCTGACATTGCAGCCGGAGGCTCCTGAGGCCTGGTTGTTCCGAGGCATGGTTTACCTCCATCTGGGGCGGTTCGCGGAAGCGCTTGACGCCGTCGCCCACGATGAGCGAACCGGCGGAACTGCCGCACTACGAGAAGACATCCGCGGCGATGCTCTACACAGCCTGGGGCGATTCAAGGAGGCGCGTTTGGCCTATCGCCGGGCGGCGAAGTTCATGGGACACAACCCCATTCTCGAAAGCAAATTGGGTTATACAGAAGTGAAGATGGGGCAAAAGAACAGCGGCCTGGCCAAACTGCGGCGTGCGGCGCGCGAAGTGCCGGACGTCTATCCGGTGCACGATCGCTTGATGAAGGGCTGTGTCATGGCCGACAAGTTGGAAGAAGCCGCCGAGACGCTGGAAAAATACACCGCGGTCGAGGCCAATCCCAAACTGTATCTGCGAGCGGCAAGCCTGCGGGCCAAGCTTAGTCAATGGGACGAGACATTGAATCTCCTGTCGCGCGGTTTGCAGCTCTTTCCAGATTCTCCGGAGTTGCAGCAAGCCTCGACCGAAGTCATGAACAAGAAGTTGGCTGCCGCCGCCGGAGGCGTGTGAGCGAGCCGGACATTAGGACAGAATGAGAAAAGCTTGGGGAAATGCGCCTGTGATCTTGATTCCTTTTCGGAGGGTGGGTGGAAAGTGACTCTCGGACTGACACCGGAGTAACTGAGCCGGCAAGGTGGAGAGTGCCGATTAACCATCCCGTCAACCAAACCTCCTGCTCGAAACCGCAAGACGCAGTAGCAGCGGCCGTGCAGGCGGAATTCGAAAAGGAGAGTTTTCCATGTCAATCAGCATTTTGAACAACATCTCGTCATTGGAAGCGCAGAACGCGCTCAGCATGACGCAGATGAATTTGAACAATACGTTGCAGCAGCTCTCGACCGGCCAGAGAATCAACTCGGGCGCGGACGATGCCGCTGGACTGGCCATTGCAAACGGCTTGAGTGCGAACATCACTGCTTTGACGCAGTCGGTCCGCAACGCATCGGACGGCGTAGGCTTCCTGCAAGTCGCCGATGGCGCTCTCTCTCAGATCACCACACTGCTGAACCGCGCGGTCACGCTGGCCACCGAAGCTTCGACGGGCACGGTAAGCGATACCCAGCGTCAGGCCCTGGACGCCGAATTCACTTCCATCAAGGCTGAAATCGACACCATCGGCGGCAATACCACCTATAACGGTCAGGCGATCTTCACCAACAGCACTCTGACCATCTTCATGAGCGACTCCAGCGCCGCGGGCACGACCAGCGTGACCGTGGGCATGGTGACGGTGGGCTCTGGCAACCTCAACGGCGCTTCACTGACCGCGGACGCCTTGACCACAGCCGCAGCCGCTACCCTGGCACTGACCGACATCAATTCCGCGATCGCGGACATTGCCGGTCTGCGTGGCACGTTGGGAGCCAGCTCCAACCAGCTCCAGGCGGCCACCAACGTCATGAACAACCAGATCCAGAACCTCACCAACGCTGAGAACGGGATCATGGCTGCTGACATCGGGCAGGAGACGTCGAACCTGTCGAAGTACAGCATTCTGCAACAGACAGGCATTGCCGCTCTGCAACAGGCGAACAACATGCAGCAGAGCGTTTTGAAACTGTTCCAATAAACCTCCAGGGGGTGGGACTGAAGCGGTCCCACCCTCGGTTTTCTCGGAGGGTGCTTGGCAAATAAAAGGAACCTCGGAGAACCATGGGAGCCATTAATCCGGTATTCAATCTCAGCAACATCCTTTCTGCCTTCTCTTCTTCCCAGGGCATCAACGTTCAAGCGGCGGTGGCTGCCGCAATTGCCGCCGAATCCGGCCCTTTGAACGAAATGCAGCAGGAACAGGCCGCCCTGCAAAGTCAGACTGGCGATATCAACGTCATCGAAACAAATATCGGGACTTTGCAAACTGCGCTCAACGGGTTGAGCGATCCTTCCGGCGCGTTGTTGTCGAGGGCCACTTCGTCTTCAAACTCGAGTGTGGTGACTGCGTCAGCCGCCCCCGGCGCGACTCCGGGGAACCATGTGATCGTGGTAAACAGCGTGGCCACCACCGGTTCGTGGTATTCCGATTCTGTCGCCAGCGGCGATACCACCCTGGCCGACGGCGGATTCACCCTGCAAGTTGGCGCCAACGCTCCCGTTCAAATCACCTATGGGCCGGACGGAAGCGCCGCCACTCTGAACGATTTAGCCACTTATATCAACGGTCTGGGAGCGGGCGTCAGCGCCAACGTCGTAAATGACGGGACCGGCGCGAGGCTTTCCATTGTGAGCACCAGTTCCGGCGCTTCCAACGATGTCGTCATCAGCGGCGAGACTGGTCTGAACTTCACGCGCGCGGCGACCGGAGCCGATGCGTCCCTCACGGTGGATGGAATCCCCATCGACAGCGCCTCCAATACTGTTGCAGGAGTCGTGCCCGGAGTGACCTTCAATCTGGTGAGTGCACAGCCAGGCGTCGGGGTTAATGTCTCGGTGAGCGAAGATGTGGGTGCAGCTACGCAGGCAGTCACCGCTTTCATTAACTCGTATAACGCCGTGGTTGCGAATGTGAACCAGGAGTTCACGGTTGGAGGCAATGGCGCGCAGGGCCCCCTGGCCGGCGATTCCACCTTAAGAATATTGCAAGACATGCTTCTCGGCTCAGGCAGCTATTCGAACGGTTCGAACTCCGGTGTGTCTACCCTGGCAGACCTGGGAATCACCATGAACGATGATGGAACTCTGAGTCTGGATACGGGAACACTCGACGGCGCGATGCAGAGTAATTTCAGTGCGGTACAAAACTTCTTCCAGGGCGCCAGCGCGAACGGGTTCGCGAACTCTCTGACCACCCAGCTGAACACCATGACTGACGCCACGAACGGGGCGTTTACCGTCGACCTGCAAAGCATCGCCAGCGAGAACACAGACCTGCAAAGCCGGATCGATAATTTCGAGACGTACTTGCAGAACCAGGCGACGCTGCTCACCAACGAATACAACCAGGCAGACGCCCTGCTGCAGCAGTTGCCGATCATCGAGCAGCAAATCAACGCTGAACTTGGCAATAACACCAAAGGCGGCTAAATGGCGCGCACTCCAACGGAGCGGGCTTACCTGACGGCCGCGGTAGAGAACGCTTCTGCCGCCGGCCTGGTAATGATTCTGTTCGATTTGCTGATCAACGATCTGAAGAATGCCATCGCCGCCATGGACAGCGGCGACATTGAGAAGCGCGCGACGGAACTGAAGCATGGGTTCCTGGTCCTGCAACAATTGCAGGAGTCTGTGGACATGGAAAACGGCGGAGAGGCCGCGACCAACTTCTCGAATTTCTATTCCGCGATTCGAAACAAAATGATGGAAGCTCAGTGGGAAAAGAGTTCCCAGATCCTTCAGCGTCAGATCGAGTTGTTACTGGACGTTCGCCAGGCCTGGCAGCAGGTATCCACGCCGAAGCCCACCCCGGCACTTGCCAGCTCATCCATTTCGCCGGCGAAAGCAAGCCAGGACGAGGAAATAGCCGCCAGTTGGACTGCCTGATTTCAGCCCCGGCGCTTGAGGCGCGGGCGATTCGTGCTTCTACTTCAAGTAATCCATCAGACTAAGGGGAATGACTTTCGCCAGCGCAGCCAGGGCCGCGCTCTGAGTGATCTGGGATTGAGACAGGTCGGTCGCGGCCTTCGCTATATCCACGCCGTCCACCGCATTCTCCTGCGACTGGAGGTTCACTTTTTCCTGCTGCAGAAAGGATTGGTTCGAAGTCAGCTGATTGACCGCATTCCCGTAGAAGACGCGCTGCTGGGAAAGATAATTGAGCGCTCCGCCGAGTTGGGTGGTGGCGGCCCCGACACCGTCGGTGTCGCCACTCTGCAAAGCCGTGACTAACTGTTGCAGAGCGCCAAACACATCCCCGCCGGCGCCTTGAAATATCTGGTCTCCCGGTTGATTGATCTGGATACTTTGCCCTTCTGCGATCTGCACATTGTTGGTGTTGTCGTTTCCGTTGTAGGTCACACCGTCGGCGGCGGCCGGGTCGGCGACAAACGGCTGGGTCTTGGTGGCGGTCCCGGCAAACACATAGTTGCCCTGGTACGAGACGTTCGCCAACTGAATGACCTGGTTCATGATTCCCTGGACCTGTTGAGCAATCGCCTGCCGGTCAGCGTCCGAGAGTGTGTCAGTTCCACCCTGAACCCCCAGAGAAATTGCCCGATTCAGGGCGTTGACAACAGAACTCAAAGTCGAATCCGCGGTTTGCAACAGGCCCTCGACGCTGCTGGTATTGTGCAGGAACTGGTCGGTTTGGCTTTGCAGTGCCTGGCCTACGACCAGAGAGGCGGCGCCGGCCGGATTGTCGGAGGGCATGTTGATCAAGTGGCCGCTGCCCATCTGTTGAATCGCGGTCTGTCCCTGGCTCTGTGACTGGTACAGATCCTGAAGAATATCGGCGGTGTAATTCGGGTTTACGCGCATAAGTTCCTACGTTCCCGACCCCATGGAAAGCACGGTCTGGGTCAGCTGGTCAACGGTGGTTACCACCCGGGCCGCAGCCGAAAAGGCATTCTGGTAATTCAGCAGATTTGCCGTCTCTTCGTTGATGGAAACCCCTGAAAGCGCGCCCAACTGATCATTGAGCTGATTCAAACTGTTGGTGCTGGCGGTAAGCTCGGCCTGCGCCTGTGAGGCAAGATTGCCGCTTGTAGAAACCAGGTTGGCGTAACTCTCGGTCGGAGTCTGCCCGGACGGCAGCGGCTGGCTTTCCACGGCCATCAAGTTTGCGATATTGCCGTTGCTTCCGGGGGTTCCGTCGGAACTGGCGGCGATCGCGTCCGGATCGGTAGTCGCCAACGCGAGGCTGGCGGCGGGTCCGCCGGCGGTGAAGGAGAACAGGGCCTGTCCAGGATTCCCGTTCAAGTCGAAGCCGGCCGCCTGCGCCGTGTTTATGCTGGTTGCAAAATCACTGGCAAGGGTGTTGAGTTGGGTCAGCATGCCGGGGATTTCCTGGTCTCGTACTTGAATCGCTGCGCCCAGGTTTCCGCCCTGAATGGTGGTGGTAATGTCCTGGCCCTGGGCGAACACATCCTGCATTCCGTTGGGACCGTTTCCTACCTGGAGATCGAAGCTCTGGTTGCCCACCACCAGGGCGGTTCCGGCTCCAGTAGTGAGCGTCAGGCCATGCTCGGTTTGGATTTCGGTCACGTTGGTCAACTGTGAAAGCCGATTGATCAACTGGTTTTCTTGGTCGAGGAGCGCGCCTGGATCTTTCCCCAGCTGCTGCATCTGTCCCACTTGCGCGTTGAGTTGCGCAATTTGCTTGGTCAAGGAGTTGATCTGGTCCACGGATGTAGAGACGGCCTGGTTCTGGCTCAGTTGAATGGTGGCCAGGCTCTTGGCCGTCTGATTGAAGGATGTAACCAGATTCTGGGCCGCCGTTATTACAGACTGGCGTTGCGCGCCATCCGTGGGATTCGTAGAAAGCTGACTGATGCTGTTGAAGAAAGCGGTGAGGTTAGCCCCAATTCCCTGCGTGGGATCGGAGAAGAGGCCTTGCACTTGTTGCAGGGCATTGAGCTGAGTTTGCGAACCGCTTTGTTGCGTCGTTTGTTCCGCAATCAGGAGCGACAACACTTGATCGCGGACACTTTGAATGTTTTGCAGAGTGACGCCGGTTCCGATGGTGAGATTCCCTGATTGGACCGGCGTTTGCTCGGTAAGGTCGACGACCTCGCGGCTGTAACCCGGAGTGGACGCATTCGCGATGTTGTTGGTGGTAACGTTCAGCGCCCCCTGGTCGACATCCAGGGCCTGAGCCGCAATCCACATCGCCGAGACCAAGGAGCCCATTGTGCTATGCCTCGCAAGACAAAGTTTGAAAGTTTTCCGCCTGGGGCGGCGCTTCACCATAGCCGTCGCCGAGGTTGCCGTATAGCGCCGCTAGCAGTTCGACCGATCGCTTCGAGCGCTTCAAGACTGCGGCGTACACCCGATTGAGTTGGGCCAGTGCCACATATGCGTTCTGGATCTGTGCGCCACTTTCCGAACTCTGGCCGGCTTTTTCCCGGGAGAGTGCCGGCGTCCATTTCGTGGCAGCCAGTTGGTGAGAGATGCGCTCCTGATTGGCCACGGCAGTCTGAAGCCGGCGCACATCGTTTTTCTCTATGGCCGAAATGGCGGTCGCAACCTCAGTGCTTAACGCCCGCACCCGCGCCAGGTGCTGGAGGCTTTCTGCTTCACGAGTTGGGCTCGATTTCGGCATGTTGTATCTACTGGTACAGCATGGCCTCGGCGATAGCAGTCGGCTCGAGCCGATATTGCCCGTCGGAAACACTTTGCTGGAGACTACTGACCTGATCGTGGCGGATGTCCGGCGTCTGCATTGCACGCTGGGCAAGGCTACTGATGGTGACGGTGTCTGTAGGGAAGCTGTCCCCATCCTCGCTGGACGCCGGACGAGTCTTGCCAGCCGCCGTCGATGAAGTTGCTGCCGTTTCAGTTGAGACACCCGTTAAATCGGGTGAGTTTAATCCTATTCTCATAAAAGGAGCCCCTTTAGCCCCTGAACGTCAGTTCATAATCGGCAGTTGCACCAGCAAACTCCAACGAAATTTACGCAATGCTAACTACTTATTATTCCTTACTTTGCAGGCCACTTGTGACCTCTTTACCGGGAGCAACCTCGCCCCCTTGGCGCGGCTGCCGCGCGGCTTCGGAGGCCTCCCGGGATGCTTCCGTCGCCTTCAAACGCTTGCTGATCATGGATGCAATGCCAATTCCGCCGGCCTTGGTCAGCGCCCCGCTGAGGAACTGGCAGCCAATGCTCTGGTATTGGTCGTGGCCGGGATCGGCGTTTTCTGATTGATCGGCGCCGGGGACGGTGGCAAATGACTTTTCGGCTTTTTCGAGCCATTCCCCGAGCAAAATGCTTTCGAAATCTTTGGCCGCTTTGTCTATCTTTCCCGGGTCAGTATTCTGCGACTGCTGCTTCAAAAGGCGCAGAGCCTGCGCACTCTTGGCCTGAGACAAATCCTGGCTTGCAGCCGCTGAAGTCCCGATCGCGAATTGGGTGTTCATAGGACCTCCAATTCGGCTTGCAGTCCGCCGGCGGCCTTAATGGCTTGCAGAATGGCAACAATATCGTGCGCCGTCGCACCCATGGCGTGCAGGCCGTCGATCAATTCTTCGACACTGGCGCCTTCGTTTAATGCGATGGAGCGAGCCGGGCCTTCCTTGGCTTCGAAATCGGTTTGAGGAACGACCTCAGTTTTGCCGGTTTTCGAGAACGGCGCCGGTTGTGACACGGTGAACGTGGTCGAAACCTGGACAGTCAAGTCTCCGTGCAGGACCGAAACCGGGGACAACTTCACGTCACCGCCCATCACGATCGTACCGGTGCGCTCGTTCATCACAACCTTGGCCGGAGGATGAATCAGGATGGAAAGATTCTGTATGCGTGAGATCAACGTCGGGACGGAGGCGATTCCCGACAGGGCGACGTTAACATCGACCCGGCGGCTGTCGACAAACGACGCCACGCTCTTTCCGAAATCATGATTGATAACTGCGGTTACGTCGCGCGCAGCGGTGAAATCCGGCTCGCGGAGAACCAAAGACACGGTTGCCAGATGACTCAAATCAAAGGAAGCATCGCGTTCCACAGTTCCACCCGCAGGAACTCTACCGACCGTCACGTGATTCACCACTTTGGAATTGCCGCCTCCGCCGACGGTGTAGCCGCCGAGAGTGAGCGGGCCTTGGGCCTCGGCATAGATGTCACCATCGGCCGCGTGCATAGCGGTAAGCAACAGGACTCCGCCTTCCAGACTTTTTGCGTCGCCGACAGAGGAGACGGTGACGTCGAAGGTAGTTCCCGGCCGGGCAAACGGGGGTAGCGATGCCGTAACCATGACGGCGGCCACGTTGCGCACCTGCACCGACGCAGGCGCAATTTGTACTCCCAAACGTTGCAGAACGTTGGCCAGCGTCTGAGTGGTGAACAAAGTCTGCTGGCTATCGCCGGTACGTTTTAGTCCCACCACCACGCCGTAGCCGATGAGCGGGTTTTCCCGTACACCGCCGATGGTGGCAAGGTCGCGCACCATGACCTGACGGTTCGGTGCGGTATCCGCAGCGCCCAGAGCCGCGAGTGCGAACCAGCAAAAACCCGCGGCAAGAATGCGCAACCCGAATTTTGTAAGCCTTATGGTCATTCCGAAATCTTTCGTCCTCTTACCACCCGATCAGCCAAAGCAACGCGCGCATGATGGGGTTGGGTTGTTTGATGGAGTCAGAAACAACTCCCTTGCCCTTGAGTTCAATTTCGAGATTTGCCAGCGAGGTGGAGGGCGCGGTGTTGTTCGGTCCAATGTCCCCTGGCCGCAGCACCCCCCGCACCAGCATGGATTCGTGCTGGCTATTAATAAGGACGTGGCGCTCGGCCTCCACGATCAGGTTGCCGTTTGGCAGCAGCGCGATAATGTGACCGGTAAGGGTCGTCGTCAGGTTGGATCCGGAGGAAGTTTCGCCCTGGCCTTTTAGTTGAGTGGAGGAGTTGGCGCCGAACAGCGGATTCACCCCGCCCAGCTTGAGTTTTCCCGGAAGCGCGGTAATGGCAGAACTGGTTTGAAACGCTCTCTGCGAGTTCACGTCCCCGGTGGACTGGGCAGAAGTTTGTTCAAGCACCACCAGAGTCACTGTATCGCCCACATTGCGCGCCTTGTAATCGGCGGTCAACTCGTTGTAGGCACCGCCGGGAACCCATAGACTGCCCATGGTGGTTGCGGGACGGGTCGAGCCCTCCTGCTCCTGTACCCTGGCGATATAGGCGGCGCGCACCTGCTGGGGATCCTTCTGTGCTGAGTTGGGCGTCTTCGCCATCAGCGATGGCGGTCCCGCCACAAATATGAGTTCCAGCAACAGCGCGATTCCGTTCCGGAATATGCCTCCGATTTTCATTTCCTGTCCAGTCTCAAAGTGTGGTGGCCTTTAACAAACCGGGCCCCACGATCTCCGCTTTGTAAAATCGTCTGTGATCGCTGCTGGCGACACGGATCTCTTGTCCGCGACGGCCGTTTTCAAGGCAGATCACGGGCATGGTGATGCGCAGGCCCCTGTCTGCAAATGTCAGTGTTGCCGGATCACCGGACCGGATGAGCGGCTTTTCTTCGGCCATTTCGAGGGCCGCCGGTCCTCCATTCGCGACCGCCGCGGGAGTCTGCCCGGGCTTGCCTGTCGTCTTCTGTTCGGTAACCAGAACATAGAACGGCAGACAAGCGTGCGGATCATGGCAACGCAGCTCGACTCTCAACTTATCTCCCTGCCAATGCGTGACCTGAGCCACCTGCAACCCAGGCTCCGCTGCGGTGGAGGTGACCTGCGAGAGAAACTTCACCCGCTCGGGGCCAACACGCCAGCCAGCCTGCGCCATCGCGCTCACGACGGATTGCGTCGAAATCGCGATCCGGTTCTGCCGAGTTTGTCCCGCGGCCGGGAGGATGCCCCCCAAGCAAATCAGCAGAACGATGTTCGCGGAATATCTTGCTACGGTCATGGATTAGTCAATCTCAACAAGCCAATTCTGGTTCAACTATCAGCGGCCGATTTGCGCCAGATCCTGCAACATCTGGTCCGCGGAAGTTACAACCCGTGAATTGGATTCGTAAGCACGTTGCGCCACGATGAGTTGCACGAACTCAGACACGATGTCCACATTTGATTGTTCGAGCATGCCTTGCTGGAGCGTTCCGAGACCTTCTGATGCTCCCGGTGCTCCAACAATGGGATCTCCCGACGCTGTGGTCGCCAGATACAAGTTGTTTCCAATGCTGTTCAAGCCGCCGGGGTTGGGAAACATGGCGAGCTGAATGCTGCCTACCTGTTGGGCTGCGGTCTGCCCGGCCTCGGTCACCGACACGGTCCCGTCGGACCCCACGGTGATGCTGGTGGCGTTGGCGGGAATGGTGATGCTGGGCTGCAACGGGTTTCCATCCGCAGTCACCACGTTCCCCTGAGCGTCCAGGTGAAATGCGCCGGAGCGAGTGTATGAGATGGTGCCATCCGGCATGGTCACCTGGAAAAAGCCCAGGCCTTGAATTGCCAGATCGAGAGGGTTGCCGGTGGAACTGAAGTTTCCCTGGGTCTGAATCACCTCAGAGGCGCGCGGCATGGTCCCGAGTCCGATCTGAAGGCCGGCGGCCACGGTGGTTTGCTGGGTGGCGGCGGCGCCCGGCATCACCACATTCTGATAGACCAGGTCCGAGAACTGAAGCCTGCGACCGTAGAAACCGGCGGTGCTGGCGTTGGCCAGATTGTTGGCGATGTTGTCGAGATTCAGTTGCTGGGCCACCATCCCGCTGGCGGCGGTGTAAAGCGCACGAAGCATGAGATTCCCCTTTTTATTGTGCCGGTGTAACTCGCGGTAAGTCCTGCGCCGCGACTTGGTTCATATCGGTGTGAAACATGGATAAAGCTCGCTGCATCAGTTCGGCGTATCTCTGCAAAGTGACCAGTTCCACCGCGCTGGCGACCGGATTCACGTTCGAATCCTCCAGGCTTCCCTGCTGGATGGCGGCTCCGGAGGCGGGCTTCTCGCTTTTCGGCGGCGCGGAATAGTAGGTCGAACCCACATTGGTCAGGTTGGTGCCAGGGGGGAAGTCCACAATCTTGAGTTGTCCGGCAACCGCTCCATTCACTGAAATCGTGCCGTCGCTGCTCACCGAGACTGGCCCGCCAACGATGTCAATGGGGCCGGTGTCGCCCAGCACCGGGTCTCCCTCCGCCGTGACCAGCTTGCCTTTCGGAGACACATGAAAATTGCCGTTTCGCGTGACGACTTGACCAGCCGCAGTTTGTGCGACGAAAAACCCTGAGCCTTGAATTGCCAGATCCAGGTCGTTGCCGGTTTTCTCCAAGCTGCCTTGCGCGAAATCGAGCTCGCTTCCCCCGAGCACGGAATAGTTGTTAACCGCCTGGTTTAACCCCGACATGGGCTGCTGGGATGAACTTGCCAGCAGGGAGCGAAAGATCTCATGCTGGGCGCGAAAACCGGGGGTGCTGACGTTGGCGAGGTTATTGGCGACCAGGTCGAGCGCCTGGCTCCGTCCCATGAGGGCGGTGCATGCTGCGTAGAAGCCGCTGTCCATGCCAAAGAGCAAAGCACGGAGACGGCCACAGCGGAGCGGGCACGGTTGGCTGTAAGTGATTGAACGGCGGTCGCCGCCGGTCGCGTGATGAGCTACAGATTAGACGCCAGGGCAGAGCAGGGAGAAGGCCGGGGTTGCACGATCAGAATTTCTAACCATGACTCGCCGCGTTGCGGCGGTTCACAATCGCATTAAGACCACGCCCAGGCGGAATGCATCGGGGTTCCAGTTGACTCCCATCGTGCTGCGCGCTCGTCGGCGATATTGACCAGCCTCAGCAGCGAACTGGCCTTTTGCGAAGTGCAAGCACTGTCGTTTCCACAAATCACTTCGGCCAGAACGCTTGGAAGCTGCCAGGCCTTGGCCATACGATAGCCGATTTCCCCCAGGCTCCCCGGCGCCCAGCCCGGCAGTTCCCATCCCAGCACGTCAGGAAGCCCGCCCAAATGGCGAAGAAGACCAGCGACGTAGGCGGATTCACGATTGGCGGGCGTAGTTTCGCCGGCTAATTCTTCGGCAATGCGCGCGGTCAATCTGGCATGCATCCAGAACCGTTCGCGAGCCTCGGGAGCGGCATTCTGGGGGTGAAGCGGGTTCAGCTTGGTTTCTGCCGCCAGGCCCTTCAACTTGTCCAGACCGGCATGGACCACGATATCTGCAAGGTTCAGACTGCTTGTTGCCCGGCTCGACGCCGCGAGACGGAGAAGTTGCACGGTCAGGCCAACATCATTGCGGATGACCTCAGTGACGGCATGCAAGTCTACGGTGTGGGAAGAGACCAGCAAACGCAGCAGAACAACTGCGTCCGGCATGGCCGGAGGAAGCGGAAATTCGGCGGCTTGTAAGGGGATTGGCAGCGAGCTTTCAGGGCTGCGTCTGGAATCACCCACCGCAAGAAGTGGTTCATTGTGTTTGCCGTCTGCCAGCATCGGGTAGCCTCGCTGACATTAATCGGCACACAATGCTCGAAGCTTTAGCGGCTCCCGGCTTTCTAACGGTCCTGTAATCGGAACAATAGATCGATTTCCTGGCGGCCCACAACTCGAACCCAAAGATAGTCGCGGCACATTCCAAAGCGGGCACGCTCTGCGCCAATCTGGCTCACATAATTGCGTACCAGGGTGGCAATCTCAAGCGTGCCGCTCGGACGATCGAAAACGATCTCGTTTTCCGTGGCGGTGAGGTTGCAGATCTTGATGCCGCGGCGGTATTCGCTGGCGGTGATGAAACACGGGCTGGCGGAACAGGAAGTAATGTGTTCGATGGTGTAAAGAATATGGTGCTGCACTCGGCTGACAAAGCCCACCATCAGTTTCTTCCCAATTTGTGAGTAATGGACCGGCAGCATTCCATATTGTTCCAGCAGTCGCCGGGGGATGCGGACCTCCGCAGGCAAGGGCCGGTCACCCAAGGTGAACACCGGCGACGCCCATTGCGCCGCCACCGCCGAGGTGACCTGCTGCTCGGTGGCAAAGCCAAGTTCTTGCACCGTTTCACCGAGGTTCGTCCCGTCGGCCTTTTGCTGCTCCAGCGCAAGTTTGAGCTGCTCATGAGTCAATATCTCGCGAGACAGCAGCAGCAACCCAAGCGGCATGCGTAGTGCCGGCGCTTTTTCCTGGGCATGGCGCGAAGCCAGCGATTCCATGATCTTCTTGCGCGCCCCGTTCTCGAAACATTCCGGACCGCAAAACCATTCCTCCGCCAGCCATACCCCGAAATGCCGCTTGGAGACCGCATGTTTCAGCGGATTGCCCTCGCACGCGGGGTTGGCGCAACCTGGGGAGTTTCTCCATTTGGAGACCGTTTTCGCCAATTCCTGGATGCCAAACCTGCCCATGATCACTGGTTATCCTGTTCCGCCCCGCTGCCGGGGCTATGCGTCTCTTTCCGCAAAAGATGCTTTTTGCAGCGCGGCCCGAAGTTTGGGAAGCGCGAGGGCGTGAATTTGAGACACCCGCGACTCCCCCAACTGCACGACTTTGGCAATTTCTTTCATGGTCAGTTCCTCCCGGTAATAAAGAGAAACGACCAACTGCTCTTTTTCCGAAAGGGTACCAATGGCGTCGGCGAGCCGTTCCTTGATCTCGGTGCGCAGGCAAAGATCGTAGGGGTTCTCGTCGTGGCTGGGGGCTGACTCAATCAGGTCCTGGGTTCCCGAGCGGTCGAACAGCGAGCTCACCTGCTGGCCGACGAGCGTCAATCCGTCGAGGCGCAGAGCAATCTCATGCAACTTCTCGATCGAGACTCCCATCTCCACCGCGATTTCTTCCTCATCCGGGTGCCGTCCGAGCTTGGCGGAGAGGGTGGCGATCGCTTCCTCCATTCGCCGGCCTTTGCGCCGCAGTGGCCGCGAACCCCAATCCATCTCGCGCAAGCTGTCGAGGATTGCCCCGCGAATGCGAAACTTGGCGAATGCATTGAAGGGCACCGACTTGCTGGCGTCGTAGCTGCGGACGGCCTCGATCAGGCCCACCACCCCGGCGTGCACTAGATCTTCGAACACCACATGCTGCGGCAGTCGCTCGAATATGCGGCGGGCAGTGTAGTACACCGAAGGCAGCTCTTTCAAAATGAGCTGGTCGCGTTCTGATACTTCCTCTACGTTTTCTCGGTAGGCAATTTCTGCTTGCATCGTCGGATCCTCAACTCACTCTGCACGACATACATTCCTGCTTTAACGCACCGCTCCAATCGCTTGCACGGGGATCAACGGGGGAATCTCGGTGGGTGCGAGCACCACGATCTTGGGGAAAAATGGCTCCAGAATCCGGCGGAGATGAAACCGTCCGGGAGAGGAGCACAACAGCACCGGGGGGGCGGTGACCACTTGATCGCCGAACAAGGTTCGCAGACCATCGAGCACCCGCCGCGCGGTGTTGGGCTGCATTGCCGTCGAAGAGGCAGTTGCCGGTTGCGGAGTCAAAGCGCGCGAGCATTCTTCTTCGATCGAACGATCCAGCGTGACTACTTTCAGTTCTCCGTGCTCGTCGAGTAACGGCCTGACCAGCGCCCGGCCCAGCGCGTGGCGTACTGCTTCCACCAGGAGCACAGGGTTCTTGTTGGCGGGAGCCACATCGACCAGCGTTTCCAGGATGGTTCCCAGGTCGCGAATCGAGACCTGCTCGCGCAGCAGTTGTTGCAAAACCTTCTGTACTTCGCCGAGAGTCATCACTTTAGGGATGAGTTCCTCGACGAGCTTGGGGTGAGATTCTCCCAAGCGGTCGATGGCGCGTTTGGTTTCCTGGCGGGTCAGCAGAAGATGAGCATTCTGCCGCACCACTTCGCCCAGGTGCGTGGCCAGGGCGGAAGTGTGGTCCACAACCACATAACCTGCCGCCAGGGCTTGCGCCTGCAAGTCCGGGGTGATCCATTTTGCAGGGGCGTTGAAAGCCGGCTCGCGCGTTTCCACTCCAGGCAAGACGGGCGGAGAAGACTGTGAACTGATGGCCAGCAGGCAATCCCGGCGCATCTCCCAGCGGGCGATCTCCACTCCACGCAAGTAGATTACGTACTCGCGTTCCTTTCGCCCCAGGTTGTCGGTGATGTGGATGGGCGGAATCAGGAACCCAAGCTGCGATGCAAGGCTCTTGCGCAAGGAGCGGACCTTGCCGAGCAACTGTCCGCCTTGCTTGCTATCCACCAGGGGGACCAGGCCGAGGCCGACCTCAAGCATTAACTCGTCCAGCTTGAGCATTGAATCCATGGAATCGGAGGCGGGCGTCAACGCTTGCCCTTTGGCCGGAGTTGCGCCGGGGACAACCTGGCCTTCGATGGCACTGTCGGGTTTGGCCCGCCGGGCGAGCACGACCATGAGCGCCGCCATAAGAACAAAGGAGAGCTTGGGCAGGCCCGGAATCAGGGCCAGCGACATCATGACGGCGGCGGCAATCCACAGCGCCCGCCGCTTTCCGAAGAGTTGACGCCCGACGTCAATACCCAGCGAACTGTCCGACGAGGCGCGGGTCAGGACGATGGCGCCCGCGACCGAGACCAGCAGCGAAGGGATCATGGTCACCAGACCATCACCAACCGTCAGGATGGTGTAGGTCTTCAGGGCTTCGAGGAACGGAACCCCATGCTGGAAAACACCGATCAGGAATCCGGCAATAATATTGATAGCGGTAATAAGGATGGTAGCCAGCGAATCACGCTGGCTGAAGCGGGCAGCGCCGTCCATGGCGCCGTAGAACTCGGCCTCACGGGCGATTTGTTCACGGCGGCTGCGGGCCTGTTTCTCATCGATCAGGCCGGCGTTCAAGTCGGCGTCGATTGCCATCTGCTTGCCGGGCATTGCGTCCAAGGTGAAGCGTGCCGTGACTTCGGCGGTGCGGACGGCGCCGTGGCTGACCACCATGTACTGAATGGCAATCAAGGCAAGAAACAGGACAAATCCCACAACATAATTGCCGCCGACTACGAACTGGCCGAAGCTTTCGATCACTCGCCCGGCGGCTGCCGATCCCTCGTTACCGTGGAGCAGGATACGGCGGCTGCTGGCCAGACCCAGCGACAGACGGAACAAGGTAAGCAAGAGCAGCAAGCTGGGGAAAACCGAAAATTGGACGGGCTTAAGAATCTGGAGCGCGACCAGCAGCACCAGCACCGCTGCGGTGATGCTCATCGCCAGCAGAAGATCGATCATGAGCGCGGGCAACGGGATGAGCATGACAAACACCATGCTCACCGCCAGCGCAGGCACGATCCAGTCGGTCTTGTTTGCGACGTTAGCTGCGATCGGTTTGGGTTTGGCCGCCATTCGTTAAGCGCAACTTTCTTTATCGTGCTGATGCCCGTGCTGCCTGTTGCCGCGCCTGAGCTTGCGCGCGGAATACGAACGCCAGGATCTCTGCCACCGCCGTGTAGAGCGCCGACGGGATGGCGCTACCCACTTCAACTGTGTGATACAGTGCTTGCGCCAAAGGAGGGTTCTCCAACACTGCAATGCCGTGCCAGCGCGCCACTTCCTTGATTTCCTGGGCAAGAAAGTCCTTACCCTTGGCGACAACGATGGGCACTTCCATGCTCATTTCATAACGCAACGCAACCGCAAAGTGAGTTGGATTGGTGATAACAACGCTGGCCGTCTCGGTGTCCTTCAACATCTGACGCCGGCGCAACTGCCTCTGCAGACGGCGGATGCGCCCTTTGACTGCGGGATTTCCCTCGGTCTGTTTCATTTCATCCCGCATTTCCTGGCGGCTCATTTTCAAATCGGATTCGTTCTTCTGCCAGACAAGCAAGTAGTCGACGGCCGACCAGCTCAAAAGAACCAGCCCTGACTTCCAACACAGCTCCCACATCGCCCCCAGCAGGAAACTCAGATAGGAACGTGCATTCAGATCGGAGGCATGGACGATCGTGAGCCAGTGGTTGGTCAAGGTGGAGACGCCGATCCAGATGATCACACCGAAAGGAAGGAGCGATTTCAGAATTGCGCTGAGGCTGGTGAGCGAAAACATTTGCTTGATTTTCGCCGCCGGATTCATCCGCTCCGGTTTGAAGGCCAAGGCTTCGCCGGCGAACACCAGTCCGCCCTGGGCGACTCCTCCTGCAAACGACAGCAGCCATGCAAAAACCAGGACGGGAACGATCCATCGCAGCACGCCAATCGCACTCCAGAACAAAATCGGCCCTCCGGGCAGCAGCGGTTCTCTCACCGACAAGTCCAGAGAGCTTTGCAGAAGACCGCGCCATTGCCGGGGTACGTCCGAGACCTGCCAGGCCAAAAGCCCAATAGCGCCGCTCCACGCAAGCGCGCTCGAAAGTTCCTTGGAGCGCGCAATCTGGCCCTGCTCGCGGGCTTTCTTCCGCTTTTGCGGTGTAGCTTTCTCGGATTTGTTCTGGTCAGCCACGTTTCTTAATATCTCGCCAGGTGCAGAAGATGTTCCGTGTACGCGATGGATTGCGAAAAGTATCTTTCAAACAAATGCGGCCAGAAGCCGATGGTCGCCCCCAGCAGGAGCACGCCCAGCATGCTCTTGATCGCGGGCCCGAGCAGCATCAACGGCATCTGCGGGGATGCTTTTCCCAGCAGGCCGAGCACCAGGTCCGCCAACAATGTGGCAGCAAGCACGGGGGCAGCGATCTGCAACCCGAGTTCGAGGATAACTGCCCCCTCGTGCAGCAATGCCTGCGAAAGCAGCGGATTCAGCGTCGCCGTACCGGGTGGTAAGTAATCAAAGCTGTGCGCAACCGCTCGAAGAATCCAATGGTGTACGCCCAGAACGAGGAAGATAAGCAAAGCGAGGCTCTGGTGAAAAAGCGAAACCACAGTGCTTTCCACCTGGGTATTGGGATCAAGAATGTTCACCAGGGAATATCCCATTTGAATGCTCAGAATCTGTCCCGCCAGTTGAGCGCCTTCGATCACCGCGTTGGTGGCCAGCCCGATCGCGATTCCGACCAGCAACTCACTGCCCACAACCATCGGCCACTGCGACACAGAGAAAGTGGGAAGGTGCGCCGAATACACCGGATAAAGAACGGCGGTGATGGTGATCACCAACGCGATTTTCATCCGCGGGGGAATAACCGCGCTGCTGAAAAAAGGCGCGAACAACATCAGCCCGGACACACGCAGTCCGACCATGAGCACTGGGCCGATCAGGTTGGCAACAGATATTTCCATGGTTTACCGAATGTAAGGATGAAAGTCGGACAAGACCTGCAAGGTAAAGCCGCAAGCCTGCCTCCACATCCAGGGCATCAGAAAAAACGTGGCGCCGCCCGCGGCCAGCAGGCGCGGCACCGCAGAAAGCGTGGTTTCCTGCAACGAGGTCAGCACCTGCACGATGTTGACTAGCAGGCTCACCACGACGGCTGTAGCCAATATCGGGCTTGCCAGGAGGAAAACCTCGCGCATGGTCAAGCGTCCCAAGTCAATGATTTGTTCTACCGGCATTTGTTTCGTCCTCAACTGAAACTTTTCATTAGTGAACCAATCAACAGGTTCCAGCCGTCCACCATCACAAACAGCAAGAGTTTGAGAGGAGTGGAGATCACGACTGGCGGAAGTTGCAGCATGCCGACCGAGGTCGAAATCGCAGCCACCACCATATCGATCACCAAAAACGGCAAAAACAGTACGGTCCCGATCTGAAAACCGGTGCTTAATTCCGACAGGATGTAAGCCGGCACCAATACGCGCATCGACAAGTCGCGCGGGTCTCGGGGACGCGGTTCTTTTGACAACTCAACGAACAGCGCCAAGTCTTTCTCGCGAACGTAATGCATCATGAACTGCCGCAGTGGGCCGGCGCCCCGCTCCAGGGCCTGCATCGCGGTGATGCGTCCGCTCTGCATGGGAACGATGGAAGTCTGAAAGATGGTGGCGCCAACTGGTTGCATGAGAAAAAACGTAAGGATCAGAGCGAGCCCGATGAGCGTCTGATTGGTTGGGGTGGTCTGCAAGCCCAGCGCTTGGCGCAAGAAGTGGAAAACCACCAGCAGCCTGGCAAATGGGGTTACACAAAGCAGCAGCGAAGGGATCAGGGTCAGAAACGTCAGCAGGACGATAATCGTCCACGGCGCGGATCCGTTGCCGATGCCGGTAATGCGGATTTCGTTCGGGTCAACGGGCGGCTGCATGGCCGGCATCGCAAGGGGAGCCGGAGCACGAAGCGTGGACACTGGAAGCGTAGGAGGCAAGGCTACGTCGCCGCCAGGCGAGGCGTCTTCGGCAGCAAACATGAATGTGCTGCTGGCCGCCAGTAGCAATAATATTGCGGTTGCCCAAATCACAACGTTTCTCATGCCGGGTCCACGCCCTGCTCACATTGGGTGCGGAACACGTCGGGAAAATCCAGGCGCGGTTCCAGATGCGCCAGGGTGGAGACCGAACTCGAGGATCCGCCCACCAGGAACTGCTTTCCGTCGACTTGAATCACTGCCACAAATCTCTTCTCCCCGAGTGACACGGTTTCGCAGACTCGCAGCCGCTTTCGCCCCTGGTGCGATTTCAGCTTTTGTTGGATCCAACTCCAACTTTGAGTCAGGATGCGCAAAAGGTTCGCTGCCTGGAGGGAGAGCGCTTCCAGAAATCCAGGCCTTTCCAGTGGCGCAGTTGAGAAGAAGTCGGCTGGCGCGCCAATTTGGGCCGTCAAACACGGCTGCAGGTCATCGCTGCCATCAGGGCTGATCTCGTTGCCGGCTAGCGTGGCGATTGTGTCGTGATTGTCTTGCGTCAACACCAGCAGCGGAGACGTTGGATTGGCGAGTTGGGCATCTTCAGGCAAAGCCGCCTCTGCCTCACGAGTAGAGGCAGTTGGCTTTTCGATCCGTACCAGCTGCGGGAGACTGTTTGCTGCCGAAGGCGGCTGCATGGCCTTCGTGGCCGCGGGGCTGGTCGCTTTCTTCACTTTGACCGCGCGCCGCTCCGCCGTCTTACGCTTCGGCACAGGGCCGCCGTGCTGCGCTGCTTTCTTGACTGATGGGGAGCGGCGCTTTTTCGATTTCCTGATTCCCCGGTCAGGCGCAACTGCCTCGTTCTGGGGCGCGGATATTGCCGGAAGAATGTGAGGCGCCAGGACGGCCGCAGTTCTCGCCGGATTGGGCACACTGACTGCAGATGCCGCTTGTGTTCTCATGCCAGCTCCGTCATACGGATTGCCACCCGGCTTCCGATCACTTCGAATTCAGTCCAGCCGATCAGAAGTCCATTGGCCCGCAAAGGAATGTCGCTGGCGTGGTGGGATGAAGTTTCTACAATCGAGCCTACGCGCAAGCGCAAAAGGTCTCCCACGGTGAACCGGCTCACCGGCACTTCCAGCGTTAAGAGACACGGGAACCAACCGTATGCCTCCAGCGGGTCCTTGGCAGGGCCGGCGGCGGTGGTGGCGGCGGGTTCCGTTTCTTTCGCGCGTTGCACTGCTGCATCCATCTGTGTCTTCTCAGTTGTTGAGGGTTGCGTGGGGCATTGAACTTCGAGTTCGGAGGTGCAATTCGGAGTCCGCAACCAAGGCATTCAGGAGCAGTTGGCGTTTCCGACTTTCGGCGGGCTAACGGCAGTAGCGACAATAGTTTGGAAGCGGTGACGGATTTGACCCGCCGGGTAGCGCAGGGCAGCGGATTAGACAAGAAATAGAAAGGCAGGACTTGCGAACACGGCATGGAAGCTGCGCCCGCAAGTCCTCTAATGGCAAGCTAACCATCCGTGGCAGGTTCGCCGTGGGGGCTTGCCGAAAGAACCAACAATCTGCGCATCGGTTCGATGCGCGTCAGCATTCACGCGAACTTACGCCTGGAAGCTGATCCCGGTGGTGTTCACTGGGCTGCCGCCGCCGCCAACCGTGCTGCCATTGTTGACGCCAGTCGCGCCTGTGGTGTTTCCCGCTGCGCCGCTCCCGTTTTCCATGCTCTGAAGCCAGGTGGAACTGAGCTGCTGACCATACACGGCCCAATAATCACCCTGTAAGTTGGCCATCGCATTGTTCATCGCCTGCGCATTACCGCTCTTGGCTTCCTTCATGATTGCCTGGACATCGTGTTTCAGCACGCCCGTGGTGAGGGTGTTGTTGTCGCTCTGAGCGGCGGACAAGTCGCCGTTCTGCAGGTCCTGTCCCAGGGCCTGGAATTCGGCCTGGAGGGTGGGATCCTTGAAGGGGCCGGAGTTATTGGGGCCAAAGGCGGCCAGTTGCTGGTAGGCCTGCTCGGCGCCGTTGAGATCTCCGTTTTGCAGGGCCTGCTCCATCTGCCGTCCGATTTGATCCTCGGACTGGCGGCGGGTAGGCTGAATCATCGGTGTCTGAAGTTGTAACGAACTGCTGGGTGAGATTCCGATCACTGACATGTGCTTTCTCCTTGAAAGTTGATTTGTACGTCCACTTCGCTGCTTGCGACCTGTGACTGAGCGGTGCGACCCCGAGCTTTCTGTTCTGCCGGAGCTTCGACTTCCACCGCCCGGTCCAGGCTATTTCTCGATTTGCGATCTCTCCCACAGACTGCCGGATCAATGTGGCGACTTGGCCGGATTCAGTTAGTTCCCGGGCGCCGCCTGAAGGTTGATGGTTGCGTTGGTCACTGTATCCAACGTTGTGATCATGCGGGCATCGGCTTGAAACGCCCGTTCGACCACGATCAGGTTCGTGAACTCGGCTGAGATGTTGACGTTGGAAGATTCCAGCGCCCCGCCGGTCAAGGTTCCCAGCACTCCACTGTTGGGAACACCGAGGACCGCGGATCCGGACGCCAGGGTTGGAGCGTAGCTGTCACCACCCGTCAGCTGCATACCCTGAGGGTTGGCAAAGCTGGCAAGAGCGATTTGTCCGAGCGCCTGTACCTGGCCGTTGCTGAACTGGCCTTCGATAGTGCCATCGGATTCGACAGTGTAGCTCTGCAAGGTGCCGCTTCCGTAACCGTTCTGCTGAGTGGAAGTGGTCGCGCTGGGGGCATCCACTTGCGTCAGCAGCGAGCTTCCGTTCGGACCGGTCAGGTTCCACGTAAGGTTCATATCGGCCGCGCCATCGGCCAGGCCGGTGACCGCGATGCCGGGGATCGAACCAGTGGGCGAGGTCAGATTGCCGTTGGCGTCAAAAGTCAACGATCCGCTGGCGATTACCGTCGGGCTTCCCGAGCCTCCGGTGTCAGCTGCGGGCAAAGTGATCTGGTAGTCCCACGCTCCCGGCCCGGTGTTGGTGTAGTTGAAGCTCAGCACATGGGGAGCGCCCAGGGAGTCGTAAACCGTCAAGGGTGCGGAATAGGTGGATCCCACTGCTGCGCTGGCGTCGAGATTGGTCTGTTGGTCCATGGTGGTGGTGGCTGCCGGCGGGCTGATTGCAGACTGTCCCACCTGAAGCGGCGCCAACGGCGCGCTGCGATCGACAACCCCCAAAGCCGCTGGGTAGCCCATCACCGTTTGCCCTGAAACCGTCACCAGTTGCCCCGCAGCATTCACCCCGAAATTTCCCGCACGGGTGTAGTCCACGGTTCCGTTGGGAGCCTGGACGATAAAGAATCCGTTGCCGGTAATGGCCACGTCGCTGGGGATGCCGGTGCTGTTCAGGCTTCCGTTGGTAAAGTTTGAGGAGATCGAACCGACCTCAGAGCCGGCGCCTACCTGAATCGGATTGCCGGCGCCCGTGGTTCCAAAGTTCTGATAGAAAAGGTCTTGAAAATTTGCCGTCTGGTCCTTGAATCCCGTGGTGTTCAAGTTGGCCAGGTTGTTTGAAATCACGTTCAACGCCTGTTGTGTGGCATCAAGACCGGAAAGTGGAATTGAGAATGACGACATTAGTTTCCTCCTGTGGAGACTGGGTTAGCCGATGAAGCCGCGCTGCTGGCCGCGGTATCGCCAGTCAGCGGTCCAAAAGCATTCGTGAGGGTCTGGTTAATGCTGATCAACTGCTCCAGTTGGTTCATAGAGAACATCTGGCTGACCATCTGGGTGGGATCCATCGGTTGGGTCGGATCCTGTGCTTGCAGTTCCGTAACCAGCAGGCTGATAAACGTGCTTTGCGCCTGGTCCGCGGCTGATTGCGACGAACTTGCGGAACTGGCAGGCGCAGACGAATTGGCAGTGCCCACCGGTGCCGAATTAGGCGTGAAGGTGTGCGCTATTGGTGTCATCGTCGATATTCCGTGAAGGTTCATTTTGTTTCTCCCTAACTTCTCTTTGCCGTGCGTTGCTTTTCTGGAAACTTACATATGAACGTCGAGCCGAGCGGTTGCCTCCACCGCTTCCACGGGGAGCACCGGCGAAACCGAATCCTGGCTCGCGTGCCTGCCGGTCTCAACCGCTACTGGCGCGCTTGTGCCCTGTTGCGATCCCTGCCGCGACTCTGGTGCGCCGCCGCCGGAGTTGTCCTGAACCGTGATGTTCGCGGCAGGTAAGTGCTGTTCCGTAAGCCGGTGTTGCAAACCCGGCAGCTCTGCCGCCAGAGCGCGGCCCAGTTCGCCGCGCTCGGCAGAAATTTCAGCGGTGAATTGGTTGCGGACCAGCGAGGTCCGGATGTCAACGTTGCCGAACTCGCCGGTGCGTAATCCCATCCGAAGTTCGGACCGTTCCATGCTCGCCACGAGCTTTGCAGTGTGAAGCGAGCCTGTCCCATGGACCGTAGCCTGGACGGGCGCTTCCGCATCCTCCGCCGTGATGACTGCTGGAGCGTGCGCGGGCGCAGCCGGCGCCTTCGAGAGCCCGCCGGCGTGATTCCCTGCATCCGGCGTTGATACATGCATGGAGACAACCGAGCCTGCGGCAGCCGCGAAGCTTTCTGAGTTCTTGCCTTCTGACGGCGCAGTCGTGGGTGAGAGCGATTTAGCCTTGACAAGGGAGGGGGCCTCATCATGGCCACCGTCGGAGTCTTTCTTGCCGCTTTCGGACGAAGGCTGTGCTGCCATTTTTTCCTGGCGGCTGGCCGCACTTCCGGTAGGCAAGTGCGCCTGCACCACCTCGCGCCTGGTCTCTGGGTCGGCATGCGACTGAGCCGTCGAGGTTGGCGCTTGGGCCGGGGTGGTCGCGTGAGACGGCAGGAAAGTGAACCCGGTGTGGGCCACGCGATCGGAAACGACAGTAGTGCTATGCGTTGTGCTCCCGGAAACGGCCTTGGCCCCGGCAGTCACTGACTCGGCGCCGTTGGGCGCGGCTGAAGCTTCCTGTCTGGCGGCGGCGGAGACGGGAAGCGAGTTGAAACCTGTGTGCTCCGGTCTTGCCATCCATGTGCCAAGCAAATTGGTCGATGAAATAGCGGCTGGCGGGTTCTCCGTCACCGTGTTCGCCGGATGAACATCTCCAGATACGGACAGAGCGGGGGAGCCCGGAGATTTCGCGGCGAGGCCGGTGGTGAAGCGGGGAGCCCGAGCTTCACCGGAATCCTCCGTCAGCGGGGTATGCGATGAACCGTCTTGCGAAAATGGCCGCGTAATATTCAGCGGCTCAACTTTGAATTCGCCAGAAAAAGGATTGGGTATTGCTGGTTTCCGGGAGATCGAACCGTCGTTCCCGGCGGACACTTTCAGAGCGCTCTTTTCACTTTTTTCGCTTTTGGCCGAACTTTTCTTTGCCGTGTGGTTGCCACGGTCACTAGGCGCGTCTGGGATTGATCCATCTGCCCCGTCCTGTGCTCCGGCAAAAACGGTGGAGAACTTTCCCCGAGTCGAACCGGCGTCCGGCAGAAATGTCTTTGCCGGCATCGCGTGGGTTGCAAGTTTTGGCAAGCTCACGTTCACGGTTTCTCCTCAACCGCGAACCGAGATTGCACGTGGCAGGCCAAATTCTCCCAATTAGAAACTCCTCCCGCTTGGGTACAAGCTTCCAACAAATTAAAGAAGTTTCATGATTGTGCCGATTAGAAAGGAACGACGACTGTGGGGACATTCGGGGACTGGGCAAGCTTTGCCTAGACGCTGCCAGGCAACGTCTGCCTAGTTGCGCCGCTTTAGCCGTGACAAGAACATGTCATCGACCCGGCGCTGTTCCCGCCGGGATTGGTCGAGAACATAAACCTGTAGCTGGCGGCTGCGCAATTCTTCCAGGACTTCGCGTTTCTGGCGTGCCAATTCGTAGGCCTTCAAACACTGCTGGCGCTTCACTTTGAGTTCTTGCTGTTTGACTTGAAGCCCCTCGAGCTGTTTTTCCATGTGATGTTCGCGTTCGTAGGCCTCTTGCAGGTGAACGGAAGCGATACCACGGGCGGCCGCGGCGTCCCGCCGGTGGGCAGCGTCGGAGAGCCATTCCCGGCACTGCTCAAGTTCCAACTCGACCTGGGCAATTTCCTGGTGAACCCTGCCCAGCGCCAGGTATTCACGCTGCTCCAGATTCTTGCGATACTTCAACACTGCGGCTAGGGAAAATCGGAAGGCCATGGTCAGCTTTGAAGAGCAAACAAATGTCGCAAGGTCTCTGGAAACGGAGTCTGCTCGGTGGGGCTTTGCCGCAGAAAGCGGTTCATTTCCGGCAGGGATGCAATGGCTTTGTCTAGGACCGGGTCAGTGCCTTTCTGATAAGCGCCGATGCGCACCAGATCTTCCGCCTGGGCGTAGGCTGCCAGCAACATGCGCAGGGCGCCGGCCTTTTCGATGTGCTCGGTTGAACACACGCTGGGCATGAGCCGGCTGAGGCTATCGAGAACGGAAATCGGCGGATAATGGTTGCGCAGGGCGAGGTTGCGGTCCAGAACAATGTGCCCATCCAACAAGGAACGCACGGTATCGACGATGGGATCCTGCTGGTCGTCACCTTCCATCAAGACGGTATAGAAAGCCGTAATGCTGCCTTGAGAAAATCGGCCGACACGCTCGACCAGCCGCGCCAGCATTGATAGCACGGATGGCGTGTAGCCTTTGGCGGTCGGAGGTTCTCCCGCGGCCAGGCCGATTTCCCGCTGGGCCATGGCGAAACGGGTGAGCGAATCGACCACCAGCAAAACATTCTTGCCGCGCGTACAGAAATACTCCGCCACCGCAGTCGCAGCCAGCGCGGCACGGATTCGCAATAACGGAGATTGGTCCGAGGTCGATACCACGACCACCGATCGCCGCCGCCCATCTTCTCCCAGTGTCTTGAGAAACTCGCCAACTTCACGGCCACGTTCACCCACCAGCGCCAGCACCGTCAGGTCAGCGGAAGTGCCACGCGCCATCATGCCGAGAAGTGTGCTCTTGCCGACTCCGCTGCCGCCAAAGATGCCGATGCGCTGGCCCCGTCCGCAGGTCAGGAAGCCGTCGATGGCGCGAATTCCGCAACCCAGCGGCTCATCAATCAGCACCCGCTCGAGGGGCAACGGCGCGACCCCATCGACCAGCATGCTTTGCGCCGCCTTGTATTCCGGCAAGGAATCGATGGGGCGCCCGGTGGCGTCGATCACGCGGCCCAACAATTCCGGCCCAACGCGCAGCGACGGTCGGGCGCCGCGCGTCACAATCCGGTCCCCAAAGCGGATGCCCTGCGGCTTGTCCAGGCTCATGGAAAGCACGCTGGAGCCGCGAAACCCGACAATCTCGCCGGGGAACGTCTCGCCGCTGGAATCGTGAATTTCACAGGATTCACCCACCGAGCAGAATGGCCCGGCGGATTCCACCAGATTGCCAACGACCTGGGTCACGCGGCCGCTCCATCGGACCGAGGATCCGTTGGCCAGCCAGTTACGGCACGAGTCCAGATGTCCAGCGGTCATTTTGCTTCAAGCTTCTGGGTTGGTTTTTGGGCCAGCAAATCGAAAAATCCCTTCTCGATTTCTTTGAGCTGCGCATCCAATCCCACTTCCGCGACGCCCAACTCGGTCTCAAAGACACAGTCGGTAGACTGGAGCGAGAAATCCTCCACGATCTGCATGGTGGAATTGTCGTGAAAATAGTGGCGCCAACTTTCAGCCGCTTCGGGGCGCACCCGTACCGTCACCTTGGTCCCTTGCTGGAGTTTCTCCAACATGACCTTTACCAATCCGGCAACCACCATGCGGTCGACCTGCGCCTCGCGATGCAGGATCTTGGCAGCAATCGCCAGCGCGAAGTGAACCAGTTGCACTTCTACCTTGGAGTAGTATTCGTTCCGCTCCTGCTGCATGGATGACAATAACTCCGAGACTCGCGCGCGTTCGCGCGCGATTTCCTCCTGGAAGCCAGCGCGGGCAAGGCGTTCGCCTTCGCGGATTCCTTCGGCACGGGTTTCGGCTGCCAAGCGCGCCATTTCTTCTTCGCTCGCTCGTGGCGCGCCCTCCCGGCTTGCGACTTTTTCCTGGGGCCGCTGGTCTGCCGGCTTTGGCGTGTCGCCGCCAAAGATGGTGTCCGTGTCCTGATAAACAAAAGACTCAACGTCGGCAGGCCGCGCGCCGGCTCCGCTAGACAATGTACTCATCGTCTCCCTCAGCTTTGAGGATGACCTTACCCTCGGTCTCCAGTTTGCGAATCAGGGTTACCGCTTCCTGCTGGGCGACGGCCACGTCTTTGGCGCGGACGGGGCCGAGCGCTTCCATGTCTTCTTTCAGCATGTCAACAGCGCGCGATGACATGGCCCGAAAAATGTGGTCTTTCAGGTCCTGTGTCGCTCCCTTCAGCGCCAGAGCCAGAGTCTTCTTGTCCATCGCGCCCAGCCACTCGCGGATGTGCGCGTCGGTTACGCCCACCAGATCTTCGAAAGTGAACATCAGGTTGCGGATGTTAATTGCCAGCTTGGCGTCATCGTGCTCAATGGACTCGAGAATCGTCTTGGCCACGCCGCCTTCCAGCCGGTTCATGACATCGGCCACGCTCTTAAATCCGGCGTAGGTTTTGCGGCTCTGTTCACCCAGCGATTGCAATCGCCGGTTGAGCACAACTGAAACCTTCTCCGCCATTTCCGGAGAGAATTGCCGTAACTGGGCCAGCCGCTTCACGCACGCCGCCCGGGTCTGTTCAGGGAGCCTCATCAGTAGCGTGGCCGCCTGTTTGCCGTCCAGGTGGGCCAGGATAAGGGCGACGGTTTGCGGATGCTCGCCCTCCAGGAACTTTGCCAGTTGCTGCGGATCAGCTTTTTGCAGAGACTCCAACTGACCGACGCTCAACTCTTGCAGCCTGCCGACCTTCTTCAAAAGGTAGCGAGCGTCTTCATCTCCGAAGGCCTTGACCAGAGACCGGGTGGCAAAATCGATGCCTCCCTGAGTCAGGTAATCTTGTGTCATGGCCAGCTGGTTGTACTCCTCCAAAATCTGATGGGCCAGTTCCGGCGGCACGCCCTTCATTTCGGCGAGCTCTTTGGTTACAACCTGCACGTCTTTGTCGGGCAGGTGACGGTAGATGGCGCTGGCCGCCTCTTCCCCCATGATGGCCATGAGGATGGCGGCTTTGCGGGTACCCGAGAGTTGTCCGGTGGCTGGCTGGGTTGTCATTTGGCTTCTTCGTGGATCCAGGCCTGAATCAGTTTGCTGGCGGTCTGCGGTTCATCCGTCACCTTTTCGAGCAGTTGCTTTTTGAGCGTAAGCGCGCGCTGTTGGGGCGCGGGGAGCGTCCTTGGGTCCTGTCCCGGGTCCAGGTCGGCGATTGAGGCGGGTTGGCTCTTTGCCGACAAACTGGCTGGCAGCTCGCGGAACGTGGTTAACAGTTGCTTCTTTAGCGGCCGCAGCAGGAGTGCATAGGCCAACAGGAACAATAGGATAATTGCCGCGTAGCGCACCAGGCTCGACCAGTCGTCCAACGTAACCCGCACCTTCTGCATGATCGTGGGCTTGGTGGGAGCTTCGACCGGTGACTGATCGAACGACAGATTTTGGACGGTTAGAATATCGCCGCGAACCGCATCAACCCCAATGGCAGCTCGAGCCAGGTCTTCGATTTGCTTGAGTTCCTCTGGAGTACGTTTACGGCGGGTCTCCGTCCGCTTGCCATTTTCCTGCTTTACATCGACGGCGTCATCCACCAGGAGCGCGGCAGTGATCCTTCGAATCCGCCCGGCTGGCTGAAGGGTGTGACGAACTACCTTATTTACAGCGTAAGTGTTACTTTCGCTCTTTGATATCTGAGTTCCGTCGCCACCGTCCACAACTGTTCTGGTACGGTTGTCCGCGCCAGGTTTGGCCTCTGCGGTATCGGCCGCCGGCTTGGCGCCGTTGGCTGCGGCGGCTTTGGTGCTGCTGGCGGCTGGTGTCTTGCTGTCGTCACTTCCCCCACCCGGAACATTGCTGGAGGTTCCGGGAACCCCGCCTTCCAATCCGCCTCCGACCTGTTCCTCCGATTTCTGTTCAGAGACCGCGACGGCGCTCTTGGGGTCGTAGGTCTCGTCACTCTCTTCCATGGTGCTGGGGTCGTATTCCACATTGACCCGGGCTCGAACGTGTTGCGGTCCCACCACCGGTTCGAGTGTCTGCACGAGTTCAGCGGAGAGTTGCTCCTCCATGCTGCCATCCGCGGAGAAACCGCTATGCCTCGGTCCGCCGAGCGGCCGATTGGTGTCGGCATCGACTACGGTCACGTCCTCGGGGCTCAGTTTGTCCACTGCTCCAGCCACCAGCCGGGCAATCGCGATTTGGGTTTCATCGGAAAGCCGGCTGCCACGGGGCTTGATGATCACCGACGCCTTGGCCTTGCGCTCACGGTCTATGAACACCGAATCCGTGGGCAGTACGAGATGCACCCTGACGCTGTCCACATCTCTCAGGGTTTGGATCGACCGCTCCAGCTCACCCTCAAGAGCACGCTGGTAGTTCACTTTTTCGTCAAATTCGGTCTGGCCCCAATTCATTTTGTCGAAGAGTTCGAATCCCAGCCGGCCGCTCCGAGGCATTCCGTCGGTCGCCAGCCCCATGCGGGCGGAGTCGACCTGGTCACTGGGCACGCTGACGGTCTTGCCATCGGCGCTGATTTGGTACAGAACATTTTTCGCCGCCAACTGTGCGCCTAACGCCTGGGCATCGGACATTTCCATTCCTGTGACCAGCGGTTTATAGTCCGGCGTGGCGATCATGTGCGCGAAAAGCGCCAGCACTGCGATGGTCGCCACCGTGGCGCCGATCAGCACGCCCCGCTGTTTGACCGACAGACCGGCGATGAAATCCGTTGCCTGCTTTTGTGCCTGGCTCAGAGATGGCATGCTGTTAGCGATGACGAACTATTCCTTTGGCTAGAACTGTAGTTTCGAGACTTCCTGGTACGCGTTCACGATCTTGTTCCGCACTTGCATCATGAGCTGAAATGCGACGTCCGCTTTTTCCACCGCAATCATCACGTTGTGAATGTCCTGCCGCTTGCCCTGGACCAGGTCTCCGATCTGCTGTTCGGAGTCATTATTAAGTTCCCCCATCTTGTCGATCGCCTGGTGCAGGACGGAACCAAACCCGCTTCCTGCGTCATCGTCGAGGCCGGTTGGCGCCGTTGGGGTCATCGGCACGGTCGGAAAATTTGGCAGTCCCGGGAAAATCGAATTCACGTATTTTCTCCTTAAACGGCGGTGCTGCGACTATGTGAGCGGATGACGGACTGCCGAAACCGCCAAGAACGCCACAAACGGCTTATCCGGATACCGCAACCGTGCAGCCTGAACGTGGGCATCGATCCTGCGGTCGCTTTCATCCATTTGCCGGCGGAACGCTTCCTCCGCCCGGCGGGCCGTCACATCAGCCAATATTCGAACGTCGTCAATCGTCATGTTGGTTCTCCTGCCTGTTACTTAAGCAACTCCATCGCCTGCTGAATCATTTGCTTGCTGGCGGTTATGGCGGACGCATTCAACTGATAGGAGCGGACTGCTCCCATCAGATCCACCATCTCCTGCACCGGATTGATGGCGGGATAGGCCACGTAACCTTCTTTGTCCGCATCCGGATGTCCGGGTTCGTAGCGCCGCAAGGGAGGCGTGGTATCGTCCACTACGCGCTGAACTCGCACCGCGGGAATCATGCTGGCGCCGCCGGGATGAAATCCCGCCAGCATCATGCGGAAAGGCAGATTGCCGGAACTGGCAAAGACAACCTCTTTTCGCCGGTAGGGACCGCCGCCGGGGGTGTGGGTGGTTTCTGCGTTGGCCATGTTGGCCGCGACCACTTCCGCCCTTTGCCGCTCGGCTGCCAGTGCGGAACCGCTGATTTCGAGCACAGAAAACATACTCATGACTTGCTCCCTTCATTAATTGCCATTAGTAAATTCTGGAATTCATGACGTAACAGCTGCACGCCCAGTCCAAATTGCATCTGTGTTTCGGCCAGCAGCAAACCTTCGCGGTCCATGCTGACATTGTTGCCATCGGGACGTTCCAGCAAACCGTGCACCGAGCGCACCGCCGGCATGAAGTTCGCCGGACCATTGGAAACCGCACGTTGCAGCTCGGCGCGAAAGTCGATGTCCTTGGTCTGATAGCCCGGTGTATCCACATTTGCAATATTCGCAGTGACCAACTGCTGGCGCTCCGAGGTAACGTCGAGCGCCTTTTCCAGGATGTTCATGGTGGAAGTGGAAATATCGTTCATGCATACCTCCTGGGCGGCAAACCGTATTCCCGGATCTTGTTGCGAATGGTCCGCAGACTTACACCCAGCATCTCAGCGGCGCGGGTGCGGTTTCCGCCGGTGACATCGAGAGTAGTTTCAAGCAAGTGGCGCTGGAGTTCGCGAATGGAGGTGCCCGCCTGCACTGAAGCCGAGGCCAGCAAACGCGGCGCCCGGGCAACGTCAGCTCTGGACATTTCCGCGTTCAGGTGCTCGGGCCCGATTTCACTGGAGTCGTTGAGGGTCAGCACCCGCTGCATGAAGTTCGCAAACTCACGGACGTTGCCGGGCCAGGCTTGCCGCTGCAATCCGGCAATAAACTCGGGATCAAGAACCGGCGCCGGCCGACTGCATCTGGCGGCAAACTGCTGAGCGAAAAATTCCGCCAGCGCGGGGATATCTTCACGGCGCTCCCGCAGCGGAGGCAGGCTGAGGGGAATTACGTTCAGGCGATAATAAAGGTCGGCGCGGAACCTGGCTTCCTCCACCATCCGCTGTAGAGATACGTTGGTGGTGGCCACGACCCTTATATTCAGAGCGGTACTGCGGGTGTCTCCCAATTTCTCGATCTGCCGCTCTTGCAGAACGCGGAGCAATTTGGGCTGGAGATTGACCGGCATCTCGCCGATTTCATCCAACAGAAGAGTCCCGCTCTGCGCCAGCTCGAACTTTCCCGCCTTCGATGCTGTGGCGCCGGTATAGGCTCCACGCACGTGGCCAAACAACTCGCTTTCGAGCAGGTGCTCGGGGACGGCCGCGCAATTGACGGCGACAAAAGGCTTTTCGCGGCGGGAACTGTTGTCGTGTATGAAGCGTGCCAGCAGTTCCTTGCCGGTGCCGCTCTCGGCTTCAATCAAGACATCGGCATTCGTCCTGGCAGCGTGGCGGGCGCGGTCCAAGGCAAGTAATAGGGAAGGCGCAGTCCCGACGATGGCGTGTTTCACTGCCTCGGCGGGAATAGCGGAGTTCGTTACGTGCTGCATAACCCGAGTGACTGAGGTCTGAAGCTGCTCGAACGAAATCGGCTTGGTCAGATAGTCGCAAGCTCCGTCCTGGATTGCCTTCACTGCTTCGGGCACGTTGCCGAAGGCGGTCAGCACAATCACCGCGGTTGAGGGATGTGAGCTGCGCACGGTGCGCATGAGCTGCAGGCCGTTACCGTCAGGCATGCGAACGTCGGTCACCACCAGCGGAAAATGAGAGGCCTGCATTCTGCGCAGCGCATCCGATGCGCCCGAAGCAGTTTCCACGCGCCAGCCTTCACGCTGGAAGTTGGCTTGCAACGCCATGCGCATTCCGGGTTCGTCGTCCACTACCAATACGGCCTGTGCTGCCTGGTCATTCATAGAACGGGAAACTCCATGCGGAAGATGGTCCCCTTCCCTAATTGGCTGCGCACCACGATGGTTCCGCGGTGCTGCTCCACGATTCGCTGACACACCGCGAGCCCCAATCCCGGGCTTTGTTTGGTGGTGCTGAATCCGGGCTCGAAGATACGGGGAATGTCTTCAGAACGGATTCCATTACCGGTATCGGCCACCTCCACAACCGCAATTCTCTGGTCGCTTTTCGTTTCCACCTGTCCGGCGACCGTGATGTTGCCTCCGGGAGATGTGTGGCGCAGCGCGTTGCAAGCGAGATTCAGAATCACCTGCTGAAGCCCCCCGGCGTCGGCTGCGATTTCAGTCATCGCCAGATTCAACTGCAGACTGAGAGTGATTCCACTTTGTCTCGCCAGAGGTTGGACAAAATTGGCAGCGCTGCGCAAGGCGTCAGCCAGCCTTGTGGGCTGAAGGTTGGGAGCGCCTGAGCTGTGGAAGCGCAGCACGTTGTTCACGACCGCGGACAGGGAGCGCACTCCGGCCTGCAAATGTTGAACGCATTGTTTAGAGTCCTCGCTCAGGCCGCCATCGCCGGCTAACAGGCCGGTGAGCAGTTCCATGCTGCCCAACGGATTGCGGATTTCGTGGGCCAGCACGGTTGCCATTTCCGCCAGCGCCACCATATGCCGGGAGGTTTCCCGCTCCTGCTCGGCTTGTTTGGAAAGGGTCGTGTCGCGACAAATGAGGATGACTCTGGCGCGGCCTGGTGTTGGATGGCCTTTAGGCTCTGAGTCCGTCATTGCGCTGTAGCGCACTGTTACCCAGCGTTGCTTGTGGTTGCTGTCGAAACAGAGATCATGTTCATCGCCCTGCTTCCAGACCGGGCAGCCCTCCGTCTCCAGCGCGATACGGACGGGCTCGGGAAGATTCGTCCAAGCAGGCAGCTGATCAGCGGAGATTCCCAACAGCCGTTGCGCCTCCGGGTTCAAGAGAACGATGTGTTTGTGGTTGGGTTCGAGGACAGCCACGCCGCAGGGCAATGCGTCAAGGATCTGGCGCAGCGCGATGCGCATGTTTTCGTTCTCGGCCAGGCTCGACGCCAGCGCGCGATTGCGCTCCTCTAACTGGGTGCGCAGTTGCGTGACTTCGTCGTGCAGCTGCCAATGCGAATGCTCCAGCCGTCCGGCGGCGGCGATAAAAGAAGAGAATGCGTCGGCCAGTTGTGCGTTCGCCATCGGCGGCGGCGCAACCGTATCCATTGGACTCAGATGAGAGCTAGGCAACATCTGCCCAGTCGGAATGCACGGGTTCTGCCAAAGCCGCCGGACTTCACCCGGCCAGTGTCGAAAGTAATTACGAATCAGGGCTGGTTGTTCACGGACCCGCTGTTGAACGGCACTGCAACTGCCGATGATTGACCTCTGTTGTGAAACCGGCGAGCGGGCGAATCTGTTCAAGACCAGATCGCGCGGGCCCATGTTCCAGTGCATTAGAACGCGGTGAGAAAAATCAGCAGTGATTTGCCCGGCGGACGAACTGGCAGCTTGCGTGCACCTGAACGTGCGGGGAAATGGGACTCAATTGAGCAAAGAACGTAAGGTTGCTATTCAAGAGTATGGCTACCGCCTGCCGCGTTTTCCTGCGGACTTCAGCCTGGTGCTTCAAACGACTGATCCTACGCCCCGGCTTCTGGATGCGCGATGTCGTGACATCAGCGAGGATGGACTCGCGGCCCGGGTCTCGGAGGCTCTTGCGGTCGGCGCACGCGTCACCCTGCTGTTGACTCTTCCGGGCAAGTCAAGCTCTTTGCCCATCGCGGCCACCGTCAGCCACCAGGACCGTGGAGACCATGGATTCGCCTTCAAGTTTTCTTCTCAGAACGAGCGTGAACAAGTGCAGAAATATGTCCTGACACTGCGCAGCGGAAACTTCGCGTTGCGCCGGTCTCCCAAGTAGCGAAATCCCGGCTTCACATCGCACGAACCGCTTTGGCATTTCCCGTGCTTAACCACTAGGCAGATGTTGCCTAGCGCTCATCCGTCTCTAATCGATTTGCGCGCCGGCATCTGTCCACATGGAAAAGGTCCTCAGTCAGGAAGAAATTGACGCGATGGTGCGGGCAGCCCGCGGCCGGCAGTCCGACGCAGCCGCGGCGCCCACCAGGCAGCATGCCATCAAGGCTTGCAACTTCCGCCAATCCGGCCAACTGACCGGCGAGCAGGTTCGCGCTCTCACAATTCTCCATGAGGGCTTTGCCCGCAGCGTCTCGCAGTCCCTGGGCGCCTATCTGCGGGTGGTGTTTGAAGCGTCGCTGGTCTCGGTGGAACAAGTTGCGTATTCCGAGTTCCTGCAAAGAGTACCTGAAGTAACTTACATGACCTCGTTTCAGGTTCGGCCCATCGGCGCGGCGGCGGCCATGCAGCTTGACCATGCGCTGGTGTTTCCATTGGTGGACCTGCTGCTGGGGGGCACTGGCCATTGCGAGCCCATGGCCCGCGAGGTCAGCGAAATCGAAGAGCAGATTATGGATGGGGTTGCCAGGATCGTGTGCCGCGAGCTGGCTGCGGCATGGGCGCCCATGGGCACGGAGATCGAGTTGGAACACCGTCAACCCACGGCGCAAATGCAGCGGTTTCTGGCAGCCGGCGAAAAGACGCTTTGCCTCAGCTTTCAAATCAAGCTTGCCGAAGCGCAAGGCGCCATGAATCTCGTCCTCCCGCTCTCCATTTCCAATACGCTGCTGCGCAAGCTTTCGACCGACTGGTCTTACGGGAAGCCGCGAACCATCAGCCGGTCCGGGCGCAAGCTGGCCGAACGGATGCTCGAATGTCCATTTCCGCTCATTCTCGGAATTTCCGACATCAAGCTTCGCGTTCAAACCATCCTCGAGTTTACTCCCGGAGAAGTTTGTAATCTGGGGATTCCGGTTCGACTCCCCGCCGCATTGGTAATCGCTGGCCGCGAAGTCTTTGAAGCCGAACCGGTGCGTCAGGGACGTCATCGTGCGGCCCAGGTGCGGCAGCCGATACCAGTTTCCGATGCTGAAAGGAAAAAATAAAGATGCCGTCGATCATGCCTGGAACTCCGCTGCAATCGCTCGCGGATGTCTTTCGCAAGAATTTCGGAGATGTGTTGTCGCAAACTCTGGCCACGCCGTGGACGGTTGAAATCAAGCCTGAGGAAGGAGTTGCTCCATCCGACGACGGCGCTCCCTTGTGCTTTGGGCTAACCCTGTCCGGCAGTCTGCAAGGTAGTGCGGCTTTTCAGTTGCTGAAGGCCGACGCCCGTTCTCTGGGGCAAAAGCTGCTGAAGGAGCCGGCGGATGCCTCCTCGGAATTGAATTCAGCGCACAATCAGGCGATCGAGGGTTTAGTCCGTCAAGTGGCCGAGCAGGCCACTGCGGCGCTCAAGATTCAATATGGTGAAGTCGGCCTGCAGGTAAGCAGCATTGAAGCGCCATCCTGGAGTGGAGACACGGTTCTGCTCGCAGCCTCTGGCGGCCCTGCTGGCGCCCTTTCGATGCAGGTAAAGTTCAGCGCTGAATTGTTGGCGGCCGTGCCTGCGGCGACGGTTGAGACGGAGACGCCCACAGTCGAGCCCCCCATCGTCGTGGACAGCAATCTGGATTTGCTTCTTGGCGTGGACCTCAATCTCACCTTGCGCTTCGGCCAGCGGACGTTGACCCTGCGCGAAATTCTCGATCTAAGTTCAGGCTCGGTGATCGAATTGGACCGGCGAGTGCAAGAACCGGCGGACCTTCTGCTGGGAGACAAGTTGATTGCACGTGGAGAAGTAGTGATTGTCGACAGCAACTACGGACTGCGTATTACCGAGGTGTGCGATGCCCGGCATCACGCGGCAAGTGGGGCATTGTCGGCGAATCAATAGTCCAATAGGCAGACCGATGCGCGGAAATAGTGCATAATGCGCTAATGAATTACCTGGAAGAGGCAAATCATGAGAGTTGAAGTGAATGGGCTGACGGGTTCCGCGCTTGACGGCATTAAGTCGCCGGAGCGCACTCCCGCAGAGACGGCGTCCGCCGTCAGCGCAGAAACGGCCGTCGGAGAGGATGCCGCCACTCTTTCAGTGGATGGTGCGCGGGTGAACTCACTGGTGGCCAAAGCACTCCACGCGCCTGAGATCCGCCAGGACAAGGTCGAAGCGCTGCGTCAGGCCGTCCAGAGTGGGGAGTATGCCATCGATCCTGCCCAGATCGCCGAGGCCATGATTCGGCAGTCGGAGTAGTCGTTTTCCGCATTCCGCCCAGGTGACAAACGTAACTCTAAAGTTTCCGCCGCCCCCTGCCGATTAAGAACAAGCTGTGCAACCCGCAAGTGGACAATCCGGCGCCGCCGCCAAACCCAACCAACAGCTGCGTTATGTTGCGCGCCAGCCGATATTAAGCCAGGATGAGAAAGTCTATGGCTATGAGCTGCTGTTCCGCGACGGGGTCGAAGACTATTTCCGTAATCCCGATGTGGAAGCGGCTTCACGCGGAACTCTCGATACTTCGCTCCTGATGGGAATTGACGTTCTGTGTGATGGGCGGCGTGCGTTTATCAATTGCACTCGAGACACCCTGCTGAAGGACTACATTACCCTGCTGTCTCCCCAGCAAGCCGCAGTGGAGGTATTGGAATCGGTCCCAGTCGACGATTTGGTTGTGGCAGCGTGCCAACGTTTGAAAGAAGCGGGGTATGTCATCGCCCTTGACGACTTTGCGGTCGACGATCCACGTGAGCCGCTGACCGGCGTGGCCGACATTATCAAGGTGGACGTGAGAACCACGTCCCCCGGGGATTGCGCCGCCATGGTCAAACGCTACGCTCCCAAGCGGTGCCGCATGCTGGCCGAAAAAGTCGAGACCCAGGAGGAGTTTGCCACCGCCAAAAAGGCCGGATTCTCCTACTTCCAGGGCTATTTCTTCCGGCGTCCGGAACTGATGCAGGCGCGCGAGATCCCCGCCAACCGCGTGAACTACCTACGCCTGCTGCAAGCTCTCTCCCGGCCGGAACTGGAGCCTCGCGAGCTGGAAGATGCCATTAAGGGCGAAGCCTCGCTGTGTTATCGGCTGCTGCGCTACCTGAATTCGGCGGCGTTCGGCTTCCGTACCGAGATCAAGTCTATTCGCCACGCGCTGGCAATTCTCGGTGAGCGCGAAGTGCGCCGCTGGCTGCGGCTGGTGGCGACGCTGAGCGCCGGGCAGAATAAGCCCTCCGATCTGGTACTTTCGGCGCTGGTGCGCGCCCGCTTCAGTGAACTGCTCGCGCCCCAGGTCAAACACGGAGAGTCGGACCTGTTCCTGGTCGGACTGCTCTCGCTCATGGACGCAATCCTCGAATTACCCATGGGCGTGGTGCTCGAAGGCATTTCCGTGGACAGCGAAACCAAGACTGTATTGCTGGGGCAGCCCAGCTTATTGTCGCCGGTCTACCAGCTCATGCTGGCGCAGGAAGCCGGCGACTGGCAGGGTGTGAACAACGCTAACGGCCAACTCCATCTGCCGGAGAGCTTTGTCTCCGAATGTCACTGGAAAGCGATGCAATGGGCACGCGAAGTGACAGGTGGACCTTCCAGCGGTCAATAACCAGTCCGAGCTCCTCTGAAATGCTTCTCAGGCTAGTTCGTCGATTTGATGGGTATTGCCTTCTTCGTGGGAGTCTTCGTTAGGCTCTGGGGCTAGTTCTGGGGGTTCAGGCGCGGGGCGCGGGCGGCGCTGTTGCCTGGCGTCATTTCCGGGAGAACCATGCCCTCCGGTGTTGCTGGCAGGCGCGATAGCTTCCGGTCTCGTGATGGAGAAATCGTCCATACCTGCTTACACTCGTCCTGCGCGCCAGCCTGGGTTTGCAGCATGATTGTGGTCATTACCACCCGCAGATAACATCGGCAGCGATCCAGCGAATCTTCAACCCGGACGGTTCGCCAAACCGAAAAAGGTAACCTTAGGTAACACGCCCTGCCCAGCGATTCTTCCGCTAGGCCTTCGCCGCCTGCGCCTTCCGCGTCCGGCGTTTGTCCTCATACATGGCTGTGTCGGCACGTTCCACCAGCTTTTCCATGGATTCGCCTTGTTGCC
This sequence comes from Terriglobales bacterium, assembly GCA_050745985.1. Taxonomy (GTDB): domain Bacteria; phylum Acidobacteriota; class Terriglobia; order Terriglobales; family Acidobacteriaceae; genus JABCZH01. The sequence goes on along the minus strand of JBOGLG010000041.1, from coordinate 10,877 downwards.
ATTGCGCCAGGCCGATAGATGCGTCCAGCGGAAGTTTTACTTCCCCTGCGCCGGCCGCGCGTTGCACGGTGTATTCTCCCAGCACCCATTTTCGCATGCGTTCCACCTGGCAGTTTGCACCGGCAAGATCGCAGTCGAGAATCACGATGAACTCGTCGCCGCCCCACCGGCCGGCAACATCCGAGGAGCGCAGATTGGACCGCAGCTCCTGGGAAAACTGTTTCAGCAGGCTGTCACCTGCGGGATGTCCATAGGTGTCATTGATCGTCTTGAAGTGGTTGAGGTCGATCATCATGACGCAAAACACCTGCTGATGCTCGATGCGCCACTCGATTCTGCCTTCGGTATTGCGCCGGTTGGCCAGGCCTGTCAACGAATCCCGCAGCGCCAATTCTTCAACCGCCTTGAGTTTGGTCTCGTAGGTGGACACTTCCGCCTGCAACTGCGCGACCGACTCCCGGCTATCCTGCGCCATCCGATCCACATAGGTCTTAAGTTCTGCGGCTCCCTGGACCAGCGATGCCCGGACCTGGGTGAGGTCCTCCAGGTTCGCAATCCGCTGCAACCGGGAGGTAAATTGGGTGAACTGCGTCGCATAACGCTGGTCGCGCTCCCCCAACGACTGGGCGGTGCGCGCCAGCAGGAGCAGCAATTCCCTGACTTCATTGGCTTTGGCTTTGAAATACTCAGCAGATTTTCCACCCCACTGCTGAAGCTGCTCCTCAACCTTCTTTTCCGTCGTTTTCACGCCCGTGGGCGTAAGGTCGTTTGAAACCTTGCTTCCCAGGTCCGCTAGCTTCTGTTGGAAGTCCGAACTTGCTCCCGGACAGGCTTGCGCTCCACTCTTTCCCATGGCCAGTAACGCGGACTGGTAGCACTCCAGGACGGCCACGAGCAAATCACCGGTTCCAGGAGCGTTGGCGGAGGATTTGGGAACTTTCATGTCCAGGTATGGCTTCAAAGAGATCAAAGGTTCACCGTCTTCCTTTTCAAGATGCTTTCGTCACTGGGAATGAAAGGGTGCCGTTAGCCCAGGCGGGACTCTAGTCGAGACTTCTTGCCTGGGGCATTGAGGGATATTTCAGCACAAGAGCAATCGGCACTATCGTGACGATTCTTTACAGTTTGTTACCAGCGGTGCGTGAGATGACCGACTTTCCGGTCGGCGCCAAGCTTCAAGTAACCACCGGTAACCAGACTCGGCCAAAGCATCCGTATGTCTGATCTCAAATATGGGGAGGGTTCTAGGTAGAGTAGTCGGCGTTAATTCGAACGTAATCAGCTGTCAGGTCGGCAGTGACAAATGTCGCGGCCCGGCGCCCGCGACCGAGTTGCACGCGAATATCACAGCTCGCCTGGGCTAGATCCCGATGCGCCTTGGCCTCGTCAAATCTGCGACCTACCCCGCCCTTGCACACCAGTTGCTCAGCGATGTAAATGTTCACCCGCCCGGGATCGAGAGTCAAACCACTGCGCCCTACCGCCGCGAGGACGCGGCCCCAGTTGGGATCGGCGCCCGCCCATGCAGTCTTTACTAATAAGGAGTGAGCAATCGTCCTCGCCACCTGTAGAGCTTCCGGCCGCGTCCTCGCCTGCTCGACGAAGAGACGAATCACATGTTGCACCCCTTCGCCATCGGAGACGATCTGGCCGGCAAGACTCTGACAGACGTCGGACAGCGCCTTGGCAAATTGTTGCCGGATTTCGGCGTCTCTCAGCCGCGCCCCGCTTTGCCCTGACGCGAGCAGCAAGACCGTGTCGTTGGTGGAGGTGTCGCCATCGACGGAAATGCAGTTGAAACTCTCGTCGCACACTTCCCGCAGCAGTTGCTTTAATTCGCCCGGAGTGCCGGCAACATCGGTGAACAGGTAAACCAACATGGTTGCAAGCTGAGGGTGAATCATTCCTGAGCCCTTCGCAACTCCCAGAAGGCTGATCTCCGAAGCCCCGGCGAAGAAGCGCTTCGATGCCACCTTCTGCCGAGTATCGGTGGTCATGATGGCGTGGGTGAAGCGATCGAGGGCGGTCGGGGTTGGTTCACGCTCCTCGACTAATTGAGGAACCTTTGCGACAATCCTTTCCGCCGGGAGAGGAACGCCGATGATTCCTGTGGAGGATGGGAAGACTTCCGTGGGCCGAATGCTCAGCGCGTCGGCGACTTCCTGGCAGACCTGCCGGCACGCTTTGAGACCCGGTTTGCCGGTGGCGCAATTCGCGTTTCCAGAATTGACGATGACTGCCCGGATACGGCCTTTGCACTCCGACAAGTGCGCTCTGCCAATCTCCACAGGAGCTGCGACAACCAGATTCCGGGTGAACATGGCGGCCGCGGTTGATCCGTGAACCGCCTCAACCAGCGCCAGGTCAAGGCGCCGGCTGGCCTTGATTCCAGCGGCAAGGGCGGCAAAGCTGAAGCCTTTGGGAAAATAAATTCTGTCGTGCGACTGCGCGGGCGCCGTCATACCTGGAGCTTCACCAGCCAATTCGCGGGCTCGGGCAGGATGGCAAACTTCGGCAACTCTCCGCGCACCATGGCCACTTCGTCGCAATTATGGAAGCGGGGGCACACCCAGCAATCTTTGTGGATCTTGTCCGGCAGATCTTCGCGCTGCGCGATTGAGAAACCTACGCTCGCGAAGAATTCCGGCGTTCGGGTGAACAGACAAATACACGTGACCCGGTGCTTTCTGGCTTCAGCCAGCAACGCCTTCACCAGTCGCTGCCCTCCGCCTTGCCGCTGCCGCGAGGGCAGGACGGTGATGGAGCGAATTTCGGCGAGGTGCGGACCATAAAGGTGGAGAGCGCCGCAGCCGATGACGCGGGCATCATCCTCCAACACCACAAAGTCACGCACGTTTTCGCAAATCTCGGCGAGGGTTCGAGGCAGAAGGGTACCGTCACCGGAATAGGCGGCGATCAGCTCGTGGATCTGCCGGGCATCCGGCAAAGTCGCCTTACGAGTGCGCATGAACTTCCCCGGCGATGTTTTCGACCTTTTGCCTGGCCTCGGTAATCGCCTGGCGCACCCGCGCCGGCGCCGTGCCTCCAGGCACGTCATGAATCGCCAGCACCGACCCCAGAGTCAGGCAGGTGTAGAAGTCCTGGTCAAATAACGGATTTACCGAGCGCAATTCATGCAGCGGCAAGTCCTGGAGTTCGCAGCCCCTTTCCAGGCATATTTGCACGATCTTGCCGACCTGCTCGTGCGCCAGGCGGAAAGCCACTCCACGCCGCACCAGGTAAGTAGCCGCCGCCCACGCATTCATAAAGCCTGTCTGCGCCGCCTGCTGCATGCGTTCGTAATCGAACTCCACCGCTTTCATCCATCCCGTGACCAGTGGAAGCAGCGCCAAAATTGTTCCGGTGGAATCAAACAGAGGTTCCTGAGTCTCCTGAAGGTCTTTGTTGTAGGCCAGAGGCAGCCCCTTGACCGCGATCATCAAAGCCGTGGCGTTCCCGATCACCCGCCCCGCTTTGCCACGAGTCAGCTCCAGCAAGTCCGGGTTCTTCTTTTGCGGCATGGCGCTGCTGCCAGTGGAATACGCTTCGGGCAAACGAATAAATCCAAACTCCTGCGTGCAGAATAGGATCATTTCCTCTGCCCACCGGCTCAGATGCAGCGCCAACAGCGAGAGCGTGTTCACGAACTCCAGAACAAAGTCGCGATCGCTGGTGGCGTCGATACTGTTCGCCGTGGGATTGTCGAATCCCAAATCAGCAGCCACGGCGCGACGATCCAGTGGCAGTGTAGCGCCGGCCACTGCACCGGATCCCAATGGACACTCGTTCACCCGCCCGCGGCAATCGGCCAGACGTTCGGCATCGCGCAAGAACATTTCGACGTACGCCAGCAGCCAGTGAGACACAAGAACCGGCTCCGCACGTTGCAGGTGGGTGTATGCGGGCATGGCCGCGCTCCCGGCCTGCTCGGCCCTTTCCAGCAACGCGCCCGCAAACTCCGCCAGATCGACTCGTTGCTGATCAATCGCCGCCCGGACATATAAGCGCAGGTCAGTTGTGATCTGCTCGTTACGGCTGCGGCCGCTGTGCAGCTTGTATCCGCAATCGCCGATCAAAGCGACCAACTGTCTCTCCACAAAATGGTGCACGTCTTCGGCTTCGCCGTCCTCAAGGAACTCAGGGGAGGCCGCCGCCAGGCCACCAATCTTTTCCAGGCCTTGCAGAATCGAAATCAGTTCGCTCGACGATACAATTCCGGCGTCCTTCAACGCCCGCGCATGGGCCCCGCCGGCCGCGAGCTCGTACTTCACCAGACGCCGGTCGAACTCGAAAGACCTTTGCCAGCGCTCGAAATCAGGATCCAGCGCCTGTCGAAAGCGCCCCGACCACATTTTCATTTCGTGACCTCCATGCGAGCCCGGGCACGCGAGCGCGCCGGCAGCCCCAGGATACGGATAAAGCCCGCCGCATCTTTCTGGTCGTAGCTGTCGCCCATGGTGAACGAGGAGAGATCGGTGCGATACAACGAGTAGTCGGACTGCCGGCTTACCACCGATACGTTGCCCTTATATAAGGAGAGAGTCACACTTCCCGTCATATCCCGCTGAGTGGTTTCAACGAAGGCATCCAGCGCCTCGCGCAGCGGTGTAAACCAAAGGCCGAAATATGCAAGCTCAGCATATTTCAGCGCAATGTGTTGCTTGAAGTGCACCACATCGCGTTCCAGGCAGAGCGCCTCTAACTCGCGATGGGCATTGATCAGCAACGTTCCTCCGGGAGTTTCATAGCAGCCGCGAGACTTGATTCCGACGAAACGATTCTCCACCAGGTCCACTCGGCCGATCGCGTTACGGGCGCCGATTTCGTTGAGCAGTTCGACCAGCGAGACGGGATCGAGCGCTCCCTGATTGAGTGAAACCGGAACTCCCTGCGCGAAACCGATTTGCACCCGCTCTTCCTGATCCGGAGCATCCTGCGGCGAACGCGTCCACTGCCAGGTGCTGAACAAAGGCGGGTTGGCCGCGTCTTCCAGCTCACCGCCTTCGTGGCTCACGTGCCACAGATTGCGATCGCGGCTGTGAATCTTCTGCCGGCTGGCTTCAACCGGGATTCCGTGCTGCTCGGCGTAGTCAAGACAGTCTTCGCGCGACTTCAGTGACCACTCCCGCCACGGCGCAATCACTTTCAACTCCGGAGCCAGCGCCTGGTACGCCATTTCAAAGCGCACCTGGTCATTGCCTTTGCCCGTGCAGCCGTGCGCAACCGCGGTGGCGCCTTCGCGCAGCGCAACTTCAACCTGGTGTTTGGCGATCACCGGCCGCGCCAGTGATGTGCCCAGCAGATACTTGTGCTCATACACGGCGCCCGCCTTCAACGCGGGAAATACGTATCCGATCAAGAACTCTTCGCGCAAATCTTCCACCACCACGTTGCTCGCGCCGGTGGCGTAGGCCTTCTTAACTACGGCTTCAATATCGTCTCCCTGGCCAACGTCGCCGACCATGGCAATCACGTCGTAGTCATAATTTTCCCTCAACCAGGGAATGATGATCGAGGTATCCAAGCCTCCGGAATAAGCCAGTACAACTTTCTCACGCATAATTACTCCTTGTCCGGGCCTGGCCCATTCCGCTGCCCAGCAGCATAAGTAGTATCGCCTTCTGCACATGCATGCGATTTTCTGCCTGATCGAATACAACGGAGCGGGGCGAATCAATCACCTCTGCCGTCACCTCCTGCCCGCGATGTGCCGGCAGGCAATGCATAAACACCGCGCTTGGCGCCGCCAGCGAGAACAATTCCTGGTTCACCTGATAAGGCGCAAAGATAGCCGCCCGTTCCGCGGCCTCTGCTTCCTGGCCCATGCTGGTCCAAACGTCCGCGTAGATGGCATTCGCGCCCTTGGCCGCCGCGCATGGGTTGTTGGTAATCTCAATGATCGCGCCCGTGGTCCGGCCGATCTTTTTCGCGGCGCTTGTGATCTCCACGTCTGGCCCATAGCCCGGCGGGGTGGCAATGGAAATACTTGTTCCCAGCGCAGCGGCAGCAAGCATCAGCGAATGAGCTACGTTGTTCCCGTCACCTACGTAGGCAAGGTGCACCTGGCGCAAGTCGCCGAATCTTTCCTGCAATGTGAAGAAATCGGCATAAGCCTGGCACGGGTGCTCTAGATCGCTCAGAGCGTTGATTACAGGAATTTTTGTATTCTGCGCCATCTCAACGATGGTCCGGTGCTCATACGTCCGTAGTACAACGGCGTCAATCCAGCGCTCGATGTTGCGCGCCACGTCGCACACCGGCTCCCGTTCTCCCAATCGCGAGCGCGTCTGGTCCATAAAGAGTGATGTTCCGCCCAGACTAGCCATACCCGCTTCAAATGTCAGACGGGTGCGCAATGATGCCTTCTCAAAGAAGAGAACAAGCTGCTTGCCGGCGAGGGCGCCTCGAAAATCCGCCGGGCGGTGCTTGATGATGTTTGTAAGATCGAAAAGCGACCGCGTCTCTTCGGGAGAAAGGTCCTGCGCGGAGACAAGGTCGCGGCACGCCGCAACCTGCTCCAGGGGCGCGCTCGTAGCCGTATAGTCAAACATTCTCGCTGGCATCATTTGCTCCTCCTTTGGGCCGCGGCGGCCGCCTGCTTTGTGTTTCTTGTAAGTACCTGGTCCAGCTTCGTAATCACTTCATCCACATGTTTGTTCCTGATGACGAATGGGGGCAGGAAGCGGAGCACCGTTTCATCAGTCCGGTTGAGAATTACGCCGCGCCGCAGCATCTCCCGCACCGCCGCCTTGGCCAAATCGGCTGATGCCATCTCCAGGCCCACCATCAATCCCAAGCCACGAATCTCCTGAATTTCCGGGTGTTTCTTCTGCAGCCCCTGAAGCTCGCCGATCAAGTACTCGCCCATCTTTTGCACATGCCTGAGGAATTTCTGTTTTTCGAGGATGTTCAGCAGTTGCAGAGCAACGCTGCACGCCAGCGGCCCCCCGCCGAAAGTAGTTCCATGCATTCCCGGATGAATGCATCTTGAGACCCTCTCGCTCGCCAGCAGTGCTCCCAAAGGTAGGCCGCCGGCGAGCGGCTTGGCTACTGTGACCAGGTCCGGCTGGATTCCGTAATGCTGGTAGGCGAACCAGCGGCCCGTCCGGCCCAGCCCGCTCTGGATTTCGTCCGCGATCAGTAAAGCATTGTGCCTGCGAGCCAGATCAAAAGCCTTTTGCGCGAATTCTCTGCTGACCGGCCGTACGCCGCCTTCACCTTGCAGGAACTCGAAACCGATGGCGCACACCGTGGAGTCAAACTTCTGCTCAAGATCGGCTACATCGTTGAACTTCACAAATTCCACGCCCGGCACTACCGGAGCGAATGGCGCGCGATATTTCTCCTTGTAGGTTGTAGCCAATGCGCCGAACGTCCTTCCGTGGAAGGCATGCTCCAGGGCCAGAATCCTCCACTTCGGCTCGCTGCCGGCCGGGCAACCCTCTTTCGCAAAGGCGCGTGCAACTTTAAGCGCGCCTTCCCAGGCTTCAGTGCCGCTGTTGGTAAAGAACACCCGGTCCATACCGCTGATTTTCGTTAGCGCTGCCGCCAGCTTGCCCTGATATTCGGTGTAGAACAGGTTCGAGGTGTGAATCAGCAGCCTCGCCTGCCGTGCAATGCTCTTCGTGATCGCGGGATGTGCATAGCCCAGCACGTTCACGCCGATCCCGCTCAAAAAATCCAGATACTTGCGGTTTTTGTGATCGTAAACGTGCACGCCGTGGCCCTTCTCCAGCAGCACTGGATAGCGCTCGTAAGTAGAGAGCAGCAGCTTGGACTCGAGTTTTTTTATCTGCTCCAGGTTCACGAGACCAGAACCTCCGTGCCCGATTCGATTCTGGTGGAATAAAATTCAGGCAATCTCTCTACTTGGGCCGCAGGCAGGATGCGCACGCGGTTCACGCCCTGCGTCAGCGCGCTGCGGCAGGCGTCCATCTTGGGGAGCATGCCCCCGCTGATGATGGATTTTTCCGCGAGTTTGGCTGCAGCATGCAGGCCAAGCCAGCGGATCACCAGCCCATCCGCGTCCTTAACGCCGGCCACGTCGGTCAGAAAAATCAGCGAATTGGCCCGGCATGCAACTGCACAAGCGGAAGCCATCTGGTCGGCATTAACGTTGTAGTACTGCCCGTCGCTGCCCAGGGCCACGCTGGAAATTACCGGCACGCACCCTTGCTGCCAGATTGTCTCGATCCAGCGCGGATCGGCGGAGGAAATCTCGCCCACAAAACCCAGATCGTGTCCGTTCGCTGCTTTCTTGCGCGCTCGGAAGGTCATCCCATCGCCGCCGCACATCCCCACCCCGGCCTGATTGATCGAAGCGAGCGCGGCCACCAGCTTTTTGTTCATGTGCCCGGCCAGCACCATCACTGCGAAATCGCGTGTCTCGGCATCGGTCACCCGCAACCCGTTAACAAACGTGCTCGCCTTCCCGACCCGTTCCAGCATGCGCGTCAAAGCAGTTCCTCCGCCGTGAACGATCGCGACCTGGTGCTCCCTTGCTAGCTGTTTGATGGCCAGCGCCGCCCGCACCAGCAGCGCAGCGTCTTCCAGAGTGGCGCCTCCGAGTTTTACGACAATTCTCACCGCAGGCCTTCCTCCTCATTCCATCCGAACATTACATTCATATTCTGTACCGCCTGCCCGGCCGCGCCCTTCATCAGATTGTCCAGGCAGGAGACCAGCACCATGCGCCGCCCGTCGGGAGCAAGCGAAAAGCCAATATCGCAGTAGTTGGTGCGCAGCGAGTATTGGATTTGCGGAAGCCGGCCGGCAGGGAAAACCCGGACCCAGGGCGATACAGCGTAGAAGTCCTTGAGGCAGCGTTCAATTTCCTGTGAATGTGCCGGCGCTTTCAGCCGGACGTAAATCGTGGACAGAATTCCTCGCGGAATGGGCAGCAGGTGGGGCGTGAAAATCACCTGTTCCGCATGCAGGCCAAGTTGTTCCAGGATTTCTCCAGTGTGGCGATGCGTGAACACCGAATACGCAGAAAAATTCTCGGCCACTTCGACGAAATGAGTTTTCTGCGTAGCCTGTTTGCCTGCGCCAGAAACCCCCGACTTGGAATCGCAGATTACTCCATGCTCTAAATCGATAAGCCCGGCGCGCACAAGAGGTGCAAGCGCGAGGATAATGGAAGTCGCGTAACAGCCGGCATTGCCGACCAGCGAAGCAGATTTCAGACGCTCACGATGCAGTTCCGGGATACCGTACACTGCCTGGGCGGTCAGCTTCTCGGCCAGTTCGGGATCACTGTCGTGAAACTGATAGACCGCCCGGAACTCCCGCTGAAGCAACCTCCAGGCGCCGCTCAAGTCCACAACGCGCACTCCCTCGCGCATCGCCTCTGGCACCCACTCGCGCGAGACCTCATGCGGGGTGGCAAAAAAAAGTATGTCCACTCCTTTGCTGCGCAACGCGCTCCACTCGAAGGGTTGCAGAGGAAAGTCGCCATTCTCGCTGATGTGCGGGTAAGCTTCGTTCAGGCTCGCCGGGGCGGAACTCTGGCCATCACGCGAAAAGAGAATGGGCCTCTTCACCTGCTCATGACGACAGAGCAGGCGCGTCAGTTCAAAGCCGGCGTAGCCGGTGGCCCCCACGACTGCGGGTTGGATCGTGCCGGCCATCAGGCGCGCATCCCCTCAAGACGAGAATGGAGTTGCTGCGCCTTCTTATTGTTGGCGGCAATAATGAGGATGGTATCGTCCCCCGCAACAGTTCCTACCACTTCGTTCCAGCCTTCTGCATCCACGGCCACGGCCACAGACTGGGCACTTCCCGGAATGGTCTTTACGACCAGCAGGTTCTGCGCCCGTCGCACATCGCGGACAAACTCCCTCACTACACGGGAAGCCGCAGGTAGAGGCTCCGCCGGACCATCGCCGTTGGGCAGGGTGTAGCCCTCCGAAGTTTTGGCCAGCTTCAGTTCGCCAATATCGCGTGACAGGGTCGCTTGCGTCACGCGGAATCCACGCCGCGCCAGCAGCTTGCACAACTCCTGCTGGTTGGGTAGGGGCCCTTCCTGGGCAAGCTCAAGAATCGTTTGCTGGCGGGTCAGTTTGTTCATGCGAATAAATATACATTGCTATGTATAAATATTCATTGTGTACGCTGTCAAGGAAAAATCGCGGGCAGATTTCAGAAAAAACGGGCGAGGATTACAACGCGGCTTGGCAAAATTGCGGACCTTTCAAATTCAAGCGGAGGTTGAAAGGACCCGCTCCCGCCCGCCGAGCGTGTGGCCCGGACCAGCTTCAGCTTGACGGCGTCATGACCATGGGCATGGTCGGCGTCCGGCTTCCGCCGCGCGGCTCAATGGTGACCGCGAAGGCCTCAGCTTGAATGCCCGGGTTTTCCATGGCGTGCAGCATGAGAGTGTTGCCCTTTTTGTCAGGTTCGAACGTGCCGGCCGCCATGGGAGCGCTTCCGTTGGCGGGGAGCAGCCACACTTCGTAAACCTTGTCATCCGGAAGCCGAGCTAGATTGTTTGCCATCAGAAGAAGGTGACCTCGGTCAGGCTTATACACGGTCTTTACCTGCGGCTGAGGCGGGGTCTTGGCCGCCACGAGGGTCATGCGAACGGCCTGCGGGTCATTCAGCATGGCCATTACTTCGCGAGACAGGGCTGAATTCTGTTGTAGCTCCTGGTATTGTCCGGCAAGATCGTCATATCGCCGGCGCAGGCGGATCCCGTCCAGGATCAACCCGATGCTGATGACTGCCAGCACCACCGCAACGGCCACTGGAGTGAATGTCATCCAGCGAGGCCGCAGGTGGCCAATCACCAGTTGAGGTTTGGGGGACTTTGCCAGTCGCGGCTCGGCGGCAACCGCCTGCATCAAACGCTGGCGCGCCCGCTGCGGGGGGTTCGGACC
>JBOGLG010000040.1:0-5118 GCA_050745985.1 Terriglobales bacterium | reverse complement strand
CTAACGACAACGCAGTCGAAGGACCCCATGTCTGCGGACAGCCAGCAACGGCTTCGCTGGGAGTTTTCTGCACGGCACTTCGTCGGACACCTCGCTGGCGAAAATCCCTTTCCCGGCTTGGGGCGGTGCAGGCGGGTAAGGGATCTTTCGACTCCGCAAAGGGATTCGCAAGCGAATCCCTTTGTTCCGCTCAAGATGACAACCGAGGAGGAATTCGGTGGGTGGGGTGGCCATGCAACTGCTCTTGGGCCAAAATCGGCCCCGCTAGCGTATCAGCCGGGTGCCCCATGTTTCGCGTTCTTTGCGAAACGTGGGTGAGCCACCACGGTCGTGTGCGCGTGGTATAACTGTCGCCCTATCCACGCTTTCACCTTCGACTATGAAGAGCACGCGCAAAAACCGGGGACAAAGAGTTACTGTCCGGCCCGTTGCAGATAGACTTCCAGTTCTTCTCCACTGTCAGTCTTGAGGCGGCCGTGAACGGACTTGTTCAATGCGGTGAGAAGTTGTTGGTCGGATGCAAGTTGCTTCCTGCGTTGCCCGCGTTCTCGCAAAGCTGCCGCTAAGCCGACGGCGCCAAGCGCCAGTCCGTAGGCCAAAATCGCAGTTAATGCAGACATGCTATCCATCATTCATTCGTTCCTAAGCCATTCTATCAAAATGCCCACCCCGGCCAGTGCAATGCTGCCACCAATCGCCGCCGCAATTACGCTGCCTGATATCGCGGCGTTCCGGTAAAGTTCCAGCGGCACAAAAACCAGAACCAGGACGGCGAGTTCACGGCAGATCTCGCCGATCATTTCACCAACTGATTTCGGCGCGGATTCGACCCTGATGGCCATCAAATCTTCCCACACTCACACCAACCTGCGTGACCTGTAAAGACCACAAAAGTAGACGCCCCCGAAGAGTAAGACTTCGGTGCCGGACGCCCCGCCCAATCGCCAAATTACCCAATTACCCAATTACCCAATCACCCAATTTCTCAATCCCCTCGTCTTTTCAATACTTTACATCCCATTCGCTGCCCAATCCCACCGTTAGACCCCGGTTTTTCCCCGTTCATTGGGATATACGTGCCTTACGCCTTGTCCCTCAATAGGATAGTGAAAACGAACCTGCGGGAAAGCTCCATCTGGAGCGGCCCCCGGGTGAAGGTCAAAACAAGGTTTCAGAGAGACGTAACTGGTTACGTCTCGCGGCACGATTGCAGAGACGTGGTTTGCCACGTCTCCCATGGGTCAGGTAGGAGTCTGACGTATCGGACAACCCAGGGGTGGGCTTTGGCCCAACTCCCAATGAGCGAAAGCGAGAAAAATGCACAAACCAATCAAGTATGCGGAGAAAGTAATGACCGTGGCCGCGACCGGCGCCTTCGCCGTGTTCGACCGCCTGAATCGCATCAAGCCCAACCCTTCTCCCACGCCCAAATGGTCTGACAAGCCGCTGCTCAAGTCCTACGAGAAGTCGAAGCCGCCGCTCGGCTGGCCCCGCGCCACCGATTCGCTTTGCCCCAAGTGCGTGCCCGAAATTCGCCAGCAGATCCTCGACGGCAAGCTGCCGGTCGATGTGCTGATGAACGAAAAAGTCGGCGAGATCAAAGCCACCATCATCGAACGCGATGGCAAGATTCTCATGGTGAAGCAGTGCCCGAAACACGGCACTTTCGAAGATGTCATGTCGATTGACACCGAATTCTCCAAGCACCTCGAAGACGTTTTCCCCGGCCGCGACATCAAGGCGCACAACGACGAAAAGCTTCACCACCACGGTTCTTCCACCGTGAAGTACGGCCGCGGTTCGGTCCTCACCATCGATCTGACCAACCGCTGCAACATGATGTGCGATCCCTGCTTCATGGACGCCAATCAGGTCGGCTTCGTTCACGAACTGACCTGGGAAGAAATCAAGCAGATGCTCGACAACGCCATCACCATCAAGCCGCGCCGTCAGATGAGCGTGCAGTTTTCCGGTGGTGAGCCGACGCTGTCACCGTACTTCCTGGACGCCGTCCGCTACGCCCGCAAAGTCGGATACAACAGCGTGCAGGCCGCCACCAACGGAATCGAATTCGCCAAAAGTTTCGAGTTCGCGCAGCAGGCGGTTGAAGCCGGCATGCGTTACGCGTATCTGCAATTCGACGGCATCGGCAACGCGGCCAACGCCCATCGCAAAGTTGGCAACTTGTTTGACGTGAAACTGAAAGCCATCGACAACCTGCACCGCGCCGGCTGCGAAATCGTTCCGGTCGTGACCATCGTCAACGGCATCAACAACGAGCAGGTAGGAAGAATCATCCAGTTCGCGCTCGATAATCCCAAGAAAATCGGGTTCTTGTCGTTCCAACCCGTGTCCTTCACCGGTCGCGACGAAGCCGTAACCGACGAACGCCGCCAGGCCCAGCGTTACACGCTCTCCCACTTGGCCCACGACGTAAAAGGTCAAACCGGCCTGGGCGAACCCTCCCGCGACTGGTTCCCCATCAGCTTCATGGGAACCTTCAGCGACTGGGCCGACGTAATGCACGCCAACGACGCCAAAAACGACTGGGGCCAGCTGTCATGTGGTTGCCACCCGAATTGTGGGACTGGGATGGCTGTGATGATTGACAAGGAGACGCGGGAGGCGGTGCCGGTTACTGCTTTCCTGCATGGCGACCAGTTGGCAAAGGACATTGCCAAAGTCAACGATGCGGCGCGGGGGAAGTTTCTTAGTGTGGTGGGGATGGCGCTTTGTTTGATGAAAAATTACGATCCGTTCAAGTCGCCTACGCATTTCAAATTAATCGACCTGTTGCGGAAGTTCGATAAAAACTACAACGCTACCGGGAAAAACTACGGCAAGGTGGGGCCGGAGCGGACGATTGACGATGTCATGAAGCGGCGGCAGGACCGATGGAACTTTTTGTTCATCGCGGGAATGTGGTTTCAGGACCTGTTCAACTACGATTTCCGGCGGACCGAGCAGTGCATTATCCCTTACGCCACGCAGGAAGGCGAGATTTCGTTCTGCGCTTACAACACCGGGGTGGGCTGGCGGAACATTATCGAGAAAATGCACATGACGGCCACGCTCACCAAGTGGTATGAGGAGCATGGGCGGCATGAGATCTTTGCCGGCGGCAAGAATGTGAAAATGGAAACCGAAGATCACAACCTGGTGTTGCGCGAGGGCATTGTCACCATGGAAGAGCAGCATGATCTGGACAAGCTGGGCATTGCCAAGAACTCGCGCGAAGAAAAGTTGCGGGCGCGGGACGCGAAGCAGGCCGAGGCGCGTGGTCCGAAGAAAAACGATGCAGCCTACGATGCCCGCATGGCGGCGCTGTACCGGGAAGTAGTCTTGAAAGAAAAGCCGGCGGTTACTGAAAATGGATTCATTCCGCTGGGGGCGCTCGGGAAGCCGGCGGCTCCGAAGGTGGAAGTGGCGGAGCCGGTGTTGGGGGATTAGCTTTCAGCTGCTAGCTGCTAGCTTCTACAAGGGCCGCCGCTGGGCGGCCCGATTTATTTCTTCTCCAATTCCAGATTCCGTAACAAATCGCTGGTCGTCAGCCAGACAGCGCCTGCGCCTTCAAAATCCCTGTCGTTTGACCACACCGGAATATCGGACGGGTGCACCGCGACCACAGACAGATCGGCGTTTTGATTGCTAAGTCCCCCAGCGAAGCTTAGCCCTCCAGTTTTGCTATCAATCCTGAAGATCGAGATCGTTAGTCCAACTGCGTGGGGTTGCGTGCCGATTTGCCGAGCGGGTCTCCCCCGTGAGCCACCGGCAAACTGCGTTAATGTCGGGAGACGAGTCGGCCATGAGGTCCGGGAACTCCGCGGACAGCAGGCTTCGAACCCCCGGCAGGAGTTGCCAGGTAACCGTGCTCGTCGTACGGAGACGGGTTACTGCCACCACCGAACCACTGACCGACAACCTGGCCGGAATCATTGATCCCGATCGCAGCAGACGCGGCACCAGGGTAGTCCAGGGTAGAGAAAATTCCCGCAAAGTCGCTGAACCCATGGTTGACGGTGTCGCTGTTGTAGTAGAAACCTACAATCTGGCTGAGGTTATTGATGCCGAACAGGCTCGTGTAAATGGAGCCGGGATAGTCGATGGTGCTGAAGTTCCCGCCGCTCAGCAGAAAACCATGATAGGTACCACCCATGGTGTAGGTGCCGACCACATCGCCAGAATCGTTGATTCCCGTGACATAGGTATTGCTCGCACCAGGAAAGTCGACATGGGTAAAGGTGCCGCCGTGCCAGGTGAAACCGTGATACGCGCTGCCGTCAGAGTAGTCGCCGCTAACGATACCCGAATCGTTCACACCGTACGCTTCGGTAAACGCAGCATTGGGATAATCGATGCTTTTGAAGGTTTTGTTAGACAGCAGGAACCCGTGGCCGATCCCGTCGCTCTTGGCGTACGCTCCTGCGTACTTGCCGTTTCCACTAACTCCGTTAACGCAGGTTGATACTGCATTCGGATACTCGGCAACGGTGAACTTTGCGTCATTCAGCACAAAAGCGAGGTAATCCGAGGAGGGCCCGGTCATCTGATAACACCCCGCGATCACGCCGGAGTTGTTGTTGCCCCCGATGAGTGTCCCCGCCACCCCTGGGACATCCACACTTCGGAAAACATACTGCTGGGCCGACGACGGGATCGCGGTAGTGGCGAACAGCAAGGTCAAAACCAAAGCTTCGGAAAACGTCGCAAGCGGTGTTCCTAGTCTTGTCTCCATCATTGTCTCCTGAGAGACTCGATCCATCTCATAGTGGGCCGCCGAGGCATCGGGGCGCCGGTCTGGTTGTGCCAGGCGCTGAAGTGAACCCCGTCCACGGTGCCCGGCAGTTGAGTGTTGATCTGGGCGACGACATGCCATTGTACTCCAGGGTCGGGGCTTGGAGCGGGAAGTTTTGGGGCTGATTTAGGGGATCAGGTCAAGTGCAGCAATCCGAGAAGCGCAAGCGGGGATGTAGTCGGAATTGGGGTCAGTTCCGTCTGGATGGTGCGGGTGAATGAGTGGCAGGTGAAGATAAAGCTGCGGGCTGTGTGATCTCCCGGTGAAGTCTGGCCGCGGGCGGTGCCCCACTTCTCGCGCACAGAACGCGCGAGAAATGGGGC